>NZ_JAUSTE010000032.1 GCF_030812675.1 Sinomonas atrocyanea | reverse complement strand
CTAGACGGTATGGAGTGGCCGCCTTAGTGGGTGGTTGCGGGCCGGGGCCTCGCTCACGCAGATTCGTGGGTTACCGGACAGAAGTCCCTGCCCGGCCTATCCGACATGCGTGGGGAGGCCCCGGTGTTCATTGAGCGTACGAGTGTTGGGCTGGATGTGCACGCCCGTTCGGTTGCCGCGGCGGCGATCGACGGTGTGACCGGCGAGCTGGTGCAGGCCACGCTCGCCCCGTCGGAGCAGGCCGTCGCGGCTTGGCTCGCCGGGCTGCCCGGCCCGGTCGCCGTGGTCTACGAGGCCGGCCCGACGGGGTTCGGGCTCTCGAGGGCCTTGACCTCACAGGGAGTCAGGTGTGTGGTCGCTGCCCCCTCGAAGCTGCAGCGCCCGTCGGGGGACCGGGTGAAGACCGATGCCAGGGACGCGGTCCACCTGGCCAGGCTGCTGCGCCTGGACGAGGTCACCCCTGTCTCCGTCCCGACGGCGGAGCAGGAAGCCGCCCGGGACCTGGTGCGGGCGCGGGAGGACTGCCGCGGGGACCTGATGCGGGCCCGGCACCGGCTCTCGAAGCTGCTGCTGCGCCACGGGATTGTCTATGACGGCGGGGCCGCCTGGACCGGGACGCATGATGCGTGGCTGCGCCGGGAGGCCCTTCCGCAGCTGCCGTCCCCTGTGACCCGGATGGCGTTCGACTCGGACTACGAGGCGGTGCTGACGGTCAGGGCCCGCCGCGACCGGCTCGATGCCGCGATCGAGCAGCTCGCAGCAGGGAGCGAGTTCGCCCCGCTCGTGCACCGGCTGGGCTGCCTGCGCGGGGTGAGCACCCTGACCGGGTTCGCCCTCGCGGTGGAGATCGGGGACTGGCACCGGTTCACCGGGGCCACGATCGGCTCCTTCGTCGGCCTGACCCCGTCCGAGCATTCCTCGGGCGCCTCCCGGGCGCAGGGGCCGATCACCAAGACCGGCAACTCCCACGTCCGCCGGCTCCTGGTCGAGGCCGCCTGGCACCACCGTCCCCGCTACACGGTCGGCAAGACGATGCGGGACCGGTGGGAGCTGGCCCCGGCCGCGGCACGGGTCCGGGGCGATGAGGGCAACCAGCGCCTGCATGCCCGGTGGGTGGGCTTCCTCGAGCGGCGCAAGCGCCCTACGGTGGCGAACGTCGCCGTCGCCCGTGAGCTGGCCGGCTGGTGCTGGTCCCTGGCCGTGATGGAGGACTGAGCATCCTCTGAGACCGCTTCCTCCAGCCCCGGATGCCGGTGGCAGCGCGTGGAGCCACCCGCGAAACACCTATGAACAGGCCCCCGGGCCCATGTTCGCTCCTAGACACGCGGACCGGCTCCAGCCGAACCACCGTCCTGCGGTAGCCAACCCGCGCATATCAGTCTGACCGCGCGTCGCCTTCCGACACGCTCACCGGAAAACGGAGCCAGGAAGCCACGAGGCGCCGCCGGGATCACCTTCCCGGCGGCGCCTCGCCATGCCCACTTGACAGCGGACTACTCCATATCAG
>NZ_JAUSTE010000031.1 GCF_030812675.1 Sinomonas atrocyanea | reverse complement strand
CGCGGGGCGTGTTGCCCCAGGACCCAACAGTGTGCCAAGGACCCCACCCCCCGGAACCCGGCCCGCGACCTCTTCCAACCGCCGCACACGAAGGCGCGGGGCGTACTGGGGCCACAGGCCGTGCCAGGGGCACGGGCCACGAATCCGCCGATGTTCCACCCATGAGCACCCGCCGGGAGACGAACGCTCCCGCAGCAGGCCGCATATACCCCCCGCACCGGCACGGCCCATGCGGGCCGCCCCCGGCCAGGGGCGCTGCTCCTTAGAAAGGAGGTGATCCAGCCGCACCTTCCGGTACGGCTACCTTGTTACGACTTAGTCCCAATCGCCAGTCCCACCTTCGACGGCTCCCTCCCACAAGGGGTTGGGCCACCGGCTTCGGGTGTTACCGACTTTCGTGACTTGACGGGCGGTGTGTACAAGGCCCGGGAACGTATTCACCGCAGCGTTGCTGATCTGCGATTACTAGCGACTCCGACTTCATGGGGTCGAGTTGCAGACCCCAATCCGAACTGAGACCGGCTTTCTGGGATTGGCTCCACCTCACAGTATCGCAACCCTTTGTACCGGCCATTGTAGCATGCGTGAAGCCCAAGACATAAGGGGCATGATGATTTGACGTCGTCCCCACCTTCCTCCGAGTTGACCCCGGCAGTCTCCCATGAGTCCCCACCCGAAGTGCTGGCAACATGGAACGAGGGTTGCGCTCGTTGCGGGACTTAACCCAACATCTCACGACACGAGCTGACGACAACCATGCACCACCTGTGAACCGGCCCCGAAGGGAAGCCCCATCTCTGGGACGGTCCGGCACATGTCAAGCCTTGGTAAGGTTCTTCGCGTTGCATCGAATTAATCCGCATGCTCCGCCGCTTGTGCGGGCCCCCGTCAATTCCTTTGAGTTTTAGCCTTGCGGCCGTACTCCCCAGGCGGGGCACTTAATGCGTTAGCTGCGGCGCGGAAACCGTGGAATGGCCCCCACACCTAGTGCCCAACGTTTACGGCATGGACTACCAGGGTATCTAATCCTGTTCGCTCCCCATGCTTTCGCTCCTCAGCGTCAGTTACAGCCCAGAGACCTGCCTTCGCCATCGGTGTTCCTCCTGATATCTGCGCATTTCACCGCTACACCAGGAATTCCAGTCTCCCCTACTGCACTCCAGCCTGCCCGTACCCACTGCAGACCCGGGGTTGAGCCCCGGGCTTTCACAGCAGACGCGACAAACCGCCTACGAGCTCTTTACGCCCAATAATTCCGGATAACGCTCGCGCCCTACGTATTACCGCGGCTGCTGGCACGTAGTTAGCCGGCGCTTCTTCCGCAGGTACCCTCACCCGAAGGCTTGTTCCCTGCCGAAAGGGGTTTACAACCCGAAGGCCGTCATCCCCCACGCGGCGTCGCTGCATCAGGCTTGCGCCCATTGTGCAATATTCCCCACTGCTGCCTCCCGTAGGAGTCTGGGCCGTGTCTCAGTCCCAGTGTGGCCGGTCACCCTCTCAGGCCGGCTACCCGTCGTCGCCTTGGTAGGCCATTACCCCACCAACAAGCTGATAGGCCGCGAGCCCATCCAAGACCGCACAAGGCTTTCCACCCCCCACCATGCGGCAGGAAGTAGTATCCGGTATTAGACCCAGTTTCCCAGGCTTATCCCAGAGTCAAGGGCAGGTTGCTCACGTGTTACTCACCCGTTCGCCACTAATCCACCCCGAAGGGCTTCATCGTCCGACTTGCATGTGTTAAGCACGCCGCCAGCGTTCATCCTGAGCCAGGATCAAACTCTCCGTCAAAGAACACACCAGCCAGGCACCCCAGGAAAATGAG
>NZ_JAUSTE010000030.1 GCF_030812675.1 Sinomonas atrocyanea | reverse complement strand
TTCCCCGGGGTTTGTTGTCTGGGGACCGTATGGTGGACGCGGAGCATTGGGTGGTCTCGGCCACGCCCCCGGTGGGGGTGTGGTGTGTTGAGGTTGTCGGCCTATTAGTACCGGTCGGCTTCACGAGTCTTCAGTCCTCGTTTCCACGTCCGGCCTATCAACCCAGTGGTCTGCTGGGGGCCTCTCGCCCTTGACGGGCGTGGAGATCTCATCTTGAAGCGGGCTTCCCGCTTAGATGCTTTCAGCGGTTATCCCATCCGAACGTAGCCAACCAGCCGTGCACCTGGCGGTACAACTGGCACACCAGAGGTTCGTCCGTCCCGGTCCTCTCGTACTGGGGACAGCCCTTCTCAGATCTCCTGCGCGCGCAGCGGATAGGGACCGAACTGTCTCACGACGTTCTAAACCCAGCTCGCGTACCGCTTTAATGGGCGAACAGCCCAACCCTTGGGACCTACTCCAGCCCCAGGATGCGACGAGCCGACATCGAGGTGCCAAACCATGCCGTCGATATGGACTCTTGGGCAAGATCAGCCTGTTATCCCCGAGGTACCTTTTATCCGTTGAGCGACGGCCCTTCCACGAGGTGCCGCCGGATCACTAGTCCCGACTTTCGTCCCTGCTCGAGATGTCTCTCTCACAGTCAAGCCCCCTTGTGCACTTGCACTCGCCACCTGGTTGCCGACCAGGCTGAGGGGACCTTTGGGCGCCTCCGTTACTCTTTGGGAGGCAACCGCCCCAGTTAAACTACCCGTCAGGCACTGTCCCTGACCCGGATCACGGGCCGAGGTTCAGGTGTCCAAAGCGACCAGAGTGGTATTTCAACGATGACTCCGCCGGCACTGGCGTGCCGGCTTCACAGTCTCCCACCTATCCTACACAAGCCGCTCCGAACACCAATACCAAACTGTAGTGAAGGTCTCGGGGTCTTTCCGTCCTGCTGCGCGTAACGAGCATCTTTACTCGTAGTGCAATTTCGCCGAGTTCACGGTCGAGACAGCGGGGAAGTCGTTACTCCATTCGTGCAGGTCGGAACTTACCCGACAAGGAATTTCGCTACCTTAGGATGGTTATAGTTACCACCGCCGTTTACTGGGGCTTGAATTCTCCGCTTCGCCATTGCTGGCTGACGGGTCCTCTTAACCTTCCAGCACCGGGCAGGAGTCAGTCCGTATACATCGTCTTGCGACTTCGCACGGACCTGTGTTTTTAGTAAACAGTCGCTTCCCCCTGGTCTCTGCGACCCTTGCCCGCTCGGGCCGGCATGCGGCCTCCACGGTCGGGGTCCCCCTTCTCCCGAAGTTACGGGGGCATTTTGCCGAGTTCCTTGACCGTGATTCTCTCGATCGCCTTGGTATTCTCTACCTGATCACCTGTGTCGGTTTGGGGTACGGGCGGCTGGGACCTCGCGTCGATGCTTTTCTCGGCAGCATAGGATCACCCGATCCCCCCGTGAGGGGGTCCCGTCGGATCTCAGGCTTCGTGCGCGGCGGATTTGCCGACCGCGCGCCCTACATCCTTGGACCAGGTCAACCATCGCCTGGCCGGGCTGCCTTCCTGCGTCACACCTGTTAATACGCTTGCCTCGCAGCTCTGGTCCCCGCGCTCGCCCCGCGGTGCCCTCCCGAAGGAGGACGGTGCGGGGTCCGGGCGGTCAGCATCGGCTGTCCGGCATGGGCGGTCCTTCGCCGGTACGGGAATATCGACCCGTTGTCCATCGACTACGCCTGTCGGCCTCGCCTTAGGTCCCGACTTACCCAGGGCAGATGAGCTTGACCCTGGAACCCTTGATCATCCGGCGGACGGGTTTCCCACCCGTCTTTCGCTACTCATGCCTGCATTCTCACTCGTGCGGCCTCCACCCCTCGGTCACCCGGGGGCTTCACTGCCCGCACGACGCTCCCCTACCCAGCCCCACCCCTGAACCACGAAGGCTAGGGTTCGCGTGGGACTGCCACGGCTTCGGCGGTGTGCTTGAGCCCCGCTACATTGTCGGCGCGGAATCACTTGACCAGTGAGCTATTACGCACTCTTTCAAGGGTGGCTGCTTCTAAGCCAACCTCCTGGTTGTCTTCGCAACTCCACATCCTTTCCCACTTAGCACACGCTTGGGGGCCTTAGCCGGTGGTCTGGGCTGTTTCCCTCTCGACTACGAAGCTTATCCCCCGCAGTCTCACTGCTGCGCTCTCACTTGCCGGCATTCGGAGTTTGGCTGACGTCAGTAACCTTGTGGGGCCCATCGGCCATCCAGTAGCTCTACCTCCGGCAAGAAACACGCAACGCTGCACCTAAATGCATTTCGGGGAGAACCAGCTATCACGGAGTTTGATTGGCCTTTCACCCCTACCCACAGCTCATCCCCTCCATTTTCAACTGAAGTGGGTTCGGTCCTCCACGACGTCTTACCGTCGCTTCAACCTGGCCATGGGTAGATCACTCCGCTTCGGGTCCAGACCACGCCACTGAACGCCCTGTTCAGACTCGCTTTCGCTACGGCTCCCCCACACGGGTTAACCTCGCGACGTGGCACTGACTCGCAGGCTCATTCTTCAAAAGGCACGCCATCACCGCACCCCCAGCGGGGCCGGCTCTGACGGTTTGTAGGCGCACGGTTTCAGGTACTGTTTCACTCCCCTCCCGGGGTACTTTTCACCTTTCCCTCACGGTACTTGTCCGCTATCGGTCATCGGGTAGTATTCAGGCTTATCAGGTGGTCCTGACAGATTCGCACGGGATTTCTCGGGCCCCGTGCTACTTGGGGACACCGGCAAGGACGGCAGACCAGCGTTACGGCTACGGGACTCACACCCTCTACGGCCGGCCCTTCAAGACCGTTCGCCTACACTGCTGCACTCGCCCCCGACCACCGGCAGATGGTCGAAGCCAGACCCCACAACCCCCTGCGCGCAACCCCTGCCGGGTATCACACGCGCACGGTTTGGCCACATCCGCGTTCGCTCGCCACTACTGACGGAATCACTGTTGTTTTCTCTTCCTGCGGGTACTGAGATGTTTCACTTCCCCGCGTTCCCTCCACACCGTCTATGCGTTCAACGGCGGGTCACCGCATCAAGTGCGGCGGGGTTCCCCCATTCGGAGACCCTGGGATCACAGTCCGGTTATCGACTCCCCCAGGCTTATCGCAGATTCCCACGTCCTTCATCGGCTCCCGATGCCAAGGCATCCACCGTGCGCCCTTGGAAACTTCAACACAGAAGAAACCACAAAGGGCGCACACACACGCAACGTGCGTGCACACACCTACAAGAAAACTCGACCCACCACACCACAGCACCACCAGCACCCCCG
>NZ_JAUSTE010000029.1 GCF_030812675.1 Sinomonas atrocyanea | reverse complement strand
AACGCACCACCCGCAGCCTCGGCCTCCACCGGGCAGAGGGCCACCAAGGCCTCCGCCCGGACCAACGCACCACCCGCAGCCTCGGCCTCCACCGGACAGGGCACGGATGGCCTTCGTGGTCTTCCGAGCACTTGTTCAGGATGTTACTCATGCGGACCTGTGAGCACTCGGCAGGTGGTCAATCCTCATGGTCCGGACGCGGACCATGAGGGTGGACAGCGGGTGGCCCACCCCGCGACGCTTCATCGCCCTAGCGCAGAACCGCGGTCAGGCCCAGGACCAAGGCCGACCAGGCGCGGAGGCTGCCGTGGCGGGAGATCGCGGACAGGCTCTCCATCACGAGGATCGAGGCGATCCGGCTCGCGCACGACCTGCCGGGAGTGCTCGCCGAGATCAAGGCGACGGATCACTAGGCTGTGACCGTGCCGCCGACCCCCGGCCCGAGCCCGCTCGACGTGATCGTCCACACGGACCCCGCGCCGTGGTGGCAGACGCTGGCGCCCTACGCTCCCCTGCTCGCGGCGCTCATCGCGGCCGGGATCGCGTGGCGGACCCTGAAGGAGCGGAGCCGGGCGGACAACCAGTCCGAGTGGTGGCGGCGGGCGCAGTGGGCCATCGACTCGTCCCTCTCGACGGACCCGGATCAGGCGGAACTGGGCCAGAAGGCCATCGAGGTGCTCGGCCGCAGCAAGCTCGCCACCGACGAGGAGCTCGAGCTCCTCAGGGTCGCCACCGCGGACCCGCTCGAGGTCTTCGAGGAAGAGTCCGCTGCCGGAGGCACTGGCGACGGCCCCGGGGTGGTGGACGGACCCGCAGAGGTCCCGGACAATGGAGAGACGAGATGACCGCAGAGGCGCTGAGGAGTGTGACGGTGAGCATGACCGAGAAGGCGCCAGCCCCGTCGGCCGGCAGCCCCGCCCCGGCGCGCCGCCGCACCACAAGCAGCCGTGACCGCCGCGTCCAGATCGCCGCGGCGAAGGCCAGGGTCACCCTGGACAAGCGCCTGCACGCCGAGACCCCGAAGTGGATCATCGACCTCGCCAACGAGAAGGCCAGCTAGGGCCGAGCCGTGCCTGCCCCAAGAGCGGACGGCAGGAAGCAGGCGCATTCTGATGCGCCGCACACCATCGAGCCCTCGACCCGGCCAGCGTCGGTCTCCCCCGCGGAGCGCCGGGTGCAGATCGCGGCGGCGAAGGCCCGCATCACCTTGGACCAGCGTCGCGGCATCGAGACGCCCGAGTGGATCGTCGCGCTCTCGCTGGAGGAGCGCGAATAGCGCCCGCCGATCGCAGGGGCCCTTGGGAGTGATCCCGAGGGCCCCTGCTCTGCCTGGGACCAGCACGGCGGCCTGCCGCACACATCGTGGACATGACGACCACCGTGCCCGTGCTGTCCGGCCTCACCCCGACCATGGTCGCCCTCGACGGCACCGTGGTCCGCGCCTGGGCCGACCCCGCAGCCCAGGACGGTGCCGTGCGTCCCGTGCTCGCGCACCGCGACCTTCTCGGGCTCGTCGTCGCCACGCCGGCGCTACGGGTCCTGTTCCTGGACGACGGCGCCATCCTGTTCGGCCCCTTCGGCATGATCGAGCCCCTCGGCTGGGTGCACGTCGAGCGGGTCGGGCTCAAGTGCTACGACCTGCGCGAGGCGGGCCTGCCCTTCGCCCTCGTCGGAGAGGCGGCGGTGCAGCTCCCGACTGCGGCGTGAAGCCCAGCAGCGCACTCGACGGTCTCGTCTTGTCCGCACTTTGGGGCCGGCGTACCCTGCACTCGGGATCTTGGTCGCGGGGCGCCCTTAGGAGGCGAGCCGACCATGGCCACTACAAGACTCGGACAGGCACAGGCGCAAGCGACACTGCCAGCGCAGGATCTGGGCCGGGCGCGGCGATTCTATTCAGAGCAGCTGGGACTCGAACCGGTCGAGGACACCGAGACGGGACTGACCTACGAGCTGGGGCAGGGCAGCCGCTTCCTGGTCTTCCAGAGCTCCGGCAAGCCCAGCGGTGACCATACCCAGATCGGCTTCAGCACCGAGGAGATCGAAGCGGCGGTCGAGGAGCTCCGCTCCAGAGGGGTCCAGTTCGAGGAGTACGACCTGCCCGGTCTCAAGACCGTGAACGGTGTTGCCGAGGAACCAGGGGGACGGCGCTCGGCGTGGTTCCACGACAGCGAAGGCAACCTGCTCGGGATCACCCAAGCCGCCTAGGAGACCCTTCAGAAACGCCCATCAGGGCCGCTCGCCCCGGCCCTATCGGCGCCTGCTCCGAGCTCCGCCGCCCTTGGCCGCCAGCCGGCGGTGCGCCTCGGCCAGGACCTCGTCCCGGTGGGCGGACAGCCACACGGCTGCGCCGTCCTCGTCGGCGAAGGCGCCGTCGTCCTGGGCCTCGACGGACTGGGCGATGATGTGCCCCCAGAGGGGGCCGCGCTCGATGCCGGCCTCGGCCAGGTGCGGCCCGCGCAGGAGGGTCCTGCTGACGGCCTGCTCGTTCCCGAGGCGGTCGGCGGGTCCGCAGCCAGTCGGGCAAGTGGTCCGGACCCTTCCTCGCCCCCTCGCCGCGGCCTGCCTTGTCGGCCTCCACGAGCCGCGCCCAGTCGGCCAGAGCCGGGCCGCCGTTGGCGTGGTCGAGGCGGCGCAGCATGCGCCGGACGGCGGAGTCGGACACGTCCGCCCCGTTGCCGAGAGTGTGGTGCATGTGCTCGCGGATCATGGGCAGGATCCGCTTGGCGTAGTCTGTGGGGGCGCCGATCCCTCGAGGAACTCCCGGGCCGGCGAGGCCCCGGTCTCGTGGTGGCCGGCGGTGGTGACCGAGCCGTCCTCGTGGACGACGGTGGAGTGCGTCTTGCCGAAGTCGCACCGCGCCTGACGGCACAACATGTCGGCCGCGGCGAAGGCCCGCGAGCTCGCCTACGGGTAGGCGCACAGACGGAGTCAGATGAGGTCGACGGGCGCTGGCCGCCGGCCCCTCGGCTTGTTCGGATCCGCCGCGAGGCCTGCCCGCCACGCCACGATGTCCAGGGCGCGGTGATCGGCGCCTCGGGGGCGAGGGCGGCCAGATCAGACCAGGTGCTGTGGTGGCGGACGACCCGACGTGCTGCGGCTTCGGCGCCGCGTCGAGGACGCCGAACAGCGACGCCACGCGTCGACCACGCCGTCGTCCGCATCCTCCAGTGCCACGTCCGCCGGCACATTTCCGAGCCCCTCGTTCAGGGCCGGGACCAGGGCCTGGAGCGAGTAGTAGGTGGGCACCGGGTTGCGGTGGACGTTCAGCAGGGCCGGGGCGAGCAGGTCGGCGTCCCCGAGGTCGCGCCGCCCCTTCCCGGAGCCCTCGTACGCGTCGTAGGCCGGGTAGCCCGACGGCGCTCCCCCGGGCAGCAGGTACTCCTCGACCCAGGACTGTGCCTGGTCTTCTTCGACGGGCAGTCCCCCGACCCTGAGTGCAGTCATGCCGTGACAGTAGCCAAGCCCGCGTGCGCGGCCCGGGAGATGACGGGCACATGTCGTCCGGCAGCGGAAAGGCCCCGGTGATCAGGGTCTCCGGGGCCTTCCGCTCAGGCAGGCCTTCCGCCCTAGGGCTACTCGGCGAGCTATTGAATGATTCGAGGCCTTGTCCCCGCCCGTCGGCGGGAACTGCTGTGAGCCACACATTAGCAGCACATGTGTCCGAGCGCGCAAGCCCTTCTGCGAAAAAATCTACGCATGGCGGCCGGACCACGGCGTCCTTCTCGGCGGCGTCCCACAGGACCCAGGCCTCGCGGTCCTCGTCCGGGATGATCGTCTCGTAGGCGTCCGTCATCCATGTCGGGGAGCGTGATGGACCCGGTCGCTGGGCGGTGCGCGTGCAGGCCGCCCAGTCGCGGACTCCCATCGCCTCGAGCGCGGTGCGCACGGATACGAACACCTGCTCAGTGAGCTCAACCTGCTCGGTGGCATTCTGGCAACGGTGCATGCTGGCCCTCTCGGCCGGGGTGATGTCCTGCCCCATGTGTGCGGACCGGCCGGGGCCGGTCACCGCCCTAGTTGGAGCACAAAGTCTCGGAACAGAACAAGCGTTCTGTCCATTGGGGCGCATAGCCGCGGCGACCAATGCAAACCGCCGCCCTAGGATCCGCGCCGATTTCAGCTCTGGGGGCGGCCGATGCGTGATGGTGCAGCGAGATGCGCCAGATGCTCCCGGCGGCGCGCGAAGTAGGCCAAACTCGCCCGCCCCACCGGGTTAGCCGGCCCGAGTTCGAGCAGAACATGGACCAGGGAGCTGGCCGTCGCCGATCACGACATCGAAGACGTCGAACACCCCGCCAAGGGCCTCAGGCGCCGATACCCCGCTCAGCGAAAAGCCTGTAGGCGGCCGCCTCGATCCTTGCCCATGGATCCCGTCGCTCAGCCATAGCTGCTCCCGCCATCCGGAACAGGCGAGGCGGTGCCGGGGAGACGGACCGCAGGGCTGGGGCCGCAGCGGCACCGCTTCGGCACAGCTGCTGACCTGTTCACTGGTCCTTTCCCCCCGGGCTGGGGCCCTTTTGGGCCGCAGCACGCCTGACGGCGTCGACGAGGCCATGGTCGGTGACTTCCCGGAGTACGAACTCGCAGTGTCGAGCGCCAGGGCCTTCGGCCTCGTGCGGATAGCTGACCAAGACAACGCAGCCCAGCCCGGGCACGGATTCTCGCGCCCGAAGGCAGACCTCGATGCCCCTGCCGTCAGCGATCCTCGAATCCATGACGGTCACATCCGGTCCCAGCACACGGATCCGGAACAGGGCCTGGCGCGCAGAAGTGCTCTCGCCGACCACCTGCATTCCCTCGAGTTGAAAGAGGCGCCTGATTTCCTTCCTGGCGAGCTCGTTGCTGATCAGGAGGAACACCCTCACTCCCTCGGCATGCCCTTCCCCAGCGGCCACAGTCACTCCCCAATCCCCGGGACCGCACGGCCGTGCTGGGAAGGGTCCTGCCCCCCTGCTCTGTGGGCTCCTGAGGGACCGCTCGTCACTCTCATGTTGGCCTGTTGCTCGGAGGACATGTCTGCCTCCCTGCTCGCAATTCTTCCACGTGTCAGGTGCCGGGCCTTTGCCCATCTACCGGGGTGAGCGGGAACCAGTGATGAGCGGGTCCTCGACGATGCAGACACGCCTCTTCCTCAGGGGGTAGGGCCAAGGGCCTGATGCCCCGGCCGATCGTTTCCAGTCAGCCCCTGGCGGGCAGCGAGGAGGGTCGCCGCCTCCTGCCGGGTGGTGCCGGAGGACTCGATGTGGGCCAGGGCGGGCGGGATCTCGCGGCCCTTCTTGCGCATGGCGGTGGCCCAGAGGCGGCCGGCGCGGTAGGAGGACCGGACGAGGGGTCCGCTCATGACGCCGAGGAAGCCGATCTCCTCGGCCTCCTGGGACAGCTCGACGAACTCCTCGGGCTTGACCCAGCGCTCCAC
>NZ_JAUSTE010000028.1 GCF_030812675.1 Sinomonas atrocyanea | reverse complement strand
GGCAGGGACTTCTGTCCGGTAACCCACGAATCTGCGTGAGCGAGGCCCCGGCCCGCAACCACCCACTAAGGCGGCCACTCCATACCGTCTAGGCCCCAGCTCCGCTGCGGCCTCTCCACCCTGTGGATCGAGCCTCAAATGGCCCGATCTGTGATGATTGAGTGGCGGTCCGGCCGCCCGCTTGTGGATCCCCGCCAGGACAAGGGCAAGGCTGGTCTAGGTCCCTGTCCGCGCGGGCTTCTCTAGCCACTGCTGCGCTGGTAGGCAGAGTCCTCCCGACCCTTCGATGAGGTTCATCTGCTGGGTGCCTGGTCCGTGGCGGCATCGATCAAGGTGCCGCGGCGATAGTCCGGCGTGAAGCTGAGGTCAGCGCCGGACTCGACCAACCGCTCGCCTTCGCGCCGCCCCCGTTGAGCAGAGACGTGATCTACCCCCGGATCCTGGGCCGGGTGGCCTTCACCGCGCCCGAAATGGCCGACTGCATCGGGAGCGCGCTCCAAGGGGGCGCTGCATGGGGGGCATCGCGGCTCCACGCGCTGCATCTCCGCACGGCCGCGACCTGACTCCCATGCTTGAGAGAGCCGGCCCGGCATGGCCTCGGCCTAGCGGCCGCCGCCGAGACTTCACATTCTCCGAACATCGGCCGAACACCGCTCTTTCCGGCGCACGCCACGATCATAAGCGCCGGACATATCATGCCAGTGTCCACTGACCTCCCGCGTCGATGCGGGGGGACAGAAGAAGGAGCCAGCCGTGGTCACACCATCTGATGGGGGCCTTCTGCCGCCCCCGCCCGGCCGCGGCCAGCGGCCCACAGCGCGAGTGCGGCTGTGGGCGGGCCGGCACCGGGCCCTGGCCGTGCTCTCTGGACTGGCCGTCCTGGTCCTCATCGTCGGCGGCGGACTCTTCGCCGCAACCGCCCGCACAGCAGGCACCGCGCCAGGGCCGGTGTCCGGGATCTCGAAGATCAAGCACGTCGTGGTGATCATGCAGGAGAACCGCTCGTTCGACAGCTACTTCGGCACGTTCCCGGGCGCCGACGGCATCCCCATGCAGAACGGCGTGCCGACAGTGTGCGTCCCTGACCCGGCCTCGGGCGCGTGCCTCAAGCCGTACTACGACCCCACCGCCAAGAACTCAGGCGGCCCCCACAGCCAGGCCAACGCCACCGCGGACATCGACGGCGGCAAGATGGACGGCTTCATCGCCCAAGCGGAGAAGGCATCATCGAAGTGCGCAGCCAACGATCCAGCATGCGCGGGCGCACCGGCCACCGACGTCATGGGCTACCACGACGCCCAGGACATCCCGAACTACTGGACCTACGCCAAGGACTTCACCCTCCAGGACCACATGTTCGAGCCCAATGCATCGTGGAGCCTGCCCGCCCACCTGTACATGGTCTCCGAATGGTCGGCCAAGTGCACGACCGCCGGAGACCCGTCCTCATGCGTCAATGCGCTCCAGAACCCCGGCAATCCACCCGACTTCGGCGCCGGCCTCCGCACCACGCTCATCGGCGCATGCCGCGCGGGCACGCAGACCGCCGCGTGCCAGGACGCGCTCAAGGCCGCGGGCATCAGCCCCGACCTCGCCGCCGAGCTGCACACGTTCATCCAGCAGCACTGCAAGGCCGCCGACCCGTACGCCGCGTGCCAGTCCGCGATCGACCAGGCCCAGCTCCCGGACGACCTCAAGCAGAAGCTCCTCGCCGCCGCCACGGCCATCGCACCGCCGGACTACGCCTGGACCGACCTGACCTACCTGCTCCACCAGCAGAACGTCCCGTGGGCCTACTACGTGTTCAACGGCACCGAACCCGACTGCCGCGACGACACCGCCACCACCTGCGCGCCGGTGGCGCAGAACGCGAAGACCCCCGGCATCTGGAACCCGCTCCCCTACTTCGACACCGTCAAGCAGGACGGCCAGCTGGGCAACATCCAGTCCCTCACCAACTTCTACACCGCGGCCAAGGACGGCACACTGCCCGCCGTGAGCTGGATCGACCCGACGGCCGCCGTCAGCGAGCACCCGCCCGCGCTCGTCAGCACCGGACAGTCCTACGTCACCGGACTCGTGAACGCGATCATGTCCGGCCCCGACTGGGACAGCACCGCGATCTTCCTCTCCTGGGACGACTGGGGCGGCTTCTACGACCACGTCGCCCCACCGGCCGTCGACCAGAACGGCTACGGGCTGCGGGTCCCGGGGATCGTCATCAGCCCCTACGCGAAGAAGGGCTACATCGACCACCAGACCCTCAGCCACGACGCCTACGTGAAGTTCATCGAGGACGACTTCCTCCACGGCCAACGGCTCGACCCCGCCACCGACGGCAGACCAGACCCCCGCCCCGGCATCCGCGAGAACGCACCCCAGCTGGGGGACCTCGCCAACGACTTCGACTTCAGCCAGCCGCCAACGCGCCCGGAGATCCTGCCGAACGCGACGACCTACTAGCCACGCGACAACGAACCCGAATGCCCACGCCCTCCGCCTGCCGCTCATGGCCGCCCATTCCCGCGGACGCCAAGGCGGTGGACGGCACCTGCCGGCTGGGAAGGTGCCGACGGCAGACCCAGGGAATGTCCGGCGCTCAGCTGGAGCACAGCCGGGAACCCTATGGCGCACAGGCGCCGATTCCTAGACTGGACGCATGATCAGGGTCAGCCGCCGCCACTTCCTCCAGGGCGCCGGGATCGCCGTCGCCGGTGCATTCGCCGGGGCGGGCGTGGCCCGGTCGAGCATCTTCCCCCTCCCGCCGACCGCCGCGGCGGCCGCGCCCACGCCCAGCCCGTCGACCTCCGCGGGAGCCGGACTCCCGGACCGGACCTTCACCACCACCAAGCTGACCGCGCCGCGCGTGAGCATCTGGACCTCGGCCGCCACGGCCCCGGGTCTGCTGTTCACCGGGCCGATGGGGCACGGGACGAACGGCCTCATCATGGACAACTCCGGGGCGCCGGTCTGGATGGAGCCCACCGGCGCCGGCGTCACGGACCTGCGCGTGCAGACGTACAAGGGCAACCCGGTCCTCACCTACTGGTCGGGCAAGGGGATCGGCGGCCACGGCGAGGGGGTGGGGATCATCAAGGACACGGGCTACACGACGATCGCCCAGGTCTCCGCCGGCGGCGGGCTCAAGGCGGACCTCCACGAGTTCACGCTCACCTCGGCCGGCACCGCCCTGCTGACCTCGTACCCCACGGTGCAGGCCGACCTCACCCCGCTCGGCGGCCCCGCAGCCGGCTACATGTACGACTGCCACGTCCAGGAGGTCGACGTCGCGAGCGGAGCCGTGCTCTTCGACTGGACGGCCTCCCAGCACGTCGGCCTCACGGAGTCCTTCGTCAGGCCCGCCGACGACCCCACGGCCAACGGGGCGAGCGCCGCGACGGCCTTCGACCCGTTCCACGTCAACTCGGTCGACCGCCGTGCGGACGGGTACCTCGTCTCAGCCCGCCACACCCACGCCGCCTACCTCGTCGGCCCGGACGGCTCGGTGCAGTGGCGGCTGGGCGGGGCCCGGAACGACTTCTCGATCCCCGATGCTGCGGCGTTCGCCTGGCAGCACGACGTCCGCCAGCGGCCCGGCGGCCTCATCAGCATGTTCGACAACCACTACAAGGACGGCACCACCGGGACCTCCCGCGGCCTCATCCTCGCCGTCGACGAGAGTGCCCGGAAGGTCACCCTCCGGCTCGCCCTCGAGCGCGGAGGCCACCGCGGCAACGCCATGGGAAACGTCCAGTTCCTCGACAACGGCCACTACCTCGTCGGGTGGGGATCGGACCCCGCCGCCACCGAGTTCACGGCCGACGGCACGCCTGTCGCCGAGGCCACGGGGATCGGCGGCGGGTGCTACCGGGCCTACCGCCACGTCTGGTCGGCGACGCCGACGACGCCGCCCGACGTTGCCGTCGTGACGGGGAACGGCTCCTCCATGCAGGCCTACGCCAGCTGGAACGGCGCGACCGAGGTGGCGAGCTGGAGGTTCCTCACGGGGAGCAGCCCGCAGACGCTCAGCGAGGCCGCCGTCGTGAAGAAGCGCGGCTTCGAGACGAATGCGGCCGTCGCCGCGGCGGCGCACCTCGCGGTCCAGGCCCTCGACGCGAAGGGCACCGTCCTGGCGACATCCGCGGTCATCGCGGCCTGAGGCCTGCCCGGGCTCCTGGCTCAAGTGCTGCCGCCAAACCTTGGGAGTCCACATGTCAGTGCTAGAGCAGCACCGGCCCTCTCCATCCGCACGACGCAGACACACGGTGGCACCACTCATCCTCGCCGCGGCCCTCGCCATCGGCCTCGGCGCGTGCTCCGGCGGCTACGCCCCCGCCCAGACCAGCGGGGAAGGACATCCCGTGCAGCCCACCACAGCGCCGCCCGGGACCGGCCCTGCCGCCCACGGCGCGACCACCCCACGTCCGACGGTCCCGGCCAGCCCGTCGGCATCATCAGGCGAAACTGGCTGGTTCGGCGGCTACGTAGACGTCACGGTCAAGCCCCCCTACTCGTTCGAGGCCGCCACCGCGCCAGGACGGCCGGTGCTCTCGTTCGTCATCGCCGACCCCGATAACCCGTGCGAGCCGTCGTGGGGCGGCCAGTACACCTTGGACAAGGCAGTGACCGACCTGAACCTCGACCAGCGGGTGGGCAGCCTGCGCCAGAAGGGGCACGGGCTGGCCATCTCCTTCGGGGGGGCGGCCGGAGACGAGCTCGCCAGGGCGTGCAAGGATCCGCAGGCCCTCGCCCAGGCCTACCGGAAGGTGATCGACCGGTACACGCCCGACGTCATCGACTTCGACATCGAGGCGGACAACCTGACCGACATCGAGGCCACGGCCCGACGCTCGGAAGCACTCCGCCAGGTGTTCGCGGCCGAAGGCGCAGCCCATATGCCGCGGGTGTGGCTCACGGTCCCATCAACCGCCCAGGGACTGACAGCAGAGGGGTCCGCGGTCGTCCTCCAGACGCTCCGCGACGGTGTCGCCCTGGCCGGCGTGAACATCATGACCATGGACTACGACGGGCCGGCCTCCGGCCAGCAGATGCTCGACACCTCGCTCCGGGCCGCCACCAGCGCCCACACCCAGCTCGCACAGCTGTTCGGCCTGGGACAAGGCCAGGACGCGGCGGCCTGGTCGAAACTCGGCCTGACCCCCATGATCGGCGCCAACGACACCCCCGGAGAGACCTTCGACCTCCAGGCAGCCCACGGCCTGAACGCCTTCGCCCGCAGCCACGGCATCGGACGGCTGTCCATGTGGTCCCTCAACAGGGACCAGCCCTGCCCGGCCGGAGAAGCGGCCAGGAAAACCGACAGCAGCGGAGACAGCGAGGCCTCCGACACCTGCAGCGGGACCAGCCAGGCCACCGGTGCCTTCACCAAGACCCTCTCAACCGGACTGGAGCACCCCGGAACACCCCGCCCCTGACACCACTGCCGGCCCGCAGCCCCGAGGAGGAAGGTTTCGTTGCAGAACTTTCTGCTCCGGGAGGCCTGGCCCTATCCGAGTGCGGCGAGGCCCGGCTGGAGCTGCTCGAACAGCTCGGCCGG
>NZ_JAUSTE010000027.1 GCF_030812675.1 Sinomonas atrocyanea | reverse complement strand
GCGGCCGAGGACGCGCGGGAGCCGGCGGCGGTCCCCCCGTGGTGCCATGGTCGTCGCCCCTTTCAATGCCCCCTGAGGCGTCTCGCTCCGTCGGTTCCCCACCGTACGCGGGGAGCCTGTGCGGGTGCTATGCCCGGACACCCCCGTGACACCTGTTGCTCCCGCGCGTGAAGGAAAGAACGCCCGGCGTGCGGATGCCCGGCCTCAACGACCAGAGGGACAACCACCCGGACAGGGGAGGTGGGATCAAGATCGTGGACGCAGTGAGAGAGGAGCGGGGCGGGGGTGGCCCTGTTCGCGTTTCCGTCACTAGCGGCAGGGTGTCCCAGGAGGCCGATTCTCGTGCAGCATGGGTACATGGCGGAGATGAGCATCAGCGAGGCCGGGGCGAACCTTGGAGCCATGGTCGATGCCTCCCGCACGGCCCGGGCCCCGATCTTCCTCAGCCGGCGGGGAGTGCATGTGGCTGCCGTGATCGGCGCCGACGAGCTCCGACTCCTACTCGAAGCGGCCGAGGAGCTGGAGGACATCCGCGCCGCCGAAGCCGCCGAAGCCGGCCTCGAAGCGGGAACCATTCCGATCCCCTGGGATGCAGCCAAGGATGACCTTGGGCTTGCCTAGATCCCCTTTGACGGCCTGTGCCCGGAGTCAGGTGCTGCCGTGAAAGGAGGTGATGCACCGGAGCCGGTGTTGTCGCCGATCGAGACACCCCGTCCACAAGGTCCGGCAGCTGACCTTCCCATACCCGTCGCTGCCCTGAGCCGGGTCGTCCAGGCAGGAAGCGTGCCGCCGACCTGCAGGCTTTTCCCCGCGCAGCCTCTCTGCTAGCTCAGCGCCCGTGTCCTAGTCTTGCCTCAACACACCGCGAGATGGAGGGGGGATAGATGGGGCTTCTGACGCGGCGGCTCATCCCGCGCAAGGTCCGGCGGCTGGCGCACCCGGCGCGCGCTGCCAAGCGGGCGACGAAGAAGGCACTTATCCCGAAGACGGTACGCAAGGCGATGTGGGGCGTCCATGTAGCCGCGAACCCAGTCAGCTCGGCCGGCTACGCTCTCGAACGCTCCATCTTCTCCAAGCCCAAGAAGTCCAAGGGCCGCGCGGTGGTCTACCGGCACGGGTCCTGCCAAGCTAAGCCCCGCACTCCGGAGGCCGCCCAGAGGTGCCGGAACCGCTGAGCCGCCAGGTGCTCACGCGCGGAATCATCTGGCGTGGTCAGCCTCTGATGAAGCCGCCGAGGAAGATGAACAGCACCAAGAGAATGGTGAACACCAGGGAGATCGCCCCGAGAACCTTGCCGGCTGTCGCCTTTACGCCGAGCGCCTCTGCCTTGTTGGCCTGAGCGATCGCGAGCGGGCCGCATTGGACCGTGGCCAACGCCCTCCCTGTAGGCCTGTTGGTCGAGCATCTGCTGGCCGGACGCCTGCTGTCCCGGTGCCGGCGGCCAATGCCCTGACGACTCGACGCCGCTCTCTCAGATCAGGGAACAGCAGTCCGAAGCAACCCACGCCTCCACCGCTCGGGGGCATCCTCGCCGTGGACACAGACTCAACTCGATGCTTCTGAGTGCGGATGACGACATCGGGCAGAGCACCAAAGGTTCCTTTACTGGGACACGCATCCAATGCCCGCCAGACGCTCCAGACTCCACTCGAAGCCGCGAATCAGCTGGTCATGACCCTACTCATCAATGGTCTCTCTTCGAGGTTCTCGGGGCACGGCAGGGAGTTTCCTTGACGAAAAGGAGCGACGCCCGAGAGTGCAGGTCGCGGCCCCGGGTAGAACCGGGGCACCGGGTGGAGCGCGGTCCACGGCCGCCGCGACTGGACGCAGGATCGGAGCCATTCCAGATTCTGGTATGGCGCCGATCCTTCGTCCAGTCACCGTGCCTGCCCCTGTCCCATGTGCCGCGGGCATAGGTCATTCTTCAGCGGTTATTCCTGGGCGGTGATGATCTTATTTGCTGTGTCCGGCACGAAGATGCAGCCCACGAGGCCGAGTATCGCGCCGAACCCGCCCAGTGCCAGCGCAAACCGCAGATTGACACCGGCGAGCGAGAGGGCAAACAGCGGGAACAGTCCGGAACACCGGCCGCCGCCTCCAGGCACTCCTCGACCAGGACGGCGCCGGAGAAGGGCAGCCGCCGCGCACCGAGGAGCAGCACGGTATCCAGCTCGAGGACGGGCGCGTCATCGGCACCTGGCGGGGGGCCGCCGCCGCCAAGGGCGCCGCGACCCGCAGCGGCTTCACCGGCGAGATCGTCAAGCGCGCCGCCGCGTACACGCCCTGGGCGCGCCCGCCATCCCGCCGGCGCCCGCCTCCTCACCGACGCTGACGGCCGCGTCCTCGACGCCGACTGGGAGCAGGCCGACGCGGAAGCAGCCGGCGCACCGCGAGCGAGATGCCGGGGATGAGCTCCGCCAGTTACACGAAGAACAGGAAGCCGAAGAGATTGCTGAGTTCAGGCGCCATGGATTCGAGTCCATAGCCACCGACGACGATCACCGCTATCAGAACTGTGCCGAGCAGCCACATGGTCCCGTACTCGCTTCGGCTCGCGCGCCCGATGAAGACGAGGGCCTTCCGCCAGTACCGCTCGATCGCTTGGGCGATCCCCGCGTCGTACGGGGCTTGCCGATCCGAGGTCCCGCCGATCCCCATGGCATGCTCTGGTGCTCGCGGACCGACGGCGAGAGGGTATCCCCCACTGCCACCCCAGCACCAGCAGCCACCAGCCAACAACCGGAACCAACGCGGCAGCGCACCGAGCGTCGTCACCTATCCGTGGTGCCGCACACATGGAGGGCATGGAGCAGGCACCGGTCATGCCACCGGCATAGCGCACCGAGCTCGAGACGGCATACGAGGAGACGGCCCGTTCCGCCAGGCCCTCATCCTCGCCTTCCACCTCGACCTGGCCTCCGCGGCGATCGCCCTCGCCCGCCGGGTCCGCCAGGCCGTCATCGCCGAAGCCGCCGAGCCCGAGCTCTCCTCCGTCGCCGGTGCGGCCGACCTGGCCGAGCGCGCGCGCCGCAACCCGGGCAACGCCGGGGCCGCCGACCTCCACGCCGCCGCGGCCCGTCTCGAGCGCCACGCGCACCACTCCGCCGCCCTCGACTCCGAGCCCGAGCTCCTCGCCGCCTGACCTTCCCCCGCGCGCGGTAGCGCGGTAGCGCCGCCGCCGTGGTGTTCCGCCGCGCAGCCGGCGGGGTGTCCGCCCGGCGCTAGCCGCCACCCCGGGCCGTGTGGTCGAGTGGACCCGGCGGTGGGGTCGGCTATTAAGAAGGACTCGGGCTGCGCCCTCGTCCCTTCACGCTTCCGGGACCGCTGACCGTCTCGTCGTCCGTCGTGTTTCTCCGCGGAGCGGAGCTCCGTGTTGTTCTCCTGGGCCTGCGGCCCGCTCCCGGCCTGGCGGCCGTGAGCCTGCGCGCTCCGGGCGCAGGCGGCGCGCGTCCCGTCCCGTCCCGGCTCGTGGGTCCGTGGTCGCTGCGCTCCCGCCGCGCTGCGCGCGGCCGTTGCGTGGCCTGTCCCGTTCCGCCATCCCGTCTCCCGTTTCGTGGGTCTGGCCGCTGGGCGGCCTGCGCCGCTCCTCGCTCCGTCATCCGGACTGCCGCCTGGTCTGCTGCCCCTGCGCCGTTCCGGCTGCGGGTCCCGGTCCTCGTTCCGTGGCCCGTCGCGTTCATCTTTGTGTCCTTCGTGCGGCTGCGCCGCACGCGGGTACGGCCGGCCTGAGCGGCAGGCCCCATCGAAATTGGTCAGCAAGCTGCTGACCTCATTTCCGCTTCTTGTCCTGCGTCCGTGGTGCCCTGCGGGCGGCCGGTCCGTCGTGCGTCACGTCGTCCGTGATGTTCCCCTTCTCGCTGGTCCTCGTCTTGAAGGGCAGTGGGGGCTGCGCCCCCAGGCCGTGCGGCCCCTCCTCGTGCTCCTTCGTGCTGTCCGTCATGGGGTCCGGGCGCTGCGCGCCGGTGCGGCGTCAGCCAGCGGCTCCATGGTCGGCTCCTCTCTGCATCGCTGCACACACTCGGCGCCGATCCGGGACAACCAGTGCACCGCTGCACACCGATGCAGCGTCGACGGGACGGCGCCGACACGCAGGAGCCCATCACGATGCACCGGTGCGCCGACGGCCAGCACTGCACATCGCCTCCCCGGGCCGGAACGGCCCCACTGCGCAACCACGACGCGGCCCGTCACGGGGCACCAGTCCGTCCACCCGCCCCACTGCGCGCAGCGCAACCCCCGGCACCAGGCCGCACCCATCCACACCAGCCGTCCACCACCCCACCGGCGCGCAGCGCCCCACCCGGCCACACGGCAACCAGCGCCAACAGCCACCCGGCAACCACCCGCACGACTGCCGTCCGCAGGACGATGAAGGCCCGCCGCAGGCGACACCCCAGGCGACACCGCCCCGACAGGGTCTCCCCACCACCAGCCCCGAGGGGCGACACGCCGACGTCGTCGCATCCGGCCGCAGCCGCACACAGAGAGGGCAGGGGCCGCACGGCCCACAACCACACCACCGCAGACAGGGCCACGCCCGGCTCCGCCGGCGGGAGACGGCACGTCCGAAGACATGTTCGAGAACACACAGAACAGAGGGGCGGGCGTCCGGGAGCGGCTTCCGGGGATTCACGGGATCGGCCAGACAATTCCGGCGCCACGGATCGCGCGAATCCCGGACACGGGGTCTGTGGGGGTCCGGAGGCTTGTTTTCCGGGCCCAGGTGAGCGGTCTACGCATGTTCCAGTGCATGGAGCAGCGCATCTTCCGCCTCGCGCGCGTCGGCGGCATCGACACCAACCCCACCACCTTCGGCCAGCGCGCCGGGACCTTCGCCTCCGCGGCGACCAGCGGCGGCGCCGCGACCCTGCTCACCCGGCGAGAGCGCTCCGGCCTGAACGGGTACCTGATCCTGCCCGCCTCCTCGCTCGGCTCCAACGCCCCGCTGCACCTGGCCACCACCGTCGGCGCCCGCGCCGAGGAGGCCTCCCTGCCAGAGGACCTGGGCGACACCCCGGTCGTCGGAACGCTCGTCTACCGGCACTCCCCGGCGCTGCGCGACCCGCAGGCCGGCATCGACCCGACCGAGCTGCCGCGGCTGCTGGCCAACTCCATGCCCGAGGGAACCTGGGTCGCCGTCACCCTGCGCCGTCCCCGCGACCGGGAGCGGAAGCACTACACCGCCTGGCTCGCGCACCGGCTCGGCACCGCCGTCCCCACGCACCACTCGCTCTCCCCGAACGCCGTCGCCGTCACCATCACCGCCGGCGGCTCCACCCGCGACGAAGTCCGCTCCCTCCTTTCCCAGGTCACCGCCGGCCTGCCCGGCTTCGACCTCGACTCCCAGGTCCGCTTCGCCCCGCGCCACCACGGCGCCGTGCTCGGCCTGCCCGCCGGGGTGCTGCTCGCCGTCGCGACGATCTTCGGGCTGCCGCTGCTGCCGGCCCAGCTCGCCGCGCACATCCCCTCCTTCCTCCCCCAGGCGGTGCTCGGCCTCTCCGCCGCCGCGGTCCTGGCCGGGCTCGCCGCCCTCTCCGGGAAGCTCCGCTCCCCCGACGCCAGGCAGCGCGAGCGGCTCGCCTCCGCGACGTTCCCCGTGCCGGCCTCCCGGCTCGGCAGGCCGCGCCCGCCGCGCAAGGAGCACACGGTCAAGGGCCACACCAAGGTCAACGGCGAGAAGGTCCCCTTCGAGCGGCTCGTGCGCGCCTTCGACGGCGACTACCCGCTCGCCCCGTCCGCGTTCCTCGTCGGCCCGAACGTCATCGTCGGGATGGTCTCCCCGCACGCCGGGGCCGTCTCCGGCGCCGCCGCGACCAAGGCCCGCGCCACCCCGCCGGCCATGCACGAGCGCATCGGGCCGATGCTGGGCACCAACGACGACGGCGACGCCCACCTCTCCGCGGACGCCATGCGCTTCGGCATCGCCTGCCTGGGCCAGCCCGGCTCGGGCAAGTCCCTGTTCGTCCGCTCCCTGTTCGGCTGGCACTGCCTCGAGCGGGTCAGCCCCTCCGGGCGGCCCGGCCACCCCGGGGCGCAGAACACGCTCATCGCCTTCGAGAACAAGGGCGACGGCGCCGGCAAGTACGTCCGGTGGGCGCACGCCCTTGGGGACAAGGTCCTCACCGTCGACGTCGCCGACCGGGCCACCCCGGCGATCAACCTGTTCGCCATCCCGGGCGACAACGCGGCCAAGGCCGTCTTCTTCATCGCCATATGCGCAGTCTGCCGCCCAATCGGGAACCATTGCGGCGGCGCAGCGCCTGTGGTGCGAGGAGCGATCCTTCAGAGTGCACGTCACCTGAGCATCGATCGCTAGATGTTGGCCATGGCCACACGCACGGCGGTCCATCTATGGGAAAGACGACGCGCTCGAGTGCGGAGAGGGCCCCGCTTGATGTAGTGTTCCGTCGATGGGCGACGGGTGCCTTGGGCTCAGCGGGCTCAGCCCCTTGGTCTCATGGGCTCTGGCGACCGAGCTGATTGGGGCTGCGTGGCTCGGCCACGTCCTCGCCCCTGCTGTGGATGCCCCGGCGCGGAAGGCTGCCGAAGTCGCCGTTTACCCCGACCCTGCGCCCACCAGGGCGGGTGAGCTCGCCGGGCAGCAGCCGATTCCACCTTTCGCCGGCCGGTCAGTGCACACTAACGGGATGGCGATCGCCTCGCTCATCGTGGTGTTCTTCAGCAGCCTGATCGGTATGATCCTGGGCTACGTCGCTTTGGCCCAGATCAAGCGCACCGGCGAGGGGAGCCGCGGAATGGCTTTGGCGGCCGTGATCATCGGCTGGGTCGCCACGGGAGTGGCCATCATCGTCGTTGTAGTCGTCTTTATGGCTCCATCGGGCACGTCTCATTACCGGTACTGACACCAACCTCGCAGGGCCGCAGACCCGTCCAGGTCTGCGGCCCTTGGCGCCCGCGCCCCTGCTTCGCGGGCCGGGCCGACGGGATCCTCTCAGCCGCAGGTGACCTTGTTGTCGCCAGGCTCGCGCGAGTTGCTCAGCACCCGTCCGTAGAACGGGGTGCCGGCCGTCTGCTGGCACGCGGCGACCTGGCTGGAGGTGGGGCTGTAGACGGCGTAGACGTAGGCGCCGCCGCTGTTCGCGGTCGAGGGGCCGAGGAAGTCGCGGCAGCTCAGGTCCGTGCGCATGTAGGAGGAGCCGGGGTGGGCGGCGAGGAGCCTCTGGACCTCGGCGGGGTCGGTGGCCTCATGCCAGGCGGTGCCGTAGACGACGATGGCGGAGTCGTCGCAGGACGGGTACGAGATCGGGGTGGCGAGCCCGAGGTCGCCTGGGGAGGCGAGCGAGGAGGCCGTCCCGCTCTCCCACAGCGCGGTCGGCTCGGTGAACGTCTTGGCCGCGGTGGTGATGGTGACCGTGCCCGGCGTGTACGTGTAGACGGTGCCGTCGTTGGCGGTGGCACTGAAGGAGCCCGAGCCGGACTTCGCCGGGAGGGTGACGTTGCCGCCGACGTCGCTGGCCATGCTGATCATCGTCAGCGAGCCGTCGATCGAGCACAGCGCGCCGCGGTAGGTCGCGGACTTGGCCAGCCACACGAGCACCCCGCGGTCCTGGCAGTAGGCCTTGTCGGGGCTGCTCGAGGGCGTCGATGACGCGGGCAGGGCCGCTCCGTCCGGCCCTGTGCCGGCGGAACTGGATCCCGGCGCGGAGTACGAGGGCACGGAACCGTAGGTCGGGGCCGAGCCGTAGGTGGGCATGGACCCTGCAGCCGGGGCGGAGTAGTACGGCTGAGGAGTGCTGCCGTAGTAGGGCGAATACGTCGCCGCCCCTCCCCCGTACCCGGTCGTGGCGCTCTTCGCCGCGTTCTGGGCACCCAGCGCCGCCACCCAGACCGCCACAAGCACCCCGACTAAGCAGAGCATCGACAGGTAGGAGATCCACAGCCCCGCCAGGGCGAGTCCCCTCCCCCGCTCCCCGGTCCGCTTGATCTGGCTCAGCGCCACATGGCCGAAGATGATCGACAGGAGGCTGACGAAGAAGGCCAGGACGAACGAGGCGATCGCGAGCCCGTTGGTCCCCGGCTGCGGCGCGTACTGCTGCTGCGGCGGGTACTGCTGGGCTGGCTTGTACTCGAGGCGCTCCTGCGGCGCAGCGGCTGGGGGCCGCGGCGGAAGCGGTATCGGCGCCGTGTCCGGGCGCCGCTCAGCCTCGATCTTCTCGTCGTCCATGGTTCCCCCAATGAGTCTGTGGAGCGCCTGCCCTGCGGCCTGCTAGCGGAACTTTAGGGGCCGCGGCTTGCCAGGACCAGTGACTAAGCTTCCCGCCTGCTGTATGACGGTGGGCCGCCGTCCAGCGGGCGGACATGACGGGGACATTCATCGCGGGCTCCCGAGCACTGACCGTCCAGGGGCGACAAGAGATTCGTCATTTCTTCAGTGGCATCCGGAGCCGTCTCCAGTGGGGTCCGGAACAGCTCCAGCTGGACCCTGCCTACCCGATCGTCCCGGTCGGCCAGCAGCTCGACTACGACCACCTCTGCGGACCCGGCGGAGACCGCGAGCTTCTGCGCACGGCGATGAACATGGAGGGCCTCTACCGGAACCTCGAGCCGATGCCCGGGGCCGTGGACGCTGCCCTGGCGATGGAGGATGCCGGGCTGGACGTGTTCTTCTGCTCGACCCCGTTCGCCACGCACGCGACCTGCGCCTCGGAGAAGCTCGCCTCGATCGAGGAGCACCTGGGCGCCCGGTGGGTTCCGCGGGTGATCCTCACGCACGACAAGACCCTCGTGAAGGGCTCGGTCCTCGTCGACGACAAGCCGGGGGTGCACGGGGCCATGGAGCCGGAGTGGACGCACCTGGTCTTCGACCAGTCGTACAACCGCTGCCTCGTCGACGCGCCGCGCCTGCGGGAGTGGAAGGACTGGGAGCAGGCGATCTACCCGCTGCTGCACATGGCCGCCGTCTGACCTGCAGACGCACAGGCAGCCTTCGAGGGCCGCTCCGAGCGATCGGGGCGGCCTTCCTCTTTGCGTCCCGGGGGAAGAATCTGCAGTTCGCGCGAATCCTGAACGCGTCCGGAATGCAGATCGGGACCTTCAGTCCACCGCGCAGAACGGGCCCGGAAATGCGGAGTACGGGGAGCCCGGGGCATTCATGTGCTACCCCTCGTCTCTACCCGTACCGTTCCTCAGGGTAGCACATGGGGACAAATCGAAATCTCTCACGAGTGCCATTCCCGTTCCACCCATAATCACCCGTTCCACCCCCTGTTCCACCGGGCGGTGGAACGGCTTTTGCCCCATTTTGGCCCGAAATCATGCGGATCGCGTCCTCGCCGGGGGCCCCGTTCCACCCATTCCACCTGGGAGGATAGGCCCTCTATGGGAGAAGAGTGGGTGTGTTGTAGGAAGGGAGGAACACACTAGGTCTCCCCCTATATATATCTCTCTCTTTTAGGTGGAACTGGTGGAACGGGGGGTATATAGGGCCCTCCTTCCCAGCAACGGCGCGGAAATCCCCGTTCCACCTCGTGGTGGATCAAGGGTGGAACGGGTGGATCCACGCGGTGGAACGGCCGAAAGGCCTCGTCGCCGCACACATGGCCGGCATGAGCACCTACACCCGCCAGCCCAAGGGCATCCGAACCGGTGGCCGGTTCGCCACCTCAGTCCGCTCCGAGCCCACCGCATCCCTGGCTCCGGTGTTCTCCCCCGACGGCGCCTACCGCCGCATGACCGCCAAGGGGGCCGACCGGGTGGCCGCGCGCAGCGCAGCCCACCGGCTCCTCGAGTCCGTCCGCTCCTCGGGGCAGCCGGCCCGCATGGTCGGCACGTCCCGGATCGACGATGCGGCCGCCGGATGCGTCCCGCGACGACGCCCTCCTGAACCAGGCGTTCGACGCCCTCATGGCGGAGAAGCGCAATTCCCCGGCCACGTGGATCCCCGCACCGTAGGCTTCGGCATGGCCAGGACGATGCTCCCACAGCACCGGTCCCGAACTGGGCCGCCGGCCTGGGCTGCGCATCCTCACACCGAGCCGTACACGTCCACGGCATGACAATCCCGAGCAGCGCCCAGTGCTGCCCTCGGCAGCGCCTCTGGACATCGCTGGGGGCTCGTCGCGCAAACCGGAAGCTCTCAAGCGGCGGCTTGAGAAGCGTCTTGCCCTCATGGACGCCCGGCGTGCGTGAGATGAGAGACGAGCCTTTGCCACATGCGGGATCTCTCAACTAGGCTCGAACGCGTTGGGCCCGGTACCACCCCGGATGAAGCCCTTCTACCGCTGCCTCCGGCCTCCACCGGGCAGAGGGCCACCAAGGCCCCCGCCCGGACCAACGCACCACCCGCAGCCTCGGCCTCCACCGGGCAGAGGGCCACCAAGGCCCCCGCCCGGACCAACGCACCACCCGCAGCCTCGGCCTCCACCGGGCAGAGGGCCACCAAGGCC
>NZ_JAUSTE010000026.1 GCF_030812675.1 Sinomonas atrocyanea | reverse complement strand
GCGCCCCTGGGGCCGCCCCCCCGCCCCCGGCGGCCGCCCGGCTGCCCGGCTTGCAATCAGACCCGGCGGCGCCGACGTTCACGGGGGGCTTGTGAGCCTAACACGGGGGGGGGCCCCCCCGTTTGGGGGGGGGCCCCGCCGTCGTGCATCGGAAGCCGGCGCGGCCGTGGCCGGCCTCAGCTCCTGAGTTGCTTCAGCCCCTGAGCTGGGCGACGACGTAGTCGATCGCGCGGGTCAGCGTCGAGACATCCTCCGGCTCGATCGCGACGAAGGTCGCGATGCGCAGCTGGTTGCGGCCCAGCTTGCGGTATGGCTCGGTGTCCACGATGCCGTTGGCGCGCAGGATCTTGGCGACCTGGGCGGCGTCGACCGACTCGTCGAAGTCGATGGTCGCGATGACGTTGGACCGGTCGGCGGGGTCCGCGACGAACGGCGTCGCGAAGTCCGAGGCCTCGGCCCAGCCGTAGACCCGGCCGGCCGAGTCCGCGGTCCGGGCAGCGGCCCACTGAAGGCCGCCCTGGGCGTTGAGCCACTCGATCTGAGCGTTCAGGCCCACGAGCGTGGTGAGGCTCGGCGTGTTGTACGTCTGGTTGAGCTTCGAGTTGTCGATCGCCGTCTTGAGGTCCAGGAAGTCCGGAATCCAGCGGCCCGAGGCCTTGATCTCCTCGGCGCGCTCGAGCGCGGCGGGGGAGAACAGCGCGAGCCACAGCCCGCCGTCGGACGCGAAGTTCTTCTGCGGGGCGAAGTAGTACACGTCGCTCTGGGAGACGTCGACGGCGAGGCCGCCGGCGGCGCTCGTCGCGTCGATGACCACGAGCGAGCCCGGGTCGGCGCCCTCGACCCGCTGCACGGGGGCCGCGACGCCGGTCGAGGTTTCGTTCTGGGGCCACGCGTACACGTCCACCCCGGCCTCGGCACGCGGGGCAGGCCGCGTGCCGGGCTCGGAGGTGATGATCGAGGAGGCCTCGAGGAACGGCGCCTTGTCGGTGGCCTTGGCGAACTTGGACCCGAACTCGCCGAAGGAGAGGTGCTGTGCCTTGGAGCGCACCAGCCCGAAGGAGGCGACGTCCCAGAACGCGGTGGAGCCGCCGACGCCGAGGACAACCTCGTAGCCCTCGGGTGCGGCGAAGAACTCCTTGAGGCCCTCGCGCACGCTGCCCACGAGGTTCTTGACCGGGGCCTGGCGGTGGGAGGTGCCCAGCAGCGTCGAGCCCGCCGCGGCGATCGCGTCGACCTGCTCCTTGCGGACCTTGGACGGGCCCGCCCCGAAGCGGCCGTCCGCCGGCAGGAACTCGGCGGGGATCTGAAGCTGGCTGGTATCGCTCACGGGGGCGCCTCCTAATGGATCCGGTGTAGGGGCGCGGGCTCGAGCCCTCCCGCCCCGGATCAAGTGTGCCGCACCCGCGAGGGGCCGTGCGAATCCGGGCCGGTGCCCCTCCCGGCGGCTAATCTGAGCAGATCAAAATAAGCTAGACTCGCTGTGGGGCGGTGAAGCGCACCGCCCGTCCCGCCGCCAGGAGCCCGCCCCGCGCATGTCCGACCTCATCGATACCACCGAGATGTACCTGCGAACCATCCTCGAGCTCGAGGAGGAGGGGATCACCCCCCTGCGTGCGCGCATCGCCGAGCGGCTCCGCCACTCGGGCCCCACGGTGTCGCAGACCGTGGCGCGCATGGAGCGCGACGGCCTGGTCGTGGTCTCGGGGGACCGGCACCTCCAGTTCACCGAGCAGGGCCACAAGCGCGCCGTCGAGGTCATGCGGAAGCACCGCCTCGCCGAGCGGCTCCTCGCCGACGTGATCGGCCTCGACTGGCCCTACGTCCACGACGAGGCCTGCCGGTGGGAGCATGTCATGAGCGAGCGCGTCGAGCGGCGCCTCTTCGAGCTGCTGGGGCGCCCGAGCGAGTCGCCCTACGGCAACCCGATCCCCGGCCTGGAGGCCCTCGGCGGGGAGTCGTCCGCCGGCTTCGGTGACGGCGTCGTCACCCTCGTGGAGGCGATGGGCCACTACACGGCCGGCGCCCTCGTCGTCGTGTGCCGGCTGGCCGAGCCCATCCAGGTCGATCCCGAGCTCCTCGCCCAGCTCGAGGAGGGTGGCATCCGCCCGGGGGCGAAGGTGACGCTCGAGCGGGTCGGCGACTACATCTCCGTGCGCGTCGCGAGCGTCGACGGCGCCCTCGAGCTGCCCGCCGAGGTCGCCGCGCACGTCTTCGTCTCCGTCGGCTGAGGCACCCGCTCCTCTCCTGTCCTCTTCCCGTCCTGCGGCATCCTGTGGCCGTCCTGCCGGGCCGCTGTCGCCCTCGTCGGCGCGCGTCCAGCGGCCGGAGGATGGCGTGTCGCCACCGTGATCGCACACGTCTTCACACAAAGGGACAAAAACTCTACCCGCTGGACTAATTGCTACCGGGACGTAGCGTGTGAGCGATGTCTCACTAAAGATCACGGGAATATTACGGTCCAGCGTCATGGGCCTATGCTGGAGGCGGCGACGAGACATCGTCGCCGTTCCCCCCGTGCGCCGAGCTCTGCCAGCGGGGAGGAATCACAGCACCCTATGGCAGAGGCGGGGGACCCACCGACGGCGGCCGCGGCCGCCTTGGGGTGAAGCCGCAGCACGCTCGGTGCCCCCGCCCCGGCCTCGCCGCGCGTGGTCTCCGTGCGGCTGGGCCGAGTCTGGACTCTCTGACTCGAACCCGACAGCTAACTCCGCAGGCGAGGACAGAGAGGGAATCGCTTGACCCAGTCAGCCGTGCGCGGCCGGCGGCGCGCGGAGAATCCGCCGCGCCCCAGTGCCGCCGTCTCAGGCTCCGGTGCCGCACGCCGCGGGCGCCGGGCCGCCGAGCGCCGCGGCCCGATGCGGCAGCTGGTCGAGATCGCCGCCGTCGCCGGGGTCGGCCAGAAGGCCGGCGTGGCGCTCGCCGCCACGGGCCTCGTCCTGACCGTGACCGTTCCGACGGCCACGCAGGGCCCCGCCGCGACGGACACGGGCTCCGAGCAGCCGCAGGTCACCGCCGCGGCGGATGCTGTAGTCCCCTTCGCCCGCGCGGCCGTGGGCAGCGCCGCGGACCCGGACGGCCACCTGAAGCAGCTGCTCGGCGCCCAGTCTGCCGGCCGCCTCACGCCGGCGCAGGTGCAGCACGCGCTCGGCTCCCCGCTCGCAGCGATGGAGCGCACCTCGCCGTTCGGCTACCGCGTGAGCCCCGTGACGGGCTCCGCGGGCGAGTTCCACCGCGGCCAGGACTTCGCCGCCCAGTGCGGCACCGCCGTGAGGGCGGCGGCCGGCGGGACCGTGACCTTCGCCGGCTGGCATCCCTACGGCGGCGGAAACCGCGTGGTGATCGACCACGGCAATGGCCTCGAGACGACCTACAACCACCTCTCCTCGTTCTCGGTCTCCGTGGGGCAGAAGGTGGACCGCGGGGCGCCCATCGCGCTCTCCGGCACCACGGGCGCCTCGACGGGGTGCCACCTCCACTTCGAGGTCATGGTCAACGGCGAGGTCGTCGACCCCAGCGGCTGGCTCTGAGACCACGAGGGCGCGTGCCCGCCGCCGTCCTCTTCCGGGGCGCCGAGAGGCGTCGGCAGGCCCTCCGGAGATCTGCTGTGTCCGTTTCGTGATGACCCGTTTTCTGGCTGTGATCCGAATGTGACATTTCGAGCGGCCTCGGGTAAGGTCGTTCCTGTTCCAGCTCCTACCAAGTTGGAACATCCGGGAAGAACGCCGAGCTCTGCCACTTCCCGGAGCCGTTCGCACATTCCGTCTGGCAGAGGCGGGGGAACCACTTTCGGCCTTCTGCAATCTGGAAGGCCTTGGGGTTAAGCAGCCTGGCTCCGCCAGGAGGCCGGATACTTTCCATCCGAACCCGACAGCTCACCTCGTAGGCATTGGGAGAGGCTACAACTGTGTCGACTCGCACGTTGACTGCGCGCCATCGCGCCCTACCGGTTCGCACGAGCCCGCTTGAGGCTGTTGCGCACGCGGTTTCCGGCAACGCCGGCACCATCGGCCGCCAGGCGGCCGTCATTGCGGCGGCTTCGGGGCTGATCATCAGCGCCGGGCTCCCCGCTCAGGCAGCAGAGACCTCCCGCGAGGCCTCCGCACTCTCCGACGTGGCCAGCGCCTCCGCGCCGAGCGTCGTCGCGTCCAATGAAGCCCAGGTCTCCTTCGAGCGCCCCGCCGTCCACTCGGTGGCGGCGCCGATCGTCGAGACGGCAGTCGAGCAGGCAGCGCAGTCCGCTGCGCCGGCCGCCTCCCCGGCCTCCGAAGGCAGCCTCAGCGTCCAGTCGTCTGCGCCGCGCCTCGCGGCCGCGGCCGGCGCCCTCGGCTCGACTCTGGCAGGCATCGCCTACACCGGCATCGGCCACCCCTACGTGTGGGGCGGCACCACCCCGGCCGGCTGGGACTGCTCGGGCTTCACTCAGTGGGTCTACGCTCAGGCTGGCATCAGCATCCCCCGCGTCCAGGCCTGGTCCATCATGCACCAGACGGCGACGCCCGCCCCCGGTGACCTGGTGGTCCAGAACGGCGGCGCTCACGTGGGCATCTACGTGGGCAACGGGATGATGATCAGCGCTCTCAACCCTTCACAGGGCACGCTGCTCCATGCGGTGAACGCTACCGGCTCGTCCGTCTTCTACACCCTCAACTGAGACCAATCCGCATTCTGGGCGGCGCGATGGACCGTGACCATGGCGCCCCGCCTTCTGGGCTGACCCCCTGCTGCCCTGAAGGACACGAAAACAGAGAGAGAACCCCCTGATATGACCACTCGTGCAGGCATTGCCCGCCACCGCGCGGACAACACCTCCTCGCTGGCCGTCATCGCGAAGGCCGTCACCGAGAACGCAGGCGGCGTCGGCCGTCAGGCCGCAGTCATCGCCGCGGCTGGCGGTCTCGTGCTGACCGGCGGCGTCGCGGCCAACGCCGCAGAGGCCCCCTCGCAGCGTGAGGCCTCCGCCCCGGCCGCGCTCGACGTAGCCAACGCCGTCCAGGCCCCCATCTCCGCCGAGGCCAACGCCAACGTGAGCTTCGAGCGCCCGGCCGTCGAGTCTGTCGCCGCCCCGGCCGTCCAGACTCCGGCCCCGGCCCCGGCTGCGCCCGTGGCGCAGGCGAGCACCGAGACCCAGGTGGCCGCCGCCCCCGCGAAGGTCCAGACCGCCGCCTCCACCGCCGTGGACGCCCCCGCCGCGAAGCCCGCCGCCTCCTCGGGCATGGGCGCCGCGATCGCCGCTGCCGCGTACGCACAGCTCGGTGTGGCGCAGGACTGCACCATGCTCGCCACCAACTCGCTGGCTGCCGTGGGCATCCACTACCACGGCTGGCCGGCCGGCTACCTGTCCCTCGGCCGCACGGTGAGCGCCGCGGAGGCGCAGCCGGGCGACCTCGCCTACTACGCCGACGGCGGCATGGGCATGGCCCACATCGCCGTGTACGTCGGCAACGGCATGGCCGTGCACGGCGGCTGGAACGGCGGCACCACCGCGCTGTTCAGCGTCAACGTCGGCTCCGGCCCGGTCTTCATCCGCGTCGGCGGCTGAGCCAGCCGATCCCGGAACTCCCCTCGACGGCGCTCCCTCCTGCACGGAGGGGGCGCCGTCGTCGTGTCTCTGGGGACGCGGGCCCAGAAGGGGCCTCAACGGCCCAGGCTCACCGCGGAGGGGCGGCTCCCGGAGGTGTCCGGCCGGTGAAGGTTTGCGGGCGCGTCGGTGCCGACGGGGCACGCGTTCGTTGAATGGCGCGGCGGTTCAGTACTCTTGGAGAGTCAGCCCGGCTATGCACAGGGCAGCCGGCCCTGTGCCCCTGACCGGGTACGGCCGTGAGGAATGCGCATGCGCACACTCGTTCTCAATGCTGGATACGAACCGCTCGCGGTGGTTACCTTCCGCCGCGCGCTCGTGCTGGTGCTCGCCGGGAAGGCGAGCGTCGTGGCGGAAGACGGCGAGCCAGTCGTCGGACCGCGCGATGTGCTCGGGCGCCCGTCGGTGATCCTGCTCCATCGCTACATCAGGCCACGGCGCACCCACGTGACCGCGGTCAGCAGACGCGGGGTGCTCCGCCGGGACGCCCATGCGTGCGCCTACTGCGGCAAGGCGGCGCACACGGTGGACCACGTGCTCCCGCGCTCCCGCGGCGGGGCCGAATCCTGGGAGAACCTCGTGGCCTGCTGCCTGCGGTGCAACAACGTCAAGGGCGACCACACGCCTGCGGAGATGGGCTGGAAGCTGCGCTTCACGCCGTCCGAGCCCGTCGGCGTCGTCTGGCAGATCAAGGAACTGGAGAAGCCGGTCGCGCAATGGGGCCCCTTCCTCGCCCCGGAGTCGGCAGCCTGACGCCCCAGCACCCCGGCCGGGGGGCAGACCGGCCGGCGCCCGTCTACGACGCGGTGGTCCTCGCGGGCGGCCGCGCCTCAAGGCTCGGCGGATACCCGAAACCCCAGCTGGCCTACCGCGGCGCCACCCTTCTCGAGCGCGCTCTCGGCGCCGTTGCCGGGGCGCGCTCAGTTGCGGTCGTGGGCCCCAGGCCCGGACAGCCGGGCGGACCCCCCGCGCCCACGCGCCCTCCCAGCCCCGCGGGGCCGGTGGGGGTGGTGTTCACGCGCGAGGAACCGCTGTACGCGGGTCCTGTCGCGGCCCTCGCCGCGGGCCTCGCCGCGCTGCCCGGCGGGCCCGGGGAGGCGCCGGGCTGGGTCGCGGTGCTGGCGGCCGACCTGCCGCACGCGGATGCCGCCGTCGCGGCCCTGCTCGGGGCCGCCGCCGCGGGCCCGGACTGCGACGGGATCCTCGGTGAGGACGACGGTGGCCGCGCCCAGCCGCTGCTGTCCCTGTTCCGCCGGGAGCCCCTGGCTTCCGTCCTCGACGCGCTGGCCCGCGACGGCGGCCTCGCCAACCGTCCGATGAATCACCTCGTTGCTAGGCTGGCCCTGCTGCCCCTGCGGCTGCCGCCGGGTTCCTCGGCCGACGTCGACACCTGGGACGCCGCGCGGCGCTGGGGCATCGAGGGCCCGGACGTGCCGGGTCGAGCGCCACGGCAGGAGGAAGCCCATGAGTGATCCAGAGAAGGACGCACTGCTGCGCGCGTGGTGCGCGGAGCTCGCCCGGGAACTCGGGCTCGGGGACCTGGACGTCGACATCGACGCGGTCCTCGGCCTCGCCGGCGTCGCGGCCCATTCGGTGGTGCGCCCGGCGGCCCCCCTCACCACGTTCCTCGCCGCCTACGCCGCGGGCCTCGCCGCAGGGAGCGGGCGGGCGGAACCGCGTGAGGCCATGCAGAGCGCGGTGGCCGAGGCCCTCGAGGCCGTGAAGTCGCGCAGGTCGGCCGGGACCGAGGAATGACCCCCGGCCCGGACGCGGCCGGCACCCAGCACGCACTGCACCTCACCTGGTCCGAGGCCCGGGCCGTCGCCTCCTCGGCGGCCGGCCCGCTCCCTCCCGCGGAGGTGCCGCTGGCCCAGGCGCGTGGCCGCACGCTCGCCGGGCCGCTCACAGCGCTGCGCGACATGCCGCACTACACCTCTTCTGCGATGGACGGCTGGGCCGTGTGCGGCACCGGGCCCTGGATCATGGCGGAGCCCGGCGAACCGCTCACCGCCCACCAGGCCGTTCCCATCGTCACGGGCGGCGCACTCCCGGCGGGGGCCCGCGCCGTCCTCCGACGCGAGTATGGGGAGGTGGCCCCGGACGAGGATGGCCTGCCCCACCTGCGGCTCGCTGCCGCCGCACCGCCAGGCGCCCCAGGAGGGGGCGCGGACCTGCGCCCGGCGGGCGAGGAGGCCCGCGAGGGGGAGACCCTCCTGAAGGACGGCGCGGCGCTCGGCCCGGCCCAGCTGGCGCTCGCGGCGCTGGCCGGCCACGACGCCCTCCGGGTCACGGGCCGGCCGCTCGTCAAGCTCGTGCGGACCGGCGGCGAGGTCGTCGAGAGCGGGCTGCCCGGCCCTGGCCTCGTCCGCGACGTCTTCAGCTACCTCATCCCGCCGCTCATCGAGGCCTACGGCGGCATCCTCATCGCCCATGAGAAGATCGGCGACGACGCCGCCGAGTGGGCGGCAGCACTCGCCGACCGTCCCGGCGGCGGGCCGGACACGTCCGACGGCGGCATGGAGCGCGCCGAGCCGAGCGCGGCGGACGTCGTGGTCACGACCGGAGGAACCGGAAAGGGCGGATCCGACCACTTTCGGGACATCGTCGCGGCGATGGGCGGCCGCCTCCTGGTCGACGGGATCGCGATGCGCCCGGGGCACCCCACCGTGCTTGCGGAGCTGCCCGACGGGCGCTTCTTCCTCGGGCTGCCCGGGAACCCCCTGGCCGCAGTGGTGGGGCTTGCGACCGTGGGGGAGCCGCTGCTCGCCGCGCTGTCGGGCGGGGAACCGTTGGAGCCCATCGACCTCCCCTCGGGCGAGGTCTTCGAGCCGGAGCTCAGGCGCACCCGGGTGATCCCCTTCCGCCGCATGTACGGCATGGCCTCGCCCGCCTCTGGAGTCGGCTCCGGCATGCTGCGCGGTCTCGCCCGCGCCGACGGCTTCATGGTGGTCCCGCCCCACGGTCTCGAGCTCGCCGCCCCCGTGCCGTGCCTGCCGCTCCCGTGGGGACGCCCGCTCGGCGGCCACACGCCGTCGTCCCCAGCGTCCGCGCAGAAGGCGAGGCCGAAGCGGCGCCCGGCGACGTCCAAGGACCCGGTGGACTGGAGCGCGCTCGACGCCTGAGGAGCCGAAGGGCCACGGCCGGCCCCTTCGGACGGCACCGGGACGCGGATGCCGCGGAGCAGGCGGGACAATGGAGCTGGGGCACATGCCTCGAACCGACGTGAGGAGGGCGCCGTGGGCCGGCTGAGCCAGCGCCGCAAGGTGCACAAGTACGTGCTGGGCAGCGAGTACCCGGTCCGGCACAAGGAGGACGTGCTCGCCGTCGAGGAGCCCCTCGAGATCCGTCTCACCGGCCCGGCTGGGACGCTCACCTACAGCGTCACCATGCGCACGCCGGGCGACGACTTCGACCTCGTCGCCGGCTTCCTCGTCTCCGAGGGCGTCATCTGGGAGGCAGACCAGCTGGTGTCGGAGCGCTTCTGCGCCGGCGAGGACGAGGAGGGGCGCCAGACCTTCAACGTGGTCGACGCCCAGCTGCGCCCCGGCGTCGCCGTCCCGGACCTCGGACGGAACGTGGTGACCTCGAGTGCCTGCGGGATCTGCGGCACCGACTCCATCGAATCGGTCCGGCGCACCTCGCACCACAGCCCCGCCCAGGACACCGTGGCCGTCCTTCCCGAGCTCCTCGCCGGTCTGCCCGAGCGCCTGCGCGAGGCCCAGGCCCTGTTCGAGAAGACGGGCGGCGTCCATGCGGCAGGGCTCTTCTCGGTGCACGACGGCGGCACCCGTGCCGAGCTCGAGTGCCTCCGCGAGGACGTGGGGCGGCACAATGCCGTGGACAAGGTGGTCGGATGGGCCCTGCGCGAGGGCCGCCTTCCCCTGTCGGGCACGGTCCTGCAGGTGTCCGGCCGCGCCTCGTTCGAGCTCGTGCAGAAGGCCGCCATGGCCGGGATCCCGGTGCTCGCCGCCGTGAGCGCGCCGTCCACGCTCGCGGTCGAGCTCGCGGAGGACGCAGGGGTGACGCTGGTCGGCTTCAGCCGGGGCTCCGGGTTCAACGTCTACGCGGGCCACGAGCGGCTCTCCGCCTGACCCCCTCCCGTTTCGGGTACGCATCTCGCCGCCCTTTGGCCATTCCGGGTACGCATCTCGCCGCCCTTTGGCCATTCAGGGTACAGCGTCGCCCGTCCGAGGGCTGTCCATTCCGTGGATGCGACGGCTCTGGCCGGGCCTGCGGGCGGCCACCGAGGACGCCCGTCCCGCGCGCCGCCGTGTACCCGGAACCCGAAAACCGCGACGAGATGCGTACCCGAAACGGGGAAGGGGCGACGAGATGCGTACCCGAAACGCAGAAGGGGAGGGGCGTTCCGCTCGCCGGAGGCTTGGAGTAGCGTGGGGCCAGGATTAATCAACTGATTGGACATTCCATGCATGACGATCGGCTGATCACCGAAGCCCGGATCTACCGCTTCCTCCGCGAGCGGCTCACGCCTGCCGTCTACCGGAACACCGTGCCCCTCGCCGCCGAGAGGTGGGATGCCCCGGGGGAGCCCGTCGCACTCGAGCACGCCCTCGCCCAGGACTTCCGGCCGACCGGACCGGGCGATTCCTGGGGACCGGCCTGGTCCACGATGTGGCTGCACCTGACCGGGCGCGTGCCTGAGGACTGGGGCCGCGGCGGTGCGGACGTCGAGGTGCTCGTGGACCTGGGCTACACCGACGAGCTGCCGGGGTTCCAGTGCGAGGGCCTGGCATGGCTGCCCGGCGGCGAGATCGTCAAGGCGCTCAACCCGCGCAACCAGTACGTGCCGCTGGCCGCGCTGGGCGGCGGGCCCAACGTGGACTTCTACGTCGAAGCGGCCGCCAACCCCGACGTCGCCCAAGGCTGGACGTTCCAGCCCACCGGGCTCGGCGAGCGCGCCACCGCCGGGCCGGCGCCCCTCTACCGCCTCGGCCCGATCCTGCTCGCGGAGCGGGACATTGCCGTCTGGGAACTCGTGCAGGACGTGCAGGCGCTCTGGGGCCTCATGCACGAGCTGCCGGACGACCGACCCCGGCGCCATCTCATCCTCCGGGCGCTCGAGCGCATGGCTGATTCGGTGGACCCGTACGACGTCGGCGGGACGGCTGCCGCGGGGCGCGCCGCCCTCGCCGGGGTGCTCGCCGCTCCCGCCGAGTCCAGCGCCCACCGGATCGTCGCCACGGGGCACGCTCACATCGACTCGGCCTGGCTCTGGCCGGTCCGCGAGACGCAGCGCAAGTGCGCGCGGACGTTCGCCAACGTGGTATCCCTCATGGACCAGGACCCCGACCTGACGTTCGCGTGCTCGTCCGCCCAGCAGCTCGCGTGGATCCGCGACGGGTACCCGCAGCTCTTCGAGCGGATCAAGGAGAAGGTCGCGGACGGACGCTTCGTGCCCGTGGGCGGCATGTGGGTCGAGTCGGACACCAACATGCCCGGCGGGGAGGCGATGGCCCGGCAGTTCGTGGAGGGCAAGAGGTTCTTCCTCGAGGAGTTCGGTGTCGACTGCCAGGAGGCGTGGCTCCCGGACTCGTTCGGGTACTCGGCGGCGCTTCCGCAGATTGTCCGGGCGGCCGGGAGCCGGTGGTTCCTGACGCAGAAGATCTCCTGGAACCAGGTCAACAGGTTCCCGCACCACACGTTCCTGTGGGAGGGGATCGACGGCTCGAGGGTGTTCACGCACTTCCCGCCCGCGGACACGTACTCCTCCGAGCTGCGTGCCGGCGAGCTCGCCCACGCCGAGCGCACCTTCCGCGAACACGGCCGCGCCGGGATGTCCCTCGTGCCCTTCGGCTTCGGCGACGGCGGCGGCGGCCCCACGCGCGAGATGATGGCCGCGGCCCGGCGGTACGAGGATCTCGAGGGCTCGCCGAGGGTGGCCGTGGGGACCCCGGCCGGGTTCTTCGCCGAGGCGGAGGCCGAGTACGCGTACCCGCCGGTGTGGACGGGGGAGATGTACCTCGAGAAGCACCGCGGCACCTACACGGCCCAGGCGCGCACCAAGGCCGGGAACCGGCGCAGCGAGCACCTGCTGCGCGAGGCGGAGCTGTGGTGCGCCACGGCCGCGGTCCACGCCGGCGCGGCCTACCCCGCCGGGGAGCTGCGCCGCCTGTGGCGGCTGGTGCTCCTGCAGCAGTTCCACGACATCCTCCCCGGCACGGCGATCGCCTGGGTCCACCGTGACGCGGAGCGGAACTACACCGCGGTCGAGCGCGGCCTCGAGGCCCTCATCGCCGACGCCGCCGCGGCACTCGTGGGGCCCGGCGAGGACGAGATCCTGCTCAACGCGGCCCCCCATGCCCGGGCCGGCGTGCCGGCACTGGGCGGCGGCATTGCCAGGGCCGGCACGGCGGCCGGCACGGCGGCCGGCCCGGCGGCCACCGCGGTGCCACGCACGACGGCGGGCGGCGGCTGGGTGCTCGACAACGGCACCGTCCGGGCGGAGGTGGACGCGCACGGCCTCCTCGTCTCGCTCGTGGACGCCGCGAGCGGCCGGGACGCGGTCGCGCCCGGTGCGGCAGGCAACCTCCTCGAGCTCCATCGCGACACCCCCAACGAATGGGACGCGTGGGACGTCGACGAGTTCTACCGGCACACCGTCGAGCGTCTCGACGGGGCCGCGTCGGTGGCCCCGGTGGAAGGCGCGCCGGGGGAGGCGGCGCTGGAGGTCCGCCGCGCCTTCGGCTCCTCGACGGTGCTCCAGCGGCTCGTGCTCGCCCCGGGCGCTGCGGCCCTCCGGATCGAGACCGAAGTGGACTGGCACGAGCGCCAGAAACTGCTCAAGCTTGGCTTCGGGCTCGACCTGCGGGCGGACCGCAGCGCCGCCGAGACCCAGTTCGGGCACGTCTTCCGGCCCGTTCCCGTCAACACGTCCTGGGATGCGGCGCGCTTCGAGGTGTGCGCCCACCGCTGGGTCCATGTGGCCGAGCCCGGCTACGGGGTGGCGATCGCGAACTGCACCGCCTATGGCCACGACATCACCCGTGCGGTCCGCGAGGACGGGGGCACGACGACGACCGTCCGGCTCTCGCTGCTGAGGTCGCCGCTCTTCCCCGATCCCGGAGCAGACGCCGGGGTCCACCGCTTCACCGTCACGGTGACGCCGAACGCCGGGATCGCCGGGGCCGTTCGGGCAGGCTACGACGTGAACCTCCCGCCGCGCGCCGTGCGCGGCGGCCGTGAGGTCGTCCCGCTCGTGGCGGTCGACCATCCCGGGGTCGTGGTGGAGGCCGTCAAGCTGGCCGAGGACGGGACGGGCGATGTCGTGGTGCGGCTCTACGAGGCGTTCGGGTCGCGGGCGTCGGCGACGGTGCGTGCGGGCTTCGACTGTGCCGGCATCGAGGCCGTCGACCTGCTCGAGCGGCCCCTCGGGGCCGGCGGGCCGAAGGGGGTCGCCGGCGCGGCGATGCCCCTGACCCTGCGGCCCTTCCAGCTGGTCACCCTGCGGCTGCGGCGGGCCTGAACGGTGGTCTCGGGGGCTTAAAAGACTGAGTGGTGGGGGGCCCGCGGCCCCCCCCCCCCCCCCCCCCCAAAAAAAAAAAAACCCGACACCCAGACACGTGCTTTTAAAACCATAAAAATTTGTGGGCGGACGTATTGCAAAGGGTACCCCGGTTCAGCAAGGTGT
>NZ_JAUSTE010000025.1 GCF_030812675.1 Sinomonas atrocyanea | reverse complement strand
GCGCTCGACCTCCCGCAACCGCTGCTGGCTGGCTTCGCGATCACCTCCCATCTGCAGGGCACTAGCTCCGCCGTCACACTGGACACCGTGGCCGTAGGGACAACCTCGGTGCCGCCGCCGGGGCCCTGAGGTGAGACCGGATGCGCCGTATTGCCCTCCTGTGGTGGACTGCCATCGCCTTTCTGATACTTGCAACAGGAAAAGCTGACAGCCCACCGACAAGCCCGTTCGTCGAAGTCTGTGGCATGAGTCTTTGCATCCATGGGCATGCGTTCACCATCCACGGCGGTACCGCATATAACCAGTACGGTGATCCGGCCGCGGAGGTGACTCTTGCGAAGCAAGCCGGGCTGAACGTCCTTGAAATCGTGGAATATGAGACACATCACCACCAGCTTTCCGACGCCATGTCAGAAGCCACGTGGACACGCGTCGATAACTTCATCGCGGTCGCCAAGGCGAGCGGCCTGCTGGTGATCCTTAATTTCAGCAGCTACGGCCAGTCGCTGCAGGCCTCAGGCATCAAACCGACCACCACCGATTGGCGGCCCTTTCTGTCCTTCGTCACCAACCGCATCAATACCGTGACCGGAATCAAATACTCCGCGGAACCTGCGATCGCCATGTACGAACTCCTAGGTGAGATCGATGCTCCGAACTACCATAATGAGACTCGCGGGTCGACGGCGGAGACGACCGCTTTCTTTCATCGCACCCTCGCGCAGTTGAAAGCGCTCGACCCAAACCATCTCGCGTCTACCGGGGGCCTGTCATACATCAACGACCCTAATAGCGGAATCGACTGGCAGAAGATCATGGCCGATCAGAACAATGACCTCTGCGACGTCGAGATCAACTCCCGTCCTGACCGCGACATCAGCGTCCCCAACGTCTCCACCTACTGCAAAGGCATCGGCAGACCGTGGTTCCTTTCCGCGTGGAGTGCGTGCCAGAGCGCGAAGACCGGTCCACATGACATCAACCACTGGCCTGGCGGGGACCAGGACATGGCGACTCACGCCGCCGACATGTACCAAGTCGAACGCAACGCCAACCCCTCTCCACCGGCGCCGGCCGTAGCCGCTGTCGGCAGCGACTTCTGGAACCTCGCTGCTAGCGGCACCTGCGGGCTCGGACCGCGTTACCCGCAGACCTTCGCAGTTCTCAAGCGATACGCGGTGAAACCAGGTTCAACCGATTTCGGCACCCCGAGAATGAGCGTGGGAGCTCGGGGGACCATGGCCAGCGGTTCTCTGCCTGTCGATCGCATCAAGTGAACGCACCGGGAGCCGACCCAGTGGCTTGGCGCGTGCACGTCTTCGGTCTGCGCTGCGCAAGCCGCCATCGGAGGCGTCACCGTCGCGCAGCCGTGCCAAGCGAAACGCTGTCCATGGCCACGGTGCTGAGTGCACCGTGTTGTGGGGGCTGACGATGAGCTTCCAGTTCACCGCCTCGGCCGAGGTGTAGGCGGTGTAGGTGCAGGGGGGGGGGCGGGCGGGAACGGCTCCGCCGAGGAACCCCCGCTCGGGGAACCGGGGTCGACACCGGGTCGCGAGCGTTGATCTCCTTGTCCTCGGCGTAGCCGACAAGACCACCAGGCGGGCTGCCGATGACACCTCTGCCGCTTCGTGGCGGCTCAGATCAGCGACGGTCGTTCCCGTCATCGCAGCAGTAGCGGCAGCGTGGCTAACAGGCGGAGTGGCCGGGGCTATCGAACTGCGCCCCTTTTTCACGGCGTTGTCGTCACTGAGTCCATTCCAACGGTGGAGATCGCCCCCGTATTGTGTGAGGTAACAGCGAATCCGCGCAGCAAGGCGCCGGAAAGGTTCGCCACCGAAACAGCCGACCCCGGCACAGGATTCCAAGTGGTGCCGTCGGCGGACGTGGCAGCCGTGAACGTGCTGCCGGTCCTCGTCAGTTTCAGGTACACGGGGGCCGTTCCCGCTGTCAGGACCTGACTCGAGGTCGCACCCTGGGCGGTTCGCCACTGCACTGCGATCCCATTGCCCGGGGTCAGGAAGACCGCGAAGTATGGCGATCCGGGATCGGTGCTGGCGCGCATCATGAGGCCGGCCTTGGCCCACGCACTGGTGTTCGTCTGTGACGTCACCCGGGCCGTTATCGACCCATCGCCGGCCAGTGACTGCCAAACGTAGTGGAAGGCGTCCGCCGTACCCCAGATGTCGTTCCCGCCACCCTGGAGGGTCCACGCGTCACCCGAGAGGTCCTGCCCACCGGCAGGTGTTGCCGTGCCGATATCGGCGCACTGCCAGGAACTGGGACACCCCCCGGGTGGGACGAGTTCGCCGACGGTAACGCCGACCGAGTCCAGAGTGACGGCTGAACCCGTGCCCTGATTGTGCGATGTGATGGCGAATCCGGCGAGCAACGGTCCGGTCAGGTTCACATTGACGGTCGAACCCTGAATAGCGGTCCACGTGCTGCCGTCTGGCGACGTGTAGGCCGTGTAGTAGGAAGCAGGGTTGCTCCCAGTCGTGGTATATCGCCCGATCTTTAGGTAGGTCGGTACCGTGCCTGGTGTCAGGAGCTGGCCACTGCTCCCGCCCTGGCTCGTGCGCCACTGCACCGCGACTCCATTGCCCGGGGTCACGAAGACGCCATAGTACGGTGAGCCCGCGTCCGTCGTGGCTCGCACCATGGGACCTGCCTTGGCCCACGCGCTGGTGTTCTGCTGGGAGAGGACGTGCGCGGTTACAGTCCCATCGGCACTGAGGGTCTGCGAGACGAAGTGGAACGAGTCGGCGGTCCCCCAGATGTCTCCGCCGCCACCGAGTTCGCTCCAGGTGCCGGCGCTGAGCTGGTCCTGGCCAGGAGGCACGGCACCCCCGATGTCGGTGCAACTCCAGGCTGAAGGGCAGATGTTCGGTGGGGGATTCGACCCGGCCAGCTCCGCGACGTTGTCGATGGTCGCCACCGAGGACAGGTTGGAACTGTTGGCGTCGCTGGCGATGCCTGCGACCAGCGGCCCGGGCAGGTTGAGAGTGGTCGTCGAGCCGGGCGCGAAGGTGAAGTTGACGCCGTCGGTCGACGTGAAGGCGCTGTAGTAGACAACGTTGTGGACGGTGTCGGTGTATCGCGACGCCAGCACCCACAGTGGTGCCGTCGTGGCCGGAGACACCGGAAGGACGTCCTCGGTGACCTGGGCCGCCGTCGTTGGTCGCCATTGAACGACGACGCCGTTTTGGGGGGTGACGAAGACGCCGTAGTAGGGCGCTTGGGGATCAGTGCCGGAGCGGATCATCACGCCTGATCTCATCCAGCCGGTGCCGCCTGTCTGGGACACGACCCGGGCGCTGATGGTCCCGTCGCCGTTGGCCGAGTTGGCCGGGTCGTTCGGGAAGTTCTCATAGGCGAAGCGGAAGGTGTCGTAGACCCCGAAGATGGTGCCTTGGGCCTGCATTGTCCAAGTGCCATTGAGATAGATCTGGTTGCCCGGGTGAATCCCGGTCCCGATGTCGCCGCAGGTGAAGCCCTGGGGGCAGATCCCGGGGGGTGGGGTGTTCGCTGGGCTGATGGCAACATTGTTGAAGACTGCCGGTGTCGTGGCGTTGGCGGCCCCGGCAGCGGCAGCCAGACCGGCCAGGTACGAGTCCGAGCCGAAGTCGATGGCCACGGTCGAGCCGAGCACCGGGGTCCAGGTGGCCCCGTCGGGTGACGTCATGGCAGAGAAGAACGTCGCTGGGGGGTTGAATCTGGTGTCCTGAAAGCGGACGACCTGCAGGTATGCCGGCGAGGTCGTGCCGGTCAGCGGGACGGTCTGGGAGGTCTTGATTCCGTCATAGACACGCCACTGAATCGTGGCGCTTCCGCCCGGGTTGAGGAAGACGCTGTACATCGGCGAGGTGGTGCTGGTGGTGGCCCGCATCATGAGTCCGTCCTGGGCCTTGGCGGACGCCCCGGACTGGGTGACCACTTGGGCGCTGATGGACTGGTTGCCAGAAACCGGCTGGTAGACGTAATGCATCGAGTCCGAGGATCCACCAAAGCCAGAACCAACACCGGTCAGGGTGTACGAGCCACCCGACACAGTGGTGTCACCGGCAGGGTTCGGGTTGCCTATATCCCCGCAGGTCCACTGGGCCGGGCAGGGGTCCGCGGGGGGCTGGGGACTCATCGCCGTGGTGGCTGCAGCGCCGACGGCGACGTTGGCGAAGGTCGCAGTCCCGTAGTTCGCCGACGATCCAGAGTCGACGGCAAGCCCCTGCAGGGTCGTCGTCGGCAGGTCGACGGTGGCTGAGGCACCTGCAATCAACTGGTAGTTGCTGCCGTCAGTGGAGATGCCGGCGCTGAACTGGTTGCGGGTGCGTTGGATCATGACTGAGACGGGCAGCGTCGGTGAGGCAATTTTTCTCAAGAGAACCGGGTTCTTGGCGAACGCTGACCGGTACCAGACCTGCAGGTCCGGGGGACTGTCGTTGGGATAGGCGAGCACAGCGAAGAATGGTGATCCCACATCGACGCTCTGGCGGACCATGATCCCCGCTTGCTGAGCCTGACCGGGCTGAGCAGTTTGCGAAACGATCTGGGTGCTCGTCTGGGCATCGCCGGTGACCGGCTTCGAGAGGAATCTGAACTGGTCGCCGGTGCCTTTGATACCGGATCCGCTTGCCGTCACCGTCAACGCTCCACCGGTGGTCTGTTCGCTCCCGCGAAGTGGCTTGTGGATGTCCTGGCAGGTGAAACCGGCGGGGCAATTGGGATCGGTCGGCGGCGCCGCAGGTGCCGCGCCCAGTCCGAAGGCGTACAGTTTGCCGTCCAACGCGCCCACGTAAAATTGGCTCTGGGCTACGGAGACGCCGCCGTAGACGGTTGCCGGCAGCACGTAGGAGTACAGCAGGGCGCCATTAGACGCGTTGACAACCTCGAAGGTCGATCCCTCGACCTGACCGATCATCCCGTTGACGTAGGCCGGAGATCCCAGGATCGCCTGATCAGTCTGGCGTACCCACAGAGTATTACCGGATCCCGGGTCGAAGGCCGTGATAGAGCCACCGGCGCCGCCGCCGTTGACCACGTTGTTCCCGCCGGCGAAGTACAGCACGCCGTTCGCGAAGATCCCTGACGCGATAGTGCCATTGCCACACGTCGGGCAGGCTCCGCCAATGGCGACCTGCCGTTTCCAGATCGGGCCGGCCGCCAGATTGTTGCGGTTGAAGGTGTACAGGATGCCGTTCTTGTTCGCGACCGCAAGGAGCTGGTCACCGCTTGCGTCGGTGGTGAGCGTCGGCGTCGTGCCCCAGTCAGAGTCGATGACGGCCGCTTCGAAGGGGAGCTGCCAGGAGCTCTTGTAAGCGAGGGTGGTGGCGTCAAGGGCCACGATGGCCTGCGACTGGGTCTGAGTGTAGTTGTTCAGGGTGCCCGAGGACACGAACACGGTGTTGGTCGCTGCGTCGTACGTCGGGGACGTCCAAATACCCCCGCCGAGCTGCCCACTGGGCACGAAGTTATAGTCGGCCGTCACCTGGTTGGAGGTGAGATCAATCTTCATCAGGTGGCCCTGCACGAGCGGGTTGTCGCAGTTGCTGGCCACGCCGACGTAGGCGGAGCCATTGGCGATGACCGGGCTCGACCAGTTGTAGTGAGCGCCCGTCTGGCTGTTGTCGCCGGTGTAGACCTTCCACAACACGGCACCGGTGGTGGCGTTGAGGGCGTACCAGTAGGAATCGCCGCCGCCGACATAGACGACGCCGTTGACGACGGCGGCCGAGGAGGTGACGCCAATGGTCGACGGATGGCACGCGGCGTCATTGGTGATACCGATGGACGTCTTCCAGATCACCGACCCATCGACGGTGCTGACGGCGTACTCGTAGCCGTCCCACGACCCGAAGTAGGCGGTCGTACCTACTACGGCCGCCTCCGAGGCGATGGGCCCGCCGGTCGCCGAGGTCCAGTTCAGCTTCAAGAGCGATGCGTTGGCGACGCTCAGGTTCGGGTCAGTCGTCGCCGCGGTTCGCGAGGCGCTTTGCAGGTACGTCGGCCAGTCCTGGTACGTTGCCGCCACAGCCGGCGCCGAGGCGGTCGCAAAGCCGGCGAGCGTGCTCGCGATCAGCGCCACGGCGGCGGCGAATGCGGCCTGTCGCCGCCGCAGCCGGGCGCCGTCCGGGTGCCATGTCGCCCTGTGCCGCCGGACGTGTGCCCGTCGTTTCATAATCATGTCTAAGCTCCCGGGGTGTAGCTGACGTTGTCGAAGGTCGCCGTGCCGAGGGCGCTAGTGTTGTGCGAGCATTCGAAGAGGCCGAAGGTTGCGGGGTCGTTGATCGTGATCGCTTTCGACACGACCTGAGTCCAGGTGGAGCCGTCGCCGGATACATAGGCGGTGAAAACTCCCGCCGATCTGGTGAGCTTCATCCACACGTTGGGGAAGGTATACGTGCCGCCGCCGACGGAGGAGTTGAAGTTGTACTGGACCTTGATGCCCCCTCCCGGAGCAACGGAGATCATGAAATACGACGATCCCGCGGTCGTCGATTGCTTGAACATGACGCCAGCCTTCGCATTCGAGCTCGTGTTCGTCTGCGAAGTGACGCGGGCGATGAGCGTGCCGTTGCCAGTTACCGGCTGGTACACATAGTTGAACTGGTCGTACGTTCCGTAGATGTCGGCTCCCGCCCCGTTTACAGTGAACACGCCGTTGGAGTAACTCGCCGAGCCGGCGATGGCTGGGGAGCCCACGTCGCTATCTAGCCACGCCGAAGGCAGGGCGCCGGGGGGTGGTGGTGGCGTTGCCCCGGTTATTTGGACGTTGTCGAAGGCCGCCGTGCTGTATTGGCCGATGTTGTGCGACGTCGCAAACAGCCCGACGGTGACGGGGCCGCTCATGCTGACCGTGGCGATGCCGATCTGGGTCCAGGTCACCCCGTCGGAACTCAGCCACGACGTGAAGGTGTCGCCGGCCCTCTGCAGCTTCAGCCACTTGTTCGGGTTGCTGAATCCGGCCGGATAGGTCTTCGGTGTGGCTGAGTGCGAGCCCGAGTACTGCATTCGCGCGCCGTACCCCATGGCCGGTGTGACCGGTGGAAGCGGGCTGAGGCAGCCGCCAGCATCGCAGCCCACACCGTTGACGCTCGGGGTATTCGGGCTCACATCGGGCGTGACGAGCGCGTCCACGAACGCGGCTCCGGCGGTCGGCGACTGCTTGATCATCACTCCCGCCTTCGCCCACGGGCTGGAGTTGGACTGGTATCGAACTCGGGCGACGATCGTCGCGTCACCAGTGAGGGTCTGGTAGACGTAGTGGAATTGGTCGTTCGAGCCGTAGACATCGGCTCCCGCACCGTCTAGGTAGAACGTCTGGTTGCCAGCCGAATCTGTCGTGCTGTCTGCTGCTCCCGCCATCAGCGGAGCGCCCACATCGACGCTCTGCCATGACGACGGCAGCGCGGCGGAAACGGCGGCATAGTTAGCGGTATAAGTCGCACCGGACGCAGAAGACGTGATCGTGTCGGTCAGCGCGGCGCCATCGGTCCAGCCCGTGAACCTGTATCGGGTGCCGCCGGCGGTCTGCACGAGAGGCATGCCCGCCAGGACGTGCTTGACGCCGACTACGTCCTGGCTGCTGTAGGGACCCGTCTGCCACTTGCCGTCCACGGCGTATCCCGCGCCCGCGATGTTCGCGCTGGCCGACAAGGTTGTGAGGTTGGGGTGGAGGTCTTTGGTCACGACTGTCTGAATCCCGAGCGAGTCCGTCACTGTCAGAGTGATCCGGTAGAAGGTCGACGGAGTCTGGGACGTGTCCGTGGGGATCTGGAAGCTACCGGACGTAATGCCGCTGGTCGGGCCGTAGAACGGGTGGGCCACGTCAGCGGTGTAAGAAGGCTTCGCCACGCCGTTGGCGTAGAAATCGACCTTCCAGGTGTAGTCGTAGCCAGGCAGGGTGCCGTCGGCCGCATCGCTTGCCGCCCCGTTGAATGACACGGTGTCCCCTGCGTTGTATGCGTCGGGCGCGCTGATCGACGCCCTTGGTGGCGTGTGCCCGACCACGACCTGGGACGTGGTCACGCCGGTCTGCGAACCGTTGCTCACCGTGAGGGTCACGGTATAGGTCCCGTTGTTGGCGTAGCTGTGCGAGGGGCTCGCGGCCGTCGAAGGGGCCGAGCCGTCACCGAAGTCCCAGGAGTAGCTGAGCGGCAGGCCGTAAGGGTCGCTGGATCCGGTGCCGGAAAATTGCACTTGCAGCGGCGCAGCCCCCGCGTTCGGGGTCGCAGTGACCGAGGCGGTGGGCGGGAACGGGCCGGCAGCCGAGATCTTGGTGAAGGTCCCCTCGAAAACGCTTACGAAGTAGAGACTGCCGTCCGGGCCCTCCTTGAGGTCGGCGATGGTTCCGGCCGCGCTGTCGAAGACGGTGTTGGATGTCTCGGTCTGGTAGGTAGGGTCGAATGCCACGGCCTCGATGTCTCGGCGGCCGTAGTCACCGAAGAACACTACGTGGTCGTACGGCTGGGGAAACGCCGACCCTGTGTAAGCCGCGATCGCCGAGGCGGCGCCGTCTTCCTCGTAGTGGCCGTAGGCATACGTCGGGTTGATGGCACCGCAGCTCCCGCAGTCGCCCTCGTAGAAGTCCCACCCATAGTTGCCGCCCGGCTGGATCGTGTTCAGCTCTTCCCAGTAGCTCGACCCTGTGTCCTCGGTCATGGCCTTGCCGTTCGGCAGGAACGTAAAACGGAACGGATTGCGCAAGCCGTACGCATAGATGGCTTTGACCGCGTTGGGCACGTTCACGAATGGGTTGTCGGCTGGGATGGTGCCGTCGCGATTAAATCGCAGCATCTTGCCGTAAATGTTGGTCAGCGTCTGGGCGTTGCTGATGGCCGGCACGTTGTCGCCCACGCTCCACCACAGCTTGCCATCGGGGCCAATCTTCAGGTCGTTGCCGGGGTGATGCGGATTCTGCGTCTGGTTGCCGCGGTAGTAAACCGCCTCGCTGGACGGATTGATGGTGTCGTTGACGACGGTAAAGCGGGACAGCTGGGCGAAGGGCTGGACCGTTCCCGCGCTGTTCGTGGTCGACACGGTGTAGGACACGTACAGGTAGCCGTTGGTGGTGAAGTTCGGGTCGAACGCAAGCCCGAGCAACCCGGACTCACCGTTGCTGTCGACGTTGGGCAGCTGGACCACCGGGTTGGCGAGCACGGCGCCGTTGCGGTAGATCAGGATGGTGCCGCCTTGCTCCCCGATATAGATGTCACCGTTGGGGGCGAAGGCCAACGCGACCGGCTTGCTGAGCCCATGGGCGAGCTGGGTCTGCGCGAAGCCGGGCGGCAGGTTCTGGCTGACGGTGGTGCTTGTGGTCGCAGATGTGCTGAACTGCGTCGAGGACTCGGTGCCGGTCACCGTGGCGGTATCTGACAGCAGCGTCCCCGCTGCGGCCGTCACCTGCGCCGAGATCGTCACAGCCCACACCTGACCGGCCGCGAGACTTGCCGCGGTGCAGGTCACCTGGCCGGTGTTGAAGGCACAACTACCCAAGTTGGTGCTCATGGGTGGGGCGCCCCCGTTGCCACCGGCAACACCGGTGAGGGTATCGGTGATCGTGGCAGCGGATGCGGCGGAACCCCCTGTGTTCACGACCGTGATGGTGTAGGCGATCGACTGGCCGGTCGCCACCGGGTTGGGGTTCGACGTTACGGTGATGGACACCGCTCCGGCGGCCGACGCCGGCAGGGCAAGACCGCTCAGGAGTGCCAGCACCAGCGCCATACACGCTCCGATGGCACCCCAAACGTCACGGCGACGCCACGCCGCCGCCCTCTTTTGCATCGCATGCTTACCCACCGCACCCACCGTCCAATCGAGCCGGAATCCCGGCAATTACAAATCGGATATTCTCTTGAGAAGTGCCGTCCGGACGGCGGCATGACGCTCATCCCAGGGATCCATTTCCCCGGCCGCCTTCAGTCGCGTGAGCCGTATGCGGTCGTGACGTTCAGTCGTACGGTCCCTGGAGGGCCGGCTTAGGGACAGGGTCCATCCCCGCTCCACTGATTTCGATGTGTTGGCTTTTTTCCTTGCCCAGATCGTGCCCGTGCGGCGTCTTGTTCCATTTATGACGAGTCGACGGACGAGCCAGCTCCCATAAAACACCGTAAGCAGACCAACTCGTGAAGGCCCACCACACGGGAGTGAGCAGCAGATATTTAACGCTCCCGTAGCCGCCCCGGTTCACACAGGCTCCAACGAGCTGGTAGAAGAAGAGCAGGTTGCCGACGACCATCAGCAGTGTTCCAATCAGCGGTATTGGGAACATGCTTTCGATCAAAGTCGATCTAGTCGTGGCGTAGACGATTGTCAGGCCCCAGAAAAGCGGATTGAGTAACAGACTGACCGGTGTGCCCAACATTAGGAGGTTGTAGCAGAACCATCGCCGGAAGCCCATCTGACGGGCGGTCCGGTATGGCTGCCGCGTGTAGACGAGGCCGGTCTGCAGAAAGCCCTTCAGCCACCGTCGCCGCTGCCGATTCGCGACACCTGGGCGGGCGGTGGCTTCCTCCCGCGTGACGGAATCGATCATGGCGATTCGGTATCCCTGAGCGGCCATCGCGCCGGCCAGTTCCGCATCCTCGGTTACGTTCCAGGGGTCCCAGCCGCCAATGCCTTCGGCCCCGGATGGGAGTACGGCGTGGCTCAATGCGGTCCTGCGCAGAGCTTCGGTCCGAAAGTGGTTGGAGGTTCCTCCCAACGGCGGCACGAGGCCTAGCTTGGACAATCCTGGAAGGACGCGTTCGAAGTGAATTACGTATTCACTCCAATAGAACCGGGTGATCCAGGACGAGTCCTCATTCCAGAAGAAGAGCCGCGCCTGAACGCAGGCAAGTTCGCGCCCAGACGCCCGAAATGCCGCGACAGCTTTGAGGAGTTGATCGTGATCGGGCCTGTCTTCCGCATCATAGATGACCGTGTGGACACCTGTGGCGCGAGCCAGCCCCACGTTCAGTGCCTTGGGCTTGCCTTTCGGCGCCAGATCGGGGATGACAACGGTCGTGCACCAGTCCGGGAGGCCAAGACGGATGGCTTCTGCACGGGTCTCTGTGTCGTCCTCCTCAAGAAGGAGCAGTACCTGCAGGCGCTCCTTGGGGTAGCTCAGCCCCGCTATGGAGCGGACGAGGCTACCGAGCATGTTTGCTTCCTTGTAGAGGGGGATGAGCACCGTGTAGGTGGGAAGGTCCGGATCATCAACACTCACGGGATCGATGGCCGGCGGAACATACCGGCGGGAAGCTACATGCAGCGCAAGCTTCAGTCCCACGAACAGAAAGTAGAACAGCAGTCCCGCGGACGCTAGGACGGTGGCAACCTGTATCGGCCATGCGACCAGGCAGACGGGGATCGGAATGCCAATAACAAGAATAAGGATGATCTGTCCCCGGCTGAACAAGACGCGCGCGGTCTTCCTTGAAGGGGGGGTACCCTGTGGACTGTTTTTCACGCTCTCTCCTTGTAAATGGAGTAGGCATCGTTTGTATAGGCCAGTTCGTAACCGTGAAGCAGTGGGCTACCGTGAAGGTCCTGATAAACTTCGTCTTTGGACCGCATGACGATCCACTGAATGTTGCTGGCCGCGGGGTCGTTCAGGGCGGGTTGCCATGTCCGGTAGCTTCCCTCATATATGGTTTTGCTGGGCGGAACCTGAGTCTTGAAAAGCAGCATTTCATTTCCGAATGACTGCACCAGAACCTTCCCAGTTCTGTAATGAGCCCGCAGGAAACTGCTCGCTTCATCCACAGACTGCCGTTGCGAGTTTTGGGACATTCGGGTGGCCTCGGAAAGCGTCACGATGTTATTTGAAGTCAAGTCGTCAACTGAGACTAGAACCGCCACGGAAAGGCACAGTGGCGCGATAAGAGTAGTCGCCGTGGTGCGCCCGGGGAAAGAACTAGCTAGGCATCCGATAAAGATTGCTGCGGGCAATATAATGAGCAGTCCGAAACGGACGTTGTAATTGTCTCCATTCAACTGCTCGATGTGGAGGGGGCGCTGTCCCTGCTCGAGGGCAATCACAAAGAAGGGAACCATGGCCAGAAGCGACAGCGATGGAAGCGTCGGGAGTGAAAATCGGTTTTTTGCTACTACTACGAGGAAACCAAACAGCGCCATCAAGCACATTATCCACGACAGGTTGGCAACCACGGCCAAAGAGTACGTCTGCAAGGAGTGCCAGCCGTCTCCGATATTCGGGTCCCCCGAGTCCACCCAGAGGGACGGCTTGGCATAGCGGCCATTCTCAAAATCAAAGGCGTTGCCGAAAATGATCAGATTCCAACCGAGCCACGCAGCGATGCCGAGGCCGCCCACATAGACGAAGGCAAGAGTGAGGCCTTCAAGGCGGATGTAACTGTAGCCTTTGCGCCAGGCCGAAAAAATTACGAGGGCGACCAGAACTCCGAAGAGCACCCACGCTTCATAACGCGTCAGGGTTCCAAGCAGTCCGGCAACGCCGGCACCGATGAGGTAACGGTGATGGTCGGTCTGGATCCAGCGTTGCACGCCGTAAACCATGCCGGCCATGCAGGCGAACAGCGGCAATTCGGTCATCGGCGTGCTCTGCATATACAACACATTCGGGTTAGCTGCGAACACCGCCGCCGAAACGGCTCCTCCAAGCTTGTTTCCCGTGAGGGTCCCAGTGATCTTATATAACAGGAGAGCAGTAACCACAAAGGCCGTCATCGAGGGGATGCTTCCCGCAATGCCGCTGTAATACAGACTATCCACCCAGACAAATGGAAGAGCCAGCACATGCGGGAGAGGAAGCCATACACTGCCCAGCTGGGCGATGCCCGGGGTAGCGCCGTCAACCACACGCCGCGCGATCTCCAAGTGTGACACGGCATCGCTGTACGCAAGAGTCGCATCTCTGCCGTAGAAGTAGGCAAACGCCGCGACCGACAACACTGTCGCCAGGGCGATCAGCCAGCGTTGTGTGCGGTCCGGCGAGCTGCTTGGGCGGACAATCTCGGCTTGCTGAGGCTGAACGCTAGGCGTTGTCATCAGGCGCCTTTCCTAAGGGCCTGTCGCACGTGCACGAGGCCCTTGAGAGATTCCCATACCACGTGCGGGGCTGCGCCCGAGGCAGTGCCGTGGCGGCGCAGATAGTGCGGCACGCCCACTTGGACGATTTTTTGTCCGGCCTGGCGAGCGAGTATCAATATTTCAGGTGAGATAGTGGCATGCTGACCGGTGAGCAGCGGGGCAAGCTGCAGGAGAGCGTCGCGATGGAATATCTTGAGGCCGCAGTCGACGTCGATGGCCTCGTGCCCGAGGAGAGCACTGGACAGGACGCTCCAGGCCTTTCCCATGATGCGGCGCTGGAGGCGGTCCGCTCGGGCCAGACGATAACCGATCGCTATGTCGCTTCCAGAAGCAACGGCGCTATCTTTGAGTTTTCCAATGTCGGCTGGCATAAACTGGCCGTCAGCATCACAGAAACCGATCCAGTCGTGTCCCGTCTTGAGGCCTTCATGGAATCCAGTGCGCAATGCCGACCCATAGCCTTCATTGCTAGCATGACGTACGTATAGAAAGCAGTCCGAATATTCGCGTTTTAGGGTTTCCAGTACTTGGTGGCTGTGGTCGGTGCTGCCGTCGTCGACAACTATGACGGTGAAAGGTTCGTCGCGCTCTCTCAAGTATGTAACTGCTTGATGGACGACAAGAGGAAGGTTCTCAGCCTCGTTCCATGCGGGCATAAACAGTGCTGTCCCCGTCTTTGCCATGGCGACTCCTTTGAGATCGAAATACGAGAAAGTGGTTGAATAGAAAGGTGCAGCATGTGCTGACTACTGTGGCGAAGACGGCAATAAGCTCCATTCGAGCTCGTAGGAGAATATGAAGAGCGGCGAAGGCGGCGGAGTTTATAAATGTTGCGCCGACGGCAACGAGGCAGTAGCTGAACCATTTTGCCGCTAAGTGCCAGCCGCTTTGACGTTTGGAATCGCCCCAGGTGAAGAGGTAACTTAGGGTGAAATTCAGCTGAGCAGAGGTAATAAATCCGATTGCATTTGCGGCTAGCACGGGAAGGAACGGCTCGGTCAATTTCATGACGGCCAGTTGCAGACAGAGGCATAGCATTCCCACGGCGCCGAAACGCGCAATTCTCCGAACCATCACTTCACCGTCCGCCTTCGAGGATGAGCCGGCATGCACAGAGAGCGCGCTTCACGCTTCATTTGGCACGGCCAGCATCAGGTGCCACGGGCGCTGTGTTTCTCAGTCGGCTTTTTTGAGGCGAGGCTGGTGTTGGCGCGATAGCTTGGCCAGCGCCGGCAGCCAGTTCAGGCTGGCCAAATCGTGACCTGGGGATATTCGATCGGTGCGTTTTTCTAGGCGCTTTAGGCCGTCGTAAAGTAAAAGGGTGCCGGCAGTGGGATTCCGGGGTGGACGCGGTGTAGACCAAAGCAGACGTTATTGCTTCCAAACAAGGGCCGATGTGAACGCCCCGGCCACCGATGCACGCGAGCCCCACCCGGGCACCTAGCCCGCGATGAGCGTCCGGCCACACGACGGGGCCGCCGGTCGCAGTCTTGCCTTCGACGTCTGCTGTCAGGTGGTTCCGGACCATGCTCGCCTCCATCACCGTGGCACTTGCGGCGCGGCTGCGCCGGGATTCATACGGTTCACGATCGGGGAGAATGGGGACAATGCGACCAGAAGGAAACAGGTCCTTCCCGCCGCAAAATCGGGTAAGACGTCTGCGGGGCGCGCCTGCCGCCCGAGTACGGCCCCGCGAGGAGAGGCAAGTAGTGCTGGGCGAGCTACCTGCCGACCTGGGTACCGACTACTGTCATTTCCCGAGGCTCCCGGGCGGCCCCGAAATCACTAGCAAACCGCGGTCCGGCGCACGGCCGCGCCGACGGCTCCGCGCGGGCTTGGGCCGTCGGGCCGCTCGAGGCGCCTGTCCACAAGTGTTTCCGCCCGCGGTTCGCGCCCAGCAGGTGGTACTTCTGGGTACTCGGTCGGCCGCTTCCGGGGCTCGCGAGAAGTGTGCACTTGAGGCCCCTCTGGAAGCGGGTGCCTGGCGCGGGGGACCCTGTCCCTCTGCAACGCTGTACATGGACTAATGAGGTGCGGTATTCGCAGCCGGCGAATACCGCCTCCGTAATTTCCAGGAAGCGGGTATTTGCTGAAGGGAAGCGAGCGTCATGCCGTGCATTCCTGCATTCAAGGAAAACCACCAACCCAAGAAGGATCAGGGGTGCCCTGGCGGCGACCGTTGTTGGAGCGTCTCTCGTTTCAGGAGCTATGAGCCTGGAGTTGCGGCGAGCCGCCGAGCATGGGCTCCAAACGCTGAACGAGCCCGGGCAGAATTAGGATGCGGCCGGTCAGGCGATCTACGCGAACGGCTGCCGGCGCCTGCGCCGACGTCGACCGTAACGCCAACCGTGACACCGACCTAAACACCCGCGACACCCTTCACGACGCCCGCACCGGATCGGATGACCCCGGTGCTGAGACCCGACAAACTCGCCGTCTCGTCGTGAAGGACAGCCGGATCTCGGCTCCTGCGCCGCCGGACGGCGGCGGATGGCGCGTCCATGGCCGTGGGTCTACGCAGGACCGCAAGGCAGATGCCGCCCGTGACCGGGCCGCCCGGGCCGGAGCCGCCGGATCACGCGGCTACCGTTACCTGCACCATGCGATCGATGACCACTCCCGTGTCGCGTACTCGGAGATCCTCGACGACGAGCGCAAAGAGATCGCCGCGGCCTTCTGGACCCGTGCGAATGCCTTCTTCGCCACGCTCGGCGTCACTGTGACGGCGGTGATGACAGACAACGGTTCCTGCTACCGCTCATACGCATTCGCGAACGCCCTGGGCGATATCGAGCACAAGCGAACCAAGCCCTACCGGCCGCAGACCAACGGCAAGGTAGAACGCTTCAACCGCACCCTGGCCACCGAATGGGCATACGCCGCCGCCTGTGACAGCGAACAAGCGCGAGAGGCGGCCTACCAGGACTGGATCCACCACCACAATCACCACAGACCCCACACCGGCATCGGCGGCCAAGTCCCCTCAGCCCGCGTTCACAACCTCACGGGGAAGTACACCTGATATGGAGTAGTCCGCTGTCAAGTGGGCATGGCGAGGCGCCGCCGGGAAGGTGATCCCGGCGGCGCCTCGTGGCTTCCTGGCTCCGTTTTCC
>NZ_JAUSTE010000024.1 GCF_030812675.1 Sinomonas atrocyanea | reverse complement strand
GGGGGGGGCGGGGGCGCGGGGTGGGGGGCCCGGGGGGGGGGCCCCCCCCCCCCGGCCCCCCCCCCCCCCCCCGCGCCCCCGCCCGCCCCCCCCCCGGGGGGGGGGGGGCCCCCCCGCCGTCGTGCTCAGGTGGGAAACCTCAGAGGTTCGAGTCGGCCAGGTGCACCGGGTAGACCGAGCGGAGGAGGTGGGCGGTCTCGGACGGCGTCTTGCCGACCTTGACGCCCGCGGCCTCGAGGGCCTCCTTCTTCGCCTGCGCCGTGCCGGAGGAGCCGGAGACGATGGCACCGGCGTGGCCCATGGTCTTGCCCTCCGGGGCGGTGAAGCCCGCGACGTAGCCGACGACCGGCTTCGTGACGTTGTTCTTGATGAACTCGGCCGCGCGCTCCTCGGCGTCGCCGCCGATCTCGCCGATCATGACGATCGCCTTGGTCTCCGGGTCGGCCTCGAACGCGGCGAGGGCGTCGATGTGGGTGGTGCCGATGACCGGGTCGCCGCCGATGCCGATGGCCGTGGAGAAGCCGAGGTCGCGGAGCTCGTACATCATCTGGTAGGTCAGGGTGCCGGACTTGGACACGAGGCCCACGCCGCCCTTGCCGGTGATGTTGGCCGGGGTGATGCCCACGAGGGCCTCACCCGGGGTGATGATGCCGGGGCAGTTCGGGCCGATGATGCGGGTGGTCTGGTTGCCGGCCGCGTCCTTCGTGGACTGTGCGAGGGCCCAGAACTCGGCAGAGTCCTGCACGGGGACGCCCTCGGTGATGACCACGACGAGGCCGATCTCGGCCTCGATCGCCTCGACCACGGCGTCCTTCGTGAACGCCGGCGGGACGAACACGATGGAGGTGTCCGCGCCGGTCTCCGCCATGGCCTCCTTGACGGAGCCGAAGACCGGGAGCTCGACGGCGTTGCCGTGCTGGTCGTTGTGCGAGACCGTGGTGCCGGCCTTGCGCGCGTTCACGCCGCCGACGATGTTGGTGCCGGCCGCGAGCATGCGGGCGGTGTGCTTGGAGCCCTCGCCGCCGGTGATGCCCTGGACGATGACCTTGTTGTCCTTGTTGAGGAAGATCGACATTTTTCTCTCGTCCCTTACTTCGCAGCGCCCGAGTTGGCGAGCTCGGCGGCCTTGTCGGCGCCCTGGTCCATGTTCTCGGCGAGGGTCACCAGCGGGTGGTTGGCCTCGTGGAGGATGCGGCGGCCCTCGTCGACGTTGTTGCCGTCGAGGCGCACGACGAGGGGCTTGTTCGCCGACTCGCCGAGCTTGTTGAGTGCGCCCACGATGCCGTTGGCCACGGCGTCGCACGCGGTGATGCCGCCGAAGACGTTGACGAAGACGCTCTTGACCTGCTCGTCGCCGAGGATGATGCCGAGGCCGTTGGCCATGACCTCGGCCGAGGCGCCGCCGCCGATGTCGAGGAAGTTGGCAGGCTTGACGTTGCCGTGCTTCTCGCCGGCGTAGGCCACGACGTCGAGCGTGGACATCACGAGGCCCGCGCCGTTGCCGATGATGCCGACCTCGCCGTCGAGCTTGACGTAGTTCAGGTCCAGGGCCTTGGCCTTGGCCTCGAGCGGGTCCTCGGAGTCCTTGTCGACGAGGGCCTCGTGCTCCGCGTGCCGGAAGCCCGCGTTCTCGTCGAGGGAGACCTTGCCGTCGAGCGCGATGATGTCGCCGGCGCCCGTGCGGACGAGCGGGTTGACCTCGACCAGCGTGGCGTCCTCGCCCTTGAAGACGTCCCACAGCTTGACGATGACGTCCGCGACCTTCTCGCGCAGCTCGGGGGCGAAGCCTGCGGTCTCGACGATCTCGGCGGCCTTGGCGGCGTCGATGCCGACGGCCGGGTCGACGGGGACCTTGGCGAGGGCCTCGGGGCGCTCGACGGCGAGCTGCTCGATCTCCATGCCGCCCTCGACCGAGCACATGGCCAGGTAGTTGCGGTTGGCGCGGTCGAGCAGGACCGAGAAGTAGAACTCCTCCGCGATGTCCGCGCCCGCGGCGATCATGACGCGCTTGACGGTGTGGCCCTTGATGTCCATGCCGAGGATGTTGGTGGCGTACTCGAACGCCTCGTCGGCCGTCTTGGCGACCTTGACGCCGCCCGCCTTGCCGCGGCCGCCGACCTTCACCTGAGCCTTGACGACGGTGACCCCGCCGATCTTCTCGGCCGCGGCCTTGGCTTCCTCGGGGGTGTGCGCAACGATGCCGGCGAGCACGGGAACCCCGTGCGCCTCGAACAGATCGCGCGCCTGATACTCAAACAGGTCCACGGTTCAGGTCCTCTACGTCGAAAGTAGTTCTGACTCGGAGCACGCACGAGTGTGCCGTGGGGAGCTCCCCTCGGCGGGCCTGATGCTCCAAGGGGCAACTCTAATCCCTTGCAGCGGCGCGAGCTCCCCACGGGCTCCGTTCGTGACCAACCGCACAGCTCTACGATTCGTAGAAATGGGCAGCGGTGCGCTACGCCTTGGCCGCCGGGGGGCCGCGATCAGATCCTCGCCTCCGGCGACGTTCCGGCCGCCGGTTCGGCCGCGGCCGCCGCCGCGACGGCCTCCGCGATGGAGGTGTCGTGGCGGGAGATCGCCCAATGGACGACGGCGGCGATCGCGCCGCCGATGAACCACGAGAACGGCGCGAGGTAGTCGAAGGCGGGGACGAGCGCGACGACGACGGCTGGCACCGCCGAGACGACGAACGAGGCCACCGCCTTCGGGTTCCAGCCGCTGCGGTACGTGTAATGGCCGCGCTCCCGGAAGAGGTCGCAGACCGCCACGTGCTGCCGCCTGAGCACGTAGTAGTCCACCATGATGATCCCGAAGAGCGGCCCCAGCAGGGCACCGAGACCGCCCAGGAAGAGGTTCACGACCACTGGGCTGTTGAACAGGTTCCACGGGGTGATCACGAGCGCGATGAGCGCCGCGATCAGGCCGCCCCGCTTGAAGGTGATCTTCTCCGGCCACACATTGGCCAGGTCGTAGGCGGGCGAGACGAAGTTCGCGACGACGTTGATGCCGAGCGTTGCGACGGCGAACGTGACGGCGCCGAGCAGGAGCGCCCACACGCTGTCGATGCGGCCCACGATCTCGACCGGATCGTAGATGTGCTTCCCGTAGACCTGGTACGTGCCGGCCGTGACCACCACGGACACCACCGAGAACGCGATGAAGTTCACGGGCAGGCCCCACAGGTTCGCCGTCCATACCGCCCGGCGGTCGGGCGCGAAGCGGGAGAAGTCGCAGAAGTTGAGCAGGAGCGTCGAGAAGTACGTCACGGTCAGCGCGATGGCCGCGACGAACGCGTGCCCGACCCCCCACGTGGCCGTGCCGCCCTGGAGCTCGAGCGAGACCCTCCAGCCGGCCTTGAGCAGGATGTAGACGACGAGGAGTCCCATGACGACCCAGACGGCGGGTCCCGCCCAGTCCTGGAAGCGGCGGATCGTGTCCATGCCGTTGCGCAGGAGCACGAGTTGGAGCGCCCACATGAGGAGGAAGCCGAGCCAGCCGAGCGTGGATTCGCCGAGGAAGTCGTTCTCGGTCAGCCCCTTGGCGTCGGGCCAGATCTTCAGCGCGATGATGATCACTGCCCGGGAGGCGAGCCAGGTCTGGATGCCGTACCACGCGATCGCGACAAGTGCCCGGATGAGCGCGGGCAGATTCGCCCCGATCGTGCCGAAGGAGATCCGGGCCAGCACCGGGTACGGCACGCCCGTCTTCTGGCCCGCATACCCGGAGAGGTTCATGAGGAAGAAGACGAGGACGATCCCCACCACGAGCGCGAGGAAGACCTGCCATGCGCCGAGGCCGATCGCGAAGAGCCCGGCGGCGAACGTGTAGCCGCCGAGCGAGTGGATGTCCGACATCCACATGGCGAACAGGGAGTAGAAGCCCCACTTCCTGTGCTCGGCGGGCGCGAGGTCCTCGTTGTAGAGGCGGGGGCTGTACCCCGCGGGAATCGACTCGGCCACCGTTCCGCCTCCTTGCCCACGGCTCCCCCGGCGGTGCCCCCACGCCGTTCGACGACAGGGTAGATCCGCCGGGCCCGGGGCTCAACAGGCGGGGCGCTCAGCCGACCTTGGTCAGCGGCGCGTAGCGCAGCAGCAGGCGCTTCTCGCCCACGTCGAAGCTCACCTTCGCGACGGTCTTGTCCCCAGCGCCCTCCACGCCGATCACGGTGCCGTTGCCGAACGCCGTGTGGTTGACCTTGTCCCCCACCGAGACCGCGATGACCTCCTTCTGCGGCTGCACGCGGCCCTTGGCCGCGGCCGCCGAGGGCGGGGATGCCGGGGAGATCGAGGAGAAGTTCGCGTTCCGGCTCGTCCCGGCTCCCCAGGAGGAGCCGCCGTAGCGGCCCGCGGACCGGTCCCACCGGTCGTTGGCGTTGCCCACGGCGGGCGGCCGCTTGGACCCCTCGCGCTTCCAGTCGATCAGCTCGGCCGGGACCTCGCCCAGGAACTGGCTCGCGGGGTAGTACTCGCTCTGCCCCCAGAGGCTGCGGACCTCCGAGCGGGTGAGGTAGAGCCGCTTGCGGGCGCGGGTGAGGCCCACGTACGCGAGCCGGCGCTCCTCGGCCAGCTCCTCGGGGTCGGTCGCCGAACGGCGGTGCGGGAAGACCCCGTGCTCCATGCCCGTGAGGAACACGACCGGGAACTCGAGGCCCTTGGCCGTGTGCAGGGTCATGAGCGTCACGACGCCCTGCCGCCTCGCCTCAGCGACCGCGGCGTCGACCTCGGCCTGGGAGGCGCCGTCCGGGGTATCCGGGATCTGGTCCGCGTCGGCGACGAGGGAGACCTGCTCGAGGAACTCCTCGAGGCTCCCCTCGGGGTTGTCGCGCTCGTATTCGCGCACGACGGCGACGAGCTCGGCGAGGTTCTCGACGCGCGACTCGTCCTGGGGGTCGGTCGAGTTCCGCAGGCCCGCGAGGTAGCCGGTCTGCTCGAGCACGGCCTCGAGGGCCTCAGCCGCCCCCGAGCCTTCCGCCACGGCCGCGAGGTCGTCGAGGAGCTTGACGAAGCCCTTCACGGCGTTGAGCGAGCGGGTGGCCATGCCGGGGGCATCGTCCGCGCGCCGCGCGGCGGCCATGAAGGAGAGGCGCTCCCGCTCGGCGAAGGCGGCGATGGTGCCCTCGGCCCGCTCGCCGATGCCCCGCTTCGGTTCGTTGAGGACGCGGCGGAGGTTGACGTCGTCGTCCGGGTTGACCAGCACACGCAGGTACGCCAGCGCGTCCTTGATCTCCTTGCGCTCGTAGAAGCGGGTGCCGCCGACCACCTTGTAGGGCAGGCCCACGCGCATGAGGATCTCCTCGAGGCTGCGGGACTGGGCGTTGGTCCGGTAGAACACCGCGACGTCGCCGGGCCGGAACTCGCCGGTGTCGGTGAGGCGGTCGATCTCCTTGGCGATGAAGCGCGCTTCCTCGTGCTCGTTCTCGGCCGCGTAGCCGATGATCTTCTCGCCGTCCCCCTCGGAGGTCCACAGGCGCTTCTCGGGCCGGTTCGGGTTCCTGGAGATCACGGCGTTCGCGGCGGAGAGGATCGTCTGGGTCGAGCGGTAGTTCTGCTCGAGCTTGATGGTGCGGGCCTCGGGGTAGTCCTTCTCGAACTCCACGATGTTGCGGATGTCCGCCCCGCGGAAGGCGTAGATGGACTGGTCGGAGTCGCCCACCACGGTCAGCTCCGAGGCGTCCGGGCCCTCGCCGACGATCTCCCGCACGAGCGCGTACTGGGCGTGGTTGGTGTCCTGGTACTCGTCGACGAGGACGTGCCGGAATCGCCGCCGGTAGGTCTCCGCGAGCGCCGGGAAGGCCCGGAACATGTAGACCGTCTCGGCGATGAGGTCGTCGAAGTCCATCGCGTTCGCCTGGCGCAGGCGCTGGGTGTAGCCCTTGAAGACCTCGGCCACGCCGGCCTCGAACGGGTCGTTCATGTTCGCGCGGCCGGCGAAGTCCTCGGCGTCGATGAGCTCGTTCTTGAGCGCCGAGATCTTGTGCTGGACGGCCTTGGGTGCCACCTTCTTGGGGTCCAGCTCGAGGCCCTTGTGCACGAGGGTGATGAGCCGGAGGGAGTCGGCGGAGTCGTAGATCGAGAAGTTCGAGTTCAGCCCCACGGACTTCGCCTCGCGGCGGAGGATGCGCACGCACGAGGAGTGGAACGTGGAGATCCACATCCGCTGCGCGCGCTCGCCCACCAGGGCCTCGATGCGCTCGCGCATCTCGGCGGCGGCCTTGTTGGTGAAGGTGATGGCGAGGATCTCGCCGTGGTGGGCACGGCGGGTCGCGATGAGGTAGGCGATCCGGTGCGAGAGCACCCGGGTCTTGCCGGACCCGGCGCCCGCCACGATGAGCAGGGGACCTCCCGCGTGGGTGACGGCCTCGAGCTGCTCGGGATTGAGCCCCTCGAGGAGGTGGGCCGCCTGCGCCTCGGCCTCCCTGCGGGCGTCCTCGGCCGGGTCAGAGGCAGGCAGCCAGCCCTCGGGCAGGTCCTCGGGGGCGCCGGTCTCCTCTTCGGGCGCGGGCGGGAGCTCCTCGGGGTCTGGTTCCTCCGCCCCGCCGGGCAGGCCGGACTTGGGCAGATGGGCGTAGGGATCGAAGAGCATATCCATGATCCCTCTATTTTAGGCCGCGCGGCTGACACTTCTGGGGGGACGGAGAGCGCGGGCGTAGCCGGGACGGTCGGCGCCCCGGCCACGCCCGGCGCTCATGCGCCCGGCGTGCGGCGCACCCCGTAGCGGTGCCCCTCGCTGTCGGTCTCGATGTCGATCCCGTCGAGCTCGCGCGCCTCCTTGAGGTCCTCGGGGTTGTGGCCGTGGCGCTCGGGCTCGGTGGCGATCCGGCGATTGGCCGGCCCGTACAGCCCGCGCAGGTGGCCCATGGTCCTCATGAAGGACTCGGACTTGGTCTCGCGCGTGCCCGGCTCCTGCTGGCCCGGCTGGTGGTGGTTCATTTGCGCACCTCCCTCCCTGTGCCTCAGTCCGTCTTGGCCTGGACGGTCTCCGCGCTGGCGAAGACCTCCCGCATGAGCTCGAGGACGCGGTTGCGCGCGGCAAGGAGCTCGACGAGGCACTTCTCCAGCTGGTCGGCGAGGTGCGCGCTGATCCACTCCCGTGCGTAGACGGTGAGGGGCTCGTAGACGGCGATCGCGCTGTAGACCACCTCGAGGGCCAGCGGCAGGACTGCGAGGTCCTTGATGCCGTCGGCCGTCTTGCGCAGGACCGTGTGCGCCTCCTTGTCGAGACCGTCGGCGGCGTGGCCCGGCGGGACGGCCACGTTGCGCTCGAGTTCGGCGAAGCAGTCCTCGAGGACGGCGGCGTGGAGCCGCGCCTCCTCGCTCAGGTCGAGCATGAGGGCCGCGACCTCGCGCCGCTGCGACTCCTGCTCGAGGACTCCCAAGGTGACGATCGAGCGGCGGCTCGTCCCGCGGGCGATTCCGAGACGGTACACGAACAGCTCGTGGGCTTCGGAGAAGTACTCGAACATGGCAGGACCTCCCTCCCGGCGGGCCAGCGGCGGGCGCGGAGCCCTGGCGGATCCTTCGACGACGTCCGTCCCAGTCCTGCCTTCATTCTCCGCCCCGGCACGGGCCGGGGCAATGAAGAGTCCTACCCGTCGAGGCCCCGGATCTGCTCGGCGACGTCCGCCGGATCCGCCTCGGGGACGTCCGCGGGGTCCGGCTCGACGACGACTTCCTCCCCGTCGATCAGGCCGTCCTCCTCGTCCCAGACCTTCTCGTCCGGTTCCACGGAGAAGTCGAGCGAGGGGTCCTCCTCCTCGCTCAGGCTGCGCGCTGGATCCTGGTTGTCGATGCTGGCCATCGTTCCCCTCCGGCAGTCCTCGTTCCGGGCAGCCCCGGTCCCGGGGCTCAGTCCAGCACAGCACCGGGCCCCTGAGCGGTCAAGGGTGCCGCCGGCAGCGGACTGCGGGCGGCGGCCCGCGGCGCGCCTCAGCCGAGCCGTGCGGAGGAGAGCGCCGCCACGATCTCGCGGACCGCCGTCGCGCCCCCCGCCGCGAACCAGGTGAGCCCGTTGATCTCGACCGTCGCGGTGGTGCCGCCGGCCGCGGTGAGGATCGCCTTGCCGGGGAGCCAGTCCCATTGCGGGCAGGAGTGCTGGAACCAGGCGCCGATCTCGCCCTGGGCCACGCGTGCGAGGTCGCACGAGCCGGAGCCGAGGATGCGGATCGACGCCGACTGGACGGCCGCGGCGTGCCACGGCATCGCCGAGAGCGGCTGCTCGAGCCAGCGGGGCTGGATGGAGGTGGCGACCCCCAGCATGCCCAGGCGCGCGTCGGCCGGTCCGCCGAGGGGCTGGCCGTTGAGCGTCGCCGGCGTGTCCGCCCCTCCGATCCACAGCTTGTCCTCCTGGGGCTGGAAGATCGCCCCGAGGAGCGCCTCCGGGTCGGCGTCCCCGTTCGAGGCGGCCCCGCGAAGGGCCAGGGCCGAGCACCAGTAGCTCGAGCCTGAGAAGAAGTTGTAGGTGCCGTCCACGGGGTCCACGACCCACGTCCGGCCGGAGGCGGAGCGCACGTCCGTGCCCTCCTCGCCGAAGACCCCGTCCTCCGGCCGGCAGCGGCGCAGCTGGGCGAGGATGTAGGCCTCGGCGGCCTTGTCCGCGGCGGTCACGATGTCCGAGACGGACGACTTGCGCTGGGCCTCGAGGCCCTCGCGGCGCATCTCCAGCGCCAGGGTGCCGGCCGTGCGCACGAGCGCCTCGGCCAGCTCGGCGTCGGTCAGGTTCGAGTCGAGGTCGGGCAGGGCGCGGTCGCTGGTCTCAGGCACACGCCCAGCCTACCTGCGGGCCCGGCACCCGCGGGGGCGGCCCCGGTCCACCCCTGCGGTCCGTTCGCGCGGGGACCGGGACGGATAATGGACCCATGTCCAAGACCCCGGCCCAGCGGGCCCGCAAGCACGGCGATCGCGCCGCCGCTCCGAGTGCCCGCCCCGGCCAGCCCGTCAACCCCACCACGAGCCGCACGCCGGAACAGGCCCAGGGCAACGCGCGCCTGATCATCATCGCCGCCCTCGTGGCGAGCGTGTTCATGTTCTGGTACTACCACCTGCTCACGCTCTCGCAGATGACCCAGCTCTCCGGCGGCCTCGCCATGCCGGACTCGCTCGTGGGCGGCTTCTCCCCGGACTACGCACACCGGCTGCAGGGCGCGCTCGACGACGCCGCCCGCGGACAGCTCAGCTACGTGCACAAGACCGCGGGAACGCTCTTCCCGCTCATCTGCGGCTTCACGTTCCTGCTGGTCTTCGGCACGTGGCTGAAAGGCAAGGTCCTGCGCCGGGTCTCGTTCGCCGTGGTGGTCGTCTTCGCGATCGTGCGGCTGTGGGGCAACATCGCGGTGGACGGCGCCGTCGCCCCCGGCGCGGACGCAGGCGCAGCGGTGCTCGCCTCGGTCCTCGTCGTGGCGGGCTGGGTGCTGCTCTTCGTCATGCTCCTCGGCGCGGGGGCCGCGGTGCTCGCCGCGCGGCGCGGGCGCACGACGGCGCGGCGCACCTCGGGCGGCTGACGCGCCTCCGCGCGCCGGCGGCAGGGGCGTGGCGGGTGCGGAGCGGGCTCAGGCGCGCACGCGGCGCAGGGCCCGGGCCCGCCGGGCCGGGACGCCGAGGCGGTAGGCGATGACCGCGCCCACGAGCGCAATCCCGGCCGTGATCGGGTAGCCCATGAACCGCTCGAGGGTCCCCGGCTCCGGCACGTGGAGTCGCACCGCGCCGCCCACGATCGTCGCGACGAACGAGGCGCCGCCGCACAGCAGCACGGGCCACGCGGCAGCCGTGCGCCCGAGCCACAGCAGGCCGAGCACCACGAGGGCAGTCGAGCCGCCTAGGAAGTAGGCGCCCGCCGCGGCCAGGTGCACGGCCTCGATCGAGTCCTGCGGGACGAGCCCCACCACCGCGACCCCCGCGCCGGCGAGCCCGAGGAGGACCCGGACCGCGAGCGTCGCCGCCCAGGGCACCGCGGCCGCCGGGTGCCCCGATCGGATCGCCGCGGCGACGCCCATGCGGGAGGCGGCGGCCGGCGTCGTGCGCGGAAGGCCCGCGGTGCGGGCGGCGAGGGCCCGGGAGAGCCGCGCCTGCGCGCGGACGGCGCGGTCCTGGGCCGCGACGCGGAGCACGGCCGAGGTGATGAGCAGGGCCGCGATCACCATGCCGACGCCCTGGAGGACGAACGAGACATTCATGAGGGTGTGCAGCGGCGAGCAGACCACGCGGGTGCCGTGGAGGCCGCACCCGACCTGCCCGAGGTCGCTGATGAAGTTCAGCCGCCGGCTGTACGGGGCAGGTCCCCGCCAGGCCGCGATCGTGGCCGCCTCCGCCGCGAAGAACTGCAGGATGCTCACCGCCGACCACGCGCCGAGGTAGTGCCGGATCCGGTCGGTCGATGCCTCTGCTTCAGCCACGCGCCCAGCCTAGCCACGCCTGCCGCGTGCGGCGCGGCCGCCCCGCCAGCCGGTATGCTTGTCAGCGTGCCCGGCGCGACCCGGGCCGGCCCCCGTAGCTCAGTAGGATAGAGCGGCCCTCTCCTAAAGGGCAGGCCATCGGTTCGATTCCGGTCGGGGGCACTTGTCATATCCGGTCCCCGATCTGCGCGCGTACCTCCTCGGGGTGTGGGCCGTGGAGCGCGAGCTCCTGGACCGCGCCTCCGGCGCCCGCGGCAGCTTCAGCGGCACTGTGGCCTTCGAGGCCGCTGACGACCGCGGCCTCCGCCAGTGCGAGCGCGGCACCGTCCGCTGGGGCTCGCACGAGGGCCCCGCCGGCCGCGAGTACCTGTGGTGTCCGGGCCCCGGGCCCGGCGCGATGGAGGTCTTCTTCCCCGACGGCCGGCCGTTCCACGCCGTCGACCTCACCGGCGCCGCCGGAGACGGCGCCCACTGGTGCTCCCCCGACGACTACCGGGTGCGCTACGAGGCCGTCGGCCCGGAGGAGCTGCGCTACACCTGGGACGTCAGGGGGCCGGCCAAGGACCTGCTCCTGACGAGCGTCCTGCGCCGGCTCCCCACCCCTGATTGACCGGCCCCCCTCCCGCGTGAGGGGTCATGTCCCTGCCGTGAGGGGTCATGTCCCTGCCGTGAGGGTCACACCCCCTTGTTGTACACGTCGAGCCCGAAGCGGTTCAGGCCCGGCGTGCCCGCGTACCCGAGGTAGGACAGGCCGTTGAGGTCCTCGATGCTGGCGAGCAGACTGTAGTGGTTGTACGGCGTCGTGGACCACGTGCCGCCGGCGGTGAAGGGCGAGAGCACGAGTGCCCCGACGCGGCCGCCGCCCATCCCTGTGATCCCCGGGAGCGCCGCATTGGGCCCGGGCCCCTCGCCGCAGCACGCGCTCGCGTCCTGCTGCGGGCCGTCCGACTCGTCGAAGGTGATGACCAGGACCCCGTCCTTCTTGAACGCGGGCGAGCCGGTGATGACGGGAACCCACTGCTTCAGCCACGCGTCGGCCGACACGAGGCCCCCGGGCTGCCCGTCGACGCACGGGGAGTCGTGCCCGTCGTGGCACAGGTTCGGCGTGATGAACGAGACGTCCGGCGTGGTCGAGGCCGAGCCGAGGTCGCCGCTCAGGGCGGAGAGGTCCACGTCCTTCGTCGAGCAGTCGGGCGAGCCGGTGATGCCGGCGAAGTAGACGAACGGGTTGTGGCGCGCCGCGTACTGGTCGCCGACCCGTGCCTTCTGGGTATCGTCCACCGCGCCGAGCTGGGGGTGGCGGCAGGGCGTGCCCATGTCCTCCATGTAGCCCTTCCAGCTCTTGCCCGCCGCCGTGAGCTGGTCCGCGACCGTCTTCACGCCCGAGGGGTAGACGCACCCGCTGCCGACCGCCTGGCCCTGGTCCGCCGTGCCCGTCTGGACGAACGGCGAGTAGGTCTGGCAGTCGGCCTGGGTCTGGCTGTTCGGGCCCTGCCCCGACACCTCGGAGACGTAGTTGTCGAGCGAGTTGTGGCCGGTGCCGTAGTAGCTGTTGAGCAGGACGCCCTGCGAACGCAGCGTCTGCGAGAGGTAGGGCGCCTTCGAGGACGGGCCCCACGTCTCGTCGTAGCCCTTGTTCTCGAGGTTGATGACGAAGACGTGGGAACTGGACGGCAGGTACTGGGAGGTCGGCCCGGCCGCGTGGGCGGCCTGATCGGCGCCGCCGCGCACCAGCGCGACGGCGGCGAGCACCAGCACGGCGACGACCGTGAGCACGACGGCGAGCGGCCGCCGTCGTGCGACGGCAAGGGCGCCCCGGGCGGGGTTTGCGCGGGTCATGAGAGCTTCCATCCTTCCGAGATGGCTCGGTCCTTGAGCGGCTTCCACTCGTCTTCGGGGTCGCCGCCGGGCAGGGGTGTGCAGGCCGGGCCGGCGACGAACGGCGGGACCGTGTAGGCCGGGGCGCTGAGGTTCGGGGCCGAGGCGAGGTCCAGCACCTCGGCGATGTTGGCGGCGTTCGCGTCCCGCGGAGTGAGGGCCTGCAGGTTCCAGCGCCACTCGATGGCCTTGAGGACCGAGGTGTGGTCGTATGTGCCCGAGGCCACCACGCCGCGGCGGGCAAACGGCGAGACCACGAGGGCCGGGACCCGGAAGCCGCGCAGGGATGTCTTCGGGCTCACGTCCGGTGCGGTGGTCGGGGCCACGTGGTCGTAGAAGCCGCCCCACTCGTCGAAGTTGACCACGAGCATCGTCCGCGGCCACGCCGGAGACTTCGTGACGGCGTTGTAGACCTCGTTGAGGAAGAGCTCGCCGGAGCGGACGTCCGCATGGGGGTGGTCGTCGCCCGAGGTGCCGGAGCTCTCGTCCGTGAACCGGGGGTCCACGAAGCTCACCGACGGCAGCGTGCCGGCCGCGCAGTCGCTGAGGAACTCGGAGTACTGCGCGGAGATGGGCAGGTACTTGGTGCCCCAGAGGGCCACGAACGGCACGTCGGAGTAGTAGTACTTCCCGGAGACGCCGGCGGCCGCCAGGCGGTCCCAGATGGTGGGGATCGTCGCGTTGGCGGTCGAGTTGTGGATGCGGTCGGTCTGGGCGGAGTGCTGGTAGAAGCGGTTGGGGTAGGTCTCGGCCATGACGGCGGCGTAGTAGTTGTCGCACACCGTCCAGCCGGGCGCTGCCTGGGCGAAGAATTGCAGGTCCGCGTCGGTGTAGTACCCGACCGCGAAGTCGTCGTTCTCGCCCGCACGGAGCCAGCCGTCGCACTTGCCGTTGTTGTACTCGATGAGCCCGCCCTCCTGGGAGTGGTCGGGATCGGGGTGGCTGCACCCCTGGTAGTCGGTGAGGTGGTGGGTACCGTGCGGCACGCCGTAGCGGTCGGTGTAGGTGAGGCCGCCCTGCTTCCCGTTGGCGCCGGGGAGCCAGCCGAGGAAGTGGTCGAACGAGCGGTTCTCCATCATCACCACGATGATGTGGTCGATCCCGGAGGCGCTGGGGTCGGCGGGCAGGGCGGCGGGCGCGATGCTTCGGGCGGACGACGGCGACGCGGCCCCGGTGAGGGCTGCGGCACCGAAGGCGGCGAGGGACGCTGCCGAGAGGAAACTGCGGCGGGAGGTGGTCACGGCCCACCAAGTTACCGTGCAGTAGCGCTCCTCAGGGCCGGCTTTCCCGACTGTTCACCGCCGGTTCACGGAACTCCCACCCGGCTCCCAGAGAACGCGCGCCCCTCAGGGACGGCGGGCGAGGAGCGGCAGCACGTGGTCGGTCAGGAGCGGGGCGAGGTCCGCCTCCGGCTCGGCCGCCGGATCGATCCAGCGCAGTTCGGCGATCTCCGCGGCGGCGTGCACCTCCGCCGGATCGTACGTCCCCGGCGCGGTGAACACGGTGGCCTCGATGTCCCGCCCGGCCTCGTTCGCCGCCCGCGCGATCCAAACGCCCAGTGGCTCGAGCGACTCGGGGCCGACGACGATCCCCACCTCCTCCTCGAGCTCGCGGCTCGCGGCGTGGGCCGGGGACTCCCCGGGCTCGGGCTTCCCGCCCGGGTGCATGAAGCGGTCGGTGCCGCGCTTGCGGACGGTGAGGAGGCGGCCGTCGCGCGAGAAGACGCAGACGGCGGAGACGACGATGCGGGCTTCCACGGTCCGGGGCTCCTAGGCGTAGTCGTCGGCGGTCGCCGAGGCCTCGGCGAACTGGGTGGTGTAGAGCTCGGCGTACCGGCCGCCCGCGGCGAGGAGCTCGGCATGGGTGCCCCGCTCCACGATCTGGCCGTCCTCGACCACGAGGATCTGGTCCGCGGCGCGGATCGTAGAGAGCCGGTGCGCGATCACGACGGCGGTGCGCCCCTCGAGTGCCTCGCCGAGGGCGGCCTGCACGGCCGCCTCGTTGGTCGAGTCGAGGGCCGCGGTGGCCTCGTCGAGGATCACCACCCGCGGGGCGGCCAGGAGCAGGCGCGCGATGGTGAGCCGCTGCCGCTCGCCGCCGGAGAGCCGGTACCCCCGCTCCCCCACGATCGTGCCGAGGCCGTCCGGGAGCGAGCGCACCATGTCCTCGAGCCGCGAGCGCCGCAGCACGTCCCAGAGCTCCTCCTCGGTGGCCTCGGGCCGGGCGAGGCGCAGGTTGGCCGCGATGCTCTCGTGGAACAGGTGGCCGTCCTGGGTGACCATGCCGACCGTGCCCCGCATCGAGTCGAAGGTCGTGTCCCGCACGTCGACGCCGCCGATCCGCACGGCGCCCGACTCGACGTCGTAGAGGCGCGAGAGCAGCTGCGCGACGGTGGACTTGCCCGCCCCGGAGGAACCCACGAGCGCGAGGGTCTGGCCCGGGTCGACCCGGAAGGAGATGCCGTGGAGCACCTCTTCGCCGCCGCGGGTGTCCAGCACCGCGACCTCCTCGAGCGAGGCGAGCGAGACCTTGTCGGCGCTCGGGTAGCCGAAGCGGACGTCGTCGAACTCGACCGAGACGGGGCCGGCCGGCAGGGGCCGGGCATCGGGCTTCTCGCGGATGAGCGGGGTCAGGTCCAGGACCTCGAAGACCCGCTCGAAGCTCACGAGCGCGCTCATGATCTCCACCCGGGCATTGGAGAGGTTGGTGATGGGCGCGTAGAGGCGCGTCAGGAGCAGGGCGAGCACCACGACGTCGCCCGGCGCGAGCTGCCCCGCGATCGCGAGCCAGCCGCCCACCCCGTAGACGAGCGCGAGGGCGAGCGAGGAGACGAGGGTCAGCGCGGTGATGAACGTGAAGGAGAGCATCGAGGAGCGGATGCCGATGTCCCGCACCCGCCGGGCGCGCAGCGCGAACTCGCGCGACTCCTCGTCGGGGCGCCCGAAGAGCTTGATGAGGGTCGCGCCCGGTGCCGAGAACCGCTCGGTCATCTGGGTGCTCATGGTGGCGTTGTGCCCGGCGGCCTCGCGGCGCAGGTCCGCGACCCGCGCTCCCATCCGCCGGGCCGGGATGAGGAAGATCGGCAGGAGGACCAGCGCAAGGACGGTCACGAGCCAGGACTTCTGGGCCATCACGGCCACCGTGAGGACCAGCGCGACCGCGTTGCTCACCACGCCCGAGAGCGTTCCGGCAAAGGCCGCCTGCGCGCCGATCACGTCGTTGTTCAGGCGGCTCACGAGGGCGCCGGTGCGGGTGCGGGTGAAGAACGCGATGGGCATCGTCTGGACGTGGTCGAACACCGCGCGGCGCAGGTCCAGGATCACGCCCTCACCGATCGTGGCGGAGAGCCAGCGGGTCAGGAGCCCGAACCCCGCGTCGGCGAGCGCCACGGCGGCGATGAGCACCGCGAGCCAGACCACGGTGGAGACCGAGGAGTGGCCCACGATCGCGTCGACGACCTGGCCGGCGAGCACGGGGGTGGCGACGGCGGTCACCGCCGCGACGATGGAGGTCAGGACGAAGGCAACGAGGCGGCCGCGGTGGGGTGCCGCGAACGTGAGCACCCGCCGCAGAGTCTCCCTGCTGAACGGGTTCCGGCCCTCGGTGGCGCGGGAGATCTGGTGCAGCGAACTCCACGCCGCGGTCTGCATGCTCATGGGATTCTCCTGAGAACGTGAAAGGCCCGCCGACTCGCGATTGGGGGGTGCGCGAGCCGGCGGGCTTGATTCAGCATAAGCCAGGCCGTCCAGCACGTAAAATCGACACGCACAGGCGATGCAGGGGCGGGGACCGCCCCGCCGCTCGCCGCATGACAAGGGGGGTACATGCCGGTATCAGCGTTGGTGTTCCGGGACTGGCTGCAGGAGCTGGCCCCGGGGAACACCGCGGCGGACATCTGCCGCCGGGCCGGCCTCAAGCGCAGCACGCTCGCGCAGCAGCTCGTGCGGGGCAAGGTCGCGGAGGCGACCGTCGTCGCCGTCGCCCGCGCGTACGGGGAGAACCCGGTGCTCGGGCTCGCCCGGTTCGCCCCCTACGGGGACCTCGCCTCGAGCACCGCCACCCCCACCGATGCCGAACTGCTGAGCCAGGTCTCCACCGCTCGGCTGCTCGAGGAACTGCTCGTGCGAGGCGGCGAGCTCCCCGCCGTGCCGCCGGCGTCGCATCCCGGTCCCGCACGGGCCGAAAGCGAGTGCTCCTCCTGCGAGCCCGACGTCCGCCAGTGGGTGGACGCGATCGACGACGGGGACCTCCGCCAGCGCGTCAGCGAGGCCACCGGCATCGCACCGCAGAACCTCTCGGCGCAGCTGCGCGCCAACCGCCTCAGCCCCGAGCTCGCGGTGAGCACCGCGCGGGAGGCCGGAGTGGGCCTGCGCAACGGGCTCGTGATCACGGGACTGGTCACCGCGACCGAGGCGGGATGGCCGCTCGAGGCCTGGGAGCAGGCGGTCCGCCGCCTGCCCGACGCCGAGCTCGCCTTCATGGCGGCGGAGCGGCTCGCCTCCCTCGGCCGTGCCCTGCGCCGGACGACCACGGACGCCCGGGCCGTGCGCCGCGTGTGGGAGCACCTCGGATGACGGCTCTTGCCTGGGTGACGTTCGCCCTCGCCGTGGTCCTCGCCCTCGTGCGCATCCCCTCGGTGCTGCGGGGCGAGAACCGCCTCATGATGGCCCTGTTCGCCCTCCTGGCGCTCGCGGTCCTGCTCAGCATCAGGGCTCCGTACCTCGCCATCGACGCGGCCCTCGGCGGCATCAACCTCGCGAACCTCCTGCTCAGGTTCCTCATCTACGGCATTGCCCTCCTCCTGGCGGTCCGGATCTCGCGCGCGTTCTCGGCCCGCGGGGCACAGCACGCGCTGCTCGGGCCGTGGGGCCTCTCCGCCCTCGCCCTCGTCGGGGCGGGTACGGTGGTCTCCTTCCTCCTCATGGGGCTCCTGCCCTCGAGCGTCGGCCTGCGGGCCGGGGACGACCAGACGTGGTTCGACGTCTACGGCGAGCTGGGCCGGGTCTACCCGGGATTCACGGGAGTGGTCCTGCTCCCCAGCCTGCTGCGGGCGTTCCGGGGCTCCGCCCTCGTCCCGCTGCGGGCGGCCGCCGGCCTGCTGGCCGCCGGCTACATCGTGCTCGCGCTGACCATCCTCTTCCCCCTCATGCCGGACGGGTGGCTCCCGGTCCAGCAGGCCATGAACTACAGCTCGATCCTGTTCCTCCTCACCGGCCTCGGAACCATCTGGATCGCGGGCGGGATCGCCAGACGACGCGCCGGTGCGTAAAAAATCCACTCATAGGAGGAACCCGGTTCACATTTTCATTAGTCCGTGCCACAATGATGAATGTGTGAACATGACCTGTCAGGGGGACAGGGTTTGTTCTTCATTGGGGGGATGAGTGGCGGGGGGGGGGGGGGCGCCCCCCCCCCCGAATTTTAAAACCCCCAACCAACCAAAACGCCCCCCCCCCCCCCCCCGGGGCCCCCACGAAAGGCCCCCCGGGGAAGGGCAACCCCCCCCCCCCGCCC
>NZ_JAUSTE010000023.1 GCF_030812675.1 Sinomonas atrocyanea | reverse complement strand
GCCAGGGTGTGGGAGAGTAGGACACCGCCGGACAACACCACACGGTCGAGCCCCCCAACCACCAGGTTGGGGGGCTCCCGCACTTAAACACACCAAACAAAGACCCCGGAGCGCGCAATTGGGGGAATACGCACTCCGGGGCAGCCTTGGGTCCTGATACGACAGTACCGCCGCGGGTTAGGTCTGCCTACCTTCGGGCGTAGTGACTTCATGGCCGCCCCCTTGCTGTGCCGGCGGCCCCGGTGCTCTGATGGTGCGATGACCACGCCGCGCTTCCTCCTCGCTGTCGGGACCAAGAAGGGGCTCTGGCTCGCGACGAGCGAGGACCGCAAGACCTGGACCGTCGCCGAGCCCCAGTTCCTGATGCAGGAGATCCCCTCCGTCGCCATCGACACGCGCGGCGGCCGGACCCGCCTGCTCGTGGGCGTCCGCTCGGAGCACTTCGGGCCCACCGTCGTGCACTCGGACGACCTCGGCGCGACCTGGACGGAGCCCGAGCACGGCTCGGTCGTCTTCCCGGAGGGCACCGATGCCGCCGTCGAGCGCATCTGGCAGATCCAGCCGGACGTCCAGGACAGGCCGGACGTGGTCTGGGTCGGGGCGGAGCCCATCTCGGTGTGGAAGTCCACGGACGGCGGCGCGACGTTCGAGCTCAACCGCGCCCTCTGGGACCATCCCGACAGGGACCGGTGGGCGCCGGGCGCCGGGGGCGCCGCCGTGCACACGATCGTGCCGGACGCGGAGGACCCGCACCAGGTCCACGTCGCCATCAGCGCCGGCGGCGTGTACCGCAGCACCGACGCCGGCGCGAGCTGGACCGCGCGGAACCACGGGATCTCCGCCTACTTCCTGCCCGATCCGAGTCCCGAGGTGGGGCAGTGCGTGCACAAGATCGCGGCGGACACCGACGGCCGCCTCTACGCACAGAACCACCGGGGCGTCTACCGCAGCGACGACCGCGGGGACACCTGGGTCTCGATCGCCGACGGGCTGCCCGCCGACTTCGGGTTCGTCATGCTCACCCATCCGCGGCGCAGCGGCACGGCCTGGGTCGTTCCCCTCGTCTCCGACTGGGAGCGGGTGGCCCCGCAGGGCCGCCTCGCCGTCCACCGCACCGACGACGCCGGGGAGACGTGGCGCAGCCTGACGGCGGGCCTCGCCGAGCCGGACTGGAACACCGTGCTGCGCGACGCCGCGTCCGTCGACACCGCCGAACCGGCGGGCGTCTACTTCGGCACCCGCGGCGGTTCCGTGTACGCCAGCGCGGACGAAGGGGAGTCCTTCCAGGAGGTGATCGCGCACCTGCCCGACGTCCTGTGCGTGCGGGCCGCCGAGCTCACCCCGGGCGCCCAGCCAGCGCACGACGCCGGCCCGGCGGCCTAGGCGTGCCGGTCACCGTCGTCGTCCCCTCCGTCCTGGCCGCGGCGAGCGGAGGGCGGACGCAGTTCCAGCTTTCCGACGCGGAGGCGGCCTCCGTGCGGGAGGCGCTCGACGCCGTCGGCCGCGACTACCCCGTGCTGGGCCGCAGGCTCCGGGACGAGCGGGGCGAGCTGCGCCGGCACGTGAACGTGTACGTCGGCGGGGAGGACGTCCGCCGTGGGCGCGGCCTGTCCACGCCCGTCGCCGCGGGGCAGGAGATCCTCGTCATCCAGTCGATCGCGGGCGGCTAGGCCCATAGACGCGCGCGAGATGCCGATATGTGACCTTTGACCTTGGTCACGCCCGAGCCAGTGAGTGAGACTGGGACTGTCACATAATCGAGCGGACAGCGATCTGCGGACCGACAGGTGAATGATGAGCCCGACCTTCGAAGTACTCCGAGACCCGGCCAGGCGCGGCTCCTACCGGCTGCGCATGACGGGGCCATCAGGGGAGGTCTTCAGCGACCTCGCCGGGCTGCCGAACCTGGACGCGGTGCGCAGTGCCATCGCCCAGATCCGCGAGGCGGCGGCGCAGGCGCTCGTGGTCGACCGCACCGCGCACGGCGGCTGAGCGCTCCCGTCAGGCAGGACCTCGGCTGCCGCCGGCGCAACGTGCTCGCAACCTTCGGCCGGCCGCGAGGGCCGCGGCGACGCGTACACTGTGACCCACGGCACACATGAAGGAGTGGGTGGGCGTGCGTGCGAACCCGGTGCAGTCGGCACCCGATCTGGCCCCCGCAGAGGGGGACGGGGGATCGGCGCGCCCTGTCGTGGCCGACTCCTGGCGCCGCTCCCTCGCCGTGCATCCCCGCCGCGAGGACGCGGTGGTCACGAGCATCCTCGGCGAGGGCGAACTCGACGCCTACCGCGCGGAGCATCCCCTCGCCCCCGTGATGCCCGTGATCGACCAGCTCCTGGTCGAGCCCGCCCGTGATTCCGGCATCCTCGTGGCCGTGGGCGATGCGGACAGCCGGCTCCTGTGGCTCGGCGGCGACGCCTCGGTGCGGCGGCGGGCCGAGCGGATGGCCTTCCTCGAGGGCGCCGACTGGTCCGAGGCGAGCGTCGGCACCTCGGCCCCCGGCACGGCCGTGGCCACGGGCGGGCCGGTGCAGATCCACGGCGCCGAGCACTTCAGCCCGTTGGTCGAGGCGTTCTCGTGCACCGCGATGCCCATCCGCGACCCCGGGACGGGGCAGACCCTGGGCGTCGTGGACATCACCGGGGGCGAGCAGGCCGTGGGCGGCCACGCCCTGCCCTGGCTCAGGGCGACGGTCGCGGCCGTCGAGGAGCGGCTCAGGGGGCTCGGCCCGGAGCGGAAGCCCCGCATCGAACGGGCCCAGCGGCCGGTCGGCGCGGTCCTGGCCGTCACCGGCCGCGACCAGGGCGTGCTGCGCTGGTCAGGACGCGAGCTGAACCTGAGCGTGCGGCACTCTGAGATCCTCGTGCTGCTCGCCGGCAACCCGCGCGGACTGACCGCCGAGGAGCTGGCCGAGCGCCTCTACTCCCAGCCCGTGCCGCCGGTGACCCTGCGGGCTGAGCTCGTGCGGCTGCGCAAGGTCCTCGAGGCCTCGGGGACCGGCGTCACGCTGCTCTCACGCCCCTACCGGGTGGACGGCCTCGAGGTCGACTCGATGACCGCCCTCGCCCTCCTGGCCCGGGGCTCCCACCGGCAGGCCCTCGGCGCCTATGCGGGCCAGCTCCTGCCGCGCTCTGAGGCCCCGGCGATCGCGGAGCTCCGGCAGGAGCTGTCGGCGACGCTGCGGGAGGCCGTGGTGGGCAGCGCCGCCGTCGACGTCGTGCTGCACTACCTCAGGCTCCCCGAGGCGGCGGCCGACGCCGAGGCATGGCGGACCGCGCTCAGCCTCCTTCCGCCCCGGTCGCCGAAGCGGGCCGCCGTGGTGGCCCACCTCGAGCGCCTCGCCGGATAGGGCCGTTCGGCGGCTGACAACTGCCGGCGGCACGTCGTAGGGTCCTGAGGGTCAGCGTCAGATCTCTCGCGAGGAGCCCGTACTGTGCCTGCCACCCTCAACCCCTACCTGAGCTTCAAGGACAACGCCCGGGACGCCATGACGTTCTACCAGTCGGTGCTCGGCGGGGAGCTGAGCATCTCCACCTTCGACGACCTGCACGCAGCGACCGATCCCTCCGAGGGGCCCCTCGTCATGCACTCGCAGCTCACCACGCCCAGCGGCTTCACCCTCATGGCTTCGGACACGCCGTCGCGGATGGAGTACCACCCGGGCAACAACTTCTCGGTCTCACTCAGCGGCGGCCCCGAGACCGAGGACGAGCTGCGCGGCTACTGGGACAGGCTCACGGAGGGTGCCACCGTGGCGATGCCGCTCGAGAAGGCCGTCTGGGGGGACACGTTCGGCATGCTCACCGACCGCTTCGGCATCGCCTGGCTCGTCAACATCGCCGGCCAGGCAGGACAGGGCGAGGGATCGTAGACACCGGGGCGCCGGCGCATAGACTCTGGCTCAGGCGGCCACGGTGCGCCGCCGGAGCGGAGGTGTGCACGTGAGGGTGGGGATCGCAAGGGAGCGGCTCCTCGGCGAGCGGCGCGTCGCCGCGACCCCCGAGACCGTGCGGCAGCTGGCGGCCCTGGGGCTCGGAGTCGTGGTCGAGTCAGGGGCCGGAGCGGCCGCCGGGCATGGCGACGCCGCGTACACCGAGGCCGGCGCCGAGGTGGTGCCCGCGCTCGACCTCGCGGACGTCGACCTCCTGGCCCACGTCCGGCCGCTCCATCCGGCCGTCGCCGCAGCCCTCCGCCCCGGCGCGGTCACGGTGGGGCTGGCCTCGCCGTCCACCGAGCTGCCCACCGTCCGCGCCCTCGCGGACAGCCGCGCGACCGCCTTCGCGCTCGAGCTCGTCCCGCGGATCTCGCGCGCGCAGTCCATGGACGCCCTCACCTCGCAGGCCCTGGTGACGGGCTACCGCTGCGTGCTCGAGGCCGCGATCCGGCTGCCGCGCTTCTTCCCGCTCTACATGACCGCCGCCGGCACGATTCCCCCCGCCAAGGTGCTCGTGCTCGGGGCCGGGGTGGCGGGCCTCCAGGCCATCGGCACGGCCAAGCGCCTCGGCGCCCGGGTCTCGGCGAACGACATCCGCCCCGCCTCCGCGGACGAGGTCGCCTCGATGGGCGGAACCTTCGTCCGCCTCGACGTGGAGTCCGCCGAGTCCGCCCAGGCCGCCGGCGGATACGCCCGCGAGCTCTCCGCCGACCGCGGCGCCCTCCAGCGCCGCCTCCTCGCCCCGCACGTCGCGGACGCCGACGTGCTCATCACCACCGCCGCGGTCCCCGGCCGCCGCGCCCCGCTGCTCGTCACCCGGGAGATGGTCGCCGCCATGCGGCCCGGTTCGGTGGTCGTGGACATGGCGGCCGAGTCCGGCGGCAACGTCGAGGGCTCCGTCCCGGGCGAGGACGTCGCCGTGCCGACGGGGGACGGCGGGGGCGAGGTCACCGTGGTCGGCCTCAAGGACGCGGCCTCGGCGATGGCCGCGGACGCCTCGCGCCTGTATGCCAAGAACGTCGCCAACTTCATCGAGCTGCTCGTGCCGCGCGAACCGGGCGACGGCGGCGAGATCCGCCCCGACTTCGACGACGAGGTGGTGGCCGGTGCCTGCCTCACGCACGCGGGCGAGGTGCGCCACGAGCCCACCGCGGAGGCGCTCGCCGCGCTCGCGGCCACCGCCCCGGCGGCGGGCGCCCCGGGCGCCCCGGTCGCCGCCGGCACGGTGCGGCGGGACCGGCCGCCGGGCGAAGCCGACGAGACCGAGGAAGGGGCAGGCTGATGGGCGGAGTGGAGGTGCTCACGATCCTCGTCTTCGCGGTGTTCGTGGGCTTCGAGGTGGTCTCTAAGGTGTCCAGCATCCTGCACACCCCGCTGATGTCCGGCGCGAACGCGATCCACGGGATCATCCTCGTGGGCGCGATCGTCGTGGCCGGCCAGGCAGAGGACGGGTGGGTGCTCGCGGTGGCCCTGCTCGCCGTCGTGCTCGCCACCGCCAATCTGGTGGGCGGGTTCGTGGTGACGGACCGGATGCTCGAGATGTTCAAGGGCCGCCGCCCCGCTTCCGGGGCCAAGGAGGACGCCCGGTGACCGCCTCCGCGCCCCTCCTCGGCCCGACCTGGACCGCGCTGCTCTACCTCGCCGCGGCCGTGTGCTTCATCCTGGCCCTCAAGGGCCTGTCCTCGCCCAAGCATGCGCGCCGCGGAAACCTCGTGGGCGCCCTCGGCGCCGCGATCGCCCTCGCGACCGTCTTCCTTTCGACCCGGCTCGCCAACATCCCCTGGATCCTCGCCGCGATCGCGGTGGGCGCGGCGATCGCGGCGCCGATCGCCCGCCGCGTGAAGATGACCCAGATGCCGCAGCTCGTGGCCCTGTTCAACGGCGTGGGCGGCGGCGCGGCGGCCCTCGTCGCCCTGCTCGAGCTGCCCCACGCGGACGGCCCCGCGGGCGGCTGGGTTCGGCTCGCGATCGTCTTCACGCTCCTGGTGGGCGCCGTCTCCTTCGCCGGCTCTGCGGTGACCTTCGCGAAGCTCCAGGAGCTCATGACCACCCGGCCCGTCACGTTCCTCGGACTGCCCGTGCTCATGGGCGCCGTGCTGCTCGCCGCGCTCGTCGCGGCCGGGGCCGTGGTCGCGACGGGCTCGGTGCCGCTCGCCGTCGTGCTCCTCGCCCTCGGGCTCGTGGCGGGCATCCTCCTCGTGCTGCCCGTGGGCGGGGCGGACGTGCCCATCGTGATCTCGCTGCTCAACGCGTTCACCGGCCTGGCCGTGGCGGCGAGCGGGCTCGTGCTCGGCAACGTGCTCCTCGTCGTCGCCGGCACGCTCGTCGGCGCGTCCGGCACGATCCTCACCCGGCTCATGGCCGCCGCCATGGGCCGCAGCGTCACGCACATCATGTTCGGCGCATTCCGCGGAGGGTCGACGGCGGGCTCCACCGCCGTCTCCGACCGCCCCGTCCGCTCCTCGAACCCCGAGGACGTCGCGGTGCTGCTCGGCTACGCGCAGAAGGTCATCATCGTGCCCGGGTACGGGCTCGCCGTCGCGCAGGGCCAGCACACGGCCGCAGAGCTCGCGGCCGCGCTCGAGGCCCGCGGGACCGACGTCGAGTTCGCCATCCATCCGGTGGCCGGACGCATGCCGGGCCACATGAACGTGCTCCTTGCCGAGGCGAACGTGCCCTACGAGTCGCTCAAGGAGATGAGCGAGGTCAACGGCGAGTTCCGGCAGGCCGACGTCGCACTCGTGGTGGGCGCGAACGACGTGGTCAACCCCGCCGCGAAGTCCACTCCCGGCTCCCCGATCTACGGCATGCCCATCCTCGAGGTCGCCGATGCCAAGCAGGTGGTCTTCCTCAAGCGGTCCATGCGGCCGGGCTTCGCCGGCATCGAGAACGAGCTGCTCTACGACCCCAAGACCGCCCTCCTGTTCGGCGACGCGAAGGACTCCCTCACCAAGGTCCTCGGCGCCGTGAAGGCGCTCTGACCACGGAAGGACCGCGATGACCTCCACGACGACCCCGGGAACGGTGGCCGTGATCGGTGCCGGCACCATCGGCGCGAGCTGGGCCGCCTACTACCTCTCCCGAGGCTTCCGGGTGGCCGCCTCGGATCCCGCCGAGGGCGCCGAGGGCCGGCTCCGCGCGCACGTCGACGCGTTCTGGCCCACCCTCGCGGCGCTCGGCGGCGGGGCGGGGGAGGGCGGCGCCCCGCAGGACCGCCTCACATTCGCGCCCACGGCCGCCGAGGCTGCCCGCGGAGCGGACGTCGTCCAGGAGAACGGGCCCGAGCGACTCGAGCTCAAGCGTGCCATCCTCGCCGAGATCGAGGAGGGCGCCGGCGCCGAGGTGCTCATCGCGAGCTCGTCCTCGGGGTTGCTGGTCTCCGAGGCGCAGCGGGGCATGCGGCACCCGGAGCGGCTCGTGCTCGGGCACCCGTTCAACCCGCCGCACCTCATCCCGCTCGTCGAGGTGCTCGGCGGGGCACAGACCGCGCCGGAGAACGTGGACCGGGCCCTGGCCTTCTACACCGGGATCGGCAAGAAGCCCATCCGGATCAACCGCGAGGTTCCCGGGCACGTGGCCAACCGGCTGCAGGATGCCCTCTGGCGGGAGATGTTCCACCTGGTCAGCACCGGCGTGGCGAGCGTCGCGGACATCGACACGGCGGTCGCGTACGGCCCCGGCCTGCGGTGGGCGCTGCTGGGGCCGTTCCTCACGATGCACGCCGGCGGAGGCGACGGCGGGATCACCCACTTCCTCGAGCACCTCGGACCGTCCATGCGGGAGTGGGCGGCGGATCTGGGCGCGTACCCGGAGACCGACGAGTACATCGCGACCATGGCCGAGGGCGTGGCCGCCGAGCTCGAGGGCCGGGACTGGGACGCCGTTCTCGCCGAGCGGGACAGGCTCCTCCTCGGCCTGCTCGCCGCGAAGGCCCGGGCGCCGCAGATCCCGTAGGCCGCCCCCTTTGGGCGGGCGGCCTACGGGTCTACGGCTGCGGGTGGCGCGGGAACAGGGGCACGCAGGTCGCGCAGGCCTGGGCGCCGGCCGGATCCGAGAGGGCATCGCGTTCGAGCCTGAGGCGCGCCGAGAGCGCGGCCGCCATGAGCGCGACGGCGGCGGCGCCCACCGCGGGCTGGACACCGTAGCGGATCGCGTCCAGGGGCAGGCCGGCGCACAGCTGGACGAGCAGGCTCGAGCGGCCCTGCGTCGTGGCCAGCAGCAGGCCCATCATGCCGAACAGTGGTCCGCGGACATCGCACGCGGTCGCCTCGGCCCCGATCGGGGCTCCGACGAGGCTGCCGACGAGCAGTCCGAACGCGGCGGATCCGGCTGCGACGAGGACCGCTGTCCAGAGGGCACCGGGGAGGGAGGCGGCGTCGAAGGCGCCGTTGGCCACGACCAGTGCGGCGGCCGCGAGCACCGCGGCCGCCGCGGCGGTGGCCCATCGCCCCCGCAGCCACGTCGCCAGGACCGCCCGCCGCGTGGCGGGGAGCAGCGGCGGGGCGGCCGGCAGGGAGAGGACGGGGTCGGCGTCGAACGCGGAGCCCTGCGGCCCCGGAGTGCTCACCGCCAGGAGAGGAACGTGCCCGGCAGGCTGCCGCCGGCGGCGGACCCGTCGTGCCCAGGGCAGCGGCGGGACTCGGGGACGTTCGCGAACACCTGGTCGACGTGCTGGCCGCAGCCAGTCCAGGTCACCTTGCCGCAGGTGGGGCATGTTGCGGGGCTGCACATGAGGATTCTCCTGCGTCCGAGAGCTAATACCCCTGGGGGTATTCCCACTGTAGGCCGCTTTGCGCCGTAGGGCAAGCGTGCCGCTTCCGACACGGCCGCGGCGGGTGCGGGACTCCTCCGCTTCTCCTCGATAGCCTTCGCCTAGAAGGGGCATCGTTCTCAAGCAGGGGGAACACCCGGAACTCCGTACGTCCCCCTGCGCACCCGGGGGACTTCAAGGGCTTGAAGGAAGAGGACGTCAATGTCGACTCACAGGACCAAGCTCAGCGCCGCAGCGCTGTCCCTGTCCGTTCTCGTGGCACTCACCGCGTGCAACCCCGCCGCGTCCGGGGGCGGCGCCGCCCCCAGCGGCCAGGCCGGCGGGGGTTCGTTCAGCAAGGACGTCTCGGGCACGCTCAAGACCAGCGGCTTCAACCCCTCGGACGAGGTGGGCAAGTCCCGCTCCGATCTGGCCACGAAGGCGGTCGCCCCGGCCACGGTGACCATGGACACCACCAACTTCGACGCCCAGAAGTTCTCCGCCCAGGCGGCCTCGGGCCAGGTCCCGGACCTCATCCAGGTGGACCGCAGCCTCGTCCCTACGCTCGCGGACAAGGGCCTCATCCAGCCGCTCGATGCCTGCTACTCGCTCTGGGGCGTGGACCCGCAGACGCAGTACTACCCCGCGGCGACGAAGAGCGTCACCTACAGCGGCAAGGTCTACGGGGTCCCCCAGTTCTTCCAGACCTCGATGCTCATCGCGGACAAGAACGTGATGCAGGCCGCCGGCGTGGGCACCGACCAGCTCGACACGTCCAAGCCGGACCAGATCGTCGCGGCCGCGCAGAAGATGTACAAGGCCTCCGGCGGCAAGCCCTCGGTGATCGGCTTCGACCCCGACCTGCCCGGCTCCGCCGACCTGTGGCTGCAGGTCTTCGGCGGGAGCGCCATGGACGCCAGCGGCAAGCCGACCCTGGACGCGGCCGCCGACGTCACGGCCCTGACCTGGATGAAGAAGCTCATGGACGCGCAGGGCGGCTACGCCGCCATCAAGTCCTTCAAGGACTCCATGGACGTCTTCGGCAACGAGAACCAGTACGTGAAGAACGAGGTCGGCGCCCAGACCTGGGCCCAGTGGTACATCAACGTGCTCTCCGCGACCAAGGACAAGGTGAGCGTGGTGGGGGTGCCCATCAAGACCGTGGACGGCAAGGCCCTCGGCTACGCCGGCGGGACCGCCCTCGCCATCCCGACCGCGGCCAAGAACCCCTCCGCCGCGTGCGCCTGGGCCATCAAGGCCACCTCGCTGGACGCCTGGAAGGCGGCCGGCGACGCCAGGGCCACGACGGTGCAGCAGAAGAACTCGATCAACACGGGCCTGTTCACCGGCTCCCCGGCCGCCGACAAGGCGGTCCGCGCTGCCCACGTGGCGCCCTCGGGCAGCGCGGACTTCGACCAGCTGATCAGCACCGCGTACTCGACGCTGGACGGGAACACCGCCTCCTTCGGCAGCTCCCCCGCGGGCTCGGCGATCAAGGACGCGCTCTCCAACGCCGTCGCCGTGGCGCTCTCCGGCGAGAAGGACCCGGCCACCGCCCTCAAGGACGCGCAGGCCACGGCGATGCGTGCCTGGCAGCAGACCTCGGCCGGCAAGAACGGCTGATGACGGCCGAGACGAGCGGCCGGACAGCCCGGGCGCCCCGCGCCGCACGCGCGGGGCGCCCGCCCCGGAGGAGGAAGTACAACCTCCGGGAGTCGGCTGCCGGCTACCTCTTCATCGCACCGTGGATCGCGGGGCTGCTGATCTTCACGGTGATCTCGATGGGCTGGAGCCTGGTGCTCTCGTTCCAGAACTACGACCTCGCCACGGGTGCCAGCAGCCCGGCCGGCTTCGAGAACTACACGCGGCTCGTGCAGGACCCGAACGTCCTCGCCTCGCTCGGGAACACCTTCGTCTATGCCGCGATGGCCGTGCCGCTCGACATCGCCTTCGCGCTCCTGCTGGCCTCGCTGCTGAACGGGGTGAAGCGGGCCTCCGGCTTCTTCCGGGTGGTCTACTACCTGCCCAAGATGACGCCCGGGGTCGCCACGGCCGCAGTGTTCCTCCTGCTGCTCAACGGCAACAGCGGGGCCATCAACAAGTTCCTGGGCCTGTTCGGCATCGTCGGGCCGCAGTGGCTGGCTGACCCCGCCTGGATGAAGCCCTCGATCGTGCTGATGAGCCTGTGGGGCGTCGGGGGCACCACCGTGATCCTGCTCGCGGCGCTCCAGGCCGTGCCCCGGGAGCTGTACGAGGCGGCGGCGACGGACGGCGCCAACCGCGTCCAGCAGTTCTTCCACATCACCATCCCGATGATCTCCCCGACGCTGTTCTTCCTCGTGATCGTCAACACGATCGGGGCGCTGCAGGTGTTCGACCAGGCCTACCTGCTGTTCTACCGGGACGGGAACTCGTCCGTGCCGGACGCCGCCCGCTTCTACGGCGTGTACCTCTACCAGCAGGCGTTCCAGCAGTTCAACTTCGGCCCCGCCGCCGCGATGGCCTGGCTGCTGTTCGCGATCATCATGGTCATCACCCTGGTCCAGATCAAGGTCGGCAACCGGTTCGTCCACTACGAGGGGAACGACCGCCCGTGACCAACGCCAACCCCGGCCTCGAACCGACCGCGGCAGACGATCCGTCCGCCGCCGCGGCGGCCGCGCCGCTCACCGCCGCAGGAGCCACCCCGGGCACCGCGGAGCCACTGCGGCGCGGCTCGGCCGGCGGTCCGGCCGCCCCGCTGCCCGGGGCCGACCGCCGGAGCCGGGCACTGCGGCGGCTCGGCAGCGCCGTGCGCTGGGTGCTGCTCATCGGCTTCGCGCTCGCGTTCCTGTACCCGTTCGCGTGGCTGCTCGCGGCCTCGCTCAAGCCCCGCGGCGAGGTCTTCGACAACCGGCTGATCCCGCTGACGCCAACGCCCCAGAACTACGCGGACGTCTGGAACCAGCTGCCCCTGCTCAGCTGGGTCTTCAATTCGGTCTTCATCGCGCTCGCGGCGGCCACGATCGTCACCCTCACGAGCTCGGCCATCGCCTTCGGGTTCGCCTACTTCCGGTTCCCGGGGAAGAACGCGCTGTTCAGCGTCCTGCTCGGCACCATGATGCTGCCCGGCGCCGTGACGCTCATCCCCAACTACCTGATCTGGAAGACGCTCGGCTGGCTCGGGACCACGGTGCCCCTGTGGGGCGGGACGCTGTTCGGGTCCGCGTTCTACATCTTCCTGATGCGGCAGTTCTACCTCTCGCTGCCGCGGGACCTGTTCGAGGCCGCGCGGATCGACGGGTGCTCCTTCTTCGGGCTCTTCCGCCGGATCGCGTTCCCGCTCGCGCTGCCGAGCGCGATCATCGTGTTCATCTTCGAGTTCCAGGCCTCGTGGAACAACTTCGCCGGCCCGCTCATCTACCTCAACTTCGGCGACCCCCACGGGTACACGGTGCCCCTCGGCATCGCCTACGCGATGACCATGTACTCGCCCACGGCCGGGGGCCACGGCGACTACCAGTTCGTGATGGTCGCGTCGCTGCTGGTGACCCTGCCGATGATGGTCATCTTCGCGTTCGGCCAGCGCTACTTCATGGAGGGGATCGCCGCCGGCTCGCTCAAGGGCTGAGCCCGGCCCCTCCGTCCGGCGAGGCACGACGGCGGGTGCCCGGCCGCCGTCGTGCCTCGCCTCCCGCGCGGGCGGGGTCAGATCGCCTTGCCCGGGTTGAGGATGCCCGAGGGGTCCAGGGTGGACTTGATCGCCTGCTGGAGCGAGCGTGAGGTCTCGCCGAGTTCCTCACCGACCCACTCGCGCTTGAGCAGTCCCACGCCGTGCTCGCCGGTGAGCGTTCCGCCGAGCCGCCGTGCGAGGCGGAACATCTCGCCGAGCGCTTCCTTCGCCGGTCCGGAGGTGATCGACTCCTCGGGGCCGACCACGATCATGGGGTGCAGGTTGCCGTCCGCGGCGTGGGCCACGCTGAAGATCCGGGTCCCCGTCCGGGCGGCGATCTGGTCGAGTCCGGCGAACGCCTCCGCGAGCCGGTTGCGCGGCACGGCGATGTCCCCGATCGAGACCCGGCCGAGCTTCTCGAGCGCCGGGATCGCGTCCCGCCTGGCCTTGACGAGGGCCGCGGCCTCCTCCGCGCCGCCGGCCCGGTGCACCGTGGAGGCGTAGGGGCCGATGACCGACGCGATCTCGTCGAGCTCGAGGTGGGCGCCGAAGCCGTCCGTCTGCGCGAGCAGGAAGGCTCCGCCGAGCTCCCGGTGCCGGGTCCCCTCGGCAAGGTCCACGGCGCCGAGGGTGGGGCCGTCCATGAGCTCGAGGATCGAGGGCTGGATCCGCGCGGCCGTGATCGCCGAAGCCGCGCGGCCGGCCGCCTCGACGTCGGGGAAGTACGCCGCGAGGGTCTCCGTGCGCACGGGCCGGGGCCGCAGCCGCAGAGTCGCCTCGACCACCACGCCGAGGGTTCCTTCGGAGCCGATGAACAGGGCGTTGAGGTCGTACCCGGTGACGCCCTTGATGGTGAAGCGGCCGGTGTGCAGGACGCGGCCGTCTGCGAGGACCACCGTGAGCCCGAGCACCGATTCCCGCGTCACCCCGTACTTGGCGCACCACATGCCGCCCGCGTTCGTGGCGATGTTGCCGCCGATCGAGCAGATGGCCGTGCTGGCCGGGTCGGGGGCGTAGAAGAGCCCGTGCTCGGCCGCGGCCGCGTTGACCTCTGCGTTCAGCACGCCCGGCTGCACGACAGCGATCATCTCGACCGAATCGATGCTCAGGATGCGGTTCATGCGGGAGACGTCGACGACGATCTCGCCGGCACGGGCGCTGGAACCGCCCGCGAGGCCGGTGCCGGCGCCCCGCGGGACCACCGGCAGGCGGTGCTCGTGGGCGAGGCGGAGGGCCTGCACCACGTCCTCGACGGACTCGGCCTGGACCACGGCGTCGGGCAGGGTCGGCGGCTCGTAGCCGGAGCGGTCGGTGGCCACGGCGGCCCGCGCGGCCGTGTCGAAGGTGGCCCGGGGGTGTGCGGCGAACGCGCCGGTATCGGTCTGCATGGGTCCGGAGGCCTCGATGTTGAGCGTCATGGGTGCCTTCTCAGGTGTTGTCGTGATGGTAGGGGAGGACGCCCCGGAGGTCACGGGACCATCCAGGACAGCGGGCCGGTCTGCATGAGCACGAGGGCCGCGAGGACCACGAGGAGCCCCAGGCTCCAGCCCAGGAGGCGGCGGAAGAGCGTGCTCTCGGACCCGTCGAGGCCCACGGCGGCCGCGGCGACGGCGAGGTTCTGGAGCGAGAGCATCTTCCCGAGGACACCGGCCGAGGAGTTCGTCGCCGCCATGAGGATCGGCGAGAGTCCGGTATGCGCGGCGGCCGTGACCTGCAGCTGGCCGAACAGGGAATTCGACGAGGTGTCCGAGCCTGTGAGGGCCACGCCGATCCACCCGAGCACGGGGGAGAGGAGGGCGAAGATCCCGCCGGCGGACGCGAGGGCGACGCCGAGGGTGCCGGTCTGGCCGGACAGGTTCATGACGAACGAGAGGGCGAGGACCGCACTGACCGTGAGGATGGTCCAGCGCAGCACCTTGAGGGTCTCGCCGTAGATCCGCACGCCGCGGCCGAACGGGATGCGGTACAGGGCGAGCGTGATGAGGCCTGAGATCAGCAGCAGCGTGCCGGTGGCCTTGAGGTGGTCGAACCGCATGATCTGCGATCCCACCTGCTTCCCGGCCGGATCCGCGACGTTGAGGGCGGGCCAGCGGAAGGAGAATCCGCCCACGGCAGTGAGCCAGTTCTTGATGGCGGGGATCTGGGACAGCGAGAAGACCGCGATGATCACGAGGTAGGGGCCCACGGCCATCCAGATCTCCCGCGGGGTGGGGCGTGCGACGCCGGCCCGACCGGCTCCCAGCGGGGCCTCACCGCTGCTGCCGACCGCCACGGAGGAACCCCCCGCCCGGGCGCCGACGGTGGCGGTGGAGGAGGCGTCGACATCGCGCCTGGCGGTCGACGCGCCCTGCTGGGCGTGCACTGGCTCGGCCCCGTCGTCGGCGCGGTCCGCCTCGAGCAGCTCGGCCGGCTGCCACACGCGCAGCAGGAGCAGGACGGCGGCGATGGCCACGATGCTCGCGAGCACGTCGGTGAGCTCGACCGTGAAGAAGTTGGAGGTGAGGAACTGGACGATGGCGAACACCACGCCGCCGACCACCGCGGCGGGCCAGGTCTGCCGCACGCCGCGCCTGCCGTCCACGATGAACACGAGCAGCAGCGGCACGATCAGGGCGAGGAAAGGGGTCTGCCGGCCGGCCATCGCCGAGACCGTCCCGAGCGGGATGCCCGTGACGCCGCTGAGCGCGATGACCGGGGAGGCCATGGCGCCGAACGCGACGGGAGCGGTGTTCGCGAGGAGGGCCACGGTGGCGGACTTGAGCGGCTTCATGCCCGCCGCGACGAGCATGGCGGCGGTGATCGCCACGGGGGCGCCGAAGCCGGCGAGGGCCTCGAGCAGGGCGCCGAAGCAGAACGCGATGAGGATCACGAGGATCCGCAGGTCGGCCGAGATCGAACGGATCGTGGTGCCGAGGACGTCGAACCAGCGCGTGGCGACGGTGAGCTTGTAGAGCCACAGCGCATTGATGAGGATCCACAGGATCGGGAACACACCGTAGAAGGCGCCCTCTGCGGTGGCCGAGAGGGCCTGTCCGGGCGGCATCTGCCAGACCGCGATGGCGAGGACTACCGAGAGGATGAGGCTCGCAACGGCTGCCTTCCATGCCTTCGTCCGGAAGATGCCGAGCATGACGAACAGGAGGAGGAGGGGCAGGGACGCCAGGACGGCCGAGAGGGCGAGAGAGCCGCCCAGTGGGTCGACGAGCTGGTGGAAGGTACTCACAGAGACTCCTTTGTCTGTGGTGGACCGCTATGTGCCGGAAGTTACTTTCCGTTATCCGAAATAGCCTCTCGGAGCTTAGATGTGACCCGCGCCACCGGTCAATGGTCCGTCCACAGTGGTCAGTCCACGGATGCAATCCGAGGGTGCCGCGCCGGACTGCCGTTGACAGGCAGTCAAGATGCTGGCTATTTTCGTGGGGATCGAGATCCATTTTCCGCATTGCGAAACAGTGCTTTCACTGCGAGGAGTCACCATGACCGACCGAATCGACATCCACGGGCTGCGGGTGGCGGAAGCGCTCCATGCGTTCGTCCGCGACGAGGCCCTTCCCGGAACCGGGCTCGAGGAGGACGCCTTCTGGTCGGGCGCCGCGGCGCTCATCGAGCAGTTCTCCCCGCAGGTGCAGGAACTCCTCGCAGTCAGGGATCGCCTCCAGGAGCAGATCGACGAGTTCCACCGCTCTGCCGGAGAGCGCGGCATCGACCAGGACGCCTACGAGGCGTTCCTGCGCTCGATCGGCTACCTCGTGGACGAGCCCGGGGACTTCAGCATCTCGACCGAGCGGGTGGACCCTGAGATCGCCACCCTCTCGGGCCCGCAGCTCGTGGTGCCGCTCCTCAACGCCCGCTTCGCCGCCAACGCCGCCAACGCCCGCTGGGGCTCCCTCTACGACGCCTTCTACGGCACGGACGTGATCGACGAGGCCGAGGGCCGCGAGCGGACCGCGGGCTACAACCCCGTGCGCGGCAAGGCCGTCATCGCCAAGGCCCGGAAGTTCCTTGACGAGAGCGCCCCGCTGGCCCGGGGCTCGCACGCAGATGTCAGCGCGTACCGGATCGAGGGAGGCGCCCTCGTCGTCGAGACGGCCGCCGGCGCCACCGGGCTCGCCGAGCCCGTGCAGTTCGTGGGCCACCGCGGTGAGGATGCCGCGCCCGAGGCCATCCTGCTCGCCCACCACGGCCTGCACCTCGAGATCCAGATCGACCGCTCCCACCCCATCGGCTCCACCGACGCGGCGGGCGTGAAGGACGTGGTGCTCGAGTCTGCCCTCACCACGATCATGGACCTCGAGGACTCGGTAGCGGCCGTGGACGCCGAGGACAAGGTCTCCGGCTACCGCAACTGGCTCCAGCTCATGCAGGGCACGCTCACCGCGGACGTGAGCAAGGGCGGCCGCACCTTCAGCCGCCGCCTCAACCCGGACCGCGTCTACACTGCGCCGGACGGCTCCGAGCTGACGCTCCCGGGCCGCTCGCTCCTGCTCATCCGCCAGGTGGGCCACCTCATGACGAGCGACGCCGTGCTCGATGCCGCCGGCAACCCTGTGCCCGAGGAGATCCTCGACGCCCTCTTCACGGGGCTCGGATCGGTGCACGACCTCCGGGGCCCGCGCGCGGGCGGCAACTCGCGCGCCGGGTCGGTGTACATCGTCAAGCCCAAGATGCACGGCCCGGACGAGGTCGCCCTGGCCTGCGCCCTGCTCGCCGGCGCCGAGTCCGTGCTCGGCCTCGAGCCGCTCACGCTCAAGATCGGCATCATGGACGAGGAGCGCCGCACTTCGGCGAACCTCAAGGCCTGCATCTACCAGGCCCGCGACCGGGTGGTCTTCATCAACACCGGCTTCCTCGACCGCACGGGCGACGAGATCCACACCTCGATGCTCGCCGGACCGATGGTCCGCAAGGCGGACATGCGCTCCACGAGCTGGATCAAGGCCTACGAGGACTCGAACGTGGACATCGGGCTCGAGTGCGGCTTCCGCGGCCGGGCCCAGATCGGCAAGGGCATGTGGGCCGCGCCGGACAACCTCGCGGACATGCTCGAAGCAAAGGTCGCGCACCCGCTCGCCGGAGCCAACTGCGCCTGGGTCCCCTCGCCCACCGCGGCCACCCTGCACGCCATCCACTACCACCAGGTCGACGTGGACGCCCGGCAGGCGGAGCTCGGCACCGGCCGCCGCTCCACGCTCCGGCAGCTGCTCACGATCCCGCTCGGCGACCCCGCCGCGTGGGACGAGGAGGCCCGTCGCAACGAGCTGGACAACAACATCCAGAGCACGCTCGGCTACGTGGTCCGCTGGGTGAGCTCCGGTGTGGGCTGCTCCAAGGTGCCCGACATCGAGGGCACCCCGTTGATGGAGGACCGCGCCACGTGCCGGATCAGCTCCCAGCACGTCTCCAACTGGCTCCTGCACGGCGTCATCACCGAGGAGCAGGTGGAGGACTCGCTGCGGCGCATGGCGGCCGTGGTCGACGAGCAGAACGCCGGGGACCCGGACTACGTGCCCATGGCGCCCTCGTTCGACTCCGAGGCCTTCCTCGCCGCCCGCGAGCTCGTGCTCGAGGGCGCGAGCCAGCCCTCGGGCTACACCGAGCCGATCCTGCACCGCCGCCGCGAGGCGCAGAAGCGGGCCGAGGGACTCGTCCGGAGCGCCTCATGAGCATCGGACTGACCGCGGCCCGCAACCTGGTCGACGAGGCCCTCGCCGTGGGCCGCCAGCATGGCTTCAAGCCGCTGACCGTGGTCGTCCTCGATGCCGGGGGGCATCTCGTGGCCGCGGCGCGGGAGGACGGCGCCTCGAACAACCGCTTCGAGATCGCCCACGGCAAGGCGTACGGAGCCCTTGCCCTGGGCATGGGCTCGCGCGCCCTCATGGAGCGGGCCGAGCAGCAGGCCTATTTCGTCACCGCCGCGGCCGCGGCCCTGGGCGGGCGGCTCATTCCGGTTCCGGGCGGCGTGATCGTCCGCGACGGCGGCGGCGCAGTGCTGGGGGCCGTAGGCATCAGCGGCGACACCTCGGACAACGATGAGACGGCCGCCGCCAAGGCGATCCAGTCTGTGGGGCTCGAGGCGCAGGTGGCCTGAGTGGCCGGCGGGACTGCCGCCTCGCGAGACGCACGACGGCGGGTGCCCACCCGCCGTCGTGCGTCGCCTTGCGGGCGGGAAGGCTAGGCGGCGGGGTGGTCGCCGCCGCGCATGCGCACCGCGACGACCAGCCCGGACAGGGCGGTGAGGACCGCGACGGCCGCGACCGCCGTCGGCAGCCCGTAGGCGTCCGCGAGGATGCCGGAGAGCAGGGCGCCGACGGCGAACCCGCCGTCGCGCCAGAGGCGGTAGATGCCCACGGAGCGGGCGCGCCAGGCGGGGTGGGCCACGTCGCCGATCGCCGCGAGCAGCGTCGGGTACACCATCGCAGTGCCGGCACCGAGCAGGACAGCCGCGGCGAGCCAGATCCCGAAGCCGTGGCCGGCCGCGACCATCCCGAGGGCGGCCGCCTGGACCACCATGCCGGCGGCGATGAGCCACTTGCGGCCGTACCTGTCCGAGGCGGCCCCGGTGACGAGCTGGCCGGCGCCCCACACCGCGGGGTAGACGGCAGCCAGGAGGCCGATCTGGCCCAGGCTCAGCCCGGCCGAGGCGAACAGGACCGGGAACAGCCCCCACGCGAGGCCGTCGTTGAGGTTGTTCACCATGCCGGCCTGGCTCACCGCGGAGAGGGAGCGGTCGGTGAAGCTCGTGAGCCGGAAGACCTGCCCGGTGGTGAGGTCGCCGTGGGCCGCGGCCCGGGCCGAGACGTGCTGGGCGGCCTCGAGCCTGGCATGGTGGTGGGTCTCCCGCACGGTCAGGACCGAGAGGCCCAGCCCGAGCGCGACGTACGCCGCGCCGAGGAGGAACGGTCCCGGCCGGAGCCCGTACTGGGCGGCGATCCAGCCGGTGGCGAGGGCGGTCACCGCGACGCCGAGATAGCCCGCCGCCTCGTTCAGGCCCATGGCGAGGCCGCGCTGGCGGGGACCGACGAGGTCCATCTTCATCACCACGGTGGTGGACCACGTGAGGCCCTGGCTGACGCCGAGGAGCACGTTCGCGGCCACGATCCAGGCCCAGTCCGGGCCCGCGATGAGCATCAGCGGCACGGGGATCGCCACGAGCCAGCCGGCCACGAGCACGGGCTTGCGGCCGAACCGGTCCGAGAGGGTGCCGGCGAAGTAGTTCATCGCGGCCTTGGAGATTCCGAAGGCGAGGATGTAGGTCAGGGCGCTCGTGTAGAGGTCGAGCCGGAACTCGCGGGTGGCGAGCAGCGGCAGGACCGTGCGCTCCTGCCCGAGGGTCCCGCCCACGAGCGCGTTGACCGCGACGAGCAGCATGAACTGGGCGAGGTTCTGCCTGAGGCCGAGGGCTGGAGCGGCGGTCTTCACTGGTTCTCCAAGGAAACATGGAATAGGATTTTATCCAGTATTACACGGATCTTTGGAGGACTGGATGGCAGGCGGGTCGGCCGGCCGCAGGGCGGACAAGGCGGCACTGTTCGAGGAGTTCGCCCGCGTGGGCAAGGCACTGGCCAACGGGAAGCGGCTCGAGCTGCTCGACCTCCTCACGCAGGGGGAGCGGAGCGTCGAGGCGCTCGCCGAAGCCGCGGGGCTCGGGCTGTCGACGGCGTCCGCGCACCTGCAGACCCTCCGGCAGGCGGGGCTCGTGGCCACCCGCCGCGAGGGCACCCGCATCTACTACACCGTGGCGGGCCAGGACGTGCTGCGCCTGTACGCGCTCCTGCGGGGGGTCGCGCAGGAGCGGGTGGCCGGCGTCGAGCCTCGGCGGGTCGCCTACCTCCGCCTCGCGGGGGAGCGGGCCGCCGAGCGGGGGCTGACCCGCGAGGAGCTCGCCGAGCGGACCGCCGCGGGGGCCGTGACGGTGCTCGACGTCCGCCCCGGGGAGGAATTCGAGGCCGGGCACCTTCCCGGCGCCCTCTCCATCCCCCTCGACGAGCTCGGGGCGCGCCTGGCCGAGCTGCCCGAGGACTCCGAGGTTGTGGCCTACTGCCGCGGTGCCTACTGCGTGATGGCGTACGACGCCGTGGACCTCCTCCGCGCCCACGGCGTCACCGCGCGCCGGCTCGAGGACGGGATGCTCGAGTGGCGCCTCGCCGGCCTGGCGGTCGAATCCGGCCCCGCCGCGTAGGGCGGGGCGTTTCCGGGCCGCCCGGGCGGGGCAACTGAGCCAGTGAGAGTTCCACCCGCTGAGAGGACGAGGACCTATGGAAACCCACCCCCTGGCAACCCTGGCTGCGGGAGCCGCGGCCGGAGCCGCCGGCACCACCGCGCTCAATGCCGCCACGTACCTCGACATGGTCCTGCGCGCCCGCCCGGCGAGCAGCACGCCGGAGGAATCCGCGCGCCGGCTCGCGGACGCGGCCGGGGTCGGCATCCCGGGCGACGAGGACGAGCAGGCCCACCGCGTGGCGGGCCTCGGCCCCCTGCTCGGGCTGGGGACCGGCGTCGCGGCCGGCGTCGCCGTGGCGGTGCTCAGGGCCGCCGGGTGGCGCCCGGGCAGGCTCGTCGGATCGGCGGTGGCCGGGGCCGCAGCCATGGCCGGCGGCAACGCGCCCATGGTCCTGCTGAAGGTCACCGATCCCCGCACGTGGTCCGCCGCGGACTGGGTCTCCGACATCCTGCCGCACCTCGCGTACGGTGCGGTGGCAGACGCGGTGCTGCGCGCCGCCGCGCCCGCGCCGCGCCACTGACCATCCGTTCCTCCGCCTGTTCCGAAGAACAGGGGATGATGGCCTTCGACCCGGGTGCGAGCACCGGTCCGGGAGCATGGCACGTCACCGCACCGACCGCAGGAGGAACCCGACCGTGACCATCTACCGACGCCTTGCCCGCAGGGCAGCCCTCGTGGCCGTCCCCGTCGTCGCCCTCGCCCTGTCCGCGTGCGGCGGCGGGTCCAACCCGCTCTCGACGGCGCCCGCCTCGGGCCAGGCCAGTGCCGGCGGCCCTGTCGTGGTGGGCTCGGCGAACTTCACCGAGAGCGAGATCCTCGCCGACATCTACGCCGGGGCGCTCAACGGCGCCGGCGTCCAGGCGACCACGAAGACCGGGATCGGTTCCCGCGAGGTCTACGTCAAGGCCCTCCAGGACGGCTCGATCGACGCAGTGCCGGACTACTCGGGCAACCTCCTGCGCTACTTCGACAAGAACGCCACCGCCGTCAGCGCCGCGGACGTCATGAAGGCCCTCCCCGCCGCGACGCCGCAGGGCCTCGCGGTCCTGGACCCGGCGAACGCCGAGGACAAGGACTCGATCGTGGTCACCCAGGCCACCGCGGACAAGTACGGCCTCAAGACGCTCGCCGACCTCGGGAAGGTCTGCGACCAGATCTCCCTCGGCATGCCGCCCGAGGCGAAGGACCGCCCGCAGGGACTGCCCGGCCTCAAGGCCAAGTACGGGTGCACGCCCAAGCAGTTCGTCCCGCTCAGCGACGGCGGCGGCCCGGTGACCATCAAGGCGCTCCTGGACAACCAGATCCAGGCCGCGGACGTGTTCACCACGTCGCCGCTCATCTCCCAGAACCACCTCGTGACGCTCGAGGACCCGCAGAACAACTTCGCCGCCCAGCAGGTCGTGCCCCTCGTGCGCACCGACCGGATCACGGACAAGGCCAAGGGCGTGCTGAACAAGGTCCAGGCCGCGCTGACCACCGCGGACCTCGTCAAGCTCAACGACCAGGTCTCGGGCAGCGCCAAGCAGGATCCCAAGGCCGCGGCGGACGCGTGGCTGAAGGAGAAGGGCCTCGCCGCCTGAGGCCGTGTCCGCGCGCTGGACTGTGATCCGCGGCCGATCCGGGGTAGCACTGGAGCATGACGTCGACCGTGCAGCGTCCTGACACCAGCCCCCGGAGCCCCGAGGCCCTCCGCGCCCTCGTCGAGGAGCTGCGTGGCAGCCTCCGCGGCGACGTGGACGACTCCTCCCTGACCCGGGCGCTCTACACCTCGGACGCGGCGAACTACCGCGTGGCGCCGGGCGCCGTGGTGCGTCCCCGCAGCCGCGAGGACCTCATCGAGGCGGTCGCGGCCGCCCGCCGGCACGGCGTGCCGGTCACGCTGCGCGGCGGCGGCACCTCGATGGCCGGCAACTCGATCGGGCCGGGCCTGGTCATCGACACGTCCCGGTACCTGAACCGGATCGTGAGCCTCGATCCGGAGGCGAGGACGGCGGTGGTCGAGCCCGGCGTCGTCCTCAAGGACCTCCAGGACGCCTGCGCCCCGCACGGGCTGCGCTTCGGCCCCGACCCGGCGAGCGGCACGCGCTGCACGCTCGGTGGGATGATCGGCAACAACGCGTGCGGGGCCCACGCCATGTCCTATGGCAGGACCGCGGACAACGTGCTCTCGCTGACGTGGCTCACGCCGTCGGGGGAGGTGCTCACGGTGGGCTCCGGCGCGGAGGCGCTCGACGCCGTCCCGGGCCTCGCCGGGCTCGTGGACCGGTGGCGAGCGCTGCTGCGCACCGAGTTCGGCCGGTTCCGCCGCCAGGTCTCCGGCTACTCCCTCGAGCACCTCCTCCCCGAGAACGGCTCCAACCTCGCCGCCGCCCTCGTGGGCACCGAGGGCACGTGCGGGGTGCTCCTGGAGGCCACGCTCCGTCTGGTCCCCCGCGCGGAGGCGCCCGCGCTCGCGGTCCTCGGCTACCCCGGCCTCGCCGCTGCGGCCGACGACGTGCCCAACCTCCTGCCCTTCCGCCCCCTCGCGCTCGAGGCCCTGGACACCGGCCTGCTCGACGCGGTCCGGCATGCCAAGGGCCCCGGCAGCGTTCCCGACGTCCCCGAGGGCGGCTGCCTCCTCATCGCCGAGCTGCCGGGGGACACCCCCGAGGAGGCGGCCGAGGCCGCACGCCGCCTCGCCGACGCCGCGGCCACCGACGCGACCCAGGTCCTCCCCGCGGGCGAGGAGGCCAGCCGGCTCTGGCGCATCCGGGAGGACGCCTCCGGGCACGCCGGCCGCACCCAGGACGACCGGCAGGCCTGGGGCGGCTGGGAGGACTCCGCCGTCCCGCCCGAGTACCTCGGCGACTACCTCCGGGCCCTCGCCGGGCTCATGGACAGCGAGGGCGTGGGCGGCATGGCCTACGGCCACTTCGGCGACGGGTGCGTGCACCTCCGCCTCGACTTCCCCCTCGAGCACGACGGCGCGGTGCTGCGCCGCTTCCTCGAGCGGGCCGCCGAGCTCGTGGCCGCCCACGGCGGCTCCCTCTCCGGCGAACACGGCGACGGCCGCGCCCGGTCCGAGCTGCTCGGCGCGATGTACAGCGCCGACGCCCTCACGGCAATGGCCGAGTTCAAGGCCCTGTTCGATCCCGAGGACCTGATGAATCCGGGGATCGTGGTGCGTCCCGCGAAGGTCGACGCCGATCTCCGCCGTCCTCAGGCGGTCGAGCTGCGGGTCGGGTCCGGCTTCGCCTTCGCGGACGACGGCGGGAGCGTCACCTCCGCCGTGCACCGCTGCGTGGGCGTAGGGAAGTGCCGGGCGGACGCCCGGGACGCCGGGGCGTTCATGTGCCCCTCCTTCATCGCCACCCGCGACGAGAAGGACTCGACCCGCGGGCGCGCCCGGGCGCTGCAGGAGATGCTCAACGGCAGCCTGGTGCGCGAGGGCTGGCGCTCGCCGGAGGTGCACGAGGCGCTCGACCTGTGCCTGAGCTGCAAGGCCTGCGCGAGCGACTGCCCCACCGGCATCGACATGGCCCGGTACAAGTCCGAGACGCTGTTCCAGACCTACCGGCGGCGCCTGCGGCCCCTCAGCCACTACACCCTCGGCCGGCTGCCGCGGTGGCTCCGGCTCAGCGCGCCCTTCGCCCCGCTGGCCAACCTCGCAGGGCGGGTCCCGGCCCTGCGCGCCGCCGCGCTCACTCTCATGGGGGCCGACCGCCGCCGCTCCCTCCCCCGCCTGCCCGCCGCGCCGTTCCGCTGGGAGGCGCGGGACCGGCGTCGTGCGCCAGGAGGCGAGGCAGAAGCGGCGGGTGCGCGGCGCGGTGGGCCGAAGGTGCTCCTGTGGGTCGACACGTTCTCCGACGCCCTCGACCCGCAGATCCCCCGCGACGCCATCGCCGTGCTCGAGGCCGCCGGGTGCGACGTCGAGGTCTCGGCCGGGAAGGCCTGCTGCGGGCTCACGTACATCTCCACGGGCCAGCTCGACGCTGCCAAGGTGCGCCTGCACCGGGCCCTGGACGAGCTCGCCCCGCACGTCCAGGCCGGACGGACCGTGGTGGGCCTCGAGCCCAGCTGCACCGCGACGCTGCGCTCGGATCTGGTCGAGCTGCTGCCACGGGACCCGCGCGCCGCCGAGGTGGCGGGCTCGGTGAAGACCGTGGCCGAGTTCCTCACGGGGATCGGCTGGGAGCCGCCGCACTCCGGGCGCAAGCTGCTCGTCCAGCCGCACTGCCACCACTACTCGATCATGGGCTACGGGCCGGACCGGCGGCTGCTCGAGTCCATGGGCTGCGACGTGGAGGTCTCCGCCGGGTGCTGCGGTCTCGCCGGGAACTTCGGCATGGAGGCGGGCCACTACGAGGTCTCCGAGCAGATCGCCCGCGGCGGGATCCTCGCCCGGGCCGAGGCTTCGCCCGACCGCGAGATCCTGGCCGACGGATTCTCGTGCCGGACCCAGGTGGCTGACCTCGCCGGGCTCGAGGGCCAGCACCTCGTGCAGGTTCTCGCCGACGCGCTGCGGCAGGGCGGGGACGCGGCTCGGCCGTAGACCGCCGAAGAGCTGCTTGGCCCCGCCTGGTCCTCCCTTCCCTCCCCGCCCTCGCCGTCTGGGGGTCACTTCCTGTGGGTCACCTCCTGCGGGTCACTTCCTGCGGGTACCCACGGGACGTGACTTTCAGGAGGTGACCTTCAGACGGAAGGGGCTGCGCTCAGTTGGAGGGGAAGTTGTAGGAGGCGTCGGAGGCGTGGGTGGGTTCGGGCCAGCGCTGGGTGATGACTTTGGCGCGGGTGTAGAAGGCGACGCCTTCTTCGCCGTAGATGTGCTTGT
>NZ_JAUSTE010000022.1 GCF_030812675.1 Sinomonas atrocyanea | reverse complement strand
GCGAGACGAAGTTCGCCAAGACCTACGCCGAGCACCAGGGCTACGTGGCCCAGTACGAGCAGTGGTGCACCGCCAACCCGGGCAAGTGCCAGTGACCGCAGGGCCGGGTGCCGGAGGGCCGGAGGCGGCGGCCCGTGCCGCCGTCCTCGGCCACCCCATCGGCCACTCGAAGTCGCCGGCGCTCCACCTGGCGGCCTACCGCGCCCTCGGCATCGACATGGAGTACGGCTCCTTCGACCTCACCGAGGAGCAGCTCCCGGCCTTCGCGGCGCGCGTGCGCCGCGAACCGGGCTGGCGTGGCCTGTCGGTCACGATGCCGCTCAAGGCCGCCTTCGTGCCGCTCGTGGACCGGGTCGAGGGGCTCGCCGCCGAGCTCGGCGTGCTCAACACCGTGGTCGTCGAGCCCTCGGCCGCGGGCACGGTCCTCGTAGGCCACAACACGGACGTCCTCGGGATCACCGAGTCCTTCCGCCACGCCGGCATGGAGTCCGTGCACCGTCCTGTGGTCGTCGGCGCCGGCAACACGGCGCTGGCGTCGGTCGCCGCCCTCGCCCGGCTCGGCGCCCGGCGCGTCGAGTTCCTCGTGCGCGACGCCTCCCGCTCCGGCGAGGCCGCGGCGCTGGCCACGAGGCTCGGCCTCCAGGTGGCAGTCTCCCCGCTCGACGGGGGAGCCGCGCGCCTCGCTGCGGCAGACGCCGTCGTCAGCACCCTGCCGCCGCGGGCCGCAGACGGGCTCGCGGCAGAGCTGGCCACGGTCCCCGCGGACGACGGCGGCGCGCACGTGCTGCTCGACGTCGCCTACGATCCGTGGCCCAGCAGGCTCGCCGCGGCGTGGGAGGGGCGCGGAGGGCACGTCCTGCACGGACTCGAGATGCTCGTCTACCAGGCGGTCGAGCAGATCGTGCTGTTCACCGGGCGCCAGGACGCCCGGTCGCGGGCCGTCATAGATGTGATGTGCGCCTCAGTAGGCGTACCCCAGCGCACGGCATAGCGCCGCCGCGTGGCAGGATTGATGTCATGTTGCGTTGGTTGACGGCCGGTGAGTCTCATGGCCCGGCACTCGTAGGCATCCTCGAGGGACTCCCGGCCGGCGTCGCCCTCACGAGCGAGGACATCCGCCAGGCCCTCGCGCGCCGCCGCCTGGGCTACGGCCGCGGCGCGCGCATGAAGTTCGAGGCCGACGAGGTCACCATCCTCGGCGGGGTGCGGCACGGCAGGACCCAGGGCGGCCCCGTGGCGATCCAGGTCGGCAACACGGAATGGCCCAAGTGGGAGCAGATCATGGCCTCCGACCCGGTCGACCCCGCGGAGCTCGAGGGCCAGGCACGCAACGCCCCGCTGACCCGGCCGCGCCCGGGCCACGCAGACTTCACCGGCATGCAGAAGTACGGCTTCGACGAGGCCCGCCCGGTCCTGGAGAGGGCCTCGGCCCGCGAGACGGCGGCGCGCGTAGCCCTGGGCACCGCAGCGGCGGCGTTCCTCGCCGAGCTCGGGATCGACCTCGTGAGCCACACGACTCAGATCGCCGGGGTCGCCGTCCCCGAGGGCGCCCCGCTCCCGCAGCCCGCCGACGTCGGCGCGCTCGACGCCGACCCGCTGCGCTGCTTCCACGCGGAGACCTCCGAGGCCATGGTCGCCGAGGTGGACGCCGCCCACAAGGAGGGCGAGACCCTCGGCGGCGTCGTCGAGGTCCTCGCGTACGGCCTTCCCCCGGGCCTCGGCAGCTACGTCCACTGGGACCGCCGGCTCGACGCGCGCCTCGCCGGTGCGCTCATGGGCATCCAGGCGATCAAGGGCGTGGAGGTCGGCGACGGATTCCGCACAGCTGCCCGGCGCGGCTCCGCGGCGCACGACGAGATCGTGCGCGAGCCGAATGGGAAGATCGTCCGGTCCACCAACCGGGCCGGCGGCATCGAGGGCGGGATGAGCATCGGCGACGTCCTGCGCGTGCGCGCCGCGATGAAGCCCATCGCCACCGTCCCGCGGGCCCTCCGTACCGTCGACGTGGCCACGGGCGAGGCCGCCAAGGCCCACCACCAGCGCTCGGACGTCTGCGCGGTCCCCGCCGCGGGCGTCGTCGCCGAGGCCATGGTCGCGCTCGTGCTCGCGCAGGCCGTCCTCGAGAAGTTCGGCGGCGACTCCGTCGCGGAGACGCGCCGCAACCTCGAGTCGTTCCTCGCCTCGATCCCGGCAGCGCTCGACTCGGTGGCGGGATGACCGCGGCCGGCGGCCGGCCGGACCGCCCCATCGTGCTGTTCGGCCCGATGGCCTCGGGCAAGAGTTCGGTGGGAGCGGCCCTCGCCGAGCTGCTCGGCGCACGCTTCCTCGACACCGACGCCCTGGTCGTGGCACAGCACGGGCCCATCCCGGAGATCTTCGCCGCGCACGGCGAGGAGGCCTTCCGGCAGGCGGAGGCGGACGTCATCGCACAGGTCCTCGCGCAGCGGCATCCCGGAGGCCTCGTGCTGGCCCTCGGGGGAGGGTCGGTGCTGCGGGCGGAGACCCGGGCACTGCTCGCCGACGTGCACCGCGTGTACCTGCGGGCCTCGTGGGACGACGTCGCCCCGCGGCTGGTCGGCAGCGCGGACCGGCCGCTCCTGCACGGCGATGCCGAGAACAGCTGGAAGGCGCTCATGGACCGCCGACGTCCCGTCTTCGAGGACCTCGCGACGCTGAGCGTGGACACAGGCCAGAACACTGCGGCCGAGGTTGCCGCCCTGATTGCAGGCACGATCGCGGCCGGGAGCCGCCGCGCCACCGAGGGAGTCATCGCATGAGCAGCGACGCTGCGGTCATCAAGGTCACGGGCAGCACGCCCGCCGAGAACTACGACGTGGTCGTCGGGCACGGCCTGCTCGACCGGCTCGCCCCGGCCCTCGGCGAGCGCGTCCGCCGCGTGCTCGTGATCCACCCGCGGGCCCTGCGGGCCACGGGCGACGCCGTCCGCGCGTCGCTCGAGGCCGACGGGTTCACCGCCCTCACGGCCGAGATCCCCGACGCCGAGGAGGGGAAGCACATCCAGGTCGCCGCGTTCTGCTGGCAGGTCCTGGGGCAGAACGACTTCACCCGCTCGGACGCCATCGTCTCGGTGGGCGGGGGAGCGGTGACCGACGTGGCCGGCTTCGTCGCGGCGACCTGGCTGCGCGGCGTCCGCGTGGTGCACCTGCCCACGAGCCTGCTCGCCATGGTCGACGCCGCGGTGGGCGGCAAGACGGGGATCAACACCGCGGAGGGAAAGAACCTCGTCGGCGTCTTCCACCCGCCGGCCGCCGTGCTCGCAGACCTCGACGCCCTCGCGACGCTGCCCCGCAACGAACTGCTCACTGGCATGGCGGAGGCGGTCAAGTGCGGGTTCATCGCGGACCCCACGATCCTGGACCTCATCGAGAAGGACCCCGAGGCGGTCGCCGATCCCGCCTCGGACGTGGTGCGCGAGCTGATCGAGCGGTCCATCGCGGTCAAGGCCAAGGTCGTCTCGGCGGACTTCAAGGAGGCAGGCCTGCGCGAGGTGCTCAACTACGGCCACACCCTGGGCCACGCGATCGAGCTCGCCGAGCGCTACGCATGGCGGCACGGCGCCGCGGTGAGCGTGGGCATGATGTTCGCCGCCGAGCTGGCCCGCAGCGTGGGCCGGCTCGACGACGCGACCGCCGACCGCCACCGGAGCATCCTGACCTCCCTCGGGCTCCCCACCACGTACCGCGGGGACCGCTGGCAGGCGCTCCTGGACGGCATGCGGCGGGACAAGAAGGCCCGCGGCGACCTCCTGCGCTTCGTGGTGCTCGACGACGTCGCCAAGCCCGGGATCCTCGAGGTCCCCGACGCGTCGCTGCTGTTCGCCGCCTACCAGGAGATCGCGCAGGGAGCCGCAGAATGATCAGCGACCGCCGCGAGTGGCCGGACGCGGGCTTCCCGGGCGTTGCGGTCAACCCGGAGACCTTGGACACAGAGGTCGTCGACGAGGAACGCTGCACCGCGGCCCTGGCGGCCAGCACGGATCCCCGCGACCGTGCGCTCGTCGAGCTCGCCCGGGGGCATGTGAGCGCGGCGGCGGAGATCCTCGTGGAGGCCCGCTACGCCGATCCCGAGTCCTTCCGGCTCAAGGTGCTCGAACTCGACGTGCTGCGGGCCGGCAACCGCAACGACCGCGCCGTGGAGCGCGCCCAGCAGCTCCTGGCCGAGTCGAAGGGCACCCCCAACGAGGCGATGGTCCTGCAGTACCTGGGCAAGATCCAGTTCTCCCGCGGGAACTACGCCGCGGCGGAGAAGGCCTTCTCCCAGGCGCTCGACCTCAGGGTCGCCGCGTCGGCCGATGCGAGCCTCATCTACTCCTCGACGGTGGCCCTCGGCCGGGCCCGCGAGCTGCGCAGCCGCGAGCAGTGACGGGCCGGGGGGCGCGCTCTGGTTAGAATGGTCTGCGGATTTGACGAGACGAACGCAACGAGAGGCGCCACGTGGCAACCACCAACGACATCAAGAACGGCACCGTGCTGAACCTGGACGGCCAGCTGTGGAACGTCATCGAGTTCCAGCACGTGAAGCCGGGCAAGGGCGGTGCGTTCGTGCGTACCAAGCTGCGCAACGTGCTCTCCGGCAAGGTCGTCGACAGGACCTTCAACGCCGGCACCAAGATCGACACCGCCACGGTGGACCGCCGTGACTTCCAGTACCTGTACAAGGACGGCGCCGACTTCGTCTTCATGGACACCGACACCTACGACCAGATCACGGTCGCGGGCGAGACGGTCGGCAATGCCGCGAACTTCATGCTCGAGAACCAGACGGTGCTCATCGCGCTGCACGAGGGCAACCCGCTCTACGTCGAGCTCCCGCCGAGCGTGACCCTCGAGATCACCTACACCGAGCCGGGCCTGCAGGGCGACCGCTCGTCCGCGGGCACCAAGCCCGCCACGGTGGAGACCGGCTACGAGATCCAGGTGCCGCTCTTCCTCGAGACCGGGACCAAGGTCAAGGTCGACACCCGCGACGGCGGCTACCTGGGACGTGTCAACGACTAGTGAGCGCCCGTGGAAAGGCCCGTGCGCGGGCCCTCGACATCCTCTTCGAGGCGGAGCAGCGCGGTGTCCCGGCTTCGGTGGCCATCCAGGGCCGCCGGGACCGCACCGAGCAGGTGATCAACCCCTACACCGTCGAGATCGTCGACGGCGTGACGGTCCGGCAGTCCCAGATCGATGAGATCCTGCGGACCTACGCGCAGGGGTGGACGCTCGAGCGCATGCCCGCGGTCGACCGCATCATCCTCCGCATCGGCCTGTGGGAGCTGCTCTTCAACGACGACGTCCCCGACGCCGTCGCCGTGAGCGAGGCCGTGGCCTTGGCCCGCACCATGTCCACCGACGAGTCTCCGAGCTTCGTCAACGGACTCCTCGGCCGACTCCAGGAGCTCAAGCCGACCCTGCTCGCCTGAGGCACCTCAGCGAGGCGGCCGCCCCCGGTTCACCGCCGTGGGCGGCCGCTCCCCGTTAAAGCCGCGGGCGGCCGCCCGACATCCCGAGGAGCGCATCGCGTTCGCGTCCGATCCGGTCCAGGAGCTCCTGCTGGGACGCGGCATAGCCGCGCACGTCCCGTCCGCTGAGCGCGCGCTGGCGCGCCGCCGCGAGGTCCGTCGCGGTGCGGATGAACGCCCGCATCGCGGTGCCCCGCCCCAGCCCCGTAGCCCACTTCAGGCCCGCGCTGCGGCCCCGCGGGGTCGCGAGCATCTCGACTTCGAGGGGCGAGAACCAGCCGGCCTGGGCGTACTCGAGCAGCCGCTCATGCGTGAGCCGCGCCTCGGCGCGCCGCAGGAAGTACACCCCCACCGTCGCGGCGCCGAACAGCGGGATCTGGACCAGCACGTACAGGAAGAAGAAGTCTTCCCCGCCGCTGTTCCAGATGTTGTGCAGGAGCATCGCCGGCGCCAGGCCCACCAGGAACGCCCCGACCACGAGCCCCGGGCTCCAGCGCCGCGCCGCGAGCCCCATCACCAGGCCGAGCGTTCCGGTGAACATGGCGTGGGCGAATGGGGACAGGACCCCGCGCATCGTGAAGACGACGGCCAGCGACGCGGCGGATCCGGAGGTCTCGCTGAAGAGCCGGCCGAAGTAGAGGATGTTCTCGGTGAACGCGAACCCCGCGGCGATCGTCATGCCGTAGACGATCCCGTCCACCGGCCCGTCGACGTATTTCCGGGCCGCGAGCATGAGGATGAGCAGGCCCAGGCCCTTCGCGCTCTCCTCCACCATCGGCGCCTCGACCGTGGCCAGGAAGCGCATGGTCTGGGCGGCGCCGGAGCGTGGGCCGAACGCGTCGAGGAACACGGGCTGGACCAGCGTGGTCGCCGCGACTGACATCACGGCGCCCCAGACCAGGGCCAGGACGATCAGGCGCCTCGGCTCCGGCTCCCACCGGTCCACGGCGAAGACAGCCAACAGCACGATAGCCAGGGGGAACAGCGAGAGCAGGAAGCCCACCAGCAGCCCGGAGCTCCCGGTGGCGCGCAGCAGGAAGGGCACCACCACGGCAAGCGCCGCAAGCAGCGCCGCGCCCCCGCCGACGACCACCGCGAGCGCCCCGCGACCCAGGCGCGGCCCGCGCGGAGGCGGCACCGCCAGGGGCGGCAACGCCCCGCCCAGCGCACCCGTCGGCCCGGGCGCCCGGACCGCCTCCGGGGCGGGCGCGGGGGGATTCGGGGCAGATTCCGGCGCCTGCCGGGGGCGGGGCGGCGGGACGTAGCTGCCGGGCTCGGGCTGCTGCCATCGCGGCCGCTCGTTGCTCCTCATGGCCCAAGGCTAGCGCCGCGCCGCGGCCTCCCGCCCGGCGGCGCGGGAGCGCGCGTGACGGCGGGCACACCCGCCGCCGGCAGCGGCGGGGCCTGTGATAGCTTGGATCGACAGTTTTCCTCATTTAATTCCGTCCTGTGAGGCGGGGAAAGGGGTCTGCTGTGGCACCTGCCTCTGCAGAAGAGCGCAGCGTGAGTGCCGGGCGGGTTGTCCTCTCAGGGGGCGACATCGACCGGGCGCTGACACGCATCGCGCACGAAATCCTCGAAGCCAACCGCGGCCCCGAGGGGCTGGTCCTCCTCGGCATCCCGCGCCGGGGCTACCCGCTCGCGGTCCGGCTCGCGGCGAAGCTCGCCGCCGCCGATCCCGGCGTGGACCCCGCCGCCGTCGTCGGCCAGCTCGACATCACGATGTTCCGCGACGACCTCTCGCGCCAGCCCACCCGTCCGCCGGCCCGCACAATCCTCCCGGCCGGAGGCATCGACGACAAGGTCGTCGTGCTCGTCGACGACGTGCTGTTCTCGGGCCGGACGATCCGCGCCGCCCTCGATGCCCTCGTGGACCTCGGCAGGCCCCGCTCCGTGCGCCTGGCGGTCCTGGTCGACCGCGGCCACCGCGAACTGCCGATCCGCGCCGACCACGTCGGCAAGAACCTGCCGACGTCCCGCGCGGAGAAGGTCCGCGTGCGCCTCGCAGAGGTCGACGTCGGGTCCGGCTTCCCCGAGGACCTCGTGGCCATCGAGGGCCCCGAGGAGGCGGCCCGGTGAAGCACCTGCTGTCGACGAAGGACCTCTCCGCCGAGGACGCGATCCGCATCCTCGACACCGCCGAGGAGATGAGCGCGGTCAACTCGCGCGAGGTCAAGAAGCTGCCCGCCCTGCGCGGGCGCACCGTGGTGAACCTGTTCTTCGAGGACTCCACCCGCACGCGCATCTCGTTCGAGGCGGCCGCCAAGCGGCTCTCCGCGGACGTGATCAACTTCGCGGCCAAGGGCTCGTCCGTCTCGAAGGGCGAGTCGCTCAAGGACACGGCCCAGACCCTCGAGGCCATCGGTGCCGACGCCGTCGTCCTCCGCCACTCGGCCTCCGGCGCGGCCCACCGGCTCGCGGTGACCGACTGGATCAGTGCCGCCGTGGTCAACGCGGGGGACGGGACCCACGAGCACCCGACCCAGGCGCTGCTCGATGCGTTCACGCTGAGGCGGCACCTCTCGCGCCTCGCCGGCACTTCCTCCGCGGGGGCCGACCTCGCCGGCGCGCGCGTCCTCATCGTCGGCGACATCCTCCACTCGCGCGTCGCCCGCTCGGACGTGTGGCTCCTGGCCACCCTCGGGGCGCACGTGACCCTCGTCGCCCCGCCGACGCTCCTGCCGATCGGCGTCGACGGCTGGCCGTGCGAGGTCACCTACGACCTCGACGAGGCCATCGCCTCGCGCCCGGACGCCATCATGATGCTGCGCGTCCAGGCTGAGCGCATGAACGCCTCCTACTTCCCCTCCACGGGCGAGTACTCCCGCCGCTGGGGCCTCGGCGACGAGCGTTTTGCCCGCCTGTCCGCGCTCGGGCTGAAGGACACCGTCATCCTGCACCCCGGACCGATGGTGCGCGGGCTCGAGATCTCCTCGGCCGCCGCGGACTCGGAACGGTCCCAGGTCCTCAAGCAGGTCGCCAACGGGGTCTCCGTGCGCATGGCCGTGCTCTACCTGCTGATGTCCGGCGGATCCGCGGAGTACCCCGTGGCCGCCCCCGAGCTGAAGGAGACAGCCTCATGACGGCTTCGCCGCGCTACCTCGTCCGGGGGGCCGCACTGTACGGCGAGACCCCGGCAGACCTCCTCGTCGCCGACGGCGTGATCGCCGCCGTGGGCTCCGGCCTCGATGCCGCCGGCGCCACCGTGGTCGACGCCGACGGCCTGGTCGCGCTGCCCGGGCTCGTGGACGTCCACACCCACCTGCGGGAGCCTGGCCGCGAGGACGCGGAGACGGTCGAGACGGGCTCGAAGGCGGCCGCCCTCGGCGGCTACACCGCCGTGCACGCGATGGCCAACTCCAACCCCGTCGCCGACACCGCCGGAGTCGTCGAGCAGGTCGCCCACCTCGGACGCCGCGCCGGGTGGGCGGACGTGCGGCCCGTCGGGGCCGTGACCGTGGGCCTGAAGGGGGAGCGGCTTGCCGAGCTCGGCGCGATGGCCGAGTCCGCCGCGGCCGTGCGGATGTTCTCCGACGACGGCATGTGCGTCCACGACCCGGTCCTCATGCGCCGGGCCCTCGAGTACGTCAAGGCCTTCGACGGTGTGGTCGCCCAGCACGCCCAGGAGCCGCGGCTGACCGCGGGCGCCCAGATGAACGAGGGCGCCGTGTCCTCGGTCCTCGGCCTCCCGGGCTGGCCGGCCGTCGCCGAGGAGAGCATCATCGCCCGCGACGTCCTGCTTGCCCAGCACGTGGGATCGCGCCTGCACGTCTGCCACGTCTCCACCGCGGGGTCCGTGGACATCATCCGCTGGGCCAAGGCCCGCGGCATCGATGTGACCGCCGAGGTCACCCCGCACCACCTGATGCTCACCGACGAGCTCGTGCGCACCTACGACCCGGTCTACAAGGTCAACCCGCCGCTGCGGACGCACGACGACGTCGAGGCGCTGCGCACGGCCCTCGCCGACGGCACGATCGACGTCGTCGGGACCGACCACGCCCCGCACCCGAGCGAGCACAAGGAGTGCGAGTGGGTGCAGGCGGCGATGGGCATGACGGGGCTCGAGACGGCACTCTCGGTGGTCCAGCTCGCGATGGTCGAGACCGGCCTGATGGGCTGGCGCGACGTGGCCCGCGCGATGTCGGAGGCACCGGCGAGGATCGGCCGGGACAGCGACCACGGCCGCCCCCTCGCCGAGGGCGAACCGGCCCACCTGGTGCTCGTCGACCCCGCCGCCCGCTGGACCGTCGACCCCGCGGCCCAGGCGACGAAGGGCCGCAACTCGCCCTTCGCCGGCCGGGAACTGCCCGGCCGGGTCGTCGCGACGTTCTACGCCGGCCACCCGACGGTGCTCGACGGCGCGCTCACCACCCCGCACCCGGCCTTCGCCGGCGCCCACCCGGGGGAGCGCTGATGGACCGCCTCGGACCAGGCCTGGCGATGCTGGCCCTCGCCGTGGTCCTCGCCGCGCTTATGTGGGTCGGGTGGCGGGGCCGGCTCAGACGGCAGTCGGGCATCCCGGCTCCCCGCCCGGTCCCCGAGGACGCCGGCGCCGAGCGCCTCCGGTGCAGCGGCCAGTACGTCGCCACGACGACGGCGGGCGACTGGCTCGACCGGGTGGCGGCCCACGGCCTCGGCGTGCGCACCGGGGCGGACGCGGTGGTCCTGGACGACGGCCTGGTCTTCGACCGAGCAGGATCCAGCCACTTCTTCATCCCGCGCGAGGACCTGCGGGAGGTGGGCCTCGCCTCCGGCATGGCCGGGAAGTTCGTCGAGAAGGACGGCCTCGTCGTCGTCGGCTGGCTCCTCGGGGGGACCGCCGTCGACACGGGGTTCCGCCCCCGCTACGCCGAAGAGAAGAACGCCCTCGTGGCAGCAATCGAGAATGTGATGGGTTCCGCGGCCGGAAGCGCCGCGGGTCAGGGAAAGAGTGAGCAGTGACTGAGAACGCCACCAGCGGGCCAGAAGCAGGGACAGCGGCAGCCGCAGGCGCCCCGGCGCAGGGCACCAGGACGCGGCAGCCCGCCGTCCTCGTGCTCGAGGACGGCACGATGTTCCGCGGCCACAGCTACGGGACCGTGGGCACGACCTTCGGGGAGGCCGTCTTCGCGACGGGCATGACCGGATACCAGGAGACGATCACCGATCCCTCCTACGCCCGGCAGATCGTCGTCCAGACCGCACCCCACATCGGCAACACCGGAGTGAACAGCGAGGACGCCGAGTCCCGCCGCATCTGGGTGGCCGGCTACGTGGTCCGCGACCCCGCGCGACGCCCCTCGAACTGGCGCAGCGAGCGCAGCCTGGACGAGGAGCTCGAGGCCCAGGGGATCGTGGGCATCCAGGGAGTCGACACCCGCGCAATCACCCGCCACCTGCGCGAGCACAAGACCATGCGCGCCGCGATCTTCTCGGGCGACGCCGCGCGCCGCCCCGAGCAGGAGCTCCTCGAGGCCGTCCGCGCGAGCGCACCCATGGAGGGCGCCCGCCTGGCCGAGGAGGTCAGCGTCGACGCCGCGTACACGGTCGAGCCGTCCGAGCACGGCTGGGAGGGCGAGCCCCGCTTCACGATCGCGGCGGTCGACCTCGGCATCAAGGCCATGACGCCGCACCGCTTCGCCGAGCGCGGGGTCCGGGTGCACGTGCTGCCCGCCACCGCGGCCATCGAGGACGTGCGGGCGGTCGACCCCGACGGGTTCTTCATGTCCAACGGCCCCGGCGACCCCGCCACCGCGGACGCCCAGGTGCGCCTGCTGCGCTCGGTCCTCGACGAGAAGCTGCCCTACTTCGGCATCTGCTTCGGCAACCAGATCCTCGGCCGGGCCCTCGGCTTCGGGACCTACAAGCTGCGCTACGGCCACCGCGGCATCAACCAGCCGGTCATCGACCGCCGCACGGGCAAGGTGGAGATCACGAGCCAGAACCACGGCTTCGCCGTGGACGCCCCGCTCGAGGGCGCCACCACCGCGCCGGAGGAGCGCTACGGCCGCGTCGAGGTCTCCCACCTCAGCCTCAACGACCAGGTCGTCGAGGGCCTCGCCTGCCTCGACATCCCGGCGTTCTCCGTCCAGTACCACCCCGAGGCCGCGGCCGGCCCGCACGACGCCGCGTACCTGTTCGACCGCTTCATCGCGCTGATGGAGTCGGCGTCCGCGAGCACCAAGACCCCCGAGACCGAGGAAGCGAAGTAATGCCCAAGCGCACAGACCTGAAGAGCGTCCTGGTCATCGGCTCCGGGCCGATCGTGATCGGCCAGGCGGCCGAGTTCGACTACTCCGGCACGCAGGCCATCCGGGTGCTCAAGGAGGAGGGCCTGCGGGTCATCCTCGTCAACTCGAACCCGGCCACGATCATGACCGACCCGGAGCTCGCCGACGCGACCTACGTCGAGCCGATCACCCCGGACGTCGTCGAGAAGATCATCGCCAAGGAGCGCCCGGACGCGGTCCTGCCGACCCTGGGCGGCCAGACCGCGCTCAACACCGCGATCGCGCTGGACAAGAACGGCGTCCTCGAGAAGTACGGCGTCGAGCTCATCGGCGCGAACATCGCCGCGATCGAGCTCGGCGAGGACCGCGAGAAGTTCAAGGGCGTGGTCGAGCGCTGCGGTGCGGAGAGCGCCCGCAGCCACATCGTCCACACCATGGACGAGGCGCTCACCGCCGTCGAGGACCTCGGCTACCCCGTCGTCGTCCGCCCCTCCTTCACGATGGGCGGCCTCGGCTCCGGGATGGCCTACAACGAGGAGGACCTGCACCGCATCGCCGGCGCGGGCCTGCAGTACAGCCCGACCACCGAGGTGCTCCTGGAGGAGAGCATCCTCGGCTGGAAGGAGTACGAGCTCGAGATGATGCGCGACAAGAACGACAACGTCGTCGTCGTGTGCTCGATCGAGAACTTCGACCCGGTCGGCGTCCACACCGGCGACTCGATCACCGTCGCCCCGGCGCTGACGCTCACCGACCGCGAGTACCAGAAGCTGCGCGACGTCGCGATCGCCGTCATCCGCGAGGTCGGCGTGGACACGGGCGGCTGCAACATCCAGTTCGCCGTCGATCCCGCCACCGGACGCGTCGTCGTGATCGAGATGAACCCGCGCGTCTCGCGCTCCTCGGCGCTGGCCTCCAAGGCCACCGGATTCGCGATCGCGAAGATCGCCACGAAGCTCTCGCTCGGATACACGCTCGACGAGATCCCTAACGACATCACGCAGAAGACCCCGGCGAGCTTCGAGCCGACGCTCGACTACGTGGTCGTGAAGGTTCCCCGCTTCGCGTTCGAGAAGTTCCCCGCCGCGGACCCCACCCTCACGACCACGATGAAGAGCGTGGGCGAGGCGATGGCCCTCGGCCGCAACTTCACCGAGGCCCTGCAGAAGGCACTCCGCTCGCTCGAGCAGAAAGGCGCCCAGCTCGACTTCTCCCCGGTCCCGGAGTACGAGGTCGCCGACCTCGTCGAGCAGGCCAAGCGCCCCACGACCCAGCGCCTGGCCCAGGTCCAGCGTGCCCTCCTCGGCGGCGCGAGCGTCGAGGAGCTGTTCGAGGCGACGAAGATCGACCCCTGGTTCCTCGACCAGCTCGCCCTCCTGAACGAGGTCGCCGCCGAGATCAAGGCCGCACCCGCCCTCACCGAGGACGTGCTCCGCCTGGCCAAGCGCCACGGCTTCTCGGACGAGCAGATCGGCGCCCTGACCCACTCGTCGGAGGCCGTGGTCCGCGGCGTCCGGCAGGCACTCGGCGTCCGCCCGGTCTACAAGACCGTGGACACGTGCGCGGCCGAGTTCGCCGCCTACACCCCGTACCACTACTCGTCCTACGACGAGGAGGACGAGGTCGAGCTCCACAAGAAGCCCTCGGTCGTCATCCTCGGGTCGGGCCCCAACCGCATCGGCCAGGGCATCGAGTTCGACTACTCGTGCGTGCACGCCACGATGGCGCTGCGCAAGGCGGGCTACGAGACCGTCATGGTCAACTGCAACCCGGAGACCGTCTCCACGGACTACGACATCTCCACGCGCCTGTACTTCGAGCCGCTCACGCTCGAGGACGTGCTCGAGGTCATCGCCGCGGAGGAGCGCACGGGCGGCGTCATCGGCGTGTTCGTCCAGCTCGGGGGCCAGACCCCCCTGAAGCTGGCCCAGCAGCTCGCCGACGCCGGGGTGCCGATCCTGGGCACCTCTCCCGAGGCGATCGACCTCGCCGAGCACCGCGGCGCGTTCGCGAAGGTGCTCGACGACGCCGGGCTCGTCGCGCCCAAGAACGGCACCGCCGTCTCCTTCGAGGAGGCCCGGCGGATCGCCAGCGAGATCGGCTACCCCGTCCTCGTGCGGCCCTCGTACGTCCTCGGCGGCCGCGGCATGGAGATCGTCTACGACGAGCCGAACCTGCGCCGGTACATCGACAACGCGACCGAGATCACCCCGGACCACCCGGTCCTGATCGACCGCTTCCTCGAGGACGCGATCGAGATCGACGTCGACGCACTCTACGACGGCACCGACCTGTACCTGGGCGGCATCATGGAGCACATCGAGGAGGCCGGCATCCACTCCGGCGACTCCGCGTGCGTGCTGCCCCCGGTCACCCTCGGCACCGACGTGGCCGAGCGCGTCCGGGCCGCCACCGAGGCGATCGCGGCGGGCGTGGGCGTCCGCGGGCTCATCAACATCCAGTTCGCCCTCGCCGCGGACGTGCTCTACGTGCTCGAGGCCAACCCCCGCGCCTCCCGCACGGTGCCGTTCGTCTCGAAGGCCACCGGGGTGCAGCTCGCCAAGGCCGCAGCCCTCATCGGCACCGGCGTGACGATCAAGCAGCTGCGCAGCGCGTACCGGATGCTGCCCGAGACCGGCGACGGCGCGGTGCTGCCCGACAGCGCACCGGTGGCCGTGAAGGAGGCCGTGCTCCCGTTCAGCCGCTTCCGCACGCCGTCGGGCACCGTGGTGGACAGCCTGCTCGGGCCGGAGATGCGCTCGACCGGCGAGGTCATGGGCATCGACAAGCACTTCGACACGGCCTTCGCCAAGAGCCAGGCGGCGGCGAACAGCTCGCTGCCGACCTCGGGCCGGGTCTTCGTCTCGGTGGCCAACCGGGACAAGCGCTCGATCATCATGGCGGTGAAGAAGCTCTCCGACCTCGGCTTCGAGATCCTCTCCACCGGCGGCACCGCCGCCGTGCTCAACCGCAACGGCATCGCCGCCACCGTGGTCCGCAAGGTCAGCGACGGCGGCGAGGGCACGATCGTGGACCTGATCAACGACGGCAAGGTCGACATGGTCTTCAATACGCCCTCGGGCGGCGCCGCGCGCGGCGACGGCTACGAGATCCGTGCCGCGGCCACCTCGGTCGGCAAGCCCTGCATCACGACGGTGGCGGAGTTCAACTTCGCCGTCCTCGCGATCGAGGCCATGCGCAGCTTCGAGTGGGACGTCACCAGCCTGCAGGAGCACGCCGCCTCGGTCCGCGGCGGCTCGGCCGCCCCGGCCGAGGAGGCCGCGGAGCCGGCCCGTGCCTGAGCCCACGGGGCGCCCTGCGGGCCGGGCGCCCTTCGGGGAGCGGCTCGTCGCGGCCATGGCCGCCAGGGGGCCGCTGTGCGTCGGCGTCGACCCCCACCCGTCGCTGCTGGCGGCGTGGGGGCTGACGGACGACGCCGAGGGCCTCCGCCGCTTCTCGGCGGCGGTCCTCGAGGGGGTCGCCGACGTCGCCGCGGCGCTCAAGCCGCAGGTGGCGCTCTACGAGCGCCATGGCTCGGCCGGCATCGCCGCGCTCGAGGAGCTCCTCGCGGCCTCGGCGGACGCCGGACTGCTCACGATCGCCGACGCCAAGCGCGGCGACATCGGGTCCACCATGGCGGCCTACGCCCAGGCCTGGCTGGGGGAGGGGTCCCCGCTCGCGGCGGACGCCGTCACCCTCAGCCCGTACCTCGGGTTCGAGTCGCTGCGGCCCGCCCTCGAGACCGCGGCGGAGACCGGCCGCGGCGTGTTCGTGCTCGCGCTGACCTCCAACCCCGAGGGCGCCTCGGTCCAGCACGTGGGCGGGGACTCCTCGGTGGCCCGGCGCGTCGTGGACGCCGCAGCGGCGGAGAACGGGCGGTACGCGGGCGCGCAGCGCGGCCACGGCTCGGTGGGCCTCGTCGTCGGGGCCACCGTCGGGGACGCGATCGGCCGCCTCGGCCTCGACCTTGCCGCGATGGGCGGCCCGATCCTCGCCCCGGGCCTCGGCGCCCAGGGGGCCACCCCGGCCGTCCTGAGGGAGACGTTCGGTCCGGCCTATCCCCGGGTGCTGGGGACGTCCAGCAGGGACATCCTCGCCGGCGGCCCCGAGCCGCGCGGCGTGCGGGCGCGCGCCGAGCGGACCCTCGAGGGCTTGCGGGCCTGACTCGCGCCGTCTACGTTCTAGGGGAGTCCGCGCGCCGCTGTGGCCGCGGGCTCCCGAGCGATCCGGGCGAGCACGGAGGCGGCGCAGTGGCCTTGGAACCCCTGACACCCGAGGAGAGGCGCGCGGCACTCGGGAAGGCCGTCGAGGCGCGCGGGATCCGCTCACGGGCCAAGGCCGCACTCCACTCGGGGGAGCTGACCGTCGAGGAGCTGCTCGCCCGGGCAGACCACGACGAGGCGCTGGCACGGCTGAAGGTCACCGAGATGCTCGAATGCCTGCGCGGCATCGGACCCGTGCGTGCCCAGGCAATCCTCGCCACGCTCGGCATCGCGCCGAGCCGCCGCCTCAGGGGCCTCGGCGTCCACCAGCGGCGCGCGCTGGTAGATTTTCTGGCAGGCTGAAGCATGCCCGGGGCGTCCCGGGCTCTGACGAAGGGACAGCGTGGAGCACGCACAGGACCAGACGGCCGCATCCGAGGCCGGGCACGGCGGGCTGACCGTCCTCGCAGGGCCCACCGCCGTGGGCAAGGGCACGGTCTCGACCTACATCCGGGACACCTACCCGGAGGTGTGGCTCTCCGTCTCGGCCACGACCCGGGCCCCGCGCGAGGGCGAGGTCGACGGCGTCCACTACTACTTCGTGGGCCCCACCGAGTTCGAGCGGCTCGTCGGCGAGGACGCATTCCTCGAGTGGGCCGTGGTCCACGGGCAGAACCGCTACGGGACGCTGCGCCGCACGGTTGAGGAGGCGATCGCTGCCGGCAAGCACGTCCTCCTCGAGATCGACCTCCAGGGCGCGCGGCAGGTCAAGGCGGCGATGCCGGACGCGCAGTTCGTGTTCCTGGCCCCTCCGAGCTGGGACGAAATGGTGCGCCGCCTGCGCGGCCGGGGCACCGAAACCGCCGAGGAACAGCAGCGCCGCCTCGAAACGGCTAAAATAGAGCTCGCTGCCGAGCCCGAGTTCGACGTCACCGTCGTCAACGACGACGTGAAGCGCGCGGCAGATGAGCTTGTGTCACTCATGGGACTGACGCCGCACGCCCGGCCCGCGTCGCGCTAGCGCGCCGGCCATCCGCTACGAAAGAGCATTGGAGACCCACTGTGTCCTCGACCCCCGAAGGCATCATCAACCCCCCGATCGACGACCTCCTGACGAAGTCCGACTCGAAGTACGGCCTCGTGATCTTCGGCGCGAAGCGTGCCCGCCAGATCAACGCCTACTACGCCCAGCTGCACGAGGGCCTCTTCGAGTACGTCGGCCCGCTCGTGGACACCCGGCTGAACGAGAAGCCGCTCTCCATCGCCCTGCGCGAGATCAACGACGGGCTGCTCGTCGCGACCCCCGCCGTCGAGGAAGAGCCTGCCGCCGAGTCCGAGGACCAGTAGCAGCAGGGACCAGGAGGAGGTCGGCCGCGTGCGCGTGGTCCTAGGCGTGGGCGGCGGCATCGCCGCCTACAAGGCGGCCCTGCTGCTGCGGCTGTTCACCGAGGCCGGGCACAGCGTCACCGCGGTGCCCACCGAGGCAGCGCTCAGCTTCGTCGGCAAGGCCACCTGGGAGGCCCTCTCGGGCAAGCCGGTGCGCACCGACGTCTTCGAGGCCGTCGAGACGGTCAACCACGTCCGCCTCGGCCACGACGCCGAGCTCGTGGTCGTGGCGCCCGCCACCGCCGACCTGCTCGCGCGTGCCGCGGGCGGCCATGCCGACGACCTCCTGACGAACACGCTCCTCATGGCACACTGCCCGGTGCTGCTCGCGCCGGCCATGCACACCGAGATGTGGCGGCATCCCGCGACCCGGGCCAACGTGGCGCTCCTGCGGGAACGGGGGGTGCACGTCCTGGAGCCTGCCGTCGGACGGCTCACCGGCGCCGACTCGGGCCCCGGCCGGCTCCCGGAGCCGGAGGAGATCTTCCGCGCTGCCCTCGCCCTCGTGGACGGGCCTTCCGCGTCCGACGCCGGCCCCCGCCCGGGCGCCCCCGGCACCGACCGCCCCGCCGGCCCCCTGACCGGCCGGCGCGTCGTCGTCTCCGCGGGAGGCACCCGCGAGCCTCTCGACCCGGTCCGCTTCCTCGGGAACCGGTCCTCCGGCAAGCAGGGCGCCGCCCTCGCCCGGGCGGCCCTCGCCGCGGGCGCCGACGTCACGCTCGTCGCAGCCCACATGGACGTCGCGCCGCCCGAGGGCGCGCGGGTCGTCAGCGTCGGCTCGGCCCTCGAGCTGCGTGAGGCCATGCTCGCCGAGGCGCCGGGCGCAGACGTCCTCATCATGGCCGCAGCGGTGGCCGACTTCCGGCCCTCCGAGCTGCAGCCCAGCAAGATCAAGAAGCGCGACGACGCCGCCGACCCGGTCATCACGCTCGTCCGAAACCCCGACGTCCTCGTGGAACTCGTGCAGCGGCGCAACGAGGCCGAGCCCGGCCAGCTGATCGTGGGCTTCGCCGCGGAGACCGGCGACGCCGCCTCGAGCGCGCTCGAGTACGGGATGGCCAAGCTCGCCCGCAAGGGCTGCGAACTGCTCGTGCTCAATGAGGTCGGCGCCGACGCGGCGGGCTCGGAGCGCGTCTTCGGCCAGGACAGCAACGCGGTCCTCATCCTCGCCCGCGACGGCGGCGCGCCCGAGCAGGCAGCGGGCAGCAAGGACGAGGTCGCGGCCGCCGTCGTGCGCCGGATCACGCGCGAGCTGGCGGCCCGCGCGCCCCAGTGGCGCGACGCAACCCAGTAGAGTGGACCAGTGACCCACGCTCCCGATCCCGGCACCACAGCCCTGCGCCTCTTCACGTCCGAATCCGTGACCGAGGGGCACCCCGACAAGATCTGCGACCAGATCAGCGACTCCATCCTCGACGCGCTCCTCGCGGCCGACCCGGAGTCAAAGGTTGCCGTCGAGACGATGGCCACCACGGGGCTGGTCCACGTCGCGGGCGAGGTCACCACCGACGCGTACGTCGAGATACCGCAGATCGTGCGCAACACCATCCTCGGCATCGGCTACGACTCGTCGGCCAACGGCTTCGACGGTGCCCGCTGCGGGGTGTCGGTCTCGATCGGCCAGCAGTCCTCGGACATCTTCGACGGCGTGTTCAACTCGCTCGAGGCCCGCGAGGGCACGATGGAGGACGAGTACGACCTCCAGGGCGCCGGCGACCAGGGCATCATGTTCGGCTACGCCTCCGACGAGACCGCCACCTACATGCCCACCCCGATCTGGCTTGCCCACCGCCTCTCCGAGCGCCTCACGGAGGTCCGCAAGAGCGGCGAGCTCGCGTACCTGCGCCCGGATGGCAAGACGCAGGCGACCGTGGGGTACGACGGCGACCGTCCCGTGAGCGTCGAGACCGTCGTCATCTCGAGCCAGCACGCCGAGGGCACCGACCTCGCCACGCTGCGCGCCGACCTTGCCGACCACGTCGTCAAGCCCGTGCTGGCCATGGCCGAGCTCGAGTCGGACCACGTGCGCAGCATCCTCAATCCTGCCGGGGCCTTCATCATCGGCGGCCCGGTCGGTGATGCCGGCCTGACCGGCCGCAAGATCATCGTGGACACCTACGGCGGGTTCGCCCGCCACGGCGGCGGCGCCTTCTCCGGCAAGGACCCGTCGAAGGTGGACCGCTCCGCTGCCTATGCGATGCGCTGGGTCGCGAAGAACGTCGTGGCCGCCGGCCTCGCACGGCGGGCCGAGATCCAGGTCGCCTACGCGATCGGCCAGGCGCGTCCCGTCGGCATCTACGTCGAGACCTTCGGCACCGAGAGCGTCGACCCGCTGCGCATCAGCGCCGCGGTGAGCGAGGTCTTCGACCTCCGGCCCCGGGCGATCATCGAGGCCCTTGACCTCAAGCGCCCCATCTACGCCAAGACGGCCGCGCACGGCCACTTCGGGCGCGAAGAGCCGGACTTCACCTGGGAGCGGCTCGACCGGGTCCAGGACCTGAAGGACTTCTTCGGGGCGTGAGCCGCGTCAGGCGCGGGCGATGAGCGCGAGCGAGCGGCCCACCGAGCCCGTCCAGCCGTCGCTGCTTACCGGCTTCCCGCTGCCCGAGCAGACCCCGCCGGGGCCGGGGCCGCGGCCGGCGTCCGAGCGCCCCGTGGCACGCGTGTGCGTCGAGTCCCCGCTGCCCCAGCTGGACCGCCTGTTCGACTACCTGGTCACCGAGGAGCTGGACACCGCGGCCGTCCCGGGCGTGCGCGTGAAGGTCCGGATCGCCGGCCGCGAGCACGTCGGGTTCCTGCTCGAGCGCCGGGACTCGTCCGACGCCGGCGTGCGGCTGGCTCCCCTGGGTGCGGTGCTCTCGCCGCTGCCTGTCCTCGCTCCCGAGGTCGCCGAGCTGGCGGGTGCCGTCGCGGAGCGCTGGGCCGGCGCCCTGGGCGATGTCCTGCGCTTTGCCGTGCCGCCGCGGGCCGTGAAGGTCGAGGCCGAGTTCGCCGCCCGCGTTGCCGAGGAGCCATGCCCTGCCCCTACCCGAGTGGACGGGGCGGATACTGCGACAGGATCGGGCCCCGCACCGGGCGGCAGCGCCGGTGGCTGGGCGGAGCTCACCCCCGGCGGCGCGTTCCTGCGCCACCTTGCCGCGGGCGGCAGCCCGCGGGCATCCCTGCAGACCGCCCACGGCTACGGCCCGGATGCCTGGCCCCACACCATCGCTGCGGCCGTGGCCGCCGCCCGTTCCTCGGGACGCGGCGCGCTCGTCGTGGTCCCCGACCGCCGGGACCTCGAGCGGGTCCAGGCGGCCCTCGAGGCCGCGGTCCCCGGCGAGAGGACAGTCCGCCTCTCCGCCGAGGACGGCCCGAGCGTACGCTCCCGGGCCTTCCTCGAACTCCTCACGGGCGGCGCCCGGATCGCGGTGGGCACCCGCGGCGCCGTGTTCGCGCCCGTGCAGGACCTCGGCCTCGTGGTCTGCTGGGACGACGGCGACGAGATGCACCTCGAGCCGCGGGCCCCCTACTTCCACGCCCGCGAGGTCCTGCTCCTGCGCGCGGAACAGGCCGGCTGCGCGGTGCTGCTCGCCGGCCATGCCGTCTCGGTGGAAGCCCAGCGGCTCGTCGAGTCGGGGTGGCTGCAGCGCATCGCTCCCGGCAGGGCGGCGCTTCGCGCCGCCACGCCCCGGATCACCAGCACGGCGGACAGCGTGGAATCCGCGCGCGACCCTCTCGCCCGCGTCGCGCGGCTGCCGCACGCGGCGTGGCACGCGGCCCGCGAGGCCCTGGCCGAGGGTCCGGTGCTCGTCCAGGTCGCCCGCGCGGGCTATGCCCCTTCGCTGGCCTGCGAGCGGTGCCGCGAGCCGGCGAGGTGCCGACAGTGTTCTGGGCCGCTCGCGGAGCAGCCCTCGGGGCGCGAGCGCCTCGTGGTCTGCCGATGGTGCGGGACCCCCGAGCTCGCCTTCGCCTGCCGCGTCTGCGGCTCCCACGCCCTGCGGCGCACCGCGATCGGGGCGCTCCGGACGGCAGAGGAGCTGGGGAGGGCCTTCCCCGGGGCAGTCGTCGTCACCTCGGCCGGCGACTCGGTCAAGTCCGAGGTCGCCGGCTCGCCAGCCCTGGTCGTCGCGACCGTCGGCGCCGAGCCGCTGGCCCCCGGCGGCTACGCGGCCGCACTGCTGCTCGACGGCGAGGCGCTCCTGCGCCGGGAGAGCCTGCGGGCGCCCGAGGAGGCCCTCCGCCGGTGGCTCAATGCGGCCGCACTCGTCCGGCCCGCCTCGGCCGGTGGCCGAGTGGTCATCACCGCGGGGGAGAGCGAGGCGCTGGCGGCGCTCGTGCGCTGGGACCCCGCGGGCTTCGCCTCGCGGGAGCTCGCCCAACGCCGCGAGCTGTCGCTGCCGCCCGCGGTGCGGACCGCCGCGGTCACCGGCGACATGGCCGACGTCGAGGCCTTCCTCGAGGTGGCACGCGGGGCCGTCTCACAGCCGGGGGTGCGCGTCGTGGGGCCGGTGGCCGGAGACCCCGCGCAGGCGCTGGTCTTCTTCCCGATCGCCGCCGGACCGGCCGTGTCCCATGGCCTGCACGCGGCGCGGATCTCGCTCGCCGTGCGCCGCACCGCCGGCCCGGTGACCGTCAGGGTCGACGCCCCTGATCTGCTCTGAGCTGACCTGTTCTGAGCGGGTCTCCTTCGGCCGGCCCTGTGCGCCCTGCGCTCAGGGCGTTCCGCGGCGCCGCGCGTGGGCCTCGATCGCCTCCTGGGCTGCCGCGAGCAGCGCGTCGGCGGACGCGTCCCAGCTGAACGTCGCCGCCTGGGTGCGTGCAGCGGCGGAGGCCGCCTCCCAGGCGCCGGGGGCCTCGAGCGCACGGACGGCGGCGGCGAACGCGGCGGGGGAGTCCGGGTCCACGTAGGACGTGCCCGCGCCCCCCACCTCGCGGAAGATCGGGATGTCGCTCGCGACCACGGGGGTGCCCAGGCTCATGGCCTCGACGAGGGGCAGCCCGTAGCCCTCGGACCGGGACAGGCTCACGAGCGCCGTCGTGCGCCGCAGGAGGGCCTCGTAGTCCTCCTCGGACACCCCGCCATGGAAGACGACCCGGGCCCCGGCCGGCACCAGGGACTCAAGCTCGGCGCGCCGCCCTGTGGAGACGCGGGAGAGGAGGTGCAGCTCGTAGTCCGGGAGGTGCTCCATGCCGGAGATGACAGTCTCGACGTTCTTGTACGGCATGAAGGAGCCCATGTAGAGCAGGGTCTTCTCGGCGCCGGCCTCGGCTCGCCTCGGCTCGCGGCCGCCCGGCGGGGCGTTGCCGACGATTCGGACGGGCCGGCGCGTGAGGCGCTTCTCCGACATGAGCCATCGTGTCGTGTGGCTGACGGTGGCGACCACATCGGCCCGGTTGAGCAGGACCCGCTGGGGCCAGTACGCCCGGTGGTAGAGGCGCCACAGCAGGCGGACAGGCGCGGGGAGGAACCCCGGCGGCTCGGGGTGCTCGTAGTAGATGAGGTCGTGCAGCGTCAGGATGAGCGGGTACCGCCGTCCCCACGAGCCCATCGTCTGCATGGGACAGAACACAACGTCCGGCCGGAGCCGGTTGACCTGGCCGGCGATGAACAGCTCCCGCGGGGACAGCGGGCTCGTGACCTTCACGTGGGGCACCGACGGCAGGAGCGCGAGCTGCCGGTCGTCGCTGATGAGCATCGCGACGTCGGCGCGGCGCGAGACCGCCTCGATCAGGCTCGCCCCGAACCGGCTGATGCCGTCGTGCTGGTCCGTGCGGGTGAAGCGGGCGTCGATGAGGATCCTCATGCCGTCCTCTCGGAGATGAACTCGGCGATCGCCGCCGCCGCGGGACCGGGCGTCTCGTAGTGGATGAGGTGCCCCACGCCCGGCACCACGGTCAGACGCGAGTCGCCGAGCCGGGCGTGGAACCGCCGCACATCGGGCAGCGCCGCGATCTCGTCCCGTTCGCCCGCCACCAGCAGCACGGGAAGGTGCAGCTGGTCCGCGACCTCCGCGGCGTCGTGGGAGATCGACGCGCGGAACGACTCCAGCAGGGAGGACCGCGTGGCGAACTCGCTGAAGTGCTCGCGGTGCTGCGCGTGGACGAACGCCCGGAGGCAGCCGTCGCGCGTCTTGGCCATGGCCTCGCTCATGAGGCGCACGACGGCGCGGCTGCGCAGCAGCGCCGTGCCGGGACGGGCGGGGAGGGCCGCGCCGCCCCAGTAGTAGAGCTCCGCCAGCCGGCTGAGGACGGCCTGCGGTCCCTCGAGCGCCGGTGCCGAGATCGGGTTGACGAGGACGAGCCGCTCGAAGCGGCCCGGGTGCCTGGCCATGAAGTGCGCCGCGACGATGGAGCCGAAGGAGTGTCCGAGCAGCACGGTGTCCGGCCCGAGGGCGAGCCCGTCGGCGAGGAAGGCGAGCCAGCGGACGTAGCCGTCGATCGAGTGCTCGCCCGCCAGGACGCCGGAGGCTCCGAAGCCGGGCAGGTCCGGCATGACGAACCGCACGTCCGGCAGGGCATCGACGATGCGCAGCAGGCCGTGGTGGGTGCCGCGGAAGCCGTGGACGGCCAGGACCGTCGGGGCGTCGGCGGCCGGCGGTGTGCCCGGCCGCCCCACCGGCTCGTACGTGAAGACGGCCGTGGGCGCGCCCGCGACGTCGACGGTGTCGCGCCGTTCGCGTGCGGCCAGCTGGTCGGACAGGAACGGCTCTGCGGCCAGGGTCATGGGGGTCATCTCCGTCTCAGTTGACGTCGTCCGGGTGGGAGCCGCTGCGGAAGCCCCGGTCGAGTGCGGCGATCCGGGCCATCTCCTCGTCGGTGAGCGCGAAGCCGAACACGTCCGCGTTCTCGCGGATCCGCTGCGGGCTGCTCGCCTTGGGAATGACGATGGTGCCCTCCTGCAGGTGCCAGCGGATCGTCGTCTGGGCCACGCTCACGCCGTGTGCCGCGGCGATCTCGCGCAGCACCGGGTCCTCGAGGATGTGCCCGCGTGCGAGCGGGGACCAGGCTTCGGTGGCGATGCCGAGCTCGCGGTGGAGCGCCCGCAGCTCGTGCTGCTGGAGCCACGGGTGCAGCTCGATCTGGTTCACGGCGGGGACCTCCCCGACGGCGTCGACCAGACGGCGGAGGTGCGCCGGCTGGAAGTTGCTCACGCCGACGGCACGGACCCTCCCGTCCTCGCGCAGCCGGACGAGTGCCCGGTAGGTGTCCACGTACAGGTCCCTGCGCGGGCACGGCCAGTGGATGAGGCACAGGTCCACGACGTCGAGCCCGAGTTCGGCCTGGCTGCAGTCGAAGGCCCGCAGGGCGGCGTCGTACCCCTGATCCGTGTTCCAGATCTTCGTGGTGACGAACAGCTCGCCGCGCTCGAGGCGGCCGGCGCGGGCGTGGGACATGGCCCGGCGGACGGCTCGGCCCACGCCGGCCTCGTTGCCGTACATCGCGGCGGTGTCGAGGCTCCGGTAACCGGCCGCGAGCGCGTCACCCGCCAGCCGCTCCGCATCTTCGGGGGGCACCTTGTACAGGCCGAACCCGAGCTGGGGGATGGCCACGCCGCGGGCAAGGGGGACCGTGGGGGACGCGATCATGGTCTCCACCCTACCGGCGCGCCCCGCCGGAGCGGCCGCACCGGACCCCGGACTAGGCATGCTCGGTCAGCAGTGCCCTGCCCGTCGCCTCGTCCACGATCAGGTCGGTGACGAGGCGCGCCTTGAGGGCGCCGCGCAGCGCCGCCGCCTTGGACGGGCCCGAGACGATGCACAGGCGGCGCGGGACCCTGCGCAGCGCCGCGAAGTCCGGGCCGGTGGCGCGGGCGTTGAGGCCGATCCCGTCCGAGGACCCGTCCTCGCGGAAGAAGACCGTGGCGACGTCCCCCACCACTCCCTGCGCGGCCAGGGACTCGAGGTCGTCGCGGTCGAGGTAGCCGCCGGAGTAGACGTGGCTGGGCACCTCGGCATCGACCGAGCCCACGCCGAAGACTGCGAGGGACATGCGCTCCTGCACCGCGAGGACGCGGCGCACGCTGCGCTCGCGCCACATCCACTCCTTGGTCTCGGGCCGGTCGAAGAACGCGGGGACCGGGAACTCCTCGACGTCCGCGTCGAAGGCCCTCCCGAAGCGCCGCATGATCTCGCTGGCGTAGCCCAGCCCCATCGTCTGGGTGTTGGCCGCGCCGTTGAGCTGGACCACGGTCGTGCCGTGGGTCGGCTTGCGGTTGAGGTAGCGGCTCATCGCACTGAGGGTCGAGCCCCATGCGATCCCGATGACCGTCCTCGAGGACACCAGGGGAGTCAGGGTGCGGGCGGCATACATGGCGACGCGGTCCAGGGTCTCCGCCTCGTTGAGGTTGTCGACCTGCGGAACCACGTGCACCGAAGAGGGGGCCATGCCGAACTGGGCCGCCACGGCCGTCTCGAGCTCGACCGCGGAATCGATCGGGCTGTGGATCTGGATCTGGACGAGCCCCGACTCGCGGGCGAGGGTGAGCAGGCGCGACACGGTCGAGCGCGAGGTGCGCAGCTGGCGCGCGATCCCGTCCATGGTGAGGTCCTGCAGGTAGTAGAGGCGGGCCGCGAGCAGGGCGTCCTGGTGCCGGCGCGAAATGGCCCCGGGTGAGCTTCGTCTCACATCCGGGCGGTACGGATCGGTCTCGGAGGGTCCCACGGCGGTCCTTTCTGCACGTTTGTGCAGACGGCTTGAACTTCTTTTGCAGCCCTTCAAAGAATAGCGGGAGCGCCACGCACAACCTAGGCCAAGGAGGTCCACGTGCCCCAGAACCACAACCCCGCCCAGCCCGCCCCCCGCACGGGGGTCGCGTCGCTCAAGGCCAGGCCCCACGCGAAGGTCCTGATCATCGGCGGCGGCATCAACGGCGTCGGCACCTTCCGCGATCTCGCCCTCCAGGGCGTCGACGTGGCCCTGGTCGAGCGCGGCGACTACTGCGACGGG
>NZ_JAUSTE010000021.1 GCF_030812675.1 Sinomonas atrocyanea | reverse complement strand
TCCCCGGTGGCCGGGTTGAACACCGGCTGCGTCCGCTCGCCGACGCCCTGGGTCTCCTCACCATTGAGGAAGTGCGGAATGGTCTTGACAGTCATCTCATGTGCTCCTGTTGGGGTACTTCTCAGCGTTGAGGGGTCTCTGGCGGACCGTTGAGGGGTCTCTGGCCGACTGTTGAGGGGTCAGCCGAGGAAGGGCCGCTGGCGCGACTTGTGGTCGGTGTAGGTCTGGAAGGCCTGCTGGGTGGATTCCAGCTCGGAGGCGCCGGAGACGGGCACGTCCCACCACGACTCCGAGCTGGGGGCGTCGATGAGCGGGTCCGACTCGATGTGGATCACGATCGGGCCGCTGCCCTCCGGGGCGGCCTTGGCCTTGCCGATCGCGGCCTCGAGGTCGGCGATGGCGTTGGGGCCGGGCTCGATGCGGTACACCGTGACGCCGAGGCTCTCGGCGTTCGTGGCGAGGTCGATCGGGAGCTTCTCGCCGTCGTCGAACGTGTGGTGCGCCCGGTCCAGGGTGCGGTACTTCGTGCCGAAGCGCTGCGAACCGAGCTGCTCGGACAGCGCGCCGATCGAGGCGTAGCCGTGGTTCTGGATGAGCACCGTGATGAGCTTGATGCCCTCCGCGACGGCGGTGACGAGCTCGGTGTGCATCATCAGGTAGGAGCCGTCCCCGACCATGACGACGACGTCCCTGTTCTCCTCGCCCTTCGCCGTCCCGTCGAGGGCTGCGCGCTTGACGCCGAGGCCGCCGGGGATCTCGTAGCCCATGCAGGAGTAGGCGTACTCGACGTGGTAGCCGAAGGGGTCGCGGATGCGCCACATCTTGTGCAGATCGCCCGGGAGGGACCCGGCGGCGCAGATCACGACGTCGCGCGGGTCCATCGCACGGTTGACCGCGCCGATGATGGCGTTCTGGGAGACGAGGGGCTGGTGGTCCTGGGCGAACGCGGCGTCCACCGTGTCGTCCCAGCGGGCCTTCTCGTCGGCGACCACGCGCTCGAGCTCGCCGCCGACGCGGTAGCCGCCCACCGCCGTCGTGAGCGCGGCGAGCGCCTTGCGCGCGTCGGCGACGATCGGCAGCGACGTGCCGTGCTTGTAGGCGTCGATCGGGGCGACGTTGATGTTCACGAACTGCACGCCCGGGTCCTGGAACGCGGTGCGCGAGGCGGTGGTGAAGTCCTCGTAGCGGGTGCCGATGCCGATCACGAGGTCGGCGTCGCGCACGAGCGCGTTCGCCGCCGTCGTACCGGTCGAACCGACTGCGCCGAGGGCCTGCGGGTGGTCCCACGCGAGGGAGCCGACGCCGGCCTGGGTCCAGCCGACCGGGATGCCGGTGGCCTCGGCGAACGCGCGCAGCTGCTCGGTGGCGAAGGCGTACAGCACGCCGCCGCCCGCGATCACCACCGGGCGCTTCGCGGCGCGGATGCGGCGGGCGGCCTCGGCGATGTCCTCGGCCTCGGGCTCGGGGCGGCGGATGCGCCACTCGCGCTCGGCGAGGAACTCCTCCGGGACCTCGAAGACCTCGGCCTGGACGTCCTGCGGCAGGGCGATCGTCACGGCACCGGTCTCGGCGGGGTCCGTCAGGACGCGCAGGCCGTGCAGGAGCGCGGAGAAGAGCTGCTCGGGCCGGGCAACCCGGTCGAAGTACTTCGAGAGCGGGCGGAACGCGTCGTTGACCGTGATGTCGTAGCCGTGCGGCTGCTCGAGCTGCTGCAGGACGGGGTCCGCGGCGCGGGTCGCGAACGTGTCCGAGGGCAGGAGGAGGGCCGGGAGGCGGTTGGCCGTGGCGAGGGCCGCGCCGGTGAGCAGGTTGGACGAGCCCGGGCCGATCGAGGTCGAGATCGCGAAGGTCTGGCGGCGCCGGGTGTGGCGGGCGTAGCCGACGGCCTGGTGGGCCTGGGCCTGCTCGTTGCGGCCCTGGTAGTACGGCATGAGGACCGGGTCGGCGACCTGCCACTGCTTGAGCGCCTGCCCCACCCCGGCCACGTTGCCGTGGCCGAAGATCCCGAACATGCCGGGGATGAGCCGCTCGCGGTAGGCGCCGCCGCCCGGGCCGCCCACCGAGTCGACCGTGTACTGGCGGCCCAGGAACTCGACGACCGCCTGGGCGACGGTCATCCTGCGGGTAGTGCTCACTGGGAAGCCTCCTTCGGCTTGATCTCTTCGGTGTGCAGCAGCGAGGCCGCGGCTGCGACGGCACCGGCCACGTCGCCGTCGGCCGGGTAGAGCAGGGTCCGGCCCACGGTCAGGCCCTGCACGCCCGGCAGCGCGAGCGCGCGGCCCCACGAGGCGAAGACCTCGTCCTGGTGCCCGGCCGGGTCCCCGCCTAGGAGCACGGTAGGCATCGTGGTGGCGGCCATGACGCGCTCCATCTCGGCCACGACGGGCAGCTTCATCCACGTGTACGCGCTCGTGGAGCCGAGGCCCTCGGCGATGGCGACCGACTTGACGACGGCCTCCGCGGAGAGGTCGTTCTTGACCTCGCCGTCCACCCAGGCCGAGAGGAAGGGCTCGACCATCGCGATGAGTCCGCGGGCGGCGAGCGCGTCGATCGCCTTCGCGGTGTTCTCGAGGATCGAGGCGGTGGCCGGGTCGCCGAGCGCGATGCGGGTGAGCATCTTGCCGCCGTCAGCACCCAGCGCGGCGAGGGCCTCGGCCGTGTGGCCGGTGAAGCGGTCGTCGAGCTCGTTGACGAACCCGGCGAGGCCGCCGCGGTTCATCGACCCGAAGACGAGCTTGCCCTCGAGCGCCCCCAGGAGCAGGAGGTCGTCCATGATGTCCGGGCTCGCGAGCACGCCGTCCACCGCCGGGTCGGCCAGGGCGACCTGGAGCCGGTCGAGCAGCTCCCGCCGGTCGGCCATGGCCTCGGGCCGGCCCTGCGCGGCCAGGGCCCCGCGGGCAGGGTGGTCGGCGGCCACGATGAAGTTCTGCTTCCCGAGCACCGGGCCGGGGTGGCGGCGGCGGGCCTTGGCCGCCCGGGCGACTGCCTGCGGGTCCTCGAGGCGGATCTTGGTGAGGTGCTCGTAGCGGCGGGGGTCGTCGTCGTGCGCGTCCCGCAGCGGTGCAGCGGCGGCGTTCGTCTCGGTCGTGGCGCTCACTGGGCCACCGCCTCGGGCACGAGCCGGCCTCGTTCGGCCAGCAGCGAGGTGACCTCGGCCGGCGTCGGCATCGCGTCGGCGCACGAGAGCCGGGAGGCGACGATCGCGCCGGCGGCGTTGGCGTAGTCGAGGACCTGGGCCAGCGGCCACCCGGCCAGCAGGCCGTGGCAGAACGCCCCGCCGAACGAGTCGCCGGCGCCGAGGCCGTTGAGGGTCTCGACGGGGACGGGGGCGGAGACCACCCGCTCGGAGCGGGTCTTGGCCATGACCCCTTCGGGGCCGAGCTTGACGACGGCGATCTCCACGCCCGCGGCGAGGAGGCGGTCGGCCTGCTCGTCCGGCGTGCCGTGGCCGACGGCGACCGCGCACTCCTCCTCGTTGCCGATTGCGACCGTGACGTGCGGCAGGACGCGGACGACCTGCTCGCGGGCGGCGTCCTCGGAATCCCAGAACATGGGGCGGTAGTCGAGGTCGAGGACCGTGAACTGGCCCTCGGCGAGCCCGGCGCGGGGGCGGGCCTCGTGGGCGGCGACGTGCGCCGAGCGGCTGGGCTCCTGGCACAGGCCTGTCACGGTGGACCAGAAGATCCGCGCGTCCCGGATCGCATCGAGGTCGAGCTCCTCGGTGCGGATCTGCAGGTCCGGTGCCGTGGGGAAGCGGCCGTAGAAGTAGAGCGGGAACTGGTGCGTGGCCGGCATGATCGCGCAGAACGTCGCGGGGGTCTGCAGCCCCGCGACTGGGGTGACGAACCGGTCGTCCACGCCGAACTTGGCCAGCTCGCGGTGCAGGTAGCTGCCAAACGGGTCGTCGCCGGTGCGGGTCACGACGGCGGTGGCGCGGCCGTGGCGCGCGGCGGCGACGGCGACGTTCGACGGCGAGCCGCCCAGGTACTTGCCGAAGCTCGTCACGTCCGCCAGGCCGACGCCGATGTCGTTGGGGTAGATGTCGACGCTGATGCGCCCCATCGTGAGAAGGTCGTAGGTCACTTCGCGGTGCCTTTCCTCGTGCGCCCGGTGGCCCGGGCCGGCTTCGCTGCCTGTGGCGTCGGCCACAGGTCCAACTCTGCTACAGATTTAATGTCCTGTCAAAGGTTTGTACTGACAACTTGCCATGTCAGCCGGCGGCGGTCACCGGGTGGGCACCGCCAGCTCGCCGGTGACGTACTGCGCGCGGCCGAACCCGAAGGACCAGTCCCCCGCGGTGTTCTCGACGTAGCCGATGAAGACGTCCTCGCCTGCCACGCCGGCGTCGGCGAGATTGCGGGCCACGGCGGCGAAGAGGGCCCCCTTGGCCTCCTGGCCGCGCCCTCCCTGCGTGAAGACCTGGATCATCACCACGCCGCCCGAGCGCTCGAATCCGAGGCCCGCATCCTGCGCGACAATCTGGCCCGGGGCATGCTCGGTGACGATGTGGAAGTAGTCGCGTTCGGGGATCCGGTATTCGGCGAGGATGGCCTCATGGATGGCCCGGCTGATGCGGGCAAGCTGCTCGGGGGTGCGGCCGGCGGCGACGTCGATGCGGACGAGGGGCATGGAGGCGGATCCTTCACTCTGGTACTTTGTCCTGACAAATCAACCCTACCCCTCCGGCGCCGTGGCGGCAACACTTTGTCCTTACAAACTTTCCTCCGTGGGAACTTTGTCAGGTCAAGGGCGTCACATGCGGCGGACCCCGGGCCCGCCCGTGAGAAGGTGAGAGGGCTCCCTCCCCTGCCGAAAGGATCCCCGTGACCCGCCGGATCAGCCGCACCGCGGCGCTGGCACTGATCGCCGTCGGCCTCATGTCCCTCAACTCCCGGGCCCCCGTCGTCGCCCTCGGCCCGGTGCTGGGCGACATCCAGCGGGACACGGGCCTGAGCGCCGCCGTCGTCGGCCTCCTCGCCTCGATCCCGGTGCTGTGCTTCGGGCTCGTGACCCCGGCCGCCGCCTGGCTCATGGGCAGGATCGGCATCAACCACGCGGTCCTGTACTTCTTCGGCGGCCTGGCCGCCGGCGTCGCGATCCGCTCCTTCGGCGGCGCGCCGGGGGCGCTGATCGGCACCGTGGTGATCGGTGTGGCGATGACGATCGTCAATGTGGCCACGCCGCTGCTCGTGGGGCGCGACTTCCCCCTCCGCGCCGGGCTCATGACGGGTGTCACGACCGCGGCCGTGAACGTGGGCACCACGCTCGCCTCCGCGCTGACCGCCCCGCTCGCCGCGGCGATCGGCTGGCAGGGCTCGCTCGTGTCCTGGCTCGGCCTCACGGCGATCGCCGCGGGCGCATGGTTCTTCGTCTTCCCGCCGGGCAAGGACGGCCCCCGCTGGTCGGACGCCGACTTCCCGGGCCGGCTCGCCCGGGAGGCGGTGCGTCGCCGGGCGGAGCTCAAGGCCGCGCAGGCGCTGCCGGGAACCGAGACGGGCCCCCTGCCGATCGTCCCGCAGCCCGGGGTCAGCCGGGCCAACCGGCGCATGATGTGGCTGTTCACGCTCACGTTCGCGCTGCACAACGTGGGCTACTACGCCATGACCCTGTGGCTGCCCAGCTACCTCGTCCAGACCCAGGGGATGACGCCCTCCGAGGCGGGCCTCGGCGCGAGCCTCCTGCAGGTGTTCGCGATCGCGGGGCCCCTCCTCGTCCCGGCCCTGGCCCACCTGTTCGGGTGGGGGCCGATGCGCCTGTTCGCCCTCGTGGCCGCGTGCTGGGTCGTGCTCCCCGCGGGGCTCCTCGTGGCGCCGGGCGTGTGGATCCTGTGGGCGGTGCTGGGCGGGATCGCCCAGGGCGGCACGTTCACGGTCGTGTTCACGGTGGTGATCAACCGGGCCCGCTCGCTCGACGAGAACCGGCGGATGACGGCGCTCATCCAGTCGGTCGGCTACGCCGTCGCCTCGACCGGCCCGATCATCATGGGCGGGCTCCACGAGGCGGCCGGCAACTGGCAGGCCCCCCTCGCCCTGGTCCTGGGCGCGCTCGTGGTGATGGCCGCCTCGGGCTTCCTCGCCATCCGCTCCCATGGGCCGGCGCCGCAGCGGGCCTGACTTGCGCACGACGCCGCCACTCCCCTCCGGTCGCCGGCGCGCCTAGCATCGTGGCTGGGGAGGGACCCTGTACGGAAGGAGACGGCCCATGCTGCCGCCATCAGTCCAGGCGTTCATCGACGCCGAGATCGCGGCGAGCACCGCCGACTTCTCGGACCTGCGCGCCGTGTACCTCAACGGCACGCTCAAGCGCAGCCCGGAGCAGAGCCACACCGACGGCCTGATCGCCGTGAGCAGGCATGTCCTCGAGGGCGTGGGCGCCCGCGTGGACGAGATCCGGGCCGTGGACCACGACATCCCGCCCGGCGTCTACCCGGACATGCGCGGGCACGGGTGGGAGACCGACGCGTTCCCGGACCTGTACCGCTCGCTCATCGAGCCCGCGGACATCGTGGTCCTCGCGACCCCGACGTGGCTGGGCGACCAGTCCTCGGTGACGCGGAAGGTGGTCGAGCGGCTCTACGGGTACTCGGGCGAGGCCAACGAGCGCGGCCAGTGGGCGTACTACGGGAAGGTCGGCGGCGTGATCGTCACCGGCAACGAGGACGGCGGCAAGCACTGCGCCGCGCAGCTGCTGTACGCCCTCAGCCACATCGGCTTCACCATCCCGCCCCAGGCGGACGCGTACTGGAACGGCGAGGCAGGCCCCGGACCGTCCTACCTGGACGACAACCGGGGCGCCCGCAACCACTGGACCACGCGCAATGCGGTCTTCGCCGCGTGGAACATGCTCCACACGGCGCGGCGGATCAGGGATGCCGGCGGGATCCCCGCGCACGGCAACGTCGTCGCGAACTGGGACCTCTCCAACCCCGACCACCCCAACCCCGAATACCGCGGATAGCCCGGGAGCCCGGGCAGGCGCACACTGAGGGGGTGAGCGCTGCAGGCGGCCGGGACGTGCACACTGCGGCGGTGTTCGTGGCGGCGGTGGTCGTCACGGGCGGCAACGCCGTCGCGATCCGCTACAGCAACCGCGAGCTCGACCCGCTGTTCGGCGCCGCGGCGCGCTTCGCGGTCGCGGCCCTCGTCTTCGCCGCCGTCGCCGCCGCCGGCCGCCGGGCCTGGCCGCGGGGAAGGGCCCTGGCCGGGGCGCTGCTGTACGGGCTGCTCAACTTCGGCCTGGCCTACGGCTTCATCTACGAGGCCCTCCGCGAGGTGCACGCGGGGCTCGCGCAGATCGTGCTCGCCTCCGTGCCGCTGGCCACGCTGCTGATCGCCGCCGGCGCCGGGGTCGAGGCGTTCAGCTGGCGCCGGTTCGCGGGAACGCTCGTGGCCGTCGCCGGCATCGCCGTGGTCAGCGGGGCGGGCACGACGGCGTTCTCCGCCTCCTCACTCCTGGGCATCGCCTGCATGGCCGCAGCAGCAGTCTCCATCGGCGCCGGCGCCGTGGTCGTCAAGGTCTTCCCGCCGGTCCCGGGCGCCCCGCTCAACGCGGTCGGGATGGCGGTGGGCGCGGTGGCCCTGGCCGTGGCCTCGCCCCTGGCCGGCGAGCGCTGGAGGGTGCCGGTGCGCGGGGAGACGTTCGCGGCGTTCGGCTTCCTCGTCGTCTCGACGCTCATCCTCTTCGCGGCGTTCCTGTACGTGCTGCGGCGCTGGAGCGCCTCGGCGACCTCCTACCAGTTCCTGTTCGTGCCCATCCCGGCGGTCATCGTCTCCTCGCTGCTCGATTCCGAGGCGCTCACCCCTGCTCTCTTCCTCGGCGGCCTGCTCGTGCTCGCGGGCAGCTACCTGGGCCTGCGGGCCGGACGCAGCGGCGCGCGCAGAGCCGGCCGCACGGCAGAAGGCCACCTCCCGGGGGACGCCGCCGCGAGGACGGACGCCCCCGGAAGATGACCTTCGCGGGGCGCTGCGGCTACCGCAGCACCACGGTGCGGCTGCCGTTGAGGATCACGCGACCCTCGCAGTGCCAGCGCACCGCGTTGGAGAGCGCCTTGCACTCGGCGTCCCGGCCCACCGCCACGAGGTCCTCGGGCGCGTGGGTGTGGTCCACCTCGATGACCTGCTGGGCGATGATCGGCCCCTCGTCGAGCTCGGCGTTGACGTAGTGGGCCGTGGCCCCCACGGTCTTGACCCCGCGCTCCCACGCCTGGTGGTAGGGCTTGGCGCCCTTGAACGAGGGCAGGAACGAGTGGTGGATGTTGATCACCCGGCCCGACATCTTCGTGGCCAGCTGGTCGGAGAGGACCTGCATGTAGCGGGCGAGCACGACGAGCTCCACCGCGTACGCGTCCACGAGCGCCAGGAGCTTGGCCTCCGCCTCGGGCTTGGTCTCCTGGGTCACCGGGATGTGGTGGTAGGGGATGCCGTGCCACTCCACGAGCCCGCGGTGGTCCTCGTGGTTGGAGACGACCGCCACGATGTCGATCGGCAGCTCGCCCACCCGCGCCCGGAAGAGCAGGTCGTTGAGGCAGTGGCCGAACTTGGAGACCATGAGCAGCACGCGCGTCCGCTCGCCCGCCGGGCGCAGCTTCCACTCCATGCCGAACCGCGCCGCCACCGGTGCGAATTCGGTGCGGAGGCGATCGCCGTCGTCATCCGTGCCCTGGGGCGCACCCTCCGCGCCGACTTCCGCGGCAGGCGCCTCGAAGTGCACCCGCATGTAGAAGTGCCCGCCGCGGCGGTCCCCGAACTGCTTGATGTCCACGATGTCGCACCCGCGCTCGGCGAGGAACCCGGAGACCGCGTACACGATCCCGGGTCCCTCGGCGCAGTCGAGCGTCAGGACGTACTCGCGCGCCTGGCCCGCCATCGGCTACCGCACCTCCGGAGCCGCGAATTCGCGCATCGCGTCGATGAGCCAGCGGCCAACGTGGTCGGCGAAGGACGCGCGCGGCAGGACCCGGTACGTCTCCTCTCCCGTCTTCCACACGAGGACGGGCACGTGGTCCAGGATCGTCGCGATGGCCGTGCCGGCGGCGAAGTGCCGCGGGTGCAGGTCGAAGGAGACGCCCTTCTCGAGCACCGCGCGGGCGCTGGGCCCGGTGAGCTCGAACGTGGTCCGGTTGGCGGAGAGGTCGACGACGGCGCCCGGGGTCCGCGCGCCGGCCTCGCCGAGCGCCGTGCCCAGGCGGGCCGCCTCGGCGGGCCCGCGGTCCTCGGTGGCGGAGCTCGGGGCCTCGTCGGCCACGGCGAGGAACTCGTCGGGTCCGATCCACAGGAGGGTGTAGCCGCCGCCCGCGGAGGTCTTCCCGTGCCCTGCGGGCAGCGAGGTGCCGAGCGCGGACTCGAGGGCGGCGGCCCCCGCCGACCCGGGCACGGCGCGCAGGCCGAGCTGGGTCAGGAACGGGACCTCGCGGACGGCCACGGCGCGGTCTCCCGCAACGGCCGCCGCGGCGAACGCACCGGAGAGGTGGGCCGCGGGGCTGCGGCGCAGGGCCGGTGCTCCGGCGGTGCTCGGGGCGGCAGTCACTTCAGCAATCGTCTCAGCCATCACGGCGCTTCCCTTCGGGGTCAAAGAGGACGGTTTCACCGACCAGGACGTCAACGACCCGGTCCCCGGCGACGGCGGTGAGCGTCTCGCCGATGCGGTTGCGGCCGTTCTTGATGAGTGCGAGGGCGAAGGACCGCCCCAGCGCCGCCGAGTGGTAGCTCGACGTGACGTGGCCCTGCATGGGCACGGGCCCGTAGGCGGGGTTGAGGGCGATGCCCTGCTCCACCACCTGGGTGCCCTCCGGGAGGCGGAAGGCCGGGTCGACGGGCAGCAGGGACACGAGGTGCTTGCGGTCCACGCGGGCCGTGTCGAGCCGCGAGTAGGAGCGCTTGCCCACGAAGTCCTTGGCCTTGGAGACGATCCACTCCATGCCGGCGTCCTGAGGGGTCACGGTGCCGTCGGTGTCCTGGCCGACGATCGGGTAGCCCTTCTCGGCGCGCAGCACGTGCATGGTCTCGGTGCCGTACGGGGTGATGTCGAACTCGGCGCCGGCCTCGGCCACGTCCTCCCAGACCTGCAGGCCGTACCAGGCGGCGACGTTGATCTCGTAGGCGAGCTCGCCCGAGAACGAGATGCGGCACACACGGGCCGGGATGCCCGAGGCCAGGACGGTGTCGCGCCAGGCCATGAACGGGAAGGCGTCGTTGTCGACGTCGAGCTCCGGGGCCACCTTGGCGATGACCGCGCGGGACTTCGGGCCGACCACGGCGACCGTGGTCCACTGCTCGGTCACGGACGAGAAGTTCACGTCCAGCTCGGGCCACTCGGTCTGGTGCCACTCCTCGAGCCAGTCCAGGACCTTCGCGGCGCCGCCGGTGGTGGTGGTCATGAAGTAGCGGTCCTGGTCGAGCCGGAGGGTCACGCCGTCGTCGAAGATCATCCCGTCCGGGCCGCACATGACGCCGTAGCGGCCCATGCCCGGGGCGAGCTTCTTGAACGCGTTGGTGTAGATCCGGTTGAGGAACTCGCCGGAGTCGGCACCCCAGATCTCGATCTTGCCTAGGGTGGTGGCGTCCATGAAGCCCACGGACTCGCGCACGGCGGCGCACTCGCGCAGCACCGCCTCGTCCATGGTCTCCTCGCCCTGGGGGAAGTACCACGGGCGCAGCCACTGGCCGACGAACTCGAACTTCGCGCCGTGCTCCACGTGCCACGGGTGGATCGAGGTGATCCGCTCGGGGTCGAACAGTTCCCCGCGCTTGCGGCCGGCCACCGCCGCGAAGGCGACGGGGGCGTACGGGGCGCGGAACGTCGTCGTGCCGATCTGCCCGATGCCGGGGGCGTCGCCGTCCCCCTTGAGCGCGGCGGCAATGACGCCGATCGCGTTCACGCCCGAGGTCTTGCCCTGGTCGTTGGCGGTGGAGATCGAGGTGTAGCGCTTGACGTGCTCGACCGAGCGCATGCCGGCCCCGGTCGCGCGGAGGACGTCGTGGACCGTCTGGTCGCGCTGGAAGTCCACGAAGTGGGTGTTCCAGTCGGCCGGGCCGCCGCTCTCGCCCGGCACGAGCCAGAGCTGGCGGGTCGGGGCCGAGGCGACGGCCGGGTGGGAGGACACGGCGGTGGCGTGCTGGCCGGCCTCGGTGATGAAGCCCGCGTTGAAGGCCGCGACGGCGCCGGCGTGGGCGCCCTCGGAGACCACGTCCGCCGTGGCGTAGGAGCCGCGGGCCGAGCCCACGACCTGCTGTGCCTCGACCGTGCCGGCCGGGATGAAGCCGGCGAGGTCCTCGTCCCAGCGCAGCTTGCCCTGGCGCTGGCTGAACAGGTGCACCACGGGGCTCCAGCCGCCCGAGACGGCCAGGAGGTCCGCCTCGATCCGCTCGGCCTCGCCGGTCAGCTCCACCGTTCCGTCGCCTGCGGCAGTGAGGCCGCGGACGACGACGGCGCCCAGCCGGGTGCCGGTGCCGGCCTCGGTGCCGCTCACCGCGGACCCTGCGAGGACGCGGATGCCGGCGGCCTCGGCCGCGCGGGCGGCCTCGGTCTTCTCGGCGCGGGCGTCGACGACGGCGCCGACGGGAACGCCCGCGGCGGCCAGGTCGAGGGCCGTGGCGTAGGCGGAGTCGTTGGTCGTGAAGACCACCGCCGAGGACCCCGGACGCACCCCGTAGCGGTTGAGGTAGGTGCGGGCGGCCGAGGCGAGCATGATGCCCGGGCGGTCGTTGTCCGCGAACACGATCGGGCGCTCGTGGGCGCCCGTCGCGAGGACCACCTGGGCGGCACGGATGTGCCACAGCCGCTGGCGCGAGACGCCCTGGGCGCCCAGCTCGCGGGCCGCCTCGGTGCCGAGGTGGTCGGTGCGGGACTCGAGGGCCACGACGTAGTTCGAGTCGTAGGAGCCGAACGCGTTCGTGCGGGTCAGCACGGTGACCTCGTCCGCCGCGGCGAGCTCGGCGGCAGCCGCCGCGACCCACTCGGGCGCGGGGACGCCGTCGACCGTCTCCGCCGGGGCGGAGAGGAGGGAGCCGCCCAGCTCGGGCTGGTCGTCGATGAGGATCACGCGGGCGCCGGTCCGGGCCGCCTCGCGGGCCGCGGCGAGGCCGGAGGGGCCGCCGCCGATGACGAGGACGTCGGTGTGGACGTGCTTCTTGTCGTAGAGGGCTTCGTCCTTGCGCGGGTCCAGCTTGCCGAGACCGGAGAGGTACTCGGCGGCCAGGCCGTCGGTGAGCTCCACGATGGGGGCCGGGAGCATCGACTCGTCGATGCCGCCGGCGCCGCGCTGGAGGACCTTGAGCAGGGCGTTGGGCTCCTCGACGCCGGCGGCGAGGATGCCGCGGGGACGGCCCAGGTACAGGGACGGGGCGGTCTCGATGACGCCGTTGGCGAGCAGGGCCGAGGCGACGGTGTCGCCGGCGAAGCCCGTGTACTCGGTCCCGTCCACGGTGAACTTCAGGGCCTTCTCGCGGTCGATCCGCGCGCCCTGCGCCTTCTCGGCGGGGAGACGGTGGCTCTGGGATGCGGGGCTCACTTCTGGCCTCCATTCGTGGCTGCTGCGGTGGTCGTCGCTGGTGCGGCGCCGGTGTAGATGCTCTTGAATTCGTAGGTGACCGTGTCGCGGACGGCGTTGAACCACTTCCGGCACCCGGCGGAGTGCACCCAGCGCTCGGCGAAGGCTCCCTTCGGGTTCTCCCGGTAGAACAGGTACCGCGACCACTCGGCGTCGGTCAGCTCGGCGGGGTTCTCGGGGTAGGCGATGTGGGCCTGGCCGCCGTAGTGGAACTCGGTCTCGTCCCGCGGCCCACAGTTCGGGCAGGTGATGAGCAGCATGCTCGTGCTCCTTTCGGGTGCGTCAGTGGGCGACGGCTGCGGCGCCGTGCTCGTCGATGAGGGCGCCGGTCTCGAAGCGCTCGAGGGCGAAGGGCAGGTTGAGGGCGTGCGGCTCGCCGGTGGCGATCGTGTGGGCCATGGTCCAGCCGGCGCCGGGGGTGCCCTTGAAGCCGCCGGTGCCCCAGCCGCAGTTGACGTACATGTTCTCGACCGGGGCCTTGCCCACGATCGGGGACGCGTCGAGGGTGACGTCCACGATGCCGCCCCACGTGCGCAGCAGGTGCGCCCGGGCGAAGATCGGGAACAGCTCGACGGCCGCGGCCATCTGCTCCTCGATGACGTGGAACGCGCCGCGCTGGCCGTACCCGTTGTACGAGTCGATACCGGCGCCCATGACGAGCTCGCCCTTGTGCGCCTGCGAGACGTAGACGTGGACGTGGTTGGACATGACCACCGTGGGGTGGACCTTCTCGTGGAGCTCGGAGACGAGCGCCTGGAGCGGGTGGGACTGGATCGGCAGGTCGAAGCCGGCGAGCTTGGCCAGGACGCTCGAGTGGCCCGCGGCGCAGAGCGCGACCTTGCCGGTGTTGATCGTGCCGCGGTTCGTCTTCACGCCGACCACGCGGTTGCCGTCCTTGACGAAGCCGGTGACCTCGCAGTTCTGGATGATGTCGACGCCGAGCTCGTCCGCCTTGCGGGCGAACGCCCAGGCCACGTGGTCATGCTTGGCGATGCCCGCGCGGGGCTGGTAGGTCGCGCCGAGGACCGGGTAGCGGATGTCCTCGCTGGTGTTGATGATCGGGCAGAGCTCCTTGACCTGGTCCGCGTCCAGCCACTCGGCGTCCACGCCGTTGAGCTTGTTCGCGCCCACGCGGCGGACCGACTCGCGCACGTCCTGGAGCGTGTGGGCGAGGTTCATGACGCCGCGCTGGCTGAACAGGAAGTCGTACTCGAGTTCGTCGGGCAGGGCCTCCCACAGCTTGAGGGAGTGCTCGTAGATCGCCGCGGACTCGTCCCAGAGGTAGTTCGAGCGGATGATCGTGGTGTTGCGGGCCATGTTCCCGCCGGCGAGCCAGCCGCGCTCGAGGACCGCGATGTTGGTCATGCCGTGGTGGGCCGCGAGGTAGTAGGCGGTGGCGAGGCCGTGGCCGCCACCGCCGACGATCACGGCGTCGTAGGAGGGCTTCGGGTCCGGGTTGCGCCAGAGGAAGTCCGGGTGTTCGGGCAGGAGGTCCGCCATCACTGGGCTCCGTTCTCGGTGGAGGCCCCGGACTCGGCCGGGGTCAGGTTCGGGTAGAGGGGGTGCTTGTCGGCCAGGACGGCGACGCGGGAGCGCAGCGAGGCGGCGAGCTCGTCGTCGAACTCGGGCGCCAGGGCGGCCGCGATGATGTCGGCGACCTCGGTGAACTCCGCGGCGCCGAAGCCGCGGGTCGCGAGGGCCGGGGTGCCGATCCGCAGGCCCGAGGACACCATCGGCGGGCGCGGGTCGAACGGGACGGCATTGCGGTTGACCGTGATGCCGATGCGGTGGAGGCGGTCCTCGCCCTGCTGGCCGTCGAGCTCGGAGTGGCGCAGGTCCACGAGGACCAGGTGGACGTCGGTGCCGCCGTTGACGACGCCGATCCCCGCCTCGGCGAGGTCGGGCTGGGTGAGCCGGTCGGCGAGGATGCGGGCACCCTCGAGGGTGCGGCGCTGCCGGTCGGCGAACTCCTCGGTCGCGGCGAACTTGAAGGCGACGGCCTTGCCGGCGATCACGTGCTCGAGCGGGCCGCCCTGCTGGCCCGGGAACACGGCCGAGTTGACCTTCTTGGCCAGTGTGGGGTCATTGGTGAGGATGATGCCGCCGCGCGGGCCGCCGAGGGTCTTGTGGGTCGTCGTGGTGGTGACGTGCGCGTGCGGGACCGGGTTCGGGTGCAGGCCCGTGGCGACGAGGCCGGCGAAGTGGCTCATGTCCACGAGCAGGAACGCGCCAACCTTGTCCGCGATGCGGCGGAACTCGGCGAAGTCCAGCTGGCGGCTGTAGGCGGACCAGCCGGCGATCATGAGCTGCGGCCGGTGCTCCTCGGCGAGGCGCTCGACCTGTGCCATGTCGATCCGGTGGTCCTTCTCGGACACCTGGTACGGGACCACCTTGTAGAGCTTGCCGGAGAAGTTGATCTTCATCCCGTGCGTGAGGTGGCCGCCGTGGGCGAGGTCGAGGCCCATGATCGTGTCGCCGGGCTGGATGAGCGCGTGCATCGCGGCGGCGTTGGCCTGGGCGCCCGAGTGCGGCTGGACGTTGGCGAACTCGGCGCCGAAGAGGGCCTTGGCCCGGTCGATGGCGAGCTGCTCGATGACGTCCACGTGCTCGCAGCCACCGTAGTAGCGCCTGCCCGGGTAGCCCTCCGCGTACTTGTTCGTCAGCACGGAGCCCTGGGCCTCCATGACTGCCGTGGGCGCGAAGTTCTCGCTCGCGATCATCTCGAGCGTTCCCTGCTGCCGGCGGAGCTCGGCGGCGATGGCCTCGGCCACCTCGGGATCGGCCTGGGCCAGTGGGAGATCGAGAAGGTTCTCCATCATGCCTCCTTCGGTCTGACGTCGACGTTGATATCTGACTAATAATCAACTGATATATTAGTTCTGAGATCGATAGTATGGTTGAGATCACACAGAGTCAAGCAGTCCCGGAAGGAGGCGGAAGGTGACGGTCACAGCACTGGAGGACGCGGCGTCGGCGGTGTCGCTGGCGGAGCAGGCGTACCTGACTCTCCGCGACCGGCTGATCATGCTCGAGATCAAGCCCGGCGCGCCCATCAACGACACGGCGCTCGCCGCGGAGCTCGGCGTGGGGCGCACCCCCGTGCGCGAGGCGCTCAAGCGGCTCGAGGTGGACCACCTGGTGGTGTCCTACCCAAGGCGCGGCACGTTCGCGACCGCCGTCGACATCACCGAGCTGGCCGACGTCTCGGAGATCCGCGAGCAGCTCGAGCCGCTCGCGGCCCGGCGCGCGGCGCGGGACGCCTCGGCCTCCATGCGGCAGCGGCTGCGCGAGACCGCCGACGCGATCGAAGCGCTGCGCGAGCCGATCGACCAGCGCGAGCTCATGCGCTACGACATCACGGTCCACCGGCTCATCTATGCCGCGGCCGGCAACCCGCACCTCACGGACGCGCTCATCCGCTACGACAACCTCGCCACCCGCATCTGGTGCCTGGTCCTGGACAAAGTCCCCTCGGTGGCCGGGCACATCCACGAGCACGCCCAGCTGCTGCGCGCGATCGCCGACGGCGATGTCGAGACCGCCGGGCGCATGGCGCTCGAGCACGTCACGAGCTTCGAGGCGACGATCCGCACCGTGCTCTGACCCTCTCCCACCCCGCCCCGCTCCTCCCCCGTTTCGGGTACGCATCCCGCGCCCCTTCTCCGGTTCCGGGTACGCGGGGGGCCGGGTCAGGCCTCCGCGGCGCGCTTCGCCCCGTACCCGAGGCGCGCCGAGACGCCGGCGGCCGCCTCTATCACCGCCGCGGCGAGCTCGGCCGCAACCTCGCCCTGCACGCGCGTGCGGGGAGCGGACGCCGTCACGCATCCGGCCATGCGCCCCCGGTAATCCCACACGGGCGCCGAGACACCGAATTCCTCGGGTGTCGTCGCGCCGTCATTGACAGCCACGCCCGCCTTCTCCACCGCGGCGAGCTCTGCCGCCGCCGCAGCGTCGCTGTCGAAGGGCGCGCCCACCAGCACGGCGCCCGAGCCGACCAGTTCGCGCACAGCGCCCTCGGCCAGACCCGCGAGGAACACCCGCACCGACGACGAGGCGAACTTGTTGTACCGGGTCCCGATCGACGCGGTGTGCTTGACCTGGTGTGGGCTCGGAACCTGCTCGACGACAACAGCCTCCTGGCCGTTCCACACCGCGAGCGCGCTCGTCTCCCCCGTCCGCTCGGTGAGGTCCTCGAGGTAGGGAAGCGCCGCCCGCCGGACATCGAGGTCGGCCAGGAGCGGTCCGGAGAGGGCGAGCAGACCGAGCCCGAGCCGGTACCTCCCGGTGGCCTCGTCGCGCTGCACGTAGCCGGCATCGGCGAGCCCGGTGAGGATCCGCGAGACGGTGCTCTTGTGCAGACCGACCTTCTGGGCGATCTCCGTGACCCCGAGCACGGGCTTCTCGATAGAGAACGCCTCGAGCACGCCGAGGCCGTTGAGAAGGGACGCCGCCGCCCCCTGGGGTGCGTCATCACTGGTGCGCGGTCGTCCTGCCACGGTCCACTCCTCTTCCGGCCGGATGCGTGGCTCTCATCTTAGAGTCCTGTGTCATGTCGGCGTGACCTCTTGTGCGGTGCTGTGCAAGCAACTACTTTGGGAGCACAGCAACAGCATATGTGATTCAGCTCACGTGCGAAACGTCTTACCTGTTCGAAACCAAGGTTGCTCACCGCCCAACTAGCTTGATGGGAAAGCAACAAAATCCCGTTTCCGCCAGCCCCAGGGCGGAGCGATCGAAAGGAAAGCCACATGAAGCGTATCGGCGTCGACGTCGGCGGCACATTCACCGACCTCTACTTCTCCGACGATGAAGCCGGGAGAGCTGTCATCGAGAAGGTGCCCTCCACTCCGCACGATCCGTCTGATGCCGTCATCGAGGGCCTCCAGCGGCTCGTCGCGAAGGCCGGCACCGACCTCGCCGAGATCGACCAGCTCGTGCACGGCACCACGGTGGCGACGAACATCGCCCTGACGCACACCGGCGCCGAGGTGGGCATGATCACCACGGAGGGCTTCCGGGACATCCTGCACATCGCGCGGCACAAGAAGCCGCACAACTTCTCGCTGCAGCAGGACATGCCGTGGCAGACCAAGCCCCTCATCAAGCGCCGTCATCGTCTCACCGTCAGAGAGCGCGTCACTGCCCCGAACGGGGATGTCCTCGTCCCTCTGGACACCGACGAGGTCCGCGAGCGCGTCCGCCAGCTCAAGGACGCCGGCGTCGAGGCCATCGCGGTCTGCCTCCTGCACTCCTACCTGAACCCTGCCCACGAGCAGCGGATCGGGGAGATCGTGGCCGAAGAGTTCCCCGAGGCCTACCTCTCCCTCTCGAGCGACATCGTGCCGCTGTACCGGGAGTACGAGCGGTTCTCCACCACCGCGCTCAATGCCTTCGTGGGACCCAAGGTTTCCAAGTACCTCGCCCGGCTCGCCTCCCAGGTCAGGGCGCTCGGCTACCAGCGCGAAGTCCTCCTCATGCAGTCCTCAGGCGGCATGGTCCCGATCAAAGAGGCCGCCAAGAGGCCCGTCACACTGATGATGTCCGGGCCGGTGGGCGGCCTGATCGGGGGCATGTGGGCCGGTCGCCAGTCCGGCTTCGAGAACGTCGTCACCTTGGACATCGGAGGGACCTCGGCGGACATCGGGGTCGCCTACCAGGGTGAACTGCGCATGCGCCACCTGCTGGACACCAAGATCGGCGACCACCAGGCGATGGTGCCCATGGTGGACATCGACACCATCGGTGCTGGCGGTGGCTCCATCGCGTATGTCGACGCGGGAGGGGTCTTCCGCGTCGGCCCCCAGTCTGCGGGCGCCGTTCCGGGTCCGGTCTGCTATGGCCGCGGTGGCACGGAGCCGACGTCGACCGACGCCCAGCTCATCCTCGGGCGCATGCGCGCCCGCCGTAGTCTCGCGGGCGGCGACATGAAGCTCGACGTCGACGCCGCCCGGGCCGCAATGGCCAAGGTCGCAGACCGCCTCGACATGAGCATCGAGGAGGCCGCCCTCGGCGCCCTGCAGATCCAGAAGTTCGGCATGACCCAGGCGATCGAGCAGAACTCCGTACGCCGCGGTTACGATCCGCGCGACTTCACCCTGGTCGCGGCGGGCGGTGCCGGTGCCCTGTTCGCGTGCGAGATCGCGGCCGAGCTCGAGGTCCCGAAGGTGCTGATTCCGGCCCACCCCGGCATCATTGCCGCCACGGGCCTGCTGGCCACCGACGAGAAGTACGAGTTCGTCGCCACCCGACGGTTCACGTTCGCCAATGCCGACCCCGCCGCCATCCAGGCCTCCTACGAGGCGCTGGAGCGGGAGGCCAACGCGCAGCTCGACGCCGAGGACGTGCCCGCCGGGCGACGCAAGCTCGTCTGGCTCGCCGACGCACGCTACGAGGGCCAGGGGTACGAGATCCGCTTCGTGGCACCTGAAGGGCCGGTCGACCAGGCCTGGCTGGAGAAGGCCGAGGCCTCCTTCCACGACGCCCACTTCGAGGAGTACGGCCACCGCTTCAAGGACGGCGCCGTGGAAGTCATCAACATCCGCGTCGACGCCAGCGCCGTGATGGACGAGTTGCCCACGCCGGAAACCACCACGTCCGGTTCCCTCGAGGAAGCGCTCGTGGAGACCCGCCCGGTGACGTTCGAGCAGGATGGCAAGCCGGTCACCGTGGACACCGGCTTCTACGACCGCGACAAGATGGGAGTGGGCACCACCTTCGTGGGGCCCGCCATCATCGAGCAGTACGACTCCACCGTTGTTGTCCCCCCGAGATTCTCCGGGACCGTGGACCCGGCCGGCAACCTCGTCATCGAGTGCCCGGCCGCCGCCCAGACCGCCGAGAAGCTCGCCACCCCAATCCTGATGCGCGTGATCGGCGGCGCGCTGAACTCCGCGGCGAAGGAAATGGCCTCGGTGCTGTTCCGCATGGCCTACTCCTCGATCATCCGAGAGTCCGAGGACCTCGGCGCGGGCCTGTTCGACAGGGACGGCAACGTGCTGGCCGAGTCCGACTCCACGCCGATGTTCATGGGCTCCATGCCCAAGATCGTCAAGGGCGTCATCTCGGTCCTCGGCGACGACATCCATGAGGGCGACGTCATCCTTCACAATGACCCCTACCTCGGTGCCACCCATTCCCCGGACGTGGCGATCATCGAGCCGATCTTCCACGACGGCCTGCTCGTGGGCTTCGCCGGCGCCTCTGGCCAGCTGATCGACAACGGCGGCGCCTATTCCGGCCTGATGGTGGACATCCAGGACATCCAGTCCGAGGGCACCATCTTCCGCGCTGTCAAGGTCTACGAGAAGGGCGTGCGACAGGAATCGCTGATCCGCCACATCCTCAACAACACCCGGACGCCCACCTCCAACGAGGGCGACTTCCAGGCGATGATCGCAGCCTGCGAGCTGGCCAAGGCCCGCTATCTCGCCCTCATCGAGCGATACGGCTTCGACGCGGTGCGCGATGCCGGCCAGAGCTGGATCGACTACTCGGAGCGGATGCTGCGCCAGGAGATCGCCAAGATCCCGGACGGCGTCTACGAGACCGAGGTCGGCTATCTGGACGACGACGGCCGCAACTACGGAAAGAAACTTCCGATCGCGGTGAAGGTGATCGTGCAGGGCGACGAGATCACCTACGACCTCACCGGATCCTCAGAACAGGTGCCCACCGCCTACAACTGTGCCTTCGAGGGCACCACGGTCTCCGCGTTCACCTTCATCACGCGGATGATGTTCCTCGACGAGGTCGCGTTCCCGGTCTTCGTGCCGCAGAACGAGGGGATGCTCAAGCCGCTGAAGGTGATCGCCCCGGAGGGCACCATCTTCAACCCGAAGTACCCGGCTGCGACCTTCTCGCGGTTCTCCCAGGTCCAGCGCGCGGTCGACCTTGCCCTCCGGGCCCTCGCCCCGGTCATCCCCGACCGCGTCACCGCTGGCAACTCCGCCCACATCCACTTCATCTCCTACTCGGGATGGGACGAGAAGCAGGGCGAGTACTGGGTGTACCTCGAGGTCAACGAAGGCTCCTACGGCGCCCGCGCCACGAGCGACGGGCCGGACTCCGTGGACAACCTCATCGCCAACACCCGCAACAACCCGATCGAGGAGCTCGAGTGGCGGTTCCCGATGCGGACCGACCGCTACGAGCTGCGGCCCGAGCCGGCGGCCGCCGGTGAGTTCCGCGGAGGAATCGGCATTGTCCGGGAGAACACCTTCCTCACGGACACCGTGATCACCTGCGAGGGCGAACGCCACGAGTCGGACGTGCCGTGGGGCGCGTACGGAGGGCAGGACGGCCTCAACGGCTCGCTCGTGAAGAACCCGGGCCGCCCCGGCGAGGAGTCCTGGCCGTCCAAGGTCACCGGTCGCCAGCTGCTGGCAGGCGACTCCCTCCAGATCACCGTTCCGAGCGGCGGCGGCTTCGGCGACCCGCATCGGCGGGATCCGGAGAAGGTCCTCGAGGACGTCCTCGACGGCTTCACCACCCTCGAGGCCGCCGAGCGCGACTACGGAGTGGTGATCGACCCCGCCAGCATGACGGTCGACGCCACACGCACCGCAGAGCGCCGGTCCCCGGCGACCACCTACGCCACCGTCTAGTTCCGCAACACCCAGCAGTACCGCATTGAATCCAGTCACTGGGGCGGCCGGGGGGACGCACAGCGTCCCACCCGGCCGCCCTTTCCATGCCCATCCACACCTCCGGCTCACCAGCCACCTCACCCCAGGAGTACTCATGGAACCGATGGAAAGCACCCTCGACCCGACCAAGGCGTCAGGGTCGCCCGCCGCGCGCACGACGGCGGCCCCTACCACCGCGGGGCAGCTCACCCCCCGGGACGTCCGCATCGCCACATGGATCTGCTTCTTCGCATGGACGTTCGCCGTGTACGACTTCGTCCTGTTCGGCAACCTGCTGCCGGTCCTCGCCACCGAGGTGGGCTGGGCCCCTGCGCAGTCCACGGCCGTCAACACGTGGGTCACCGCGGGCACGGCGCTCGTGGCGTTCGCCGTCGGCCCCCTGGTGGACCGGATCGGGCGCCGGAAGGGCATCCTTATCTCCGTCGTCGGTGCGGCCATCGCCTCGCTCCTCACCGCCGTGGCGGGCTGGGCCGTGGGCCTCGTGGGCGGGATCGGCGTCGTCCTGCTCATCCTCGTGCGCTCGGCCGCCGGCCTCGGCTACGCCGAGCAGTCCGTCAACGCCGCCTACCTCAACGAGCTCTTCGCCCACGCCTACGCCGATCCGGCCAAGGCACGGCGCCGCGGCCTCATCTACTCCCTCGTCCAGTCCGGCTGGCCCATCGGCTCGGTGCTCGCGGCCGCCTCGATCTACCTCCTGTTCCCTGTGGGCGGCTGGGCGCTGTGCTTCGTCGTCGCGGCATTCCCTGCCGTCTTCATCGTGATCGCGGGGCGCTGGCTCAAGGAGAGCCCGCAGTTCGAGGCGCACCGGCACGCGAACACCAACGGCTCCCCCCTCGCCGAGGCGTTCCGGGGAGAGTCGCTGCGCTCGACCGTGGTGATCGGCCTCTCGTTCCTGCTGAACTGGGTGGGCGTCCTCGTGTTCGCAATCCTCGGAACGTCCCTCCTGAGCGCCCCGGACGGCAAGGACATCCCGTTCACGAACGCCCTTGTGATCCTCGTGGTCTCCAACGCCACCGCCTTCGCCGGCTACGTGTTCCACGGCTGGCTGGGCGACCGGATCGGCCGGCGCAACACGATCGCCATCGGCTGGGTCCTGTGCGGTGCCTCCTTCACGGCGATGCTGCTCGCGCCGTCGGGGAACTTCGGAATCGTCGTCGCGCTCTACAGCGCCGGCCTGTTCTTCCTCATCGGCCCTTTCTCCGCGCTGCTGTTCTTCAACGGCGAGAGCTTCCCCGTACGGACGAGGGCCACCGGCGGCTCGATCATCAACGCCAGCGGTCAGGTCGGGGCAATCATCAGCAGCTTCCTCGTCACGCTCGCCCTGGGCGCCGGCTGGACGTGGAGCACGGCGGCCTTCTGGATCGGCTGTGTGCCCATCTTTGCCTCCGGGCTGCTCATCCTCGCGGCCCGGAACGTCAACCCGCGTACCGTCCGCCAAGACTAGGAAGAGGCCGGGAGAGAAAGTTCGCCGAACCTCTTGTCTGTTGCGCCGGCAGCAAATAGATTGGTCACACAGCAACGAACGAGAGCTGGATCACATGCCTTCCGGTCGTTGCTACTGCAGCAAACAACCCTCATCTAGAGCAAATTCGAAGGAGTACGCCATGAGCCAGGACATCGCAGTGGGCCAGGACATCGAGACCCGTCTCGCCGCCGTGCTGGAGGAGGCATTCGAAGCCGGCACCGGCATCTACAACGAGCGCGGCTTCAAGCGTCGGATCGGCTACGGCAACCGTCCCGCCGTCATCCACATCGACCTCGCGAACGCCTGGACGCGTCCGGGCCACCCGTTCAGCTGCCCGGGCATGGAGGAGATCATCCCGAATGTCCAGCGGATCAACGAGGCCGCGCGCGCCAAGGGTGTCCCGGTCTTCTACACCACGAACGTGTACCGCAACCGCGACGCCACCTCCGGGACCAACGACATGGGCCTGTGGTACTCGAAGATCCCCGTGGAGACCCTTCCCGCGGACTCCTACTGGGCCCAGATCGACGACCGCATCGCGCCCGCGGAAGGCGAGGTCGTGATCGAGAAGAACCGCGCCTCGGCATTCCCGGGGACCAACCTCGAGCTCTTCCTGACCTCCAACCGCATCGACACGCTGATCGTGACCGGCGCGACCGCGGCCGGATGCGTGCGCCACACCGTCGAGGACGCGATCGCCAAGGGGTTCCGCCCGATCATCGCGAGGGAGACCATCGGCGACCGAGTCCCGGGCGTCGTGCAGTGGAACCTCTACGACATCGACAACAAGTTCGGTGACGTGGAGTCCACGGATTCGGTGGTGGAGTACCTCAATGGCCTCCCGCGGTTCGAGGAGACGGTCCCGAAGACCCTCTCGGACCCCCAGCGCGAGGTAGAGGCCCCCGCGGATCCGGCCTGACCCGCACCATCCAGCGCCCGCCGTCTTCGCCCGACGGCGGGCGCTGCGCATACTCTGGCGTCGAGCACCTCGGACGCCCCCGAACGATCCCACCCTCCCGGGAGCCCCATGAACCCCGCAGCCTCTTCCACCCCTGGCAGCCAGACCGCCCCCGTCCCCCAGTCGGTGCTCCGCAAGGTCACCGGCGCGGCAGCCGCCGGCACCGTCGTCGAATGGTTCGACTTCGCCGTGTACGGCTTCCTCGCGACCCAGCTCGCGCACGCCTTCTTCCCCGCAGGCGACAACGTCGTCGGCCTGCTCCAGACCTTCGCCGTCTTCGCGGTCGCGTTCGCGCTCCGGCCCATCGGCGGCGCCGTCTTCGGCGTCCTCGGCGACAGGATCGGCCGCAAGCACGTGCTCGCCCTGACCGTCCTCCTCATGTCGGGCGCCACCATGGCCATCGGCCTCCTGCCGACGTTCGGCGCGGTCGGCGTCGTCGCGCCTCTCCTCCTGACGCTCGCTCGGAGCGTCCAGGGCCTCTCCGCCGGCGGCGAGTACGCCGGCGCCGTCGCGTACGTGATCGAGCACGCTCCCGCCGACCAGCGCTCGCGCTACTCCTCCTGGATGCCCGCCGCGACGTTCGGCTCGTTCTGCGGGGCCGCCCTGCTGTGCTGGGGGCTCACGGCAGGACTCGGCGCGGCCGCCATGAACGCGTGGGGCTGGCGCATCCCGTTCCTCGTCGCCGCGCCCCTGGGGATCGTGGCGTTCTACATCCGGCGCCGGCTCGACGAGTCGCCGGTCTTCCAGGCGGCCCTCGAAGCGCAGCGGGGCAAGGAGCACGCTCCCCTCCGCCAGACGTTCGCGCTCCAGTGGCGCCCGATGCTCATCCTGGGCGGGTACATCGCGCTCACGGCCCTCAGCTTCTACACGTTCTCCACGTACATGACCACGTTCCTGCGCGAGGTCGTGAAGATGCCCGCCGACCTCGTGCTGTTCAGCAACGTCATCGCCCTCGGGTTCGCCGCGGCCCTCGCCCCGGTCCTGGGCCGGGTCTGCGACCGGATCGGGCGCAGGCCCACCATGGTCGCCTCGTCCCTGCTCCTCGGTGCCCTCGCCGTGCCGGCGTACCTGCTGGCCTCGGGCGGCGCGTTCGGCGCGGCCCTCGGCGGGCAGGCGCTGCTCGCGGTCGGCGCCGTGACCGCGAATGTGGTGACCGCCGTGCTGCTCTCGGAGGTCTTCCCCACCGAGGTGCGCTACACCGCGTCGGCCATCACCTACAACGTGAGCTATGCCGTCTTCGGCGGGACAGCGCCGTTCGTGGCGACGTGGCTCATCGCGACCACCGGCAACCCCATGGCGCCCGCGATCTACCTGACCGTCGTCGCCGCCGGGGCGCTCGTCGCGGCGTGGCTGCTCCCGGAGACGGCGCACCGATCACTCGACGCAGGCACGACGGCGCCGAACCGCTCGGTCTCCCAGCGCGCCTGAGCGCCGCTCGCCTCGCGAGACGCCCTGCTGCCGGGGAGACGCCCGCAAGGTCGTCCCCGGCGACGGGGCGTCTCTGCATGTCCGACGCACGCCCCCCGCGATGGGGGCATCAGCCGGCGCTGGAGCGCCAGTACGCGCTGCCGTCGACCTCCCTGGCCACGATCCCCTCATCCACGAGCGCGCGCCGCACCCCGGGGATGTCGAGCACGCGTTCGGAGAGGCGCGCATTGAGCTCGCGTTCGGCCACGCGCTCGTCCTCGCCGAGGACGGCCGCGGCGAGCTCCTGCAGGAGCTGGAGCCGGCGTCCGCGCTGGCGCGGGAGGAGGTCGACCTTCCCCGCCGGCCTGGCCGGCGCCGCTGCCCTGGCCCGGGCCAGCAGCGCGGCGAGCGCAGCCTCGTCGATCCGCACCGCACCGCCCGGGAGCTCCTCGAGCACCCCGGCGGCGCGCAGCAGCCGGTCCGCTGAGGGGTCCGCCGCCACCCCCTCTTCGCCGGCCAGCGCAATGCGGGCAAAGCGCGCGCGGGCGCGGCCATTCGCGAGGGCGGCGAGGAGCTGGATCACGTGCTGCATGGCTCCACTGTGCACCCCCTGGAGCAGGGTCCGCTCGTCCGACGTGCCGCCGAGGGCGACACCGCCCTCCGGGAGGCCGCAGCCGCCGTCGTACCCGAAACGGGAAAAACACGACGAGATGCGTACCCGAAACGGGAAGAACACGACGAGATGCGTACCCGAAACGGGTGGCGCCGGGTCAGGGGCGGGGGTCGTCGCGGAGCTGGGCGTTGCCCCGGACCAGCTTGACCGCGAAGGCGAGCGCGCCGAGCTTCCCCCGGCCCCGCGGGTCGCCGCCGATCGCCGCGAAGATGCGCCTGAGCCGCTTGTGCAGCGACTGGCGCTCGAGGAAGAGGATGTCGGCCGCGTCGGTCGCATTGCACCCGGCGGTGATCCAGACGTCCAGCGTGCGCACCAGCTCGCCGCCCGTGCGCTGGTCGAGCCGGATCAGCTCGCCGAGCGACTCCTCGACGAGCGCATCGACGGCGCCGCGCGACAGCGAGCGCTCCGCCATGCGCTCGACCAGGAAGTCGGAGGCATCGTAGATCGCGTCCGTCCACTTCGAAGAGCGGCCGATCCGCCACGTGGCCCGCGCCTCCGCCAGCGAGAAGGCCGCCTGCCGGATGGTCGGGGCCGTCGGGCCGAGCGCCCCGGTGAGCCCCTTGCCCTCCACGGAGTCCCGGAGCATCCCGAGGAGCCGCTCGCGCTCGCCGTGGCCGGCGCGCGCGGGCAGGGCCAGGAGGATGTCGACCCACGCCCCGTCGACGATCAGCAGAGCCGTCGGCAGGGCGGTGCGGGCCCGCTGCTCGAACTCCGCGGCCCCGTCCGCCGGGCGGCGGATCACCGCCATGGCCAGGGGCTGGTCGGGTGCCACCCCGGCCGCCTGGCAGAGCTCGATGAGACGGTCCCCTCCGCCCCCCGCCCCGATGAGGCGCAGGAGCTCGTCCTCCGCGAGCCGGGCCAGGCTCGGCCGGTGCTGCTGGGCGAGGGCCAGCGCGACGATGCTCCGCACCCGGGCGAGGGCGGTCTCGAGCAGCTCGCCGTCCGCCTGGGGGCCGCCCACCAGCTCGAGCCGTGCGGCGCCGATGCCGCCCACCGTGAGCTCGGTGTCGGGCCCGTGGGCGTGCGGCGCCGGGTCCGGACCGGCGGCGGCGAGCAGTGCCCCGCGCGTGTCCACCACCCGCGCGTGCACCCCGAGGGTCTCGGCGATGAGCCCCACGAGCGGCCCCAGCACCGCTCCCGAGCTCGCAATCCTCTCGGTGAGCGCCTGCGAGAGGCCGTCCGCCACCTGGAGCGCGTGCACCTGTCCCGAGACGATCCTGCGGTTCACGGCCTCGGCCACGTCGACGAACGGCACTACCTGGCGCAGCTCGATGAGCGGCAGCCCGGCCTCGTCCGCGGCGGACACGAGCTCGGCGGGGAGATGCCGCCCGCTGCCGGCGGTCTCGACGGCGAGCGCGGCAACGCGCCGGGAGGCCAGGCTCCAGACGTACTCCGCCTGCGCGCCGGGCTTGAGCGCGAGCAGCGCCGCGCCCCCGGTCAGCAGGAGCTCGCCTCCCGAGAGGAGGGGCGCGATCTCGAGGACCTCGCTCGAGTGCACCCACCGGACCCGCGCGCCCTCGACCGCGCGCTGGCCGCCCACCACGACGGGCGCCCCGCTGGCGAGCACGCCGCCGGCAAGGATCTCGATCAGGGGCAGGGACATGGGGCCTCACTCTCGGCCGGGGATAACACGGGTAGACAGATTGTCACCCACAAGTCCTCGGCTGGGCGACACAACGTATCTAGGTGGTGACGCGCCGCACATCTACGCTTGAAGGCAGCCGGCTACTCGCTCCCCCAGCGAACACTACGAGAAAGTAGTCTCACATGAGCCTTCGCACTCAGAGCAAGACTGAGGACGCCACACACGTCGTCGAAGACGTGCTGCAGCCCGTCCCCGAGTCCGCTCGCACCACCAAGGTCTCCGGGCAGTTCTGGATCTGGGCTGGGGCCAACGTCGCCCCCATCAACTGGATCCTCGGTGCCCTCGGCATCAACATGGGCCTCGGCCTCGCCGACACGATGACCGTGCTCGTCCTCGGCAACGTCATCGGCATGGTCGGCTTCGGCTTCTTCGTCCTGCTCGGACAGAAGACCGGCGCCACCGGAATGCTCCTGGCCCGCGGGGCGTTCGGCCGCCGCGGCGCCTACCTCCCCGCGGCGATCCAGGCCCTCGTCGCCGTCGGCTGGTCCGCCGTGAACACGTGGGTCATCCTCGACCTCGTCATGGCGCTCTTCGGCATGATCGGCTGGGTCGATCCGACCCAGCAGAACCTGGCCTGGAAGATCGGCATCGCCGCCGTGATCATGGGCATCCAGGTGACCATCTGCTACCGCGGCTACGGCGCGATCGCGAAGTTCGAGCGCATCACCATGCCGCCGACCCTCCTCGTCCTCGTCGCGATGTCCATCATCGCGTGGACCCAGCTGCCCATCGACTGGCACTACGCGGGCCCGGCCGGCGCGATCCTCACCGGCGGCGAGCGCATCGCCGCAATGTCCGGGATCATGACCGCGATCGGCATCGGCTGGGGCATCGGCTGGTTCACCTACGCCCCCGACTACTCCCGCTTCGTCTCCAAGAGCATCCCGAAGAAGAAGCTCTACTTCACCTCGGTCCTGGGCCAGTTCCTCCCGGTCGTGTGGCTGGGCCTGCTCGGCGCGAGCCTCGCGACCATGAACGGCACGGCGGACCCGGGCGAGCTGATCGTCAAGAGCTTCGGCGTCATGGCGATCCCGGTGATCCTGCTCGTGATCCACGGCCCGATCGCCACGAACATCATCAACCTCTACACGTTCGGCGTGGCCGCCCAGGCCCTCGACATCCGCATCGGCCGGCGCGCGCTCTCCATCGTTGTGGGCTGCCTGTCCATGGTCGCGGTGATCTTCTTCCTCTTCGCCGAGGACTTCGCGGCGCTCCTGGACAGCTGGCTCGGCGCCATCGTCGCGTGGGTCGCGACCTGGGGCGGCATCATGGCGGTCCACTACTTCGTGTTCGAGCGCAAGCACAAGAACTTCGGCTACCTCTTCCTGGACCCCAAGGACACGCGCCTCAAGGCCGTCAACCCGATCGCCCTCATCTCCTTCCTCGCCGGCCTGATCATGACGTGGCTGTTCATGTACGGCGGCGATCCGCTCCTCCAGGGCCCCATCGCCACCGCCATGGGCGGCGTGGACCTCTCCTGGCTCGCCGGCACCCTGACCTCGGGCCTGCTCTACCTCGCCCTCGGCTACCCGCGCTTCAAGAGCCGCATCCACCACGGGGTCCCGCTCGGCATCCGGGCCGACGTGAGCGACGAGGAGTACCTCGCCTCCCACGGTGACGCCTCGACGCACGACGGCGAGCACCCGGCGTCGTCCGCCGGCTCGCCCGCCGCCGTGGCGCCGTAGCCCCCTCCGGCACCCCAACACCGCCGGCGGCGGGCCTGCCCGCCGCCGGCGCCCCAGACACACCCCCCGAACACGTTCCCAGGAGGAGCCATGCCCAGCAGCGTCTTCATGGAGGAGATCGATGCCTTCACCTACCGCGAGGCCATCGCGGCGGGTGCGCCGATCATCATCCCCGTGGGCTCGATCGAGCAGCACGGCCCGCACCTGCCGCTCAACACGGACGTCGTCCTGTCGCGGGCCATGAGCGAGCGACTCGCCGAGGCCGTGGGAGGGCTGGTCGCCGCACCGATCGTGTACGGCTACAAGTCGCAGCAGCGCTCGGGCGGCGGCAACCACCTCGGCGGGACGACGAGCCTGGACGCGGCCACGCTCATCTCGATCGCCCGCACGCTCACCCTCGAGTTCGCGCGGCACGGGGCCCGGCGGCTCGTCTTCCTCAACGGCCACTTCGAGAACTACCAGTTCCTCTACGAGGGCGTCGAGCAGGCCACCTCGGAGCTGGTCCTGCGGGGCCAGGACGTCTCGGCACTCCTGCTCTCCTACTGGGACTTCGTGGACGAGGACACGATCGAGCAGATCTACCGCGGCACCTTCCCCGGGTGGGACGTGGAGCACGGCGGCGTCCTCGAGACCTCGCTCATGCTCCACCTGCATCCCGAGCGGGTGCAGCTGGACCGGGTCATGGACCTGCCCGCCGCGCAGCTGCCCAAGTACGACGTCCTGCCGGTGCGGGCAGAGCTCACCCCCGCCTCGGGGTGCCTGTCCTCCGCCGCGGCGGCGTCGGGCGAGGCCGGCGCACTGCTCCTCGAGCGGACCTCCGCGGCGCTCGCGGCGGAGGTGGACGCCGAGCTGCGCTCCAGCTCGCCCCTCGCCGTCATCTAGTTGCAACTGCCGCAACATCGGTGCGACTTATTGACCGTGACCCAGACCACACGTAGTCTGGTGCAACCGAGTTGCGGTAAACGCAACCCCAAGCTTCTGGTGGTTTCCCATGAGCACTGAACACTCCCCCCGCCTGGCATCCCCGACCAGCGCAGGGCACGAGGCAGACGTGCCGCTGAGCGGACAGCCCTCCCCGGCAGGGTCCGACGGCATCGGCAAAGACGCCCGCCGTCGGGTCCTGTGGGGCAGCTTCATCGGCAACTTCGTCGAGTGGTTCGACTACGCGGTCTACGGCTACCTCGCCTCCACGATCGCCGCGGCCTTCTTCCCGGACTCCGACAAGCAGACCGCGCTGCTGGCGACCTTCGCAGTCTTCGCGATCTCGTTCTTCGTCCGGCCCCTCGGCGGCTTCGTGTGGGGCCACATCGGCGACCGCCTCGGCCGCCGCACGGCCCTCTCCCTCTCCATCCTCATCATGAGCGGCGCGACGTTCTGCATCGCCCTCATCCCGCCCTACGCCATGATCGGCGTCGGGGCCCCGATCATCCTCCTCGTGATCCGCGTGATCCAGGGCTTCTCGGCCGCAGGCGAGTACGCCGGGGCCTCCGCGTTCCTCGTCGAGTACGCCCCAGCCCACCGCCGTGGCCTCTACGCAGCGGTCGTCCCGGCCTCCACGGCCGCCGGCCTCCTGCTCGGCTCGCTCCTCGCGGCCCTGCTCTCGATCGTCCTCACCGATTCGGAGATGGCGGCCTGGGGCTGGCGCCTGCCGTTCCTGCTCGCGGCCCCGATGGGCCTGATCGGGCGGTACATCCGGACCAAGCTCGAGGACACCCCCGTGTTCCGCGAACTGGCCCAGGAGGACGAGGTCACCCACGCCCCGGTCAAGGACATGTTCGTCAAGCACTGGCGCTCGCTCATCCTGGCGGTCGGCGCGGTGCTGCTCAACGCCGTCGGCTTCTACGTGATCCTCTCCTACATGCCCACCTACCTCTCCACGGAGCTGGGCTTCGGGGCCACGGAGTCCTTCTTCGCCACGACGATCGCGCTGCTGACCTACATCGGCTTCATCTTCCTCACCGGGATGGCCTCGGACCGCTTCGGCCGCAAGCGCGTGCTCCTGTCCGCCTCGATCCTGTTCATCCTCCTCACGGTCCCGGCGTTCATGCTGCTCGACTCCGGCAACTTCGCGGTCATCCTGCTCGTCGAGGTCTTCCTCGGCGCGATGCTCACCCTCAACGACGGGACCCTGCCGAGCTTCCTCGCCGAACTCTTCCCGACCCGCATCCGGTACTCCGGCTTCGCCGTGAGCTTCAACCTCGCCAACGCCGTCTTCGGCGGCACGGCCCCGTTCATGGCGACCCTGCTGATCGGGCTCCTGCACACGAAGCTGGCACCCGCCTGGTACCTCGTCGCCGCCGCCATCGTCTCCCTCATCGCCGTCCTGTGCGCCAAGGAGACCTCCCGCCGGCCGCTGGCCCACTGACCTTTCCGACTTTCCTCACCTCTACGCACACACAACCCCTGAAAAGGAGACCCACCATGTCCGTCGACACGAACGTCACGAACGTCACCGAGCTCGAGCGCCTCAAGGTGCTCCACAACGGCACCAAGGGAAAGCTCACGTTCTCCGACGCCGAGTTCGAGCGCCGCCTCGGAGGCCTCCGCCAGATCATGGCCGCCAAGGACCTGGACGCCGTCATCCTGACCAGCTACCACGGCATCAAGTACTACTCCGACTTCCTCTACACCACGTTCGGACGCAACTACGCCCTCGTCGTCACCGCCGACGACTCAGTCACCGTCACCGCGAACATCGATGCCGGCATGCCGTGGCGCACCTCCTACGGCGAGAACATCGTCTACACGGACTGGCGCCGCGACAACTTCTTCTTCGGCCTGCAGGAGGCCCTGCGCCAGCGCGGCGTCAAGGCCACCCGCCTCGGCGTCGAGGACGACTTCCTCCCGGGCCTGACGCGCGAGAAGATCGCCGCCGCCTTCCCGGGCGCCGAGCTCCTCGACGTCTCCCAGGACGCCATGCGCCAGCGCATGATCAAGTCCGCGGAGGAGATCGAGGTCATCAAGCACGGTGCCCGCATCGGCGACCTCGGCGGCGAGGCCATCCGCAACGCCATCCGCGAGGGCATCTCCGAGTACGAGGTCGCGCTCATCGGCACGGAGGCGATGGTCCACGAGATCGCCAAGACCTTCCCGGACCGCGAGGTCCGCGACACGTGGGTCTGGTTCCAGTCCGGCATCAACACCGACGGCGCCCACAACTGGGCCACCACCCGGAAGCTCCAGCGGGGCGACATCCTCTCGCTGAACTGCTTCCCGATGACCTCCGGCTACTACACGGCCCTCGAGCGCACCCTGTTCCTGGGCCAGCCGGACGAGCGCTCCCTCGAGCTGTGGAACATCAACGTCGAGGTCCACCGCCGCGGGCTCGAGCTGATCAAGCCCGGCGCCGTCTGCAAGGACATCGCCGCCGAGCTGAACGAGATCTACATCTCGCACGGCCTCCTCGCCAACCGCACGTTCGGCTACGGCCACTCGTTCGGCGTCCTCTCGCACTACTACGGCCGCGAGGCGGGCCTCGAGCTGCGCGAGGACATCGAGACGGTCCTCGAGCCCGGCATGGTCGTCTCGATGGAGCCCATGATCACGGTCGCCGACGGCCTCCCGGGCGCCGGCGGCTACCGCGAGCACGACATCCTGGTGATCGGCGAGGACACGGTGGAGAACATCACCAAGTTCCCGTTCGGCCCCGAGAAGAACATCATCGAGGCCTGATCCGCCCCGATGCCGCAGTTCCGGGGCCGGCCCGTCACGGGGGCCGGCCCCGGTGAGCACGACGGCGCCGCACCTCGCCTCACGCGGGGTGCGGCGCCGCCGTCGTACGCCCCGCGGGGCGCCACCAGGAGAGGACACCACGATGACCGAGCCCACACCGGCGCCCCGGCGCATAGGGTTGAGCCATGACTGAGAACGGCAACGGTGAGGCCGGCGAGGGGCGCGCGGCCTCGCCCATCTCGAACGCCGTGGCGGTGCTGCGCTGCTTCAGCGTCGACGAGCCGCTGCTGGGCGTCACCGAGATCGCCGCCCAGGTGGGCCTGCACAAGAGCTCCGTGTCCCGGATCCTGAGCACCCTCGAGTCCGAGGGGCTCGTGGAGCGCGACGAGCCGACGCGCAGGTTCCGGCTCGGGCTGGGCATCATCGCCGTGGCCGGCCCGCTGCTGGCCGACCTGGACGTGCGCCGGGTCGCGTACCCCGTGCTCCGCGAACTCGGCGAGAAGACGGGCGAGACCTCCGCGCTCCTGCTCTGGAACGGCCACGAGGCCATCTCGGTCGAGCAGATCCCGAGCCGCCATCAGGTCAAGCACACCACGACCCTCGGGACCCGCTACGCGACGGCGCTGTCCGCCTCGGTGCAGGTCTTCCTCGCCACCGAGACGCCCGAGCGGGTCCGCGAGCTGCTGGGCACCGGCGCCGTGCAGCTGCCGCAGGCCGACAGCAGCGCGCTCGACGCCTACGCCGCGCGCCTAGCCGACGCCGCGGGCAAGGGCTACGCGGTCAACTACGGCGAGACCTCCCCGGACGAGGTGGGCGTGGCCTCCCCCGTGTACGACCACCGGGGCGATGTGGTTGCGGCCGTGCTGATCTCCGCGCCGCGCTACCGGGTGTCCCCCGAGCGGCTCGCAGAGATCTGCGAGGCCTGCGCCCGCGCCGCCGTGGACGTGACCCGGCGGCTCGGCGGCAACGCGGGAGGCCGTGCCGCCGCGGGCTGACGCGCGCAAAGCCGGACCGCGTCCCGGCCAGCTCGGCGCCCGAGCCTACTCGGCGATGTCCTCCGCCCACAGCTCGGCGTGCTCGCGCTGGAAGTCCGCCATCATCTCGGCGCAGCGCGGGTCGTCGAGCACCTCGACCTCGACGCCGCGGGAGCGCAGCAGCTCGAGCTCGCCGCCGAACGTCCGCGCCTCGCCGACCACGACCCTGGGGATCTTGAACTGGATGACCGTCCCGGTGCACATCGCGCACGGGGCGAGCGTCGTGTAGAGCACGGTGTCGCGGTAGGTGCGCTGGCGGCCCGCTGCCCGCAGCGCGGCCATCTCGCCGTGGGCGATGGGATCGCCGCTCTGGATGCGCTCATTGTGGCCGACGGCGATCACCTCGCCGTTGCGGACCAGGGCTGCGCCGATGGGGATCCCGCCCTGGGCGAGGCCCTCCCGGGCAGCCGAGAGGGCCGCCTCGAACCCTGCGCTCACTGCTGGGCACCGTGCCGGGTCCCGTGCCCGACGCCGGCGGGGACGAGCATGACCTTGGTCGAGCGCCGCTCGTCCATCGCCCGGTACGCCTCGGCGGCGTCCTCGAGCGGCAGCACCGAGTCGAACACCGGGCCGGGGTTGATCGCGCCCGAGAGGACGTCGGCGAGCAGCTCGGGAAGGTACTGGCGGGTGGACGCCGCGCCGCCGCCCACCGAGATGTTCTTGGAGAACATGGTGCCGATCGGCAGCTCGGCGCCACCGGCAGGGACGCCCACGAATCCAAGGCTGCCGCCGGGACGGGTGCAGGCGAAGGCCTGCTCCATGGACTCCTTGGTGCCGACGCACTCGAGCACGGAGTCGGCGAGGACGCCCCCCAGGATCTCGCGGACCTTCTCCGCGGCGTCCTTGCCGCGCTCCGCCACCACGTCCGTGGCGCCGAACTGGCGGGCGATCGCGGCCCGGTCCTCGTGCCGCGACATGGCGATGATGCGCTCGGCGCCGAGCCGCTTGGCGGCGAGGACCGCGCACAGGCCCACCGCGCCGTCGCCCACCACCACGACACTCCGCCCGGGGCCCACGTGGGCGGCCACGGCGGCGTGGTGGCCGGTGCCCATGACGTCGGAGAGGGTGAGCAGGCTCTTGGTGAGGGCCTCGTCCGGGTCGCTCACGCCGGGGACCGCGACGAGGGTGCCGTTGGCGAGGGGCACGCGGACCCGCTCCCCCTGGCCGCCGTCCACGGGGAGGCCCTGCTCGTCGGCGCCGCCCCACGCGGCCCGGTGCTCGCAGGCGACCTGCACGCCGTTGCGGCAGGGCGGGCACTCGCCGCAGGAGATCGCCCAGGGCGCCACGACGAAGTCGCCCACCCTGACCGCGGTCACGTCGTCGCCGACGGCCTCGACGATCCCGACGAACTCGTGCCCGATCGGGTGGGGCTCCTCGGTAGCGCGCACTCCGCGGTAGGGCCACAGGTCGGAGCCGCACACGCAGGCCGCGGTCACGCGCACCACGGCGTCGCCCGGGAGGCGGACCTCGGGCTCGGGCCGGTCTTCGACGCGGATGTCGCGGGTTCCGTGGATCATGGTGGCGCGCATGGGGGCTCCTTGCGTTGCGTGGCTGCGTTCAGGTCCAACCTACTCCCGCTCGTCCCGCTCGGCCGACCCACCCCGTCTGGGGGTCACCTCCTGGGAGTCACCTTCTGAAGGTCACCTCCTGGGGGTCACCTCCTGGGGGTCACCTCCTGGGGATCGCCTCCTGGGAGTCGCCTCCGCGGAGTCCGACCTGGTTTCGGGCCACCCGGGGGCGCGCCGTTCCCGACACGCCGCGTGCGGCCGCGGCAGCGCGCGAAGGGTGGTCGGACTCCGCCCGGGCCTCCCCCGAGCACGACGGCGGCCCGGGGCCCGGGGGGGGGGGGGGGGGCGGGCCCCCGGGGGGGGGGGGGGGGGACAGCCGGTGGGGGAGTGGGGGCAGGGGCCCCGGGGTTAACCCGGGG
>NZ_JAUSTE010000020.1 GCF_030812675.1 Sinomonas atrocyanea | reverse complement strand
GCGAGACGAAGTTCGCCAAGACCTACGCCGAGCACCAGGGCTACGTGGCCCAGTACGAGCAGTGGTGCACCGCCAACCCGGGCAAGTGCCAGTGAAGTGACCCGCAGCCGGGCCGGAGCGTCTGGGGGAGGGCTCCGGCCCGGCTGCAGTGGACAGTGTCCGCCGGATCGCAACTCGATGGGGGACAGGTTCCGATCCGACGTCCACCGCTGTAATCGTCGGGCGCCCCCCAAAGGTTACGCGCCGTCCCGACCTTTCAGTGCCGGAGCAGGAAGCTGCCCCGAGCGAGACGTTCCAGAAGGAGACCGAGGCCGTTCCTGAAGTTCTTGGGGGTCTCAGACGGCCTCGTCGGGCCAGTAGAGGCGCATCGGGTTGGCGGCGAGGAGCCGGTGCTGCTGCTCCGCTGTGACGGCGATGTGCGGGATGACGTCGACGAGGAGGCCGTCGTCGGGCATGTGGTCCGTGAGGTTGGGGTGGGGCCAGTCGGTGCCCCACAGCACCGCGTCGGGGAATTCCGCGATGACGCGCCGCGAGAAGGGCACGACGTCGCGGTAGGCGTCCCGCTCGCCGTCGAGCGCGGGCGGCCCAGTCAGGCTCAGCCGCTCGGGGCACGAGACCTTGACCCAGACGTCGTGGCGCTCGACGAAGCGGAGGAAGCGCGTGAATTCCGGCCCGTCCACGGGCTGGGAGACGTCGGGGCGGCCCATGTGGTCCACCACGAGGGGTGTCGGGAGCGAGGCGAAGAAGTGCTCGAGGTCGGGCAGGTCTGGGGCCTCGAAGTAGATGACGATGTGCCAGCCCAGCGGGGCGACCTTCTGGGCGATCTCGGTGAGCTCGTCCTGGGGCGCGGCGCTGACGAGGCGCTTGAGGAAGTTGAAGCGGACACCGCGGACGCCAGCCTCGTGAAGCCGGCCGAGCTCGGCTTCGGACACGTCGGGGCGCACAGTCGCGACGCCGCGTGCCCGGCCGCCGGCGGAGCGGACGGCGTCCACCATGGCGCTGTTGTCGGTCCCGTGGCAGGTGGCCTGGACGATCACGTTGCGGCTCACGCCGAGGCGGTCGCGGAGGGCGAAGAGCTGGTCCTTGCCGGCATCGCACGGGGTGTACTTGCGCTCGGGCGCGAAGGGGAACTCGCTGCCGGGCCCGAAGACATGGCAGTGCGCGTCCACGGCGCCGGGCGGGAGGGTGAAGGCGGGCACCGAAGGTGAGGCGTACCAGTCGAGCCAGCCGGGGGTCTTCTCGAAGAGCGTTGTCATGGGTCCATTGGGTCAGTCGAGGTAGCGGAGGCCTGCGGCGTCGAGCTTCTCGCGCATGCCGTAGATGTCGAGGCCGAGTTCCCCCGCGGCGAAGCGGGCGCGCTTGCCCTCCTCGTTCTCCTCGCGCCGCGCGGCGGCCTCGGCCACCTCGGCGGCGCGGCCGGCAGGGACCACGACGACGCCGTCGGCGTCCGCGACCACGACGTCGCCCGGGTGCACGAGGGCGTTGGCGCACACCACCGGGACGTTGACCGAGCCCAGGGTCGCCTTGACGGTGCCCTTGGCGTTGACCGCACGGCTGAAGACGGGGAAGTCCATCTCACGCAGCGCGTCGACGTCGCGGCAGCCGCCGTCGATCACGAGCCCGGCGCAGCCGTGGGCGCGGGCCGATGTGGCCAGCAGCTCGCCGAAGAAGCCGTCCTCGCACTCCGTGGTGCACGCCGCGACGAGCACGTCCCCGGGGGTGAGCTGCTCGACGGCGACGTGGAACATCCAGTTGTCGCCCGGCTGGAGCAGGACGGTGACGGCGGTTCCGCAGAGGGCCGCACCCCCGTAGACCGGCCGGACGTAGGGGCGCATGAGCCCGGTGCGGCCCATCGCCTCGTGGACGGTGGCGACGCCGAACGCTGCCAGGGCCTTCACCGCGGCGGCCTCGGCGCGGGTGATCGTGCGGTGCACGACTCCGATCTCGTACATGGTGCTGGAGTTCTCCTCGGGCGAGCGGGTGGGACAGCGGGCGGGTGGGACAGCGGGGGTGACGGGGCAGGGCCGGGCGGTCAGCGGCCCTGGCCGGCGAGGCGGGCGTCGAGGCGCGGGTAGACGCGGCGGGCGTTGCCCTCTTCGACCGCGGCGAGGTCCTCGCTGGTGAGGCCGGCCGCCTCGACGTAGCGGCGTGTGTCGTCGAAGTGGTGGCCGGTGCGGGGGTCGACGCCGCGCACCGCGCCGATCATCTCAGAGGCGAAGAGCACGTTCCCGTGCGGGATCACCTCGAGCAGGAGGTTGATCCCCGGCTGGTGGTAGACGCACGTGTCGAAGAAGACGTTGCCCAGGAGGTGCTCCTCCGGCTCCGGCTTGCCGAGCGCCTGCGCGAGCCCGCGGAAGCGCCCCCAGTGGTAGGGGACCGCGCCGCCGCCGTGCGGGATGACGAGCCTGAGTTCGGGGAAGTCGGCGAAGAGGTCGCCCTGGAGCAGCTGCATGAACGCCGTCGTGTCCGCGTTGAGGTAGTGCGCGCCGGTGGTGTGGAAGCAGGGGTTCACGCTTGTGCTCACGTGGACCATGGCCGGGAGCCCGTGCTCCACGAGCGCCTCGTACACCGGGTACCAGGAGCGGTCGGTCAGCGGCGGGGCGCTCCAGTGGCCGCCCGAGGGGTCCGGGTTGAGGTTCACGGCGACGGCCCCGAGTTCGGTCGCGGCCCGCTTGATCTCGTCCACGCACGTGGCTGGGTCCACGCCGGGGGACTGCGGGAGCATGACGGCGGGGGCGAACCGCTCCGGGAAGAGCTCGCTGACGCGGTGGCACAGGTCGTTGCAGATCCTCGCCCACGCCGACGAGGTCCCGAACCCGCCGACGTGGTGCGCCATGAACGACGCCCGCGGGGAGAACACCGTGACGTCGATGCCGCGCTCGTCCATGAACCTGAGCTGGTTCGCCTCGATGCTCTCGCGCAGCTCGTCGTCGCTGATGCGCAGCTCTGCCGGGTCGGGCTCCGCGGTGCCGCGGCCGACCGCGTCGACCTGACGGTCGCGCCACTGCCCGAGAGCGGGGGGCGCGGTCGTGTAGTGGCCGTGGATGTCGATGATCATGAGGACGAGCATAGGTGCACACAAAATTGTTGACAATATCCGGTCGGGATTTCGTCCTACCCTTGTCCGGTGGCAGATCAGGTGACCGTGGAGCACGAGGTGGGCGTCGGGCCCTGGCAGGGCCCGTGGCCCGAAGGCGAGCAGTGGGATCCTGAGCTGCTCGAGCACGGCGACCGCCGCAACGTCCTCGACAGGTACCGGTACTGGCGGCACGAGGCGATCGTCGCCGAGCTGGACACCCGGCGGCACGAGTTCCACGTGGCCATCGAGAACTGGCAGCACGACCTCAACATCGGCACCGTGGTGCGCACCGCGAACGCGTTCCTCGCCAAGGAGGTGCACATCATCGGGCGACGGCGGTGGAACCGCCGCGGCGCGATGGTCACCGACCGCTACCAGCACGTCCGCCACCATGCGACCGTCGGGGATTTCGTCGAGTGGGCCCGCGGTGAGGACCTGCCGATCCTCGGCGTGGACATCTTCCCCGACTCGGTGCCGCTCGAGACCTACGAGCTCCCCCGCCGCTGCGTGCTCGTCTTCGGGCAGGAGGGCCCCGGCCTCACGGCGGAGGTGCACACGGCGGCGCAGGCCACCCTCTCCATCGAGCAATTCGGGTCGACCCGCTCCATCAACGCCGCCTCGGCGGCCGCCATCGCGATGCACGCGTGGGTGCGCCGCTGGGTCTTCGGGCAGGCCGCCGGGTAGTGGCCTTCGGGGTGCTGCGCTCCTAAGGTGTGGTCGGGGGCACCTGTTCGTGGGGATCGGCAACATCGAGGCAAGGAGCTCTCCATGGCCAGCACCACCGTCACGACCGCCCAAGAACTCGCAGCTGCCCTGGACTCGGGTGCGCTGGAGATCGACGTCGAGGGCGTGATCACGGGCTCGCCCATGATCACCCTGCCTCCCGGGGCCACGCTGCGCGGCGGAACGCTGCGCTTCGGTGCGAAGGGGGTGCGCCTGACCTCGGACAACACCCTCGACGGCGTCACGATCCTGACCGAACCGGACGAGGTCGCGATCCTCAACGACACCTCGGTGCCGGACCTCGGCCGGCTCACGCTCCGTGGCGTGACGACGAGGGGCCAGGTGTACCTCGTGGCGGAAGACGCCGTCCGCGCCGGCCACGTGCAGATCGAGGGCCTCACCATCGAGACGGCGGACGTGCGCGGCCGCCCTCTGCGCCCACACGGTTTCGGCGTCGAGGCGCTCCAGGGGGCGCTGACGGTCTGGAACCGGCAGCCGGAACCGGTGGTGACGATCACCGCGGAGGTGCTCGACGTCGCGGTGGGGACCCGGGAGGCGCCGGTGCGCGGCAGCGGCGTGTTCGTGGGCGGCCACGGCGACTGGGCCGGCAAGGCCGACGGCGGCGTCCTCTCCGTGGGGGAGCTGCGCACCCGAGAGATCCACACCCATGGCGGCATCCCCGAAGGCACGCCCGACCTCATCTCGGGCGGCGTGTTCGTGATCTCCGGCGCCACCGTGGACAGCGTCGTCACCGCGGGGCCGGTCACGACCTACGGGCAGAACGACATGGTGCTGGACAACTGGGGGATCGTCAGGGTCTGGACGGCGCACGCGCCGGTGACCTCGAACGGCCCCAGCGGAATAGGATTCGTGAACTTCGGGGACATCGACCTCCTCGAGGTCACGGACACGATCCGCACCACGGGCAGGGGCGCCCGCGGGTTCAACCTCTACGACGGGTCCCTGCGGGACGCCCGCTTCGCCTCCATCGAGACGACGGGCGACGGCTCCGTGGGCATCCAGATCAGCAAGCCGCTCGGGTCCCTGGCCGTCTCGGGCGACGTGACGACGAGCGGCGGCGAGGGAACCAGCCTCGTCAAGGGCGTGCAGATGCCCCTCAAGGCCGTGGCGCTCAGCGTCAAGGCCGGCGCGGAGATCGGGTCGATCGCGATCGGCGGCCGGCTCGCGACCATGGGGAGCGGCGTGACGACGCTCGAGGTCGAGGGCTCCGTCGTGTCGCTCGAGGTTGCCGGAGGCATCCACGCGCACGGGAAGGGCTCGGACGCCGTGCACCTCGGAGACGGCGCACCCGATCTTGCGGGCATCGAGGTCACCGCGGACAGCGGCGAACCGATCGTGAGGATCTGACCGGGACGCCCGTCGACCCACGTCGCCTCGAGGCGGGTGTCTACTGGCCCGGGTCCTCCTGGCCGCCGGGTCGGTACGAACCGAACGTCCATTCGCGGCCGGCCGGGTCGAGCACCCGGGCCCGGCGCGAGCCCCAGGGAGTGTCCTCCGGCTCGATCACGGAGGTGCCGCCCGAGGCCACCGCGCGGCGGAACGTGCCGTCGACGTCGTCCACGACGAGGTAGACACCCGCCCCGGTCGACTGCCCGCTCAGGGGAGCGACGGTGTAGTCCGCATCGTCGCTGCCAGCCATGATGACCGCGCCGCCGAGGCGGAGTTCGCAATGGACCACGCGGCCGCCGTCGTCCTGGCGGGCCACGACCGAGAACCCGAGCTGCACGAGCCAGTCGATGGCCCGGGGTGCGTCCGCGTAGCTGAGATAGGGCACTGCGCCTGCCACGGTTCTAGGCTACGTCCATGCCCACAGCTCCCAGCATCATCGTCTTCGACGTCAACGAGACCCTGTCCGACATGTCGCCGATGGCGCAGCGGTTCGCCGACATCGGCGCCCCGGCACACCTCGCGAAGCAGTGGTTCGCCGCACTCCTGCGCGACGGCTTCGCGCTCGCCGCCACCGGCGACTCCGCTGGCTTCGCGGAGGTCGGCGCCGGGATCCTCGCGCCGCTCCTCGACGCCGGCGGGATCTCCCACCCGGGGGAGGCCGCGAGGCGCCTCGCAGGGTCGCTCGGCGACCTCCCCCTCCATGCGGACGTGGCCGACGCCGTCCGCTCACTCCGTGCGGCCGGGTACCGGCTCGTCACCCTCACCAACGGGTCGGCCAAGGTCGCGGAGCAGCTGTTCGCCGCGGCCGGCATCCTCGGCGCGTTCGAGAAGCTCCTCTCGGTCGAGGACGCGCCGAACTGGAAGCCCCACCCGTCGTCCTACGCCTTCGCGGCGCAGGCCTGCGGGGCCCGCGCAGAGGACATGGCGCTCGTCGCCGTGCATCCGTGGGACATCCACGGCGCCGCCAGGGCGGGACTGCGCACCGCCTGGGTGAACCGCGACGGCGGCCCGTACCCGAGCCACTTCGCCGCACCGGACGTCGTGGTCTCCTCCCTCTCCGAGCTCGAGGCGGCGCTCCGCTAGGTCATCCGAGCGTGAGGGTGACCGGGACGACGTCGTCGACCTCGATCCCCTCGGCCTCGCGGAAGGCCTTGCGCAGCGGGACGAGGTAGGCGCCATCCTTCGGCATGAGGGCCGTGGTCCATTCGGAGGCGCCCAGCCGCACCCCCACCGGGATGCAGCCCCAGCCGTAGGTCAGCTCGTTCGCCACGGCGTGGATCTCCTCGGATTCCTCGTCCGGGACACGGACGAACACGAAGGGTGCCGGCCCGCGCCACTCGATCACGGTGCCGTCGAAGGTCAGCTGCATCGGCCCATCGCCTCCCGCCCGTTCGCGCCCGCGCCCGCGCCCCGGGTCAGCGCGCGGTGAAGTCCGCGTGCCGCTCGTGGGCCTCGGCCACCTTGGCGCGGATCGCCTCGATGTCCTTCACCTTGTCACGGTACTTCCTGTCCATCTCGAGGATGTCCCGCTCCTCCTCCAGGAGGGCCCGGTACACGCGCTCGCGCTCGGTGAGATCGGCGGTGTACTCGAGGTCGAGGTAGCTCTCCGCGTGCCGGCGGGCGTTGTTGACGGCCGCGTGCGCCTTGCCCGCCCTGCTGTAGAGCGAGGCGACGATCGTGACGGCCAGCACGCCGATGATCACGGTGAGCGACAGGCCTGTGGTGATCTCGAAGACCTGGACGTGCCCGCCGCCGTTGATGAAGGGCAGGTTGTTCTCGTGCAGCGCGTGGAGGACGAGCTTCACGCCGATGAACGCGAGGATCGCGGCGAGCCCGTAGGAGAGGTAGATGAGGCGGTCCAGCAGGCCGTCCAGGAGGAAGAACAGCTGGCGCAGGCCCATGAGCGAGAACGCGGTGGCCGTGAACACGACGTACGGGTTCTGCGTGAGGCCGAAGATCGCGGGGATCGAGTCGAGGGCGAACAGGAGGTCGGTGCCGCCGATCGCGACCATGACCAGGAGCATCGGCGTCAGGACGCGCCTGCCGTTCTCCACGGTGAAGAGCCTGTCCCCGTCGTAGTGCTCGGAGGTGTGGAAGAGCTTCCGCGCGAGCCGGATGATGAAGTTGTCCGCCTCGTCCTCGCCGGAGTCCTCGCCCTTGAGCAGGTTGCCGGCGGTGATCAGCAGGATGATGCCGAAGAGGTAGAACACCCACGAGAACGCGTTGATCAGGGCGACGCCGGCGAAGATGAACGCCGAGCGGGCGATCAGGGCGAACACGATGCCGAACAGGAGGACCTTCTGCTGGTCCTCGCGCGGCACGCGGAAGCTGGCCATGATCACGAGGAACACGAAGAGGTTGTCCACCGAGAGGGCCTTCTCGGTGATGAAGCCGGCGAAGTATTCGCTGCCCATCGTGGCGCCGCCGAATGCGAAGACCACGACGCCGAAGAGGATGGCCGCGCCCACATAGATCGCCGACCAGATGGACGCTTCCCTGAGCGTGGGAACGTGCGCCTTGCGGATGTGGAAGAAGTAGTCGAAGGCCAGCAGGGCCAGGATCACCACGATGGTGATACCCCAGACAAGGGGAGAGACGGACATTGATGTCCCTTTCGCAGGTAGGCGATATCGCCACAAGTCTCTCCACCACCTGTGGGTTCCAGATGGCCGCTGCACCCGGCCGGGCTCCGGCGCCCGACGTGCTGACGTGTGCAGCGCTTGGGATACTCCCCTGCGCGCTACCAAGCCTACCGGGCGCCCCTGCCGGGCACCAACTCATGGCGAACTCCCAGCTTCTGGACACTCCCTGTAAGGCATTCGGTGCAACTAGTGTCGCTCGAAGCCGGATGCATTGGGGTGTCCGGCCGAATGGGAGATGAAGCATGGCACCAGATCACAATTCCCGCCGGCTTTCCCTGCGCGCCCTGGCCGTCACCGCGGCCGTGGCCAGCGCAGTGGGGCTCGCCGCGACGAGCGCGGCAGCCGCCCCGCCCAACCCCCCGCCCAAGAGCTCGAAGTCGTTCCCGGGCTCGGTCCCGTCCTGGGCAGGATCGCGGACCAAGACGGGCAATCCGCTCAGCAACACGACGGTCGAGGGCGAGATCTACTTCAGCCTCCCCGACGTCGCCGGCGCGAAGGACACGGCGGACGCCGTCTCCACCCCCGGCACCGCCGCCTACGGCCAGTACCTCAAGCCCGCCGACTGGATCTCGAAGTACGCCCCGGCCCAGGACACGGTGGACGCGACCGTCAACTGGCTCAAGTCGCAGGGCCTCGTGATCATGGGCGTCCCGCAGAGCCGCCTGTACGTGGTCTTCCGGGGCACCGTCGCCCAGATCAACCAGGTCTTCAGCACGACGGAGCAGAACTACTCGTTCGGCGGCCAGACCCTCATCGGCCCCGCAACGGCGCCCTCGCTCCCCGCGGACATCGCCGCGTCCGTCCAGTCCGTCTCGATCGACCAGGGCCGTCTGCTGACGCGCCCGGCCCTCGCCTCGCCCACCGCGGGTGAGGCGTCGCCGTCGTCCCCCAACGCCAGCAAGCCGATCCAGCCGCCGGTGACGGCTCCGTGCTCCACCTCGTGGGGCGAGAAGAGCATCACCCTGCCGGAGGCCTACGGCGCCACGAGCTTCCCGACCTACATCTGCGGGTACACCCCCAAGCAGCTCCAGGGGGCCTACGGCGTGTCCGAGCCGGGGACCGTGAGCACCGGGGCCGGCGCAGGCCAGACGGTCGCGATCATCGACGCGTACGCCTCGCCGACCATCGAGTCTGACACCAACACGTGGGCCGCCGCCAGCGGCGTCCCCGCGCTCGCCCAGGGGCAGTACAGCCAGATCGTCCCGGACTCGCGCATGTTCCTCGACCAGGCGCTCTGCGCCCAGCCGAGCGGCTGGCAGGGCGAGCAGACCCTGGACGTCCAGGCCGTCCACGGCGTCGCCCCGGGGGCCAACATCCTCTACGTCGGCGGCTTCAACTGCGGGGCCGGCCTCGACATCGCCATGTCGACGATCCTCGACGGGCACCTCGCCAACATCGTCTCCAACAGCTACGGCAACGTGGGCGAGGCGCTCTCGCCGGACGCACTCCAGGGGGAGCAGAACATCCACCTGCAGGCGGCCGCGGAGGGCATCGGCCTGTACTTCTCCAGCGGCGATTCCGGCGACGAGCACGCGGCCCTCGGGTATGCGTCGCCCGACTTCCCCGCCAGCTCGCCGTACGTCACCGCCGTGGGCGGCACGAGCCTCGCGGTGGGCGCCGATGACACCTACAAGTTCGAGACCGGGTGGGGCACCGCGCGCCAGCGCGTGGTGCAGGATGCCACGGGCAACCTGGCCTACGCGGGCGCCCTGCCCGGGCCGTTCCGGTTCGGTGCCGGCGGCGGCACGAGCGCCGTCTTCGTCCAGCCCGCGTACCAGAGCGGCGTGGTTCCGGCCGCGCTCGCGGACGGCCACCGTGTCTCTCCGGACGTCGCGTCCCTCGCCGACCCGTACACGGGCTACCGGATCGGCCTGAGCCCCATCACGAATGACAACGTCCTCAAGACGGGCAGCTTCGGCTTCGAGACGTACGGCGGCACCTCGCTCGCCAGCCCCCTGACCGCGGCGCAGATGGCCATCGCCCAGGCGGCCGGCAACAAGGTGATCGGCTTCGCGAACCCGGCGATCTACGGCGCGGCCCAGGGCGGCGCCGAGCACGACGTCGCTCCCCCGGCCGACCCGGTCTCCGTCGCCTTCTCGAGCACGGTCAGCGGCAACACGTACCTGGTGGGCATGGACCACGACTCGTCCCTCGCGACGGCCCACGGCTACGACGACGTCACCGGCGTCGGCAGCATGACCGAGGCCTTCGCCCAGCAGGTGGCGGCGGCGCACTGATCCGCTCCTGAGGGAGCGGGCCTCCCACGGCGGGGCGCACGACGGCGGGTGGGAACCGGCGTCGTGCGCCCCGCTTCCGTCTGCCGCGGCGACCCTAGGATGGGTCGCATGGATTCCACCGTGGTCGTGGTCGGATCGCTCAACGCGGACCTCGTCTTCTCCGCGGACCGGATGCCAGCGCCCGGAGAGACCGTCGCGGGGACGGGCTTCGCGGTCCATCCCGGCGGCAAGGGTGCGAACCAGGCCGTCGCCGCGGCACGGCTCGGCGCCTCCGTCCGGCTCGTGGGGAGCGTCGGCGACGACGCCCACGGGCGCCTGCTCCTCGCCTCCGCCACTGCCGCGGGCGTCGATGTGTCCTCGGTCCGCACGGTCGACGGGGTGCCCACGGGGGTCGCGGGCATCACCGTCGACGCCGAGGGCGAGAACAGCATCGTGATCGTGCCGGGGGCGAACGCCCTCCTCGGCCGGGACGAGGTGGCGGAGGCGGCGGCCCCGCCCTCCGCCGCGTTCGCCGGGGCCGCCGCCGTGTGCCTCTGCCTCGAGGTCCCGCAGGCCGCCGTGCTCGCGGCGGCCCGGGCCGGGCGGGCGGCCGGCGCGGCCGTGATCCTCAACCTCTCTCCCTACGCCGGCATCCCCGCCGAGCTGGTGGCCTGCGTCGACGTGCTGCTCGTGAACGCGCAGGAGGCCGGGCAGCTGCTCGGACAGGACGGCCTCGGCGCCGAGCCGCAGGACTGGGAGCTCGTGCGGGCCGGCGTGGCGCACCTCGGATTCGGGCCGGCGATCGTGACCCTCGGCCCCCGCGGCGGGGTCGTGCTCGGACGAGAGGGGATCGCACAGATCGAATCACTCCGGGTGGATGCCGTGGACACGACCGGCGCCGGCGACGGGTTCGCCGGCGCCCTCGCGGCCCGGCTCGCCGCCGGCGACGGCCTCGAGGACGCGGCCCGCTACGCCTGCGTCGCCGCCGCGCTCGCGACCATGCGGCACGGGGCCCAGCCCTCGTACCCGGACGCCGACGAGGTCCGCGCCCGGCTCCCGCGGGAGGCCGGCGCCGGGGACGGCGCAGCTGCCCGCTCGTCGTGCCAGTAGGCCGGCCGCGCGCCGCCGTCATCTGCCGCGACCGAGAGGGACCACCCGCGGGGCCCGTCGCTAGGATGGGCAGTGGCCCATAACACGCGGTTCGCGTGGACCCACCGTCGAGGAGCACTCAATGCCTATCGCCACCCCTGAGAAGTACGCAGAGATGATCGACTCCGCCAAGGCCGGCGGCTACGCATTCCCTGCGGTGAACGTCACCTCGTCGCAGACCCTCAACGCCGCCATCCGCGGCTTCGCCGAGGCCGGCTCCGACGGCATCATCCAGGTCTCCACCGGCGGTGCGGCCTACTGGTCCGGCGCCTCCGTCAAGGACATGGTGATCGGCTCCCTCGGCTTCGCCGCCTTCGCCCGCGAGGTCGCCAAGAGCTACGACGTGAACATCGCGCTCCACACCGACCACTGTCCCAAGGACAAGCTGGACGGATTCGTCCTGCCGCTCCTGGCCGCGTCCGAGGCCGAGGTCAAGGCCGGCCGCGACCCGCTGTTCAACTCGCACATGTGGGACGGCTCCGCCGAGACCCTCGACGAGAACCTGCGCATCGCCAAGGAGCTCCTGCCCCGCACCGCCGCCGCGAAGATGATCCTCGAGGTCGAGATCGGCGCTGTGGGCGGCGAGGAGGACGGCGTCGAGAACGCCATCAACGAGAAGCTCTACAGCACCGTGGCGGACGGACTCGCGACGGTCGAGGCCCTCGGCGCCGGCGAGAACGGCCGCTACATCACCGCCCTGACCTTCGGCAACGTCCACGGCGTCTACAAGCCCGGCAACGTCAAGCTCCGCCCGGAGATCCTCAAGGACATCCAGGCCCAGGTCGGCGCCAAGATCGGCAAGGACAACCCGTTCGACCTCGTCTTCCACGGCGGCTCCGGCTCGAGCGAGCAGGAGATCGCGGACGCCGTCTCCTACGGCGTGATCAAGATGAACATCGACACCGACACCCAGTACGCCTTCACCCGCCCGGTGGCCGGCCACATGTTCGCGAACTACGACGGCGTGCTCAAGGTCGACGGCGAGGTCGGCAACAAGAAGACCTACGACCCGCGCGTGTGGGGCGCCGCCGCGGAGGCCGGCATGGCCGCCCGCGTGGTCGAGGCCGCGCAGCAGCTCGGCTCCGCCGGCAAGTCCATCAAGTAATGGCGGGGGAGCACCGCACCAACCTCCTCGGCCCGGAGCCCACCCGGCTGCCGGCCGAGACGGAGGTCTACCGCGGTCTGGCCCTCGGGGAGTCCGCCGAGGAGCTCGTGGCCGACTACCCGGCCTCGTCCCTCCTCTGGGCCATCCTCGCCGACGAGGCGTGGGCGAAGGGCCGCACCGTCGAGTCCTACGCCTACGCCCGCGTGGGCTACCACCGCGGCCTCGACGCCCTCCGCAAGAGCGGGTGGCGCGGCGCCGGGCCGGTGCCGTGGGAGCACGAGCCCAACCGGGGCTTCCTCCGCTCGCTGCATGCCCTCGGCCGCGCCGCCTCCGCCATCGGCGAGCCGGGAGAGCCCGAGCGCATCGACGAGTTCCTCGCCGGTGCCGACCCGACCGCCAAGGCCGCGATCGAGGCGCTCGGCGCCGAGTCGTAGCGCCCGGCATTCTCAGCGCACGACGGCGCGTGGCCGGCTTCCGCTCGGAGGCCGGCCACGCGCCGCTTCTGTCGGGCGCGCCGCCGGCCCGCGGGCGGCGCCCGCTCCGCGGCCTACGATGGCTGCGTGGCGATCATCCATCACGCGACCCTCGTGCCCGGCAAACTCGACCTCATCGGTTCCTGGCTCGAGCGCCAGCCGTGGGCGCCCTCTGGCCTGGCAGGCCTCGAGCGGCTGGGAACCTACCGTTTCGACGACCCCGCGGGCGGGGTGGGCATCGAGGGCTTCCTCCTGCGGTGCGGGGACGCGGTCGTCCACGCGGTCCTCACCTACCGCGGGGCGCCGCTCGAGGGCGGCGAGGACGCCCTCGTCGGCACGATGGAGCACTCGGTGCTCGGTACCCGCTGGGTCTACGACGCCGCCGGCGACCCGGTGGGACGCGCTGCGCTCACCCGCGGCGCCCGCGGCGAGCAGCCCCAGGCGGTGCTCGAGGACCACGGCCCCGAGGGCGTGACGGTCCGGGAGTCCGACGTGCGCGTCGGCGCGGCGCAGGGCACTCCGACCGGGGCCGAGGAGGACGGCGCAGCACTGAGGGTCGCCCGATGGCTCGGAATCCACGGCCGTCCCGGGGACGCTGTCACCGGCCGCTGGCTCCTGGTCGCCTCGCTGGACGGGGCCGACGTCGCTCTCGTGGCGGTCGGCTGAGTGATTTCTGCCCGATTTCGGGCAGATTTTTGATTTTCGCACGTCCCGCAGGGCACACTCGGTGGCGTGCCTGATGAGGAAATCGTTCGACGCATCGCCGGGAGCACCGGTCTGACCCCTGGGGAAGCGGCGCGCGTGATCGAGGACGTCATCGCCTGGTACGGGGAGCCGGTCGAGGAGTACGTGCGCCGCCGGCACAGCCACCTCCAGACCCACGGCACCCGAAACGCCGAGGCCTTCGCGATCATCGCCGACGAGCTCGGTAGCAGGCCGGTGAAGGCGCCGCCGCTCACCGAGCGCCAGCTGCGCCGCATCGTCTACGGCTGAGGGGTCGGCACCGACCATCCGCACCCTCGGCCCCGCGGGTGCGACGACCAGAGGGAGAAGCACCATGTGTGGAATCGTCGGCTACATCGGCACGGAGGCCGCTGCGCCCTTCCTCATCGAAGGACTGGCCCGCCTCGAGTACCGCGGCTACGACTCGGCCGGCATCGCCGTCCTCGGCACGAACGGCACGACGCTCGTGCGCACCGTGGGCCGCGTCCGCGCGCTCGAGGCGGCGCTCCCGAAGCGCCTGGCCGGCAAGGTCGGGATCGGCCACACCCGCTGGGCGACCCACGGGCCCGTCGCCGAGCGGAACGCCCACCCGCACAGCAGCGCCGACGGCCGGATCAGCGTGGTGCACAACGGCATCATCGACAACGCCGCCAACCTCCGGGCCTCCCTCAGGGCCGCCGGCGTCACGCTCGCGAGCGACACCGACACCGAGGTGATCGCCCACCTCATCGCCCGCTCCGAGGCCGAGACCCTCGAAGCCGCCCTCCTCGAGACCCTGGGCAGGATCACCGGCACCTACGCCCTCGCCGTGGTGGACAGCCGGCACCCGGACCGGATCGTCGTGGCCCGCAGCGGGTCCCCGCTCATCATCGGCGTCGGCGAGAAGGAGATGTTCGTCGCGAGCGACGTCGCGGCCCTCGTCCGCCACACCAACCGCGTGGTGCACCTCGAGGACGGCGAGCTGGCCACGGTCACCTCCTCGGGCTTCCGCACCTTCGACCGGGCCGCGAATGAGACGGACCGCGTCCCGGTCGAGATCGCGGTCGCCGCCGAGGACCTCGAACTCTCGGGGCACGAGCACTACATGCTCAAGGAGATGCAGGAGCAGCCCGCCGCCGCCGAGACGTGCCTGCGCGGACGCCTCGACGAGCGCTTCGCCACCGCCCGCCTCGACGGTCTCGGCCTCGAGCCCCGCGAGCTCCGCAGCTTCCGGCGCGTCAAGATCCTCGGCTGCGGCTCGGCCTACTACGTCGGCCAGCTCGGCGCGCAGCTCATCGAGGAGCTCGCCCGCATCCCCGCCGACGCCGAACCGGCCTCGGAATTCCGCTACCGCCAGCCGATCATCGAGCACGACACGCTCTACGTCGCCGTCAGCCAGAGCGGCGAGACGGCCGACACCGCCTTCGCGGTCAACGAGATCCGCCGCAAGGGCGGCCGCGTGATCGGCCTCGTGAACGTCGTCGGGTCGACCATCGCCCGCGAGGTCGACGGCGGCATCTACCTCCACGCGGGACCCGAGGTCGCCGTCGCGTCCACCAAGGCCCTGACCAACATGGGCCTGGCGTTCGCGCTCCTCGCGCTGCACCTGGGCCGCCTGCACGACCTCTCGCACGCCGACGGGCAGCGCATCCTCCGCGGGCTGAAGGCCATCCCAGCCCAGATCCAGCAGATCCTGGACGCGGAGGGCGAGGTCGCCGCCGTCGCCCGGCGGATCGCCTCGGCGCAGAGCGCGTTCTACATCGGGCGTGTGCGCGGATTCCCGGTGGCGCGCGAGGGGGCCCAGAAGCTCAAGGAGATCAGCTACGTCCACGCCGAGGCGTACCAGACGAGCGAGCTCAAGCACGGCCCGCTCGCCCTGATCGACGAGGACATGCCCACCATCGCGGTCATCCCCGACGACGAGCTGACGGAGCGCAACATCGCCGCAGCCGAACAGGTGCTCGCCCGCAAGGGCCGAGTCCTCGCCATCACCCATGAGGGGGTCGGGCTGGACCTGCCGGGGGTGGAGAGCATCGAGGTCCCCAAGAACGAGCCGGAGCTGGACCCCATCCTGCTCACCATCCCGACCCAGCTCCTCGCGTACCACGCGGCCCTGGCCCTCGGCCACGACATCGACAAGCCGCGCAACCTCGCCAAGTCGGTCACCGTGGAGTGAGGGCCCGATCGGGTGCGGCTAGCGGGCGAGCTTCCTCGGGTCCACTGAGGGGTCCGCGAGCCGGTCCGGGTCGGGGACCAGGCCCCGGTCGATGATCCGCCGCGCCGCCCGGACCACGAGCGGCTGGTCGACCGCGGCGGCTCCGAGCAGGCGCCCGTCCTCGGCGACGAGGAATGCCGCGGCCGGCACGCCGTCCGCCTCCCGCAGCACCGTGCGGGCGCCGGGCACCTGCCGGGCGTCCATGGTCCCGACGGCCTCGACGTGCACGCCGTAGCGGTCCGACCAGAACCACGGCGAGCCGAACTCGGGCGACGCCTCACCGAGGATCCCCGCCGCGGCGGCCTGGCCCGAGCGGACGGCGGCCTCCCAGTGCTCCGCGCGCCGCTGCAGGTGGACGACGCCGTCCTGCCGCCGCACGCGCGTCGCGTCGCCGGCCGCGTAGACCGCAGGATGGGACGTCGAGCCGTCGGACCCGACCACGATCCCGTCCTCGGCAGCGAGGCCGGCTGCCGAGGCGAGCGCGGTGTCCGGGATGACCCCGATGCCCACCACCACAGCATCGGCGCGCACGGTGCCGCCGTCGGCCAGGCGCACGAGGTGCGGGCCGGCGTCGCGCGCCCCCTCCTCGATCGCGACGGGCGCCCCCACGAGGGTGGCGACGCCGCGCCCGCTGTGCATCGCGTGGAGCCTGAGGGCCAGCTCCTCGCCGACGGCCGGCACGAGCGGGGTCGCGACAGGGTCGATGAGCGTGGCCTCGGCGCCGAGGGCCGCGGCCGCGGAGGCGACCTCGGCGCCGATGAGGCCCGCACCGACCACGGCGATGCGGGCGCCGGGGACGAGGACGCGGCGGAGCGCGTCGGCGTCGGTGCGGGAGCGCAGCGCGACGGCACGGTCGCCGCCGGGGATGCCGAGTCGGCGGGGCAGGGCGCCGGTGGCCAGGAGGAGGCGGTCGGCGTGCAGCCGGGTGCCGTCCTCCAGGGCTACCGCCGGGCGGCCGGGGGAGAGGTCGAGGGCCGCGGCGCGGGCGGCGACGACCTCGATGCCGTGCTCGGTGTACCACGACTCGGGGGCGAGCAGGATCCGGCCGGCGTCCTCCGTGCCGAGGAGGTAGCCCTTGCTCAGGGGCGGCCGGTCGTAGGGCAGGCCCTCGGGGGAGACGAGGGTGAGGGCGCCGGCGTAGCCGCGGGCGCGGAGCTCCTGCGCCGCGCTGAAGCCGGCGACGCCGCCGCCCACGATGACGACGCGGTTCGGCGTGCCCACCGCGGTGCTACTGGGCGCAGGCGTCGGGATCGGCGCCCGTGCCCGGATACAGGACCACCTGGCCATCGCGGACCTCGACCCGGTGGGTGCGGGTGTCCTCTGTGGCGGGCAGGCACAGGACCTTCCCCGTGCGCAGGCTGAAGCTCGAGGAATGGAGGGGGCACTCGACCGTCTCGCCCTCGATCCAGCCCTCGGCGAGGGAGGCGTCCTCGTGCGTGCACGTGTCGTTGAGGGCGAAGAAGCAGCCCGTCTCGGCATGGAAGACCGCGATCGGTTCGTCGAAGCCGGACTCCTCGGGCTCCACGACCTTCGCCGTGCCCTCCTCGATCTCGCCCGTGCTGCCGACCACGATTCCTTCGCTCATGGCTTCCACTCTAGCGAGGGCCCGGATGCTGCCCCGCCGGGAGCTCACAGCAGGCGCCGCTGGCCCGGTGGCTGCACCCGCAACCAGGCGTAGCCGTAGCTGTCGAGGGAGATCTCGACGTCGCCGCCCTCGGACACCCGGAGCGCCTCTTCCGGGAAGGTGCTGGACTTGAGCAGGTCAAGCAGCAGGAAGCCGCTCCAGCCGGATTCTCCGTCGGGCCGGTCGGGAGGTTCCCCGAGATTGAGCGGCACGATCACGGCCTCGGGGGAGAAGTTGTGCAGCGCGAGCATGCAGGCGTCCTCCCAGGTGTTCAGGTGGGCCAGGACAGCCTTGTGCGGGGGGTCCAGGACCCGGCACGTGCCCCAGCCGAGCTCGGGACACTCCCGATAGCGCTGGGTGAGCAGGATGATGAAGTTCAGCAGGGAGTCCGGGTCGCGCCTCGCGGAGGCGACATTCACGTGCTGCGGCCCGTAGCCTCCTTCGGGCAGCGGGCTCACAAGGTCCGCCGGTGCCGCGGTGGAAAAGCCAGCGCTCGGCTCCGCGGTCCACTGCATCGGCGTCCGCACCGCCATCCGGCCCTCGGCAGCGAGGTCCTCCCCCATCCCGATCTCCTCGCCGTAGTACAGCACCGGGGTGCCAGGAAGCGCGAACAGCAGTGAGTAGACCAGACGGATCCGGCGGGGGTCGCCGTCGAGCATGGGCGGGACCCTGCGCTTGAGGCCACGGCCGTAGACCTGCATCTGCGGTTCGGGGCCGAAAGCGGCGAATACCTCCTGGCGTTCCTCGTCCGTCAGCTTGTCCAAGGTCAGCTCGTCGTGGTTCCGCACGAACGTTGCCCACTGGCTGTCCGGAGGGAGCGGCGGCCGGTCGCGGAGGGCGTCCGCCAGGGGGCGAGCGTCCTGTCGGGCCAACGACAGGTAGATCTTCTGCATGACGATGAAATCGAACAGCATCGTCAGCTCGTCGCCGTCCGGGCCCCCGAAGTAGTCCAACTGCTCCTGGTACGGGAGGTTCACCTCGCCCAGGAGGATGGAATCGCCGGCGCGGCGTCCCATGAACTTCCGGAGCGCGCGCAGATAGTCATGGGGATTGTGGACCTTGTGGAGCTCTTCCTTCCTGACCCCCTCCATCGAGAGGAAGTACGGCACCGCGTCGACGCGGAACCCGCTGATGCCCAGATGCAGCCAGAAGCCGATCACCTTGGCGATCTCGTCGCGAACCTTGGGGTTCGCCACGTTCAGGTCAGGCTGCTCCTTGTAGAAGTGGTGCAGGTACCACTCCCCGGATGTCTCGTCCAAGGTCCAGATCGACGTCTCCTGATCGGGGAAGACGACGTCGCCCGAGGTGTCCGGGGGAGGGTCGGAGCGCCAGATGTAGAAATCGCGGTACGGGCTGTCCTTGGAGGAACGGGCAGCCCTGAACCAGGGATGCTGGTCCGAGGTGTGGTTGACCACGAGGTCGACGATCACCCGCAGCCCGCGGTCCTGCGCCATGCGGATGAACTCCACGAGGTCACCGTGGTGGCCGAGGCGCCGGTCGACGCCGAACAGGTCCGTCACGTCGTAGCCGTCGTCGCGGTGGGGTGTGGGGTAGAACGGCATGAGCCACAGGCAGGTGATCCCCAGCTCGGCGAGGTAGTCCACGCGCTCGGCCAGTCCTGCCAGATCGCCGCAGCCGTCGCCGTTGGAGTCGTAGAACGTCTCCACGTCCAGGCAGTAGATGATGCCGGTCTTCCACCACAGGTCGGAGGTGTCCGTGATGCGCATGGGGGGACATTCCCCCCATCGGAGCACGGGAAACGGGCGGCGGCCTCCCACGGAAGCCGCCGCCCGCCGTCGTGCGTGGTGCCCTACTTCTTCGCTAGTCCTTCTCGGTCAGCGTGCCGCCGGCGATCCGGAGGCGGCGCTCGGCGCGGCGCGCCACCGAGGAGTCGTGCGTGACGAGCACGATCGTGAGCCCCTGCCGCCAGAGCGTCTCGAAGAGGTCCATGATCTCGTCCCGGGTGCCCTCATCGAGGTTGCCGGTCGGCTCGTCCGCGAGGAGGACCTTGGGGCGCTTCGCGAGGGCACGGGCGATGGCGACGCGCTGCTGCTGGCCCCCGGAGAGCTCGCCGGGCAGGTGCGCTGCGCGCTCGCCGAGACCCACCGAGGCGAGGGCCTGGGTGGCACGCTCTGCCCGCTCCTTGGCGGGCAGGCCGAGGGGTGCGAGGCCCATCTCGACGTTCTCCTGCGCGGTCAGGGTCGGGATGAGGTTGAAGGACTGGAACACGAACCCGATCTCGCGGGCTCGGATGTCCGCGAGCTGCCGGTCCCGGAGCCGGGAGATCTCCCGGCCCGCGAGGGTGACCGTGCCGGAGGTGGGCCGGTCCAGTGCGCCGAGCATCTGCAGGAGCGTGGACTTGCCGCCGCCCGTGGGGCCCTGGATCGCCACGAGCTGCCCGGCGGGGATGCTCAGGCTCACGCCGTCGAGTGCCCTGACCACGCGCTTGGACTGCTGGTAGGTCTTGGCGACGTCGACCAGCTCGAACATCGGCGCCGAGCCGGCCGGTGCGGAGCTTGTCTGATCCGGGTCCGGGGCGGTGGTCGGGGCCTGGACGGGGTTCTGGTCCTCGTCGGGGGTCGTGGTGCGGTGCATGCTGGGTTCCTCTGTTCCGAGTCGCTTCTCGTCCTGGACGCTCATCAGGCCACGCTCCGCAGGGCCGCTGCCGGCTGCAGGCGGGCCGCACGCCATCCGCCGACCATGCCGGCGATGAGGCCGCCCGCGATCGCGATGACCACCGCGATGAGGATGACGGAGGGGGTCACCGGGGCGCCCAGGACCACCTGGGTGGCCGCCGCTCCGGCTCGGCCGAACCCGCCGCCGCCGAAGCCGCCGCCCTGGCCTGCACCGCCCGCGGCCTGCCGGGCCGCCTGGCCGGCGCCGCGGCCTACGCCGGCCGAGGCGCTCAGGGTCGGGGAGAAGATGTTCAGGGCGAGGACGGCGAGGAGGCCGATGGCGATCCCGCCCACGGCGCCGATCGCCGACTGCACGAAGGATTCGCCCGCGACTTGGCGCACGATCCGCGAGTTGCGCCACCCGATCGCCTTGAGGGTGCCGAACTCCCGCGTGCGGCGGGAGACGCCTGAGAGGGTCAGGAGCGCTGCGAGCAGGAATGCGGCCAGCAGGACCGCGATCGAGAGCCACAGGCCGAGTCCCGAGACCAGGCTCGAGGCGTTGGCGAGGGAGCCGGAGACATTCGACGCGAGGTCGTCCTGGGTGTTGACCGTCTCGTCCGGCAGGGCCTTCTGGAGGGAGGACTTGACCGTGGAGAGCTGGTCCGAGGACGCGGCCTTGACGTAGACCGTGCTCACGACGTTGGGCTGGCTCGAGAGGGTCTGGGCGACGTCCAGCGGGATGTACACGTTCGCGGCGGTCTCCGACTCGGAGCCGGTCGCGGAGACCAGGCCCACGATCGTGAAGTCCGTCCCGCCCACGTTCACGGTGCCGCCGAGCTTCAGGCTCGCGGTCGTCGCGTAGGACGAATCGAGGACGGCGTTGTGCTTGCCGACGTCCTGGGTCCCGAGGGCACGGCCCTGGGCGACGGTCGCGGCGGCGAGGGGGCCGACCGTCGAGGCATCGGAGTCGATCCCGAGGACGCTGAAGGAGTTGATGCCGAACGATCCGCCCGGGCCGCGGCGGAACTCGCCCTGCCGGGAACCCGTGGCGGACTGCGCCGGGGCACTGGGGGCGGCGGTGGCGCTGCCATTCTGGTTGACCTGGCCGTTGAGGGTGAGGTTCATGAGCGAGAGCGCGGACGAGGCGGCCTGGACGCCGCCGGTGCCCTTGACCGTGGCCAGCGAGGTCGACGCGAAGGTCGAGGCGCCGCGGCCCGAAACGAGCCGCGACTGGTTCACCGAGGTCGACGAGCCCGCGGTGCCGCCCGTGCCCCCGTTGAAGTCGAACCGCTGTCCGGGCTGCGCGCCGGCGGTCGGGGGGGCCGCGGCCTTGGTCACCGTGATGTCGGTGCCCACCCCGTACACCGACGCGAGGGCGGCCTTCTGGGCATCGCGGACGCCCGCGGAGAGGGCGTTGACGACGATGACGAGTGCGATGGCCAGGGCCAGGGCGATGGCGATGATGGCGGTCTGCTTCCGCCGCCCTGACAGCTCCCGCCGCAGGTACCGAGCAAACATGGGGTGTCCCTTCGATGCGCGGACCTTCGCCGCGCCTGCCCCGAAGGCTATGGCGGGAAACTATGGGATCTGTAGGGCGAACCTGTGGTGCTGCTGTGTCGGGATGCGGCTGCTGGGGCCAGAACCTCTCCCGCGGCGCTGATCAGGGGTGGCAGACTGCGGACACGTGCACGGTGCGGACAACGCGAAAGGCAGGCCCCATGAGTCCACTCAAGGCCCTCTTCATCGGCGGCAGCGGCACCATCAGCTCGGCGTGCGCGCGGCTCGCCGTGGAGCGCGGGATCGAGCTGACGGTCCTCAACCGCGGCACCGGCCGGCGCGAGGTCCCCGCCAGCGCCGAACAGCTCGTGGCAGACATCCGCGATCCCCAGTCCGTCCGGGATGTGCTGGGCGGGCGCGAGTTCGATGCCGTGGTGGACTGGGTCGCGTTCACCCCCGACCACGTGCAGACCGACCTCGGGCTGTTCGAGGGCCGCACCGGCCAGTACGTCTTCATCAGCTCCGCATCGGCCTACCAGACCCCGCCGGCGCGGCTGCCCATCCGTGAGTCCACGCCGCTGCGGAACCCGTACTGGCAGTACAGCCGCGACAAGATCGCGTGCGAAGACGTCCTGACCTCGGCCTACCGGGAGCGCGGCTTCCCCGCGACCGTCATCCGGCCCTCGCACACCTACGACAGGACGCGGCCCCCGTTCAACGGCGGCTGGACGGTGGTCGAGCGGATGCGGCAGGGCAAGGAGGTCGTGGTCCACGGCGACGGCTCCTCCCTGTGGACCCTGACCCACCACGAGGACTTTGCCCGCGGCTTCGTCCCCCTGCTCGGGCACTCGAGGGCGCTCGGCGAGGCCTTCACCATCACCTCGGACGATGTGCTGACGTGGGACCAGATCGCCCACGTCCTGGCCCACGCCGCCGGGGCGGAGGCCCGGATCGTCCACGTTCCCTCCGAGGCCATCGCGGCCGTGGACCCCGAATGGGGTGCCTCGCTCCTGGGCGACAAGACCCATTCGGCGGTCTTCGACACCTCCAAGCTCCGCAGCATCGTCCCCGACTTCGCTCCCTGCATCCCCTACGAGCAGGGCGCGCGGGAGATGGTGGCGTGGCATGACGAGGACCAGGCACGCAAGGCGGTGGATCCCCACATCGACCGGCTGATGGACGAGCTCGCGGACCGGTTCCGCGTCGCCCCGGCCCCCCACTGACGGCACGGACCTGGAAGCGAGACGATGAGGAACTGGGCTGGAAATCTCGAGTACGCGGCGGCGGCGGTCGTGCGGCCGGAATCGGCGCAGGAGCTCGCCGAGTTCGTCGCCGGCGCCGCGCAACGGGGGGAGCGGGTCAAGGCGCTGGGCTCGCGCCACTGCTTCAACGACATCGCGGACACCGGCGGGGTCCACGTCGTCCTGGACCGGCTGCCCGGCGGGATCGAGGTGGACTCCGCTCGCCGGACGGTCCGCGTGCCGGCCGGCACCACCTACGGAGCGCTCGGGGCAGCCCTCGAACGCGAGGGCTGGGCGCTGCACAACCTGGCGTCGCTGCCCCACATCTCGGTGGGCGGTGCCGTCCAGACCGGCACCCACGGCTCCGGCATCGCGAGCCCGGCCCTGGCCTCTGCCGTGACGGCGATCGAGCTCGTGCGGGCCTCCGGCGAGCTCGACCGGCTTGACGCGGCCAGCGGCGAGGAGTTCCTCGGCAGCGTCGTGGGCCTGGGGGCCCTCGGCATCGTGACGGCGCTCGAGCTGGCGATCGAGCCGACCTACCGGGTACGGCAGCAGGTGTTCGAGGGGCTGCCGTGGGACGCAGTGCTCGCCGACTTCGACGCGGTGGCCGGGGACGCCTACAGCGTCTCGCTCTTCACCGACTATGCCGGGGACACCGTGCCACACGCCTGGCGCAAGGTGCGCGTCGGCGCCGGCGAGGACGGAAGCGCCGGCGCCGCGCCGGCGTCCTTCTTCGGTGCGGCTCCCGCCGGGCGGCCGCGGCACCCGCTGCCCGAGATGGATGCGGGCAACTGCACCCAGCAGCTCGATGTTCCCGGCCCGTGGCTCGACCGGCTCCCGCACTTCCGGCACGAGTTCACCCCGAGCGCCGGGGACGAGCTGCAGACCGAGTACCTCCTGCCGCGGGCCCGGGCGGCGGAGGCCCTCTGCGCGGTGCGGACGCTCGCTGCGCGGCTGGCACCGCTCCTCTACGTCTCCGAGGTCCGCACTGTCGCGGCGGACGAGTTCTGGCTCAGCCCCTCCTACCGCCAGGACAGCGTGGCCCTCCACTTCACCTGGAAGCCGCTCCAGCGCGAGGTCGAAGCCATCCTGCCCGAGCTCGAGGACGCCCTCGCCCCGTTCGGCGCCCGACCGCACTGGGGCAAGCTGAACGCCATGCCCTCGGCCGCGATCGCCGCGCTCTACCCCCGGTTCGAGGACTTCCGGAGCCTCGTGGCCCGGCGCGACCCGGCCGGCGTATTCCGCAACGCCTACCTGGACCGCGTCCTCGGCTGACGGGCCTGTGCCCCGGCCGGGCCGGGCTAGCCCCAGAGCGTCCGCTGGAGCAGGGCCCGCAGCGACGCGACCTCGGCGGCACTGAGGGCTGCGAACTGCTCCGATTCGCAGGACTTCAGGGCCGCCTCCGCCTGGGCGTGCAGGCGCTCGCCGGCCGGGGTCGCGAGCACGATCTTCTGCCGCCGGTCGGTCCTTCCCTGCTCGCGCGTCACGAGGCCCTGCCCCTCGAGGTCGTCGATGAGCGCCACGATCTGGCTGGGGTCCAGGCTCAGGAAGTCGGCGAGCTCGCGCTGGGTGGGCTCGAGGCCGCTGCACGCGAGCCGCAGCACCGAGTAGGAGCGCTCGCGCAGGCCGAAGTCCGCGAGCGTGCGGTTGTTCAGGACCGAACCGGCAGCACGGACCTTCGCGAGCAGGAGCCCGATGTCGTCCGCGATCGCCGACGTCGCGAGCCGCGGGGTGTCGGCCGCATCCACGCCTTGGCCAATGCTCACCGGGGCCTCCAAACCTCATCAAAATTCAATCGTTGACATTTTCAATGATCCAGTATCTCATGGACTGTGACAAGGGTCTCATGGACGAGGCCACAGCCACAGACCGCAAGGGAGCAGGGCATGAGCCTGGCAGGCAAAGTAGCGATCGTCACCGGCAGCGGACAGGGTCTCGGCCTCGCCTACGCCAGGGAGCTCGCGCGTCAGGGCGCCGCCGTCGTCGTCAACGATGTCAACGAGGCCACAGCCGCCGCCGCGGTCGAGCAGATCCAGGCGGAGGGCGGGAAGGCGACCGCCGTCGTCGTCCCCGTCGGGACCACTGAGGCCGCGAAAGCGCTCGTGGACGGCGCCGTGAAGGAGTTCGGCCGCCTCGACATCCTCGTCACCAACGCCGGCATCCTGCGGGACAAGAGCCTGCTGAAGATGACGGACGAGGACTTCGACCTCGTCATCAATGTCCACCTCAAGGGCACCTTCACCTGCGTCCGCGAGGCCTATGCCTACTTCAAGGAGAACGGCGTCGCTGGCCGCATCGTCACGATCGGCTCCCCGACGGGCCAGCGCGGCAACTTCGGCCAGACCAACTACGCCGCCGCCAAGGCCGGGATCGTGGGCATGGTGCGCACCTGGGCCCTGGAGATGAAGAAGGCCGGCGTGACCGTCAATGCCGTCATCCCCGTCGCCGCGACCGCGATGACCAAGACGGTGCCGTACTTCGCGAAGGCCGTCGAGGCAGACGAGCGCGGCGAGGCCATGCCTGACTTCTTCCGCCACGACCTCGGCTTCGGCACGGCCGACGACGTCGCGGGCCTGATCGCGTACCTCGCCTCCGACGAGGCGGCCGGCATCACGGGCCAGGCGATCGGGGCCGGCGGCGACCGCCTCCAGGTCTGGACCCACCCCGAGCCCGCCACCACCGACTACCGCGAGGGCGGCTGGACCTACGAGGCCCTGCAGGAGAAGGGTGCCGAGCTGATCGGCGGACACCTGCAGAGCGTGGGCGAGGAGTTCCTCCCCCTCCCGGCCGAGCTCCAGCCCTCTGGGGCAGAGGCCCGCTGAGCATGTCCCGCTACGAACTCGGCCTTGACGTCGAGGAGCTCAACGCGATCGACATGCACGTGCACATCGAGATCGACGGCCACGGCCACTGCTCCCTCCCGGACGACCTCAACGAGGCCTCCTCGAAGTACTTCAAGGCCGAGGACCGCCACCCCACGCTCGAGAAGATCGCCGACACCTACCGCTCGCTGAACATGGCCGCCGTCGTCTTCACCGTGGACGCGCGCACAGCACTGAAGCACGAGCCGAACTCGATCGAGGACCTCATCGCCGGTGCCGCCGAGCACAGCGACGTCCTCATCCCGTTCGGCTCCGTCGACCCGCGCATGGGTGAGGAGGCGATCGCCCGGGCGAAGCACCAGGCCCTCGAGCTCGGCGCCCGCGGATTCAAGTTCCACCCGTCGCTGCAGGGCTTCGACCCCTCGAGCGAGGAGTTCTACCCGCTCTGGGAGGCCCTGGCGGAGCTCGGCCTCCCCGCCGTCTTCCACACCGGCCAGAACGGCATGGGCGCCGGGCTGCCGGGCGGCCATGGGATCAAGCTCAGGTACTCCAACCCGCTGCTTCTCGACGACGTCGCCGCTGACTTCCCCGGCTTGACCGTGATCATGGCGCACCCCTCGGTGCCCTGGCAGGACGAGGCGATCTCCATCGCCACCCACAAGTCGAACGTCTACATCGACCTCTCGGGTTGGTCCCCGAAGTACTTCCCGCAGTCCCTCGTTCGGGCCGCGAACTCGATGCTGGCGGACAAGGTCCTGTTCGGCACCGACTTCCCGCTCATCACCCCGGCGAAGTGGCTCGGCGCGTTCGCGGACCTCCCGCTCAAGGACGAGGTCCGGCCCAAGATCCTCAAGGACAATGCCGTCAAACTCCTCGGGCTCGGGGCCGCCGCGGAAGGGAAGCACTGAGATGGACCTGTACTCCGTCTGCGACTGGTACGACGCCGCGGGCCTGCTCACCGACGATGAGCGCCTGGTCCTGGGCCGGCTGCGCGACTTCCTCGACACGGCCGCCAGGCCGCTCGTGGGCGACTACTGGGAGCGCGGCGAGTTCCCCTACGAGATCGCCCAGCCGCTCATCGACCTGGACCTCATGGAGCCCGCCGAGCTCACCGCGAACCGGACGCGCCCCGCCCGGGGGCTCTACCACGGCTTCCGCATCTTCGAGCTGGCACGCACGGACGCCTCCATCGCCACGTTCTACACGGCCCAGGCGGGCCTGTTCCGCACGGCCATCCGCGTCGGCGCCTCCGAGGAGCAGAGGCGGGAGTGGATGCCCAAGGTCATCGACTTCTCGCTCAAGGGCGTCTTCTGCCTCACCGAGCCCGAGCACGGCTCCGACATCGCCGGCGGCCTGGCCACCACCGCCCGGCGCGAGCCGGGGACGGACACCTGGATCCTCGACGGCGCCAAGCGCTGGATCGGCGGGGCCTTCACGGCGGACGTCCTGGCCGTGTTCGCCCGCGACGTCGCGGACGGGCAGGTCAAGGCGTTCCTGGTCCCGCGCGAGGCCCCCGGGGTCACCCTGGAGAAGATCCACCGCAAGACGGCCCTGCGCATGATGCAGAACGCGCACATCACGCTCGAGGGCGTGCGCGTCACCGAGGCGGACCGGCTCCACGACGTGAACTCGTTCCGGGACGTCGCCGCCATGCTCCGGGCCATGCGCTCGGACGTCGCCTGGATCGCCACCGGCATCCAGGCCGGCGCCTTCGAGGCCGCCCTGCGCTACGTCACCGGGCGCGAGCAGTTCGGCCGGCAGCTCGGCGGGTTCCAGCTCGTCCAGGAGAAGCTCGCCCGGATGCTCGGCAACCTCACCTCGAGCCTCGCGCTCGTGGTCCGGCTCACCGAGCAGCAGGAGAAGGGCGTCTACCGCGACCAGGACTCCGCCCTGGCGAAGATGCAGACCTCGCTGCTCATGCGCGAGACCGTGGCCCTCGCCCGCGAGGTCGTGGGCGGCAACGGGATCACCCTGGATGCCGAGGTGGCGCGCTTCCACGCGGACGCCGAGGCCGTCTACTCCTACGAGGGCACCCACGAGATCAACGCGCTGATCGTGGGCCGGGCCCTCACCGGCCAGAGCGCCTTCACCAAATAGAGAACTCCAAGGAGAACACCATGACCGCACGCACCTCCGAGCCGAGGCTCGTCGTCGACTTCGACAAGCTCCTCACCCTGGCCGGCGCCGACCTCGGCACGACCGACTGGATGGAGATCACCCAGGACCGCGTCAACCTCTTCGCCGACGCGACCGACGACCACCAGTGGATCCACACTGACCCCGAGCGCGCCAAGGAGGGCCCGTTCGGCGCCCCGATCGCCCACGGCTTCCTCACGCTCTCCCTCGTCATCCCGTTCTGGGGCGAGCTGTTCGACGTCGAGGGCGTCACCACCAAGGTCAACTACGGGCTCGACAAGGTCCGGTTCACCTCGCCCGTCAAGGTCGGCTCCAAGGTCCGCATGGCCGGGACCATCGCCGAGGTGACCGAGGTCAAGGGCGGCGCCCAGATCAAGGTCAACGCCACAATCGAGATCGAGGGCCAGGAGCGCCCGGCCGTCGTCGCCGAGTTCCTCGCGCGGTTCTACAAGTAAGCCGTCCCGCCGCCCCCTCAGGAGTTCTGCATGTACAACAACGGTGTTGGCTCGTGGCTCCACCGCCGCCGCCCCAAGTCCGGGCCCCAGACCGCCCTCATTGCCGGCGACCGCACGCTGACCTACGCGGAGCTGTCCGAGCGGACGGACAGGCTCGCCAACGCGCTGCGCCGCCGGGGCGTGGCCCGGGGCGACCGCGTGGCGTACCTCGGCGAGAACGATCCGGCCTTCGTCGAGACGTTCTTCGCCGCGGGCCTCCTGGGCGCGATCTTCATCCCGCTCAACACCCGGCTCGCGGCCCCCGAGCTGCAGTTCCAGCTGCAGGACTCCGGCGCCCGCCTCCTCGTCCACGGCGCCCCCCTCGAGGGCCTCGCCGCCTCGGCCGCGGCGGGCACCGGGGTGCAGCACCGCCTCGTCGTCGGATCCGCGGACGACGGCGCCCGTGCCGCTCCCAGCGCGGGCGGCACCGCCGTCGTCGGGCGCTACGAGGACGCCCTCGCCGCGGCGCCCGACGAATGGATCGACGAGACGGTGGGCCTCGACGACGGGGCGATGATCCTCTACACGTCGGGGACCACCGGCCGGCCCAAGGGGGCGCTGCTCACCCACGGCAACATCACGTGGAACTGCATCAACGTCATCACCGACATGGACGTGAACCGCCACGACGTGGCGCTCATGATCTCCCCGCTGTTCCACGTGGCCTCCCTCGACATGGGCCTGCTGCCCATGCTGCTCAAGGGCGCCACCGTGGTGCTCGAGCAGAAGTTCGACCCCGGCCGTGCGCTCGAGCTCATCGGGCGGCACCGCATCACGGCCCTCAGCGGCGTCCCGACCACGTACCAGCTCCTCGCCGAGCACCCCGACTGGGCGACGACGGACCTCAGCTCGCTCGACAAGCTCACCTGCGGCGGCTCGGCCGTGCCGCTGCGCGTCCTCGAGGCCTACGAGGAGCGCGGGCTCGGGTTCTCGAACGGGTACGGCATGACCGAGACGGCCCCCGGGGCGACGACCCTGCCCGTGTGGCGGTCCCGCGAGAAGGCCGGCTCGTCCGGGCTGCCCCAGTTCTTCACCGACATCCGGATCGCCGATCCGCTCGGCGAGGTCCTCGGCCCGGGGGAGGTCGGGGAGATCCAGATCTCCGGACCGAACGTGATCAAGCAGTACTGGAACCGCACCGAGGCCACCCGGGACTCCTACGCGGACGGGATCTGGTTCAAGTCCGGCGACATGGGCTACCGCGACGAGGAGGGCTTCCTGTTCGTCTCCGACAGGCTCAAGGACATGATCATCTCCGGCGGCGAGAACATCTATCCCGCCGAGGTCGAGGCCGCCATCGTCGAGCTCCCCCAGGTGGCCTCCGTGGCCGTCATCGGGGTGGCGGACGAGAAGTGGGGCGAGGTCCCCCGCGCCGTCGTGACCCTGCGGGAGGGAACCTCGCTCACTCCGGAGGACATCCGCGCCCACCTCGACGGGCGGCTCGCCCGGTACAAGATCCCCAAGTCGGTCGTGTTCGTCGAGGAGATGCCCCGCACCGCGAGCGGGAAGATCCGCAAGGCCGAGCTGCGGAAGCAGTTCGCGCGGTAGGACTGTCTCAGAGCAGTGGGCGGCGCGGGCTACTGGTCGAAGTTGCCGTACTTGGCCCGCGCCGCGCTGTAGACGCCGTAGCAGGCGAGGCCGAGGGCCACGGCCGCGAGGATCCAAGTGCCGAAGGGCTGCGAGGCCAGCGATTTGAGGGCTCCGTCGAGGCCGGACTGCTGCTTCGGGTCATGGTGCACGGCCGCGACCAGGATCAGGATGCCCACCACGGCCACGGCGATCCCCTTCGCCGTGTAGCCGACGCTTCCCACGACCTTCACCCAGTCCGGCGCGGACTCGGTCGGCTGGGCGTCCTTGCCCAGGAAGCCGCGGGTCACCCCGCGGAAGCCGAAGTACACCCCGATGCCGAGGACCACGAGCCCGGCGATGAAGAGCACCACCGGACCGAAGGGAATCGAGAGCACGTTGGCGGTGGTCTGCTGGGACTGCTGGCTCGAGTTCTTCTGGTTGCCGAGGGCGAAGCTGACGAAGAGCCACGTGAGGGCGAAGTAGGCGAGCGCCGTGCCGCCGGGCCCGAGGGCCTTGGTCGGCTTGCCCTCGCGCCGCCACTTCGCGACGGCGTCGATGACCATCCACACGGCGAGGGCGGCGCAGCAGACGACGGCGGCCCAGAGCAGCACAGGGCCGCCCGGCGCCGAGGCGATCTGCTGGACCGCGCTCGACTGGTCGGCGCTCTTGCTGCTGCCCCCGAGCGCCACCTGGAGCGCCAGCCACGCGATGAGGATGTGCAGCAGACCCACGAACGCGAAGCCCGCGCGCGCCACCGTGCGTGCGGCGGGCGAGCTCGCGGCCCGCTCCGCATGGTGGGCGGCGTCCTTGGCGCCCCGCTGGGCCGAGTTGTCGGCCCCGCCGCCCCCGCGTGAATGATCGTCCACTGATGACCTCCTGAGGTGAGTGCTTCCCATCATCTTCGGTGCCCCTTGCCCCGCTTCGGTAGACTTGGGTGGCAAGAGCCCCGGAAGTCTTGCCACGACGCGCGAGAGACGGGGCCTTTGCATGTAGGCCGACGGCCAGCCGGGCCGTGGGCGGTGTCCGGGGAGGAATCCATGCCAGCAATCGTGATCGTCGGAGCCCAGTGGGGCGATGAGGGCAAGGGCAAGGCAACGGACCTGCTGGGGGGCCGCGTGGACTACGTGGTCAAGCCCAACGGGGGCAACAACGCGGGCCACACCGTGGTGGTCGGCGGCGAGAAGTACGAGCTCAAGCTCCTGCCCGCCGGCATCCTGAGCCCGAACACGATCCCGATCATCGGCAACGGCTGCGTCGTGAACCTCGAGGCGCTCTTCCAGGAGATCGAAGGGCTCGAGGCCCGCGGCGCCGACACGTCCCGGCTGCGCGTCTCCGCCAACGCCCATCTCGTGGCCCCGTACCACCAGACCCTCGACAAGGTCACCGAGCGGTTCCTCGGCAAGCGCGCGATCGGCACCACCGGCCGGGGGATCGGGCCGGCCTACATGGACAAGGTGGCCCGCCTCGGCATCCGAGTCCAGGACGTCTTCGACGAGTCCATCCTGCGGCAGAAGGTCGAGGGCTCGCTGCACCAGAAGAACGAGCTCCTCGTCAAGGTCTACAACCGCCGGGCCGTGGACATCGACGAGACGGTGGACTACTTCCTCGGCTTCGCGGAACGCCTGCGTCCCCTCGTCATCGACTCGACGTACGAGCTCAACAAGGCGCTCGACGACGGCAAGGTGGTCCTCATGGAGGGCGGCCAGGCCACGTTCCTCGACGTGGACCACGGCACCTACCCGTTCGTCACGTCCTCGAACCCCACCGCCGGCGGCGCCTCGGTGGGCTCGGGCATCGGCCCCACCCGCATCTCCCGGGCCATCGGCATCATCAAGGCATACACCACCCGCGTGGGGGCCGGGCCGTTCCCCACGGAGCTGTTCGACGAGATGGGCGAGTACCTGCAGAAGACCGGCGGCGAGTTCGGCGTCAACACCGGCCGGCCGCGCCGCTGCGGCTGGTACGACTCCGTGCTGGCCCGCCACGCCTCGCGCGTCAACGGCTTCACGGACTACTTCCTGACCAAGCTCGACGTGCTCACCGGCATCGAGCGCATCCCGGTCTGCGTCGCGTACGACGTCGACGGTGTGCGGCACGACGAGATGCCCATGACCCAGACCGAGTTCCACCACGCCAAGCCGATCTTCGAGTACTTCGACGGCTGGACCGAGGACATCTCGGGCGCCACGACCCTGGACGAGCTCCCGGCCAACGCCCGCGACTACGTCCTGGCGCTCGAGAAGCTCTCCGGGACGCGGTTCTCGGCCATCGGTGTCGGCCCCGACCGCGAGCAGACGATCGTGGTCCGCGACCTCATCGACTAGGGCGGTCCTCCCGCAGGGATCGCTGGGGCTGCCACGTGCACGGCGCGCGCGTCAGACGCTGAACTCGAGCATCAGGGCGGGCAGCTCGTCGGCGAGTTCGCGGGCGAGGAACCCGAGGGGACCGCACCTGCTGGCCAGCCGGTCGCCGGCCGAGGCGTGCAGGTGGGTGCCCCAGCAGGCCGCCTGCGCGCTGCTGGTTCCGCGCGCCCGAAGCCCGGCGATCGCGCCAGCCAGGACGTCCCCGCTGCCGGAGGTGCCCAGGCCGCCGTACCCCGTGGTGATCCTCCACCGCTCCGGCTCCTCCGGCTCGAGCCCGGGCGGCTGGCTGATGAACCCCTGGCAGGTGACCACGGCGTGGAACCTGTCGGAGATCTCGGCCAGGTCCTTCTCGAGGTCGTCCACGTCCCGGCCCAGCAGGACCGCCGCCTCCTTGCGATTCGGGGTCAGGATCAGCCGCCCGCGCCACGGGGCCAGCTGGTCCTCGAGGGACGCCAGGGCGCCGAGGGCGTAGGCATCGAGGACGACGGCGGGCCCTCCGCGGCTGCCCGGGTCGCCGCCGGGCCGGTCGCCGCGGGCGGCCTCGCGCTCGAGCAGCGCGGCGAGCAGCTGCCCGGCGAGCTCGGGATCGTCGAGCCCCGGACCCACCAGGACGGCGTCCGCCTCGTCCAGGGGCGCGGAGATCCGGTCCAGCTCCGGCCTGACCGAGCCGGCAGCGGTCTCCGGCAGGCCGATCGACCCGCACTCGGGCAGCGCCACCCCCACCTGCACGGCCACCGATTCGGCCACGGCCAGTGTGAGCTTCCCGGCGCCGGCGCGCAGGGCGGCCGTCCCCGCCAGCAGGGCGGCGCCGGGCGTGGCCCGCGCACCGCCCACCACGAGCACAGACCCGCGCGAGTACTTGTCCTGGCCCGGGGCAGGGAGCGGCCACTCCCGCAGGAGCGACGGCGTCACGGGGGTGGCGCCGGAGGAGTCAGCGCGGCCGGGCACTGGTGTCTCCCGCGTGCTCGGTGACCTCGACGCCCAGCTCTGTCAGGTGGTCGGCCACGTTGAAGCTCTCCAGCGTCCACGGTCCCACGCCGGAGGGGCGCACGAACCGCGTCACCGAGGCGTTGAGGATCGCTTCGCGGGAGGCGAGGTCCAGCAGCTCCCTCTCGCTGAGCCCCTCGAGCACATACCGGAAAAGCATGATCACGGCGTCGTGGCACACCAGCATCACCCGGTGCCCCATGCCCAGCGAGTTCACGTCCGCGAGGACAGACCGCAGCCGCAGGGCCACGTCCGCCCACGATTCCCCGCCCGGCGGCCGGTAGTACAGCTTGCCTAGCCATGCCCGGCGCTCGGACTCCTCGGGATAGCGCTGCTCCACACCCACTCGTGTGAGCCGGTCCAAAATGCCGAGCTCGCGGTCGCGCAGCCGCTCGTCGGTGCGCACCTGCAGCGGCCAGCCTGCCGTCTCCACCGCGATCTCGGCCGTCTGGCGGGCCCTCGCGTAGGGCGAGGACACCACCGCGTCCGGCCGGAGCTCTGCGGCGACCCGGCCCAGCGCGGTGCCGAGCGCCTTGGCCTGGTCCCGGCCGGTCCCGGACAGGTCCACGTCGGCATCGCGGGCAGGGACGTCGATCACCTCCACCCCGGCCTCACGCGCTTCCGTCGCCGCGACGTTGCCCTCGCTCTCACCATGGCGGATCAGCAGCAGCTCCACCGCCCCGGGCCCTTGGACGGCCTCCGCCAGGCCGCCGTCGTCGGCCGAACCGCTGTTCACTGACGTGTCCATCGAGACATCACCCCGTCCTTGCCGTGCCGGATCCAGGAACACCACCTACGCCGTACCCAGTGGGCGGCGGAAAGTAACCGACCGCGCCGGCGGCGGACCGCGCCGCGCCGGCCCCAGCGGGGCCGGAAGGGGCTCCCGAAAGAAAATCCGGAATCCGCGTAACCTTCCGGGGGCCGCGGACGATTACGTGGATGTAAGCCGGGCTGGAATCTGTCCCCCATCATGTTCCAGCCCGGCTTCCTCTCTGCCCAGTCGGGCCGTCGGCGCAGCTGGCCCACGGCTAGACTGGGCGGGTTCTGCCTTCAGAATCCAGGGTCAGGAATCCAGAGGATAGCCGTGCTCGAATCGATCACCGACGACGATCTCGCGCCGGGCGCGCTGACGGAGCACGAGCTGTTCACCCTCGTCTACCGTTCGCTGGCACCCGCGGTGATCGGCTACATGTCCGCCCGGGGGGTGGACGACCCCGAGGCGCTCGCGCAGGACGTGTTCGTCGCGGTGCTCCCGCGCCTTGGCTCGATCACGGGCGGGGCGGCGGGGCTGAAGACGCTCGTCTTCTCCGTGGCACACGCCCGGGTGGTGGACCATTACCGCCGGACCGAGCGCCGGCCGCGGATCGTCGACTACGACCCGCTGCTCGACACCCGCGAGACCGCCTCCGCCGAGCACGATGCCCTCCTCGCCGCCGGCCAGACCGATGCGGAGATCCTGATCGGCAGGCTCAAGGGGGACCAGAAGGAAGTGCTCACGCTCCGCATCGTGGCGGAACTGAGCATCGAGGAAGTCGCCTCCGTGCTCGGCAAGACGCCGGGCGCGGTCAAGCAGCTCCAGCGCAGGGCCCTGTTGGCCCTGCGGGAGCACGTAGCAGAGGAAGAGTGGGTCCGATCAGCGTGAAGAGGACGCAGGTGCAGGCGGTGCTCGCCGAGGAGGGGCTCGAGCACGACGCCGCGCTGACGGCCGCGCTCGGGCGGATCGCCGCGCTCCGGCTCGCCGAGCCGCCCGCGCCCACCGGCGAGCTGGCACGCCTCCTCGCGGGCGGACAGGCGACGGACAGTGCGACGGCGCCGCTCGCCGTCGTGCTCCCGCTCACCCGGGCGGCGGCCCGGAAGGCCGAGGCTGCCGCCGCCGCCCCGAGGCCGCGCTGGATCAAGCGCCACCGCGGGGCGATGGTCGGCGTGCTCGTCGCGGCGGGCATGGGCCTCGGGGCAAGCGGCGTCGCCGCGATGACGGGCCAGGCCTGGGACTGGCACGCACCGCTGCGCCCCGCCGTCGGGCCCTCGCTGGCCCACGCCGCCGAGCCGCTCGCCCCGGGCGAGGCCGCGCCCACCGGCACCCCCACCGGTACCCCGGCGCCCCCGCTGGGCGCAGGCGCGGCGAGCGCCGCCGCGGGCGTCGCCGGGGCGGGGGAGGCCGGAGACCGGGGCGCCGCCCGGCCGGTCCAGGGCCGGGGCGACGGGGCCTCCCCGGCGCCCCGCGACGCCGGGGACCAGGGCCGGCAGGACCAGCAGCAGCCCCAGGGCAGCGCGCGGGGGCGTGCCTCCGGCGACTCCACCGAGCCCGCGCGCCCCTCGCAGGGCACCCCGCGCCCGACCCCCAGCGGGAGCGGGGCTGGAGGCGGCCAAGGAGGAGAGGGGCAGGGCGGGGACGCCCAGGACTCCGGACGGTAGCGCGCCGCAGTAGCATGGCCCCATGCGGCACGTGAATGATCCTGCTGTCATCGACCGCCTCATGAGCACGCCCGGGACGTGGGCCATCGTGGGGCTGACCCGCAACGAATGGCGCGCCGCGCACGCCGTCTCCCTCACTGTCCGCGACGTCATGGGCAACCGCATCATCCCGGTGAACCTGCGCGGCGAGGACGTGCACGGGGAGAAGGGCTACGCGCGGCTCGCGGACCTCCCGGCGGAGCTGCACCCGATCGACGTGGTCGACTGCTTCGTGAACTCCACCCGGGTCGGGGAGGTCGTGGACCAGGCCATTGCCGTGGGCGCCCGGGCAGTGTGGATGCAGCTCGGCGTCGTGGACGAGGCCGCGGCCGAGCGGGCGCAGGCGGCCGGACTCGACGTGGTCATGGACGCCTGCCCCGAGCGTGAGCTGTGGCGGCGCGGCCGCAGGACCGCGTGATGGAGGCGGCCCAGCTCAGGGAACTGTGCCTGGGATTCCCGGGGGCGTACGAGGACTTCCCCTTCGGACCCGAGGCCTCGGTGTTCAAGGTCCGGTCCCCGCGCGGGGGCGACGAGCGGCCCGGAAAGATGTTCGCCCTCTCCACCCTCGACGCGGTCCCGCTCAGGGTCGCGCTCAAGTGCGACCCTGCGCTCGCGGTCCAGCTGCGGGCCGCCCATCCCGAGATCACCGGTGCCTGGCACCTGAACAAGAGGCACTGGAGCGACGTGCGCCTCGACGGCGCCCTCACCGAGGAGGACGTCCGGGACCTCGTCGAGGACTCGTACGACCTCGTCGTGGCGGGGCTCCCCAGGGCGCACCGCGAGGCGCTGGGCTGGAGCCGGCTCGCCCGCTGAGCAGGCTAGGGTGGGAGCGTGCTCGAACAGTCCACGCTCGATGCCCTGTGGGACTTCTCCGACCCGGCCGCCTCGGAGGCGGCCTTCCGCCGCGCCCTCGAGGACCCGCGGTTCGACGACGCGGAGCGCTGCGAGCTCATGACGCAGCTCGGCCGCGCGATCGGCCTGCAGGGCCGCGTCGAGGAGGCCGATGCGCTCCTCGACGGCATCGACTGCGGGCCGGACCCCACGATCGGCGTGCGGGTCGTCCTCGAGCGCGGCCGTCTCCTCAACTCCTCTGGGCACGCCGCCATGGCCGTGCCGCTGTTCGAGCAGGCCGCCGAACTCGGCGAGCACCTCGGGGAGGAGTTCCTCGCCGCTGACGCGTTCCACATGCTCGCGATTGCGGACACCGAGCACGCGGAGGCGTGGGCCCGCGCCGGGATCGAGTACGCCAGCAGCTCCCACAGCCAGCGGGCCCAGCGGTGGTGCGCCTCGCTCCACGGGAACCTCGGCTGGATGTTCCTCGACGCGGGCGAGCCCCACCGCGCGCTGGTCGAGTTCCAGCTCGCCGAGCAATGGGCCGAACGTGTGGGCACCCCGGCCCAGGTGGCGTGGGCGCGCGAGGGGATCGAGGCCTGCCGCGCCACCGGCGGCTGACCAAACTACCGAAAGGAACCCATGTACTTCATCGTCGTGAAGTTCGAGACCAAGCCCGAGTACGCGGAGCAGTTCCCCGAGATCGTGCGCGAGTTCACCGAGTCAACGCGCAAGGAGCCCGGGAACCTGTTCTTCGAGTGGTCGCGCTCGCTCGAGAACCCGGCCGAGTACGTGCTCGTCGAGGGCTTCACGGACGACGGCGCCGCCCCGCACGTGCAGAGTGCGCACTTCGCGAAGGGCCTCGAGTCCATGCGGCCGTGCCTGGTCAGGACCCCGAGCATCATCTCCCGTCAGGTCGACGGCGAGGGCTGGGGCGAGATGGGCGAGCTGCAGATCGGCTAGCACCCCTCAGCACGACGGCGGCCCGAAGCACGGCGACGGCCCGAAGCACGACGGCGGCCCGGTCGCCTTCCGCGCGGAAGGCGACCGGGCCGCCGGCGTAAGCCGGGTGGGGGTGCCCACCAGGGTG
>NZ_JAUSTE010000019.1 GCF_030812675.1 Sinomonas atrocyanea | reverse complement strand
AGGTGCTCGGAGAGCGCCCGGAAGGTGGTCCACTTGCCGCCCACGAGGCTGAGCATGGTCTGGCCCGAGCCGCCCGGCAGGGCGGCCCGCTCGATCCGGTAGTCGCGCGAGACGAATCCCGGCGCGGTGTCGTCGTGCCGCGGGAGCGGGCGGACTCCGGAGAACGTGTAGACGATGCTCTCCTTCCCCACCTCGATGGTGGGGAAGACGTGGTGGATGAGGTCGAAGAAGTAGGCGATCTCCTCGTCCGTGCACGTGGGCGTGAGGTCGTCGCCCGCATCGATGTCCGTGGTGCCCACGAGGACCCGTTCGCCCATCGGGTAGATGAGGACGATGCGCCCGTCGCTGTGCTCGAAGAAGATCTCGCGGCCCGCGCAGGCCCTGAGCAGCCCGGGGTGGTCGAGGACGATGTGCGAGCCCTTCGTCCCGCCCATGAACCGGGTGGGTGCGCCGAAGGAACCGTTGGTCTCGTCGACCCAGGCGCCGGTGGTGTTGACCACGACGTCGGCGCTGAAGTCGAACTCCTCCCCGGTGAGCTCGTCGCGGAGCCGCACCGCCGCGCCGTCCTGCGCTGCGTTGCCCGCGGAGACGCCCACGGCGGAGACGTAGTTGGTGGCGCGCGCCTGCGGACCGGCGGCAAGCCCGTCACGCAGCACGTCGAGGGTCAGCCGCTCGGGGTTGTGGACGGAGGCGTCGAAGTAGGTGGCGGTGTACTTCAGGTCGGGGCGCAGCAGCGGGAGCTCGGCGAGGGCCTTGCGGCGTCCCAGGAAGCGGTGGCGCGGGACCGTGCCGCCGTTGCGGGAGAAGGCGTCGTAGAGGCTCAGCCCGAGCTTGATCAGGACGGCGCCGCGCTCCTGCGGCTTCCCGGAGCGGTGGGTGAGGAACCGCAGCGGGGCGTTGAGGATGCCGGAGAAGGTGGAGAAGATCGGAATCGTGGTCTGCAGCGGCTTGACGTAGTGCGGGGCGATCCGCAGGAGACGGTTGCGCTCCACCACAGACTCGTTGACGAGCCGGAACTCGCCGTTCTCCAGGTAGCGGATCCCGCCGTGGATCATGTGCGACGAGGCGCCGGAGGCCCCGTCGCAGTAGTCGCCGCGCTCGACCAGGGCCACGTCGACGCCCTGGAGGGCGAGATCGCGGAAGGTGCCGACGCCGTTGATGCCGCCGCCGACGATCAGGACCTTCGCGTGGGGCCTGGCCTTGAGCGACGCGACCCCCGTGCGGGGGGCGGAAGTCGGGTCGTCGTGCGGCAGATCGGCCACAGGATCCTCCTAATGCTTGGTTCTGCCGAAGGCAGCAATATCAGCTGCACAGCCGTGCAGGGGTGGATGTGAAGGCCACTGAGGCGAGCGTGGCGGTGGCCGGGAGGAGCAGTGCGCGCAGCTCTGAGGCAATGACCCGACGCACGTCCGCTGCGCTTACCCCTGGAACCGAGTCGGCAACTGACCCGACGGTTTCCGGTCGGAAGTCGAGGCACAGTGAGCGGTAGGCGTCGGCGAGAGCTTCGCGGACCGGTTCGGCGGGTTCGACCATGACGACGGCGCTGAGGAGGTATCCGTCCTTGGTCAGCCGCTGGCCTGTCCCGACCAGCTTGGCCCTGCCGGAGTCATTGACGCTGTATTCGCCGCTGCAGTACTCGCCGGGAACGGGGCCGATGCGGGCATCGACCCCCAAGGTCCTGAAGGCGCGGGACAGTGCATCGCCGAAGAGCAGGAAGCGTTCTCGTATATGGAGTCGAGATGAAGGGTGGCGTCCCCACAGGTGGATGACGAGGTCACCTGTTCCGTAGATGGCCAGATGGCCGCCGACCGGTCGGATGATCGGTTCGAAGCCGCGCTGCGCCAGACGTTCCCGAGCCTCTGGGTATCCTGGCCGCCGTGAATCGAGACGGCTGAAGGCTGCAGTGGCGTAAGGAACGGAGATGTTGATTTCCGCTCGGCCACCGTGGCCGAGGGAATCAAGGCGGCGTGCGACCAGCTCCATGTCGTCGCGTCCAGAACGCCTTCCCTGCTCTTGAACCAGGAACAGGGGACCCGGGCCGAAGGGAGCAGGTGCGCTCATGCTGACCCCTCTGCCATGCTCTGCCGGGTGACGGTGCGGACGGCGTCCTGCCATCCCGCATACAGGGCCTCGCGGCGGTCCTCGGACATCTGTGGTTCGAACACCCGGTCCAGCCGCCATCCGGTCGCGAGGTCGTCCTGCCCCCAGAGGCCGACCCCCATGCCGGCCAGGTGGGCGATGCCGAGGGCTGTCCTCTCGAGCTCCGCCGGCCGGCGCACCGGGATGCCGAGGATGTCGGACTGGAACTGGCAGAGCAGGTCGCTGCGGGCCGCGCCGCCGTCGACCTTGAGCTCGGGAACGGCCAGGCCGGAGGCGCACAGGACGTCGACGTTGTCGCGGGTCTGGTACGCCATGGCCTCCACCCCGGCGCGGACCACGTGCTCGGCACCGCTCTCGAGGGTCAGCCCGACGATGCTGGCCCGGCTGTCCCGCGACCAGTGGGGCGCGCACAGCCCGGCGAAGGCGGGCACCACGTAGACGCCGCCCGTGTCCGGCACGCGCGAGGCGACCTCCTCGATCTGCTCCTCGGGCTTGAGCACCCCGAGGCGCTCGCGCATCCACTGGAGCGTCTGGCCGCAGTGGAACACGACGCCCTCGAGCTCGTACGCCGTGGTGCCGGCCACCGTCCAGCCGACGCTGGCCGTCAGCCCGTCCACGACGACCGGCGTGGAGCCGGTGTTGGCCGTGAGCACGCCCGCCGTGCCGTAGGTGTTCTTGACCGAGCCGGACTCGAAGCAGGCCTGCCCGAACATCCCCGCCTGCTGGTCGGCCATGATGGCCATGATGGGGACCGAGGCGGTGCCCGGCAGCCCCACGTCCTGCGGCCGCATCTCGCCGAAGTGCGCGTCTGAGGCGAGGGCCGGGGGCAGCAGGCGCAGCGGGATGCCGCACGCTTCGGCGAGCTTCTCGTCCCAGTCGAGCGCATCGAGCGAGAAGAGTGCCGTCCTGGACGCCTCGCTGTGGTCCGTGAAGTGCGATCTGCCGCCGGTGAGCTGCCAGAGGAGCCACGTGTCCACGGTGCCGGCCGCGAGCTCCCCCCGCTCCGCGCGGACGCGGGCACCCGGAACGTTATCCAGGATCCAGGCGAGCTTCGCCGCGCTGAAGAAGGAGTCGTTGAAGAGGCCCGTCCTGCTCCTGAACTCGGCGTCCAGGCCATCCAGGCGCCAGCCGTCGATGATGGCGTCGGTCTGCTTCGACATCCACATCAGCGCCGGGTGGACGGGTTCGCCGGTGCGTCTGTCCCAGACCAGGCACGTCTCACGGTGGGTGGTGATACCCACCGCCGCGAGATCGTCCGTGGTCGCGCCGACCTTGGCCATCGCCGCCTGCATGCTCCGGCGCTGGGTCTCCCAGAGGGCCATCGGATCGAGCTCCACCCACCGGGGCCGCGGGAACGTCGGGACCACGGGATTGCGTGCCTCGGCGACGATCTCGCCCTCGAGGCTGACCAGGACTGCTCTGGCGCTCGTAGAGCCCTCGTCCAGCGCGAGGACGTACCGCGCAGTCACCGGACCGGTCCCCCCAGGGCGCTGTCCGCCTGCGCGTCGGCGCGGCCGGGAACGGCGAGGCGGGACAGCCAGTCGAAGTACGCGGCGACCTCGCTGGCCTTCCTTTCCTCATCCCAGCCGAGGTGCGAGCCCAGGATGGCCACGGCCTCCTGGACAGCCGGGACCCCGTGGTCGGGTTCGAAGGCGAGGAGCATGCGCCGGGCCAGCACGTCGGTGAGCGTCTTGGCGAACTCGTGCCGCACGGCGAAGACCAGCTCGGCGGCGATGGCTCCCGTTCCCGGGTCCAGCACGGCGAGGAGGCTGCTGTCGCCCTCGGCCTCGCGGACGACGTCGAGTGCTCGGCTTCCATAGAGAGCCACGAGCCGGTCTGCGGTCACCGCTGGCAGGCCACCGGCCAGAAGGTGCCCTCGGGCCTCCTCCAGGTTCCCCGCGGCCCCGGGCAGCGGGAGGTTTGCCGTGGCGCAGGCAGGGCTCTTGCGGCCCAGCCGCTTGAACACGTCGTCGACTGCGTCCTGGGCGAGCTGGCGATACGTTGTCAGCTTCCCTCCGACCACGGTCACCAGGCCGGGGAGGTCGGGGGCGTGGTCGTGGAGGATGTGGCTGCGCGGCACCCGCCACTCGGGCACCCCGGGGGCGTACGGCAGCGGCCGGACCCCGGAGTACGTGAACAGCACGTCGTCCGGCGTCAGGTGCGCCTCGGGGATCAGCTCGTTCACTTCGCCGAGCAGGTACGCCATCTCGTCGGGGTCGCACCTGGCCTCGCCCGGATCGGCGTCGAAGCGGAGGTCGGTGGTGCCGATCAGGTAGCGGCCCATCCAGGGAATCACGAGGACCAGGCGACCGTCGGTCTTGGACTCGTAGTAGACCACGTCGGAGGGCGCCCCGGGGAATGGGTCCACCACGAGGTGGCTCCCCTTCGTCCCGCCGTTGAGCCGCGGCTGCTCGGGCGCCCCGCGCCGGAAGATGCGGTCGATCCACGGACCGGCGACGTTGAAGACGACCGGCGCGAGGGCCTCGTGCATCTCTCCCGTGAGCATGTCGCGGAACCGGACGCCCGCCACCTGCCCTGCCTTCATGACGGGCTCCTCCACCCGTGCCTTGGTCCGGATCACGGCCCCGGCGCCGGCCGCGGCGACGGCCACCTCGGCGCACAGCCGCTCGGCGTACTCGACCTGCCCGTCGGTGAACACGACCGCGCCCCGGAGGCCGTCGTCGGCGATGCCGGGGAACCGCCTGCGTGTCGCCTCGGCACTTAGAACCTCATGGCCCTCGGTCTTCTTGTCGAACGAGAGTGCGTCGTAGAGGTACATCCCCACCCGGATCAGCCACGCCGGGCGCCTGCTGTGGGAGTACATTGGCATGAGGAGGCGCAGCGGCTTCACGAGGTGCGGGGCAAGGCGGAAGAGACGTTCGCGTTCGCGCAGCGACTCCCGCACGAGGGGGAAGTCGCGATGCTCGAGGTAGCGGAGGCCACCGTGGACGAGGCGGCCCGACCAGGCGGATACCCCGCTGCACAGGTCGTCCTGCTCCAGCAGGATCACCCGCAGGCCGCGCACCGCGGCGTCGCGGGCGATTCCGAGCCCGTTGATGCCCCCGCCTACGACGATGAGGTCGAACGGGGCAGCCAGCTCCTCCATTGCAGTTTCCTTCCTGCCGGAACATCGCTAGAATAAATATTTAGCAGTCGCATGGACATTTACGAGTGTCTGCTGCGGCGATCCCGGTGTCAAGGGTCGGGGGTTCCCGTGACGGCGCCCGCCGCGCGATACTCCTCCCTGACAGGCAAGAAACGGAGCACCATGGCTGACAATGACACCCAGCGTCTGATGATCAAAGTGGCGCGGCTCTACCACACGCACGGCGTGCGCCAGACGGAGATCGCCAAGCGTCTCCAGATCTCCCAGTCGCGCGTCTCCCGGCTGCTCGCCCAGGCCGAAGAGGCCTCGATCGTCCGGACCGTCGTCGCAGTGCCCCAGCACATCCATGCCGAGCTCGAGGAGCAGATCGAGGCGCGGTACGGGCTCAGCGAGGTGCACGTGGTCGACACGGTCAGCCACGACGAGTCCGAGGTCAACAAGGATCTCGCCCACACCATGGCATCGCTCCTCTACGAGCTGGCGTTCGAGGTGAAGACGATCGCCTTCACCTCGTGGAGCAAGACGCTGCGGCTCATGGTCGATGCCCTCCTGCCCCTGCGGACGCGCGGCGAGTACGTGGTGGAGACCCTCGGTGACCTCGGCCCGCCCGAGCTGCAGCACGATGCGGCCCGCTCCACCCAGCAGTTCGCCACGCTGACCGGCGCCCAGCCGGTCTTCCTCCGGACCCCGGGAGTCGTGCCCAGCCGCGAGATCAAGGAGCTCCTCATCGCGCGGGACCCGTATGTGCGCATGGCCATGGAGATGCTGGACTCCATCGACATCGCGCTCGTCGGCATCGGCACCTGCGAGCGGGACCCCGAGCTGCGCTCCGGAGACAACTTCTTCACGGACGAGCAGTTCGAGCATGTCCGGGAGCGGGGCGCGGTCGGCGAGGTGTGCCTGCACTTCATCGACGCGGAGGGGAATCCCATCGACTCCGAGCTCGAAGACCTCGTGGTCGGGGTGACGCTGGACCAGCTCCGGAACGCCCGCCACCGGTGGGCCGTGGCCGGTGGGGAACGCAAGCACCAGGCGGTCCGCGCCGCGGTGGCCGGAGGCTGGGTGGACACCCTCGTCACCGATGCGGGAACCGCGGCCTTCCTCCTGGGTGAACCGGCCGGCGCACCCGCCGACGCCGCACAGGCAGCGGCCCGCACCGCCCCCTGACGGCCCCGAGGGCATCGATTCCCCATGGACCGTTGACAGCAGTGTGATCCGCATCGCACGATGAGTGCATATTGAGTACATCTACGAATATCAATTCACCACTGTCATCGGACCGCTCGGTCCGTCGCTCTTGGAGGTAGCCGTGCCTACTGCACTGGACAAGTACGCGGACATGAAACCGCAGTGGGACTATCCGGTGGTCATCGAGTCCCACATCAACGGGGTCCGCACCAAGGAGATGAACCCTAACACCCCGATCACCTACAAGGAGATCGCCGAGGACGCCATCCGGTGCTGGGAGGCCGGCGCGGGCGCCATCCACGCCCACAACACGAGCTTCGACCTGCTCGGCGAGAACGCCTACAAGGACTACATGCGCACGTGGGAGAGCGTTCTTGCCAAGTACCCGGACATCACCTGGTACCCCACGACCTGCAACAACCTCCGGCTGCAGCCGGAGGAGAACGGCTTGGAGCATGTGCCGTTCCTCTACGAAGGCGCGAACGTGCGGATCGGCTGCGTCGACACCGGTCTGACGCTCTTCGCAGTGGACACCGACCAGGAGGGGTACCTCTCGGGGCCAGAGTTCGGATTCAACTTCCAGCGCGTCGCCAGCCAGGTCAAGATGTTCCGAGAACGCGATCTTGCCATGGTCTTCGGCATCTACGAGCCCGGACATCTGCGACACGCGATGCACTACGTGAACCGCGGGCTCTCGACCCCCGGTTCGATGTGGGACTTCTACCTCATCGGCGACTACGGCCTCACCGCCACCGAGCCCATCGGCACCAACGGCATGAAGCCGAGCCTCGAAAGCCTCTACTACTACCTCTGGATGATCGAGGAGGCCGAGGTCAAGCATCCGTGGTACGTCTCGGTCTGGGGCCAGGGTGCGCTGGACGACACCGGGATCCTGCGCAGGGCCATCGAGCTGGGCGGCCACGTCAAGACCGGCCTTGAGCTCTTCTACGACCCGGCACGCAACCCGACCAACCTCGAGCTCCTCCAGCAGGTGCAGGAGATCGCCCGCGAAGTGGGCCGCCCCATCGCCACCCAGCAGGAAGCACGGGCCCTCTACAACATCGCCTGAACGGCACCCGGCGCCCCTTGGCGCCCACGAACTTCATCCTCCTACCCCCCCCATCTCACGAGGAGGCGCAATGGCTGCGCACCACGAAGGCGAGATCCGTCCCTTCACGATCTCCATCCCCGAAGAAGACCTCAAAGACATGTATGAGCGGCTCCGCAAGACCCGCTATCCGCAGGACTTCGCCAACGACGACTGGCGGTACGGCTACAACACGGCGTACCACAAGCAGCTCGTCGACTACTGGATCGACGAATACGACTGGCGGGACGTGGAGCGGCGGATGAATGAGCTGCCCCACTTCAAGACGGACCTGATGGGCGTGCCACTCCACTTCATCCATGCGAAGGGGAAGGGGCCCAACCCGATGCCCCTCCTCATCCACCATGGGTGGCCCTGGACGTTCTGGGACCTGCGCAAGGTAATCGGCCCCCTGACCGACCCCGCGAGCTACGGCGGTGACCCTGCGGACTCCTTCGACGTCGTCCTCATCTCCCTCCCCGGCTACGGCTTCTCCTCTCCGCTCACGGAGCCGGGGTGGAACTGGTGGCGGACTGCCGACCTCGAGAACACGCTCATGAAGAAGGTGCTCGGCTACGAGAAGTACGCCACCGCGGGAGGGGACTGGGGCGCCCTCGTGGCCCAGCAGCACGGCCACAAGTACGAGAAAGATGTCTTCGGTGTCTACACGCACTTCCCGGCCCAGATGAGCCACTACCTCGCCGAGCACCCCGACGCCCCTCCGGGGGTGAAGTTCGACCCCGTCCTTGGCCTTCCGGCCGCGGAGGAGTACGACGACTCGACCGAGAAGGGATGGTTCGAACGCGGCAAGCTTTTCGTGCAGAACGAGAGTGGCTACGGGGAGATCCAGCTGACCAAGCCGCAGACGCTCGCGGCCCTCGTCGCCGACTCGCCCGCCGGCCAGCTGGCGTGGATCACCGAGAAGCGCTACTTCTGGGGACTCGAGGAGCGAGGTGTCGGCACCGAGCCCTTCGAGCGGGTGTGGCCCAAGGAGGACCTTGTCACGACCGCGGCCGTCTACTTCCTCACCAACACCGGCGGGACCTCCTCGCGCTACTACTGGGAATGCCGCGGGAACCCGTGGCGACCCAGCCACGACCGACTGCCCGTGGTGGGGGCCCCCACGGCGGTGTCCATCTACCCGGGGGAGATCTACAAGCCGCCGCGCACGTGGACCGAGAAGTACTTCAACCTCCAGCAGTACAGGGTCCATGACGAGGGCGGCCACTTCGCCCCCCTCGAGGTGCCAGACACGTATGTCGACGACGTGAGGACCTTCTTCCGCACCTTCCGCTGACGCCTCGCCCCCACCCACAGAGGGAGGATCCTGCCCCGCAGGATCCTCCCTCTCTTCGTCCCGCCGGCTTCCTTCCGGCAGCGCGGGGATTTGATCCCTTGACACGTAGAAGTGACGTGCCGCACACTCGAAGAATCCAAATGCAGGCCCTGAATTCTTATTCAGAGGGCCTGCAGGCAATCTCGGGCCATCTCTTACGAAGGAGTCACTGATGCCCCTCAGGAATACGATTCGTCGGCGGCTGGCGGCCGGTGCGGCCGCAGTCGGCCTGCTGGCGGCGATGACGGCGTGCACCTCGACGTCGGCTGCGTCGTCCAAGCCGATCGACAAGAAGGACATCGTCCTCGTCGCCTCGGTCATCAACACCACCAACCCCTACATGGCATCGATGATCCAGGGGGCCCAGGCCCTGTCGAAGAAGCTCGGCGTCCCACTGGAGATCGTCGACTCCCAGGGGAGCTCGCAGACGGAGATCTCGAAGATCCAGGCCATCCTCGCCCAAGGCAAGAAGGTCGCACTCATGGTCAACACGGTCGCGAGCTCGGATGCGCCGCCGATCGTCAATGCGGTCAAGGCCGCCGGCGGCTACGTGAGCGTGTGGTGGAACAAGCCGGACAACTACGAGCCCTGGAACGTCGGCGACAACTTCGTCGCATTCCAGAAGTACTCCGGGGTCCAGAGCGGGGAGTGCACGGCGGACGCCCTCGCGAAGAGCATCGGCGAGAAGGGGAACATCGTCGCCCTCGCCGGCGTGCAGGACAGCACCACGAGCCAAACCCGCGTGGCCGGGCTGAAGGAGGCTCTGAAGGCCTACCCGAACGTGCACCTGCTCGACACGCAGCCAGCCAACTGGGACCCCCAGCAGGCGGTGGGCGTGACCCAGAACCTCATGGCGAAGTACGGCAACCAGATCAACGGCATCTGGTCGGCCGACGACGGCATGACCATCGGTGCGATCCAGGCCGTGCAGAACGCCGGGCGCATCAACGACGTCAAGTTCGCCACGGACGGCCTCTACCCGCAGGAGGTCGCCGACATGCAGAAGCACATGGGCAACGACGCGATCGTGGGCGAGACCTTCCACCGCGGCTTCATGGCAGCAGCGATCGGCCTGTACACCGCCTACCAGGCGGCGACCGGTGCGATCAAGCCCTCGGAGCTGCCCCACGAGAAGCGAGACAGCCTCTTCAAGCTCAGCTGCGTGACCCCGCAGAACCTCTCCGACTTCACCAAGTACGACAGCAACATCGACGGCTGGATGGACGACCTGGTGAAGGACGGCCCGTGGGACACCCCTCCCACCCCCCTGGTCGGCGGCGGTCCGGAGAAGCTGCCCTGACGGCCCCGCGCGGCGGCTCCGTCAGGAGTCCGGGCGGAGCCGCCGCGCACCGCGACAACAGCAGGTGAGAGAGCAATGACAGCAAACGACAGCGGCACGGGCCTCCTAGACCCAGTACCCGCCCAGAAGAGCCCCACCCCGAGCCGGCGCCGCTTCGACGTCAAGAACCTCGGCGAGGCCGCCGCCCTGATCGCCCTGATCGTGGTGTTCGCGGCGCTCAACCCCACATCCTTCCTCAGCCCGGACAACGCCCGGACGATCCTAGACCACGCCGCACTTCCCCTGGTCATCGGAGTCGGGTCGACCCTCGTCATCCTGACCGGCTCCATCGACCTCTCCGTGGAGGGCATCATGGGGGCCGCAGGCATGGCCTTCGTCCTCCTCTCGGCCAACAGCCGCGGCACTGCCGACCTAGGCTTCTGGGCCATTCCGGCCGCCCTGGCAGTCGGTGCCGGACTTGGACTGGTCAACGGCCTCGTGCACACCCGCCTCAAGGTGCCGTCCTTCATCGTGACCCTCGGCGTCTGGTTCGTCGGGCTCGGCATCGCCACGCTGCTGTTCGGCCAGGCGTCCATCCCGTTCCTCTCCGACCAGGGACTCAAGTCCTGGCCGACGAGCCTCACCCTCGGCATTCCGAACTCGTTCCTCCTTGCCGCCATGGTGGCCCTGCTCGGCATCGGCGTCACCCGGTTCACCCGCCTCGGCCGCTTCGCCTACGCGATCGGCGACAGCGAGGAGATCGCCCGGGCCAACGGCGTGCCCGTCGGCAGGTACAAGGTCTACGTCTTCGTGGCTGCAGGGGCCTGCAGCGCCGGCGCGGGAATCCTCGCCAGCCTGCAGCTCGGCGCGGGCTCGGCCACGGTCGGAACGGGCAACCTCTTCCTCACCATCGCCGCCGTCGTTATCGGCGGGACCTCCCTCGCAGGAGGGAAGGGCGGGATCCTCCGCACCGCAGTCGGGGTGCTGATGCTCACCGTCCTGAACAACGGGCTCATCCTCAGCGGCGTCAGCCCGAACCTCCAGTCCGCGGTGTCCGGAGCAGTCCTCATCGCGGCTGTCCTCGCCGCAGCCTGGCCCCATCGCAGCAGATTGAGGATCGTCAAATGACCCACGCCTCCGTGGCTCCCGCCACAGCACTCAACAGCCCCGCCCTGAAGCTCACCCGCGTCTCGAAGTCCTTCGGCCCCGTCCAGGCCGTGAAGGACATCTCCCTGGAGATCCCCCGGCACGAAGTCGTCGGCCTGATCGGTGAGAACGGTGCCGGCAAGTCCACGCTCCTGAAGATCCTCACCGGCCTCCACCAGCCCGACTCGGGCGTGATCGAGGCCGACGGCCGCGAGGTGAAGTTCCGCCGGCCGCAGGACGCGGTGGCAGCCGGGATCGGCGTCGTCCACCAGGAGCAGTCGCTCCTGACGAACCTCTCCGTGGCCGAGAACATCGCGATGAACGCCCTCTCCTCGAAGGATGCGGCCACCCGGTACGGCTTCTACCGCTGGAACCGCCTCAACCAGGAGGCCTCGAAGGTCCTCGAGCGTGTCGGCTCCACCATCGATCCCCGCACGACCGTGGGCGACCTGTCCTTCGTGGACCGCCAGATGGTGGAGATCGCCCGCGCGCTGCGCGTCGACGAGGCCGTCCATGCCGCGCCCCTGGTCATCCTCGACGAACCCACGGCAGTCCTGGAGCGAAACGAGACGGAGATCCTCGAGCGCGAGATCCGCGCCCTCAAGCGCATCGGCTCGGTGCTCTTCGTCTCGCACCGACTCGACGAGATCCTCCGGATCTGCGACCGCGTGATTGTCATGCGTCACGGAGAAGTCGTGGCCGACCGGCGGCGGGAATCCGTAACCGAGGACGACCTCTTCCGGCTCATGATCGGCCACGAGGCCAAGGCCACCCCGAAGCAGCGGGCCGAGCGGAAGGCGCCCGAGCCTGCCGTGCTCGAGGTCAAGGACCTGAAGAAGAAGGGCCAGTTCAAGGACATCTCCTTCTCCCTCGCCCCGGGCCGGTGCACAGCCATCGTCGGCGCCCTCGGCTCAGGACGCGAATCCCTCAGCCGAGCGATCTTCGGCGCCGAGACGTTCGACTCGGGCACGATCGCCGTCGCCGGCGGTGCCGTCCGATCGTGGTCCATTCGCAGGGCGGTGCGCTCGGGCCTGGCCTACATCCCCGCGGAGCGGAAGGTGGAAGGCATGGTCGGCGGCTTCAGCGCCGCCGAGAACCTCACCCTCGCCCACCCCGGGAAGGCCGCGTGGGGCCCCTTCCTGAAGCGACGCACGCAGGCGAAGGCGGCAGCCGACTGGTTCGAGCGGCTCGACATCCGGCCGCGCAACCCGCGCCTCCGGCTCGCGAGTTTCTCCGGCGGCAACCAGCAGAAGGTGGTCCTCGCCAAATGGCTCGCATCTGACGAGCTGAAGATCCTCCTCCTCGACCACCCCCTCAGAGGCCTCGACCCCGGAGCCGCCCAGACGGTGAACGAACAGATCCGTGCCGCTCAGACTGCCGGCGCCGCCGTCGTCCTCCTCCCCGACACGCTCGAGGAGGCGCTCGAGATGGGCGACGACGTCCTCGTGATGCGCGACGGCGAGATCACCGGCAGCTTCGACCTCTCCGTCGAGTCGCCCACAGCCCTAGACCTCCTGGAAAAGATGGTGTGATCCCATGACACACAACGCCGTTCTCCGACCGGAGCCGCTCTCCGCCCCCTCCTCAGGCAAGCAGAAGCGGGCGAACCTTCGTCCCGCCGGCCTATGGCAGACGGTGGGCCCAATCGCCGTCTTCATCGCCCTGTTCGCCCTGGTGGCCGTCCTGACTCCGACCTTCGTCACGGGCGGCGGTCTCGGCATCCTGACCGTGCAGGCAGCGCCCATCCTGCTCGTGGCCCTGGGCCAGGCGATGGTGCTCAACCTCGGCTCCATCGACCTCTCCAACGCCGCCACCGTGGTTCTCTCTGCGATGATCCTCGCGCAGGCGCTGGAGCCCCTCGGGCCCGCGGCTCCCCTGCTCACGCTCGTCGTGGTGACCCTGATCGGCGCCGTGAACGGGTTCCTGATCGCCTTCGGCCAGATCCCGTCGTTCGCCCTCACGCTCGGCACGCTCGGCATCGTGCAGGCTGCATCACTCGAGGTCAGCCACGCGACAACCGTCTACGCCACCGCCAACACGGACCTGCTCGCCCCGCTGTTCGGCACCGCGATCGCGGGCCTGCCCATGGCCTTCTGGGTCGGCGTCGTGTGCGCCGTCGTTCTCTGGGCCGTGCTCCGGTTCACCCGGGCCGGGCAGGGGATGACCGCCGTTGGCCTCAACGAGAGCGGCGCCCTCTTCTCCGGCCTCAGGACGCGCTGGCTGAAGGTGGCAGCGTTCGCCCTCTCGGGCCTGCTGTCCGGGCTGGCCGGTGTGCTCGTCATCGCCCAGGCGGGCGCCGCCTCCTCCTTCGGGCTCGGCAGCGATCTGCTGCTCCCGGGCATCACCGCCGCGATTGTGGGCGGCACGGCCATCACCGGCGGTGTCACGAATCCGATCAACATCGTCTTCGGCTCCCTCACCGTGGGCCTCGTGCCCATCGGCGCGACTGCGGTGGGCATCAGCCCCCAGGCCCAGAGCCTCGTCTACGGGCTCGTCATCATCGTCGCCGTAGCCCTGACCATGGGCAGGAAGCGCCAGGGCGTGGTGAAGTAGCCCCGGACCGCTCACCCAGCCTCCACGACCACCATCCGGGCCGCCCTTAGCGGGCGGCCCGGGCAGCCAGAGAAGGAACAGCCCGATGCCCACCCTCACATCGATCCAGCCCCAAGAGGTGTTCTCGTTCTTCGAGAGCCTGTCCAACATCCCCCGCGGCTCCGGCAATGAGAAGGAGGTCGCCGACTGGGTCGTCGACTTCGCCCGCGAGCGTGGCCTCGAGGCGACGCAGGATGATCTGCACTGTGTCCTCGTGAAGAAGCCCGGTCAGCATGGCTTGGAGGGCGCACCGCCGCTGATCCTTCACGGGCACCTGGACATGGTGTGCGAGAAGGAGGACGGCGTCACCCACGACTTCGAACAGGATCCGATCGAGCTCCTCCTCGACGGTGACTTCGTCACGGCGAACGGGACCTCCCTCGGGGCCGACAACGGCATCGGCGTCTCCTACATCCTTGCGCTCCTGGACTCGAAGGACATCCCGCATCCGCCGCTCGAGGCGGTCCTGACCGCCATGGAGGAGAAGGGGAAGGTGGGAGCCGCCCAGTTCGACACGTCGAAGCTGTCCGGGAAGCGGATGATCGACTTCAACTGGATCACCGACAAGGAGATCCTCGCCGGCTGCAGTGGCGACGTGACCTTCACCGTCGACGTGCCCGCAGAGTGGGCGCCGGTGCCGGACACGCACACCGAGACGCGCCTGCTCAAGGTCCGCGGCCTGGCTGGCGGCCACTGCGAATTCGACATCCATCTGGAGCGTGCGAACGCCGTCCTCATTCTGGCGCGGGCTCTGACGACCCTGATGGACCGGTTCGACGTCAGGATCAGCGACCCCTACGGTGGAGCGCAGAACAACGCCATTCCGGCGGATGCCCAGGTCGTGCTGTCGCTGCGGCCGGAGAACGTTTCCGGCGTGGCCGACGCCGTCTCCGAACTCGAGCGCACGCTGCTCAACGAGTACCGCAAGGCCGATCCGGGCATCCGGCTCGAGCTCGATTCGGCGGAGCGCCCGGGGCACGCCTTCTCGGCGGCTGCGGGGGCACGCTTCGCGCGGCTCACCGCGCTGATCCCGAACGGCGTCCTGAGCTGGAGCCTGACGGTGCCGGGCATCGTGGAGAGCTCGAACAACCTCGGGACGGTCCGCACCACGGCGGACGGTGCGCGGCTCATGTCGACCATCACGGCGGCCGTCACCTCGCGCAAGCACGAGATCCTCGACAGGGTGCGCTCGTTGGTCGCCCTCGCGGGCGGCGGCGCGTCGGTCGAGCAGTACGGGCTCGACGCGCCGGAGTTCCCCTACCGGCCGGACTCGAAGCTCCTCGACGTCGCCCGGAAGGCCTACTCGGAGGTCATGGGCACCGATCCCGAGGTCCACGTCTCCCAGTGCAGCCTCGAGCTGGGCATGTTCAGCCAGAAGCTGCCAGGCCTCGACATCATCTCGATCGGCACCGAGCTCCATGACCTCCACTCCCCCAAGGAGTCGGTGAACTTCACCTCGGTGGCGCGCGTGTGGCCCCTCATCCGCGAGGTGGTGAGCCGCCTCCACTGACGGCGACGACGCGAACGGCTCCCCCGGGGCCGGGCTTGAGGGCCCGGAACCGGGGGAGCCATTTGTCTTTCCGGGTTTCGGGGCCGGGTGGTCGCTCGCCGGCCACCCACCCGGCCCCACGGAGCGCAAGAGGACGGGTCGCCGTCGATGCTGGTGGGGCCTGCTGTCCTGGACCTTCCGGCCCGAGCACCTCGGCGGCGCGACCTGATGCTGGTGCAGGGCGCCCTCCTGCTTGTGGTGACGTGCAGGCCATCCGGCAGTGGTCATCGACCAGTTAGTGGAACGCACGTCGTCAGCCGATAGGGGCCTCATGGTCGCGGTTTCCCCTGGTCCTGCTCGAGGAGGCCCCAGCCGCCGCGGTCGAGGGATCCCGGCAGGGAGCGAGAATGTGTGCGGGCCCTCGCTGTGTTAAGCCGGGAGGACAGGCCACAGTCCGCTCACAGGGTGTTCCGTCGTAGATCAGCGTCGCTGCCCACTTCCTGCCTGGGCACGGCAAGAGGGCGCCCCCGGCCTTCCCGGCCGGGGGCGCCTTATGCTGCAGTGGCCTCAGCCCGCGCTATGCGGTCTCCAGGCGGTCCTTCACCGCGGTGAGGAATCGGGCGCCGGTCGCGCCGTCCACGGCCCGGTGGTCGCACGTCAGGGTGATCCGGGCCCGAGGGCGCCAGCTGATAGTGCCGTCGCGATCCCTGACCTGCTCCTCGCGCGTGGTGCCGATGGCGAGAATCGCCACCTGGGGCACGTTGAGGATGGCATCGAAGTAGTCGATGCCCAGCATGCCCAGGTTGGAGACGGTGAAGGTCCCGTCCGAGACGTCCGCCATCGTCAGGCTTCCCTGGCGGGCACGCTGGGCGAGGTCGCGCCTCGCCTCCGCGATGCCCGTCAGGTCGAGCCGGGCCGCATCCTTGACGACCGGGACCATGAGTCCCGCCGGGGTGTCGACGGCGAGGCCGAGGTTGACCTGGCCGAAGGCCGTCACGGCCTCGTCGGCGTAGTGGGCGTTGATCGCGGGATGCTCCAGGAGCGCCGCCGCGCAGGCGGCGAGGATGGCGTCCGTGACCGTGGCCCCCGGGGCGCGCTCCTTCACGGAGAGCGCCGCTCCCATGTCAGCGCTCGTCGAGAGGTGGAATGCCGGCGCGCCCCAGGCGGCCGTCATCCGCCGCGCGGCCGTGCGCCGGATGCCCTTGAGGGGGGTGGTGACGCTGTCCTCGCGCTGCTCGGTGGTCACTGCTGGACCAGCTGTCGGCGGTGCTGGGCCTTGCCGGCACAGCCGTAGAGCTTCATTTTCTGGACGGTTGCCTCGATCATGCGCTCGCGGCCTTCTGCCATGGCCTCCTCGAGCTGGCGGTCGCCCTGGGCCCAGACGTCCTCGATGCCCGAGCGGAAGGCGAGGCGGAGGTCCGTGTCGGCGTTGAACTTGTGCACGCCGGCGGCCATCGCGGCGAGGATCTCGTTGTCGGGCACCCCGGAGGCGCCGTGCAGGACCAGGGGGATGCCGACCGCGGCCTCGATCTGCTTGACGCGCTGGATGTCGAGCGGCTGCGGCTTGGCGAGGGGCACGCCGTGGACGATGCCCACGGAGATCGCGAGGAAGTCGACCCCGGTCTCGGCCACGAACCGCTCGGCCTGGGCCACGTCGGTGTAGTACGAGGACCAGTCGACCTGTTCGTCGGCGTTGGGGATCTTGCCCAGCTCGGCCTCAACGGGGATGCCGAAGGCGTGGGCCACCTCGACCACCCGGCGGGTGGTGCGGATGTTCTCCTCGAACGGAAGGTGCGCGCCGTCGTACATGATGGACGTGAAGCCGAGCTTGATCGCCTCGAAGACCTCGTCCCACGGGCCGTGGTCCAGGTGGATGACGTAGTCCGCGTCCGATTCCTCGGCTATCCGCCGGGTCATCTCGTAGGCCTTCTTGAGGCCCATGTGCGGGACGATCGCCCGTCCGACTTGGAGGAAGACCGGAGACTGGGCGCGCTCGGCAGCCCTGACGAGGGCCTCGGTGGTCTCCTCGTTGTGCATGTTGAACGCTCCGACGGCGTAGCCGCCGCTGGTGGCCTCGTCGACAATCTGGCGGGGGTCAACCTGTGACATGGTCCCTGTCCCTTCCTGCTCTCGGCCCGGTCAGGCCGTCTCGATGTAGGCCAGCACGGCGCGGACCTCGACGGTCTCGCCCTCGGGGACGACGATCTCGGCCAGGACGCCGGAGGCGGGAGACTCGAGGGTCTCCTCGACCTTCTCCGCCTCGACCTCGGCGAGCGGTTCGTCTTCGGCGACGCTGTCGCCGACGTTCTTGAGCCACGTGGCAACGGTGCCCTCGCTCATGCCCATACCCCACTGCGGCAGCAGGACCTCGACTCTAGCCATGTCTTTCTCTCCTTCAATCGGTGTTCTGTAGGACCGTCACATCCGCGGCGCGGGCGACGTCAGTTCTGGGTTGGAGGTGCTCGCCATCAGGCCGGTGACCCGCCGGATGGCGTCCTCGATCTTGGCCCGGTTTGGGTACAGCTGCTTCTCCAGCGCCGGGCTGAACGGGATCTGCGTGTCCGGCGTCGTGACCCGCATGATCGGCGCCCTGAGCGACTCGAAGGCCTCCTCCGCGACGATCGCCGAGATCTCCGCCGCCGCGGAGCACGTGCGGTGCGCGGGATCGGCGATCACGAGCCGGCCGGTGCGCTGCACGGACCGGATCACCGCCTCAGTGTCGAACGGCACGAGGGTGCGCGGGTCGATCACCTCGACCGAGAGGCCGTCCTCTGCCAGGGCCTCTGCCGCCGCGAGGGCCTCGGGCACGGCGCTGGAGATCGCCACCACCGTGACATCGCTCCCCTGGCGTGCCACTCGGGCCTGGCCGAACGGGATCCAGAACTCCTCCTCGGGCACCTCGCCCTTGCTCCCCCAGAGCATGCAGGCCTCGAAGGTCAGCACCGGGTCGTCGGTGTCGACCGCAGTGCGCAGGAGCCCCTTGGCGTCGTACGGGGTGGCGGGAACGATGATCTTCAGCCCGGGGACGTTCATGAACATCGGGTACGGGCGGTCCGAGTGGTGCGCTCCGGTGTTGAGCCCATAGAACATCGCCGAGCGGAAGACCACGGGGATGGAGGCCTGGCCGCCGAACATGTACCGGTTCTTGGCCGCCTGATTCACGAACTGGTCCATGGCCATGTACAGGAAGCTCGAGTACGAGAGGTCCACGATGGGGCGCAGGCCCGTCATCGCGGCGCCGATAGCCGAACCGACGATGACCTCCTCGGAGATCGGGGTGTTGCGGATCCGGTTGGACCCGAACATCTCCAGGAAGTCGCCCTTGTCCTTGCGGGACTTGCCGGCGCCCGTGGTGCCGTAGACGTTGGCCTCGACGTCCTCGCCGATGATGACGACCCGCTCGTCGGCCTCCATGGCCTCGCGCTGGGCGGCACCGATGGCGCCGAGGTAGCTCATGACAGTCATGCGATCGCTCCGATCGGTTCGGTGTAGAGGTCTTTGAAGGCGACGCTGGGGTCCGGGTAGGGGCTCTCGTCGGTGAAGCGCACCGCCTCGTCGACCTCGGCCATGACCTCGGCCTCGAGGGCGTCCAGCTCCTCGGCGGAGGCCACCCCTTCACGTTCGAGATGCTGGCGGAACAGGACGATCGGGTCACGCTCGACCCAGGCCGCCTTCTCGCTCGCGTCGCGGTAGTCGGTGCCGAGGCGCAGGCCCTCGGAATGCTCGTTGAAGCGGTAGGTGACCACCTCCACGAGGGAGGGGCCCTCTCCGCGGCGGGCGCGCTCGACCGCCTCGGCCACGGCCTCGTGGACCGCGAGGACGTCCTGGCCGTCCTCGACGCGCACGCCGGGCATGCCGAATCCGGCGGCGCGCTCGGCGATGACGCCGGAGGTGACCGTGTGGGCCGGGGTCGAGAGCGCGTACTGGTTGTTCTCGCAGAGGAAGACGACGGGCAGCTTCCAGACGCCGGCGAGGTTCATCGCCTCGTACAGGCAGCCCTGGTTGGCGGCGCCGTCCCCGAAGAACGCCAGAGAGACCTTGCCGTTGCCGAGCACCTTGCTCGACAGCGCCGCACCCGTGGCGATCGGGATCGAGGAGCCGACGATGCCCGACTCCCCCAGGCTGCCGACGGCGAAGTCCGCAAGGTGCAGGGAGCCGCCCTTGCCCTGACACACTCCGGTGGCCTTGCCCACGAGCTCGGCCATCAGCGGGCCCAGCGGCGAGCCCTTCCCGATCGGGTGCCCGTGGCTGCGGTGGTTCCCGGACATGTAGTCGCCGTCGCCGAGCGCCATGCAGGCGCCTACGACCTGGGCCTCCTGGCCGATGCTCGTGTGCACGGTTCCCGGGATCTGCCCGCGCTTGACCATGCGCGAGGCCCGCTCATCGAAGCGGCGGATCCGCAGCATGCGCCGCTGCATCTCCAGCTGGGTGGTTGGGGAGAGATCCATCATTCCTCGCTTTGAGTAAATATTCTTGATCTGAATTGAAATTCTACCGATGGGTGCGGCCATGGAGCAAGGGCTTCTTCAACCTGGTTTCCTAGGCCCTGGCGAACGGGGCCAGGAGCGCGTCGATCCGCGGCAGCACGTAGGTGGGCTGCCGGTCCCGCGGAAGCTGGCGCGCCATCTCCTCGGTGCTCTCACCCGTCAGGACGAGTGCGGAGTCGATGCCGGCCGAGGCAGCCATGGCGATGTCGGTGTGCAGCCGGTCGCCCACCATGAGGCACTGCGCCCCAGGCAGGCCCAGCACCTCGAGCGCCGTCGTGAGCATGACGGCCGCGGGCTTGCCCACGTTCGCCTCGCACTTCGCCCCGGTGCTCGCCTCGATGGCGGCGATCACCGCCGCGGCGTCCGGTTCGCCCCGGCCCTGCGGCATGGGGCAGTAGGCGTCGGGATTCGTCGCGACCAGCCGCGCCCGCCGGTACTGCCACAGCGCGTCGAACGCGATCTGCAGCTTGCGGTAGTCGAAGCCGCGGTCGTAGCTGGCCACGACCACATCGACCTCCCGCGGGTCCTCGGTCAGGCGGAAGCCCGCCGCTCTGATGGCCCGCACGAGGGGGTCCTCGCCGATGACGAAGACCGCTGCGCCCGGCGCCTCCCGCCGCAGCCACGCAACGATCGTGACCAAGGGGTTCACGATCCGCTCCGGCGAGGTGGCCAGGCCGAGCCTGGTCAGCTTGTCGGCGTACATCTGGGGGTCCTTGGTGGGATTGTTCGACAAGAAGAGGGTCTCCCGGCCGGAGCTGCGCAAGCCCCTGATGAGGTCCTCGGCGCCGGGCAGGAGCTCGTCTCCGAGGTAGATCGTGCCGTCGAGGTCGAAGAGGTAGCCCTCGTAGGCCTTCACGGCCGTGGCATCGGGCACCTCCGGCGCCCCGGGAGCCGGCGCCCTCATGGCCGCGCCGCATCTGCCAGGCGGGCGAACAGGGCCCGGTTGGACGGGTAGATGTCCCGGTAGACGTCGTAGAGGCGGTCGTAGACCGTGGACTGCTGCGGCCGCGGCTCATAGGAGACGCCGAGCCCGCTCATGGCCTTGGCCGCCGCCGCGACGGAGTCGTGGAGGCCCACGGCCGAGGCCGCCAGCATCCCCGCGCCCAGGCAGGTGCTCTCCGGCTCCCGGACCACCGAGACGCTGCGCTGCATGACGTCGGCGATGATCTGGCACCACACCGGGCTCCGCGAGCCGCCGCCCAGGGCGATGATCTCGGCGACCGGCTCCGCGAGGGCCTGCTCGGCCCCGGTGGTCAGGAGGCGCTGCTCGAAGGCCAGCCCCTCGAGGAGGGCGCGGTAGACGTGGGCCTTGCCGTGGATGCCGGTCAGGCCGACTAGGACTCCCCGGGCGTGGTGGTCCCAGTAGGGCGTGAGCGCCCCGGTCCAGTACGGGAGCGCCAGCAGGCCCTCGGCACCCGGGGGCAGCTTCGCCGCTGCGGTCTCGAGGATCTGCTCGGGAGTGAGGTCGAGGCCGAGCGCGCCCTGCGTGATCCCGGAGAACTTCTCGACGAACCAGGTCAGGTTGATGGTCCCGCCGCCGATGAAGGTCTCGAGCGTGTACGCGCCCGGCTGGGCCGCCGAGAGTGTCCGGTATTCCTGGGCGTAGGAGTAGTGCTCGGAGAACGTGCCGGAGACGATGCCGCTGCCGAGGTTGAGGTATGCCCGCCCGCCCACGGTGGCCCCGGACCCGAGCTGGGCGCACTGGCCGTCCCCCGCGCCGGCCACGACGACAACGTCGCGGGGAAGACCGAGCTGCCGCGCGGCGTCGTCCGTCAGATGTCCCAGCACGCTCCCGGGGGCGCGCAGCTCGCTGAGCTGGCTACGCTCGAGGCCCACGGCGTCCAGGAGGGACTGATCGTAGTCGAAGGTCGTCATGTCGACGAGGCCGAGCGGGTCGGCGGAGGCCCAGGAGGTGAGCCATTGCCCGGTGAAGCGGTGGACGAGGAAGCCGTGAACGTCGACCACCTTCCCGATCCGGGAGACGGTGTCGGGCTCGTTGGCGGCCAGCCAGTGCAGCTTGTACCAGGCCGGCGTCGGATTGGCCGGCTTTCCGGTGAGCCGGTGGACCTCCTCCGTCCCGTACGCGGAGACCTCCTCGGTGGCCCGGGTGTCCAGCCACAGCATCGCAGGCCTGAGGGGGAGGCCCTCGGCGTCCAGGCAGACGAAGCTCTCGCGCTGGTGGGTGATGCACACGGCGCCGATGCGCGAGACGTCGACGGCCTGGGAGGCCCGCCGGATCGCCTCGACCGAGGCCGCCCACCAGTCCTCCGCGTTCTGCTCGCCCCATCCCGGATGGGGCTGGCTCAGGCCGAAGGCGCAGCGCGCCTGGGCGAGGGAGTCGCCGCGGGAGTTCCACACGACCGCCTTGGCGGCGGTGGTCGAACAGTCGACGCCGATCACGTAGTCCCGCTGCATGGTGTCACTTCCCCCCTGCTTCCGCCTTCGCGCCGGCGCGCACGGCCCGCTCCAGCACCTCGTCCACATCCTGCGGCTCCCACCATCCGAGGAGCGTGAGCAGGTCCACGACCGTGAACCGGTTGCGCATGAGCGCACAGTTCTCGACGGCCCAGCGGCCCAGCTCGGGCTCCACCCCCGGTTCGAGGTCGGAGAGGGCAGCGGGTGCACCGGCTTCGGTGAGTGCCGAGGCGATGGCGTCCGCGGGGCGGACGAGGCCGCGGAGCTCATCCCGGGCCTCGGCCCAGTCGCCCAGCAGAGCCGTGATGCGAGGGAGGTTCCGCTCCACGGCGTCGAGCTTGGCCGAGAAGTCCTTCCAGCATTCCTCGGCGACCTGCAGGCTCGGATCGACCCGTTCGAAGGCGGACAGCACGCGCTCCCGGCTGCGGCCCCGGTCCAGCGCCTTCGTGGCGATCCTCGGCCGGTCCGAGGCACCCCCCAGGCGCTCGAAGAGCATCTCCCAGGCGGTCGCAGCGATGACGGCACCGGCGCCGACCTGGGCGCCGTGGAGGCCGATCGGCAGGCCGTGGCCGCCGCGGTACTGGTCGAGCATGTGGCTGATGAGGTGTTCGACGCCGGAGAGCACGGCCGTGGTCCCCGCCACCCCGGTGACGATCCCGCGCAGGGCGAGCGCGCGCGCCAGGGAGGCCACCGCATCGGAGCGGGCTTCGCGCACTCCGGCGCTCCAGCTCTCGAGGTCCTTGCCGACGGAGGCGAGCAGCGTCACCGCGCTGGGCTTGAACGTCGGGTCGGTCCCCACGAGGGATGCGAGGCGCCAGTCCGCGGGCGCCACGAGCATCGAGGTCATCTCGCCGAAGCCGGCGCGGTTCATGGCCTCCGGTGCGCCGGCGATGGTGAGCGTGTCCGAGACCACCGCGTCCGGCCACGCCGAGGGAACGGTGCGCTTGACGCCGTTGCGGAGGACCACGGAGACGTCGTCCGTGAAGCCATCCACCGAGGCGGCAGTCTGCACCGTAAGCAGGACCGGCCGCTCTCCGGCCTCGCCTGCCCGCTGGACGGCGACCTTGGCGATGTCGCTGATGGTGCCCCCGCCGATGGCCACCACCGCGGCCTTGCCCGCAGCTGCCTGGGCCGCCTCGTCGAGGATCGGGTCCACCACGTGGAGTTCGGGGTGCCCGTCGTCGAGCACCGTGCGGGTGACGTCGAACTGGTCGGCGAGCTGCGCCTCGACGGCGTCCTTGACGTTCTGCTCGCCGCGCAGGATCGGGGTCCTGTCGACCAGGAGCGCCACCCGCGCCCGGGCAGCCCCGTTCCGCGGGGCCGCCGCGGAGGCCAGGAGCTCGCCCAGGGTGGCCGGCACGGCGCTCATCGCGTCAGGGCCGATGATGAGCTGGCCGATGCCGCAGGGGGCGAGCGTCCGCTCCGGATCGGCCGCGCCGAGCATCTCGGCGATCGGTTCGACAATGTACGTCTCAGTGGACATGGAAAATCCTCTTCTGCGCGGGGCCCAGCGTCATGAGCCCTGGCGGCTTCGGCTGGCGCGGTCGGTCAGGACGGCGACGATGATGGCGACCCCGATGACCACGGGCTGGAGGTTCGGGGAGACATTGAGCAGCGACATCCCGTTGTTGAGGACCCCGATGATGAGCAGGCCGATGAACGTGTTCAGCATCCCGCCCGATCCGCCGGAGAGGCTCGCCCCGCCGATCACGACCACCGCGATGACGTTGAGGAGGTCGGCCGTGCCCGCCGTCGGCTGCGCGGAATCGAGGCGGGATCCGACGATCACGCCCGCCACCGCGGCCAGGAGGCCGGCGATCATGTACACGCCGATCTTGATCCTGGTCACGTTCAGGCCGGACAGGCGCGCCACCTCCGCGTTGCCTCCGATGGCGTACAGCGCCCGCCCGGTGGGACGGAAGCGGAGCCAGAAGGCGGCGAGGACGAAGATCGCGACCATGATGAGCCCCTCGAGCGGGATACCGAGGACGGGTGTGCTGGTGAGGGCGAGGTACCAGTCCGGGAAGTCGTTGATGGGGTTGCCGTTGGTGACGTAGAGCGCCAGGCCCGCGCAGGCTGACATGGTGGCGAGCGTCGCGACGAAGGGCTGGATGCGCCCGTAGGTGGAGAGGATCCCGTTGACCAGCCCGACGGCCGCGCCGGTCACGAGCCCGATCACGACGCACAGGCCGAACGGCAGGCCCGCCGAGCGGAACAGCCACGCGCTGACCATCAGGGACAGCGCGAGGTTGGAGCCCACGGAGAGGTCGATCCCGCCGATGAGGATGACCAGCGCGGCCCCCACTGCCATGATGCCGAGGTCGGCGTTCTGGCTGACGATGTTGGAAAGGTTGCGCCACGTGAAGAAGTAGGGCGAGAGGATCGAGAATACGATCATGACGGCGATGAGCCCGAGCAGCGGGCCCGGGAGGGCCCGGAGGGCGCGGACGGCCCCTGAGCGGACGTCGGCGGGAGAAGTCCTGGCGGTGCGCGTCGCGGGCGACGCCGTGTTCTGGACCTGCTGGTCCCCGCGGGATGCCGAGGGCTCCCCGAAGGATGCCTGGTGAGTGGTGGTTCCCATGACTGCTCTCTCTATCGCTGAGGTGTAGCGGCCGAATGAAAGGCCAGGTCGATGACTCGTTGGGGGGTGGCCTCGGCGCGCGGGAGGATGCCCCGCTGGCGGCCGCCGGCCATGACGAGGACCCGGTGGGAGAGTCCCAGGACCTCTTCGAGCTCGGAGGAGACCACGATGACCGCTATCCCCTCGGCTGCGAGGGACCTGATGATCTCGTAGATCGCCATCTTCGCCCCCACGTCGACCCCCCGCGTCGGCTCGTCGACGATGAGGACCTTGGGATCCTTCACCAGCCATTTGCCGATGAGGATCTTCTGCTGGTTCCCTCCCGACATGGACTTCACGGGAAGGGTCATGTTGCCGCGCACATCCAGCCGGCGGCCCTGCGAGGCGGCCACCTCGCGGATGGCCTTCTTCGTGACCAGTCCCCATCGGGTGAGGCGGCGCTCCCACGGGAGCGTCAGGTTCTCCTCAGCGGTCCGGTCGAGGTTGAGCCCCTGGCCCTTGCGGTCCTCGGGCACCATGACGATGCCGGCCCGGATCGCGGACTCGGGGCTCGTGCAGGGCAGCTTGCGCCCCTCGAGGATGACCTCGCCCTCATCGGGGCGGTCCACTCCGGCGATGGCGCGGACCACCTCGGTGCGGCCGGCGCCGACCAGGCCCGCGATGCCCAGGACCTCGCCCTGCCTGAGCTCGAAGTCGATTCCCTCGAAGGCCCCGCGGCGGCCCAGCCCGCGGACCTCGAGGACGGTGTGGTCGCGGCTCGGCTGAGGCGGGATGTGCTCGTACGTGAATTCACGCCCCACCATCGCGTTGATGATGGCTTCCTTGGCGACGTCTCCGGAGGACCAGGACATGACGCGGGAGCCGTCGCGGAGGCAGACGATCTCGTCCGCCACGTCCCGGACTTCGTCGAGCCGGTGCGAGATGTACACGACCCCGGCTCCCCCGGCGCGGAGGGTGCGGATCCTCTCGAGCACGTGCTCGGTCTCCGACTCGCCGAGGGACGCCGAGGGCTCGTCGAACACCACGTACCGCGGCTTTCGGCTGAGGGCCTTGGCGATCTCGATCTCCTGCTGGAGTGCCATCGACAGGCCGCGCACGGGGCGGCGGACATCCACATCGACTGCCAGGGAGTCCATGACCGACTTGGCCTCCTGCCGCATCCGGCCCCAGTCGACGCGTCCGGCACGCTGCGGGACCCTGCCGAGGAAGATGTTCTCGGCCACGGACAGGTCTTGGATCAGCCTCGTCTCCTGATGGATGAGCGCCACGCCCTGCCGCAGCGCCTCCGCTGGGCTCGATGGCGAGTAGTCCGCACCGTCGAGCGTCATGCGCCCTCCGTCCGGCTTGACGACCCCGGTAATCACCGAGCTCAGCGTGGACTTGCCCGCCCCGTTCTCACCGACCAGTCCGACCACCGTCCCCGGAACGACCCGGAAGTCGACCGACTTCAGGACTGTCACTCCGCTGTATGCCTTGACCAGGCCTTCGGCCATCAGGCCGTCAGCGCCTTCTGCGCCCATGATCCCTCCCACCCGTGCGGACCCATCGGGTCACTTGAAGGACTTGGCGTCTGGACCGTAGAAGTCCTCGACCTTGTTCTGGCCCACCGTGGCCTTGTCGATCAGCACCGTGTCCTGGTACTGCTCCTGAGGGATGTCGCCGCCCTTGCCGTTCATGAGGGCAATCGCGTTGTCCACGGCGAGCTTGCCCATCTTGTAGGGCTGCTGGGCCTCCGTGCCCTGGGTGAGGCCGCTGGCCACGGCGTCGAACATCGTGGGGAAGCCGTCGATCCCCACCGAGAAGATCTGCTTCCCGGCCGCCTTGGAGGCCTTCGCCGCGCCGAGGGCCATCGCATCGCTCTCACCGAAGACGGCCTTGACGTTGGGGTGGGCGGTGAGGATATTCTGCGTGGCCTTGTAGGCCTCCGTCTCGTCCCAGTTGGCAGTCTCCTCGGCGACCAGCTTGATCCCGGGGTTCTCCTTGAGCGCGTTCTGGCAGCCCTGAGTGCGCTGGGTCTCCGCGGTGGAGCCCAGCACGCCGTGCAGGATGGCGAGTTCGCCGCTGCCGCCGATCTGCTTGAACATCCAGGTACACATATCGTGGGCGGCCTTGACGCTGTCGGTGGCGATGTAGGTGGCCAGCTTGCCCTGCCCCGACTCTGGCCGCTGGTCCACGGCGACGACGGGCACCTGCGCCTGGTTTGCCGCCCGCACGCCGGCAGCCGCCGCCGTCGAGTCCTGGGATGTAAAGATCAGGGCGCCGATCTGCTTCGTCAGCAGGTCGTTGACCTGCTTGATCTGCGCAGAAGAGTCGTTGTTGGCCGAGGTGACGTTTACGTCGTAGCCCTGCTTCTTGGCCTCGTCCTTGATTCCGGCGACCTCGGCGACATAGAAGAGCGACTTCTGGTCGGCCACGGAGACGCCGATCACCTTCTTGCCCCCGCCAGATCCCGCCGAAGCGTCCTGCCCACACGCAGCCAAGGGAAGCACTGCGATGGCCGCAGCAGCCACAGCGCTGCCGAGCCGGATCGCCTTCCGTGAGGTCATTCTGGTCTCCTTTGTCTCAGATGCACGTGTCATTTGGGTTTTTATGCAGTCTCTAAATTGCTATGCGATGATGGTGCGACGTGGATCACAGCATTGTCAAGAGGGGTCGTCCCCACGCCTGCAGAACGGCCGCCCGAAACGGATGGCAGAGCAGGTCATCGACTCCGCTCAGGCCGCGCTCGAGGTCGTCTTGGTCCTCATCGTCACCGTCCACGGCGCCCGCTTGACCACCGGAACCCCCGAGCGCTCCCCACTGGATGGCTACTTCGCCCTCGCCGGCGCCTGGCTCGCCGCCCGCATCGAGGACGACGCGTCCCTGCTTGGCCTTCGGTGACGGGAGACCCTCCTTCGGGCGACCGTCGTGCCCGAACGCCCCGCCGCCGCATCAGGCGGCCCGGGCCATCGTGCGGTTCACTGCGGCAGCGGTCGTACGGACGAATGGCTCGTGCTTGGAGGCCGGGAGGTGGATGAGCGGCTCCGACGGATCCTCGGGATAGGGGGACCGGTGCCTACGCCAGGTAGTTTGCCTAGGGCGCTCAGCGGTGGCAACACCGCCGTCGATGCGCCCGCCGGCGACGTACAGGTCGATCCCGCCGCTGCAGTACGCGGCCAGGCTGAAGAGGGTGGCCGCCTGAACAGTAACGCCGCCGTGGGTCGGCCCGGCCGCGTGTGGGAAGGGATGCTCCCATGCGGCTACTACACGGTGGGCGCCGCGAATGCCGGCTGTCGAACCGCGCATTCGCGTTGCTTCGGGGCCCGTGCGCACTGTCGCAAAGGCTTACTCCGCGCGACTCTATGGAAGGCTGTTGGTTGAAGTCCGCCCCGGCCAGGCTGCGGCTTGACTAAGACTCCCTCTGCACCGCTGGGGCTAGCCGATTCAGGATATGCGTGTAGTCCGCGACCTCCTTCAGCCTCTGGATATAGGCGGCATGAGTCATCGCGACGTTCGAGTGTCCGAGCATCTCGGCTGCGGCACCGTCGGTCTCCTCGCGAGCGAGGAGCGTTGCGACCGTACGGCGGAAGGCATGGGGCGTGACGACCACGGAGTCGTCCAGCCCCGAGGCCTTCAGGGCGGAGCGGAGGGACCTGCGCACGCTCGAGGCCTGCATGTAGGTGCCGTTCCTGGGCCAGAACACGGCGTCGGCTGAGTTGGAAGCCGGAGAGTCGATGCTCCGCCTCAGGAGCACGTCGACTACGAACCGTGGAACCGGGAGGATGCGTTCACTGCCGGGGTTCTTGGGGTACTCCTGACGGAACTTCGGGCCCTTCCTAGGCTCTACGAGGGTCCCGGTGATTGCGACCTTGCCGACGTCGCCGTCGAGGTCGACATCCTGCCACCTGATGGCGAGAACCTCGCCGATCCGGACTCCGGTGCCGAGGAGCACCTCGACGATGTCCGCGAGCACGCTCGTGGGCCGGGGCCCGGACACGCCCGGTTTGCGTCGCCAAACCGCCACGGCCTCGCGCACCTCCTCAAGGGTGGCTGCCGTCAGTCCCTTCGGGATCTTCTTCGGCCGCACCATCCGGTCCACGTCGTGGACCGGGTTGCTGTCTGTATAGAGGTCGTGCCGGATCGCGTACGAGAGGATCTGGTTGAGCACCGTCTTCGCCAGGCGCGCATTCGTGTAGCCCCTCCCATCCACGACGAGGGAGCGGAGGAACGAGTCGCAGGTCGAGGTCCTGATCTCGTTGACCTTAAGGGCGCCGAGCTTGGGCTCGATGAGCCGACGGACGAGGCCTGCGTACTGGTCCCACGTCTGCCGCCGGATGCCCTCGGTCGGAGGCGAGACTGCGTTCCCGGTGGCGTCCACTACTACCTCGGGCACCTCGACGCTGGCCAACCACCGCTTCGCGACCTCGCTCAGAGTCGGGTTCTCGGCCACCTGCCGCCCATGGTCCTGACGGGTGCGCATCGCCATCAGCAAGGCGTTCTCGGCCTTCGCCTTTGTTGGTCCGAACTTACTGTAGCTGCGGGTCACCCCGTCGTAGTCGCGGAACCGGCAGGTGGCCCGCCACGCCCAAGTGTCCTCGACCCTCTTGGAGTTCTTGTCCTTCTTGTACATCGTGTGCTTCACGCCGATGGTGCCCCATGCGCCGAGCGGCAGGCTTGCGCGAGGCATCATGCCACCTCGGCCGTCGCAGCGACCCAGGCCTCGACTGTGGCCCGGGAGTAGCGGACGTGGCCGTAGATCTTGATTGCGGGGGGCCCGAGTCCGGCCGAACGCCAGTTCCGCAATGTCTTCGGCGCGATCTGCAGCCAGGCGGCTACCTGGTCCGTGGTGAGGTACTGCTCGGGCATGCCCTGGTCCGCGCTCGATTCGAGGCGCCTCGTGCTCTTCTCCATGGCGGTCCCTATGCGGGCCAAGGCGGGACGGGTGTCGCATCTGGGATGGAAACCGTGTTGTTGGTGTGTAGTTGAACATCCGCGAGACAAAGAAGCCCCTCTCGATCAGGCGAAATGCCTGGTCAGAGAGGGGTTCGTGGAGCCCCCTGCCGGATTCGAACCGGCGACCCTCTGTTTACAAGACAGATGCTCTGGCCAACTGAGCTAAGGGGGCGCTGCGCCCACGCGGAGCGCACGCACCAGCCTACCGGCTCCGCCCGGGAGCCAGAAACAGTGGCGGCCCGGTCCCCGCGAGGGGACCGGGCCGCCGTCGTCCGTCAGCCCGAGGGGCCGATGCGGGAGGAAGGATCAGCCCTTCGCTGCGACCGCCGCGTCCAGGAACTGGTCGAACGGGGTGTTGGCGGCGGCGCCCACGCCCCACTGCTTGCCGTCCACGAAGACAGTCGGCGTGCCGCTCACGCCCGAGGAGGCGGCGAGCTGGGTGTCGTACTTGACCTGCGGGCGGTACGTCTTGTCATCCACGGCCTGGTCGATGTTCGCTCCGACGCTCTTCGCGATGTCCTTGAGCTTCTGATCGGTGAGACCGGCACTGCCCTCGCCGGGCTGCTGGGCGTAGAGCGCGTTGACGAAGTCGCCGTACTTGTCCGGGTTGGAGTTGGCCACGGCGGCCGCTGCGGCCGCGGCGCGCGAGGAGTAGTTCGTGGTCGACTGCTGGTCGAGGAAGCCAAGCGGGCGGTACTCGAGGGTGATCTTCCCGTCGTTGCGCTCCTGGGTCAGCTTGGAGCCGTAGGTGTCCTCGAACTGCTTGCAGATCGGGCAGATGAAGTCGATGTACATGACCACCTTGACCGGCTGCCCCTTCGGGGACGCCTCGACCCCGGGGGCGTTGGCGGGCTGGCCCTGCGTGGGCTTCGAGGTGGCTGCGGGGACGTCGGCGACGTTCACCGTCGAGGCCGGCACGGGCGTCACCGCGCTGCCCTTGCCGAGCGTCACGCCCCCGTACTGGTTGGTGTTCGCCGCGCGCGGACCGGTGTCGCCGATCGGCGCGTTCTGCCGCATCGACGTGGTGACCACGAGGGCGACGACGGCGATCACGGCAACGAGCGCCACGACCACGCCCCAGCGGATCAGCAGCTTGTTGCGCCGCTCCCTCTTCTGCTGCGCCTCACGGATCTGGCGGGCCTTCTCACGGGCGGCGGCGGTGCGCTCTGCCTTGGTCTGTCGTGGCTGATTGGCGGGGCTCATCGTTCCTCATGATCGGTTCGCGGCACCTTCCGGCGCGCATGGCGGCGACGGGCTCAGTGTAGTGCAGCGCCACCGCGCCCTCTCGGCCGCGCCGGCGCCGCACCCTGCCCGCGCAGGTCTTCCGTACTGCGCAACGACCTGCGCCGCCGGGCAGTTCCGAGCCCCGGTGTGACGTGCTGCGCACCGCTCCCCGGTAGGCTGGAGGGCAATGAGGAATAGTTGAGGGGGCTGAGCGTGAGCCAGAGCAGTGCCACCAAGACCGCAGGAGAGCCCGCCGGCGAGACCGACGGGGAGCTGTACGACTTCCTGGTGGTCTCCAACCGCCTTCCGGTAGACCGGGTCGAGGAGGGGAACGGCTCCGGCTGGCGGCGCTCCCCCGGAGGGCTCGTGACGGCGCTCGCGCCCGTCATGGAGAAGTCCGACGGCGCGTGGGTGGGCTGGCACGGCGCCCCCGACGAAGTGCTGGAGCCGTTCGAACACGACGGCATCACCATCCTGCCCGTGCCGCTCTCCTCCCAGGAGGTCGAGAACTACTACGAGGGCTTCTCCAACGCGACCCTGTGGCCCCTCTACCACGACGTCATCGCACCCCCGGAGTTCCACCGGGCCTGGTGGGACTCGTACCAGCGCGTGAACCAGCGGTTCGCGGACGCGGCCGCGGAGCGGGCCTCCGAGGGCGCCACAGTATGGGTGCAGGACTACCAGCTCCAACTCGTGCCGGCCATGCTGCGCCGGCTGCGCCCTGATCTGAAGATCGGGTTCTTCAACCACATCCCGTTCCCGCCCCAGGAGATCTTCGCCCAGCTGCCGTGGCGCCGGCAGGTCCTCGAGGGCCTCCTCGGCGCGGACCTGCTCGGCTTCCAGCGTCCCAACGACGCGGCGAACTTCGCGCGGGCCGCCCGCCGCTACGCCCGCGCGGCCGGCAAGGGCTCTCGGCTCGCGGTGACGGATCCCGCGCACGACGGCGAGTGGTCGCCGCGGGAGCGCACGGTGCGGGCCGAGGCGTTCCCCATCTCCATCGACACGGCGCGCATCAGCGAGCTCGCCGAGCGTCCGGAGATCATCGAGCGGGCGCGCCAGATCCGCCACGACCTCGGGGATCCCACCACGATCATGCTGGGCGTGGACCGGCTCGACTACACCAAGGGCATCCGCCACCGCCTCAAGGCATTCGAGGAGCTCCTCGCGGACGGCCGGGCCAAGGTCGGGGACGTGACCCTCATCCAGGTCGCGAGCCCCAGCCGCGAGCGGGTCGAGCAGTACAGGATCCTGCGGGAGGAGATCGAGGGCACTGTCGGCCGCATCAACGGCACCTTCGACACGATGCAGCACACGGCCGTCCGCTACCTGCACCACTCCTACCCGGTCGAGGAGATGGTCGCCCTCTACCTCGCGGCCGACGTCATGCTCGTCACCGCCCTGCGCGACGGCATGAACCTGGTGGCCAAGGAGTACGTCGCCGCCCGCCGCGACGGGACCGGGGCACTCGTGCTCTCCGAGTTCGCCGGCGCCGCCGACCAGCTCAAGCAGGCGCTGCTCGTGAACCCGCATGACATTGCGGGCCTCAAGGACGCCATCACCACGGCCACCAGCCTGCCCCGCGGCGTCGCTGCGCGCCGGATGAAGGCCATGCGCCGCCAGATCGTGGTCCACAACGTGGAGGAATGGTCCGCCTCGTTCCTCACCCGCCTCAAGGAGGTCTGCCCGTGAGCATTGACGGGGAACTGCGCGAAGCACTCGCGCGCCTCGCCACGGTCGACAAGCTCCTCGTCGCCCTGGACTTCGACGGCGTGGTCGCGCCGATCGTCCCGCGGGCCGAGGACGCGCGTCCCCTTCCGGCGACGGGCGACGCCGTCGTACAGCTTGCGGCGCTCCCGCATACGTGGACGGCGTATGTCTCCGGCCGGTCGCTCGCGAGCCTCGTGGCGGTCGCCTCCCCCGACCCCCGGACGCTCCTCGTCGGCAGCCACGGCGCCGAGGTGCGCCTCGGCGGCGAGGAGCAGCCCGTCACCCTCGACCCCGACCAGCGGGACGCGCTGGACATCCTGCACCGCGTCTTCACGGAGATCGCCTCGCAGGCCCCGGGGACGTGGGTCGAGGAGAAGCCCGCGGGGCGCGTGCTGCACACACGCCAGGCCGATCGGGAGGACGCCGCCGCGGCGGTCACCGGGGCCCGGAAGCTGCTCGCGGGCCGCCACGACATCTTCCTCAAGGACGGCAAGGAAGTGCTCGAGGGCTCGGTCGTGCACGCCACGAAGGGCGAGGGCCTCGCCTTCCTGCGGCAGGTCACCGAGGCGGACGCGGTGTTCTTCGCGGGCGACGACGTCACCGACGAGGACGGCTTCCGCTCCCTCGAGACGGGCGACGTCGGGCTCAAGGTCGGCGACGGCGAGACCGCGGCCGGGTTCCGCGTCGAGAGCCCGGAGGATGTGGCCGAGGTCGTGGCCCTCCTCGCGCGGCTGCGCTCGGAGCTCCCCGCCCAGCGCACCCCCTGACGCGCACCGTCCGCATCGTGGACGTTGCGTACGTCACATTATTCAACTCGATGTGATCCATGCCATACTCACTGTGTGAGCGAGGGCGCTGCCCTCGTTCCTGATGCTGTGGCACACTGGCGGCGCCACCTTCGGCGGCCAGTGCACCACACCCCTCGGGGACACAACTGAACAACAAGAACCATTCACTACGGATCGTCCGGCACGTACCTGCCGGTGAAGGGATCGATGACTGTGGCTACAGTTACGTTCGACAATGCGACGCGCCTCTACCCGGGCACCGACAAGCCCGCTGTCGACAAGCTCAACATCGAGATCGCAGACGGCGAGTTCCTCGTCCTGGTCGGCCCGTCCGGCTGCGGCAAGTCGACCTCCCTGCGCATGCTCGCCGGACTCGAGGACGTGAACTCGGGCCGCATCCTCATCGGCGACCGCGACGTCACGGACGTTCCGCCGAAGGACCGTGACATTGCCATGGTCTTCCAGAACTACGCCCTGTACCCGCACATGACGGTCGCGGACAACATGGGCTTCGCGCTCAAGATCGCCGGCGTCTCCAAGGAGGAGCGCGCGCAGCGGGTCCGCGAGGCGGCCAAGCTGCTGGACCTCGAGCAGTACCTGGACCGCAAGCCGAAGGCCCTCTCCGGCGGCCAGCGGCAGCGTGTCGCCATGGGCCGGGCCATCGTCCGCAATCCGCAGGTGTTCCTCATGGACGAGCCGCTCTCCAACCTCGACGCGAAGCTCCGCGTGCAGACCCGCACGCAGATCGCCTCGCTGACCCGCCGCCTCGGCGTCACCACCGTGTACGTGACCCACGATCAGGTCGAGGCCATGACGATGGGCGACCGCGTCGCAGTGCTCAAGGACGGCATCCTCCAGCAGGTCGACACGCCGCGCAACCTCTACGACCGCCCCGCGAACGTCTTCGTGGCCGGCTTCATCGGCTCCCCGGCCATGAACCTGCTCGAGCTACCCGAGGCCGACGGCGGCGTGAAGTTCGGCGGCACCGTCTACCCCGTCTCCCGCGACGTCCTCTCCGAGGCCACCGGCTCCACGGTGACCCTCGGCGTCCGCCCGGAGGACCTCGAGACCGCGCCGCAGGGCGAGGGCCTCGAGGTCGAGGTGGACGTGGTCGAGGAGCTCGGCGCAGACGCGTACATCTACGGCCACACCACCCTCGACGGGCAGAACCACGACATCGTGGCCCGCGTGGACGGCCGCCGGCCGCCGATGAAGGGCGAGAAGATCTGGGTCCGCCCGCAGCAGGGCCACGTCCACCTCTTCGACACCAAGTCCGCGCAGCGCCTCGGCGACTGATCCGGAGGGCGGCTGAGCCGCCCACCACACCACAGCGACGTGCCCGCCGGGACCTCCCGGCGGGCATTCGCGTGAACGGGGCTGCGCGCTCTATGCCATCAGCGGAAGAATGGAAGCCATGACCGACCAGAGCGCCACCTGGCAGGACGAGCCCACGGACTACGAGGAGGTGGGCAAGCTCGCCCGACGGCGGGACCCCGACCCCGAAGCCGCGGCGCTGGGGTCGCTGAACATCACGGCCGCGGTGGCCGACCCTGAGCTGCTCGACCTGCCCTGGCACGTGGCGCTCGAGGACTGGCCGGAACAGTACCTGGCTGCGCTCCCCCGCGGCATCTCCCGGCACATCGTCCGATTCGCCAAGCTTGGCGGCTCGGTGATCGCGGTCAAGGAGACGAGCGAGCACGTGGCCCGCCACGAGTACCATATGCTGCGCAAGCTCCAGCGGCTCGATGTGCCGTGCGTCGAGCCCGTGGCCGTGATCCGCGACCGCCAGACGCCCGATGGGAGGCCGCTGGATCCAGTCCTCGTGACCCGGCACCTCAAGTTCTCCCTCCCCTACCGGGCGCTCTTCTCGCAGAAGCTGCGCAGGGACACGCTCACGCGTCTCATCGACGCCCAGGCGCTCCTCCTTGTCCGGCTCCACCTCGTGGGCTTCTACTGGGGCGACGTCTCGCTCTCCAACACGCTCTTCAGACGGGACGCCGGCGCCTTCGCCGCCTACCTCGTGGACGCGGAGACGGGCGAGCTGTACCCGGACCTCTCCACCGGGCAGCGCGAGTACGACCTGGAGATCGCGCGCGTCAACATCGCGGGCGAGCTTATGGACCTCCTGGACGGCGGCCTCATCGACGAGGAGGTGGATCCGGTGGCCACGAGCGAGCGGATCATGGACTCCTACCGCAACCTGTGGAACGAGCTGACCGAGAAGGAATCGTTCGAGCTCGGAGAGCGGTGGCGCCTCGGAGCCCGCATCCGCCGGCTCAACGAGCTCGGGTTCGATGTGGAGGAGTATGCCATCAAGACCACACCGGACGGCTCCACCATCCACCTCCAGCCGAAGGTGGTCGACGCCGGCCACCACCAGCGGCGGCTCCTGCGGCTCACCGGGATCGACGCCCAGGAGAACCAGGCCCGGCGCCTGCTCAACGACATGGACACGTTCCGCGCCGAGAACTACCCGGGCCAGGACGAGGAGATCAGCGCCCACGCGTGGGTCAGCCAGGTGTTCGAGCCCATCACCAAGGCGATCCCCCGCGAGCTCTCCGGCAAGCTCGAGCCCGCCGAGGTGGTGCACCAGGTCCTCGAGCACCGGTGGTACATGTCCGAGCGGCTCGACCGCTATGTCCCGCTCGCCGAGACGGTGCAGTCCTACATCGACAGCGTCCTGCGGCACCGCCGCGACGAGGCGGCCATCATGCTCAATCCCGACACCCAGCTGCTCAAGGTCATCGAGCAGGAGGAAGCCCGACACCGGGAGGACGAGTACGACGACGAGGACCTGGTCGACGACTGACCTCAGCCGAGGTGGTCGGTGAGCCACTCCACGAGGGGACGCAGGTCCGTCCAGGCGGCGCGGACGTGCTCGAGCGCGTCGGCGGACGCGAGCCATGGGGGCGCGCCGAAGGTCTTCCCCGCGGTGAGGGACTTGTGCCTGAGGAGTTCGGCGCGCGGATGGTCCTTCTCGTAGCCGCGCGGAACGGTCTTGAGCCTCTCGCCTTCGATCGCATACCCGCCGGCGCGCAGCGATTCGACGATCGACTGGAGTGAGGCCCCCTCGTCCGGGGCATCCACGGCCGCGCGCAGGCGCGCCACCCGCGCGGGGCTGGAGGTGTGGCAGCCGGCCCCGGTCGCGAGCCCGTCGGCGTCGAGGTGGACGTAGTAGCCCGTGCCCTCCGCGGTCTGCACGAAGCCGCCCTGGGCTGTCTTGTACGGAGACTTGTCCCGGCTGAAGCGCACGTCCCGGTGCGGCCTGAAGACCTTGCCAGGGCCGAACTCCGCGGAGAGGCCATCCAGCAGGGCAGCCATCGGCTCCCTCACGGCGTGCTCGTACACGTCCTGGTGCTCACTCCACCACTCTTTGGTGTTGTTCTCCTCGAGCTCGGCGTAGAACGCCTGACTCGCTGGCGGAAAGCCCGTGAAGGTACCCATGGCAGGCATCTTCATCGCCAGAGGCCCGGCCGGTCCAGCGTCATTCGCTCTCCACAGCGTCCGCAGGCTGGCCGAAGAAGGCGGCGAAGCGGCCGAGGATCACGGGCCAGTCGCTGTACTTCTCGTACTGCTGTGCCCCCTCCGTGCCGCGGGCCCAGCCGTCGTGGGTGAAGACCACCACCGTCCCGCCGTCGGCGTCGCGGAAGTCCACTCGTACACGGGTGGGGGAGTCGGCGCTCCACGCGAGCGTCCAGGCGACCACGAGCAGCTCGCCCGGGACTTCCTCCGTGACCGTGCCCCACACCTGGAGCTGCCCGTCCGGCCCCTCTTCGCCCACCACCGCATCCTCGATGAAGGGATGCGTCCCCTCGCCGAACCCGGTATAGGACGCCGGCCACCAGAGGTGGAGGTCCCCCACGAAGGCGCTGTAGACGATCTCGCGCGGGGCGGCGAGCAGCAGGCGGAAGACGCGCGACGGCGGCTGCCCGCCATCGCGCTCCGGCTCGCCGGCGGCCTGGGGCGCATGGGAGAAGAGGGAATCCACGTCTTCGATCGTAGGGCCGATCCGCGGCCCGTTCCAGCGACGCTCGGCCGAGGGCGGCTGTGGTGTGCGCGTAGGGCCGAAGGGCGCTGGTGCGCGGGCCGGGGGCCGCGCGGGGGGCGGGGGTCCGGCGTGGGGGGTGTGTGGTGGGGTGGTGTTTAAGTGCGGGAGCCCCCCAACCTGGTGGTTGGGGGGCTCGACCGTGTGGTGTTGTCCGGCGGTGTCCTACTCTCCCACACCCTGGCGGGT
>NZ_JAUSTE010000018.1 GCF_030812675.1 Sinomonas atrocyanea | reverse complement strand
AGCGTGACGACCGTGGTCCGCGGCAGTTCGACCGCCAGGACCGTGGTGAGCGTCGTCCGTTCCAGCGTGATGACCGTGGTGAGCGTCGTCCGTTCGGTGACCGTCCCCAGCGTGACGACCGTGGTCCGCGGCAGTTCGACCGCCAGGACCGTGGTGAGCGTCGTCCGTTCCAGCGTGATGACCGTGGTGAGCGTCGTCCGTTCCAGCGTGATGACCGTGGTGAGCGTCGTCCGTTCCAGCGCGATGACCGTGCGCCCCGGCGCTTCGACCGCGACGAGCGGCCCGACCGTGAGGAGCGCCCCCGCCCGCACAACGCCGGAGACCTGCGGGTCTCGAACCGCCCCGACCGCGAGCGGTCTCCGGAGATCGACCCGGATGTCACCGGGCGCGAGCTCGACCGCGGCACGATCGGCCAGCTCCGGACCCTCGAGGGCAACAACAGCGACTGGGTCGCCAAGCACCTCGTGATGGCCGGACGCCTGATCGACGATGACCCCGAGGCCGCGTTCCAGCATGCCCTCGCCGCGAGCCGGCGCGGCGGGCGCATCGGCGCCGTCCGCGAGGCCGTCGGCATGACCGCCTATGCTGCGGGCCGCTACGATGACGCGCTCCGCGAGTTCCGCACGTTCCGCCGGATCACGGGCTCAAGCATCCACCTGGCCCACATGGCGGACTGCGAGCGTGGCCTCGGCCGGCCCGAAAAGGCCCTCGAGCTCGCCCACTCGGACGAGCGGAACATGCTCGACAACGCCAACAAGGCCGAGCTCGCCATCGTGGCCTCCGGCGCGCGGTCGGACATGGGCGACCACGCCGGCGCCGTGGCAGAGCTCGAGATCCCGCAGCTCGACATCAACCGGGCGTTCTCCTTCAGCCCGCGCCTCTTCGAGGCGTACGCCGATGCGCTCTCCGCCGCGGGGCGCTCGTCCGAGGCCTCCAAGTGGTACCGCCAGATCGGTGTCGCGGAGAAGGCACTCGGGGTCGGCGAGTACGAGGAGCCCGAGATCGTGGACCTCGGCTGGGACGAGGAGGAGCAGCGACGCGAGGACGAGGAGCGCCGCGCCAAGTCCGCTGCCGCCTCGCCCCGCGGCGACGCCGACGAGGAGCACGAGGGCGCGACGGATGACGGCCACACGCTGTCGGACGAGGACGCGGACGAGGTCAGCGGCGAGGAGACGGGTCTGGCCGAGGACGAGATCGGCATTCACGAGACCGCCGACGAGACCGCCGACGACGCCGAGCCCGCGGCGGACGGCTCCAGCGAGGCCGCTCCCGCAGACGAGCAGGCGCCCGGCAGCGAGGACGACCGGGCGTAGCATGGCGGAGCTCATCGAGGCCTTCGACGCCGTCCTGTCCGATCTCGACGGCGTCGTCTACGCCGGTCCGCACGCCATCCCCGGTGCGGTCGAGGCGCTCCAGGCGCTCGCCCCGCGCGGGGTCCGGCTGGGGTACGTGACGAACAACGCCTCCCGGTCGCCGGCGGAGGTCGCCGCCCACCTGCGCGAGCTCGGCGCCCCCGCCGGGGACGACGACGTGGTGAGCTCGGCCCAGGCGGGCGCGTCGCTGCTCGCGCAGCAGGTGGCCGCCGGGGCCCGGGTGCTTGTCACCGGGAGCGCCGCGCTCGCCCGCGAGGTCGAGCTGCGCGGGCTGACTCCGGTGCGCTCCGCGGAGGAGGACCCCGCCGCCGTGATCCAGGGCTTCAGCCCGGACCTCGGCTGGCGGGACCTGGCCGAGGCGGCCTATGCCGTGGCCGCCGGCGCGGTGTGGATCGCGACCAACACGGACATGTCCATCCCGCAGGCTCGCGGCATGGCGCCCGGCAACGGCACGCTCGTCGCCGCGGTGCGCGCGGCCACCGGCCGCGAGCCGCTGGTCGCCGGCAAGCCGGAGGCGCCCCTGTTCCTCGCGGCGGCGGAGCGGCTCGGTTCGCGCCGCCCCGTCGTGGTGGGCGATCGGCTCGACACCGACATCCTGGGCGGCAACCGCGCCGGCTTCGCGACAGCGGTGGTGCTCACCGGGGTGGACACCGAGCAGTCCATCCTCGGCGCACGCCACGCGGAGCGGCCCACCTATATCCTGCGGACGCTCGATGACCTCTTCCGCCCGTACCCCGAGCCCGTCGCCTCCGGCGGCGTCTGGCACGTCGGCGCCTCGTCAGCGCGCACCAACGGCGAAGTCGTCGAGGTGGCCGGGTCCCGCGAGGACCTGGACGCCTGGCGCGCCGCCTGCGCCGCGTGGTGGTCCGCGCTGCCCGAGGCCGAGGAGAGGACCGCCCCCGAGCTGCGCTGGGCACACTGACGGAGCGGAGCCTGAGACGAGGCGCCGCCGAGTCTCGCTAAGCTGGACGCATGAGCGAGGATCCGCAGACGGCCGCGACGGCCCCGGCGCTGCCCGAGGCCCACGCCGCCCTCGCGGCGCTGGACGCCGCCGCCGCCGGACGCCCGCTCGCCGAGCAGGCCGACGCCTTCGATGCATTCCACGCGGCGCTGTCCGAGATCCTCGACACGGAGCCGGCGGAGTAGCGGTGGCCCGACTCGACCTCGAACTCGTCCACCGTGGGCTGGCGCGATCCCGCACGCACGCCGCGAAGCTGATCGCCAGCGGCGCGGTGCGCGTCGCGGACGCCCCGGCCGCCCGCCCCTCCCAGCCGGTCGACGAGCACGCGGACATCAGCGTCGCCGCGAGCGAGCACGACCGCTATGTGAGCCGGGCAGGGCACAAGCTCGCCGGCGCGCTGGCCGCCTTTCCCCGCATCGGCCCGGCTGGCAGGCGCTGTCTCGACGCGGGCGCCTCGACGGGCGGCTTCACGGATGTGCTGCTGCAGGCCGGTGCGGCCGAGGTCGTGGCCGTGGACGTCGGGCACGGGCAGCTCGTCGACGCGCTCCGCCACGACCCGCGCGTCCGCGTCCACGAGGGCCTCAACGTCCGCGACATGGGCCCCGACCAGATCGGCGGCCCCGCGGCGCTGACCGTCGCCGACCTCTCCTTCATCTCCCTCACCCTCGTGGTCGGGGCCCTCGCCGCGTGCACCGAGGCTGGCGGAGACCTCCTGCTCATGGTCAAGCCGCAGTTCGAGGTGGGCCGGGAGCGGCTGGCCCGGACCGGCGTCGTCAGCTCTGACGGCGAACGACGCCGCGCGGTCACCGCCGTCGCGGAGGCGGCGGCCCGCGAGGGACTGGCCCTGTGCGGCCTCGTCCTCAGCCCGCTGCCCGGCCAGGACGGCAACCGCGAATACTTCCTCTGGCTCGCACGCCCCGGCGACCACGCCGCGGGCTCCGCCGGCCACCCCGCATCGCCAGAGGAGGATCCCGCGCAGTGGGTCGCCGCCCACTGGCCTGCCACCGACCCCCAGGAGGCGCCCGCGTGACCCGCCGTGTTCTGCTCCTTGCCCACCTCGGCCGCGAGGACTCCATGCTCGCCGCCCGCGAGGCCTCGGCCCAGCTGTACGGATCGGGCCTATCCCCGGTGATGCCCGCCGGGCAGCAGGCGCACCTCGAGGCCCGCTTCGACGGCCTCGACCACCCCACCGAGGTCCTCGGGCAGGAGGTCCAGCTCGAGGACGTCGAACTCGTCATGGTGCTCGGCGGCGACGGGACCATCCTGCGCGCGGCCGAGCTCGTCCGCCACGTCGACGTCCCGCTGCTCGGGGTCAACCTCGGACACGTCGGATTCCTCGCGGAGAGCGAGCGGGCCGACCTGGCCCAGACCGTCCAGTGGATCGCCTCCAAGAGCTACTCCGTCGAGGAGCGCATGACCATCGACGTGACCGTGTGGCAGCACGGCACCAAGATCGCCCACACCTGGGCCCTCAACGAGGCGGCGATCGAGAAGGCCAACCGGGAGCGGATGATCGAGGTCGTCACCGAGGTGGACGGCAAGCCGCTCACCTCCTATGGGTGCGACGGGATCGTGCTCGCCACTCCGACCGGCAGCACGGCCTACGCGTTCTCGGCCGGCGGCCCCGTCGTCTGGCCCGAGGTGGAGGCCCTCCTCATCGCGCCGATCAGCGCACACGCCCTCTTCGCCAAGCCCCTCGTCGTCTCCCCGCGCTCCACCCTCGCGGTCGAGATCCTGGGCCGCACCGACGCCGCCGCGGTGCTGTGGTGCGACGGCCGCCGGTCCGTCGACCTGCCGCCGGGCTCCCGCGTCGAGGTGACGAAGTCGCCCCTTCCGGTCCGGCTCGCGAGGATCAGCACGACCCCGTTCTCGGCGCGCCTGGTGCGCAAATTCGAACTGCCCATCCACGGCTGGCGCGGGCCCGCCGCCGGTGCCCCGCTCGCCGAACCCGGGCCGATGGTCCCGGAGGTCCCGCCCGTGGCCTGGGCCCAGCGCGCCGCCGGGGACGTCGACGGCACCGATGCAGCCAGCGAGGAGCACGCATGATCGAGGAACTGAGAATCCGCGACCTGGGTGTCATCACGGACGCGGCCCTGCCGCTCGGCCCGGGCCTGAGCGTCGTGACGGGCGAGACCGGCGCGGGCAAGACGATGGTGGTCACCGCGCTAGGGCTGCTGCTCGGCGGCCGCTCGGACGCCGGCGCCGTGCGCACCGGGGCGAAGTCCGCGGTCGCGGAGGCGACCGTGAAGCTCGAGCCCGGCCACGCCGCCGTCGTGCGCGCCGAGGAGGCGGGTGCGGACGTCGAAGAGCACGACGGCGCCGCCGAGCTCCTGCTGGCCCGCACCGTGGGCTCGGACGGCCGCAGCCGCGCCCACGTCGGCGGGCGTTCCGCGCCCGTGGGCGCCCTGGCCGAGGTCGGCTCCCAGCTCGTGGTCATCCACGGCCAGTCCGAGCAGCTGCGCCTGAAGGGGCCGGCGGCCCAGCGCCGCGCGCTCGACACGTTCGCCGGCGGCCCGCTCGCCGAGAAGCAGTCCGCCTACTCCGTGCTCTACGCCGCGTGGACCGCGGCCCGGCGGGAGCTCGAGGAGCTCAGGTCCTCCTCGCGCGAGCGGATCCGCGAGGCCGAGTCGCTGGGCGCCGCCCTGGCCGAGATCGCGGAGGTGGACCCCCAGCCCGGGGAGGACGCCGCCCTCAAGGCGGAGTCCGAGCGGCTCTCCAACGCGGAGGCGCTGCGCCTGGCCGCGCAGGAGGCCCACGAGGCCATCGTCGCCGAGGACTTCAGCGAGGTGCGCGACGCGACCACCCTCGTGGACGGCGCCCGCCGCGCACTCGAGCATGTCGCCGAGCACGACGCCGCGCTGGGCGCCTCGGCCCAGAGGCTCGCCGAGGTGGGCTACACCCTCGCAGACATCGCCCAGGAGCTCGCCAGCTACGCAGCCTCGCTCGACACCGAGGGGCCGGGACGCCTGGCCGAGGTCGAGGAGCGCAGGGCCGCGCTCGGCGGCCTGACCCGCAAGTACGCACCCACGCTCGAGGAGGTCATCGCGTGGGCCGAGGCAGGCCAGGCCCGCCTCTTCGAGCTCCAGGACGACGACGGGCGCATCGAGTCCCTCACGGCCCAGATCGGCGAGGACGAGGCACGCCTGAAGGAGCTCGCGGGCGAGATGACGGCCCAGCGCCGGGCCGCGGCCGTGGAGCTCGCCGAGCGCGTCAGCGAGGAGCTCACGGCGCTCGCCATGCCGGACGCGGCCCTCAAGGTCGAGGTCGAGGAGACCGGAGAGCTCGGACCCGACGGCTCCGACACCGTGGCGATCCTCCTGCAGCCGCACGCGGGCGCCCCCGCGCGCCCGCTGGGCAAGGGCGCCTCCGGCGGCGAGCTCTCGCGCGTCATGCTGGCCATCGAGGTGGTGCTGGCCGCCGTGGACCCGGTGCCCACGTTCGTCTTCGACGAGGTCGACTCGGGAGTGGGCGGCCGCGCCGCGGTCGAGATCGGGCGCAGGCTCGCCATGCTCGCCCGCCACGTCCAGGTGCTCGTCGTCACGCACCTGCCCCAGGTGGCGGCGTTCGCGGACCGGCACATCACCGTGATCAAGACCTCGGTCGCCTCGGGCCGCTCGGCGGAAGGCGTCGCGGGCGTCACCTCGAGCGACGTGCGGGTCCTGGACGAGTCCGAGCGCGTGGTCGAGCTCGCGCGCATGCTGGCCGGCCAGGAGGACTCCGCGAGCGCCCGCGCGCACGCCCTCGAGCTCCTCGAGGACGCCCAGTCGTCGAGGGCCGCCGCGGCCGGGTGAGGGCCCCGGCCGCAGGACGTGCGGGGACACGCCCGGCGGCGGGAGGCCCGCGCCTGAATCGGTGATAAGCTCGAATTCCGTGGTGCAGCGAACTCATTCCCGTTTCTCAGACTCCGCCAAGACGACCAAGCAGATCTTCGTCACCGGTGGCGTGGCCTCCTCGCTCGGGAAAGGCCTGACGGCGTCCAGCCTCGGCCACCTGCTGCGCGGCCGCGGCCTCTCGGTCACGATGCAGAAGCTCGATCCCTATCTCAATGTGGACCCGGGCACGATGAATCCCTTCCAGCACGGAGAGGTCTTCGTCACCGAGGACGGCGCGGAGACCGACCTCGACATCGGCCACTACGAGCGCTTCCTCGACGAGTCCCTCGACGGCTCGGCCAACGTGACCACCGGCCAGGTCTACTCGACGGTGATCGCCAAGGAGCGCCGCGGCGAGTACCTCGGCGACACCGTCCAGGTCATCCCGCACATCACGGACGAGATCAAGCGGCGCATGCGCCTGCCCTCCGAAGGCGAGAATGCCCCGGACGTGATCATCACCGAGATCGGCGGCACGGTGGGCGACATCGAGTCCCAGCCGTTCCTCGAGGCGGCCCGCCAGGTCCGCCAGGACGTGGGCCGGACGAACGTCTTCTTCGTGCACGTCTCGCTCGTGCCGTACATCGGCCCGTCGCAGGAGCTCAAGACCAAGCCCACCCAGCACTCGGTCGCGGCCCTCCGCTCTATCGGCATCCAGCCGGAGGCCATCGTCATCCGCTCGGACCGCGAGATCCCCGACGCGATGCGGGACAAGATCGGCCGGATGTGCGACGTCGACACGGACGCCGTGATCAGCTGCCCCGACGCCCCGAGCATCTACGACATCCCGAAGGTGCTGCACGCCCAGGGCCTGGACTCGTACATCGTGCGTGCCCTGGACCTGCCGTTCAAGGACGTCGACTGGACCAAGTGGGACCGGCTGCTCGAGGTGGTCCACCACCCCGCGCACCAGGTCGAGATCGCGCTCGTCGGCAAGTACATCGACCTCCCGGACGCCTACCTGTCCGTCACCGAGGCGCTCCGCGCCGGCGGCTTCGCGAACGACGCCAAGGTCAACATCCGCTGGGTCCCCTCGGACGAGTGCCAGACGCCGGCCGGAGCCAGGAAGGCCCTCGCCGGTGTGGATGCGATCCTCGTGCCCGGCGGCTTCGGCATCCGTGGCCTGGAGGGCAAGCTCGGCGCCCTGACGCTCGCCCGCGAGACGGGCCTGCCCACGCTGGGCCTCTGCCTCGGCCTGCAGTGCATGGTCATCGAGTACGCGCGCAACGTCGTGGGCCTCGAGGGCGCCTCGTCGAGCGAGTTCGAGCCCGATTCGAAGTACCCGGTCATCGCGACCATGGCGGAGCAGCTCGACATCGTCGAGGGCAAGGGCGACCTGGGCGGCACGATGCGCCTCGGCCTCTACGACGCGGTCCTCGACGAGGGCTCCGTCGTCGCGGGGACCTACGGCACCACGAAGGTCGCCGAGCGCCACCGCCACCGCTACGAGGTGAACAACGCCTACCGCGAGCAGATCGCCGCCAAGGGCCTCGTCTTCTCCGGCACCTCGCCGGACGGGAAGCTCGTCGAGTTCGTCGAGCTGCCCAAGCACGTGCACCCGTACTACGTGGCCACCCAGGCGCACCCCGAGCTCGGCTCGCGGCCCACGCGCCCGCACCCGCTCTTCGTGGGGCTCGTCAAGGCCGCGCTCGAGCGCCAGGCCGGCCCTGCGGCCCCCAAGGGCCGCGGCCAGGCGGGCACGGCCGACTCGGCCGCGGCCCCCGCGGCCGCTGCGGGCAAGGGCAAGTAGCGCCGTGGGCACGCACGCGCCGGGGGCGCACGGCGATCCGACATCCGGCCACCGCGCCTCGGAAGTCGAGGATGCCCTGAGCCCGCGGCGCGTGCTGTCCTCCGAGACGGTGTACCGCGGGCGCATCTGGGACGTCCGCAGCGACGCCTTCGAGCTGGCAGACGGCGCCGGCACCCTCCAGCGGGACTACATCGACCATCCCGGGGCCGTGGCCATCCTCCCCATGGACGAGGACGGCCGCATCCTGCTGCTGCGCCAGTACCGCCACCCCGTCGGGATGGACCTCTGGGAGATCCCCGCCGGGCTGCTCGACGTCGAGGGCGAGCACGCCCTCGACGCCGCCTCGCGGGAGCTCGCCGAGGAGGCGGACCTGACCGCCTCCGAGTGGCACATCCTCGCCGAGTTCTTCACTTCCCCGGGATCCTCGAGCGAGGCCATCCGGATCTTCCTCGCCCAGGGGCTGACGGAGATCCCGCATGCCGACCGGCACGAGCGCACCGACGAGGAGGCGGAGATCGAGTTCGTCTGGGTAGAGCTCGACGACGCCGTGCAGGCCGTGCTCTCCGGCCGGCTCCACAACCCCAGCGCCGTCGTGGCGGTGCTGGCCGCGGACGCCGCACGCCGCAGCGGCTACGCCTCGCTGCGGCCCGGCGACAGCCCCTGGCCGGCCCACCCGGCCCAGCGCTGAGCGGCGCCGTGCAGGCACCCGAACCCACGCTGGCCGCAGCGCCCGCCCCCGCCGCCCCGGCGGCGCCGGACGTCCCCCCGGCGCTGGCCCGCGCCGTCGAGGACTACCTCCGTCACCTCGCCGTCGAGCGTGGCCTGGCAGCGAACACCCTGGCCGCCTACCGCCGGGACCTCGCCCGGTACGGCGCCTACCTCGCCGGGCAGGGCGTCGCCGCGCCGCGCGGCGTCGGGCGGGGCCACGTCGGGTCCTTCGCCCAGGCGCTGCGCGACGGGGCCGACGGCGGCAGCCCGCTGACCGCGCGCTCCGCGGCGAGGACCGTGGTCGCCGTCCGCGGCCTGCACCGCTTCTGGGCGCTCGAGGGCACCACCCCGGACGACCCCGCGGCGGACGTCCACCCGCCGCTCGCCGGGCAGCGGCTGCCCAAGGCCATCACCGTGCACGAGGTCACCCGGATCCTCGAGGCTGCCTCGGCCGACACGCCCCCCGGGCTGCGCGACCGGGCCCTGCTCGAGTTCCTCTACGCCACCGGGGCGCGCATCAGCGAGGCCGTGGGACTCGATGTGGACGACCTGCGGCTCGAGGCGGGCGACGGCGGTCCCGCCGTGGTCCGGCTCTTCGGCAAGGGCTCCAAGGAGCGCCTCGTGCCCATCGGCTCCTACGCGGCCCGTGCGCTCGACGCGTACATCGTCCGCGGCCGTCCGGCCCTCGTGGCGAAGGGACGCGGCACTCCCGCCCTCTTCCTCAACGCCCGCGGCGGCCGACTGAGCCGGCAGAGCGCCTGGACCATCCTCAAGGATGTCGCCGAGAAGGCCCGGATCGACCGCGACGTCTCGCCGCACACCCTGCGCCACTCGTTCGCCACCCATCTCCTCGAGGGCGGCGCGGACGTCCGTGTGGTCCAGGAGCTGCTCGGGCATGCCTCGGTGACGACCACGCAGGTGTACACGCTGGTCACTGCGGACACCCTGCGCGAGGTCTACGCGGCCGCCCACCCGAGGGCCCGCGGATGAGCGCCGGCGCCCCGGCGCGAGGGGCGCCCTGATGGGCGCGCCGGTGGCGCTGTGCTTCCTCCTGCGCGAGACCGCGGCGGGCCGGGAGGTCCTGCTCGGCCGCAAGAAGCGCGGCTTCGGCCAGGGCAAGATCGTCGGCCTCGGCGGCCACGTCGAACCGGGAGAGACCCCCGCGGAGGCGGCCGTGCGCGAGCTCGAGGAGGAGGCCGGCGTCGTACTCGACCTCGCCGTGCTGGTGCCCGCCGGCACCGTCGACTTCCGCTTCCCCGCCCGGCCCGCATGGGACATGGAGTGCACCATGTTCACTGCGGCCGTCTGGGACGGGGAGATCGGCGAGAGCGAGGAGATCGAGCCCTCGTGGTACCCAGTCGAGGACCTGCCGGTCGAGGGGATGTGGCAGGACGCCGACCACTGGCTGCCCCTGGTCCTGGCCGGCACCGTCGCGGACTTCTACGTGGAAATGGCCGAGGACAACGAGACGGTGTTCCGTTTCGCTGTCCTCGGCCGGTGATCCTCGGAGGCCCCCGCGAGGGCGCTCCGCCGGGGCTGATCAGTCCAGGTGGCGCTCGTCCGGGCCGTTGTAGGCCGAGAGCGGGCGGATGAGCGAGTTGCTCTCGAGCTGCTCCATCACGTGGGCGGTCCAGCCGACGATCCGGCTGGCCACGAACAGCGGCGTGAAGGTGGGGATGTCGAAGCCCATGAGGTGGTACGCCGGGCCCGTCGGGTAGTCCAGGTTCGGCTTGATGCCCTTGGCCTCGTCCATCGACTGCTCGAGGCCGTCGTACAGGCCCAGGACCTCGGGCCGGCCGTAGAAGGCGATGAGGTCGTCGAGGGCGGCCTTCATGGTGGGTACCCGGGAGTCGCCGTGCTTGTAGACGCGGTGGCCGAACCCCATGACCTTCTTCTTGGCGGCGAGGGCCTCGTCCATCCAGGCCTTGGCCCGGACCTTGGCCTGCTCGTGCGTCTCGTCCGTGCGGATGCCGATCTCCTCGAACGTCTCCATCACGGCCTCGTTCGCGCCGCCGTGGAGCGGGCCCTTGAGGGCGCCGATCGCGGCCGTCACGGCCGAGTGGAGGTCCGAGAGGGTCGAGGTGACGACCCGCGCGGTGAAGGTCGAGGCGTTGAACGAGTGCTCGGCGTAGAGGATCATCGAGACCTCGAAGGCCCGCACCACCTCGGGGGCGGCCTCCTCGCCGAAGGCCATCCACAGGAAGTTCGCGGAGTAGCCGAGGTCGTCCCGCGGTTCGACCACGTCCTGCCCGCGCCGACGGCGCTGGTCGTAGGCCACGACCGCCGGCATCGCGGCGAACAGGTCGAGGGCCTTGGCCAGGTTCGCCTCGCGGGAGGAGTCGCCTGCCTTGGGGTGCCGCGCGCCCTGCACGCTGGCCGCGGTCCGGCACACGTCCATCGGGTGGCACGTGGCAGGGAGCTCGTCGATGAGCCGCTTCAGGAGCGGGTCGAGGGCCCGGCCGGAGCGCTCGCGCGCCTCGAACTCCGCCAGCTGCTCGGGGGTGGGCAGCTCGCCGTGCCACAGCAGGTAGGCGACCTCCTCGAAGCTGCAGCGGGCGGCGAGCTCCTGCACCGGGTAGCCCCGGTAGAGGAGCGAGTTGGTCTCAGGACTCACCTTCGAGATGGCGGTGTAGTCCACCACCACGCCGGCAAGGCCCTTCTTGATCTCTTCGGTGTTGGGCACCTGTGTCATCGCAGGACTCCTTCGTCAATGGCCCCGTGGCCTCAGTATCGGCCGGGAACCTGAAAGTTGAAAACGCCGGTGTCGAAACGGTTGTACGCCTCGTAGTCAACCAGCTCGTAGAGGCGGGAGCGAGTCAGCATGTTCGCCACCTGGGCCTCCTGGGTGCCGTCCGCCCGGATGCTCTCCAGCGTACGTTCCGCGGCGCCCATGGCCATGCGCAGCAGGGTCACCGGGTAGATTACGAGGTTGATCCCCACACCGGCGAGCTCCTCGGCGGTGAACAGGCGGCTCTTGCCGAACTCGGTCATGTTGGCCAGCACCGGAACGTCCACAGCATCGCGGATGGCCTTGAACTCCTCGAGGCTGGCCATGGCCTCGGGGAAGATCGCGTCCGCCCCCGCCTCGACGAGGGCCTTCGCGCGCTCGACGGCGGCCTCCAGGCCCGCCGCCCCCTCGCCGGTGGCACGGACGTCGGTGCGGGCCATGATGAGGAAGTTGGGGTCGCGGCGGGCGTCGGCGGCGGCCCTGACGCGCTGGAGCGCCGTGTCGAGGTCCACGACCGCCTTGCCGTCGAGGTGGCCGCAGCGCTTCGGGTTGACCTGGTCCTCGATGTGCATCCCGGCCAGGCCGGCATTCTCGAGCTCCTGGACGGTGCGGGCCACGTTCATCGCCTCGCCGAACCCGGTGTCGGCGTCGACGATGGCGGGCAGGTCGGTCATCCGCGCGATCTGCCCGGCGCGGGTGGCGACCTCCGTGAGGGTGGTGAGCCCGATGTCCGGCAGACCGAGGTCGTTGGCCAGGACCGCGCCGGAGATGTAGACCCCAGGGAAGCCCTTCTCCTCGATGAGCCGCGCGGAGAGCGGGCTGAAGGCGCCCGGGAACTGCTGCAGGGTGCCCGAGCCGAGGATCTCGCGCAGCGTGGCGCGCTTCTGCTCGGGGGTGGTCGTCGAGTACAGCATCAGAAGAGTCCCTTCGGGGCGGAGGCGAGGTCGATCACGCCCTCCTTGGCGACGATGTTGAGCGCGTCCAGCTCTCCGGCGCCGAGCTCGGGCAGCCGCTGCACGGCGCCGAGGAAGCGCTCGATCTCCTCCTGGGCCACCGACTCGGCCGCCAGGGTCCTGAACTTCGCGATGTACTGCTCGCGGCCGAACGGGCGCGCGCCGAGCGGATGGGCGTCCGCCACGGCGATCTCGTCCTCGATCACGGTCCCGTCGGCGAGCGTGATGACCACGGAGCCGCCGAACGCCTTCTCGGCGATGTCGAGGGAGTGGTAGCGGCGCGTCCACTCCGCGTCCTCCTCCGTGGTGACCTTGTGCCACAGCGCCACCGTGTCGGCCCGGCCGGCGCGCTCGGGGGAGTAGGAGTCGACGTGGTGCCATGTGCCGTCCTGGAGGGCCACGGCGAAGATGTAGGGAATCGAGTGGTCGAGGGTCTCGCGCGAGGCCGTCGGGTCGTACTTCTGCGGGTCGTTCGCGCCGGAGCCGATCACGTAGTGGGTGTGGTGGCTGGTCCTGATGAGGATGCTGGCCACGTTCTGCGGGTCTGTCGCCTCGGGATGCTCGCGGTGGAGCTTGCGGGCCAGGTCGATCCAGGCCTGGGCCTGGTACTCGGCGGAGTGCTCCTTGGTGTAGGTGTCGAGGATCGCGCGCTTCGCCTCGCCGGGCGCGGGCAGCGGGACCTCGTAGGCCGCGTCGGGCCCGTCGAGCATCCACGCGATGACCCCGTCCTCGCCCTCGTAGATCGGCACGGGGGAGGTCTGGCCCCGCATGGCGCGGTCCACGGCCTCGACGGCCATCTTGCCGGCGAACGCCGGGGCGTGGGCCTTCCAGGTCGAGATCTCGCCCTTGCGGGACTGCCGGGTCGCCGTGGTGGTATGCAGCGCCTGGCCCACGGCCTGGAAGATCGTCTCGATGTCGAGGCCGAGCAGGGTGCCGATCCCTGCGGCCGCGGACGGGCCCAGGTGGGCGACGTGGTCGATCTTGTGCTTGTGCAGGCTGATCGCCTTCACGAGGTCCACCTGGATCTCGTAGCCGGTGGCGATGCCGCGGATGAGGTCCCGGCCGGTGGAGCCGACATGCTGCGCCACCGCGAGGATCGGCGGGATGTTGTCGCCGGGGTGGGAGTACTCGGCGGCGAGGAACGTGTCGTGGTAGTCGAGTTCGCGCACGGCCACGCCGTTGGCCCACGCGGCCCACTCGGGGGAGACCCGGTCGGTGACCCCGTACAGGAGGGAGCCCTTCCCCCCGGACGACGGCGTGTGGGCCAGCGCCTGCGCCCGCGCCGCGATGATGGGCCCCCGGTTGAGCGAGGCGATCGCGACCGAGGCGTTGTCGATGATCCGGTTGATGATCATCTCCGCGACCTCGTCGGAGACCTCCACGGGGTCGGCGGCGACCGCGGCGATCTTGTGCGCGAGCTGGTCCTCGCGGGGGAGGTTCTCCTCGCTCTTGTAGACGCGGACCTTGTGCATCTCGACCATGGCTGACCTTTCGGTGGGGCTTAGGGAAGCGGGTGGGTGTTCTTGATGTGGTGCAGGCTGTTGCTGAGGTGGACGGCGGTGGCCGCGGCCGCGAGGTGGGCATTGCCGTCCGCGATTGCCCCGGCGATGGCGGCGTGCTCCGAGGCCGCCTGCCTCAGGCGGGCCGCGTCATCCTTGGCCAGCCGCCGCACCCTGGTCAGGTGGACGCGCAGGCCGTCGAGCGACTGGGCAAGGTAGGAGTTGGCGATCGACTCGTTGATCGCCGCATCGAGCTCGGCGGCGAGGGCGTAGTACTGCTGGCGCTGCGGATCCTCGTCGTGCAGGAGGGCTGGAGCCGCCGCGAACCGGTCGCGCAGCCCGGCGAACCGCTCAGGGTCACCGCGCAGCGCCGCGAGCGCGGCCGCCTTCGCCTCGAGCGCCTCCCGCAGCTCGAACAGCTCGTCGATGTGGGCCAGGGAGATGTCGCTGACCACCACGCCGCGGCCCCGCTGGGCCGAGGCGAGGCCCTCCGCGGTGAGGCGTGCCAGGGCCTCGCGCAGCGGGGTGCGCGAGACCCCGAGGCGTTCCGACTGCTCGACCTCGCCGAGCACCGTCCCGGGAGGCAGCCGCCATTCCACGATGTCCTCGCGCAGTGAGGCGTAGGCACGGTCGCTGGCTTTCACGGTTCTCCTCTCCGGCCTCCGCATGGTGTCCGCCCATCGGCGCTTATGTATACATTCGCAGGACGATCCGAGGAAATCAAGGCCAGCAGCACGTTTCGGCCTGCTCAATGTATACAGAACCCTTGTCGTCCGCGGACCGCTGCCCTACGCTGGCCTCATCACGAGGAAGTGAGGAGCGCTGCCATGACCCAGGCAACAGGAATGCAGGGGACGGGACCGTATGCCGAGGCGTACCGCCGGAGCCTGGCGGACCGCGAGGCCTTCTGGCTCGATGCCGCCCGGGCCGTCGACTGGGTGGAGGAGCCCACGGCAGCTCTGGACGGCTCAGAGCCCCCGCTCTACCGGTGGTTCCCGGGCGGAACCCTCAACACGGCCTACAACGCCCTGGACCGCCACGTCGAGGCCGGCCGCGGGGACGCCGCAGCCCTGGTCTACGACTCGGCAGTGACCGGGACCAAGGCCACGTTCACCTATGCACAGCTCACAGACCTCGTGGCCCGGTTCGCGGGCGCCCTGGCCGCCCGCGGCGTCGGGACCGGGGACCGTGTCGTCATCTACATGCCGATGATTCCGGAGGCCGTCGTCGCCATGCTGGCGTGCGCGCGGCTCGGAGCGGTCCATTCGGTGGTGTTCGGCGGATTCGCCCCGCGGGAGCTCGCCGCGAGGATCAGGGACGCGCGGCCCGCACTCGTCGTGACGGCCAGCGGCGGCATCGAGCCGAACCGCCGTGTCGAATACCTGCCGGCGGTCGCGGAGGCCCTCGAGATCGCGGAGGTGCCGCAGGTCCCCGTCCTCGTCAAGGTCCGCCCCGGGTTCGCGCACCAGCTCGCGGACTACCCCGGCTGGGAGGACTGCGACGCCGCCCTCCGGGCCGCCCGGCCCGCGGAGTGCGTGCCGGTCGCGGCCTCCCACCCCCTCTACGTGCTCTACACCTCCGGGACCACCGGGACCCCCAAGGGGGTGCAGCGGGACAACGGCGGCCACGCCGTCGCGCTCGCCTGGACCCTGAAGAACCTCTACGGCGTGGGGCCGGGGGAGGTCATGTGGACGGCCTCGGACGTGGGCTGGGTCGTGGGCCACTCCTACATCGTCTACGGACCGCTCCTGGCCGGGGCCACGACGGTGCTGTACGAGGGCAAGCCGGTAGGCACGCCGGACGCCGGGGCGTTCTGGCGCGTGGCGGCGGAGCACCGGGTCAAGGTCCTCTTCACGGCGCCCACCGCCCTGCGGGCCATCCGCCGGGCGGATCCCGAGGCCGCGCTTCTCGCGGGCTATGACCTCTCCACGCTCGAGCGCCTCTACGCCGCCGGCGAGCGCCTCGACCCCGAGACCTACCGCTGGGCGGGGGAGAAGCTCGGGGTCCCGGTGATCGACCACTGGTGGCAGACCGAGACCGGATGGGCCATCTGCGGCAGCCCGCGCGGGCTCGAGGAGCTCCCGCTCAAGGCGGGGTCGCCGTCGGTGCCGATGCCCGGCTACGACCTCGACATCCTGGACGGGGCCGGGGAGCCCGTCGAGGCGGGCGAGGAGGGCAACATCGTCCTGCGCCTGCCGCTGCCGCCCGGAACCCTCACCACCCTCTGGCACAACGACGAGCGCTACATCTCCTCCTATCTGAGCGCCTTCCCCGGCTGCTACGCCACGGGCGACTCCGGCTACCGCGACGCGGACGGGTACGTGTTCGTCATGGGCCGCACCGACGACATCATCAATGTCGCCGGCCACCGTCTCTCCACGGGAGCCATCGAGGCGGTGCTCGCGGGCCACCCGGCGGTCGCGGAGTGCGCCGTGATCGGCCTCAGGGACAGCCTCAAGGGCCAGCGCGCCGTGGGCTACGTGGTGCTCAAGGCCGGGGCAGAGGTGTCGGAGGAGGCCCTCGCCGCCGAGCTCGTGGCGCTCGTGCGCTCGCAGATCGGCGCCGTGGCCGACTTCAAGCAGGCCCTCGTCGTCGACGCCCTGCCGAAGACCCGCTCGGGGAAGATCCTGCGCAAGACCATGCGGCAGATCGCCGACGGCGAGGAGTACACGGTGCCCTCCACCATCGAGGACCCGGAGGTGATCGAGCGCCTCGTCCCCGTCCTCCGCGCCGGCTGACCAGCACGGGTTACCGACCGGTAACATGGCGGCATGCACCTGCTCCTGCGCACCCTGCTGCTCCTGGTCACCTCGCGCCGACGGCCCCCGCTGAGCCTGTGGGGGACCTCGTCGCTGAAGCTGCGCGTCCTCCCCACGGACATCGACATCGCCCTGCACGTCAACAACGGCATGTACTTCTCGCTCATGGACCTCGGCAGGTTCGACCTCATGGTGCGCGCCGGGGTCTGGGACCGCATGCGCGCCCGCGGCTGGAACCCGGTGGTGAACCTGGAGACGATCACGTTCCGCAGGTCGCTGACCCTCTGGCAGGCCTACACCATCGAGACCAGGATCATCGGGTTCGACGAGAGGGCCATCTTCTTCGAGCAGCGGATGGTGGCAGGCGGGGAGATCTACGCCCGCGCGTACCTCGCCACGCGCCTCGTCTCGAGGTCCGGGCCGGTGGGCAACGAGGAGATCTTCGCCGAGATCGGCCGACCGCCCGCCGACCTCGTGCTGCCCGAGTTCCTCCACCGCTGGCGCGAGGAGAATGCCCTGCCGAGCACGCGCCGCCCCGCCCCGCACCTCTGGTAGGGCTAGCGTGGGGTGATGGACTTCACGACGCGGCCGGAGCTTGCCGGCACCTTCGGCATGGTCTCGGCCACCCACTGGATCGGCGCGCAGGCAGGCATGGCGATGCTCGAGCGAGGAGGCAACGCGTTCGACGCCGCCGCTGCCGCCGGCTTCGCGCTCCAGGCCGCGGAGCCGCAGCAGAACGGCCCGGGCGGCGACATGACCCTCATCTTCGCGGAGCCGGGGCAGGCGCCGCGCGTCCTGAGCGCCCAGGGCCCCGCCCCCGCCGGGGCGACGCCCGAGGCGTTCCGGGCGCTCGGCCTCGGACATGTGCCCGGCACGGGGCTCCTGGCGGCGGCCATCCCGGGATCGACCCTGGGCTGGCTCACCCTCCTGGCCGACCACGGCACCCTGGCCCTCGCGGAGGTCCTCGCGCCGGCGCTGGCGGTGGTCGAGGACGGCCTCCCCGTCGCGGCGCGCCTCGCCGCCGTCCTGGAGCGCATGGCGCACCACTTCCGCAGCCACTGGCCCTCCTCCGCGGCCGTGTACGCCCCCGACGGGAAGCCCGTCGCGGCCGACAGCCTGCTGCGCAATCCCGCGCTCGCCCGCACCTGGCGCCGGCTCCTCGACGCCGAGTCCCGCGCGGGCGCCGGCGGCGCAGGCCGCGCGGAGGCGATCGGCGCCGCCGTCCATGAGTGGACGGACGGCTTCGTCGCGGAGGCGATCGACGCGTTCTGCCGCGCGCCGCAGCGGGACTCGAGCGGCGACGCGCACGCGGGGCTCATCACCGCGGCGGACCTCGCCGCCTGGCGTCCCCACTACGAGCCGACGGTCTCCCTCGACTTCCGCGGCTGGACCGTCCACAAGTGCGGGTTCTTCAGCCAGGGCCCCGCCTTCCTGCAGCAGCTCGCGATCCTGGACGCGGTCCCCGGCTTCGGCGAGGGAGCCCTCGCCCCGGGCACCGAGGGCTACCTCCACACCGTGCTCGAGGCGACCAAGCTCGCGCTCGCGGACCGGGACGCATGGTACGGCGACGGGCCCGGCGTGCCGGCCGCGGAGCTGCTCTCGCCCGGGTACGCGGCCCAGCGGGCGGCGCTCATCGGCAGGACGGCCTCACTCGAGCTGCTCCCCGGCTCGCCGGACGGCAGGGCGCCCCGCCTGCCCGACCTCGTGGTGCGGGGCGGCTTCGACGCGGCCGGGGTGAACGGGCTGGGGGAGCCCAACGCCGTGCGGGCGCTGCAGGAGGCTTCCTCGGGCAGCCTGCCGGCGGCGGACGGGAGGGCCAGGACGGAGACCGTCCATGTCGATGTGGTCGACCGCTGGGGGAACATGGTGTCGGCGACCCCGAGCGGCGGCTGGCTCTCGAGCTCGCCCGTCATCCCCGAGCTGGGGTTCCCGCTCGGCACCCGCCTCCAGATGGCCTGGCTCGAGGAGGGCCTGCCCAACACCCTCGCGCCCGGGCGCAGGCCGCGCACCACGCTCTCGCCCTCCCTGGCCCTGCGCGGCGGGGAGGCCGTGCTCGCCTTCGGGTCGCCCGGCGGCGACCAGCAGGACCAGTGGCAGCCGCACTTCTTCCTCGACGTGGCCCTGCGGGGAGCCGGGCTCCAGGAGGCGATCGACGCGCCGGGGTTCCACTCCGTCCACTCGCCCTCGAGCTTCTACCCGCACGAGCACCAGCCCGGCGTGGCACTGCTCGAGGGGCGTTTCGGGGCGGACGTCGTGGAGGGCCTGCGGCGGCGGGGCCACCGGGTCGGTGTGGCCGGGGACTGGGAGATCGGGCGCCTGTGCGCGGTGGCCCGGGACCCCGCCACGGGAGTGCTGCGCGCCGGGGCGAACCCGCGGGGGATGGCCGGGTACGCCGTCGGGCGCTGACCCCGGGCGTCGGGCTAGGCGGACATCTCGCGGAAGGCCGCCGCGAGCTGGGGGTAGCGGAAGTCGAACCCGGCGTCTTTGAGCACACCGGGCACGGCCCGGACGCTGTCGAGGGCGAGGTCGGGGTTGGTGCGCAGCACGCCGGCGGCCGCGCGCAGCAGCCCTGCCGGGGCCGGGATGCCGACGGGGACGCCAACGAACTCCCGGATGTGCGCCATGAGCTCGCGGTTCTGCACGGGCTGCGGCGAGGTCGCGTTGACCACGCCGTCGGGGAGCTCCACCGGCGCCTCGCCCGCCGAGGGGGGCACGCCCAGGCCCGCACGGGCGATCCGCAGCCAGTCGGCCGCGTGAATCCAGCTGAACCACTGCTCGCCCGTGCCGAGGTGGCCGCCGGCCCCGAGCCGCGCTGGACCGGTGAGCCGGGACAGCACCGCGGCGTCGCGGTCCAGCACCACGGCCGTGCGCAGCACCGTCGCCCGGGCGGCGGCGGACGGATCGAACGCGGCCTCCCAGTCGCGCACCACGGCCGCGAGGCCGGGGGCGTCGGACGGGGGAGCGGCCCGCTCGTCCATCGGTTCCTGCGAGTCGCCGTAGATGCCGACGGCGCTCTGCTGCACCCAGCGCTCCACCGGCCGAGGCCAGGTCCGGCTGGCCTCGACGAGGGCCCGCGTGGGCGCGACCCGGCTGTCGCGGAGCAGCGCGAGGTTCGCCTCGGTGCCCGGCCGGTCGAGGCTCACGCCGCTGAGGTTGACAAGGGCCAGCCTCCCGGCAGCGCCCAGCTCGGCGCTCCAGGGACCCTGGCTGCGCCCGTCCCAGAGGATCTGCCGGAAGGGCCCCGGCTGGCGGGACCGGGTGAGGAGGGCCACCTCGTGCCCCGAGCAGAGGAGGTCCGCCGCGAGCAGTGTGCCGAGGTATCCGGTGCCGCCGGCGAGGACGGTGAGTGGGGGCCGCGCCGCGTCGTCGGCGGTGTCGTCCGTGTCGCCGGCGGGGGCCGCGAGCCGGTACAGGCGCGCACACTGCTCCGCGAAGCCGCGCACGAGGGGCTCGCCCGCCGTGAGGCCGAACTGCTGCGCGAGCGGGCCGTCGACCACGACGCGCTGGGTGAAGAGCGTTCCGCCGTCCCGCTCCTGCAGCGACCACTCGATCTCCTGGCCGCCCCCGGGCTGGGGCTGGCGGAGCACGAGCCGGCGGCCCGGATCGACCTGGGTGACGGTGAACCCGGGAGCGGTGCGCCGGTGCAGGGCCCCGAAGACCCGCTGGGCGGGTGCATAGTGGCCCCTGGTGCCCTCCGCGAGCGCCGAATCCAGCCCGGCCTCACCGACCGCGGGGTTCCATTCGGGCCACCGCCGCACCTCGGAGAGCACCTCCCAGAGGGGGCCGGCGGGGAGTCGGAACCACTGGGACGCCGTGCGATGCCAGGTCATCCGTGCAGTCTACTGGCCGCCGTCCCCGGACGCGGCGGATCCCACGGGCCCGCCCTCGGCCGCCGCGATGGCCTCCGCGATCCGGTGGCATGCCTGCCCGAGCACGTCCTGCTGGTCGGGCGTGAGCGGGTCGAAGACAACGCGCCGGACGAACTCGACGTGGCCGGGCGCCGCCTCGGTGATCGCGGCCCTCCCGGCCTCGGTGAGGGTCACGTCCTGACCGCGGGCGTCGTCCGCGGAGCAGCTGCGGTGGACGAGCCCCTTGGCCTCCATGCGCCGCAGGATGTGGGAGAGGCGGCTGCGCTCCCAGCCGAGCTCCTGCGCAGCGGTCCCGGAGCGCAGCACGCCGTCGGGGCACTCCGAGAGCGTCGCGAGCACCGAGTACTCGGGTCCGGACAGCCGCGAGTCCCTCGTGAGCTGCCTGTCGATGGCGGGGGTGAGGCCCCACACGAGCCGGCGCAGCGCCAGCCAGACGTCCTTCTCGCGTTCGTCGAGCCAGTGCGGCCCGGCCGTGGTGTGGGTGCTCACAGCGTCTCCTCAGGTCCCCAGATGTTTGACACATCAATTATGCCCATGCTGTAGTTGAACCATCAAGTTTTGATTGATGCGTCAACAAGGAGAGCATATGAGCAAGATCGCCGTCATCACCGGCAGCACGCGTCCGGGCCGCAACAACCTCCAGGTCGCCGAGTGGGTGCTCGCACGCGCCCAGGAGCGCCAGCCCGAGGTCGAGTTCGAGCTCGTGGACATCGCCGACTTCAACCTCCCGCTCCTCAACGAGGCCGTCCCCGCGGGCTACCAGCAGTACAGCAACGAGGCCACCAAGGAATTCTCTGCCCGCATCGACGAGTTCGACGGCTTCATCTTCGTCACGCCCGAGTACAACCACTCGGTGGCCCCGGCCCTGGCCAACGCGCTCTCCTACCTCAACGCGGAGTGGGCCAACAAGGCCGCGGGGATCGTCTCCTACGGCTCGGCGTTCGGCGTCCGCGCCGTCGAGCACCTGCGCGGGATCCTCTCCGAACTCCAGATCGCCCACGTGCAGAAGACCGGCATGTTCTCGCTCTTCGGCGACTTCGAGAACTTCTCGGCCTTCGCTCCGACCGAGATGCAGGCCGCCTCGGTCGATCCGATGCTGGACCAGCTCGTGACCTGGACCAAGGCCCTCGAGTCCGTCCGTGCCGGGGCCGCCGCGCTCTGACGCGCGCAGGGGTGGCGGCCGCGGCCCAACCGGACAAGGATGGTCGGCAGTGGCCACACGGGCCGCACGGGAAGGGGAGTTCATGGAGATCGTGCTCACCGGAGGAAGCGGGAAGCTCGGGCGGGTGGTCCTGACGCACCTGCGCGAGGCGGGCCACCGCGTGTGGAGCCTCGATGTGGCGGGGGAGCGGGACCCCGGCTTCATCCGCACCGACCTCACCGACTACGGCCAGGTGGTGGACGCCTTCCTCGGTGTCGACGACCGCCACGCCGGGATCGACGCCGTCGTGCACCTCGGCGCGATCCCGGCACCCGGGCTCGTCCCGGACGCCGCGACGTTCCGCAACAACATGCTGGCCACATACAACGTGTTCCAGTCGGCGAGGCGGGCGGGCGTGAAGCGGATCGCCTACGCCTCGAGCGAGACCGTGCTCGGGCTGCCCTTCGACACACCGCCGCCCTACATCCCGGTCGACGAGGAGTACGCGGCCCGGCCCGAGAGCACCTACTCGCTCGTGAAGCACCTCGAGGAGCAGATGGCGATCCAGCTGTGCCGCTGGGACCCTGAGCTGAGCATCAGTGCCTTCAGGTTCTCCAACGTCATGGTGCCCGAGGACTATGCCGCGTTCCCCTCGTTCGACGCCGACCCGCTGCAGCGCAAGTGGAACCTGTGGGGCTACATCGACGCCCGCGACGGCGCGCAGGCCGTCGAGCGCGCCCTCCAGTCTGCCCATCCGGGCTTCGAGGCGTACATCATCGCCGCGGCGGACACGGTCATGTCGCGCAGCTCCGCCTCGCTGGCCGCCGAGGTCTTCCCCGGCGTCCAGGTGCGGGAGGGCCTGGGCGAGCACGAGACCCTGCTCGGGATCGACAAGGCCCGCAGGCTGCTCGGGTACGACCCGCGCCACTCCTGGCGAGACCACGTCTAGGAGGATCCGGCTCCCGGCCGGGCCGCCCCCGGGCCGGGTCTGGGTCCCGAGACGCCGAGAGGGCCGGCAGCGAATCGCTGCCGGCCCTCTCGGGCTCACTGCTCACAGGCGCCCCGTGCGGGGCGTCCTCGAATCAGAGCGGGCGGACCTTGGCGGCCTGGAGGCCCTTGGGGCCCTGCTGGGTCTCGAACTCGACCTTCTGGCCCTCGAGGAGCTCGCGGTAGCCGTTCGATTCGATGGCGCTGAAGTGAACGAACACATCAGCGGAGTTGTCGTCGGGGGCGATGAAGCCGAAGCCCTTTTCGCTGTTGAACCACTTGACGGTGCCGGTTGTCATGACTGCCCTTCGGGGTCGGTGCAGGTCCCGACGGTCGGGACCTGATATGCAGCGGTGTTCGTAAAACCGCTAGCACGCACCGCCCTGGCCATCCGGTGGAGGCAGGAGCCGTACAGGCACAACGTGAAACACAACGACTACAGGTACAACGGTACAGGAGCGGGGCCGCCGGTGCGAGCGCCACGCAGGACCTATTTCTGCGCGGCCGTTCCCGGCCGGGGCTGTCAGTCGATGCCGAGCTCGACGTCGGGGTTCTCTTCCTCCTCGGAGTCGAGCTCGATCATCCGGCGCGGATCGTGGAGCGGGTCGAGCTCGTCCATGGTCTCCGGATTGTCGCTCGACCCCTCCGGGGCCTGGCTGTCGCGGCCGTCGAGGGGCTCGGTGAGGTCATCGTCCTCGGTGTTGCCGAAATCGAGGCTGTGGGTCATCGTGCGTCCTCTCGCTGTTCCTGCATCAAATCTAGGCTGCTTGCGCCGCTCGCGACAGGGCCTCCGCGGCGGCCCTCAGCCGATCCAGCGGTACTCGTTCTCGGGACGCCCCGGCGCGCCGTACCGGGCCGAGCGCGTGACCTCCTTCGTCTCGGCGAGGTGCTCGAGGTACCTCCGGGCCGTCACCCGCGAGACGCCGACGGCCTCGGTCACCTCCGAGGCGGACACGGGCGCGCCCTTGGCCCGGAGTACGTCGCGGATCGCCTCGAGCGTCCCCGCCGAGAGGCCCTTGGGCAGGGGCGTGGCGACCGGCGCGCGGAGCACCGCGAGCGCCTCGTCCACGGCAGCCTGGGACGCCGGGCCCGCGCCGTCCGCGAGGGCCTCCCGGTAGGCGCGGTAGTGCTCGAGCCGCTCGGCGAACGCGGCAAAGGTGAACGGCTTGATGAGGTACTGCACCACGCCGACCGAGATCGCCCGGCGCACCACCGGGAGCTCGCGCACCGCCGTGATCGCGATGATGTCCACCGGATGGCCCGCCGCCCGCATGCGCCGCCCGACGTCCAGCCCGTGCAGGTCGGGCAGGTTCATGTCCAGCAGGACGAGGTCCACCGGCTCCCCGGCCGCCGCCAGCTCGCCGGCCAGGCGCAGGGCCGACGCGCCGTCGTGCGCCGTCCCGGCGTGGACGAATCCCGGGACCCGGCCGAGGTACGCGGCGTGCGCGGCAGCGGCGATGGGCTCGTCCTCGACCACGAGCACCCGGATCCCGGGGGCAGCGCCGCCTCGGGGCCTCGCGGCGCTCACGGCGCGGCCTCCTTCCGCGGGATCTCGACCGTGAACACGGCCCCGGCCCCGCCCGTGATGGACAGGGTGCCGCCGAGGCGCTCGACGGACCGCTTCACGAGGGCGAGGCCGAGCCCGCGGCCGTGGCCCGCATGGGGCTTGGTCGAGTATCCGTAGCGCAGGATCTTCTCCGCCTCGCCGCCGGGGACGCCGGGCCCCGAGTCGGCGACCTCGATCACGAGTGAGGTCCCGTGCTCGGCGATCTCGAGCGAGACCCAGCGCGGGGCGTCCGCCGCAGCGGCGGCGTCGATGGCGTTGTCGACGAGGTTGCCGACGATGGTCACGAGGTCGGCCGCCGCGAGCCCCGCCCCGGCCAGGGACGCAGTGGCCTCCGCATCGAACCGGACCCCCCGCTCGTTGGCCTGGGCCGCCTTGCCCATGATGAGGGCGGCGAGGACCGGCTCGTCGATCGAGACGACGAGCTCGTCGGCCAGCGACTGGCTCAGCCGCAGGTCGTCGGTCGCGAAGGCCAGGGCCCGGTCCGTCTGCCCGAGCTCGAGGAGCGAGACGATGGTGTGCAGCCGGTTGGCGTGCTCGTGGGTCTGGCTCCTGAGCGCGTCGGACAGCGTGCGCATCGTCTCGAGCTCGTTGCCGAGGGCCTCGATCTCCGTCTGGTCCCGCAGCGTCGCCACCGAACCGAGGACGCGGCTGCGCCGGCCCTCCTGCGACACCGCGGGCTCCTGGTTCACCACGAGGACGCGCTCGTCGGTCACATGGATCTCGTCGCGCGCCGTCCGTCCGCTCGCGAGCAGCTCGCGCAGGCTCCCCGGGACGCCGAGCCGGCTGAGGGCGGGCGGCGCGGGGAGGGAGCGGCGGCGCCCGCGCGAGGCGGGGGGGCCGGCGTCGTCCGCGTCCGGCGCCTCCGGCAGGCCGAGGAGCCTGGAAGCCTGGTCGTTGCGGATCACCACGCGCCCCTTGGCGTCCACGAGGAGGACCCCCTCCCGCACCGAGTGCAGCACCGACTCGTAGTAGGCGAAGAGCTGGCCGAGCTGCTCGGGCCCGTAGCCGCGCGTGACCCGCTTGAGGTACCGCCCCACGCCGAGCGAGCCGAGGGAGCCGAGGGCGAGCACGGCGGCGGCGATCGCCAGGAGCGCGGGCAGCCGGCCGGCGACGGCGACCTCGATGGCGCTCACCGTGACGCCCGCGGCGACCATGCCGATGACCTTCCCGCCGTCCCTGATCGGCACGATGGTGCGCACGGAGGGTCCCAGGGTCCCCTCGACCTCCTCGGTGAACGGGCGCCCGGCGAGCGCCTGGTCGATGCTGCCGATGTACTTGCCGCCGATCTGGGTGGGGTCGGGGTGCGTCCACCGGGTCCGGTCCGGGGCCATGATCGTGATGAAGTCCAGGCCCGCGTCGGCCATCACCTCCATCGCGTACGGCTGGAGGGCGGTGGTGGGGCTGACGGCGGCGGCGCGCCGGGCCGCGTCCACCACGAACGGGCTGTCCGCGAGGGCCGAGGCCACGGCGAGGGTGCGGCGCCCGGCCTGCTCATGCGTCTGGTCCCGGGCATCGACGTACATCGCCGTCCCCATGAACCCCGTGAGCACGATGACGGCGAGCACGAGGGTCCAGAGCATCCGGGCTGCGAGACTCAGCGGGCGCATCGGCTCTCCTCCTCCCAGTGACCAATATGACCGCAACGGTGAGGTCTGTCACAGCGTCATCCACAGTGGAGTGTGAACCGGCCCACCCGGGCCAGAAGTCAAGGTATCAACGAAGGAGCACTCCGTGGCAATGTCGCCTACGGCACCCGATGCGGCGCCCGCGAAGAAGAAGTCGGTCGACCGCACCCATTGGCTCTACATCGCCGTCGTCATCGCGGTGGTTCTCGGCGTGGCCGTGGGCCTCATGTTCCCGGGCAAGGACGGGTTCGCCGCGAACCTCAAGCCGCTCGGCGACGGGTTCGTGGCCCTGATCAAGATGATGATCTCCCCGGTCATCTTCTGCACGATCGTCCTGGGCATCGGGTCGATCGCGAAGGCCAAGACGGTGGGGAAGGTCGGCGGCCTCGCCCTGCTGTACTTCATGGTCATGAGCACGTTCGCGCTCGGCATCGGCCTCGTCGTGGGCAACCTGGTCCACCCGGGCCAGGGCCTCAACCTCAAGGACGCCACCTACAAGGCCACCGAGTCGGCAGGCACCACGGACTTCCTCCTCGGCATCATCCCCAAGTCCCTGCTCTCCTCGCTCACCGCCGGCGACGTCCTCCAGACCCTCTTCGTGGCCCTCCTCGTGGGCTTCGCGCTCCAGCGCATGGGCAAGACCGGCCGGCTGCTGCTCGACTTCATCGCCCAGGCGCAGGCCCTCGTCTTCCGGATTCTCATCATGATCATGTGGGTCGCGCCCATCGGCGCATTCGGCGCGATCGCCGCCGTGGTCGGCGCCACCGGCTGGAAGGCAGTCCTCAGCCTCGCGACGCTCATGATCGCCTTCTACATCACCTGCATCCTGTTCATCGTGGTGGTCCTCGGCACGGTCCTCAAGGTCGTCTCCGGCGTGAACATCTTCAAGCTCATGAAGTACCTCGGCCGCGAGTACCTCATCATCGTCTCGACGTCCTCCTCCGAGGCCGCCCTGCCGCGCCTGATCGCCAAGATGGAGCACCTCGGCGTCTCCAAGCCGGTGGTCGGCGTCACCGTGCCGACGGGCTACTCCTTCAACCTCGACGGCACCGCGATCTACCTGACGATGGCCTCCCTGTTCATCGCCACCGCGATGGGCCAGCCGCTCGCCCTCGGTGAGCAGATCGGCCTGCTCATCTTCATGATCGTCGCCTCCAAGGGCGCCGCGGGCGTCTCCGGCGCCGGCCTCGCCACCCTCGCCGGCGGCCTCCAGGCCCACGCCCCGCAGCTCGTGGGCGGCGTGTCCTTCATCGTCGGCATCGACCGGTTCATGTCCGAGGCCCGCGCCCTGACCAACTTCACCGGCAACGCGGTGGCCACGGTCCTCATGGGGACCTGGACCAAGGAGATCGACGCCGCCCAGGCGACCGAGGTGCTCTCCGGCCGCCTGCCGTTCGACGAGACCACCATGATCGCCGGTCACGGCCACGGCGAGGGCGGCGAGGCCGAGGTCGGGGCCACGGGGGCCGGGGCCGAGGAGGAGCTCGTCCGCGCCTGACCGGCCGCTGCCGGATGCCGCGCACGACGACGGGCGGGCCGCCTCCACGGGGTGGCCCGCCCGCCGTCGTGCTCGCCTCCGCGACCGCGAACCTTGAAGTTCCAGTTGAGGGTGAGGCGCGCCGGGGGCCGATTGTCAAGGTCCGCACAATGCATGTCGCCCGTGTGTAGGCTGGGGAGCCAAGGACGCCGTAGGCATGCGAATCGCCGCCAACGAGATCGAAAGTGTGGATGGACACGTGAGCACAGAACAGAGCGCAGCGACTCTGGACGGCATCTCCGGCTCCCTCGAGGGCACGGAGGGCACGGTGGAGCTCGGACCCACGGGCCGGCCCCTGCACACGTTCGCGGTCCCCGCGCCCCTGAGCTCGCACGGACCGGCCCGCATCATCGCGATGGTCAACCAGAAGGGCGGGGTCGGCAAGACGACCTCGACCATCAACCTGGCCGCGGCGCTCGCGGAGTACGGCCGGAAGGTCCTGCTCGTCGACTTCGACCCCCAGGGCGCCCTCTCCGCCGGCCTCGGCATCAACCCGCACGAGCTCGATACCACCGTCTACAACGTGATGATGGACCGCCACGTGGACGTCCGCCAAGCCATCCGCAGCACGGAGGAGCCCAACGTGGACCTCCTCCCGGCCAACATCGACCTCTCCGCCGCCGAGGTGCAGCTCGTCACCGAGGTGGCGCGCGAGCAGGTCCTCGCGAGTGCGCTGCGCAAGGTCGAGGACGAGTACGACGTCATCCTCATCGACTGCCAGCCCTCCCTCGGCCTCCTCACGGTCAATGCGCTCACCGCCGCGCACGGCGTGGTCATCCCGCTCATCTGCGAGTTCTTCGCGCTGCGTGCCGTGGCCCTGCTCGTGGAGACGATCGAGAAGGTCCAGGACCGCCTCAACCCGCGCCTCGTCGTGGACGGCGTGCTCGCCACCATGTACGACGCCCGCACGCTGCACAGCCGCGAAGTGCTCGCCCGCCTCGTGGAGGCGTTCGGCGACAAGGTCTTCGAGACCGTCATCAAGAGGACCATCAAGTTCGCCGACGCCACGGTCGCCGCGGAGCCCATCACCCGGTACGCGTCCAACCACCCGGGCGCCGAGGCGTACCGCAGCCTCGCCCGCGAGCTCGTGGCCCGCGGTGGAGCTCCCTGACACCCAGCCGGCCGACTCCGCGCAGAGCGCGGGCGGCTTCGAGGTCCGCCTCGAGAACTTCACCGGCCCGTTCGACCTCCTGCTCGGACTCATCGCCAAGCATCGCCTCGACATCACCGAGGTGGCCCTGGCGACCGTCACCGACGACTTCATCGCCTACACCCGGGCGCTCCAGGCCAGGGGAGAGGACTGGGCGCTCGACGAGGCCAGCGAGTTCCTCGTCATCGCCGCGACCCTCCTCGACCTCAAGGCCGCCCGGCTCCTGCCCCAGGGCGAGGTCGACGACGAGGAGGACGTGGCCCGCCTCGAGGCCCGCGACCTCCTCTTCGCACGGCTCCTGCAGTACCGCGCCTTCAAGGAGATCGCCGCGATCTTCGCCGCGACCCTCGACGCCGAGGCGCGCCGCTTCCCGCGTTCGGTGACCCTCGAGCCGTCCTTCGCCGCCCTGCTGCCCGAGCTCGTGTGGCGGCACACGCCCGAGCAGTTCGCCGCCCTCGCCGCGAAGGCGTTCGCACCCAAGGAGGCCCCGCCGAGCGAGGTCGGGACCGACCACCTGCACGCGCCGCCGGTGAGCGTGCGCGAGCAGGCCGAGCTCATCGGCCTGCGGCTGCAGGGCTCGGGCCCCCTGAGCTTCCGGGCACTGACGGCCGACGCCGAGACACGGCTCGTCGTGGTGGCCCGCTTCCTGGCCCTGCTGGAGCTCTTCCGCGACCGGGCCGTGGCCTTCGAGCAGGCGGCGCCGCTCGCCGAACTGAGCGTGCGGTGGACCGCGGGGGAGGACTGGAGCGCCGAGCGGGTCAGCGAGGAGTACGAGGATGCCCCAGACAGGGAGGGACAGCATGCAGCAGGCTGATCCGGCGATCCGCGCGGCCCTCGAGGCCGTGCTCATGGTCGTCGACGAGCCGATCAGCGCGGCCGAGCTCGCCGCCACCCTCGAGGTGCCCCAGCACGAGGCCGAGGGAGCGCTCGAGGAGCTCGCGGCCGAGTACACGACGCAGGGGAGGGGATTCGAGCTCCGCGCCGTCGCCGGCGGGTGGCGCTTCTACTCGCGCCCGGAGTACGCGGACATCGTGTCCCGGTACGTGCTCGAAGGCCAGACTGCGCGGCTGACCCAGGCCGCGCTCGAGACGCTCGCCGTCATCGCCTACCGCCAGCCGGTAGGCCGCTCGCGCGTCGCCGCGATCCGGGGGGTCAACGTCGACTCCGTGGTGAAGACCCTCGTGGCCCGAGGCCTCGTCGAGGAGGCCGGCACGGACCCGGAGTCGGGAGCGATCCTGTACCGGACGACGTCGTACTTCCTGGAGCGGCTCGGGATCGGCTCTGCAGCCGAGCTGCCCAAGCTCTCGCCGCACCTGCCCGGGCTCGACGAGCTGGGCGGCATCGACGCCCCGTTCTGAGGCCCCGGGCGGGCCCGGAGGGCCGATCCGGTATCCTTGACGGGGGCATTCGCCCACTTTCTACCACCAACGCGGCCCCGGAGGGGCTGCTTCATACTGCAGAGGCATTGGTTATGGCACAGGCGGGACGCCAGGGTTCACCACGCAACGGGGACAACCCCCGCAGGAACAGCGCGCGCGGCAGCGCGGCGCGCGGAGGCGCCAAGGGCGCCCCGAAGGGCGGGCAGCGCAAGCGCGGCGAGCGCCCCACCCCCAAGGGGACGGGCGCGGCGCCCTTCGCGAACGAGCGCTTCGGCAGGAGCCTCGGCCCGGTGGGCAAGGCCGGCCAGGGCGCGGCCCGCAGGCAGCCGGCCGCCCTGCCGGCCCACGAGCCGCGGACCCGGGCCCAGATGGCCGAGGACGGGGTGCGCCTGCAGAAGGTCATGGCCAACGCGGGCGTCGCCTCGCGCCGGGTGTGCGAGGAGCTCATCGCCGAGGGCCGCGTCGAGGTCAACGGGCAGATCGTGACCGAGCTCGGCACCCGGGTCAACCCCGAGACCGACGTCATCCACGTCGACGGGGTCCGCGTCCAGACCGACGAGCATCTCGTCTACATGGCGTTCAACAAGCCCCGCGGCGTGGTCTCCACGATGGACGACCCCGAGGGCCGCCCGTGCATCACGGACTACCTGCGCCCCGGCTCGCCGGAGCGCCTCTTCCACGTGGGCCGCCTCGACACGAACACCGAGGGCCTGCTGCTCCTGACGAACGACGGCGAGCTCGCCAACCGCCTCACGCACCCCTCCTACGAGGTGCCCAAGACGTACGTCGTGCAGGTGCGCGGCCCCATGCCCCAGGGCATCGGCGCCCAGCTGCGCCGCGGCGTCGAGCTCGAGGACGGCCTCGCCAAGGTCGACTCGTTCCGGCTCGTGGACTCCACGCCCGGGTTCGTGCTCGTCGAGGTGGTCCTGCACTCCGGCAAGAACCGGGTCGTGCGCCGCATGTTCGACGCCGTGGGCTTCCCGGTCCAGCGGCTCGTGCGCGCCAAGATCGGCCCGATCGGGCTCGGCGACCAGAAGCAGGGCACGATCCGCCGGCTCGGCAAGCAGGAGATCGGGCACCTCATGGCCGCCGTCGGCCTGTAGGGGGAGAGCATGTCCGCAACACACCTGCACGGGCCCGTCGTCGTCATCGGCACCGGGCTGCTCGGGACCAGCATCGGCCTCGGGCTCGAGCACCGCGGCGTCCCGGTCTTCCTCGAGGACACCTCGCCCACCAACCAGGCCGTCGCCGTCGACATCGGCGCGGGCCGCCCGGTCGCCGAGCTCGAGGCGGACCGCGGCGCCCAGCCGGAGCTCGTCGTCGTGGCCACGCCTCCCGACGTGGCCGTCGACGTCGCCGCGCACGCCCTCGAGCGCTGGCCGCGCGCCACCGTCGTGGACATCGCCAGCGTCAAGGGCGCCATCGTGCGCGGGCTGCGCGCCCGCGGCGCAGACCTGGCCCGCTATGTCGGCACGCACCCGATGGCGGGCCGGGAGAAGTCCGGCCCGGTCGCCGCCCGCGGCGAGCTGTTCACCTCGATGCCCTGGGTGGTCTGCGCGGCGCCCGAGTCCGAGCCCGGCGCGGTCCGCCTCGCCAAGGCCCTCGGCTCCGACCTCGGCGGCATCGTCGTCGAGTTCGACGCCGACGAGCACGACGAGGCGGTCGCCCTCGTGAGCCACCTGCCCCAGGTCATGTCCTCGCTGCTGGCCTCGCGCCTGCAGGGCACGGACCTGCGGCTGCTGGCCCTGGCCGGCAACGGCCTGCGCGACACGACGCGCATCGCGGCGAGCGACCCGGGCCTGTGGGTGCAGATCCTCGGGGCGAATGCGGGCAGGATCGTCGAGCACCTGTACGGTGTGCGCGAGGACGTCGAACGCCTCATCCGCACCCTCGAGGCACCCACGGCCCCGGGGGCCCGGCTCGACCTGGCGCAGCTCATGACCGAGGGCAACGCGGGCCAGGCGCGGATCCCCGGCAAGCACGGGGGGCCGCCGCAGGCGTTCGCGTGGCTCACGGTCCTCGTCGACGACAGGCCCGGGCAGATCGCCCGGCTCCTGACGGAGATCGGCGAGATCGGGGTGAACCTCGAAGACCTCCGCCTCGACCACTCGTCGGGGCGGAACGTGGGCATGGTGGAGATCTCGGTGCTGCCGAGCAAGCACGACGCCCTGGTGGCGGAACTGGAGGAGCGCGGATGGCGGGTACTGCAATGAGCGAGCGGGAGACGGAGCACGGCGTGCAGGCCGGGACGGAGCTCCATTCCCTCAGCACGGCACAGGGTACGTCCGTGCGCTACATGCCCGCCCCCGGCGCCGAGCCCCTGCGGCTCGGCCGGCCCCTTGTCGTGGCGATCGACGGCCCGAGCGGCTCGGGGAAGTCGAGCGTCTCGAAGGAGGTCGCCCGGCGGCTGCGGCTGGCCTACCTCGACACCGGCGCCATGTACCGCGCGGTCGCGTGGGACTGCCTCGAGCGCGGACTCGACCTCACGGACGGCGCCCTCGTGGAGGCCGCCGCCCGGGGGCTCGACCTTGAGCTGAGCACGAGCCCCGCCACGGAGCGGGTCCTTGTGCGTGGCGCGGACGTGACCGCGGCCATCCGCGAGCCCCGCATCTCCTCCTCGGTGAGCGCCGTCGCGACCAATCTCGGCGTGCGGGACGAGCTGATCCGCCGCCAGCGCGCGATCATCGCGGCCCACGGCCGGCGCATGGTCGTCGAGGGCCGGGACATCACCACCGTGGTGGCGCGCGACGCCGAGGTGCGGCTCCTGCTCACCGCTTCCAAGGAGGCCCGCATGCGCCGCCGCGGAGCCCAGCTCGGCGGCACCCAGAACGCCGAGGAACTCCGCGAGCAGGTCATCGCCCGGGATGCGAAGGACTCCGCGGTGGCCAGCTTCACCCAGGCCGCCGACGGCGTCTACACCGTCGACTCCTCGGACCTCGACTTCGACCAGACCGTCGACGCCGTCCTCGGCGTCGTGCACGCGGCCGTGAGCCGCCCGGCCGGCGCGTGAGCCCGGCCCACTGACACCCTTCAAGGAGACCCCCATGACCGATTCCCTGGACACCGGGACCGCCGGCGCCGCCGGGAACGACGAGTACGTGCCCGAGGGCGCCGACCAGGTCGCCGAGCACCTCGCCGCGATGGACGACGCCGAGGCGGAGCAGCGCGCGGCCACCCTGCGCGCGGGCCTGGACGACTACGACCTGGACGAGGAGGACGCGCGCCTCCTCGCCGGCCAGGGCGAGGACTGGGACGCGGACACGCCGACGCGGATGGACCCCGTCCTCGCGATCATCGGCCGCCCCAACGTGGGCAAGTCGACGCTCGTCAACCGCATCCTCGGCCGCCGCGAGGCTGTCGTCGAGGACGTCCCCGGCGTCACCCGCGACCGCGTCTCCTACCCCGCCGAATGGACCGGCCGGAAGTTCACGCTCGTGGACACCGGCGGCTGGGAGCACGACGCCAAGGGCCTGCACGCGATGGTCGCCGAGCAGGCCGAGGTCGCCGTCAGCATGGCGGACGCCGTCCTGTTCGTCGTCGACGCCACGGTCGGGGCGACAGCCACCGACGAGGCCGTCATGCGCATGCTGCGCAAGTCCAAGAAGCCCGTGCTGCTCGTGGCGAACAAGGTCGACGACTTCGCCCAGGAGGCCGATGCCTCCATGCTGTGGGGCCTCGGCTTCGGCCAGCCGTACCCCGTCTCGGCCCTCCACGGGCGCGGGGTGGCAGACCTGCTCGACGCCGCGCTCGAGGTCCTGCCCGAGTTCTCGGCCATCGCCGGTGTCGAGCGCTCCGGGGGCCCGCGCCGCGTCGCCCTCATCGGCCGCCCCAACGTGGGCAAGTCCTCGCTCCTGAACAAGCTCGCCGGCTCCGAGCGCTCCGTCGTGAACGAGCTCGCGGGCACCACCCGCGACCCGGTCGACGAGTACATCGAGCTCGGCGGCCGGACGTGGCGCTTCGTGGACACCGCGGGCATCCGCCGCCGGCAGCACATGGCCCAGGGCGCCGAGTACTACGCGTCCCTGCGGACCCAGGCCGCGCTCGAGAAGGCGGAGGTCGCCGTCGTGCTCCTCGCCTCGGACGAGGTGCTCTCCGAGCAGGACGTGCGCATCCTCTCGCTCGCGATCGAGTCCGGGCGCGCCCTCGTCATCGCGTTCAACAAATGGGACCTCATGGACGACGAGCGCCGCCGCTGGCTCGAGCGCGAGATCGAGAAGGACCTCGCCCACGTGGAGTGGGCGCCGCGCGTCAACCTCTCCGCGAAGACCGGCTGGCACCGCGACCGCCTCGTGCCCGCGCTCGACAAGGCCCTCGCCGGCTGGGACACCCGCATCCCCACGGGCCGCCTCAACGCGTTCCTCGGCGAGCTCGTCGCCGCGCATCCGCACCCGGTGCGCGGGGGCAAGCAGCCGCGCATCCTCTTCGGCACCCAGGCCCAGAGCCGGCCGCCGAAGTTCGTCCTGTTCACCACCGGGTTCCTCGACCCCGGCTACCGCCGCTTCATCACCCGCCGGCTCCGCGAGACGTTCGGCTTCGAGGGCACGCCCATCGAGATCAGCATGCGCGTCCGCGAGCGCCGCTCGAAGAAGAAGTAGCCCCGCACGACGCCGGCGGGCCGCCCCTCGCCGGCGGGCCGCCCCTCGCGGGCGGGCCGCCGGCGTCGTCCTCGGGAGGAGCTACAGTGGAAGGAGCCGGTAGGACGTCCCCGCGCAGCGGGCGACGCACCTCACGCGCCCCGTTCCCCTGAGATCTGGGAGGTTCTCCCGCACGCTCGCCTCGGTCCGTCCTGCCGCAGAACAGGAGGATGAGTGACCGAAGCAGCGGATGTCCGAGGACCAGAGGCCGAGTCGCCGGCGGCGACCATCGAACGCAGCCGATGGGGCGGCACCGAGAGGCGCCGCACCGGCGGAGGCGAGGGCAGACCCCCCGTCTCGAGCACCGAACTGCGCTGGGGCCCCGCAGACTTTGCGGACGGCCATGGCCCGCGGGTCCGCTGGAGGGTCCTCGTCGTCGCGTCGGCGGTCATCCTCGCCTTCTCCCTCTGGGCCATCCTCGCCCCCGGGCAGGCCGCGGGCACCATGCACGCGGCGGTGGGGTGGATCTCCGTGAACGTCGGCTGGTTCTACGTGCTCACCGTGGCGGTCGTCATCGTCTTCGTCCTCTGGGTCGCCCTGTCCAAGGAAGGCGGCGTCCGGCTGGGGCCCGACCATTCCCGTCCCCAGTACGGCCTGTTCACGTGGGTTGCCATGCTCTTCGCTGCCGGGGTCGGCATCGACATGCTGTTCTACTCCGTCACCGGGCCGATCACCCAGTACATGGCCCCGCCCTCGGGCACCGGCCAGACCCCGGAGGCCGCCCGGGACGCGGTGGTCTGGACGATGTTCCACTACGGGATCGCCGGGTGGGCCATGTACGCCCTGCTCGGCATGGCCATGGGCTACTTCGCCCACCGGTGGGGGATGCCCCTGTCGATCCGGGCCGCCCTCTACCCCCTCCTGGGCAGACGCGTCCGGGGAGCCATGGGGGACGCCATCGACGTCTTCGCGCTCGTCGGGACCGTGTTCGGAGTCGCCACGTCGATGGGCATCGGAGTGGTGCTCCTCAACGTCGGGTTCTCCGTGCTGTTCGGGCTCGAGCAGGGCCTCGGCCTCCAGATCGCGCTCGTGGTCGTGGCGGTCGTCATGACCGTCGCTGCCTGCACCTCCGGGGTGGACAAGGGCATCCGCCTCGTCTCCGAGCTGAACCTCTGGAGCGCGGCAGCGATGGTGCTCTACATCCTCGTCACGGGGAAGACCTCGTTCATCCTCAACGGCACCGTGGAGAACATCGGCCGGTTCGTCGCCACCCTTCCCGAGCGCATGCTCCAGACCTTCGCCTACCAGGACGGCGGCTCGGAATGGATGGGATCGTGGACCCTGTTCTTCTGGGCGTTCTGGCTCGCCTGGGGGCCGTTCGTCGGGCTGTTCCTGGCCCGCATCTCCCGCGGGCGCACGCTGCGGGAGTTCGTCATCGCGGCCGTCACCGCCCCGGTGCTGTGCGACGTCATCATCGTCGCGATCTTCGGCAACAGCGCCCTCTCGGAGGTGCTGGGCGGAAATCTCGACTTCGCCCACCTCGCGATGGAGAGCCCGGAGCGGGGCTGGTACGCGCTGCTGGAGATGTTCCCGGGAGCCCCGTTCCTCATCGGACTGGCGACTCTCTCCGGCCTCCTGTTCTACCTCACGAGCGCCAACTCCGGGGCCATGGTGATGTCCAACTTCTCCTCGTCCATCCCCGATCCGGGCCAGGACGGGGCCAGGTGGCTGCGCATCTTCTGGGCCGTGCTGACGGCAGTGCTGACCGTGGCGATGCTCGTGGCGGGCGGCGTGGCGACGATGGAGTACGCGACGCTCGTCTTCGCGCTGCCGGTGACCGTCATCGCCTACCTCGTGATGGCCTCCTTCTCCAAGGCGCTGCGGATGGAACGTGCCGAGCGCGAGGGGCAGGTGCTCCGACGCAGGACCACTGCCGCCCACGGCGGCGCCGTCCCAGAACGGAGCTGGCGCCAGCGCATCGCAGGGCTGCGCTCCTACCCCTCGGCCAGGGCAGTGGCGCAGTTCATGGAGAAGACCGTCCGGCCCGCCCTGACGGACGTGTCCGCAGAGTTCGCTGCGCAGGGCCACGACGCGAGCCTGAGGACCCTCCCCGACGAGCGGACAGGGATCTTCCGCCACACGCTCGCCGTCGCCATCGACCATGAGCGGGACTTCCACTACGAGGTCGCGGCCGTCGAGGCGCCCGTGCCGGTGTTCGGAGGCCGCGCGAACCCGGAGGAGGAGTCGTACTGCCGGCTGGAGGTGTTCACCCAGACCGGTTCCGAAGGGTACGACCTCATGGGCCTGAGCCGGCAGCAGGTGATCGACGACGTCCTCGACCGCTACGAGGCGCACCTGGCGTTCCTCGCCTACTCTGCCGAGCACTCGGCCGCCTCGATGCTCACGCCGCCGGCGGCGCTCACCACGGGGCAGGTCCCCGTCCTGCCTGAGGGCGCCGGAAGCCCCAGAACCTGACGGTCGCGTACAGCGCCCCGTGGCCGCGGTGAGGGAGGCTCGCCGACCCCTTCCCGATTCGCGCCGAGCGCCCCGGTCGGATATGCTGGAGCGGTTGCTTCGCCGGGCGTGAGAGCGCCGGGCGCGGGCGATGTTCGGGCTGTAGCGCAGCTTGGTAGCGCACTTGACTGGGGGTCAAGGGGTCGCAGGTTCAAATCCTGTCAGCCCGACCAGGAGGGATCCGATCCGCGGACGCGGGTCGGGTCCCTTTCTCGTTTCCGCCCCGCGAGGAATACGCATGCGCATGCATGCAGTTGACGCCCCCGTGAAGGCTTTCGGATTCCTCTCCTTCGGACACTACGCCCCCGCGCGGGGCTCGCAGACGGGCAGCGCGGCTGACATGATCCGCCAGGCAGTCGACCTCGGCGTCGGGGCAGACGAGCTCGGAGTGAACGGCGCCTACTTCCGCGTCCACCACTTCGCCCCGCAGCAGGCCGCGCCGGTACCCCTCCTCAGCGCGATCGCCGCCCGGACGGCGCGCATCGAGGTCGGCACCGGCGTGATCGATATGCGCTACGAGAACCCGCTCTACCTCGCCGAGGAGCTCGCGGCCCTCGACATCATCAGCGCCGGCCGGATCGCGATCGGCGTCAGCCGCGGCTCGCCCGAGCCGGCCCTGCGCGGGTACGAGGCCTTCGGCTACGCGGGGGCCGAGGACCCCCGCGGCGCAGACCTCGCCCGGGCCCACTTCGAGACGTTCCTCAGGGCCATCGACGGCGAGGGCCTCGCACCCGCGGACCCGCGCCAGGCACCGGCCGGGACCCTCCTTCCGATTGAGCCCCACTCCCCGGGCCTGCGTGAACGGATCTGGTGGGGGAGCGGCACCCGCGCGACGGCCGAGTGGACCGGACGGCTCGGCCTGAACCTCATGAGCTCCACCCTGCTGACCGAGGCCACCGGGGTGCCGTTCCACGAGCTCCAGCGTGACCAGATCGATGCCTATCGGGCCGCCTACAGGGACGCCGGGCACACGCGGCCCCCGCGCGTGTCCGTCAGCCGCAGCATCTTTCCGATCGTCAACTCCAAGGACGCGATGTACTTCGGCCGGCGCACGGACTCGGACCAGATCGGCATCATCGACGGCTTCCAGTCCACCTTCGGCAAGACCTACGCGGCCGAGCCCGAGGACCTGGTCGAGCAGCTCCGGGCCGACTCGGCCGTCATGGCCGCCGACACCGTGATGCTGACCATCCCGAACCAGCTCGGGGCCGACTACAACCTGCACATCCTCGAATCGTTCGCCCGGTTCGTTGCCCCGGAGCTCGGCTGGAAGCCCAACACGGATGGCCCCGTCGAGGGCGATCCGGTCGCCTGACCGTGCCGCCGCCGCGCGCCGATGCCGCACCGCTGGCCGTCCGGCCGCGCTCCGGCTAGCGTGTGCGGCATGGCAGACATCCTCCTGTTCCACCACGCACTCGGCCTCACGCCCGGCGTGGCGTCCCTCGCGGAGACCCTGATCCGCAACGGGCACACCGTGACGACGCCGGACCTGTTCGAGGGCAAGACCTTCGCAACCATCGACGAGGGGGTGGAGCACGCCCGCGGGATCGGCTTCGGCGAGATCGTGGCCCGGGGGGAGCGTGCCGCGTCGGCCCTGCCGGAGAACCTCGTGTACATGGGCCTCTCCCTCGGCGTGCTGCCGGCCCAGAAGCTCGCCCAGACGCGCCCCGGAGCGCGCGGCGCGGTCTTCTTCTACTCGTGCGTGCCGGCCGAGGAGTTCGGCGGACCGTGGCCGGCCGGCGTCCCCCTCCAGGTCCACGGGGCAGAACAGGATCCGATCTTCATGGAGGAGGGCGACGTCGACGCGGCCCGCGCGATCGTCGCCGGGGCACAGGACGCAGAGCTCTTCCTCTACCCGTCCTCCGCCCACTACTTCGCCGACTCGAGCCAGACCGGCTTCGACGCGGCTGCGGCATCGCTGGCGGTGGACCGCGTCCTCGCCTTCCTCGACCGCATCTGAGCCTGCCCCGCACCGGCCGCGCGCCTGCGGACGCCCTCCGGCCTACTTGAGGAACTTGGAGGTGCGGCGGTCCGCGAGCGGCTTCCCGCCGGTCTGGCACGTGGGGCAGTACTGGAGCGCGCTGTCCGCGAACGAGACCTCCAGGATCGTGTCCCCGCACACCGGACACGGCTCGCCCGCCCGCCGGTGCACGCGCATGATCCGGCGCTTCTCGTCCTTGAGCTCCTCGGGGGGATGGCCCCGGTCCTCCTCGACGGCCGCCGTGAGGACCCGCCGCATCTGTTCGTAGAGCCGGGCGGTGGAGGCATCGTCGAGCGTCGAGGCGATCGCGAACGGAGAGATCTTCGCTGCATGCAGGATCTCGTCGCTGTAGGCGTTCCCGATCCCGGCGATGGTCTTCTGGTCGCGGAGCAGGCCCTTGACCTGCTTGCGGTGGTTCAAGAGCTTCCGGAAGGCCTCGAGCGTGAAGTCCTCCGCGAGCGGCTCAGGACCGAGGTCTGCGATGGCGGGCACGTCCTCGAGGCGGCGCACGATGTGCACGGAGAGCCGCTTCCAGGTCCCCGCCTCCGTCAGGTCGATTCCGGTCTCCTCGCCGTCCCGCACGAACCCGAAGCGCGCGGCGACATAGCCCTTGCCCCGGGGCGGGGCCGCCTCGGGGAGGCGGTCGGTGACCCGTACCCACCCGCCCAGGGCGAGATGGACGACGACGGCGAGCGGGCCGGCGTCGTCCGCCCCGCCGCCGGGGGATGCGCCATCCCCGGCAGAGGGCGGCATGGTGACCATGACGAGGAACTTGCCGCGGCGGCCCACGGAGTCGACGCGCCGTCCCACGAGGGCGGTGTACGGCGGATCCGCGGTCTTGAGCGCGTTGATGGCCCCGATCCGGACCTGGTCGACGACCGCCCCGGCAAGGCGCCGGTCGAGGTACTCGGCCAGTGCCGTGACCTCGGGCAGCTCCGGCATGGGACCCCTCCTGACCCTCGATGGACTGCTCGTGCTCCATCGTGGCAGGAAACGGCGCCCGGCGCAGCGGGCCGTGGCGAATCCGCCGCCGGTCCTTGTGCCTATACTTTCAGCGACACCGCACCCAGAGGCGACCCGGGCACGCCCGCAGGCCTCGACGTCGACGAAAGGCGAGCCCCATGAGCAACGTCCCCGCCGAGCTGTCCTACACGGCAGAGCACGAGTGGGTCTCGGCCGAGCCGGGCGACGGCGTGGTGCGCATCGGCATCACCGACTTCGCGCAGGACGCCCTCGGCGACGTGGTCTACGTCCAGATGCCCGAGGTCGGCACCGAGGTGAGCGCCAACGGCGTCGTCGGCGAGGTCGAGTCGACCAAGAGCGTCAGCGACATCTACGCCCCGGTCGGCGGGACCGTCGTCGCGAGGAACGAGGCCCTGGACACCGATCCGGCCCTCGTGAACTCCGATCCCTACGGCGAGGGCTGGCTGTTCGAGGTCCGGCTCGCGGACGACGCGCAGACGGACAGCCTCCTCAGTGCCGCCGAGTACGAGCAGCAGGTAGGGTAGAAGTCTGATTCCGGGACTGTTCAGGAGGAACTGATGGCGAGCCACGAGCGCCGGGACGTCGGCGCCGACGAGGTGACGCAGCGTCAGGAATCGGCGTCGGAGACGACGTCGATCCACATGCCGCCGATCCATGCCGACACGACGATCGCACCCGCGCTGAGCGCCGAGGAGGCCAAGGCGGTCGCCGCGCTGCCCTATGGCTCGGCGCTGCTCATCGCGCATGCCGGTCCCAACGCGGGTGCACGGTTCCTGCTCGACTCGGACGTCACGACGGCGGGCCGGCACCCGAACGCGGACATCTTCCTCGACGATGTGACCGTCTCCCGCCGCCACGCGCAGTTCCGGCGGGTGGGCCGGGGCTTCGAGGTCGTCGACGCGGGCAGCCTCAACGGCACTTACGTCAACCACGACCGGGTCGACCAGGTTGCCCTGCGCAACGGTTCGGAGGTGCAGATCGGCAAGTTCCGGCTCACCTTCTACCTCAGCCCCGCACAGAGCCCGGTGCGGCCTACCGCCTGAGGGGCGGATCTATGGCAGCTGCCCAGCCTGAGCGCAAAGGGGCCGTGGCCCTGAACATCGGTGAGGTCCTCGCCACCCTGGCCGAGGACTTCCCGTCGATGACCGCGTCCAAGATCCGGTTCCTGGAGGACAAGGGCCTCATCGCGCCGCACCGGACTCCCTCGGGCTACCGGCAGTACAGCGACGGCGACGTCGAGCGCCTCCGCTTCATCCTGGCGCTGCAGCGCGACCAGTACCTGCCGCTGAAGGTCATCAAGGACTACCTCGACGCGGTCGACCGCGGTGAACGGCCGGAGAGCCTTCCGGGCGGAGCGAGCATCGCCCCCTTGGCCGTCCCGGAGGAGCCCGGAGCCCAGTGGGGCGGGGCACGCCCCCGTTCGCTGGGAGAGGCCCAGCTCCGGGCGGAGTCCGGCGCGAGCGCTGCCCTCGTCGAGGCCATGGCCACGTTCGGACTCATCAGCGCCGAGGACGGCCGGTTCGACGAGCACGATCTCGCCGTCGCCCGCTCCTGCGTGGCCCTCGCGGACCACGGCCTCGAGCCCCGGCACCTGCGGCCCTTCCAGACCACCGCGGAGCGGGAGGTGGCACTGATCGAGCGCGCCGTGGCGCCGAGCGCGTCGCGCCGGGACCCCGCCTCGCGGGTCCGGGCTGCCGAGGAGGCGCGCGAGCTCGGGGAGCTGTTCCTGACCCTGCACCGTGCTCTGGTCCACGGACTGATCTCGAGGATGGATGGCTGATGATCGAGGTAGAAGTCGTAGGAGTCCGCATCGAGCTGCCGTCCAACCAGCCCCTGGTCCTCCTGAAGGAGGCCCACGGCGAGCGGCACCTGCCGATCTGGATCGGCACCGCGGAGGCCAGTGCCATCGCCCTGGCCCAGCAGCACGTCGTGCCGCCCCGGCCGCTCACCCATGACCTCCTCGTGAGCGTGGTGCACAGCCTGGGCCGGCAGATCGTCAGCGCAACCATCGTGGCCGTCGAGGACAGCGTGTTCTACGCGCAGCTCGGGTTCGACGACGGGACCACCGTCGAGTCGCGGGCCTCCGACGCCCTCGCCGTGGCCCTGCGGGTCAACTGCCGGATCTGGTGCGCGGACGCCGTCCTCGAGGAGGCCGGGGTCCAGCTTGCCGAGGGCAGTGACGGGACCGAGGAGGGCGCGAACGCCGAGGAGGAGGAGACCGAGATGCGCCGCTTCCGCGAGTTCCTCGCCGACGTGGAGCCGGAGGACTTCGACGAATGAGCCGCCCCGCCGGGCACCCCCGGCGCGGCTGCCGCCGACACGCCCCGCCGCCGGGCGCGATGTCTTTGATTTCGGCTCCCGACGGTTCTAACGTCGTTAGAGACAAGCTCCCATTGCTTCCCCGACAGCTTCAGGTGACACTGGAGGGTGGACCCGAGTGTAATTACACGAGGGGCACTTTCGAGGCTTCCTGGCGGAGGATGCGATTTCCCCCAGGGGAGCTGTGAAGGAGGGTTTAGTGAGTCCCCAGCGCGAGCACGGAGATCTCAGGCACATTTCCGGCAGCGGCACCGAGACGCCGACCGGCACTCAGGGCCTTCTCTTCGACGACGACCTCCCCGCCCTGGACGAGGAGGCCGGCTACCGCGGCCCCACCGCGTGCAAGGCCGCCGGGATCACCTACCGCCAGCTCGACTACTGGGCCCGCACGGGCCTCGTCGAGCCCACAGTGCGCGGGGCCGCAGGCAGCGGCTCCCAGCGCCTCTACGGCTTCCGCGACATCCTCGTCCTCAAGGTGGTCAAGCGGCTGCTCGACACCGGGGTGTCGCTCCAGCAGATCCGCAGCGCCGTCGGGCACCTCCGGGAGCGCGGCGTCGAGGACCTCGCGCAGATCACCCTCATGAGTGACGGCGCCTCAGTCTACGAGTGCACCTCGGCCGACGAGGTGATCGACCTCGTCCAAGGAGGGCAGGGCGTCTTCGGCATCGCCGTCGGACGCGTATGGCGCGAGGTCGAGGGGAGTCTCGCCGAGCTGCCGAGCGAACACGCCGCAGACCAGACGTTTCCCGGGGATGAGCTGAGCAAGCGCCGCGCCGCCCGCCGGACGGGCTGAGCCGCCGGACCCGTCGGCCCGGGGGAGCGAAGCCGCACCCGGGCACAGACGTCGGGGGGGGGGCCCCCCCCCGGGGGGGGGCGCCCCGGGGGGGGGGGGGGGGGGGGGGGGTGGGGGGGGGGGGGTTGCGCGCCGGGCGGGGTGTTGGGTGGGGGGGGGGGGGGTAG
>NZ_JAUSTE010000017.1 GCF_030812675.1 Sinomonas atrocyanea | reverse complement strand
CCGATCCCTCAACGTTTGCGCCCCGCCCACCTTGTCGCCCCCCCCCACACGTTCCGGGTACCCAAACTGGTCCCTTTTGGGGGTTTCGGGGTACCCCGCGGCCGGGCCCCTCCGGGGGGCAGGGCCCCGGCCGTCGTCGTACTCCGTGGTTCCGAAGCAGTGGGCGCCCGGGGCGCGTGCCCGGAACGCGGGATCAGCGTCGAGATGCGTACCCGAGACTCAGCGGGCGAACCAGATGCCGATCTCGCGCTCGGCCGACTCCGGCGAGTCGGAGCCGTGGACGAGGTTCTGCTGGACCTTCAGGCCCCAGTCGCGGCCGAAGTCGCCGCGGATGGTGCCCGGCGCCGCGGCGGTCGGATCGGTCGCGCCGGCGAGCGACCGGAAGCCCTCGATGACGCGCTCGCCCTCGAAGACCGCGGCAACGACGGGGCCGCTCGCCATGAACTCGAGCAGCGGCTCGTAGAAGGGCTTGCCCTCGTGCTCGGCGTAGTGCTCGGCGAGCAGGTCCCGGCTCGGCGTGAGCTGCTCGAGGGCCACGAGACGGTAGCCCTTCGCCTCGACCCGAGCCAGGATGGTGCCGGTCAGGCCGCGGGAGACGCCGTCGGGCTTGACGAGGACAAGGGTGCGTTCGGTGGTCACAGGTGCTCCTGGAGGAAAAGGGGGCTGGTTTCCCGCCCAGTCTACTGATCAGGCCCCGTCGCCGGCGGCGCCGGGCTCTGCCGGGCCCGCCCCGGGGTGGCTGCGCTCCCACTCGGCCTGCTCGCGGTCGCGCTGGACGTTCTCCCGGTCCAGCCGCGCCCCCGTCCGGATCGCGAAGAACCACGTCACGAGCAGGATGCCGCCGACGACGAACATCATGGGCTCGAAGAAGCCGAGGGCCACGAGGACGAGCTGCAGGATCCAGCCGAGGGCCATCCCCCACGGCCGGGAGACCACGGCGCAGGCCAGGACGAACACGGCGAGCAGGCCGAACCCGCCGCCGAGCACCGTCCCGGCGCCGAGATCGTGCGCGCGAAGGCCGAACAGCACGAGCGTGGCGAAGAACACCACGAAGGCCTCGGTGAGCAGCAGGACCGAGGCGAACATGACCCGCACGGAGCGGCGCTTCCTCGGCATCCCCGGGCGCCATTCGCGCTGGGCCCTCGTGAGCCTGGCCATCATGAGGCGTCCTTCCCCAGCAGGGTCCGGGCCTCGCCCACGACCGTGATCGATCCGGTGATCAGCACGCCGCCGGCGAAGTCCTCGGTGGCATCGGCGCGCTCGACGGCGTACGCGATCGCGTCGTCGAGCTTCTCCTCGACGTGGACGGCGTCCTCGTCGAAGCCGAGGTCGAGCGCCATCTCGGCCAGCTCCTCCGCAGGGATGGCGCGGGGGGATGCCGACTGCGTGAAGCAGTACTCGACGCGCTCGTCCGCGAACTCCTCCTCGAGGGTCCGCAGGATCTCCTCGGCGTCCTTCTCGCGCAGGACGCCCAGGACGATCACGAGGGTCGAGAAGTCGAACGCCTCCTTGAGGGCCTGCGCGCTCACCCGGATGCCGTCGGGGTTGTGCGCGGCGTCCACGATGATCGTCGGGGACGTCCGCACGGTCTCGAGCCTGCCGGGCGAGCTCACCTCCGCGAACCCTTCGCGCAGCACCTCCACCGACAGCTCGCGCTCGCCGCCGCCGAGGAAGGCCTCGAGGGCCGCCACGGCCACGGCGGCATTCTCCGCCTGGTGGGCCCCGTGCAGCGGCACCACGAGGTCCTCGTAGCGCCCGGCGAGGCCCTGGACGGTCACAACCTGGCCGCCGACGGCGAGCGAGCGGGACTCGACGCCGAACTCCACGCCCTCGAAGCGGTGCGGCACACCCACCTCGCGGGCCTTCTCGAGGAGCACCTGCGCCGCCCCGCGGGGCTGCGCAGCGCTCACGAGGAAGCCGCCGCGCTTGATGATGCCGGCCTTCTCGCGCGCGATGTCCTCCACCGTGTCCCCGAGGAGGTCGGTGTGGTCGAGCGAGATGGGCGTGACGACCGAGACCGCGCCGTCGCCGACGTTGGTGGCATCGGTGATGCCGCCCAGGCCGACCTCGATGACCGCGACGTCCACGGGCTCGTCCGCGAACGCGGCGAAGCCAAGGATTGTGACGCACTCGAAGTACGTCAGGCGCGGCTCGCCGGCCGCCACGAGCTCGGCGTCCACGATCGCCAGGTACGGGGTGATCTCGTTCCAGATCCGCACGAAGGTCGCATCCGGCACCGGGGCCCCGTCGAGGCTGATCCGTTCCGTGACGCGGGCCAGGTGCGGGCTCGTGTACCGCCCGGTCCGCAGCCCGTGGGCCCGCAGGCCGGCCTCGATCATGCGGGCCGTGGACGTCTTCCCGTTCGTGCCCGTGATGTGGATGATCGGGAAGGCCCGGTTGGGCTCGCCGAGCACGTCCATCGCGCGGTAGAGGGGCGCGAGGCGGGGCTCCATCTTGTTCTCGGGGGCCCGGGCGAGGAGCAGTGCGTAGACCTCCTCGACCGTGGTCGGCTCGGCCGCGGACTGGGCGGGGCGCTCGTTCACTGGCCGGCCTCCCCGGCCGCCGCGCCCTGGCGCTCGGACCGGTCGGAGTCGACGCGCTCGACGAGCGCGGACGGCTCGACGTCGGCCACGAGCAGCTCGAGCTCGACCGCGAGGGTCTCGCCCTTGAGCAGTTCGGCGTGCTCGCGGGCCGCCGCGATGACGTGCGCCTTCGCGGTGACGCTCGCGCGGACGCGGTCGCCCACGGCGAGGTCGGCGTCCTTGCGCGCCTGCTGGATCACGCGCACGAGGTCGCGGGCCAGGCCCTCGGCCTCGAGCTCGGGGGTGAGGCCCGTGTCGAGGACCACGAAGCCCCCGCCCGGGAGCATCGCGACGGCGGCGTGCTCGCCGGCCTTCGCGGGGTCGACGACGGTCTCGAGTGTGTACTCGTGCGGTTCGAGGACGATGCCGCCGGCGTTGACGGAGCCGTCGTCGGCCACCGACCAGTCCCCCGACTTCGAGCCCTTGATCGCGGTCTGGACGCCCTTGCCGAGGCGCGGGCCGGCGGCGCGGGCGTTGACCACGAGCCGCCGCTCGATGCCGAACTCCTCCTCGCTGGCGTCGGCGGCGTCGAGGAGCCGGACGGCCTTGAGGTTCAGCTCGTCGGCTATCACGGCCTCCGACCCCGCCAGCGAGGCCGCACCGGGCACGACGACGGTCATCGCCGCGAGCGGCAGGCGCACCCGCAGCTTCGCGGCCTTGCGCAGGGACGAGCCTGCCGAGCACACGGCCTGGGTGCGGTCCATCTGCTCGACGAGCGCGGGATCGTCGGCGAACAGGGCGGGGTCCGGCCAGTCGGTGAGGTGGACCGAGCGGCCGCCGGTGAGGCCGCGCCAGATCTCCTCGGTGACGAGGGGCAGCAGCGGAGCGGCGACCCGGCACACGGCCTCGAGGGCGGTGTAGAGCGCATCGAACGCGTCGGCGTCCTCGTCGAAGAACCGCTGGCGGGACCGGCGCACGTACCAGTTGGTGAGCATGTCCAGGTACTCGCGCAGCAGGTCGCACGCGGTGGAGATGTCGTAGGCGTCGAGGTGGGCCTGCACGCCGCGCACGAGGCGGCCGGTCTGGGCCATGAGGTACCGGTCCAGCGGGTCGGTGTAGCCGTCGTGGCGGACCGCCGCCTCGAAGCCGGCGCCCGCCGCGCCGTCGCGGGTCCCGCGGGCGGCGTTGGCGTAGAGCGTGAAGAAGCTGTACACGTTCCACAGCGGCAGGATGACCTGGCGCACGCCGTCCCGGATGCCCTGCTCGGTGACGATCAGGTTGCCGCCGCGCAGGATCGGGCTGGCCATGAGGAACCAGCGCATCGCGTCGGAGCCGTCGCGGTCGAGCACCTCGGAGACGTCGGGGTAGTTGCGCAGGCTCTTGGACATCTTCTGCCCGTCGGAGCCGAGCACGATCCCGTGGCTGATGACGTTGCGGAACGCGGGGCGGTCGAACAGCGCCGTCGCGAGGATGTGCAGCGTGTAGAACCAGCCGCGGGTCTGGCCGATGTACTCGACAATGAAGTCGCCGGGGTTGTGCGTCTCGAACCATTCCTGGTTCTCGTAGGGGTAGTGCACCTGGGCGTAGGGCATCGAGCCCGAGTCGAACCAGACGTCCAGGACGTCCGGGACGCGGCGCATCGTGGACCGGCCCGTGGGGTCGTCGGGGTTGGGCCGGGTCAGCTCGTCGATGAAGGGCCGGTGCAGGTCCGGCTTGCCCTCGTGGTTGAGCGGGAGCCGGCCGAAGTCCGCCTCGAGCTCGGCGAGCGAGCCGTAGACGTCGGTGCGTGGGTACTCGGGGTTGTCCGAGACCCAGACGGGGATGGGCGAGCCCCAGTAGCGGTTGCGGCTGATCGACCAGTCGCGCGCGTTCTCGAGCCACTTGCCGAACTGGCCGTGCTTGACGTTGCCCGGGATCCACGTGATCTGCTCGTTGAGCTCGAGCATGCGGTCCTTGATCTTGGTCACCTCGACGAACCAGCTCGAGACGGCGCGGTAGATCAGGGGGTTCCGGCACCGCCAGCAGTGGGGGTAGCTGTGGACGTAGCTGGCCTGCTTGAGGAGGCGGCCCTGCTCGCGCAGGACCCGGGTGATGGGCTTGTTCGCCTCGAAGACCTGCAGGCCCACGATCTCCTTCAGCGGCGCATCCTCGCGGGAGCCGAACAGCGGGAGGAACTTGGCGCCGTCGTCGACGGAGAGGATCACGGGGATGCCGGCCGCCTCGCAGACGCGCTGGTCGTCCTCGCCGTAGGCCGGGGCCTGGTGGACGATGCCGGTTCCGTCGGTCGTGGTGACGTAGTCGGCGACGAGGATGCGCCAGGCCTTGCCCGTGCCGTAGACCTCGGCGTCGGTGAAGTAGTCCCAGAGGGGCTCGTAGCGCAGTCCCTCGAGCTCGGTGCCCAGGTAGGTGCGCTCCACGGCAGCGGCTGCATCCTCGGGCTGGCCGTACCCGAGGTCCTTGGCGTAGGACGCAAGGAGGTCCTCGGCGAGCAGGAAGCGGGTGCCGGCGGCGAACGGCGAGACGCCGGTCGCCTTCACGCCGCCGGGACCGGCGGGCACGACGGCGTAGCGCACCTCGGGCCCGACGGCGAGGGCCTCGTTGGTGGGCAGCGTCCACGGTGTGGTGGTCCAGGCGAGGGCCTGGACGCCCTCGAGCTGCCGGGAGATCTCGGAGTCGCCGGCGAGCAGCGGGAAGGTGACCGTGACGGTCTGGTCCTGGCGGTCCTTGTAGACGTCGTCGTCCATGCGGAGCTCGTGGTTGGACAGGGGCGTCTCGTCGTTCCAGCAGTACGGCAGGACGCGGTAGCCGCTGTACGTGAGCCCCTTCTCGTGGAGCGTCTTGAACGCCCAGATCACGGACTCCATGTACTCGACGTTGAGGGTCTTGTAGTCGTTCTCGAAGTCCACCCAGCGGGCCTGCCGCTTGACGTAGGCCTCCCACTCGTGGGTGTACTTCAGCACGGAGGCGCGGCAGGCGTCGTTGAACTTGTCGACGCCCATGGCGTCGATGTCCGACTTCTGGTTCATGCCGAGCTGCTTCATGGCCTCGAGCTCGGCGGGGAGGCCGTGGGTGTCCCAGCCGAACCGCCGCTCGACCCGCTTCCCGCGCAGCGTCTGGTATCGGGCCACGAGGTCCTTGGCGTAGCCGGTGAGCAGGTGGCCGTAGTGCGGAAGGCCGTTGGCGAAGGGCGGCCCGTCGTAGAAGACGAACTCGTTGGCGCCGTCGCGCCCGGCGTCCCGGCCGTCGACCGACGCCTGGAAGGTGCCGTCCTCGTCCCAGTACGCGAGGATGCGCTCCTCCAGCTCCGGGAAGCGCACGGAATGGTTCGTCGCCGCATCCTGGGCGGCTGCTGCAGAGGCCTTGGGGTACACGCTCACTCGGATCCTGGCTCGCTTCATGCTGCTGGATGCGAGGACGGCGTCCACCCGGATCTGCCGGACGGGACCGCGGTACCACCTCACTTGCCTGCGCCGACCGGCGCGGGCCTCTCATTGACGGCTGTGACGGGCCTGCCCGTCCGGTTCTACTGGGCGTTCCCGCTGGCGCGGGCGGCGCTGTTCTTCCGGAAGCTCGCCGGTGATGGCCGGGTCGACGCTGGTGCTGTCAAGTCTAAGCACTCGGGCTCGGCCCTGTCGAAAGCGGAAAATATCTCCAACGACTGGAATAAATGGCGGAGGCCGCGCACAATGGAGCCGTCACCAGCGCGCTCACCAAGGAGTCCAGGATGCGCACCACCCCAGCACTGTCGCTGCCGACCCTCGTCTCGGCGCCCGAATGGGTCGCCGCGGCCGCCGCCGACGGGCTCCGGCTCGAGGTCGCGCACACCGGGCGCCGTCAGCACGTGCCGCGATCCACCCGCTCGGCCGCCACCTCCATCCTGCGCACCGCTCTGGAGAACGCCGCGCGGCACGCCGACGCGTCCCGGCCGGTTCGCCTCGAGGTCGCCTGGCAGCCCGAGGGCCTTCGGCTGCGGATGCTCAACGTGCCCGGGGAGACGGCCCTCGGCCAGATGCTCCGGCCGGGCCGCGGCATCGCCTCGATGGCATCGCACGCCCACCACGCGGGCGGGTGGCTGCGCGCCGGGCTGTGCGACCGGGGGTTCGAGGTCGCTGCCTTCCTGCCGTGCGCCGTCCCGGTCGGCGCGCAGTCCCGCGCCCATGTCCGGGGAGCGGCGCGCACGGCCCCGGCCCTCCTCGCGTGGGCCGCGGGCGCGTGAGCCGGCCCCGCCGGTCCTAGGCGTGCCTGCGGATGAGCTTGTGGGCAGCGGCCTGGGCGACCGGCCGCACCACGATCTCGTCGAGGTTGATGTGGTGCGGGACGGTCACGGCATACCGGACGATGTCGGCCACGTCCTCCGCGGTGAGAGGCTCCTCGACGCCCTCGTAGACCTTCTCGGCGGCCTCGGCGTTGCCGCCGAGTCGGCGCAGGGAGAATTCCTCCGTCTTCACCAGCCCCGGGAGCACCTCGACGACGCGCACGTTGTTCTCGGCCTCCTCGAGGCGCAGCGCCCGCGTCATGGCCCGCTCGGCAGCCTTCGCGGCGTTGTAGCCTCCCCCGCCCTCGTACGAGACCAGGGCGGCCACCGAGGTGAGGTTGAGCACCGTGCCGTGGCCGTTCGCGCGGAGCATCGGCAGGAAGGCCCGGGTGATCTTCATCGTGCCGACGACGTTGGACCGCAGCATCCACTCCCAGTCCTCGGTCTTGGCCTCCGCGACCCAGTCCGTCCCCCGGGCGCCGCCGGCGATGTTCACCAGCGTGTCCGCCCCGCCTGCGTCGACGACGGCGGCGACGAGGCGCGCGACGTCGTCGTCCTCTGAGATGTCGGCCGGGACGGCGATCGCACCGGTCTCGGCGGCGAGGCTCTCGAGCCGCTCTGCGCGCCGCGCCACGGCGAACACCCGCCAGCCCTCCGCGGCGAGGGCCCGCACGGTGGCCTCTCCGATCCCGGTGCTCGCTCCGGTCACGATGGCGGAGCGCTGGTCAGTCTGGGGCACAGTGGTCGTCATGCGCCCAACCTACCGCGCTCCCCCGGCGCCCGGCCGGTCAGCGGGCCCCGAGGAGGTCCGCGAGGACCACCGCCTGGTTGTGCTCGGTGTCCTTGGCCGAGTACACGAGGTCCACGCTGCCGTGGTCCCGCACCGCCGCCTCGAGCTCGGCGAAGGCCTCGGCGCCGTCGAGCTCCTGGCGGTACCTGCGCGCGAATTCCTCGAAGCGGGCCGGGTCGTGGCCGAACCACGTGCGGAGCCTGTCGGAGGGCCCGACCTCCTTGAGCCAGAGGTCCACCGCGGCCCTGTCCTTGCTCAGCCCCCGAGGCCAGATCCGGTCCACGAGGATGCGGAAGGTCCCGTCGGGGGACGTCTCGTACACCCTGCGGATCCGCACGCTGCCCATGCCGCCATGCTAGGACCGCCCACGCCGCAGGGCCACGGTCGGCCACGTGCAGCAGAAAGCATGGAAGAATCGATGGCATGCCTGAAGCAGCCATCACGGGTACAGACACGCCCGACCGCACCCCCACGAACCCGACGAACGTCCCGGACAAGCCCGCCCTCGAGGGGCTCGAGGCCAAGCTCACCGAGCGCTGGCTCGCCGAGGGGACCTACCGGTTCGACCCCGACACGACCCGCGAGGCCGTCTACTCGATCGACACGCCCCCGCCGACGGCGTCCGGGTCCTTGCACGTCGGCCACATGTTCTCCTTCACGCAGACCGACCTGCTCGCGCGCTACCAGCGCATGACGGGCAAGAACGTCTTCTACCCCATGGGCTGGGACGACAATGGCCTGCCCACCGAGCGGCGCGTCCAGAACTACTACGGCGTCCGCTGCGACCCGGCCATCCCGTACGACGCGGACTACCGGCCGCCGGCGCAGCCGGCCAAGAACCAGCGCGACTTCGACGTCATCTCCCGGAAGAACTTCATCGAGCTCTGCGAGGAGCTCGCGGTCGAGGACGAGAAGGTCTTCGAGCACCTGTTCAAGACGCTCGGGCTCTCGGTCGACTGGGGCCTGACCTACCGCACGATCGACGACACGTCCCGAGCCGTGTCCCAGCGCGCGTTCCTGCGGAACTTCGCCGCCGGCGACGCCTACCTCGCCGAGGCCCCGACGCTCTGGGACGTCACCTTCCGCACCGCAGTCGCCCAGGCGGAGCTCGAGGACCGCGAGGTTCCCGGCGCCTACTACCGCTACGCGTTCACCGCGCCCGACGGCGAGCCGGTGCACATCGAGACCACCCGGCCCGAGCTGCTGGCCGCCTGCGCAGCCCTCGTGGCCCACCCCGACGACGAGCGCTACCAGCATCTCTTCGGCACCACCGTGGTCTCGCCGCTGTTCGGCGTGGAGGTCGAGGTCAGGGCCCACCCGCTCGCCAAGCCGGACAAGGGGTCGGGCATCGCGATGGTCTGCACCTTCGGCGACCTGACCGACGTCACCTGGTGGCGCGAGCTGCAGCTGCCGACCCGCCCGATCATCGGCCGCGACGGCCGCCTCGGCGCCGAGACCCCGGAGTGGATCACGGATGAGGACGGCCGCGCCGCCTACGCCCGGATCGCCGGCAAGACCGCCTTCTCGGCCAAGGAGGCCGTCGTCGAAATGCTCGCCGAGAAGGGCCTGCTCGACGGGGAGCCGAAGAAGATCCTCCACCCGGTGAACTTCTACGAGAAGGGCGACAAGCCGCTCGAGGTCGTGACCTCGCGCCAGTGGTACATCCGCAACGGCGGCCGCGACGAGGAGCGCCGGGCGACCTTCGTCCAGCGCGGCCGCGAGCTCGAGTGGCACCCGGCCTTCATGCGGGCGCGCTACGAGAACTGGGTCGAGGGCCTCAACGGCGACTGGCTCGTCTCGCGCCAGCGCTTCTTCGGGGTCCCGATCCCGGTCTGGTACCGGCTCGACGCCGAGGGCAACCCCGACTACACAGCCCCGATCGTGCCGGACGAGGCGTCGCTGCCCGTCGACCCGGTGGCAGAGCCCGCCCCCGGCTTCACCGAGGACCAGCGCGACGTCCCCGGCGGGTTCACCGGTGACCCGGACGTGCTCGACACGTGGGCCACCTCCTCGCTCACGCCGCAGATCGTGGGCCGGTGGAGCCGGGACGAGGCCTTCTTCGCCAACGTCTTCCCCTTCGACGTGCGGCCGCAGGCCCACGAGATCATCCGCACCTGGCTCTTCTCGACCGTGGTGCGCGCCCAGGAGCTCCACGGCTCGCTGCCGTGGAAGCATGCGGCGATCTCTGGATGGGTCCTGGACCCGGACCGGAAGAAGATGTCGAAGTCGAAGGGCAACGTGGTCGTCCCGACGGACATCCTCGAGGAATACGGTGCGGATGCCGTACGCTACTGGGCGGCCTCCGCCAAGCTGGGCGCTGACACGGCGTTCGAGGTCGCCCAGATGAAGATCGGCCGGCGCCTCGCGATCAAGGTCCTGAATGCCTCCAAGTTCGTCCTCGGCCTCGGCGCGACGGAGGCGGACGTCCTCACCGACGGCTCGGACCCCGTGCTCGTCAACCCGCTCGACCGTGCGCTCCTCGCCCAGCTCGCGGACGTCGTCGGGCAGGCCGGCGCCGCCTTCGCAGCGTACGACCCGGCCAAGGCGCTCCAGCTGACGGAATCGTTCTTCTGGCAGTTCACGGACGACTACGTCGAGCTCATCAAGGACCGTGCGTACGGCGCCCAGGGTGAGGAGCAGAAGGCGTCGGTCCTCGCCGCGCTTGCGACGACGCTCGACGCCGTGCTGCGCCTGTTCGCGCCGGTGCTGCCGTTCGCGACGGACGAGGTGTGGAGCTGGTGGCGCGCGGGCTCGGTCCACCGCGCCCCGTGGCCGGCCCCGGTCCCCGTCGCCGACGGCGACCGGGGGATGCTGCCCACGGTGGGCCTGGCCCTCTCGGGTATCCGCAAGGCCAAGTCCGAGGCGAAGGTCAAGCAGCGCACCGAGGTGCTCGCCGCGGTCGTCTCCGCCCCGGCCGAGCTGCTCCCGCAGCTCGAGGCCGGCCTCGGAGACCTCCGCGCCGCGGCGAACGCACGCTCGATCGAGCTGCGGGACGGCTCGGGCGAGGTGAGCGTGAGCGAGGTTCGGCTCGCGGACGCCTAGCCGGGCGCCGAGGGCAAAGGGGAAGCCCCATCAGCGTTGTCGCGTTGGTGGGGCTTCGACTTTTCGGCTGCTCGGTGACGTTCTCGCAGTCTGGTGGACTCCTCGGCATCCAGGTCTTGCCGTCCCGTCACTGGCGGCCAGTCGATGGCTTTGCCTGAGGCTGCGCCGAATCGGCTGTCACTGGATCTTCGGTTTCCACGTCCTCATCGTCTCCGATGGGGTGCTTCCATTGTGACCTCGGCGACACCCGCTTTCAAGGGTGTTCCCCTAACTACACGGCGGTAGTTCGGCGGGAGAGGGGCGCTGCGCTCAGCGCGCCGAGGGCTGCTCGGTGCGGGTGCGCTTGAGCTCGAAGAAGTGCGGGAAGGCGGCGAGCCCGACGGCCGCGTCCCAGAGGGCACCGGCTTCCTCGCCGCGCGGCACGCGGGTGATGACTGGGCCGAAGAAGGCCGTGCCGTTGATGGCGACGACGGGGGTCCCGACGTCCTGACCGACCTTCTCGATGCCCTCGCGGTGGCTGGCCCGCAGCTGGCGGTCGAACTCGTCGGAGTCTGCGTACTGGGCGAGCTCGGCCGGCAGGCCGACCTCCTCGAGCGCACGCCGGATGACCTCGCCGCGGTCGGTGACCTTCTCGTGGTGGATGAGGGTCCCCATGGAGTCGTAGAGCGGCTTGATGTGCTCTGGGCCGTGGAGCTCGGCGGCCGCGACGATCACGCGCACCGGGCCCCAGTTCTCATCCATGGCGCGCTGGTAGTCGTGCTCGAGCTCGCGCCCCTCGTTGAGCACGGACAGGCTCATCACGTGCCATCGGGTCTCGATGTCCCGGACCTTCTCCACCTCCTCGATCCAGCGGGAGGTCACCCAGGCGAAGGGGCAGGCGGGGTCGAACCAGAAGTCGGCGCGCTGCGCGGACGAAGCAGGGGTGAACATGGCAGCTCCTTGGACGTGGCCAGGCCGCGCGGCGGGCAGCGGCCCGCCGCGCGGAGATCAGGCCGACTTGTTGCGGCGCTTGGCGACGACGCTGTGCGGGATGAGGCCGGGCTCCTCGGATCCGGCGACGACACCGCGGCTGATGACCACGCCGGCGATGTCGTCGCGGCTCGGGAGGTCGAACATGACCGGGAGCAGCACCTCTTCCATGATGGCGCGCAGTCCGCGGGCACCGGTGCCGCGCTCGAGGGCGAGGTCTGCGATGGCCTCAAGGGCGCCCTCTTCGAAGTGGAGGTCCACGCCGTCGAGCTGGAACATCTTCTCGTACTGCTTCACGAGGGCGTTCTTCGGGACCGTGAGGATCTGCATGAGCGCCGGCCGGTCGAGGTTCTCAACCGTGGTGATCACGGGGAGGCGGCCGATGAACTCCGGGATGAGGCCGAACTTGAGCAGGTCCTCCGGCATGACGTCGGCGTAGGAGCTCTCCTTGCTCGTCAGCGCGCTGAGCGGGGCGCCGAAGCCGATGCCCTTCTTGCCGGCACGCTGCCCGATGATCTCCTCGAGGCCGGCGAAGGCCCCCGCGACGATGAACAGGACGTTCGTGGTGTCGATCTGAATGAATTCCTGGTGCGGGTGCTTGCGGCCGCCCTGGGGCGGCACCGACGCGACCGTGCCCTCGAGGATCTTCAGCAGGGCCTGCTGCACGCCCTCTCCGGAGACGTCGCGCGTGATCGAGGGGTTCTCGCTCTTGCGGGAGATCTTGTCGATCTCGTCGATGTAGATGATGCCCTGCTCGGCCTTCTTGACGTCGTAGTCCGCCGCCTGGATGAGCTTGAGCAGGATGTTCTCGACGTCCTCGCCGACGTAGCCGGCCTCGGTCAGGGCCGTGGCGTCCGCGACCGCGAACGGCACGTTGAGCCGGCGCGCCAGAGTCTGGGCCAGATAGGTCTTGCCGCAGCCCGTGGGCCCGATGAGGAGGATGTTGGACTTGGCGATCTCGACGTCGTCGTGAGCGTCAGCGAGCGATCCGCCCTTGCTGGCGTGCCCCGACTGGATGCGCTTGTAGTGGTTGTAGACCGCCACCGCGAGGGCCCGCTTGGCCGGCTCCTGGCCGATGACGTATTCCTGGAGGAAGTCGAAGATCTCGCGCGGCTTGGGAAGCTCGAACGAGCCGAGGTCGGAGACTTCGGCGAGCTCCTCCTCGATGATCTCGTTGCACAGCTCGATGCACTCGTCGCAGATGTAGACGCCGGGGCCCGCAATGAGCTTCCGGACCTGCTTCTGGCTCTTGCCGCAGAAGGAGCACTTCAGCAGGTCTGCGCTCTCACCAATGCGCGCCATTCGTCGATTCCCTTCCTGAAGAAGTCTGACCATCCCACTGTAGGGCACAGCGCCGACAGCCGTCGTAGGACACGGCACCCGATGCCATGCCCGGTCCGGCGCCGGTGCCCGCATTCCGGGCACCGGCGCCGGGCCGACGGTGCGGCCGGCGTCAGCGGGTGATGGCGCTCGGGCGGATCTTGCGGGATTCGAGGACCTCGTCCACGAGCCCGTAGTCCTTGGCCTCGCTCGCGGTGAGGAAGAGGTCGCGCTCGATGTCCCGGCTGATGTCGTCCGGAGTCTTGTTCGTGTGCTTGGCCCACGTGTGCTCGAGCCACTCCCGCATGCGCAGCACCTCGCGCGCCTGGATCTCGAGGTCGGTCGCCTGGCCGCCGGAACCGCCGGCGAGCGAAGGCTGGTGGATCATGACCGTGGAGTTGGGCAGTGCGAGCCGCTTGCCCGGCGTGCCTGCTGCGAGGATCACCGCGGCGGCCGAGGCGGCCATACCGAGGCAGACCGTCTGGATCTCCGGACGGATGAACTGCATCGTGTCGTAGATCGCGGTCATGGCCGTGAACGATCCGCCCGGGGAGTTGATGTACATCGTGATGTCGCGGTCCGGGTCGTTGGCCTCGAGGACGAGCAGCTGCGCCATGATGTCGTCCGCCGAGGCATCGTCGACCTGGACGCCCATGAAGATGATGCGGTCCTCGAAGAGCTTGGTGTACGGGTCCTGGCGCTTGAAGCCGTACGGAGTGCGCTCCTCGAACTGCGGGAGCACGTAGCGGGCAGTGGGGAGGTTCGCGGGGTTGACGCCCATGTTGTAGTTCATCGTGTTGCTCCTAGTCCTTCCGGGCGTCCTACTTGTCGGTCCCGCCGCCGCCGGACACGTGGCCCGCGCGCTCGGCGATCTTGTCGAAGAAGCCGTACTCGAGGGCCTCCTGGGCAGTGAACCACTTGTCGCGGTCGTTGTCCTTGAGGATCCGCTCGACGGGCTGCCCGGTCTGCTCGGCGGTGAGCTCGGCCATGACCTGCTTCATGTGCAGGATCAGCTCCGCCTGGATCTTGATGTCCGACGCCGTGCCCCCGATGCCGCCCGACGGCTGGTGCATCAGGATGCGGGCGTGCGGGGTCGCGTAGCGCTTGCCCTTCGTGCCGGACGAGAGCAGGAACTGCCCCATGGAGGCGGCAAGGCCGGTAGCCACCGTCACGACGTCGTTCGAGATGTACTGCATCGTGTCGTAGATGGCCATGCCGGCCGTGACGGACCCGCCGGGCGAGTTGATGTAGAGGTAGATGTCCTTCTCGGGATCCTCGGCCGAGAGGAGGAGCAGCTGCGAGCAGATCGCGTTCGCGTTGTCGTCGCGCACCTCCGATCCGAGCCAGATGATCCGCTCCTTGAGGAGCCGCTGGTAGATGTAGTCCTGGCCGCCGGACCCCTGGACCGGCTCAGCCATGCTCGGCGACTTCTCCTGCTGCATGGTGCGATACCTCTCGATCTGATGCACTGGGCATGGTTCGTTCTACAGGGACATTAGCCGTTTTCAGGGGCGCATTGTTCCGGCCCTGCGCGCTGTTCGCTCCCAGCGCATGCGCCTCAGGGCGGGGACGACGGAGGCCGCCGCCCCGTCCCTTCAGGGACGGCGGACGGCGGCCTCGTGTGCCGCTCGGCCCGGGCGGGAAGCGCCGGGCCGGAGGGCGTCAGAACGTGGCGGCGGCGGGATCGTCGCTCGGCGTCGCCTCGGTCGCCTCGGAAGCCTCCGGGGCCTCCTCCTCGTCGAGCGGACGGACGAACTCGCTGAGGTCGATCGCGTTGCCCTCGGAGTCCGTCACCTCGGCCTTGCCGAGCACGGCGGCGAGTGCCTTGCGGCGGCGGACCTCGCCGACCATCATCGGGACCTGGCCGGACTGGTCCATGATCTGCGCGAACTGGTTCGGGTCCATGCCGTACTGGCTGGCCGTGGTGACGAGGTACTCGATGAGCTCGCCCTGCGAGACCCCGATCTCCTCCTTGTCGGCGATCGCGTCGAGGATGACCTCGTTCTTGAAGGCGCGCTCCGTGTTGGCCTTGACCTCGGCGCGGTGCTCGTCGGTGTCGTGGTCCTCGTCCGCCGCGTGGCCCCCGTTGGCCGGGTTGAAGTGGGCCTCGACCTGCTCGGCCACGACGCTCTCGGGAACCGGGACCTCGACCAGCTCGACCAGCTTGTCGAGGACCTTGTCGCGGGCCTCGACGCCCTGGGCGACGACCTTCGACTGGGCGGCCTGCTTGACGAGGTCGGCGCGGAGCTCCTCGATCGTGTCGAACTCGGAGGCGAGCTGGGCGAAGTCGTCGTCGGCCTCGGGGAGCTCGCGCTCCTTAACCGCCGTGACCTTGACGGTCACGGAGGCGGTCTCGCCGGCGTGCTCGCCGCCGGCGAGCTTGGTCTCGAAGACGGCCTCTTCGCCCTCGGACAGGCCGGTGACGGCCTCGTCGAGGCCCTCGAGCATGGTCCCGGAGCCGACCTGGTAGGACAGGCCCGCAGCGGAGTCGACCTGCTCGCCGCCGACCGAGGCGGAGATGTCGATCGTCAGGAAGTCGTCGGCCTGCGCGGGGCGGTCCACCGGCTTGAGGGTGCCGAAGCGCCCGCGGAGCTCGTCGAGGGCGGTCTGGACGTCGTCGTCGCTCGTCTCGGCGGCCGCGACGTCGACCTTGAGGCCCTCGTAGTCGGGGAGCTCGATCTCGGGGCGCACGTCGACCTCGACGGCGAACTTGAGCTCGCCCTCGGTGGCGGCGGGGTCCGGGACCTCGGTGATCTCGACCTCGGGGCGGGAGAGCGGGCGGATGCCCGTCTCGGCCACGGCCTGCTGGTACCAGTCGTTGAGGCCCTCGTTGATGGCGGTCTCGAGCACGTAGCCGCGGCCGACGCGCTGGTCGACGAGGCGGGCCGGGACCTTGCCCTTGCGGAAGCCCGGCACCTGGATCTGCTCGGCGACGGACTTGTAGGCGGCATCGATGTTGGGCTTCAGCTCGTCGAGGGTCACCTCGACGTTGAGCTTGACCCGCGTGGGGCTGAGGTTCTCGGCAGCGCTCTTCACAGCGTGGCTCTCCTGGATGGTCGGATCATGGGTGCCGCCCTGGGCGTGATGCCTCAGGACGCGACTGTCGGGGTGACAGGATTTGAACCTGCGACTTCCTGCTCCCAAAGCAGGCGCTCTAGCCAAGCTGAGCTACACCCCGGTCTAGTGCACAGACCACGATACAGGCCTGCGACAAACCAATGCACATCAGCCCCGGGGCACGGAAACGGGCCCCTCCGTGACAGGAAGGGCCCGGTGCAGGCGAGGGGGCGACGGGAATCGAACCCGCGTATCCAGTTTGGAAGACTGGCGCTCTACCATTGAGCTACGCCCCCGGGGCCCTCCAACTAAAGCGAACGGGGCCCGCGGGTGTCAAATTGCGCCGCGGGTCCCGTCCGGGGCCTGGCAGCCGGTGCACCAGTAGAGCTTGCGCCCTGCCTCCGCGGCCATGGTCACCGCGGTGCCGCACACACGGCACGGCATCCCGTGCCGCCGGTAGACGTAGTGGGCGTCCTCCGGGCCAGGAAGCGACCCCGACCCCCCGATCCAGAACTGGGGGCCGGTGGTGACGATCCTGCCATCGCGGACCCCCTCGGCCATCGCCGCCGCGGCATCCTCCCACAGGGCGAGCGCACGCTCCGTGCCGAGGGCCGTGCCGGGCGTGAACGGGTCGAGCCGCGCGCGGAAGAGCAGCTCGGCGCGGTAGACGTTCCCGATGCCGGCGACGACCTCCTGGTCCATGAGCAGCCGGGCCACGGGAGCGCGGCGCCGCGTGAGACGCCGGGCGAATTCCGCTGCGTCCGCACCGTCCGACGCCTGCTGCTCCCCCGCCGCGGCACGGGCGAGCGGGTCGGGACCGAGGCGGGCGCGGACCGCGGCGGCCTCCTCGGCGGTCTCGACGACGCAGGCGCTCGCGCCGCGCAGGTCCGCCCAGCCGTTCTCGGACACGAGACGTGCCCTGACGGCGCCGCGCGGAGGGGGAGGCGCGGCACTCGGCTGCCGTGCGCCGTCGTCCGCCAGTTCGCGCTCCCCCACCCGCCGGGGCGCGCCGATGCTCGAGGCGCCCCGGAACGTCGCGTCGCCGCCGAACTCCCAGGCCCCGTAGAGGCCCAGGTGCACGCGCAGCACGAGTCCGCCCCCGAACTGGAGGAAGAGCTGCTTGCCGTGGGCCGAGGCGGCCTCCAGGACGCGCCCGTCCAGGAGCGCGGCCCCTTGGGCGAAGCGGCCCTGCGGGCTCGAGACGGAGAGCCGCCGGCCGACGAAGACGTCGCCGAACTGGCGGGCAAGACGGTGGATGGAGTGTCCTTCGGGCACGGTCGACAGCGCCTGGGGACTACTCGACGATCTCGCCGGAGGCCTCGTACGCGGCGATCTTGCCGATCCGGCGGACGTGGCGCTCGTCGTGGCTGAACGGCTCGGCGAGGAACGCCTCGATGAGGGTCGTCGCCTCGTCGACGCTGTGCTGGCGGCCGCCGACGGCGACGACGTTGGCGTCGTTGTGCTCGCGGGCGAGGCGGGCGGTGTCGAGGTTCCAGGCCAGGGCCGCGCGGATCCCCCTGACCTTGTTGGCCGCGATCTGCTCGCCGTTGCCCGAGCCGCCCAGGACGATGCCCAGCGCAGGCGTGCCGGCCTCCTGGTCGGCGACGACGGCGAGCGCGGCCTTGATGCAGAAGGCGGGGTAGTCGTCGAGCGGGTCGTACTCGGCGGGCCCGTGGTCCACGACCTCGAAGCCCCGGCCGCGCAGATGGGACACCAGGTGGGCGGAAAGCTCCATGCCGGCATGGTCGGTGGCAATGTGGACGCGCGGCTTCGGCACGGGGTTCCTCTCCTCGGATTCTCTCGCCCCGCCGCGGGCGCGGAGGCCGTGCCCCGGTGCCTTCCGGGACCTCGCGGGGGGCGAGGTCAAGACTACGCGCCCGAGGCACTCCGCAGCACGTCGACGACGCGGCGGGCGGTGTCGCCGTCCCGGCCGGAGAACGTGGCCCGGCGGCCGTCGTCGAGGACCACAGTGACGGCTTCCCCGCTCGCCACGAGGACGGACAGGGACTGGCCCCGGCGGCGGTACCCCCATCCCCCGAAGTCGCGGGCGCGCACCGTCTCGAACCCGGCCCGCAGCACCCGCTCCGGGGCGAATCTGAGGACCGGGACGACCCCGGCGAGGAAGACCCCCACGGACTCCGGGCTCACCCGCACGCGGGCAACGAGCGAGGCTGCCGTGAGGAGTGCCGCCGCGGTGAGGACCAGCGAGATCCACCACGAGAGGACGAGCAGCAGGAGGGAGACCGAGACGCCGATGATGCTGAGCATGACGAACACCGAGGACCGGGCGTGCGCCCAGTAGGTGAAGGTCGAGGCGGCACGCTCCGGCTCGAGCTCGTCGAGCAGCGCGGCCTCGTCCTTCGGGCTCCACTGCTCCTCGGGCTTGAAGGACAGCAGCATCACGACCGTGAACGCGACGGTGGCCCCGGATCCCATCGCGAGCACGATCGGATCCGGATGCGAGTCCCGGGCCGGGACGCCGTCCTGCCCGATGAGTCCGGCGGCGAGGACCGTGGTGAGGAACATCGACATCCCGACGCCGCCGGCCATGAAGATCCGGCGGGAGATCGGCGGCCGGCTCAGGAGCGCGGCCTGCAGGCACAGGAGGGCTCCGACGACCGCGACCAGCACTGCGCCGCCGAGGAGGTAGGCGGTGAAGGGGATGAACGCCCGGCCCCCGCCCGCGTCCCACTGCCATGCCACCGGGTCGGGGACCCGTCCGTGGAAGGAGAGCGAGGCCAGCCCGAAGCCCAGTGCGAGCAGGACGGGGTATCCGATCGCGAAGCGGAGCGCCTTCCGGTCCCACCTCGCCTCCGCAGATCCCGCCATGCTCCAACGCTACTGCACCCGCACGGCCGCCCGGGGCGCCCAGGAAGGCGCTGGCATGCTGCGGCGCACCATGAAACAATGCCTTCAAAAGTGACCCGCACCACGCGGGCCATCGTGGCGCACATGCTTGGAGGGCACATGCCAGGGACCAATCTCACCCGCTCGGAAGCCGTCGAGAGGGCTGAGTGCATCCAGCACGTCGAGGACTACCACGTCGAGCTCGACCTCACCCGCGGGGACAGGGTCTTCGGCTCGCGGACCACGGTGCGCTTCAGCGCCGCCGAGGGCGCCTCGTCGTTCATCGACGCCATCACCGACACCGTCCGCTCGGTGACGCTCAACGGCGTCGAGCTGGACGTCGAGGAGGCCAGCGACGGCGTCCGCATCCAGCTGCCGTCCCTCGCCGCCGAGAACGTCCTCGTGGTCGACGCCGACGCCCCCTACATGAACACCGGCGAGGGCCTGCACCGCTTCGTCGATCCGGTGGACGGCGAGGCCTACCTCTACACCCAGTTCGAGGTCCCCGACTCGCGCCGCATGTTCGCCGTCTTCGAGCAGCCCGACCTCAAGGCCTCCTTCCGCTTCACGGTCACGGCCCCGTCGCACTGGGAGGTCGTCTCCAATTCCCCCACGCCGGAGCCGGTGCGCGTCCCCGGGGAGCAGGCCCGCTCGGTGTGGGACTTCGCACCGACCCCGCGGATCTCCAGCTACATCACGGCGCTCATTGCCGGCCCGTACCAGAAGGTCGCGGACGAGCTCGTCAACTCCGAGGGCCGGACCATCCCGCTCGGGATCTTCGCGCGGAAGTCCCTCATGCAGTACCTCGACGCCGAGAACATCTTCGCCCTGACCAAGGAGGGCTTCGCGTTCTACGAGCGCGAGTTCGGGTGCGAGTACCCGTTCGAGAAGTACGACCAGCTCTTCGTCCCGGAGTTCAACGCGGGGGCGATGGAGAACGCCGGCGCTGTGACGATCCTCGAGAGCTACGTGTTCCGCTCGAAGCCCACCCAGGCCACCGTCGAGCGGCGCGCCATCACGGTGCTGCACGAGCTCGCGCACATGTGGTTCGGCGACCTCGTGACGATGCGCTGGTGGGACGACCTCTGGCTCAACGAGTCCTTCGCCGAGTTCATGTCCCACCTTGCCGCCGCCGAGGGCACCGCCTTCCGCCACGCGTGGACCACCTTCGCCTCCGTCGAGAAGTCCTGGGCATACCGCCAGGACCAGCTCCCCACGACCCACCCGATCTTCGCGGACATCAACGACCTGGCGGACGTCGAGGTCAACTTCGACGGCATCACCTACGCGAAGGGCGCCTCGGTGCTCAAGCAGCTCGTGGCCTGGGTGGGACACGAGCACTTCATGGAGGGCGTGCGCCGGTACTTCGCCAAGCACGCCTGGGGCAACACCGTGCTCGCCGACCTCATGGCCGAACTCGAGGCGGCCAGCGGCCGCGACCTGACCGCCTGGGGCCGGGCGTGGCTCGAGACCGCCGGAGCCAACACCCTCTCGCCCGAGATCGAGACGGACGACGACGGCCGCGTCCTCCGCTTCGCCGTCCGCCAGAGTGCCGTCCCCGACTACCCGCAGATCCGCCCCCACCGCCTCGCGATCGGGTTCTACGACCACGACGGCGCGGGCGCGCTCGTGCGCACGCACCGCGCCGAGCTGGACGTGGACGGGGAGCTCACCGAGGTGCCTGAGCTCGTGGGGCGGGCCCGTCCGGCCCTCGTGCTGCTGAACGACGACGACCTCGCGTACGCGAAGGTGCGCCTCGACCCGGCCTCGCTGGCCACGGCGACCTCGTGCCTGAAGGACATCGCGGAGAGCCTGCCCAGGGCCCTCGTCTGGGGCTCGGCCTGGGATGCGGCCCGGGACGGCGAGACCCCTGCCCGCTCCTATGTCGACCTCGTCCTCGGCAACATCGGCTCCGAGGCAGACGCCTCCGTCGTGCAGACGCTCCTCCGCCAGCTCGCCACCACGCTCGACTACTACGTCGACGCAGCTGCCCAGCCGGACGCCAAGCGCAGCGCGGCAGAACGGCTGTGGGCCCTGGTCCACGATGCGGCGCCGGGGTCGGACTCGCAGCTGCAGTTCGTCAAGGCGTTCGCGGCCCTCGCCTCCTCCGAGGAGCATCTGGACGCGGTGGCAGGCCTCCTCGACGGGTCGGCGGCGGTGCCCGGGCTCGAGGTCGACCAGGACCTCCGCTGGGAGCTCGTGGCCTCGCTCGCGTGCGGCGGCCGCCTCGACAGGGCCCGGATCGAGGACGAGCTCACGCGGGACACGACCGCCACGGGCCAGTGCGCCGCGGCGCTCGCCACTGCCGCGCTGCCCACGCCGGAGGCCAAGGCCGAGGCGTGGGAGTCGATCGTCGAGGAGGGGACCCTCTCCAACGCCATCCAGCAGGCTGCCATCAACGGCTTCGCCCGCGCCCACGACGCGTCGCTGCTCGCCCCGTTCGCCGAGAAGTACTTCGAGGCGGTGCCCCGCATCGTCGCCGAGCGCACCCACGCCCTGGCCCAGCAGGTCGTCGTCGGGCTCTACCCCGCGCGCCAGACCACCCAGGAAATGCTGGAGCGCACCGATCGGTTCCTCGCGTCCCTCGGGCCGGACCAGGCCGCGCTGCGCCGGATGACCCTCGAGAACCGCGACGGGGTGGCGCGTGCGCTGCGCGCCCAGGCCGCCGACCGGTAGCCTGCCTCCCATGGCGATCGGAGAGCACCACTACAGCGTGTCCGTGACGTGGACGGGCAACCGGGGCACCGGCACGTCCGGCGTGCGCGACTTCGGGCGGGAGCACGACGTCGCGCTGCCGGGCCTGCCAGTCCTGCCCGGGACCGCCGACCCGGCGTTCCGCGGCACGGCCGACCGGTACAACCCGGAGCAGCTGCTGCTGGCCGCGCTGGCCCAGTGCCACATGCTCAGCTACCTGTTCGAGGCCGCGCGGGGCGGCGTGGTCGTGACGGGCTACTCCGACGCCGCGACGGGCACGCTGAACGTCCACGGGGCGTCCGGGGAGTTCACCGAAGTGACGCTGCGCCCGCGCGTCGAGCTGGCCGACGAGTCGCAGCGCGCGCTCGCCGACAGCCTGCATGACGATGCGCACGCGACCTGCTTCATTGCGCGCTCGGTGAACTTCTCGGTCAGGCACGAGCCGGTAGCACCCTGACGCCCGCGGGTCGTTAAGGTGGAAGGGCCACCATCCCCCAGACAAGGAGGCCCCCGACGGTGCATTCCGGCCTGTCCGCGATCCTGCTCGCCCTCACGCCCCGCACGGCGTCCAGCCCCTCCCCGACGCCGACCCCGGCTCCGACCACCGACAGCCCGAGCCCCGTCCCGATCACGGCGGCCCAGCTGGACAGCGCCGTGACCACCTTCAACCAGACCCTCCTCCAGATCGCGATCGCCGTCGGCATCGGTCTCGTGGTCTGGCTCGTGGCGACGTACCTGATCCGGCAGATCGTCAAGCGCATCCTGGCCGGCAGGACGCTCACGCAGCGGCGCATCTTCCGGTGGGCGGCTCCCGCACTGAGGGCGCTCGACTCGGAGCGCAGGGCCCAGCGCGCGCAGACGATCGGCTCCCTCCTCAACTCGGTCGTCGCCGTGGTCATCACCACGATCGTCGGCATGTACGTCCTGCGCGCGCTCGGTGTCGATCTGGCCCCGGTGCTGACCAGCGTCGGGATCCTCGGCGTCGCCATCGGCTTCGGCGCCCAGCAGCTCATCCGCGACTTCCTCGCCGGGATCTTCATCACGCTCGAGGACCAGTACGGGATCGGCGACTTCATCGAGACGGGTGCGGGCGAGGTGGCCGGCACAGTCGAGTCGGTGGGCCTGCGCATCACGCGGGTGCGGGCCGAGGACGGCACGATCTGGTACCTGCGCAATGGCGAGATCCTGCGCCTCGGCAACCGGTCCCAGGGCACCTACCTGCCGCCCGCCGCGGACGCCCCTGCCGCCGTCCCCACGGCCGGTGCGGCCGGCACCGCCGGCACGACCGGCGGGGGCCAGGCCGCAGGAGGAACGGACCCCTCGCGCGAGGGCAAGGGCGCGCTCGGCCGGGCGGCGGGCGAACAGTACGGCAACGGAGGGCAGAGGTCCCATGAGTGAGATGACAACACCGGGCGTGCCGGGCGGACCGCGCGGGAACCAGCCGGACCTCCTGCGCGGGTCGGGCGCGGGGGCCTCCTTCTACGACCTCGTGGGCGGCCACGAGACGTTCGTCAAGCTGGTGGACACCTTCTACGAGGGCGTGGCCGAGGATCCGCTCCTGCGCCCCATGTATCCCGAAGAGGACCTCGGTCCGGCCCGGCACCGCCTGACCATGTTCCTCGAGCAGTACTGGGGAGGGCCGGGCACCTACAGCGCCGAGCGCGGGCACCCGCGCCTGCGGATGCGGCACGTGCCGTTCAAGGTCAACCCCGAGGCGCGCGACCGGTGGCTCCTCCACATGCGGGCGGGCGTGGAGGCTCTCGGCCTCGCCCCCGTGTACGAGGCCACGCTGTGGGACTACCTCGAGCGCGCCGCGCACTCGCTGGTGAACACCTTCGACGACTGAGCGGCGCCCACGCCGACGGACCCGGCGCGGGATCCCCGTCCCCGGAGGCTAGCTGCCCTGCAGGACGGGGGCGCGCCGGCACAGCACGTGTCCCCGGCTCGAGGACAGCCGGGACCACGGACCGCAGGAGAACCGCTGCAGGTCCTCCCCCGGCGTGATGAAGCCGAGCATGTGGGCCGCGAAGGCTGCCCCGGCCGGGAGGGCCGGGCACGGCGCGAGGTCCCGTCCCCACACGGCTGCGCGCACGCCCTGCACCACCGCCGCGCCCGGCTGGTCCGGGACCGCAGCGGCGACCTCGGCGATGCCCGCCGCTGCTGCGCCCCGCACTGCCTCGGCGTCGACCCCGCCCTCAAGGGTCCAGGGACCGCGCGGCGGCGTCACCGCAGCCCAGGGCGCGCGCGCCTGCGCGGGCGGAAGCTCTAGTTCGGTCCCCGAGGCGCCGAGGCGTGCGAGCCGGTCGAACACGGAGGCCATCGCCACGGTCACGTCGGCCTGGGCCGGGGTGGCGAGGCCGGCAGTCCGGAGTCCCAGGATGGTCGGGACGGGCTCTCCGAGGGCCCGCGGGCCCATGACGAGCACGTAAGCGGCCAGCACGCCGCCCACGGCCTGGAGCCGTACGGCGCCGTCCTCGATGGCGCGCGCACGGGAGAGGAAGACCCGCAGGTCCTCGACCGCGTGCGGATCCCCGAGGTCCAGCACCGTGTCCGGGCCCGGCGCCCTCACGGCTGCCCCGCCTCGGCCGGAAGCGGCGGGCGGCGCCGGAAGGGCACGTCAGGGCCGGCGAAGTGGGCGAATTCCGAGCGCATCGCCTCGGGCAGCCGCACTGGCCGCCCCGTCGACCGGCTCACGAGCACCATCGAGGTCGAGCAGTTGGCGCACACGGCCCCGTCCGCGGGATCGACCACCGCATAGCCGAGGTCGAAGCTCGATCCGCCGACCCGCGTCACCCAGAGGTCCACGGCCACCGGCTCGCGGCGGTACAGGAGCGGAGCGAGGTACTCGATCTCGTGCCGCCCCACGAGGGTGAAGTTCTCCTCCGTCACCAGGTCCGCGAGCGTCTGGGGGCCGTCCTCGCGGTCCGCGCTCCTGAGCGGCTCACGGAGCCAGTGGACACGGGCGTCCTCGAGGAACTGGAGGAACCGCACGTTGTTCACGTGGCCGTAGGAGTCGACGTCGCCGAAGCGCAGCTGGAGGGGGAAACGGTAGGCGGAGGGCATGGACCCATCTTCGCACCAGCCCAGGAGGCCCTCCCCCCGCCGGCTGGCAGCGGGCTGGCCGGTGCGTCTAATGTCGTGCCATGACGTCACCTGCGCGCCGTTCCGGGCCCACCGGAACCCTGCTGACCCTTCTGGACCTCGACGATCTGGGAGGGGCCCGCACCGACGAAGACGTCTTCGTCGGCCCGAGCGAGCGGCAGCCGCGGCACCGGGTCTTCGGCGGACAGGTCCTCGCGCAGAGCCTGGTGGCCGCGTCGCGCACGGTCACCGGGGTCCGCCCCGTCCACTCGATGCACGCCTACTTCCTGCGCCCGGGCGACGCGGACAAGTCCATCACGTTCGGGGTCGAGCGCCTGCGGGACGGCCGCTCCTTCTCGGCGCGGCAGGTGCACGCCTACCAGGACGGAAACCCGATCCTGTCGATGATCGCCTCGTTCCAGGAGGAGTCGGAGGGCGTCGAGCACCAGTCGGCCATGCCCGAGGGGATCCCCGACCCCGAGTCGCTGCCGAGCACCGCAGACCTCCTGGGGGAGATCGACCATCCGGTGGCGCAGTACTGGGCCTTCGACCGCCCGTTCGACGTCCGCCACGTGGACCCCGCGATCTACATCTCGACCTCGGGCCCGCATGTCGCCAGGAACGCGGTCTGGATGAAGACCATCGAGCCGATGCCCGACGACGACATGCTCCACCGCGCGGCCCTCGCGTTCGCGAGCGACTACACGCTGCTGGAGCCGGTCCTGCGGCGCCACGGCCTCTCGTGGATCACGCCCGGGATGAGCGTCGCGAGCCTCGACCACGCCATGTGGTGGCACCGGCCGGTCCGGGTGGACGAGTGGCTGCTCTACGTCCAGGAGTCGCCCAGCGCCCAGGGCGCCCGCGGGCTGGGCGCCGGCAAGGTGTTCAACCGCAGCGGGGTCCATGTGGCCAGCGTTGCGCAGGAGGGCATGGTCCGCCTGCCCTATCTCGAGGGCCCGGCCTAGGGCTCACGAAGCCCCGGCGCAGACGGAGGGGCCGGCCGCAGCGGCCGGCCCCTCCGTCTGCGCAAGACGCCCCCCGTCAGTCGCGGGTGAGCTTGCGGTGGGTGACCCGGTGCGGCTTGGCCGCGTCGGGGCCGAGGCGCTCCACCTTGTTCTGCTCGTACGATTCGAAGTTGCCCTCGAACCAGTACCAGTTCGACTCGTCCTCGTCCGTGCCTTCGTAGGCGAGGATGTGGGTGGCCACCCGGTCGAGGAACCAGCGGTCGTGGGAGACCACGACGGCGCAGCCGGGGAACTCGAGCAGCGCGTTCTCGAGGCTCGAGAGCGTCTCGACGTCGAGGTCGTTCGTGGGCTCGTCGAGCAGCAGGAGGTTTCCGCCCTGCTTGAGCGTCAGCGCGAGGTTGAGCCGGTTGCGCTCTCCGCCGGAGAGCACGCCGGCCTTCTTCTGCTGATCGGGGCCCTTGAACCCGAACGCGGAGACGTAGGCGCGCGAGGGCATCTCGACCTGGCCGACCTGGATGTGGTCGAGGCCGTCGGAGACGACCTCCCACAGGGTCTTGTTCGGGTCGATCCCGCCGCGGCCCTGGTCGACGTAGGAGATCTTGACCGAATCGCCGATCTTGAGCTCGCCTCCGTCGAGGGGCTCGAGCCCGACCAGCGTCTTGAAGAGCGTGGTCTTGCCGACGCCGTTGGGTCCGATCACGCCGACGATGCCGTTGCGCGGCAGGGAGAACGAGAGCCCGTCGATGAGCACACGGTCCCCGAAGCCCTTCTTGAGCTCCTTGGCCTCGATGACCAGCTGGCCAAGGCGCGGGCCCGGCGGGATCTGGATCTCCTCGAAGTCGAGCTTGCGCGTGCGCTCGGCCTCGGCGGCCATCTCCTCGTAGCGGGCGAGGCGGGCCTTGGACTTCGTCTGGCGGCCCTTCGCGTTGGACCGGACCCAGTCGAGCTCCTCGGAGAGCCGCTTGGCGAGCTTCGCGTCCTTCTTGCCCTGGACTTCAAGGCGTGCCCGCTTCTTCTCGAGGTAGGTCGAGTAGTTGCCCTCGTAGGGGTAGAGCCGGCCGCGGTCCACCTCGCAGATCCACTGGGCGACGTGGTCAAGGAAGTAGCGGTCGTGGGTCACCGCGAGCACGGCCCCGGGGTAGTCGGAGAGGTGCTGCTCGAGCCAGAGGACGCTCTCGGCGTCGAGGTGGTTGGTCGGCTCGTCGAGCAGCAGGAGGTCCGGCTTCTGCAGCAGGAGCTTGCACAGCGCGACGCGCCGGCGCTCACCGCCCGAGAGGACCTTCACGTCGGCATCCGGCGGCGGGCACCGCAGGGCGTCCATGGCTTGCTCGAGCTGGGAGTCGAGGTCCCAGGCGTCCGCGGCGTCGATGGCCTCCTGGAGCTTGCCCATCTCCTCGAGAAGCGCGTCGTAGTCGGCGTCGGGGTTCGCCATCTCCTCGGAGATCTGGTTGAAGCGCTGGATCTTGCCGTAGATCTCGCCGACGCCCTCCTGCACGTTCCCGAGGACCGTCTTGTCCTCGTTCAGCGGCGGCTCCTGGAGGAGGATGCCGACGCTGTAGCCCGGGGAGAGCCGGGCCTCGCCGTTTGACGGGGTGTCCAGGCCCGCCATGATCTTGAGGATGGTCGACTTGCCGGCACCGTTCGGCCCCACGACGCCGATCTTGGCTCCGGGGAAGAACGACATGCTCACGTCGTCGAGGATGACCTTGTCCCCTACGGCCTTGCGGGCCTTGGTCATGGTGTAGATGAATTCCGCCATGGCCTTAAATCTAGTGCTTCGCGCGGATGATCACACATCCGGGCTCCGCCGACGGGGAGCCCGTCCGGCCAGCCGTCGGGGCTCCCCTGCCCGCGTCCGCCCGCTCACGCGGACATGAGCCGCTCCCCGGGGTCGGCGTCCGCGCTGCCCTCGGCCCCGTCGCGTCCCTCCGGATCCGCTCCCCCGAAGTCCTCCGCGGACTCGTGCCCGGAGGGATAGGCGTCCTCGTCGCCCAGGTCGGGCGGCACCTCGAGGAAGGGCTCCTCGGCCGGCCCCGCGGCGGCGACCTCCCCGGTGACGGGGTCGACGACGCCGACCCCGTCCACGGCCTCGGCGGCCCGCGCGAGCGGGGTGGGCTCGTCGCGGCGCCGGTTCCACCGACCCATGCCGAGGGCGAGGTCGTGGCCGACGGACGCGGCGATGATGTCCGCCTCGGTTCCCGGTGTCCCGTCGGCGCGCTCGAAGTTCCTGATCTGCAGGCGGCCCATGACGATCAGCCGGTGGCCCTTGCGGACGCTGTCGGCCACGTTCTCCGCCATGGGTCCGTAGCACTGGATGTTGTACCAGCTCGTGTGGTTGTCGACCCACGACTGGCGCTCGCGGTCGAACCGCCGGTCGTTCACGGACATCCGGAACCGGCAGTACGGCGTGTTGTGCCGGGTGAGTCCCACCGTCGGCTCGGTGCCGACCCAGCCGCGCAGGGTGATCGTGTCGTTCATCAGAAGACCTCCAAGTCCGGGCCCTGCGGTGTGGAGGGCCCGGAACCAGCCTCTCGGCGAGGCGGGTGCGGCAGAAGCGCGTCCGGCGCGTATGTGGACGGCACCCCGAGGCGGGGGCTGTGGAGGAGAAGAGGACGGCGTGCGACAGTGCCGGGTTGCGCGGGATAGACTTTCACGGGCCCGCCCCAGTAGCTCAGAGGATAGAGCAGGAGCCTTCTAATCTCTTGGTCGGGGGTTCGATTCCCTCCTGGGGCGCTCCGCGGTGTCCCGGGCCCTTTCCGCCGAGCCCCGGCCGACATCCAGGGCACCCCCGGTCCGCGCACCGGGGGTGCCCGCCGGTCTCCGGCCTAGTCCGCGAACCTGTTCCGGCCCGGGCCCTCGGTGCGGAAGTCGAGCGAGAGCCGGAACCGGCGGGCATCGAGTCGGTACTGCGGCAGTTCCACGGGGCCGCACGCGCCGGTGCCGAGGCCCTGGTGCTCCGCATCGAGGGTGACCCACAGCCAGTCGGGGTCCGGCACCAGGTCCGTCGGGTGGGCTGCGGCATCGAGGGCCTCGCTGGTCCAGCGGCGGGACGTGAAGATGAACGGCTCACCCGTGATGGTCAGCGCCGCCCCGCCCCCAGAGAGCGCTGCGCGGCGCACCCCGCGGCGGGCGCCGTTCTCCTGTGGCCGGACGCAGGGCTCCTGGAGCTCCGCGATGTCCGCGGAGAAGCTGCCCTGGCGGACCGCTGCCAGCGCATCCGGGTACGACTCCCCTGGCCCCAGCCCGAGCCATTCGACGCGGTCCAGCGCCGCGGGGACGGCAAGGCGCACCCCCAGGCGCGGCACCGGAACCTGCCAGGCGCCCAGAGGCGAGCCGACGACGTCCAGGTGCAGGCCGCCGTCGTGCGCGTGCCAGCGGTACTCGACCTCGTAGCCCACGTCGCTGCCCGCGGGCATGACGTGCGAGACGACGCTCAGGGCCCCTTCCTCCTCGGCGACCGAGACGGTCCGGTGCCGGAGCCTGTCGAGGCCCAGCGCGCGCCAGGCGGCGGCCGGAGCCGTCCCGGGGGCACGTTCGTCGTTGTCGGTGGGCGCACGCCACAGGTCCAGCCGGGGGCCGACCATCGGGAGCCCTGCGAGCAAGGTCAGCGTGCCCGCGGCGTCGAAGCGGCCCGGGCCCAGGTCCCAGCCGCCGGCCGCGCGGGGACGGCAGGGCGCGTCCCCGGCGGGCCTGCTCGGACCGCGGGACGCTTCCACCGGCCGGTCCAGCCGGGCCTGGGCGAAGGCGACCTCGTGCCCGGCGCCGGCCCACGGGGCGGACTCCGCCAGGTGCGCGGACACGGTGAGCCACCGCTCGCTGCCCGGGAGCGGACCCGCCGGCGCGGCGGCAGCCGGCAGCGGGACGTCGGCACAGCCTCCCGGCTCCAGCTCTGGGACCTCGAGGAGACCCGAGGCGACCGCGGCGCCGTCGTCCTCGATGCGCCACCGGAACGCGAGGTGGGAGGTGTCCCGGTGGGCCAGGCGCGAGCGGACGCGCACGCTGCCTGAGGCCGGCTCGAGCACGAGGGGCGCGTAGGCCACGGCAAGCTCGCTGAGCCCGGACGAGGGACGACGGTCTGGGAAGAGGAGGCCGTCCGCGACGAAGTTGCCGTCGTGGACGTCCTCGCCGAAGTCGCCGCCGTAGGCGAAGAACTCCCGGCCCGCGCCGCGGCCCGCCGAAACGCGCTGGGCGATGCCGTGGTCGAGCCACTCCCAGACGAAGCCGCCGGCGATCCTGGGGTACGCGTCGAACAGCGCGGCGTACTCGGCGAGGCCACCGGGCCCCGTGCCCATCGCGTGGGCGTACTCGCACAGGACGAACGGCAGGGCCCGCCGGTGGGCGTCCGCCGCCCGGTCCGCCGCGGGCGGTTCCTCGCCGCGGCCGATGAGCTCCGTCTCGGCGTGGTCGGCGTACATGCGGGAGTAGACGTCGACGTAGGTGCTGTCCCAGTCGCCCTCGTAGTGGATGAACCGGTCGGGGTCGCGCTGCCGGGTCCATGCGGCCATCGACTCGAGGTTCGCCCCGCGCCCGGATTCGTTGCCCAGGGACCAGCCGATGACGCAGGGGTGGTTCTTGTCTCGCTCGACGGTGCGGGCCATGCGGTCCAGGAACGCCTCGCTCCAGCCGGCCTCCCCGCTCGGGTTCCGGTGCCAGCCGACCTTCTCGAAGCCGTGCGTCTCGAGGTCGCATTCGTCGAGGACCCACAGGCCGTATTCGTCGCATAGGGCGAGGAAGCGGGCATCCGGTGGATAGTGGCTCGTGCGCACGGCGTTGACGTTGTGCCGCTTCATGAGCTCGATGTCCGCGCGCATCGTGTCGAGGTCGAGCGCGCGGCCCGTGCGGGGATGCCACTCATGCCGGTTCACGCCCCGCAGCGCGAGCGGGACGCCGTTGACGGTAAGGGTGGCGTCGGAGATGGCGACCGTGCGGAAGCCGACGGCGATCCTGGCGGTCTCCCCGGCCGTCGAGACCGTCCCGCGGTACAGGCGCGGCTCCTCCGCGCTCCACGGCTCGACGTCCTGCACCACGAGCGGCTCGTTCACCGGAGCGTCGACTCCCAGGCTGGGGATCCGCACGGTGGCGCCGGTGGGGCCCTCGACGAGGAGCCGGCCCTGGCCGGTCGCGGCGTCGAAGCCGGCGTGGACGAACAGGTCCTCGATCCCGTCCACGGGCCGGTGCAGGAGGGTGACCGGGCGGAAGATGCCCGAGAGCCACCACATGTCCTGGTCCTCGAGGTACGAGCCGGCAGACCACTGGTGGACCCGCACGGCGATCAGGTTGCCGGTGGGGCGCACGCTCGCGGTGACGTCGAACTCGTGCGTGAGCCGTGAGCCCATCGCATCACCGATCCGGTCTCCATTGAGGTAGACCTCGAAGGCCGAGTCCACGCCCTCGAAGCGGATGACCCAGCGGCCGCCTGCGGGGGCGGCGGGCAGATCGAAGCTGCGGCGGTACTCCCCGGTCGGGTTCTCGTCCGGAACGTCGGGCGGGTCCAGGGGGAACGGGTACGTGACGTTCGTGTACGCCGGGGCCGAGTACCGGGGCGGGCCCGGAACGCCCTCGAGCTGCCAGCAGTGCGGGACGCGTACCCGGTCCCAGGCGCGGTCGTCGAAGCCTGCTGCCTCGAACCCGGCGGTGCCCGCGGCGGTGGGAGAACAGCGGAAGGCCCAGTCGCCGTCGAGCGGGAGACGGGCGGCGTCGGTGTCCAGGTGCGCGCGCGGCGCCAGCGCGCCGTGGTGCGGAGCCATGTCGGAGAACCACGCACTCCCCTGCCTCACCGCGGTCATGGGGTCCTGCTGCGGGAGGGGATCAGCGGGGCGAAGAGGACCCGGGTCTTCCAGTCCCACAGCACCATGTAGGCGACGAAGGCCACACTGAGCACGATCGCCACTCCACGCACCGCCGCGAGGGGGATCCACTCGAACACGTCGAGCTGGTCGGTGATGGCGATGACGGTGAAGAACATGGTCACGAGGTAGTAGGTGAGCAGCGGCCAGCCCTTCCGCACGCCGACGAGGGCGAACAGCGCCATGAGCCACGTGATGTACCAGGGCTGGATCATCGAGGCGGTCATGACCACCGCGGTGAAGGCGAGGGCCATGCGGAGGAACACGTCCGCGCTCCGGCCCCGCACGATGAACCAGAGGGCGATGACCGCCCCCACGATCGTTCCGACGCGCTTGATGAGGCCGGCGACCAGGTCCGGGTCCCCGCCCGCGAGCTGGGTGGCCCAGCCGGCCACGACCGAGAGCAGGCCGAAGGGGGCGTACCAGATCCACAGCGTGCCGGGCGTGGCCATCGCCGGGACCCACCCGAACCAGAGGCCGGAGGCGGCGCCTGCGGCGGCGAGGAGTGCCAGGGCGATCGCCGCGGTCGCGGCCCAGTACCCGATGCGCCGGCCCCAGCCGGCGTCCCTCCCGGCCCACATGAGGCCGAGGAAGGGCAGCGCGAGGATGGTGATCGGCTTGATCAGGATGGACACCGTCACGATGACGATTGCGAGCACGTGCCGGCCCCGCACGGACGCGAGGAGCCCGAGGAGCAGCAGGCCGAGCATGAGCGCGTCGTTGTGGATGCTGGCGACGAAGTTGATGACGAACAGCGGGTTGACCACGGTCAGCCACAGGGTCTTGGATGCCCCCAGTCCGAAATGCCCGGCGAGGCCTACCACGGCGACGGCGCACAGGGCCACGCCACCGACGGCCACGAGGCGGAACAGCGCGATGGCCACCTCGAGGTTGCCGCCGCTGAGCCAGACGATGCCCTGCTCGATCCACAGGAACAGCGGCCCATAGGGCGTCGGCGCCTCGGTCCACAGCGAGTCGGGTCCGAGGTTGTGGTAGTTGTTCAGCGCGGAGATGCCGTTCACGTACGGATCGAGCCCGGCCGCCATCAGCCGGCCCTGGCCGATGTAGGCGTACACGTCACGGCTCAGCAGCGGGAAGGTGAGCATGAACGGAGCGCACCAGAGCGCGGCGATCCGGACGGCCACGCGGGGGTGCACCTCCGACCAGTCCCCCACGCGCTGCCCGAGGCGCAGCCAGGCGCGAACGAGCAGGAGGCCGCCGGAGGCGACGAGGACCGTGCACAGCACCACGAGGACGGGGTTGTCCCGCAGGAGGATGAAGAACGGAACGCGGATGAGCGAGGACCCGTTCGCCATCCAGCCCACGCCCAGGCCGCCCACGGCCATGGCGAGCGCGGAGGCCGCCCCCTGCCACACGGCAATGCGGCCGTCGCCCGGAAGCCCGGCGATGGTGCCCGCGGCACGGGGGACGCTCAGGCTGCCGCCTGCCGGAGGCTGAGGCATCAAGGTCCCTACTGTCTCGGAAGCGCTGGCTGGGAAGCGCTGTCTCTCAAACGCCGGACTGAGGCCGCCCGCTGGGCGCCGTCCCCGTCGGCATGACGTCCTCCCGATGCTACCAGCCGGCCGCCGCGGCCCCGGCGGCGCAGGGGCCCGCTGGTAGACTTGCGGGCGGTCGCGAGCCCCCGTGCGGCCCGCCGGTCCGTAGCGAGGAGAACAGCCATTTCCATCCAGCCTGCCCGCCCCGCGGACAAGAGCCAGCCCGCGGACGAGAGCCGCGCCGCCCAGCCCCACCGCGTCACCGCGTGGCTCCTCTCCCCCGCCGGCCTCCTGACCGGCTACCTCGCCGTCCACCTCGGCTACCTGGCCTACCTCTCCATCTTCGTCTTCCAGGGGCAGGCGTTCAGCGACACGAACATCTACCGCGCCTGGGCCGCGGACGGCTTCCCGCAGAACGTGCAGCCCTCACCGTGGGTCTACCCGATGGTCGGGCTCCTGCCGATCTGGATCTCGGGGCTGGCCGGTCCGGGCCCCTTCCTCATCCTGTGGGTCGTGCTCACGTCGCTGCTCAATGGCGCCGCCCTCGGAATCCTCAGCGGCTGGGGCAAGAAGGCCGAGGGCGTGCGCGCCGGGTGGTGGTGGCTCGTGTTCATCGCCCTCATGGGCCTGCTGGGCTTCGCCAGGGTCGACGGCGTGACCGCACCGATCGTGCTCATGGGCCTGAGCCTCGGCGTCGCCAGCCCGTTCGCCGCCTCGGCCATCCTCGCCTTCGCCACCTGGATGAAGATCTGGCCCGCCGCCGCCCTGCTGCCGCTCTTCGCCGTGGTCAGGGACCGCTGGAAGGTGCTCGTGGGCGCCGCGCTCGTCACCGCCGGCGTGGTCGCTGCCGCCGCGGCCCTCGGCGTGCTCGGCCACCTGCTCGACTTCCTCACCACCCAGGGCTCACGCGGCATGCAGCTCGAGGCGACGTTCACGACGCCGTGGCTGTGGATGTCGGTCCTCCGACTCGGTGGCGCCCACATGTACATGAACACCGAGATCAACTCGATGCAGGTGGACGGCCCCGGGTCGACGGTGGCGTCCGCCCTCATGCAGCCGCTGTTCGTCCTGGTGGCCGCCGCCATCGCGGGAACCATCTTCTGGGCCCTCCACGAGGGGAAGAAGCGCGGGCACGAGGACCGCTCGGAGCTCCTGCTCGCCGGGGCGCTCGCCATGGTGAGCGCCTTCATCGTGTTCAACAAGGTCGGCTCGCCGCAGTTCATGGTCTGGCTCGGCCCCGTCGTGGCGCTCGGCATCGCCCAGGACCGCGCCGCCTGGCGGGTCCCGGCGCGGCTCCTGCTCGGCATCGCGGTCGCCACGTACTTCATCTACCCGCTGTTCTACGACGCGCTCAGCCACAACAACCCGCTCATGGCCGTGGTGCTCACCGTGCGGAACGTGCTGCTCGTGATCCTGTTCGTGTGGTCCGCGATCCGCCTCGTGCGTCTCGGACGGCGCGGCGCGCCTGCGGAGCCCCGGCGCGAGGCGGGCCACGAGGCCGACGCCGCGTAGTCCGGCCGGCGCGCCGGCCCACCGGCGGCGCGCCCCCGACAGTCGATCAATCAGGTCAGAACGTGCTGGTCCGGCTGCTGCCCCGCTCGCGCGGGCGCTCGAACACGATGCGCCGCGTCTTCGGGTCGAGCAGGACGAGGTAGGCGACGAAGGCCAGGGCCACGAGCCCGGCGAGGGCATCGGGCGGAAGCGGGATGTTCACGAACCCGAACACGTGCAGCTGGTCCTGGGCGCCGAACACCACGAAGAACACGACGGTCAGGTACCACAGCTTCACCTGCCAGTCGTCGCGGACCCCGGTCACCGCCAGGAACGGGAAGAACCACAGGACGTACCACGGCTGGATGATCGGGCCGAGGACCACGATGGCCATGAAGGCGAGGCCGAGCCGGCGCACCACCTGCCGGTCGTCGCCGCGGAAGATGAGCCAGACGGCAGCCGCGATGCCCGCCCATTTGAGGATGCCCCGGTAGACCTCGGCGGCATGGCCGCCGTCGAGGCCCATCGCTCCGAGCACGGCGGCCACGATGTTGCTCGTGAAGCCGGACGGCGTGTAGGCGATGAATCCGGGCGTGGGGTCCACGATCGCGTTCACCCACCCGAATCCGAGGCCGTACACGAGCGAGCTCACGGCGAACAGGCCCAGGCAGATGAGGCCCGTGCCCGTCCAGCAGAGGAACTTGCGCGGCCATGAGGCCCGGGGACCGGCCCAGAGGAGGCCGATGAACGGCAGGACAACGGCGGTGATCGGCTTGACGCCGATGGAGAGGGTCGTCAGGACGATCCCTGCAAGCCAGTTGCCGCGCGCCGCGTAGTAGACCCCGGCCACGGCGAAGCCGATCATGAGCGCCTCGTTGTGGGCGCTCGCGATGCAGGAGATGAGGAAGAGCGGGTTCGCCACGGTCAGCCACACGGCCCGAGCGCCGTCCACCCCGTGGAGCTCCGCGAGCCGGTAGCCGTAGTACGCGCACAGTGCCACCCCGCCGAGGGCGAGGACGCGGAACAGCAGGACGGAGAGGTCCGGCTGTCCCCCCGTGAGCTGCACGATCCAGCGTTCGAACCACAGGAAGTACGGCCCGTAGGGGGTGCGGGTGGAGGCCCACGAGGGGTCCGTGCCGAGCTCGAGCCAGTTGTTCAGGCTCGAGATCCCGGTGTCGTAGGGGTTCAGCCCGGCGGCCATGAGCCTGCCCTGCCCCACGTAGGCATAGACGTCCCGCGAGTAGATGGGGACGGCGGCCGCGAGCGGAAGCCCCCAGAGCAGGACGGCCGCCACGGTGGGCCGGATCGTCCCGGGCCCCCAGTGGCGCAGCCGCTGTCCGAGCCTCAGCCAGGACCGGGTGAGGAGCATGGCCCCGATCACTAGCGCGATGATGCAGGCCGTGACGCCCCATGTCTCGGTGCGCAGCATGATGAAGAGCGCGGTGCGGTTGAACTGGGAGGCGTCTGCGAGCCAGCCGACCCCGAAGGATCCGACCACGATCAGCAGGGAGCCGACGAAGCCCTGGCCCAGCGCCCAGTGCGGGGGCTGGTTCACGCCCGCGGGGGGAACCGACGTCCACAGGGAGCCCAGCCGCTCGAGAATCCTCCCGGGCAGGGCAGGGCGCTGAGAGGACATGGGCCACCCCTTCGGTCGGTGCGGGAGAGGCTCATTCTAGCATCGGCGCCCCCGCCCGGCCCGTCGGGAACCGGGGGCCGGCCCCGGCTGGCGGTACTCTTGGCGGGTGCCCATCAGCAACGAACACATCGTCTGGATCGACTGCGAGATGACCGGCCTCGACCCGGTCGCCGATGCCCTCATCGAGGTGGCCGTCCTCGTCACCGATTCAGAGCTCAACGTCCTCGGCGACGGAGTCGACGTCGTCATCAGGCCCTCCGACGCGGCCTTGGCCGGCATGGGCGACTTCGTCCGCGCCATGCACACCGAATCGAAGCTGCTCGACGAGCTGCCCCACGGCATGACCATGGAGGCGGCCCAGGCCGAGGTCATGGCCTACATCCGGTCGTGGGTCAAGGAGCCGAACAAGGCCCAGCTCGGCGGCAACTCGGTCGGGACCGACCGGATCTTCCTGGCCCGCGACATGCCCGAGGTGGTCGAGTACCTGCACTACCGCGTCATCGACGTCTCGACCATCAAGGAGCTGGCCCGCCGCTGGTACCCTCGGGCGTACTTCCAGTCGCCCCCCAAGACCGGGAATCACCGGGCCCTCGGGGACATCCGCGATTCCATCGACGAGCTGCGCTACTACCGGGAAACGGTGTTCGTCCCCGCGCCGGGTCCCGACTCTGCAGCGGCCCGCGAGGCGGCGGAGCGGATCACCTCAGGTGCCGCAGCAGCAGGAACGGCCGCGAGCCCGGAGACCGCAGAAAAAAGTTAGCCGTGGGCGGCCGTTTTGGTCGTGAGCACCGCCGCGGAGCAGGTAGACTATTTCTCGTTGCTTTCACGGGGAAGGACGGCTGAGCCAGCTCGGCCCTCCCCGAACAGCGCACGCGGTGGGTATAGCTCAGTTGGCAGAGCGTCTGGTTGTGGTCCAGAAGGTCGCGGGTTCGAGCCCCGTTACTCACCCCGAAGAGGCCGGGTCTCCGGCCACCACGAGGCCGCCGGGGTTGTCCCCGGCGGCCTCGTTGTTGTCCCTCGCCGTCCCGTCGATCCGTGGGGGCGAAATGCCCCGGCACAGAAGAGGAGCCGCACCGTGGCCGTCCGTCCCATCACCATCTGGGGGGAGCCTGTGCTCCACCGGCGCGCCTCCGAGGTCACGGAATTCGACGCCGCCCTGCACGACCTGATCGAGGACATGCACGAGACGAACGAGGCCGCCCACGGCGTCGGCTTGGCCGCTCCGCAGATCGGGGTCGGCCTCCGCGTCTTCGTGTACAAGTTCGCCAACGACGACGGCGTCCCGCCCCGCGGCGCGATCGTCAACCCGCGCCTGACCCTCTCCAAGATCTCCGGCGCTGCCCCGGACCCCGAGGAGGACGAGGAAGGCTGCCTCTCCTTCCCTGGCGAGGGCTACCCGCTGCAGCGTGCCGAATGGGTCAAGGTCGAGGGGTTCGACGGCGAGGGGCAGCCGCTCGAGTTCGTCGCGACGGGCTGGTTCGGCCGGGTCATGCAGCACGAGTACGACCACCTCGACGGCAAGCTCTACGTCGACCGCCTGATCGACCGCTACGGGAAGAAGGCGCGCAGGGCGGCGCGCAAGCACGGGTGGGGCGTCCCGGGCCTCACGTGGATGCCGGGAGTCGACCCGGACCCGTTCGGCCACGACGACCACGACCATGACGTGCACGAGCACATCTGAGACAGCGGACAGCGGATAGGGCCGTACGCAGACGCCGAAGGGCGCCGCACCGGGTGGTGCGGCGCCCTTCGCGCATCGAGGCGGGATCTACTGCTCGCGGATGACCCGCTGGAGGTCCTCATCAGCCGCGCGCTGGAGCTCCTCCAGCTGGGCGACGCGCTCGGGGGTCACGTCCCCGTGCGCAAGGGCCGCCTTCGCGTGGTCGACGAGCAGCTTTGCCTGCTTGGCGTTGGCCTTGGCGACGTCGAGCGCGTGCTCGAGCGTGCTCTCATGCTCTGTTGCTTCCATAGGTGCATCTTGCCCCTGGGCCGTCGCCGAATCCAGTTTCCCCGCCGATTGCTACCGAGATGTTGCGAGGGTGTACTCGTCGGCGGCGGTCTGCACGGGGAACGACGGCGCGTGGTCGCCGGCCATGTCCTCGAGGACGCGGACCACCTGCGAGCTGTACCCGAACTCGTTGTCGTACCAGACGTAGAGCACGAGGTTCTTCCCGGTCGAGATCGTCGCGAGGCCGTCGACGATCCCGGCGCGGCGCGAGCCGACGAAGTCGCTCGAGACGACCTCTGGCGAGTCGATGTAATCGATCTGCTTGCGCAGGTCGGAGTGCAGCGACATCTCGCGAAGGTACGCGTTGACCTCGTCCTTGGTGGTCTCGTTCTCGAGGCTGAGGTTGAGCACCGCCATCGACACGTCGGGGGTGGGGACGCGGATCGCGTTGCCGGTGAGCTTGCCGGCCAGCTCGGGCAGGGCCTTGGCCACGGCCTTGGCGGCGCCCGTCTCGGTGATGACCATGTTGAGCCCCGCGGCGCGGCCGCGGCGGTCACCCTTGTGGAAGTTGTCGATGAGGTTCTGGTCGTTCGTGAAGGAGTGCACGGTCTCGACGTGGCCGTGGACGACCCCGTACTTGTCGTTGATGGCCTTCAGGACCGGCGTGATCGCGTTGGTCGTGCACGAGGCCGCCGTGACAATGCGGTCGTCGGCCGAGATCGAGGTGTGGTTGATCCCGTGCACGATGTTCGGAAGGTCGCCCTTGCCGGGGGCCGTCAGGAGCACCCGGGCCACGCCCTTGCTCTGCAGGTGCTGGGCCAGGCCCTCCGCGTCGCGCCACTTGCCGGTGTTGTCCACGACGATCGCGTCGTTGATGCCGTACTGCGTGTAGTCGACCGTGGCGGGGCTGTCCGAGTAGATGACCCGGATGAGGGTGCCGTTGGCGAGGATCGTGCTGTTCTCCTCGTCCACCGTGATGGTGCCCTCGAAGGCGCCGTGCACGGAGTCGCGCCGCAGCAGGCTCGCGCGCTTGATGAGGTCCTTGTCGGAGCCCTTGCGGACCACGATGGCGCGCAGGCGCAGGCCCGCGCCGCCGCCGGCGTGCTCGATGAGGATGCGCGCGACCAGACGGCCGATGCGGCCGAAGCCGTAGAGCACCACGTCGGTGCCCTTGCGGGGATCGGCGCCGTGCTTGCCCACGATCTCGGCGAGCTCGGCCCGCAGGAAGTCTTCGAGCGGGAGGGTCTGCCCCTCGGCCCGGAACGCCTCGTTCAGGCGGGCGATGTCAATCGAGGCCGCGCCGAGCTCCAGCGTGTCGAGCGCCTTGAGGATCGGGAGGGTCTCCTCGAGGGCGAGCTCCTCGCTGTCGATCTGGCGGGCCCAGCGGTGGGCCTTGAGCAGTCCGACCACGGACTGGTTGATGAGGCTGCGGCCGTGGACCGAGGTCACCACGTTGTTCTGGCGGTAGAGCCGGCCGATGACCGGGATCATCTCCTCCGCGGCGGCCTCGCGTCCGATCCACGTGCCGAGTGCGGTTTCCGTCGTTGTGCTCACACAGGTGCCTTTCTCTGCTTCTCGCACGCCGTCGTGCGGATGCCCGCCGTTGATGTCCAGGGGTTTGGTCAGCGGGCATGAAAAGAGCCGGTCCTGCGATCGCAGAGCCCGGCCCGTGGAGAACTTCTACGTTCTCTTCCAGTGTACGTGCGGCAGTCCGGGGGCGGGACCGGGAGCCCTGTGAAGTCACTCACAGGCTCTCGGTTCTGCCGGCGGGGGGGTCGGGGGGGCGAGGACAGGCCGGCCTGTGAGCCGGGTTCTGTCTCCGCGCCCGGTTGCCCGGGCGCGGGAGGCGACCATCCATCTAGGACCGCCGTTGCCGGCGGCCTCGAGCGGCCTACCCGGGCGCTCGGGCGGGCAGCCCTCGAACGCGCCCTGTCTGGCCTTGCTCCGGGTGGGGTTTACCGAGCCTCCCCGGTCACCCGGGGAGCTGGTGGTCTCTTACACCGCCGTTTCACCCTTACCGCGGACGCGGCGCCAGGCGCCTGTCCGCGGCGGTCTGTTCTCTGTGGCACTGGCCTGCGGGTTTCCCCGAGTGGGCGTTACCCACCACCCTGCCCTGCGGAGCCCGGACTTTCCTCGCGGCGCCCTGGCATGCGCCAGACCGCCCCGCGGTCGCCCGGCCGACCTGTCCTCGACTTCCCAGTCTATAGGCCCGCACTCCTCCCGTGCTCCGGCGCCGGGTACGATGCCGTGGTGCTCATCCTGCTTCCCCCCTCCGAGGGCAAGACGCCCGCGCCCTCCGGCCCCGCCGTCGACCTCGGCTCGCTGAGCTTCCCGCAGCTCGAGGTGGCCCGCAAGGAGGCCATGGAGGCGCTGGCCGAGGTGAGCGGGCGCGAGGACGCCCTCGCGGTCCTCGGGGTCGGCGCGTCGCTCGCGCACGACGTCGAGCGGAACCGGCGGCTCGCGACGGAACCGGCGGCGCCGGCCCACGCCGTCTACTCGGGCGTCCTGTACGGGGCCCTCGGCTATGCGGGCCTTACCCCGGCGCAGCGCCGCAGGGCCGACGACTGGGTCGTCGTGGTCTCCGCGCTGTGGGGTGCCGTGGGCTTCGCGGACAGGGTGCCGGCGTACCGGCTGTCGATGTCGGCCTCCCTGCCCGGGCTCGGGCGGCTCGCCGGGTACTGGAGGCCGCTCCTCGCCGAGGCGCTCGCGGACCGCGCGGCCCGGGAACTCGTCGTGGACTGCCGCTCGAGCACGTACGCCGCCGCCTACGCTCCCCCGCCGGCCGGGACCGTGACGGTCGATGTGTTCAGGGATCGGGACGGGAAGCGCAGCGTCGTGAGCCACTTCGCCAAGCACCACCGGGGAGACTTCGTCCGGCACCTGCTCACCCGGCGCGGCAAGGCGCCGGCGACTCCCGAGGCGCTGCTCGCCGTCGCCCGCGAGAAGTGGGAGGCGGAGCTCCTCCCCGGGACGGCGCGCCGCCCGCACTCGCTGGCGCTCGTGCTCAGGGACTGAGGCCGGAGCGGCCCCTCAGGCCCACTCGGGCGAGCGGACCAGGATGCACCCGGAGTCCGGGCAGAAGACCACGTCATCCTCGGCGGCACTCCGGATCGCCGCCAGGTCTCCTGGGCTCAGGGCCATGCCGGACCCCTCCGAGGTCCCGTGGAAGAGGCGCGCGGCCCCCACTCCCCGCTTGGCCAGCGTCTTCTCGTAGATCCCCACGAGCCCGGGCTCGACGCCCTGGGCATACGCGGCGCGCTCCTCGGCCACCGCGGCCCGCTCGGCGGCGATCGATGCGAGCTGGGCCTCGAGCTCGGCGCGGAGCTCGTCGCTCGCGCCGCGGGCGTCGCCGAGGGCCTCGGCCGCGGTGCCCTGCGCCGAGCGCAGCCCGTCGAGGCGTTCGAGGACCTCGAGTTCGACGTCCTCGAGGTCGCTCTGGCGAGCACGCAGGCCCGCGACGTCCTTCTGGAGGGCCTCGAGGTCCTTCGACAGGCCCCCCGCGTAGAGGCGGTCCTCGTCCCGGGCGATCCGCGTGGAGGTCTCCGAGACCTTCGCCTCGATCCCGGCGAGCTCGGCCTCCGCCTCCGCCACGGCCCGGTCGGCGTCGCGCGCCGCCGCGGAGGCCTGCTCGAGGGCCGCCTTCGCGGGGCCGAGCCGCGGGTCCGTCTCGAGGTTCCGGCGGCGCACCTCGAGGGAGCGCAGCCGGGCGTCCAGGGCCTGCAGCCCGAGGAGCTTGAGCTGTTCGGCGGCCGGGGCCTTGGGCATCGTTCCTCCTTAGGGGCCGCTGCCCTGGATGGAGTGGCGGTGGCGGCCGGTGGCTGCGACTCTATCCCTCGCCGGGGGTGAGGATGAAGTCCCAGGGATCGGTGTTGATCGTGGAGACCCTGATGTCGAGGCTGTGGCCCTGGTCGGTGAGGACGTTGTCGAGCGCGGACGCGGCTGCGGGCAGCCAGAGCCATTCGCTCGCGAAGTGGCTCACGTCGATGAGGTAGGGGCGCCCGTCCGCGGACGCCTCCCGCGCCTCCGAGGCCGGGTGGTGGCGGAGGTCCGCGGTGATGTAGACGTCGGCCTCCGCCGCACGGACGGCATCGAACAGGCTGTCCCCCGCTCCCCCGCACAGCGCGACCCGGCGCACGAGCCCGTCGCGGTCGCCGGAGACGCGGACGCCGCCGGCCACCGCCGGCAGGATTCCGAAGAGCCGCCCGGCCAGGTCGCCCAGGCTCGTGAGCTCGGCGAGGTCGCCCACGCGGCCGATCCCCTCCTCGGGAAGCCCGTTGGCCGCCTTCGTCAGCGGGGCGACGTCGTCGAGCCCCAGCGCGTCGGCGAGGACGTCGGAGACGCCGCCCACGGCGGAATCGCCGTTCGTGTGGACGCTCACGAGGGCGGTGCCCGACTCGATGAGGCGGTGCACCGCGCGGCCCTTGGGGGTGTTCGCGGCGACGCTCGTCACCCCGCGCAGCAGCAGCGGGTGGTGGGCCACCACGAGGTCGGCCTCCCACGCGGCGGCCTCCTCGATCACCTCCAGGACCGGGTCGACGCAGAACAGGATCCTGCGCACCGGCTGGGAGGGACGCCCCGTCACGAGGCCCACCGCGTCCCATCCCTCGGCGAGGGACTCGGGCCACAGCTCCTCGATGGCCAGGAGGACGTCGGCGAGCGTCACCCCCTCCGCTGCGCCGGGAGTCCCCTCGGGGGCCTCCTCGCCGCCGGGCTCGGCGCTGGGGCCGGTGGATGCGTCCAGCGGGACGGGGCCGTTCTGCTCTGTCACGAGGCGAGGTCCTCTCTCGGGAATCTTCCGCGGGCTGCGGACATTGTAGGCAGCATGAAGACTTTCATTCTGGGCGGCGGCTGCTTCTGGTGCCTCGACGCGGTCTACCAGAAGACCCGCGGCGTCTCCTCGGTGGTCTCCGGCTACACCGGCGGGCACTTCCCCGACCCCGACTACTACAGCGTGTGCTCCGGGATGACGGGGCATGCCGAGGTCGTCGCGGTGACGTTCGACGAGGAGGTCATCCCCGAGGAGACCGTGCTGGACCTGTTCTTCGTCCTGCACGATCCGACCACGCCCAATCGGCAGGGCTATGACGTCGGCACCCAGTACCGCTCGTCGATGTTCTACCTGACGGATGAGGAGAAGGACCTGTTCGAGCGCGCGATCGAGCGCAACCAGCCGCTCTGGAGCGCCCCGATCGTGACCGAGGTGAGCCGGGCGGGCACGTTCTACCCGGCCGAGGACTTCCATCAGGACTACTACGCGAAGAACCCGGACGCGGGCTACTGCAGCGTGATCATCAATCCCAAGCTCGCCAAGGCCAGAAAATATTACTCGCAGTGGCTGACCTCCTAGCCGCCGCTTCGGCGCGCTGGCTAGGCTGAAGCCGCAGCCGGCCTCTACGGTCAAACTGTCACGCCCATTTCCAGAAAGCTAAGGACTCATGGCACGCATCTACGACGACGTCACGCAGCTGGTCGGCAACACCCCCCTGGTCCGGCTCAACCGGCTCACGGAAGGCCTGGAGGCCCAGGTCGCTGTCAAGCTCGAGTTCTACAACCCGGCCAACAGCGTCAAGGACCGCATCGGCGTGGCCATCATCGATGCTGCCGAGAAGGCCGGCGCGCTCAAGCCGGGCGGAACGATCGTGGAGGGCACCTCCGGCAACACGGGCATCGCGCTGGCCATGGTGGGCGCCGCCCGCGGCTACAAGGTGATCCTCACGATGCCCGAGACGATGTCCACCGAGCGCCGAGTGCTGCTGCGCGCCTACGGCGCCGAGATCGTGCTCACCCCGGGCTCCGAGGGCATGCGCGGCGCCGTGGAGAAGGCCCAGGAGATCGTCGCCAACACCGAGAACTCGATCTGGGCCCAGCAGTTCGCGAACCCGGCCAACCCCGAGGTGCACCGGGCCACCACGGCCGAGGAGGTCTGGAACGACACCGACGGCGGCGTCGACATCTTCGTCAGTGGCATCGGCACCGGCGGCACCATCACCGGCGTCGGCCAGGTCCTGAAGGAGCGCAAGCCCGGCGTGCAGGTCGTGGCCGTCGAGCCGAAGGACTCCGCCATCCTCAACGGCGGCCCGGCCGGCCCGCACAAGATCCAGGGCCTCGGGGCCAACTTCGTGCCGGAGATCCTCGACACGAACGTGTACGACGAGGTGCTCGACGCGACCCTCGAGGACTCCGTCGAGGTGGCCCGGGCGCTCGCCGCACAGGAGGGCATCCTCGGCGGCATCTCCTCCGGCGCGATCGTCTGGGGCGCGCTCGAGCTTGCCAAGCGTCCGGAGAACAAGGGCAAGCTGATCGTCGCCGTCGTGTGCGACTTCGGCGAGCGCTACATCTCCACGGTCCTGTACGACGACATCCGCGGCTAGGGGCCCGGGTTCCGGGCTCGGCAGAAGGAAACCTGTGTCTCTGATCAAACGCACGGTGGCGCGCCTGAGGGAAGACCTCGAGGCCGCCGCGGCGCACGACCCGGCAGCCCGCGGCAACGTCGAGAACTTCCTCGCGTACTCCGGCCTGCATGCCATCTGGATCCACCGCCTCACCCACGCCATGTGGCAGCGCGAGGACCTCCGCTTCCCGGCGCGCCTGATCTCGCAGGCCGGCCGCTTCCTGACCGGCATCGAGATCCATCCGGGCGCGACGATCGGGCGCAGGTTCTTCATCGACCACGGAATGGGCGTGGTGATCGGCGAGACCGCCGAGATCGGCGACGACGTCTTCCTCTACCACGGGGTCACCCTGGGCGGCCGCTCGCTCGCGAAGGTCAAGCGTCACCCCACCATCGGTGACGGCGTGACCATCGGCGCGGGCGCGAAGGTCCTCGGGCCCATCACCATCGGGGCCGGGAGCGCCGTCGGCGCGAACGCCGTGGTGGTCAAGGATGCCCCGCCCAACTCGATCGTCACGGGCGTGCCAGCGACCTGGCGCCACCGCGACGCGGCGAAGGAGACGAAGCCGGCCGTGGACCCGGCGGAGTACTACTACATCTGATATGGAGTAGTCCGCTGTCAAGTGGGCATGGCGAGGCGCCGCCGGGAAGGTGATCCCGGCGGCGCCTCGTGGCTTCCTGGCTCCGTTTTCC
>NZ_JAUSTE010000016.1 GCF_030812675.1 Sinomonas atrocyanea | reverse complement strand
GGGCGGCTGGGGGGGGGGGGGGCGGGGCCCCCCCCCCCCCCCGGGGGTGGGGGGGGGGGGGGGGGGGGGGGGGGGGGGGGGGGGGGGGGGGGGGGCGCCCCCCCCCCCCCCTGCTGCCGTCATGACCTCGTGCCGTTTCGGCGGTGGCCGAGCCCCATCTCTCACAGGAGCACGACAGGTTCCCTCGGTATCGTCCCGCTGGATGGACGTGCGACCGCAACCCGCTTCAGCTGGGGAGGATGACCCGAGGTGGCGATCCGCCACGCAACGGGCGAAGGCGGAGACCGGGATCATCTTCGCCGTCTTCGCTCTCTACACGGCCTTCCTCTTGAGGCTGCTTCTCTTCTCCCGCGCACCAGGTTCGGAGCGATCGCTCAATCTCATTCCGTTCGCGAGTATCGCGGAAATCGTGTCCAGCCACTCTTCAGGAACCGGAAGAGTGGCGTTCGCCAACATCGCCGGGAACATCCTGATCTTCATCCCGCTCGGGTTCTACGTATCGTGGCTCCGACAGCGGGCGGCGGCATGGACGACGATGCTCACGGTCGCCGTGGCCAGCGCCGCTGTGGAGGTCATCCAGGGTGTTCTTGCAGTGGGGGCCTCGGACATCGACGACGTGATCCTGAACTCGGTCGGAGGAATGCTGGGAGTCGTCGCGTTCAGGCTGCTTTCCGCGACCGTTCGGGGGCAATCTCTGGTACGGACCGCGATGGCTGTCGTGTCGGTGGTGACGCTGCCGGTCTGGTGCTACTTCTTCTTCGTCCTCCGACTCCACCTGTGAGCACCACCTGCGGTCCTCGCGCCTGGCGAGGCAGCCCGCAACCACGTCCTCGACATGAACTTTTCTGAAATAGTCATGCGCAGTAGTGACATGAACAGGTTCCGTCACGAATCATAGACGTGCCATCTCACATGCACCCGGGGAACGCCACCCGAACAGGAGAGACTTCATGTCCAGATTCACTATCCTCGCCTCACACAAGCTGGTGGTCGCAGCCGTGGCCGCCGGGGCTATCAGCCTCGGCGGCGCCGCAGCAGCCGCCATCGCCGCCCCCGGCGTCCAGCCGGCGGCCGACCAGCCCACCGCGACGTCGACGGCACAGCCGACGGAGACCGACTCACCGGAGCCGAGCGAGACCGCCGAGCCCACCGAGAGCGCCGAGCCGACCCAGACCGCCGAGCCCACCGAGACCGAGACCCCTGAGCCCAGCGAGTCCGCTGAGCCGACGAAGACCGACGCTCCGGAGCCGAGCGAGACGGCCGAGCCCAGCGAGACGGCCGAGCCCACCCAGCCCGCTGCCGCGTCCAGCGAAGACGGGAGCGGCCCCGCGGAGCACGCTTCGGAGGTGGGCAAGCAGGCCTACATCGCGGCCCACTCGCGGCCCGCATCCCCGGCTCCGCGCTGGGTGTCCCAGTGGGTGCACCAGTACGTGCCCGGCTCGTCGCAGCACGAGTCGGAGCAGGACCAGCAGGGCCAGGACGAGCAGGGCTCCGGCAGCCACAGCACGTCCCAGCAGGGCCAGCAGGGTTCGGGCGAGCACAGCACGTCCCACCGCGGCCACTGAGCCCCGCTGAGGGCCGCAGCACCGCGCGCCGCCGGGGGCCGAGGACTTCCTCGGCCCCCGGCGGCGTCTCGTAGGTTGGGCATCTCGTAGGCTGGGCCCATGGAGCTGCCATGCCGATGAAGAGCGCCGGCATCCTGCTGTACCGCCGCCCCGCCGGGTATCCGGACGGGCTCGAGGTCTGGATCGCGCACATGGGCGGCCCGTTCTGGGCCCGCAAGGACGAGCACGGCTGGTCCCTGCCCAAGGGACTCTGCGAGGGGGGCGAGGATCCGCTGGCCGCGGCGCGGCGCGAGTTCGCCGAGGAAATGGGCAGCCCGCCGCCGGCCGCGGACTATGTGCACCTGGGCGAGTTCCGGCAGCCTTCCGGCAAGGTGATCACGGCGTTCGCGGCCGAGGCGGAGTTCGAGCCCGCCGAGGTGGTCAGCAACACGTTCGCCCTCGAGTGGCCCAAGGGCTCGGGCCGGGTCCAGGAGTACCCCGAGGTGGACCGGGCCGAGTGGGTCAGCGAGCGCACCGCCCGGCTCAAGCTCGTCAAGGGCCAGATCCCCATCCTCGACGCGCTCCTGGCGCGCCTGGGCTGAGTCCGCCACGGCGGGCTCCCGCGCGTCCCTCTCAGGGCACGTCGAGGAACCTGAGGACGTCACCGGCGAAGCTGGGCACGAGCGGGACCCCGACGTGGCCGCGGCCGTAGTACATGATCAGGCGCCCCCGGGGCAGCCCGCGGGCCGTCTCGCGGAACACGGCGGCGCCGTACGGGGCGTCCTCGTCGCCGCCGAGCACGAGGGTCGGCACGTCGATGGCGGCGAGCCGCGAGGTGAGGTCGAAGCGGTCCTCGGCACGCAGCACTGCCATGACGTCAGCGGTCGAGCCGCGGTACATGAGTGGGCCCATGACCCACCCGGCCCAGCTCTCGAGGCTGCGGGCGGCGGGGCGGAGCCCCCCGAGCCGGACCATCTCCACGCCGGCGCCGCGGAGGTCGCCGGCCTCGAGCCGGTGCAGGAGCGCCCGCTGCCCCGCCTTGCCCACCGGCCCGAGCCGGCAGCCGCCGGCCACGAGGACGAGGCGGCGGACAAGCTCGGGCCTGTCGTGCGCGAGCTGGAGCGCCACGGCCGCCCCGGTGGAGATACCGAGGACGTCCACCGGCGCGCCCAGCCGCGGCAGCCGTTCCGCGTAGTCCGCGGCGATGTCCGCCATGGTGGTCTCCGGGCCGAGGCCCGAGCGCCGGTTGACCCACCAGACCTCGCGGTGCCGGGCGAGGGGCCCCAGCGGCTGGGACTCGGCGAGGAAGGCCGGCCCCCGCGGCACCTCGTGCCGAGGGGTCAGCCCCGGGATCACCAGGAGCGGTGGCCCGGATCCGAGCCTGAAGGACGGCAGCCCCTCGAACGGGTTGGCGCGGTCGGCCTGCTCCATGGCGGCCACCCCTACAGCCCCCCGGCACGGAGGGCCCCGCGCGGGGCACCCACCGTGCCCACCGCGCAGGCCGGGCCGTGGCCGGTCGCCGCCGCAGAGCGTTCCATCCTGCTCAGGCTAGCCGTGCCCGCACCGTGCCGGGAGGGCCCTCGCCCCGTCAGCGGCCCCGGCGCTTCCCCGCGCCCGGCCGCCCGCCCGCCGACGGCCCGCGCTTGCCCCCGGGGCGCCCGCGTCCGCCGGCACGGGCGGCCTTCGCCGTTCGGCTCGCCTCGTTCCGGGCCTTGGCCTCCTTGGACTGGGACGCGGCCCGGTCCTCGCGGCGCTTCTTGGCGGCCTCGGCCTGGTCCCGCTGCACCGACGCCTGCCGCGAGCTGTTCGCGCCCCGTCCCCGGACCACCCCGATGAACTCCTGGATGTGCTCGGACTCGTCCTCGCGCCGCCACGCCACCCCCACCCCGTAGGGGTCCACTCCGGTCACCGGGCGGTAGCGCAGCTCCTTGCGGTTGAAGTGCCGCACCACGGACATGGGCATGATCGCGAGGCCCGCCCCGCCCTCGACGAGGTCGAGGCGTTCGGAGGGGCCGCCGTCGTACTCGAAGAGCTCGCCCTCCACCTCGGCGAGGGGGATCTCCTCGAAGGCCGCGATCTCGTGGCCCTTCGGCGCCACCACCACCGGCAGCTCCTCGTAGAGCGGGATCACGTGGAGCTGCTCGCGGTCCCGGTCCACCGGGAGCCTGACGAAGGCCACGTCCGCCCGCCCGTCCCGGAGCACGGCGAGCTGGTCGGCGTCGTCGACCATCTGCGAGGCGAGCGGGACGTCCGGGAAGCGCTCCTCCCATCGGTGGAACCACTTGCCCGGCGCGACGCCCGCGACGAAGGCAACCTTCAGGGGCTGGGCACTCTCCGACTGCATGCGTCAACGGTAGCCTTGATCCATGAGCTCGAACCCCCAGGGCAGCGCGTCCCAGTCCATGAAGCCTGCCACCGCCGCCAAGAAGCTCGGGATCTTCCTGCCCGCCGCGCCCGCGGAGTTCCAGGAGGGCACCGTCTCCCGCGAAGAGTTCGACCAGCTGCGCGAGAACCCGCCCGCGTGGCTCACCGAGCTGCGCGAGCACGGCCCGCACCCGCGACCGATCGTGGCGCAGAAGCTCAACGTGACCATCTCGGGCCTCGCGCGCGGCGGCATCACCGAGCCGCTCACGACCGCTGAGATCACCGAGCTGCTCAACAATCGGCCGCAGTGGCTCCAGGAGGAGCGGGCCAACATGGCCGCGGTCCGCGAGGAGGCGCGCCGCGTCAAGGCCGCGGCCGAGGAGAAGGCCGCGCGGGCGGCGTCCGGCGCCCACGGCGCGGCGGCGGAGCGCTCGCTGCGCGGCGGACGCCACGGCTGAGGCGCGCGCGGCCTGGGCCCTGCCCCTGCTGGTGACCACGCCGGCGCCCTCCTAGGCCTGCCGGCCGTCGCGGCGTGCCGTCGGGGCGCTGCCGGCTGCGGCCCGGCCGACCACCGCCTCGCCGGCCGAGGCCTGGCCGCCCACCGCGGAGACGTGCCGGACCCCGGCGGCGATGCCCGCGGCCTGGGCCTCCTGGGCCGGGAGCGCGCCCAAGCCGAACACGGCCACGCCCAGGGCGGCGAGGACCGCGGAGGCGAGGCGCGCGCGGCGGCGGGGACGGAGCCGGCTGTGCGAGGATTCCATACCCTCCAGCCTCGCCCGCCGCGCTGTGAGGCCGCCAGCGCCAAGCTGTGCTGGGGATGTGCGGACCCGGTCCTGCGGCCGGGTCAGTCCTGGTGGAGCTGGATCCAGTTGCCGTGCCGGTCGTCGAACACGGCGGAGATGCCCGAGGGGTCCTCTGCCGGCTCCCCGCGGAACTCGAGGCCGGCGTCGCGGAGCCGCTCGTAGTCTGCCACGACGTCCGGCGAGCCGAGGACGATCGCGGGCAGCCCGGCGTCGTGCACGCCCCGGCGGTACGCCTCGGCGACCGGGTTGTCGCTCGGCTCCAGCAGCAGGCCCACGCCTCCCGAGTCCGGGGTGGTGACGATGAACAGGTTCGCCTCCGGCATCGCGAGCAGGGACTGGAAGCCGAGGACCGTGGTGTAGAAGTCGAAGGCCGAGGCGGGGTCGGTCACGTGGATGGAGCACATCTTGATCCGCATGGGCACAGCCTAGGCACGCCCCGCGACGCCGGCCTAGGGCTCGGCCAGCGCGCACGACGCCGGGCGGCCGCCGCGCGCCGCCGGCCCGCCTAAGCTGGGGCTTCCACCCGTCCCCGAGCCCAGGAGCACCCGTGAGCCCTGTTCCCCCCGAGATCGACACCCCCGAGATCATGGTGGATGCCGACGTCCTGCGCCGCAACGTCGAGCGGATGGCCGCGGGCGTCGCGGCGAAGGGCCTCGCGCTGCGCCCGCATGCCAAGACCCACAAGATCCCCCAGATCGCCGCGCTGCAGCTCGCCGCGGGGGCCGCGGGGCTCACCGTGGCCACCATCGGCGAGGCCGAGGTGTTCGCCGAGCACGGCGCGGCGGACCTGTTCATCGCGTACCCGCTGTGGGTGACGGAGCGGAGTGGGCAGCGGCTCGAGCGGCTCGCGCGCCGGGCGAGGATCGCGGTGGGCACGGACTCGGCCGAGGCAGCCCGGGCCATGGGCGCCCACCTCGCCGGGGCAGACGTCGAGGTCCTCGTCGAGATCGACAGCGGCCACCACCGCAGCGGGGTCGCCCCCGAGCAGGCCGTCCAGGTGGCGCGTGCCGCGGCGGACTCCGGGCTTCGCGTGGCCGGCGTCTTCACGTTCCCCGGCCACTCGTATGCCCCCGGCATGCCCGCCGAGGCGGCCGAGGAGGAGCGTCGTGCCCTCGCCGAGGCCGCGCGTCTGCTCACCGACGCGGGATTCGAGGTCACCCGGGTGAGCGGCGGGTCCACCCCGAGCGCCCTCCTCACCGAGGCGGGGCCCACCACCGAGGTCCGTCCCGGCGTGTACGTGTTCGGCGACGCCCAGCAGCTCGAGCTGGGCCGCTGCGCACCCGAGGACGTGGCCCTCACGGTCGCCGCGACGGTCGTGAGCCGCCACGACGGCTCGGGCGGCGTTCCGCGCCGGGTGGTGCTCGACGCCGGCAGCAAGGTCCTGGGCGGGGACCGCCCCGGCTGGGCCACGGGGTTCGGTCGGCTCGCGGACGTCGCCGACGCGCGGATCACCGGCCTCTCCGAGCACCACGCCACGGTGGTCTTCCCCGACGGCGCCGAGCTGCCCGCGCTCGGCGAGCGCCTGCGGGTGATCCCGAACCACGTCTGCGTGGCGGTGAACCTCGTCGACGAGGTCGCCGTGGTCAGCGGCGGGGAGGTCGTGGGCCGGTGGCGGGTCGCCGCGCGGGGGCGGAACAGCTAGCCGGAGCCGCGTCCAGCGGGCGGGCAGGCGAGCGGGCGACGGCGGGTGCGCGGCCGGCGTCGCCCGGCGGCCTCGCGGCGTGCCCAAAGACCTCTTGCGGAGGGCATGACAAGGAGAGTAAAATTTTGTCAATTTCGACGCCTTGCTCAGCCCGGACGACTCCGCCCGGGGCCGCGGGCGGCGGACCCGGCAGGGGGACACATGCACCACAACCCATCGAGGGCCCCGCATCGGGACGCCCTGACCATCGCGGCCCTGCACTGCCCGGCCTGCGACACCCTGGCGGACCACGCCATCGCCCCCTCGGCCGGCGGCGCCCACCCCTTCGGTGCGGCCCTGCGCCACCGGACCTTCACCCTCTTCTGCCTGGCCTGTGGCCGGATCGAGGAGCTCACGCGCGAGCAGGCCCGGGCGGCGCGCTCCTTCGCGGCCGGCCGCAGCGCCTGAGCCGCCGGCGGCTCCGGCCACCGCCTGAGCCGCCGGCCTTCGGCTACAGCTCCCGCCCCGCGTAGGCCCGCAGGGCGTCGCGGACGAAGGCCGCCCCCTCCGGGCCGCCGTAGTTCTCGGCGAAGCGCGGATCGGCCACGTACATCTCGGCCAGGCCGAGCACGTACTCCTTCGCCGGGCCGTCGGGGTAGCCGGGCGTGCCCGGAATGCCGGCCAGCCACCGCACGTGGCGGCCTGCCAGCGCCTGGGCGGCCTCGCCTCCCGGCGCGTCGCCGGAGGCGGCTGCCTGCTGCCAGTCCGCGTTCAGCTGGGCCACGCGCCCCCGCCACTCGTCCTGGCCCGCGGCGCCGAGCCCGCGCCACCAGGCGTCCGAGTCCGCGTAGGCCTTCGTGCCCCAGCGGGCCTCGACTTCGTCCTTGTACTGCGTGTGGTCGAACCCGTCGAGCATGTCCTCGGCCATCAGTGGCCCTCCTGTCTCCAATGCGGTGATGGTCTGCTCCACCGCCCGCGCCTGGCGCGCGAGCCGGTCCTGCTCCGCACCGATCCACGCGAGGTGGCGGCGCAGGGCGGGGGCCGCGTCGCCGTCGTGCGCGAGGGCAACCGCGATGTCCCCGAGCCCGAGGCCGAGCTGGCGGAGCAGGAGGATGCGCTGGAGCCGGACGAGGGCGTCGCGGTCGTAGTAGCGGTAGCCGTTCGGGCCCACCCGGCTCGGCTCGAGCAGGCCGATGCTGCCGTAGTGCCGCAGCGTGCGGCTCGTGGTCCCGGCGAGCCGGGCGACCTCCTGGATGCCCCAGTCCATGCGCGTCCTCCCTTCGTGGTTCCACGGTAGGAGTTGACGTTGCGTCAAGGTCAAGGGGCCGGTGCTGGAAGGGGTTGGGGGCTGCTGGGTGCTGGGGTAACCGCCGGGCGATTCCGACCGGCTTTCCCGCGGCGCGCCGGCCCAGCAGCGGCGTGTCGGCCCAGCAGCGGCGTGTCGGGCCGGATACGCGGCGGCCGGGCCCTAAAGCCGGTCGGACTCCGACGCCGCCCCGCGGAGGCGGTCCACCACTGCCAGGAGCCCGTCGAGGCTGGTCCCGAACGCCGCCTCGGGCCAGCCCCCGGCGAGCGTGGAGTAGTGGTAGAGCCCCTCCCCGACAAGCATGATCGCCGCGGAGGCGTCCGGGTCCGGCACCTCGCGCCGGATGATCTCGAGCCACGCGGCGTCGAGCTCCTCGAGCGCCGCCAGCGCCCCGGCGTGCCCCGCCTGGGCCAGCCGCACGGTGGCGACGAAGAGCAGGTCCAGGTCGGAGCCCGTGCTCACCGAGGTGCGCACGAAGTACCGCGACGGCCCCTCGGCGGCCGAGGCCATCTGCTCGCGGTCCTCGGCGGCGGCCTCGGACAGCCGCCCGAGCAGGCCCTCGGCGAGCGCGTCCTTGCTCCGGAAGTGGTACAGCAGCCCACCCTTGGAGACGCCGGCCGCCGCGGCGACGGCGTCCATGGTCGCCGCCCGCTCGCCGTCGGAGACGAGGAGGTCGCGGTAGGCGTCGAGGATCGCCGCGCGGGCCTTGGGGGGTCTGGGCATACGGAACACTGTACGTGGGATTGCTACCATACCGTCCAGACGGTATGGTTATCGTGTCCCCCAGACCAGGAGCCCCCCGATGAACCAGGCTGTCCAGGCCCAGGCATCACCCCGCCTCGCCGCCCTCACCCCCGCGCGCCGCTGGCTCGCCCTCGCCGCGCTCATGTTCCCCGTACTGCTCATCGCCGTCGACAACACGGTGCTCAGCTTCGCCGTCCCCGCGATCTCGCTCGCGCTCGCGCCGACCGGGACCGAGATGCTCTGGATCGTCGACGTCTACTCCCTCGTCCTCGCGGGCCTGCTCGTGCCCATGGGCTCGATCGGGGACAGGATCGGCCGGCGCCGGATCCTCCTGGCCGGGGCCACCGGCTTCGCCGCCGTCTCGGCCGCCGCCGCCTTCGCCGCCACGCCGGGCCAGCTCATCGCGGCGCGGGCGCTCATCGGCGTGTTCGGCTCGATGATCATGCCCGCGACGCTCTCCCTGATCCGCAACATCTTCGACGACGCCCGCGAGCGCCGGCTCGCCGTGGCCATCTGGGCCTCGGTCTTCTCCGGCGGCGCGGCCCTCGGCCCCCTCGTGGGCGGGGCGCTGCTCGAGCACTTCGCCTGGGGCGCCGTCTTCCTCCTCGCCGTGCCCATGCTCGTCCCTGCCCTGGCCCTCGCCCCGGTCCTCGTGCCCGACTCCCGCGACCCCTCACCGTCGCCCGTCGACCCGGTGGGCATCGCGCTCGTGATGGGCGCCGCCGTCGCCCTCGTGGGCGGCATCAAGGAGCTCGCGCACGACGCCGGACCGGCCCCCGCCGCGGCGGTCCTCCTCGGGCTCGGGCTGGGTGCAGCCTTCGTGCGGCGCCAGCTCGCCCGCGCCGCGAGCGGCAAGGGCCCCATGCTCGACGTCCGCCTCTTCGCCCGCCCGGCGTTCAGCGCGGGCCTCGCGGCCAACCTGCTGAGCATCTTCTCGCTCGTCGGGTTCATGTTCTTCCTCTCCCAGCACCTCCAGCTCGTGGCCGGGAAGGAGCCCTTCCTGGCCGGGCTGCTCATGCTCCCGGGCATGGCCCTCTCCGTGGTCGCGGGGCTGGCGGCGGTGCGGCTCGCCGCCCGGTTCTCGGTCAGGTCGGTCATGGCGGCCGGGCTGCTGGTGAACGGCCTCGGGTACGCAGTGGTGCTCGGCTTCGGGCGCGACGGCTCGCTTGCGGCGCTGCTGACGGGCTTCGCGGTGACGGGCGCGGGGGTCGGCCTGGCCGAGACGCTCTCCAACGACCTCATCCTCAGCGCGGTCCCGCCCGCCAAGGCCGGGGCGGCGTCGGCCATCTCCGAGACCGCGTACGAGCTCGGGGCCGTCCTGGGCACGGCGGTCCTCGGGAGCATCCTCGGCGCGGCGTACCGGGCCGGGGTGCAGGTGCCGGCCGGGCTGCCCGCCGAGGAGGCTGCCCGGGCGCACGAGACGCTTGGCGGCGCAGTGGAGGCGGCCGGGCTCCTGCACGCCGACGCGGCAGCAGCGCTCCTGGCCTCGGCGCACCGCGCCTTCGACTCCGGGGTGGCGTACACGGCCGCGATCGGCGCCGTGCTCATGGCGGGGGCCGCCGTCGTCGTCCTGGCGGTCCTCCGGGCGCCGCAGCCGCGGCGGAAGGGCTGAGCCGGGCCCACCCGCGCGCCGTGCACCCTGCTCATCTCGGCACTCCGCGCCCTAGGATCGAAAGCGCGTGGGCGCACACGCCCCGCTCCCCGCGAGAGAGGAGCTGCACATGAGTGGCAACGATCCCTTTGACCGCATCCCGGAGACGGCGAGCTTCACCGTCACGAGCACGACCGTCGCGGACGGCCAGCCGTGGCCGCCCCGGCAGTACTCCGGCGCGTTCGGCGTGCCGGGCGGCGAGGACGTCTCGCCCCAGCTGTCCTGGTCCGGCGCGCCCGAGGGCACCAAGAGCTACGCGGTCACGGTCTACGATCCGGACGCGCCGACCCAGTCGGGCTTCTGGCACTGGGCCGTGGCGAACATCCCTGCCTCGGTGACCGAGCTGGCCGAGGGCGCCGGGACCGCCACCGGCGAGGACATGCCGGACGGCGCGATCCAGCTCAAGAACGACGGCGGCACGGCCCAGTTCGTCGGCGCCGCGCCGCCGGCGGGGCACGGGACGCACCGCTACTTCATCACGGTCCACGCGCTCGACGTCGAGGACATCGGCGTCAACGGGGACTCGTCGCCGGCCTTCCTGGGCTTCAACATCTTCTTCCACACGCTCGGGCGGGCGGGCCTGGTCGTCACGGGGAAGATCGACTAGTCGCCCAGGAGCCGGCTGCGGTGCGGTGGCGGCCGCGTCTGCCCGGGGCCACCCGGCGGCCGCGGCCGCGCGGCGTCCGAGGCGTCAGCCGGCGAGCGCCGCGGCCGCCGCCAGCCCCAGCAGCGCGGCGGCCAGACACAGCGCCATCGTGCCCACCCCGTTGACGACGGCGGCGGCCCACCGGCCGCTGAGGGCGAGGCTCACGCTCTGGTAGCTCGCGGTGGAGAAGGTCGTGTATCCGCCGAGGAAGCCGGTGCCGAGGACGGCCTGCAGGGCCGGGTCGGCCCCGGCGAGCACCGCGCCCGTGACCAGGCCCAGTGCGAGGGACCCGGTGACGTTGATGCCGATCGTCGCGAAGGGCAGCGGGCCCTTGATGCGGCGGCTCACGGCGGTGTCGAGCACGTAGCGGGCCACCGCGCCCAGGCCGCCGGCCACCCCCAGCAGCAGGGCCACGAGAGGGCTCATCGGGGCTCCCCCGGGCTGTCCTGAGCGGAGTCCGCGACCCCATCACCGGATTCGCCCCCTGTTTCGGTCATTGCCCCGCGCTGGAGACCGGGGTCCGGACCGAGAGCGGGGGTCTTTTCACCGCCGGCGTCGCCCGCAGCACCCGCCCCCTCCCCCGCCCCTCTGGGAGTCACATTCTGGGGGTCACGTGAGGTGCCCCCCAGAACGTGACCCTCAGATGAGGGGTGGGCGGGGTGGGGACGGCCGCCGTGGGGGTGCGCCGCGACGTGCGCCTCAGCGGCCAGCCCGCGCCGGTCCTCGCGGTGCAGCCACGCGGCCCCGCCGACCCCGAGGAGGGTCGCCGCCGCGCCGCCGAGCAGGCTCAGCGCGAGGTACCACGCGCCGTCGGCCGCGCGGCCGGCCGTGAGGAGGCGGGAGGCGTCCACGGCGAGGGTCGAATAGGTGGTGAAGGCCCCGAGGAAGCCCGTGCCCACGGTGAGGCGGACGAGGCGCCGGGCGCCCCTGTCCGGGCCGCGCCGCGCGAGCGACTCGAGGAGCGCCCCGAGGGCCAGCGCCCCCACGAGGTTTATGGCCAGGGTCCCGAGGGGCCAGCCGCCCGGGGCCTGGATCGCGACGCCGAGCGCCCACCGGGACAGCGCGCCGAGCACACCGCCGACGAACACGAGGGCGAGCACCCCCGGGGAGAACGGGTGCGCGAGCCGGGCCGGGGCGGGCAGGCGCGACGGCGCGTGCGCAGCGAGCGGCGCGGGGCCGGCGTCGCTCGCGGGGCCCGGGACGGGGAGGCGGGGGTCAGAAGTCACGGCGGGTAGAGCCTACCGCCCCTCCCTGTGCCCGCGGGGCCGGGCGTAGCGTGGAGGCGTGGACGCGGCATCCGGGGTCATGGCGTGGTTCGCGGCCACCGATTCCGAGGTGGCCCGCTGGGTGCTGCAGCGCGGCATCGCGGCCCTGTTCTTCGTCGCGTTCCTCTCGAGCCTCAACCAGTTCCCCGCGCTCGTGGGCGAGCGGGGCCTCCTGCCGGTCCCGCAGTACCTCGAGGGCTTCCACCGCCTGCGCCGCCCGAGCCTGTTCCGGTACCGGTACTCGGACCGGCTGTTCCGCTGGGCGGCCGCCGTGGGGCTCGTGGTCTCGGCGCTGCTCGTGCTGGGCGTCCCGCAGGCGGGGCCGTGGTGGGTTCCGCTCGCTGCGTTCCTGGTGCTGTGGGGGCTGTACATGTCGATCGTGAACGTGGGGCAGACGTTCTACGGGTTCGGCTGGGAGATGCTCCTGCTCGAGGCGGGGTTCACGGTCGCGTTCCTCGGCTCCGACCAGGTCCCGCCGCCGCGCCCCATCCTCCTCCTCGTGGTCTGGCTCGTGTTCCGGCTCGAGTTCGGGGCGGGCATGATCAAGATCCGTGGAGGCCCGGAGTGGCGCGACCTCACCGCGCTGTACTACCACCACGAGACCCAGCCGATGCCCGGGCCGCTGAGCCGGCAGTTCCACCTCCTGCCGAAGTGGATGCACCGTTCCGAGGTGCTCGGGAACCATGCCGCGCAGCTCGTGGTGCCGTTCTTCCTGTTCTTCCCGCAACCCGTGGGCACCGCCGCCGCGGCGGTGGTGGTCGTGACGCAGCTGTGGCTCGTGCTCTCGGGGAACTTCGCGTGGCTGAACTGGTCCGCGATCGTCCTGGCGTTCGCCGCCGTGGGCGACGGGGCGGTGCACTGGCTGCTCCCGGCAGTCCCCGAGCGGCTCTCCTCTGCCGCCTGGAACGTCACCGCGGGCGCCGGGCGCACGACGGCGTGGCCCGCCTCCGGCGACTGGGTCGCCTGGGTGTGGGTCGCCGTCGTGCTCGCCGCGTCCCTGCTGCTGCTCGGGCTCTCGTGGTGGCCGGCGAAGAACCTCGTCTCGAGCCGCCAGCTCATGAACGCCGCGTTCAACCGCTGGCAGCTCGTCAATGCGTACGGCGCGTTCGGGTCGGTGACGAGGAACCGGGTGGAGATCGTGGTGGAGGGCACGCTGGACACGGTGCCCGCGGAGGACGCCGAGTGGCGCGAGTACAGGTTCCGCGGTAAGCCCGGCGAGCCCGAGCGCATCCCGCGGCAGTGGGCGCCGTACCATCTGCGGCTCGACTGGCTCATGTGGTTCCTGCCGCTGCGCACCGTGCACGAGGACTGGTTCTACGCCTTCCTCGTCAGGCTCCTCGCAGCGGACCCGGCCACGCTCCGGCTCCTGCGCGAGGACCCCTTCAACGGCGAGCGGCCGCGCTGGGTGCGGGCACGGTCGGCCCTGTACGAGTTCTCGACGCACGCCGAGTTCCGCGAGACCCACGAGCGCTGGGTCATCACGCCGCTGCGGGTGCTCATCCGCCCGCTCACCTTGCGCGAGGGCGAGGAGGCCGGGCACTGATCCGCCCGCTCCCCTTGGAGGCCTCCGTCAGCGGGCAGTAGGAGCAACGAGGAAGGCCCCGGTCATCGACCGGGGCCTTCCTCTAGTGTGCGCGAGGCGGGATTTGAACCCGCACGCCCTTTCGGACACTGGCACCTGAAGCCAGCGCGTCTGCCGTTCCGCCACTCGCGCGCAGCACTTCCGCCGTCCGGGCGTCACCCCCGACCCTGCGAAAGCAGCGAGAACCAGCATAGCCGAGCGGTCCGCGGATTGCGAAATTGCCCGCGGGGGCCGCCGGCATGGGCGAGGATAGGGGACGGCGCGCCGGGCGAAGCGCCGTTACGCGGTCGGTACACCGCGGTTCAGACGGCACCCAGAGGCGCCCAGTAGTATCGGGTGAGGACTGTGCACGCAGCGTGCGCAGCTCCGTGAAGCTGTGGCACTGCGCCCGCACCCGCGGGCCCTGGACCTGGAAGGAGGGGCCATGGGACTGCTCGACAGGCTCGAGCGCGGCATTGAGAAGGCCGTCCACGGCGTCTTCTCGACGGGCTCGAAGGGCCAGGTGCAGCCGGTGGAGATCGCCAGCAGGCTGCGCCGCGAGATGGACCGCCAGGCCTTCTCGATCGACCAGGGGCGCACGCTCGCTCCCAACGTCTTCGAGGCGCACCTCTCGGACGCGGACTTCGAGCGGGCGCGCGGCTGGGGCCAGCCGCTCGCGGAGGAGCTGTGCGACGTGGCCGTCAGGCACGCCCGCTCCCAGGGCTACACGCTGCAGGGCCCGGTCCGCTTCACGTTCCGGCACGACGCCGCGCTCAAGCCCGGCCAGTTCGAGGTCGACTCACGCACCGAGCGGAACGACTCCCGGCCGAACCTCCCCGCCGCCCCGACCCGCCAGCCCGTGCGGCTCTCGCCCGTGCTCGAGATCGACGGGCAGCGGTACTCGGTCAACGCGGACTCGGTGGTGCTGGGCCGCTCGAACGAGGCGGACATCGTCGTCGACGACACGGGGGTGTCCCGCCGGCACCTCGAGATCCGCACCGACGGCGGCACGGCCTACGCGGTGGACCTCGGCTCGACCAACGGCAGCTACATCAACGGCCACCGCATCGAGGGCAGCGCCGTTCTCCACGACGGGACCACCATCACCATGGGACGCACCAAGATCGTCTTCCGCATGCTTCCGGCACCCCGGGGAGGGACCGCGTGAACGAGCTGACGCTCACCGCCCTGCGGCTCGGGTTCCTCCTGCTGCTGTGGCTGCTCGTCTTCAGCGTCGTGGGCGCCATGCGCCGTGACCTCGCCGTCGGCCGGCGAAACAAGACCGGCGCGCCGACGGCCCGCCAGGTGCGGCGGAACCCCGAGCTCGCCGAGCCGCCCGCGCGCCAGCAGGCCCACCGCCTCGTCGTGGTCGAGGGGCCCCTGGCCGGGACGAGCCTTCCGCTCGAGGGCAGCCCCGTGCTGCTCGGGCGCGCCCAGGAGGCCACGCTCGTCCTCGAGGACGACTACGCCTCCGGCCGCCACGCGCGCCTGTTCCCGCAGGGCAGCCGCTGGTTCATCGAGGACCTCGGGTCCACGAACGGCACCTACCTCGCCGACCACCAGCTCACCCGCGCCCAGCCCGTCGAGCTGAACGTGCCGATCCGCATCGGCAAGACTGTGATCGAGCTGAGGCCCTGACCTTGCCAGAGGCCCCGCTGATCCTGCGCTACGCGGCCCGCTCCGACGTGGGCCGGCTGCGCTCCAAGAACGACGACTCCGCCTACGCGGGTCGTCATCTCATGGTGGTCGCCGACGGCATGGGCGGGCACGCGGGCGGCGACGTGGCCAGTGCCTCGACGGTCCTGGACCTCATCCACCTCGACCACGGCGGGTACGAGGCGGGCGAGGCCGCGACCCAGCTCGCGGACGAGATCCAGACCGCGAACTCGCTCCTGTCCGAGCTCGTCAGCGCCAACCCGCTCCTGGCCGGGATGGGGACCACCGTGACGGCGCTCCTGCTGTCCGAGGGGACGTTCGCGTTCGCCCATATCGGCGACTCGCGCGCCTACCGGCTGCGCGGGAACGACATCGAGCAGGTCTCCACCGACCACACCTTCGTCCAGCGCCTCATCAACGAGGGCCGCCTCCGGCCCGAGGAGGCGGAGACGCATCCGCACAAGAACGTGCTCATGCGGGTCCTCGGCGACGTGGACGCGAGCCCCGAGCTGGACCTCGCCACGTTCCCCGCGGTCGAGGGCGAGCGATGGCTCCTGTGCTCCGACGGGCTCAACTACGTCCCCCTGCCGCTCGTGCACCGCACCCTGCGGGAGATCGAGGACCCAGCCGAGTGCGCCGACCGCCTCGTCGAGCTCACGCTCGCCGCGGGCGCGCCGGACAACGTGACCGTCATCGTCGCCGACGTCGTCGCCGGCGAGGACGACGGCGAGGCCGCCCCTCCCGCGCAGGCACCGGCCGCGGCGACCCTCACCGCAGCAGCCGCGGCCCGCACCCCGGTGACCTCGGCCGCCGCCGCGAACCCGCCCCGGGCCAAGGCCAGCGAGCAGCCCGCCGCCGAGGAGGCACCCGCCACGGAGCCGGCCCCGGCTGCGTCCTCCGAGGCCGCCGCCGCAGAGGCCGGGGCGGCACCCGCCCCCGAGGGCGGCGGCGAGGAGGCCGGCCGCGAGGAGCCGGAGACGGACCCCAACCTCGGCGCCCACCTCTCCGCCGAGGTCCTGCGCCGGGAACTCGACTCCCGCCCGCACGAGCTCGTGGGCGCCGCCGCGTCGGCGGCCGAGACGGGCTCGCTGCCCTCGGTCGCGAGCCGCACGGCCGCGCGCCGCGCCGCCGCGATCCTGACCCACCGCAGCCCCGAGCCCGAGGAGGACGCGGACGAGCCCACACCGCCGGCCCGCCCGGTACGGCGGTGGTTCCGGATCGGCCTCGGCGTGGTCGCCGCGCTGGCCCTCATCCTCGGCGTCTGGTTCGGGTACGCGTGGACGCAGACCCGCTACTACGTCGGCGCGTACGACAACCGCGTGGCCATCTACAACGGCGTCTCGCAGCAGCTGGGCCCGATCTCCCTCTCGCACGTCCACTCGGCCACGAACATCCCGCTCGACTCGCTGAGCCCGTACACGCAGCAGCGGCTCCTTTCCGGGGTGCCCGCGGACGGCCTCGAGGCGGCCGAGGATATCGTGCATGCGATCCAGGCCGATCCGAGGGGCTGCCTGCCCGGCTCGGGCGCCACCGCGAGCGCGGCGCCGTCCAGCACCGCGGCGCACGGCGCGTCGCCGTCGGCCAGCGCGAAGCCCTCGGCGTCCGCCTCCGCCGCACCCAGCGGCAGCCCGAGTGCGAGCCCGACCACCACCCCCGACCCCTGCCTGGGAGGCACCCGATGAGCGGCGTCGAGACCGTGGAGAAGCCGCGGCGCAACGTGGAGCTGCTGCTCCTGCTCCTGGCCTTCGCCGTGTCCATCGGCGCGAACACCATGAAGGGCCTGCAGGACGGCACCGCCTTCGGCAGCGACTTCTGGCTCCAGGAGGCCCTCCTGGCCGGACCGGCCCTGGCGATCCATGCGGTGCTGCGCTTCCGCGCGAAGTATGCCGATCCGCTCATCCTTCCGATCGTGGTGACCCTCAACGGGCTCGGCCTCGCGATGATCCACCGGCTCGACACCCCGCAGACCGACTACGGCAATACGCAGGCGCGCTGGACGGTGGTGGGCATGGTCCTGGCCATCGCCGTCGTGTGGTTCCTGCGTGACCACCGCATCCTGCGCCGGTTCACCTACATCTCCCTGATCGTCAGCGCGGTCCTGCTGCTGCTGCCCCTCGTCCCCGGCATCACCGCCGGCGAGATCAACGGCGCCCAGGTGTGGATCCGGGTGGCCGGCTCCACGTTCCAGCCCGGCGAGGTCGCGAAGATCACCATCGCCGTGTTCTTCGCCGGCTACCTCTCCACGAACCGGGACCTCATCCTGCTCGCGGGGCGCCGGATCGGGAAGCTCCAGCTGCCGCGCTTCAAGGACCTCGGCCCGATGGTGGTGGCCTGGCTCGCCGCGATCGGCATCCTGATCTTCCAGCACGACCTCGGCATGTCGATCCTGTTCTTCGGCATCTTCATCTCGACGATCTACATCGCCACGAGCCGCGTGAGCTGGGCGATCCTGGGCGTGCTGCTCATGTTCGCCGGCGCGATGGCCGCGAGCCTCGCGCTGCCGCACATCCGCCTGCGCATCGACGGATGGCTCAACGCGTTCTCGCCGGACGTCTACGGGCGCACCTCGGGCAGCAGCTACCAGATCGTCCAGGGCCTCTTCGGCATGGCCAACGGCGGCCTGCTCGGCACCGGCCTCGGCCAGGGGCGCCCGGACCTCGTGCCGTTCTCCCACTCGGACATGATCGTGGCCTCGTTCGGCGAGGAGCTGGGCCTCGTGGGCCTGTTCGCGATCGTCCTGCTGTACGCCATGCTCGTCACGAGGGGCTTCCGCGCCGCCCTCGGCGCCCGCGACTCCTTCGGCAAGCTCCTCGCCTCGGCGCTCTCGGCCGCAGTCGGGCTGCAGGTCTTCGTGATCATCGGCGGCGTCACCCGGCTCATCCCGCTGACGGGCCTGACGACGCCGTTCCTCGCCGCGGGCGGCTCGTCGCTGCTCGCGAACTGGATCATCGTGGCCCTGCTCCTCGTGATCTCGAACGCGGCCCGCAGGCCGGTGGCCCAGGGACCGCTGATGGCCGACGGCGGCCCGCGGCACACCGAGCCGGCCCAGCCCGGAGACACCATGACGACGCAGGCGGTGAGCACCCGATGAACCAGGCGATCAGGAATGCGTGGATAGCGATCGCGGTCATGTTCGCCCTCATCCTCGGTGCCATCAGCTACGTGCAGGTGATCGGGGCGGACGACCTCAACAAGAACTCCTGGAACAACCGGGCGATCCTGCAGACGTTCTGCCAGGAACGCGGGCCGATCCTCGTGGCGGGCAAGCCGATCGCACAGTCCGTGGCCAGCGGCAACGACACCTGCAAGTTCCAGCGCACCTTCCCGGGCAAGGACCTCTACGCGGGCATCACGGGCTTCTACTCGAACGTGTACGGCTCCTCGGGCCTCGAGAACACGATGAACTCGACCCTCACGGGCCGCTCCGACGAGCTGCTCATGGACCGGATCCGGCAGCTCTTCCTCGGCGAGCAGCCGCAGGGCGCCTCGGTCGAGCTCACGATCGACCCGGCCATCCAGAAGCTCGCCTACGACCTCATCCCCGACGGCCAGCGCGGCTCGATCGTGGTGACGAACCCGAAGACCGGGGCGATCATCGCCATGGTCTCCAAGCCCAGCTACGACCCAAACCTCATCGCCACGCAGGACCAGGCGGCGGCGTCGGCGGCCATGCAGAAGATCCAGTCCCAGCAGGGCATCAACCTCAACCAGGGCGTCAGCGGCCCCACCGGCGCGCTGCTGGCCCCGGGCTCGGTGTTCAAGCTCGTGGACACGGCAGCGGCGCTGGCCTCGGGGAAGTACAACAAGGACTCGGTCCTGCCCAACCCGGCCCAGATGACGCTGCCGGGGACCAACACCCAGCTGCCCAACTACGCCGGAGGCAACTGCTACACGCGGGACAAGGCGGACTTCGCCTTCGCGCTCGAGCAGTCCTGCAACACGCCGTTCGCGTCGATCGCCCTCGACCTGGGCCAGGACGCGATCGGCAAGCAGGCGGCGGCGTTCGGCTACGGGCAAGACGCCGGGGACCAGCTGCATCTCGACTACTCCCCCGGGGTCTGGCCGCAGAAGCTCAACCAGGCGCAGCTCGCCCAGTCCGCGATCGGCCAGTTCGATGTGAAGGCCTCCCCGCTGCAGATCGCCCTCGTGACGAGCGCGATCGCGAACGGCGGCGTCCAGATGAAGCCCTCGCTCGTCAAGAGCATCACGGGCTCGGACCTCCGGGTCGTCTCGGAGCCCAAGCCCGAGGTGCTGCGCACGTCCACGACGCCGGACATCGCCCGCCAGATCACCGAGTGGATGACCGACGTGGTCTCGCAGGGCATCGCCGGCGCGGCCGCGGTCCCCGGTGTCAAGGTGGCCGGCAAGACCGGCACGGCTGAGCTCGGTGTGACCGACAGCAAGGGCCAGATGCTGAACAACTCCTGGTTCACCGGCTTCGCCCCGGCAGACAACCCCCAGGTTCAGGTGACCGTGGTGATGGAAGGTGTGGACATCTACCAGGGCGCCGCGCTGACCAGTCCGACAGCGAGAAAGATCTTTGAGGCGGTGTTGAATAAGTGAGACCGACGTCAGGCATCACCTTGGGCGGCAGGTACCAGCTGCAGAGCCGGATCGCCATCGGCGGCATGGGCGAGGTGTGGCGTGCCCGGGACGAGGTGCTCGGACGCGTCGTCGCGATCAAGATCCTCAAGGAGGAGTACGCGGGCGACCCGAGCTTCCTCGAGCGGTTCCGTGCCGAGGCCCGCCACACCGCGCTGCTGAACCACAGCGGGATCGCCAATGTCTTCGACTACGGCGAGGCCGAGGGCTCCGCATACCTCGTCATGGAACTCGTCCCGGGCGAGCCGCTCAGCGCCATCCTCGAGCGCGAGCGCGTCCTGTCCCCCGACCGGACCCTGAACATCATCGCGCAGACTGCCCGCGCCCTCGCCGTCGCGCACGGGCAGGGCCTCGTGCACCGGGACGTCAAGCCCGGGAACCTGCTCATCACCCCGGACCACCGGGTCAAGGTCACGGACTTCGGCATCGCCCGCCTCGCCGACCAGGTCCCGCTGACGCAGACCGGGCAGGTCATGGGCACGGCGCAGTACCTCGCGCCCGAGCAGGCCACCGGCCAGCAGGCCACCGGCTCGAGCGACATCTACTCGCTCGGCGTGATCGGCTACGAGTGCCTCACCGGCCACCGCCCGTTCTCGGGCGAGAGCCAGATCGCGATCGCGCTCGCCCAGGTCAACGACGCCCCGCCGCCGCTGCCCGAGCACCTCCCGGCGCCCGTCCGCGCCCTGCTGATGTCGATGCTGTCCAAGGATCCGCGCAACCGGCCCGCGAACGCGATCAAGCTCGCGGAGGCGGCCGAGGCCATCCGCCGCGGCGACATCCGGGCCGCGCAGGCCGCCGTGCCGGGCATGCTGCTCCAGGACGACTCGACGGAGGCGATGAACGCCGTCTCGACCGGGAAGCTGCAGCGCCAGACGGCCCCGACCGCCGTGGTCGGGGGCGCCGGCCTGGCCGCCGGGGCCGCTGCCGCCGCCGCAGCGGCGGGTGCCTCGGCCTCGCGCGGCGCGCCCGCGACGTCGGCCCTGCCCCTCATGGGCGAGGGCGGCCGCGGCGCGGATGCCGGCGTCTCCGCGAGCGAGGACGCCCACCAGCCGCTCTACGCCCCGGACGACGACGAGCAGCCCGAGCCGCCCGCCGCCCGCAAGCAGCGCAAGCGCAGCCCGCTCACCTGGCCGCTCGTGGCCCTGCTGCTCCTGCTCCTGTTCGTGGTGATCGGCGTATGGCTCTCGAACGCGGGGCTGTTCAGCCCGTCGCCGCTGCCCTCGGGCGCACCGAGCAGCTCAAGCGCCGCCCCGAGCACGACCTCGGCCCCGCCCACGAGCGAGCCGCCGAGCTCGACGGCGCCGCCGGCGCCCGCCACGGTCACGATCGTCCCGTCGAACTACATCGGGCAGAACTACACTCAGGTGAAGTCACAGCTCGAGGAGCTCGGCATGAACGTGGCACTCAACGCCGTCCAGTCGCAGACTGGAACGATGGGCCAGGTCACCGACGTCACGCCCGCGGGGCAGGTCACGGTCGGCTCGACCGTCACCGTCACCTACCTCTCCGTCCAGCCGCCGGTCACGGTTCCGCCCGCGCCGCCGAAGTCCTCTGCGCCGCCCAAGAGCAGCCCGGCGCAGTCGCAGCCGCCGTCGCAGACCTCGGGCGCCCTGCCGTCCACGCTGCCGATCACCCCGAGCAGCTGACCCTGTGACCCATTCCGCCCACCCGCCCCTGGAACGAGAGGACGAGCCCATGCCCGCTCCCGTCGTCCTCTCGGGCAGATACGAGCTCGGCGAGCTGATCGGCCGGGGCGGGATGGCGGACGTCTACGAGGGCCTCGACCTGCGGCTGGGGCGCCGGGTCGCGGTGAAGATGCTGCGCCCGGACATGGCCCGTGACGGCCAGTTCCGGGCCCGCTTCGAACGGGAGGCGCGCGCCGTCGCCGGGCTCAACCACCCCTCGATCGTGGGCGTGTACGACACCGGCGAGCACAACCCGGACCCACTCTCGCCGCATAGCGTCGCGGTGCCGTACATCGTCATGGAGTACGTCGAGGGCCGTACCCTGCGCGATGTGATCCGCGAGGGCACCCCGAGTGTCGACGACTCCATCGATGCCCTGCTCGGCGTGCTCTCCGCGCTCGAGTACAGCCACCGGCACGGCATCATCCACCGGGACATCAAGCCCGCGAACGTCATGGCCTGCAACGAGCCCGGGACCGTGAAGGTCATGGACTTCGGGATCGCGAGGGCCACCGCGGACACCTCCGCGACGGTCACCCAGACCCAGGCCGTGGTGGGCACCGCGCAGTACCTCTCCCCCGAGCAGGCGCAGGGCAAGGTCGTGGACGCCCGCAGCGACCTCTACTCCGCCGGCTGCCTGCTCTACGAGCTCCTGACCGGCCGGCCGCCCTTCGTGGGCGAGTCCGCCGTGTCCGTGGCCTACCAGCACGTCCAGTCCGTGCCCCGGCCCGCCGCCGACTTCAACCCGGACGTCTCTCCGGCCCTGCAGAGCGTGCTGGACCGTGCCCTCGAGAAGGACCCCGACGACCGCTTCCAGAGCGCCGCCGCCTTCCAGCGCGCGCTCCGGGGCGCGCGCGCAGGAGTCGTGGTACCGGCCCGTCCCGGCCGGGGCGCCGCTGGAGCCGCGGCCGCGGCGGGGGCCGCCGCCGCTGCCGCCGCTGCCGTCAGGCCGGCGGACGACGCCGGGATCCCGACCGCCGCCGTCGGCCTCGTCGGCGCGGAGGGCGGCCAGGACGGCGCGGCCCGAGAGGGCCGCGGCACCGAGGGGCCGGGGGACGAGTCCTCGACCCACCTCGGGGACACGGGCGAATTCCCGGCGTTCGCCCCCGCCGCAGCCGACCTCATCGAGTTCGACGACGCCCGCGACGAGGAGCGCGCCCGCCGCGGGCGCGGCCGGCGGCGCGCGTGGATCGTGGTGCTGCTGGTCATGGCGCTGCTCGTGGCGACCGGCGGCGGCCTGCTCCTGTACCAGTACATGAACCAGCCCTCGGCGGTGCAGATGATCACTGTGCCGTCCGTGACCAACATGTCCGAGACCGAGGCCGCGCTCAAGCTCCAGTCTCTGGGCCTGCAGCCGAACATCTCCCACCCCAAGGACCCCAAGGTGCCCAAGGGCACGGCGATCCGCACGGTGCCCGACGCGGGCACCCAGCTCGCGAAGGGCGCCTCGATCTCGCTCGAGATCTCGGACGGGCCGGCCAACGCGACGATCCCCACCTCGATCATCGGCGCCACCGAATCGGGCGCCCGCTCGACGCTCCAGGCGCTGGGGCTCCAGATCAAGCCGCGCTCGATCCTCGCGAACGACCCGAAGGCCCCATACGGCACCGTCATCGCCACCAACCCGGGGGCCGGCCAGACCGTGGGCCTGGGCACCGAGGTGGAGCTGACCGTCTCCACGGGCAAGGTCAGCGTGCCGAACCTGCGCGGCATGGCCGTCGCCGACGCCCAGAAGGCCCTCGCGGACCGCGGCCTCAAGGCCGCCGTGCAGGAGCAGGAGAACGCGAACGCCGCGCCGGGGACGGTCACGTACCAGGACCCGGCCGCGGACGGCAGCGTGGACCAGGGCGGAACGGTCACCCTGATCGTGGCGAAGGCCCCGCCGCCACCCCCGGCGCCGAGCCCGACGCCGTCGCCCAGCGACACCCCGAGCCCAACGCCGACGGACACGAACCCGGGCAACAGCGGCAACCCGCCCGGCCATCGGGGCGGCGGGAACGGCTGAGCCCCGGCTCGGCTCAGCCGGGCGGCGTCATCCGGGCGCCGTCAGCCGGCGGTGATGAGGGGGCTCAGGTGCGAGGCCTTCTCGGCGGCCCCGGCCAGGCCGAGGGACTCGAGCCACGTGCCGAGCATCTGGTAGCCGCCCTCGGTGAGCACACTCTCGGGGTGGAACTGCACGCCGCACAGCGGTGCCGTCCGGTGCGCGAGGCCCATGACCACGCCGGAGTGCGTGTGGGCGGTGACCTCGAGGACCTCCGGGATCGTGTCCGCGACCGCGGCGAGGGAGTGGTAGCGGGTCGCGGTGAACGGCGAGGGGAGGCCGGCGAACACGCTCCTGCCCTCGTGCTCGACGAGGGAGGTCTTCCCGTGCATGAGCTCCGGCGCGTGCGTCACCGTGCCCCCGTAGGCCTCCGCGAGGGCCTGGTGGCCCAGGCACACCCCGAGCATCGGCTTGCTGTTCTCCCCGCACCACCTGATCAGCTCGATGCACACCCCGGCCTCGGCAGGGTTGCCGGGCCCGGGCGAGACGAGGACGCCGTCGCGGGCCGCGGCGAGCTCGATCGCCTCGGCGAGGGAGACGTCGTCGTTCCTCACCACGGTCGTCTCGGCACCGAGCTGCTGGAGGTAGCCGACGAGCGTGTAGACGAACGAATCGTAGTTGTCGATGACGAGGATGCGGGTGGTCATGCGTGAAGAAGCCGTTCCGTCCGGGCCGGCGCGGGAACGGCGGCCCCCTGCGGCTAGACTGGAGCCTCAGAAGCGCACGGCCCGCACCCGCGGTGCAGCGTGTTGGTGCTTAGCAGAATATCAAGCGGGCCCCGCTGCGTGGCGGGCGGGCCCCGAGGAGGACGAGTGCCCGAGTCGACGGACAAGCCCCAGCAGGACCCGGCTGCGGCCGCGCCGAAGAAGGCAGCAGAGCCCAAGGCCGCTGACCGCCGGTCGGCCGACCGCAAGGCGGCAGAGCGCAGGGCCGCGAAGAAGGCCAAGCGACAGCGCCGCGCCCAGCGCGGGACCGGCCCCACGCCGCAGTGGTACAAGTACGTCATGTTCGGCCTTATGGTGCTGGGCCTGCTCTGGATCATCACGTTCTATGTGACCCAAGGCCTGTTCCCCTTCCCCGAGCTCGGCAACTGGAACATCCTCGCCGGCTTCGGCCTCGCGATCGTGGGGTTCCTCATGACCCTGCGCTGGCGGGGCTGAGCGCGCGGAGCACCGCGCGCCCCGTCGATTCCCACCCGGGCAGCAGCGGCCTCGCCGCGAGCGCGGCGGCCCGCCACCGTGCCTGCACCGAGGCGCCGTCGAGCCATCCCGCGAGCTCGCGGGTGAGGGGGTCGGCGTCGGCGTCGGCGTCCCCCGGCGGCGCCACCGCGGCCCCGGCCGTTCCCAGGCCCCCCTCGAGGGAGAGCCCGAGCGCCTCGACCGCCCCGGTGCCCGCGGCGACGATGGCGGGGACGCCGCGCGCGAGCGACTCCACCACGGCGAGCCCGTAGGTCTCGGGGTGCGATGCGAGCACCGTGAGGTCCGTGCCGGACCACTCGGCCTCGAGCGCGTCGCCGCGCAGCTCTCCGGGGACCAGCACCCGCTCGGCGATGCCGAGGTCCGCCGCTGCGTCCCGCACCGCGCGCGCGTAGGCCGGGTCGGCGGCGTCGTACCCGGCGAGCGTCAGCGTCCAGGGCCGGTCCCGGAGCGCGGCGAGCGAGCGCACGAGCCGCAGCTGTCCCTTCCCGGGCAGCAGCGCGGCGAGGCACAGCACGTGCGGCGCCCCGCCGCCGGCGAGGCTGCCCGCCGCCGGCGGAGCGCCCACGACGCCGGGCCTCACCACCCGGGGCACCATCCCGTAGCGTTCGGCGAGGCGCCGGCCGGAGAAGTCGCTGGGGACCATCGCCACGTCCGCCGCGGCGAGCGCGCGCCGTTCCAGGTCGGCGAGCCGCTCGGCCTCCTCGCGGGACAGCCCCGCGGCGTCCGCGAGGAGCAGGTGCACGAGGATGCCCAGGCTGCCGCCGCGGTCCCGCACGGCGGCCGCGGCCGGCGCGACCTCGTCCGGGGCGCCCAGCGCGAGGAGCCCGTCGACCAGCACATGGGCCCCTCCGCTGCCGGGAACGAGCGCGGCGGCGAGCCGGTGTCGGTCCTCGGCGGAGCCCACTGGCCACGCTCCCGGCACGGCGACGACCTCGAGGTCGACGTCGAGCGCGGACAGCGCCTCGGCGAGGCGCGTGTTGTAGACGGTGCCGCCCGAGGTGTAGCCCAGGCCGTCGGGCACCACGAGGCGGATCCGGACCGGGGAAGGCGCCGGGACGCCGGGGCCTCCCATCTCAGCGGTCCGAGCCCGTGGCTCCGGCCAGTGCGAGGGTGTACGAGGCCCAGGCGTCCGGGGTCTCACGCAGGGTGACCTCGATCTCCGCGAGGTGCCCGAGACGGCGCAGATGCTCCGCGGAGCCCACGGCGATGTGCTGGGCGAGGACCTCCGTGGTGGTGAGGCGGCCGGCGAAGTCGGGGTGCTCGTCGAGGTTGCGGTAGCGCAGCCCGTCGAGGACCGCCGAGAGGAGCCCGGAGGCCTCGCCGATGTCCATCACGGTCGAGTTCGCGTCGAGCGCCCCGGCGCGCACGGTCAGCTCGACCACGAAGGTGGCGCCGTGCAGCCCCTGCGCGGGCCCGAAGGCGGGGCGCGGGAGGCTATGGGCGATCATCACATGGTCGCGGACGGTGAGGCTGAACATGGTTCTCCTTCGGTCACGGGCTGGGTTTCGGCTGGTCTCGGCCATGGGTCGGCGTCACGGGGCGCCGGGGTAGCGGATCACGTGGCACAGCCCGGGCCAGGCGCCGGCCACGTCGCCGCCCCGGGCGAGCCGGTCCATCGTGGCGGGCAGGTCGGCGAAGTCGGAGGCCTCTCCGAGGAACGCGTCGAACGCCGGGTCCTCGAGGAGGCGCAGCGCGAGGGCGAGGCGCTCCGCCGTCGTGCGCCGGACGCGGCGGGGCTGGGCGACCTGGCCCACCTGGCTCGCGCGCAGCGAGAGGCGGCGGGCGTGGAAGTCCGCGCCGAGCGGGACCTGCACGCTGCGGTCGCCGTACCAGGACAGCTCGATCACCTCGCCGTCATCGCCCACGATCTCGAGGCAGCGGGCGAGCCCCTCCGGCGTCGCGGAGGCGTGGAAGACGATGTCGCAGTCCTCGGCGGCATCCTGGGGTGCGACGAGCCGGACCCCGAGCGCGTCCATGAGCCCTTCCCGGGCAGGATCGGGATCCACGGCCTCGAGCCGGTCGAGCGGGAAGCGCCGCAGGAGGGCGGCCGCGGAGGAGCCGATGAGCCCGCATCCGACCACCGCGATCCGGTCGCCAATGCGCGGGCCAGCCTCCCAGAGGGCGTTGACCGCCGTCTCCACGGCTCCGGCGAGGAGCGCGCGCCGCGGCGGCACGCCCTCGGGCACCGGCGTCAGGTCTGCGACCGGAACCACGTAGCGGTCCTGGTGCGGGTACAGGCAGAAGACGGTGCGGCCCTCGAGCTCGGCCGGGCCGCGCTCGACGACGCCCACCGAGAGGTAGCCGTATTTCACGGGGGCCGGGAAGCTGCCCTCCTGATGGGGGGCCTCCATGAGGTCCGCGACCCGTTCCGGCACCTTGCACGCGTGGACGAGGTTCTCGGTGCCGCGCGAATGCCCCGAGTACAAGGTGCGGACCATGGCCTGCCCCTCGCCCGGGTCCGGAACGGGCTCGGGCCGCAGTTCTCCGCGGCGAGGGCCGGTGGTCCAGTAGGCGGTGGCGGTCGCCGTTCCGGCGCCGGACATGGCCGGGCCCGGATCGGTCCTGTGCGGATCTCCCATGCCCCGACACTACCCATCCGCGCTCCCCGTGAGACAGAGCCCCGGCCCGCGCCGGACGGCCCCGCCTAGACTGGAAGGATGACCACGGCGGTAGACCAGCAGACGAACGCGTACTTCGACGACACCTACCTCACCGAGGCGACGGCGACCGTGATCGCCGCGGGGACGGGCGAGGACGGCGCGTGGGCGGCCGTGTCCCCCAACATCTTCCACCCCAAGGGCGGCGGCCAGCCCTCGGACGAGGGCACGCTCGACGGCGCGGCGGTCGTCCCGGCGCGCGACGACGCGGGACTCGTGGTCCTCACGGGTGTGCCCTCCGCGCCCGAGGTGGGGGCCGCCGTCGTCTGCCGCATCGATGCGGGACTGCGCCGCCGGCACGCCGCGCTGCACACGGCCGGCCACCTCCTCGGCCATCTCGGTGAGGCGCGCGGCTGGCAGCATTCGGGGCATTCGCACTTCCCCGGACAGGCGAGGCTGGACTTCGATCCCGCGGGCCACGAGGACGAGCTCGCGACCCCAGAGCTGCGGGAGGCCGTGCGCGCCGAGTTCCAGGCGCAGATGGACGCCGTGCTCGCCCGCGGCGGGGCTGTCACTGCGTCGGTGGACGCCACCGGGCACCGCACGGTGGCCATCGAGGGCGTCAACGCGGAGCCGTGCGGCGGCACGCACGTGCGGTCGCTGTCCGACCTGGCAGGGGTGCGGATCCTCGAGGTGAAGGTCAAGCGCGGGGCCATCAAGGTCCGCTACGAGGCCGAGCACGCCGAGGGCGCCCCGGCGGCCGGGGGCGCAGCCTGATGCTCTGGGTGAAGATCTGCGGGCTGTCCACGCCCGAGGCCGTCGAGGCTGCGGTCGAGTCCGGGGCCGACGCGGTGGGGTTCGTCCTCGCGCCTGGGAGCCCCCGGACGGTCGGGGCCGGGCTGGCCGCCGGGCTCGTGGCCGCCGCCCGGGACGCCGCCGCCCGTGTGGGGCGCGAGGTCGAGACCGTGGCGGTGGTCCGGGACCAGACGCTCGAGGAGGTCGCGGCGCTCGCCCGGGAGGCCGGCGTCGACACCGTCCAGCTCCACGGGGACGAGCCCGATGCGACCGCCGATGCCCTCCGCGAGGCCGGCTTCCGCGTGATCCGTGCCCTCTCCGCCGGCGAGTACACACGGCGCACCGCCGCAGGCTGGTCCTCCCCGGACCGGCTCCTGCTCGACGCCGCCGTCCCGGGATCCGGCGAGCGGTTCTCCGAGGACGAGCTGGGCGCCGCCCCCGCCGGGTTCTGGGCCCTGGCCGGCGGCCTGTCCCCGCACAACGTGGGCGAGGCGGTCGCCGCGCTGCGGCCCGGCGGCGTGGACGTCTCGAGCGGGGTGGAGTCCTCGCGCGGCGTGAAGGACTTGGGCCTCATCCGCGCCTTCATCCAGGCCGCCCGCACCGTCCTCTAGCGCCGGACCTCCTGCGGACGCGTCCGCCGGAAACCTCCGGGACTGGCCGGCCGAGGGCCACAATGAGGACCGGGATTCAGAGGCCCGTATTGAACTGGGTTTACAGTTCGGGGCCGCAGTAATGCGGTAGCGAGTGCTCCGGCCGCCTCTACGGCCTGGTCATATGCGCACTGTCACCGCCATCACGATTTCCCGCATAGGATCGTCAAGTATGGCTCCTAAAAATGAACCGGAATCAGATACCGACGTTGAGGGCGGCCAGTCGGGCGGCGTGCAGTCCGTGGAGCGTGCGCTGACTGTCCTGGAGATCCTGGCGCGGGAAGGGCACGCGGGCGTCAGTGAGATCGCCGAGGAGATGGGCATCCACAAGTCCACCGTCTCTCGGCTGATGGGGTCGCTGGTAAGCCGTGGGATGGTCCACCAGAACAGCGACCGCGGCAAGTACGAGCTCGGGTTTGGGATCCTCCGCCTCGCCAGCTCCATTCCGGGGCGGCTGAGTCTGGTCCACGAGGCACGGCCTGTGCTGGAGAGCCTCGCCGAAGAGTTCAAGGAAACGGTCAACCTCGCCGTCCTGAGGTCCAACTATGCCGTCAATGTGGACCAAGCCATGGGCCCCTCCACCCTGGCAACCTATGACTGGGTGGGAAGCCTGACGCCGCTGCACGCCACCTCCAGCGGGAAGGTGCTCCTGGCTGCCTTGGGTGCGGATGAACGGGACCGCATCCTGAAAGAGACCGGACTGAAAGCCCGCACGGCCAAGACCATCACCAGCCGGAAAGAACTCGATGAGCAGCTGCTCGAGGTGGGCGCCAAAGGCTACGCGGTAGTGCGGGAGGAGTTCGAGATCGGCCTGAATGCAGTGGCGGTGCCCGTCTACAACCACCAGGGCGAAGTTACGGGCGCCATCAGCATTTCGGGGCCCGCGTTCCGGTTCGACCCCGAGAAGATCCCCGGCCTGCTGGAAACGCTCACGGAAGCCGGACTGAAGGTCAGCGCCAACATGGGCTACACGCGGCGCTAGGACCGTCGATTGCCCCAGAGCCACAACGACTCGGGCCCACCGGTTCCTTAGGTTCGATGGTCAGCGCGCGCGTCCTTGTCCTAGGTCTTGGAGGCCATGCCCCGCTGGGAGCGCTGGACGCGTCGAAGTCCTGCATGCTGACCCGGGGGAACAGCGGCAAGGACGCCGAGACATCCTTGCCGCATTTCAGCCACACGACCAGAATTCGGCACCGTTGCCCACGAAGTACTGCGCCGCACGGCCATCGGCGAACTCCGCCAGGACCTCGGTCAGCTGCGCGCATCGTCGTGGCGTTGCTGGCATGCACCGTCCGGGTCCTCGCCTGCCGTTCAGCCGGCAGCCACGGCATACCCCTCCCGGCCGATCCCGGCCGTCGCCTCGTGCCTGCGGAGTCTCAGAATGCGTCCGTCATACCTTGACAGCGACGGTGGGCTACGTCACGCTGTTGCACATGCTGATTGTTGTTGCGTAGGACGCACGTTCGTCGAAGGGCCAGATATGGATTCTCTCCAAGCATCGCCCGCGGGACCCCTTCTCGCGCCTCGCCGTTCCTCCTGAACGCGCAACTCCATTCCCAGACGACGCCGGCTGCCTCCAGCCACGCCGTAGCCGCCCAAAAGCCACATGTACCCAGCCCTCCCGGGAGGAATCAATGACTGCTCCAGTGAACGCGCCTCTCAATTCACGCGGAAAACTCGCTTCGACCTTGCCCGAAGAGAAGCTGGCGGAAATCGCTGCGCTGTTTGAGTTCCGGCGCAAGGGATATTCACTCGATGCCCCCTTCTACACCGACCCGACGCTCTTCAAGATCGACATGGAGGCAATTTTCGGCCAGCACTGGATCTTTGCCGGTAGCGTCGCCGAACTGCCGGAGCCGGGCGACTACATCACGGTCGACTATGGACCCTACTCCCTGATTGTCCTGCGCAATGACGGCGGCGACGTCAACGTCCTGCACAACGTCTGCCGCCACCGGGGTGCCCGAGTCCTGACCGAGGCTGCGGGTTCCACCGGAAACCTCGTCTGCGGCTATCACTCATGGACGTACTCCCCCGAGGGCAACCTGATCCACGCCTCCGCTCCCGGTGAAGCGAAGTTCGACAAGAACTGCTTCGCGCTCAAGCGTGCCCACAGCCGCGAGGTTGCCGGACTCATCTTCGTCTGCATTGCCGACGAGCCGCCCGCAGACTTCGACGAGACCTCGAAGATCTTCGAGCCCTACCTCGCACCCCACGACCTGTCCAAGACGAAGATCGCCTACCAGCAGAACATCATCGAAGAGGGCAACTGGAAGCTCGTCATGGAGAACAACCGTGAGTGCTACCACTGCGACGGACACCCGGAACTCGCATGCTCGCTCTTCCCCACCTGGGGCCTGACCGAGGGCCTGATCCCGGCCCACCTCGAGGAAGTGTGGGACCGCAACAAGGAGGCCCAGTCATCCCTCGAGGAGCGGTGCCGCCGCTACGGCCTGCCGTACGAGGTAATCGAGGAGCTTGACACCCGTATCGCCGGAATCCGCATCTCACGCGAATCCCTGGACGGCGAAGGCGAGTCGTTCTCGGCCGATGGGCGCCGGCTCTCCAAGAAGCTGCTCGGTGACCTCCCGGACTTCCGCCTGGGCCGCTGCTCCATGCACCTTCAGCCCAACAGCTGGTTCCATTTCCTCGGCGACCACGTGATCACGTTCGGCGTCTTCCCCATCAACGAACACCAGTCGCTGGTCCGCACCACGTGGCTGGTGGCCGACGACGCCGAGGAGGGCGTGGACTACGACCTCGACAAGCTCACCTACACCTGGAAGCAGACCAACCTGCAGGACAAGGCGTTCGTGGAGCTGTGCCAGCAGGGTGCTACCAGCCCCGCGTACGAGCCCGGCCCCTACATGAAGAGCGAATACCAGGTAGAGGCATTCATCAACTGGTACGTCCAGCGTGTGCAGGAGCACCTGGCATGACGGACGTCCTCTCTGAGACACACATCCAGGAGCCACAGCGCATCCGCGGCCTCGAGATGCCGTGGAACAGGGTGATGGGCAGCATCGAAGGACCTGCCAGCGCTGCGCGGGCCCTGGGCCCGTGGCATCCGCAGGAGTTCATGGCCGAATGCGTGGAGACCGTTCCCGAGGCGGGCGGCATCATGACCTTCGTGTTCCGCCGCCGCGACGGTGCGCCCCTGGCATTCCGTGCGGGCCAGTACGTAAACGTCGCGTTTCCCGTCAACGGCCAGGACCAGGAGCCGGTAGACCGCAGCTACTCGCTGTCCAGTTCGCCCACCCAGCCGTGGACCTTCAGCATCAGCGTGAAACGCGACAATACCGGACTTGTTTCACCGTGGGTGCATGAGAACGTCAGGCCCGGCACCGTCCTGGACATGCTCGGCCCGGTCGGGGCGTTCCATCTGCCGGACGCCGATCGGCGGGCACGGTATCTGTTCCTGGCCGCCGGCGCGGGCATCACCCCGATCATGTCCATGGTGCGGACCATCCACTCCCTGCCGGGTCATGCCGATGTCGTGGTGCTCTACCACGGCGCGGAAGCCGGCGGCTTTGCCTTCCACCAGGAGCTGGCCTACATCGCGTCCGTGGACTCGCGCGTCAAGGTCTTCTACTCCCTGGGCGACCGCAGCAGACCCGACGGGTGGGAAGGGCTCAGCGGAAGGCTGACGGCCGCCATGATCGATCAGGTTGCTCCGGACGCAAACGGCCGCCAAGTCTATGCCTGCGGTCCCGAGGGTTACCTGAACAGCGCCACCGAACTCCTCAAGAAGGTGGGCGTCGACGACACCTCCATCTACATGGAGTTCTTCTCGGGTGATCGCCAGACCATCCTCGAGTACCAGGCTGAGCTCGCCCTCGCGGCGGACATCGCAGAGGAGATTGCGGAGGAGATCGCCACTTCCGCTGAGGACTACTACGAAAGCCAGCCCAGCCCGTTCGGGCTCTATGAGCCCGGTTACGACGAGGATGGAACCCTGCCGGCCACGGGGCTGCCGCTCGAGACTGCCAACTCGGACGAGCGAACCCCCGAAGGCAGTTCGGACGCGGAGCCCGAGGCGGGAACCCCCGATGCCTCGAGCTTCGACACGGTCGGAACGGGAAGCCTCACCCTGTCCTTCATGCGCACCGGCATCAAGGTGCGGATCGATCCCGACCAGCACATCCTCGAGGTGGCGCAGCGGGCCGGCGTCAGGATCGGCGCCAACTGCAAGGAGGGCATGTGCGGCTCCTGCAAGGTCGTCAAGCTTTCCGGGGAGGTCGAGATGAACCACCAGGGCGGGATCCGCAAACGGGAGATCGACGCAGGCAAATTCCTCCCCTGCTGTTCCACAGCGCGCACCGACATGGTCATCGACGCCTAGACGCTCCCCTGGAGCGGCGCCTCCGTCCCACACGCAGAAGGCCCTGACGCAGGCCTTGCCTGCCGACGAGTGCAGCTCGCCATCTGTCTAATATATCAGTTTTCCATTTTGAATATATCTGCAAGGAGGAGGGACATGCCCCTCATGGATACAGCACCTGCCACGGCTGTCCGGCCGGAGCTCAAGGACGATCACGCCAAGAAGTTCGTGCTGACCCTGTCGTGCCGGGAGCAGGCCGGAATCGTGCAGGCAGTGACCACATTCCTTTTCGAGCGCGGCTTCAACATCGACGAGCACCAGCAGTTCGACGACAGCCTGCGGGAGACGCTGCACCTGCGCACCGCCTTCTCCGGATCCCCCAGCTACACGCCCGCCATGCTCGAAGAGGAGTTCGGCGGCATCGCGGAGCGGTTCGACATGAAGTTCAGCTTCCACGACCAGACCCAGCAGCGTGTCCTGGTCATGGTCTCCAAGTTCGGCCACTGCCTCAACGACCTCATCTTCCGCTGGCGCGGCGGCAGCCTGGGCGGTGAGCTGGTCCTGGTCGTTTCCAACCACGAGACCCACCGTGCCATGGCCGAGGCTGCGGGCCTGCCCTTCATCCACATCCCGGTCACCCCGGACACCAAGGCTGACGCCGAACGCCGCCTTCTGGAGCTCGTGGATGAATACGACGTCGATCTGGTTGTCCTTGCCCGATACATGCAGGTGCTCTCAAACGATCTCTGCCGTTCGCTGGAAGGCCGTGCGATCAACATCCACCACTCCTTCCTCCCCGGATTCAAGGGTGCCAAGCCCTACCACCAGGCCCACGCACGCGGCGTGAAGCTCATCGGTGCCACCGCGCACTACGTCACCGCGGACCTGGACGAGGGCCCGATCATCGAGCAGGAAGTAATCCGGGTAGACCACAGCTACGGCCCCTCCGCCCTGTCCACCGTCGGGCAGGACGCCGAGGCACTCGCCCTGTCCCGCGCCGTCCGCTGGCACTGCCAGCACCGCGTCCTGTTGGACGAGACCAGCACCGTGGTGTTCCGGTAGCCGGCACCGCCGGCACCGCCATCAATTCGTAGAGCAGCAGGAGAACCTTATGGAATCGACGCCACGCATTGTCATCATCGGAGCCGGCATCGTCGGCACCAACCTCGCGGACGAACTTGTCACGAAGGGGTGGAACAACATCACGGTCCTCGACCAAGGCCCCCTCAACATGCCGGGCGGTTCCACGTCCCACGCCCCAGGCCTGGTCTTCCAGACCAACCCTTCCAAGTCCATGGCACTGTTCGCCAAGTACACCGTGGAGAAGCTCCTGTCCCTCACCGAGGACGGCGTCAGCTGCTTCAACCAGGTGGGCGGGTTGGAAGTCGCCACCACCGAAACGCGCCTCGCAGACCTGAAGCGCAAGCTTGGCTACGCGTCCTCATGGGGCATTGAGGGCTCCATCCTCTCCCCCGCTGAATGCAAGGAGCTCTACCCCCTTATCAATGAGGACGAGATCCTCGGCGGACTCCACGTTCCCAGCGACGGCCTGGCCAGCGCCGCCCGCGCGGTCCAACTGCTGATCAAGCGCACCGAGGCGGCCGGCGTGAGGTACATCGGCAACACCGAAGTGACTGGCATCGAGCAGTCCGGCCGCCGCGTCACCGGTGTCCGGACGCCCGACGGCGTGATCCCGGCTGACATCGTCGTCTCCTGCGCCGGCTTCTGGGGCGCAAAGGTCGGCGAGCTGATCGGCATGTCCGTGCCGCTGCTGCCCCTGGCCCACCAGTACGTCAAGACCACCCCGGTTCCGGCACAGCAGGGCAAGAACGAGCTGCCCAACGGCGCGCGGCTGCCCATCCTCCGCCACCAGGACCAAGACCTCTACTACCGCGAACATGGTGACCGCTACGGCATCGGCTCCTACGCCCACAAGCCCATGCCCGTGGACCTGGACGAGCTCGGCAGCTTCAAGCCGACCGACATCAGCGAACACAACATGCCATCCCGCCTGGACTTCACCCTCGAGGACTTCCTCCCGGCCTGGGAAGCCACCAAGCAGATCCTGCCCGCCCTGCGCGAGAGCGAGATCGAGGACGGCTTCAACGGCATCTTCTCCTTCACCCCCGACGGCGGCTCGCTGGTGGGCGAGTCCAAGGAACTGGACGGCTTCTTCGTGGCTGAGGCGGTCTGGGTCACCCACTCCGCCGGTATCGCCCGGGCAGTGGCCGAACTACTGGTGGACGGCAAGTCGTCCATCGACCTGGGCGACTGCGACATCCACCGCTTCGAGGAAGTGCAGCTGACCCCCGAGTACGTCAGCGAAACCTCGCAGCAGAACTTCGTGGAAATCTACGACGTCCTGCACCCGCTGCAGCCCAAGCTTTCCCCGCGCAACCTGCGTGTCAGCCCCTTCCACGCCCGCCACCAGCAGCTGGGCGGCTTCTTCCTCGAAGGCGGCGGCTGGGAGCGGCCCTACTGGTTCGAGGCCAATGCCGAACTGCTCAAGGAACTGCCCGCAGACTGGCAGCCGCCGGCTCGCGATTCCTGGTCCGGCATGTTCAGCTCCCCCATTGCCGCGGCCGAGGCGTGGAAGACGCGTACTGCCGTCGCCATGTACGACATGACTCCGCTCAAGCGCCTGGAGATCTCCGGACCCGGCGCACTGAAGCTGCTGCAGGAACTCACGACCGGGGACCTGGACAAGAAGCCCGGAGCCGTCACCTACACGCTCCTGCTGGACGACCAGGGCGGCGTCCGAAGCGACATCACCGTGGCCCGTCTGGATGAGCAGACCTTCCAGCTCGGCGCCAACGGCAACATCGACACCGCCTACTTCGAGCGGGCAGCCCGCCACCAGACCGAAAGCGGCAGCGCCGGGGACTGGGTCCAGGTGCGCGATACCACCGGCGGCACCTGCTGCATCGGCCTCTGGGGTCCGCTCGCCCGGGAGGTGGTCGGCGCGGTCAGCAGCGACGACTTCTCCAACGACGGCCTGAAGTACTTCCGGTCCAAGAGGGTTGTCATCGGCGGCGTCCCGGTCACAGCCATGCGCCTGTCCTACGTCGGTGAACTGGGCTGGGAGCTGTACACCAGCGCCGACAACGGCCAGCGTCTCTGGGATGCGCTGTGGAAGGCCGGCCAGCCCTTCGGCATCATCGCTGCAGGCCGCGCAGCTTTCAGCTCGCTCCGCCTGGAGAAGGGCTACCGTTCCTGGGGCTCCGACATGACTACTGAGCACGACCCCTTCGAGGCTGGTCTCGGTTTCGCAGTGAAGATGGCCAAGGCCAACTTCGTGGGCAAAGCAGCCTTGGAGGGCCGCACCGAGGAGAACTCCGCGCGGCGCCTGCGCTGCCTCACTGTCGACGACGGCCGCAGCCTCGTGCTGGGCAAGGAACCGGTCTTCTACAAGGACCAGGCGGTGGGTTACGTCACCAGCGCCGCCTACGGCTACTCCGTCCGCAAGCCCATCGCCTACTCCTACCTGCCCGCCGAAGTTTCAGTCGGCGATTCGGTGGAGATCGAGTACTTCGGCCGTCGCATCCTGGCCACCGTGGCCCAGGATCCCCTGTACGACCCCACCATGTCCCGGCTGCGAGGCTGAGCATGAGGGAACGGCGCGCGAACGGGGCGGTGCCGTCCGGCGCCGGGTCGGTCGGCACCGGGACCATCCGCAAGCTGCCATAGCGACCTGCCGCTGCAGGCCGGCGGTGCAGGAGCCGATGTTCTAGGACTCAGCGTTCGCAGCGGGCGTCCCGTCTTCCGTGAAAGGTGCTTCGATGGGCCTAAGACCTGGGGAGGCATTGCTCATCGAAGCACCGCTTTCGGAAGACGGGACCCTCCCATCGGCATGGTGCCGGGACGACGGGCAGGCGTTCGATCTCGTCGATGCCGAGCTTCACCTGACGTGGGCCTTCGGCATACCCCGGAGCGAGAAGCAAGGACGCTTACATACTCTGTCTTCCACAGGCCATGCCCTTGACATTGGGTGTGAGCTAGCGCACCATCTGTTGCACAGAGCGAACGTTGTTGATCATGGCGGAACGAAGCTGGCCCGGAGGTGCCCACCCCCCCTCCCGGGACTCCGCCCGATCAAAGGGGAGCCCCGTCTCGCGCATGGACCGCAGAGCGTTGTCAGCGTCCATGCGGCAGCTCCAATCACTAAAGGAAACTGTCTATGACTATCAAAGGTGGCAGCACCGTCGATCAAAGCAGTGCGGAGCACCGGAACGTGGGGACGACGCCGACGTCATCTCCCGGGTCGTGCCCGGCCATATCGGCTGGCAGCGAGCCAGTCGGCCTCGTCCGCCGGTCGCTCAGGGCTGCTGCGGCTGTCCCTGCGTCCAGGAAACGGCGCTCGGGTGCCGGCAGCGCTTTGCGCTGAAGCCAGAAGGGAACGAATCTCAGTGATCAATTCGAGCAGGACGGCGGCCTCCGCCGACGCCTCCATTTCAAAAGAGACCAGCTCCACGTTCAAACGCCGCTTCATGGTGCGGCTTGTCGCTGTGTTCATCGGCGGGATGTTCCTCGACGGTTACATCCTCGGAATCATCGGCCCCGTCACCGGACCCATGCGGTCAGATCTCCAGCTCGACTCGCTGTCCCTGGGGATGATCGCTGCAGGCCCGCTGGCAGGTATCTTCATCGGCGCGCCGCTGGCTGGCTGGGCCACTGACAAGTTCGGGCGCAAGCCCATGTTCCTCGTGGACATGGGCCTGTTCCTCGTCGCCTCAGCGGCCCAGTTCTTTGTAGCCTCCGGAGACGGCGCCGTGGTCCAGCTGGCCGTCATCCGGTTCTTGATGGGCGTCGCGATCGGCGGCGAGTACTCTATCGGTGGACCCCTGCTGTCAGAGTTCTCCCCTCCAAAGCTCCGCGGGCGCTTACTCGGGCTGACTCTGATCGCCTGGTACGTCGGCTTCATGATGGCATTCATCATCGGCACCCTCCTGCACGACGCCGGAACCCCCTGGCGCCTCGTCATCGGCACGAGCACGATCCTCGCCCTGGTCCTGTTCCTCGCCCGCTTCGGCCTCCCCGAATCGCCGAGCTGGCTCATCACGAAGGGACGGCGCGAGGAAGCGCTCACGATCGCACGCAGATACGTCGAATCGCCCCAGATGCACCACAGCATCACCGAAGAGATCGATCTGAGGAGGATCCAGGAGGCCCAGGCCGCGCAGGGCAGGACAAAGATCGAGAGCGCCTCCGTCGGAATGCTGTTCTCGAGGCAGCACTGGCGCGCCACCCTCTTCACCTCAGGTTTCTGGTTCTGCGCGGTCACTCCGTACTTCGCGATCGCGACCTTCGCCGACGACGTGCTCACCCATTTCGGCTTCGGCGGCGGCTGGGCCGGTGGAGTCGGCCTGTCCGCACTTGCGACCGCGGGCGTTGTCACCACTGTGCTTCTGATTGACAAGCTCGGCCGCCGAATCCTCACCGTACCCGGGCAGTGGCTCTGCGCAGGCATCCTGCTGATCATCGGAGTGTGGGGGAACGCACCGGCGATCCTCGTGCTTGTCCTGTTCCTCGCCTTCTCCTACTTCAATGCCGGCTACACCACGCTGACCCAGGTCTATCCGGCCGAGGTATTCCCCGGCCACCTGCGCGGGATCGGCATGGGCTTCGCCGCGGCCTTCAGCCGCATCGGAGCCGCCCTCGGCACCTTCGCCCTGCCATGGGCGATCAGCAACATCGGCATGGGCCCCAGCATGGTCGCCGCCGCCGCCGTTGCACTACTCGGCGCAGTCCTCTCGCAGTGGCTCGCGCCTGAAACGAAGGGGCGCACCCTCGCAGAGATCTCCGCAAACTTCTCCCACTGACGCCGGGACTGCACGGTCACTTCGAGTCAGAGCTGAAGCGTCGGGCCCCGAGTCACCGAGCCCGACATACAGGAGGCCTTCGCCGCTACAGCGGCGGAGGCCTCTTCTATGCGTCCAGCATGCGTGAGCCGGATGCTGGCTCGGTCGTGTCTCTCCCTTTCGCAGGAGGTGCCCGGTACTCACAAGGCGGTCTCGTCGTCGTAGGCATCGACGGCCGTGATCTCGAAGGCCGTTGTGTGGGCCCGCCCGACCACGTGGCCGGTGAGCAGGGGCCGCCCCAGGGCGGGTCCCGTCCTGAAGGTCACCCCGAGGAGGCCAGAGTCAGGACAATGACCTTCAGGAGGTGACCTTCAGAGGGAGGGCGGGCGGGCGGCCGGGGTGGCCGCGACTCACCACGGCGTGGCGGCCCCGCGTCAGCGCCGGACGGCCGACGCCTGGCGGGACGGAGCGAGCGTGCGTCCGAGGATCAGGCCGATCACGAGCATGCCGACGCCGAGCAGGAGGTGCAGCCCGTTGTCCGCGGCGTTCAGCGGGACGAAGTTGCCCGCGGACTCCCCGCCGAACACGAGGCCGTAGACGAACAGCACGAGGTAGATCGCGCCGCCCCAGACGAGGAAGCCCTTCGAGCCGCCCGCCGAGCGGCCCAGCGCGAGGCCCGCGATGCCGAAGAGCAGGTGGACCACGTTGTGCAGCACCGAGACCTGGAACAGGCCGAGCAGGTACGCCTCAGAATGGTGGCCCGCGAAGGCGAGGCCGGAGCCGGAAGTGATGCCGGGGATGAAGCCGAGCACCCCGACGAGGAGGAAGACGGCGCCGACGACGGTCGCGGCGACCTGGACTGCGGTACGGCGGTTCGAGACGACTGAGGTGGACATGATGTCTCCTTGTGAAGGTCCCCGGCGTGCCGTCTGACGCGCCGGTGCGGTGTTCCCGCACCTATAGTTCGGAGGGCCCGCACAGACGGATTGGACCAATCTGCGCGGGCCCTCCAGAAGGGGTGGCCTGGGCTAGGAGAACTGCTGGACGACGATCGGCGCGGTGGTGGGCTGCTTCGACCCGCCCGCTGGCTCGACCGTCACGCCGAGCACCGTGGCGGAGCCGATCCCGCCTGCCAGCTCGTTCCACGTGGTCCCGGTGCCCTGCACGAGGCCTGCCGGCTTCATGCTGCCGGACGAGTCCCCAAGCCACAGCTCGTAGACGTGCCCCTGCGACGGCTGAGGCAGGCCCAGCGTCACCACGCCGGCCACCGCGTCCTGGCGCGAGTGGGCGAGGACGAGGGTCCCGCCGCCGGGCACCCTGACCTCCTGGACCTTGGCATCCGGGGCGGCGAGGATCCGGCCCATCACCGCGCCTGGGGCATCGGCTGCGAGCGCGAGCTGCCGGAGGGCGTCGTCGCGCTGCTGCTGGGCATGGATGGCCCATGCGCCGCTCACGCCGGCGACCACGAGGAGCGCGGCCGCCGCGGCGGCAAGCCACCGGGTGGAGACGGGCAGCCGCGACGCACGACGACGGTGCTCACCGAGGTCGGCCACCGTCGCCCCGGCGGGGGGCGCCGGGCTGTAGGGATGTGACCCCTCAACGCTGGGATGTGACCCCTCAACGCTGGGACGTGACCCCTCAACGGCGGCGGCGGGGCGGGGCTCCTCGACGGCGTCGAACTGCGGCGTGACCGCGATCTGGGCCATGAGCCGGGCCTTGAGGTCCGGCGGGGGCGCGACCGGGGTCGTGCCGGCGGCGAGCAGGGCCGCGGTCTCGGCAAGCTCGCGCGCCTCCTCCGCGGTCTCGTCGCCGAAGCCAAGGGTGTGCTCGAAGCGGCGGCGCTCCTCGTCGTCGAGCGCGTTGAGGGCGTAGGCACCGGTCAGCAGGTGCAGCTGATCATCCATGGCTCACTCCCAACACGTCTCTCAGGCGGATCATGCCGTCGCGGATTCTGGTCTTCACGGTGCCCAGGGGAAGCCCCAGGGCGGTGGCGACTTCCCCGTAGGTGTAGCCGCCGTAGTAGGCGAGTCGGATCGCCTGCTTCTGCACCTCGGTCAGGGACTCGAGGGCCCGGTTGACCCGGTCACTCTCGAGCGCCACCTCGACGCGGTGCTCGACGTCGTCGTAGCTCTCCTGGAACTCCTTGATGCCCTGGCGCAGGTCGCGGTCCGCGGCGGCCTGCGCAGCGCGGACGCGGTCCACAGCGCGGCGGTGCGCCATGACGGTGATCCAGGCCCGGGCGCGGCCGCGGTCGGCGTCGAACCTCTTGGCCTGCTGCCAGACCTCGAGGAAGACCTCCTGGGTGACCTCTTCGGCCTGCGCCGGGTCGCGGACCACGCGCAGCACGAGGCCGTGGACGAGCGGGGCGAGCGCGTCGTAGAGCTGGCCGAAGGCCGCCTGGTCGCCGCGCGCCACGCGGTCCATGAGCTCGTCGAGGTCCGGGGCGGGCGTCCCGCCGTGGTGGTCCGGCATGTAGACCACTGTCTCACGAAGAGCCATCGCCCACCCCCACCTCCCTGGGTTCTCGCCTGCGCGCCGACGGCGGGCCGGGCGACCATCTTGCCCGGCCCGCCGTCGGTGGCTGATCTGGCGTCCTGCTGTTTCCTGCCTGCTGCTACCCTGGCCGGCTACTTCGCCGGGGGCATCAGCACGGAGTCGACGAGGTACACCGTGGCGTTCGCCGTGTGCACACCGCCGCAGACCACGGTGGCGCCGTTGACCTTGAGGCTGTTGCCCGAGCCGGTGACCGTGACGTCCTGGCCCTCGACCGTCTTGTGGGTGCCGGCGATCGAGTCGGGCTCGATCTGGCCCGGGACCACGTGGTAGGTGAGGATCTTCTTGAGCGTCGCGTCATCGGTCTTGAGCGAGTTGATCGTGGCCGGGTCGATCTTCGCGAACGCGCTGTCCACCGGGGCGAACACCGTGAACTGGCCCGAGTCGAGCGTGTCGACGAGGTTGACCTTGGGGTTGAGCTTGCCCGAGACCGCCGAGGTGAGGGTGGTCAGGAGCGGGTTGTTGGATGCGGCGACGGCGACCGGGTCTGCGCTCATCCCCTGGACCGACCCCGGTCCGGAGGGGTTGGCCTTCGCGTAGCCGGCGCAGCCGGCGCCCACGAGGTTCGCGGCCGGGTCGGCGCTCATGCTGCCGGAGGCCATCGGGCTGCTCATCCCGCTGCTCGCGCTCGGCGTCGTCATGCCTGCCGCGGCGCTGGACGGGGCGGACGACGACGAGCCGCCGGCCGCCGTCGTCGACCCGCCGCAGGCGGAGAGGCTGAGCGCGGAGACTGCGGCGAGCGCGGCGAGGCCCACAACGGCGGGGGTGCGATGGGTGGTCTTCATGGCTTCACTCCTGTTCGAGGTTGGCATGCCGTCGAAGGTGGCGTGCACCTCTAGTTCGGAGCGGGTGCGGAGGCGGATTGGACCGATGGCTGCGGGCAGGGTTCAGCCCAGCAGCGAGCGCAGCGTGAAGGCGTTGCGCACGGCGTTCCCGCCGCCGTCGTTGTTGAAGTACGCGAACACCTCGTGGCCTGCGGCGTCCCATTCCCGGATCCGCGCGGCCCACCAGGCGAGGTCCGCGTCCGAGTAGGAGCCCGCGTAGAGGTGCTCGTGGTCGGGGCCGTGCAGGCGCACGTAGACGTGCTGGGCCGTCGCCTCGAGGATGCACGGCAGCCCCGCGCCGCTCATGACGCAGTACGCGGCCCCGTGCCGGCGGAGGATCTCGAAGACGCCCGGGTCGTGCCAGCCCGGGTGGCGGAACTCGACCGCCGTGCGCAGCCAGGGCGGGAGGGTGCCGAGGAACCAGTCCAGCCGCGCGTCGTCCCGCGCGTGGTGCGGCGAGAGCTGGACGAGGAGGACGGCCCGGCGCGGCCCCAGCTCGTGCCAGGACCCGGCGATGCGCCCAGCCCAGGTCTCGGGGGCGTAGAGGCGCTTCGCGTGCGTCAGCCCGCGCGGGGCCTTCACCGAGAGGAGGAAGCCTTCGGGGAGCCGACGGCGCCAGCTGGCGAACGCCGTCGCGCGCGGCCAGCGGTAGAAGCTCGCGTTGAGCTCCACCGTGGAGAACGCTCCCGAGTAGATGCCGAGGCGGTCCCACGGGCGGGTGCCCGGCGGATAGAGGACGTGCTCCCAGTGGTCGTAGCTCCAGCCCGAGGTGCCGATGTGCCAGCCCATGGCCTCGAGCCTAGCGAGATTGGCGGAGGGCCGCCGAGGGTAGGGAGGGGCCATGGCTACCTCGCTTCGCGGCGTCCTCTTCGATGTGGACGGCACCCTCGTGGACTCGACCTACTTCCATACCCTCGCCTGGTGGCACGGGTTCCGCCGCTTCGGGCACGACGTGCGGATGAACGAGATCCACCGCCTCGTGGGGATGGGCGGCCAGAAGATCGTGGAGCGCCTGCTCGGGCCGGACCGGGACGCGTCCCAGGACAGCGAGATCATGGACACCCATGCGGCGGTCTTCTCCACGTTCTGGCCCCACCTGCGGCCGTTCGACGGTGCCCGCGAACTGCTGGGCCGCTGCAAGGAGGGCGGCCTGTCCGTGGTCCTGGCGTCCTCGGCCCGTGAGCAGGACCTCTCTGTGCTGCGCTCGGTGGTGGACGCCGAGGGGGCCGTGGACGCGGCGACCAGCTCGGCCGATGCCGACGAGCCCAAGCCCGCGCCGGACATCCTCGAGGCCGCGCTCAGGGCCGTGGGCCTGGAGGCGTCCGAGGTCGTGTTCGTGGGCGACGCCGTCTGGGACGTGCAGGCCTCTGCTGCGCTGGGCATCCCGACGATCGGGCTCTCGTGCGGCGGCTACAGCGCCGCCGAGCTCGAGGAGGCGGGCGCGGCCGAGGTCTTCGCCTCGCCGCGCGAGCTCCTGGAGGGGTTCGGGAGCAGCCTGATCGGGCGGGGGCTCTCCGCGGCGGGGTAGGCCGGATCCCCGGGCCCTCCGTGGGCCGCCCCTGTCGAGCCGTGTCAGGATGGGCTATGACCGAGCGCCTGATGCTCCTCGACACAGCGTCGCTGTACTTCCGCGCCTTCCACGGGGTGCCCGAGACGATCCGGCGCGAGGACGGGACACCGGTCAATGCCGTCCGCGGCCTGCTGGACATGATCGCCAGGCTCACCGCGGAGTTCGGCGCCACCCACCTCGTCGCCTGCTGGGACGACGACTGGCGCCCGCGCTGGCGCGTGGACCTCATCCCCTCGTACAAGGCCCACCGGGTCGAGCGGCACGTCGCGGACGGCCCCGACGTCGAGACCGTCCCCGCCGGCCTCGTGGCGCAGGTCCCGCTGATCCGCCACGTGCTGGGCCTCGCTGGCATCGCCGTGGTCGGCGCCGCGGAGCACGAGGCGGACGACGTGATCGGAACCTACGCGGCGAGCGCCGCGCTGCCCGTGGATGTGGTGACCGGCGACCGCGACCTCTTCCAGGTGGTCGACGACGCCCGCAGCGTCCGGGTCGTCTACACCGCCCGCGGCATGAAGAACCTCGAGACCGTCACCGACGCCGTCGTTGTGGGCAAGTACCGCGTGCTGCCCGAGCAGTACGCCGACTACGCCGTGCTCCGCGGCGATGCCTCGGACGGGCTGCCCGGTGTGGCCGGGATCGGCGAGAAGTCCGCCGCGACCCTGCTGGGCCGGTTCGGCACGCTCGAGGGCCTCCTCGAGGCTGCCCAGGACCCCGACAGCGGGCTCCCGGCCCCGATGCGGGCCAAGCTCGCCGCGGCCGCCGACTACCTCGAGGTGGCCCCCGCGGTGGTGAACGTGGTCCGCGACCTCGAGCTCCCCGCGCTGGACGCCGCCGGGGCGCGGCTCAGAGCGGTCGACGGCGACCCCCGCCTCGAGCTCGAAGGGCTCGCCTCGGCGTGGAACCTCGGCGGCTCGGTCAAGCGCCTGCTCGCGGCGCTCGACCGGCACCGGTAAGAAGGCTGCAGAACAGCGGGGACACCGCCGGTCATATCACCAGCGCATGGGTCCCATATCCGAAAGCGGGCTACCGGTCTCGCCCCGCGCGCGGGAGAGTCGATGGAATGAAGCCGACGCACGCACTCCCTGACGACAATACGGCCACCGCTGCCTCCGGCGGCAGTGCGGCGTCGCGGCGCGTCACACTCCTGCGGACCCTCCCGGGACTCGGCGTCGCGGTCGCGGTCGCGGCCGTCGCGAGCGTGCTGGGCCAGCTCGTCCCGGTCATCGGGGGCCCGGTCTTCGGCATCCTCCTGGGGCTGCTCGCGGCGGCGGCCATCCGGCCCCTGCGCGGCCAGAAGTGGACGGCCGGATACCGCTCGGCCAGCACCCTCGTCCTGCAGAGCTCGATCGTGGTGCTCGGCACGGGGCTGTCCCTCCAGCAGGTGGCCCAGGTGGGGGCGGGCTCGCTGCCGGTGATGCTGGGCACGCTCGCCGTCGCGCTCGGGGGCGCGGCGCTCCTGGGCCGCGCGCTCCGGCTCGATGCGGACACCCGGACCCTCATCGGCGTGGGCACGGGGATCTGCGGGGCCTCCGCGATCGCCGCGACGACGGCCGTGATCAGGCCGAAGCAGGCGGACGTCGCCTATGCGATCGGCACCATCTTCACCTTCAACATCGCGGCCGTCCTCCTCTTCCCGGCGGTCGGCCACCTCCTCGGCCTCAGCCCGCACTCGTTCGGCCTGTGGAGCGGGACGGCGGTGAACGACACGTCCTCGGTGGTGGCCGCCGCCGCGAGCTACGGGGGCGGCGCGGAGTCCTACGCGGTCGTGGTCAAGCTGACCCGCTCGCTCATGATCATCCCCATCGTCATGGTCCTCGCGGCCCTGCGTGCCCGGAGGGAGCGCGCGGACGGGTCGGGCAGCGGTGCGCGCATCCCGTGGCGGCGCATGGTCCCGCCGTTCCTCGTGGGCTTCGTCCTCGCCGCAGGCCTGGACACCCTCGGCGTCATCCCCGCGGCCTGGCATCCCGTCCTCTCGGGACTCGCAGCCTTCCTCATCACGGTGGCCCTCGCGGGGATCGGCCTCAGCCTCCGCTTCGCCGAGATGCGCAAGGCGGGCCCGCGCCCGCTCCTGCTCGGGGGGATGCTGTGGGCCGCGGTGGCGCTGACGAGCCTCGGCCTGCAGGCGGCGACGGGGACCATCTGAGGCCCTCAGCGGGCCGAGACCGGCCAGCCCGTCACGGCCTTGGGCCGGGGCGGCGCGTAGGTGCGCACCTTGGAGGTGGTCAGCCCGAGCCGGACCAGGCCCTCCGCGACCGCCACCGCGGCCGCGACGCCGTCGACCACCGGCACTCCGCAGCGTTCGCGGATCTGGGCGTCGAGGCCGCTCATGCCGCCGCAGCCGAGCACGATCACCTCGGCCCTGTCGTCGTGGACCGCGGCCTCGGCCTGGGCGACGATCTCCTTGACCGCGCGCTCGGGGTCCTCCTCGAGCTCGAGCACGCCGAGGCCCGAGGCGCGGACCGAGGCGCAGCGGGCGTCGAGCCCCGCGAGCTTGAGCCGGTCCTCGATCAGGGGCACGGCCCGGTCGAGGGTGGTGACCACGGAGTACTTGTGGCCGAGGTACATCGCCGTCGCGGCGGCCGCCTCGGTGATGTCCACGACCGGCACGTCGAGGAGCTCCTGGAGGCCCTCGCGGCCGTGCTCGCCGTACCCGGCCTGGATTACTGCGTCGAACTCGCCCTCGTAGCGCGTCACGGCGTCCATGACGGCGACCGCGGCGAGGTGGGACTCGAAGTTGCCCTCGCACGAGTCGGCCCCGAAGCGGGGCGTGATGCCCACGATCTCGCTGCCGGGTGAGGCGGCGGCGCGGGCTGCCGCGGTGATCGAGTCGGTCATGGACTGGGTCGTGTTGACGTTGGCGACGAGGATGCGCATCGGGGGTCCTTGGGGTGGTGCTGGCTGGGGAGGCGAGGCACGACGGCGGTGGGGCGGGGGGGGGGGGCGGCCCCCCCCCCCCCCGGGGGGGGGGGCGGCCCGGGGGGGGCGGCGAAGAGGCCGCGGGGGGCGGGGCTGGCCGACCCCGCCACCTCCACCAAGGCCGGC
>NZ_JAUSTE010000015.1 GCF_030812675.1 Sinomonas atrocyanea | reverse complement strand
CGCGCGGCCCCACCACTCCGCGGCTGTCCTTCACCCCCCGGGCGGGGCGCGCGTCGGCCCGCGCGGCGGGCGCCGGGGCCGCCGTCGTACTCCGTCTGGGAGTCACCTCCTGGGAGTCACCTCCTGGGAGCCACCTCCTGGAGGTCACCTCCTGAGAGTCACGTCCCGAGGGTCAGTCGGCGACGTAGTAGAGGCGCTTGTTGACGAACTCGTCCATCCCGAGGGGGCCGAGCTCACGGCCGAAGCCGGAGCGCTTCACCCCGCCGAACGGCATCTCCGCGCCCTCGGCCGCCGGGGTGTTGACGTTGGACATGCCGCTCTCGAGGCGCGAGGCGACCTTCTCGGCGCGGGCCGTGTCGGTCGAGAAGACCGCGCCGCCGAGGCCGTACGGGGTGTCGTTGGCGAGGCGGAGGGCCTCCTCATCGCTGCCGACCTTGTACACGACCGCGACCGGGCCGAACAGCTCCTCGTGGTAGGCGCGCATCCCGGGCGTGACGCCCGTGAGGACGGCGGGGGAGTAGTAGGCGGCGTCGCCCTCGCCGAGCATGCCGCCCGCGTGGAGCGTGGCGCCCTTGTCCACGGCGTCCTGCACCTGGGCGGCGAGGCCCTCGGCAGCGGCGCGGGAGGACAGCGGCGCGTAGGTGTTCTCGGCGTCGGCAGCGGGGTCGCCCGGGGCGAGGGCCTGCGCGCGGGAGGTCAGCTGGGCCACGAAGTCATCGAAGATGTCCTCCATGACGATCATGCGCTTGTTGGAGTTGCAGGCCTGGCCCGTGTTCTCCATGCGGGTGTCCCACGCGGTGTCGGCGACCGCGGCGACGTCCGCCGCGTCGAGGACGACGAACGGGTCGGAGCCGCCGAGCTCGAGGACGGCCTTCTTGAGGTTCTTGCCCGCGAGCTCGCCGATGACCGCGCCGGCGCGCTCGGAGCCGGTGAGCGAAACGCCCTGGAGGCGGGGGTCGGCGATGATGTCCGCGATCTGCGCGTGCGAGGCGAAGAGGTTCACGTAGGCGCCCCGGGGCACCCCGGCGTCGTCCATGATCCGCTGGATCGCGAGGGCCGAGCGGGGGCACGACTCGGCGTGCTTGAGGATGATCGTGTTGCCGAGCATGAGGTTCGGCGCGGCGAACCGGGCCACCTGGTAGTACGGGTAGTTCCACGGCATGATGCCCAGGAGCGGGCCCACGGGGAGCTTCTGCACCACGGCCCGGCCGCCGGAGAACGTCTTGATCTCCTGATCGGCGGCGAGGGTGGGGCCCTCGGCGGCGAAGTAGTTGAAGATGTCGGTGCAGAACTCGGCCTCGCCCTTGGACTGGGAGAGCGGCTTGCCCATCTCCTCGGTGATGATCGCCGCGAGCTCGTCGGCGCGCTCGGTGAACAGCTCGGCGATGCGCGCGACGACCTTGGCGCGCGTCTCGATGGGAGTCTCGCGCCAGGACTCGAAGGCGCTCTGGGCGGAGGCGAGGGCGGACTCGACGTCGGCGTCCGTCGCGGTGGGGAACGTCTCGACGACCTCGCCGGTGGCGGGATTCAGGACACGGTATCCGGGCTCACTGCTAGTCATGGCACCATCTTGCCCTCTTTGGTGGCGCAGATCACTGTACTTAAGTACGACGCCGGGTGGTCGCCGCTGTGCGGATCGTCCAAGTCCCCTTCGCCGCCGCCTCTCGCGTTGCGGAGCCACCTCCGTCCCGTCAGGAGCCGCCTCCGTCTCCTTGAGGAGCCAGACGACGCCGGCCGGACGCCTCCGTTGGGGAAGGCGGCCGGCCGGTGTTGTACCCGAAAGGGCGGAATCGCGACGAGATGCGTACCCGAAACGGCGGAATCGCGACGAGATGCGTACCCGAAACGGCTAGGGGAGGACCTGGCGCTTGCTCGAGATGACCCCCGTGTTGAAGCCCGCGAGGTGCAGGCCGCCGTGGAAGCGCGCATGCTCGATCTTCACGCAGCGGTCCATCACCACATTCAGGCCGGCGGCCTCGGCGTCGGCCGCGACGCCCTCGTGCCACGAGCCCAGCTGGAGCCAGATCGTCTTCGCTCCCACGCCCTTGGCCTCCTCGAGCACGCCGGGGAGGTCGTCGTGCCTGCGGAACACCTCGACGAGGTCCGGCGTCTCGGGCAGGTCCGCGAGCGAGGGGTAGACCGGCTGCCCGAGGATGGTCTTCACCACCGGGTTCACGAAGTACACGCGGTACTTCGTGGAGGAGAGCAGGTAGGTCGCGACGAAGTAGCTCGCGCGGCTCGGCTTGTCCGAGGCCCCGACGATCGCGATGACCTTCGTCTCCCGCAGGATCTTCAGGCGCTCCGGGGCGGTCGGCCCGACCCAGGCGCGCTCGGCAGCGGCACTCACTTGTTCGCTCCCTTCACGGGCAGGGCGCACGCCTCGCCGTCGTACGTCGGCGCTGCAAACTCCTGCTCCAGGTCCTGGATCTCCTGCGGCTCTGTCTGGCTTGCAGCCAAGGCCTGATCGAGGTCCCAGATGATGTCCTCGAGGTCCTCGAGCCCCACGGAGAGGCGGATGAGGTCCGCGGGAACTCCCGCCGCGACCAGCTGGTCCGCGGAGAGCTGCTGGTGCGTCGTCGACCCCGGGTGCAGCACGAGGGTGCGCGCGTCGCCGATGTTGGCCAGGTGCGAGGCGAGCTGGAGGGCCTCGATGAACCGGGCTCCGGCCTCGCGGCCGCCCTTCACCCCGAAGCTGAACACGGAGCCCACGCCGAGCGGGAGGAGCGCCTTCGCGTACTCGTGCTGCGGGTGCGAGGGCAGGCCCGCGTAGTTCACGTAGGTCACGCGCGGGTCGGCCTCGAGCCACTCGGCGACGCGCCGGGCGTTGGCGAGGTGCGCGTCCATGCGCTGCGGGAGCGTCTCGACGCCCTGCAGGAGCTGGAACGCGGACTGCGCGGACAGGGACGGGCCGATGTCGCGCAGCTGCTCCGAGCGCAGCTTGGTGAGGAACCCGTACTCGCCGAAGTTGCCCCACCACGAGACGTTGCCGTAGCTCGGGACCGGCTCGGTCATGGATGGGAACTTCCCGTTGCCCCAGTCGAACGTGCCGGACTCGACCACCACACCGCCGAGCGTGGTGCCGTGGCCGCCGAGGAACTTCGTGGCCGAGTGGATCACGATGTCCGCGCCGTGCTCGATGGGCCGCAGGATGTACGGCGGGGTCAGCGTCGAGTCGACTACGAGCGGCACGCCGTGCTCGTGGGCGACGGCGGCGAGGCCGGCCAGGTCGGCGATGTCACCGGAGGGGTTGGCCACCACCTCGGTGTACACGGCCTTGGTGTTCTCTCGCAGGGCCGCCCTGAACGCGGCCGGATCGGTCGAGTCCACGAACGTGGTCTCGACCCCGAAGCGGCGCAGCGTCACGTCGAGCTGGGTGATCGTGCCGCCGTAGAGCTTGGAGGAGGCGACGATGTGGTCCCCGGCCTGGGTGAGCGCGGCGAACGTGATGAACTCCGCGGCCATGCCGGACGACGTCGCGACCGCGCCGATGCCGCCCTCGAGCGAGGCGATGCGCTCCTCGAAGGCCGCGACGGTCGGGTTGCCGATGCGGGAGTAGATGTTGCCGTACTTCTGCAGCGCGAACAGGTTGGCGGCGTCGTCCGAGTCCTTGAACACGAACGAGGTCGACTGGTAGATCGGGACCGCCCGGGCGCCGTGCTCGGCGTCGGGCGTCCCGCCGGCGTGCAGGGCGCGGGTGCGGAACCCGAACTGGCGCTCCGCCATCAGGCGCTCGCCTCGGCGAGGTCCGCCCCGGCGAGGTCCGCGCGGTGGCGGGCGGCGCCGTCGTACTTCGTGACGGGGAGCAGATCGGTGCGCAGCTCCGTCCCGTTCGCCCGGGCGAGGTCCGCCTCGAGCTCGCGGACGATCGGCAGGACGTCGCGGCCGAACGCCTCGAGCTCCTCCTGGAAGTGCAGGTAGCCGGTGAGGAACAGGTTCACGCCGATCTTCTTGTACTCGACGATCCGCTCGGCGATCTGCTCCGGGGTGCCGATGAGCTTGGTGCGGAAGCCGTCGTTGTACTGGACCAGGTCCTCGAACGTGGAGTCCTCCCACATGCCCTTGCCGTCCTTGGTGGACTGGCCGGCCTCCTTGACGGCGGCGGCGAAGCCCTCCACGGCGGGGCGGTGGGCCTTGGCGATGATCTCGCGGAGCGTGTCCTGGGCCTCCTTCTCCGTGTCGCGGGCGATCACGAAGCCGTTGAGGCCGAACCGGGGCGCGGCCGGGGCGGTGCGGCCGTCCCGGGCTGCGGCGAGGACGCCGGCGATGTTCTCCTTGAAGCCCTCGATGTCGCGGCCATTGGAGAAGTACCAGTCCGCGGTGCGGCCGGCGGCGGCCTGCGCGGCCGTCGAGTTGCCGCCGAAGAAGATCTCCGGGTGCGGGCGGCCCGGGACGTCCACCGGGGCCGGGTTCAGGGTGAAGTCGGAGATGTTGTAGTACTTGCCCGACTGCGAGTAGTCCTTCTGCGTCCACAGGCCGCGGAGGACGTTGATGAACTCCTCGGTGCGGACGTAGCGCTCGTCGTGCTCGAGCCACTCGAGGCCGAAGTTCACGAACTCGTCCTTGAGCCAGCCGGAGACCACGTTCACGGCCGCGCGGCCGCCGGAGAGGTGGTCCGCGGTGATGATGAACTTCGCGAGCACGCCCGGATGCCACATGCCCGGGTGCACGGCCGAGATGACCTTGAGCCGCTCGGTGGCCATGAGCAGTGCGAGGCTGAACGAGGTGGCCTCGTGCTGCTTGTCCGCGCCGTAGCTCGCCGCGTAGCGGGTCTGCGTCAGGGCGTACTCGAAGCCGGAGTCCTCCGCGATGCGGGCGAGCTTCCGGTTGTACTCGAACTCCCAGTTGGTCCGCTGCTCGATGGTCGAGACGACGAGGCCGCCGGAGACGTTGGGGACCCAGTAGGCGAACTTCAGCGGGGTCTCGAGGTCGATCCCAGACAAGGACATAGTGCGCTCCTTACGTGCGGGCGCGACGTGGGGCTCGGGCCGAGGGTCCGTAGCACTCACCATCGCTTCTGGCAGTAGCACCTTTGGCTCCGCCGCCGTCGTCCGACGTCGAGGCCAGGGTTGCTGCGGCGTCACAGATCCAGATCTCTCGGCCGCTCGGGATGGTCCTTCCGATTGTCGCCAGGGGAGCCGTAACGATGCAAATTATTTCGTCACACTCGCGATGGCCCGTGCCTCGCCGAATACTGTTCGGTGGCGCGCCCGCCGGTCGGCCCGCCGGAGAGGGGAATGCACTGATGGGACGCACGACGGCGGGCGGTTCCGTTCCGTACGCGGAACTCGCCGAGCGCTTCGCACCGGTCTTCGCGCGGATCGAGGACGGCGCACTCGACCGCGAGCTGGCCAGGACCCTGCCGTCCGAGCAGGTCGGCTGGCTCAGGGAGGCCGGGTTCGGGCGGCTGCGGGTGCCGGTCGAGTACGGCGGCTTCGGCGTGTCCGTCGAGACCCTCGTCCGCCTGCTCGTCGACCTCTCCGCGGCGGACTCCTCCGTGGGCCATCTCCTGCGCTCGCACTTCGCGTTCACCGAGACGATCGCGCTGCAGGACGAGGCGTTCCGCGCGCGGTGGTTCGGGCGCGTCGTCGGGGGCGCCATCTTCGGCAACGCGGCGACCGAGCGGTCCGGGAACGCCCTCGGCACGGTCGCCACCCGGCTCGTCCCGGCGCCCGGAGGCGGCTGGCTCCTCACCGGCGAGAAGTACTACACGACCGGCACGATCTTCGCGGACTTCGTGGCCGTCATGGCGTCCCCCGAGGGGTCTGCTTCCCGGGTGTACGCGGTCGCGCCGACCGGGCACCCGGGCGTGGAGATCCGCGACGACTGGGACGGGTTCGGCCAGCAGATGACCGGGACCGGAACGGCCGTGTTCCGCGACGTGCCCGTCCCGGCCGAGGACGTGGTGCCGCGCACCGAGTCGACGACCCACGAGCCGGCGTTCCTCCAGCTCATGCTCCTGTCGGTGCTCGCCGGGATCGGCAAGGCCGTGGTGCGCGACGCGTCGGCCCTCGTGGCGAAGCGGACCCGCACGTTCTCGACCGGGTCCGGGCAGCTGTTCCGCGAGGACCCGCTCATCCTGAACCTCGTGGGGCAGCTTGCCGCGAAGTCGTTCGCCGCGGAGTCCTCGGTGCTGGCCGCGGCCCGCGAGCTCGACTCGGCCCTCGCGCTCGGCTCCGACGCCCCCGCCGAGGACCGCTACGCGCGGGGAGCTGTCGCCGTCGACCTCGCGCAGGTGGCCGTGCCGCCGCTCGTGATCGACGCCGCGCAGCAGCTCTTCGACACCGCGGGCGCCTCCGCGGTGTCCCGGGGCAAGGCGCTCGACCGGCACTGGCGCAATGCCCGCACCGTCGCGACGCACAACCCGGTGGCCTTCAAGGCGCGCGGGCTCGGGGACTGGTTCGTCAACGGGACCTCGCCGGTGGCCCTGCACAGCATCGGCGAGGCGCGCGTCGGCTGACCCCTCTCCCCCCACCTCTTGAGGGGTCTCTGGCGGGGGCCTGTGGGGTCTCTGGCGGGGGCTTGTGGGGTCTCTGGCCGTGCCCGGGGCCATGCCGCCAGGGACCCCGCAACGGTGTGCCAGGGACCCCGCAACGGTGCTACGCCCGGGCGAGGAGCTCTTCGCCCACCCGCCCGCGCTGGTAGAAGACCTCGCGCCCGGCGCGCACCGGCTCGGTCAGGCCGGACTCGGCAAGCACCTTCAGGTGGGCGTTGACCGTCCCGGCGGCGAGGTCGAGCGCGCAGGCTAGCTGCGTCGTCGTCATCGGCACGTCCAGCTGCGCGAGGATCTGGGCGCGCGTGCGCCCGAGCAGCCGCGAGACGGGGGATTCCCGCGTCTCCCGCGTGGCCTCCCACAGCCGCCCGACGCCCCGCGGCGCGTAGGTGATCGTGGGGACGAACGGGGCGATGTTGAGCACGAGCGTGTTGGGCCACACGAACGCGTTGGGCACCAGGATCAGGCCGCTGCCCGGCGTGGGCCGATCCGTCGCCTCGCACCCGCGCATGATCTCGAGGCCCGTCGGGGTCGGCCGCACGCTCGGGTGCAGGGTCTTGAACACCTCCTGGATGCCGTAGCGCGAGAGGTCGTCCAGACGGGAGTCGATGTCCGCGAGCAGCACCGAGCGCAGCCGGGGCCAGTAGGGCTCGAGGGCCGTGGTCCAGTACCAGCGCAGCGCCGCCACGATGCGGGGCACCGACCCCGCAAGGTCGGCCCGCAGCTCGGTGAGGGTGGCCCGCATGTAGCCGGCGAGCTGGCACTTCTCGAGGCTGTCGAAGTCGCGGGCCCACAGCTCGGCGGGCACCTCGGCGACCGCATCCAGGGCTTCGGCGAACGTGTCCGCGCGCGTCGGGGTGGGGGTCAGGGAATCGGCGATGAAGCCCTTGGGCTGCACGAGGGTCGTGAGGACGCGCAGGTGCTCGCGGGCCAGCGGGTCCGCGCTCGCCGAGATGCGCTGGCGCGCCTCCGTGATCCAGGGCCGGTGCAGCGGCGTCCCGGCCTGCAGCGCGCGCAGGCTCGTCACGGTCTCCCACAGCGGGGACGCCTGGAAGTGGACCTTCGTGAGGTCCTCGCTCGTGAGCGTGATCAGCATGGGATCAGCGTAGGTTTCGGCGTCCCCGGTGGTCGAGGATTCGGCGAGGACCGAATCGTTTCGGCCCCGGCCTGGGCCGCGCAGACTTCTGGGCATGGCAACGAAGACCAGCACCGCACCCTCCTCCTCCGACCATGGCTCGGCCGCCCGGATCCCCGACGCCCACGCCCTCGGCGCCCGCAGGGGCGACGCCGCGGACCGGCCCGACTCGCCCGTCCGCGAGCGGCTCGCCCACCCCCTCCGGCCCACCGGGCGCAGGCCCGTGCGCATCCCGCACGAGGTCCCCCGAACCGCCGGAACGCGCACGACGGCGGCGGCGAACCCGCCGTCGTCCGCCGGGCTTCCGGTGGCGGCGCCGCGGGAGCTGACGGCCCGGGACCTGGTTCCGCCGACCTCCCTGCCGTGCACCTCGGGGGACCTGCTCGGGCTGCCCGACGTCGGGGCCCTCGCCCGGGCGCTGCGCGCCGGCTGGGCTTGGCTCGGGCGGCAGGCACGGAGGGCCGCGGAGGTCGACGCCCGGCTGCGGGAGCGCCGCGAGGAGGATTCGGCCACGATGGCCCGGGCGGGAGTGATCCCCGGCCGCCTGATGTGAGCCTGATGTGAGGTGCGCCGGCACGCCCGGGGCGAGCGCCGCAGGATGTTGACGCGTCAACTGTTGAGGACTACAGTTTCATTGAAATATCAACCAATGATCCTGTGAGGCACCATGTCCTGGCTCAAGAAGCTCTTCGGCAAGACCGACTCGTCCGCAGCCCACCGGGCCCAGGCCCCGGCCTCGGACCCGTCCACCCCTGCCCCGTCCACCGCTGCCACGGCCGCCGCGCCGGCGACCGGTGCCGCGGAGGCGTCCGCCGCCGTCGTGCGTGCGGGTGCCCCGCGCATCGCCGTGGTCACCGGCAGCACCCGCCCCGGCCGCAACAACCGGCAGGTGGCGGAGTGGCTCGTGGCGCGGGCGACCCAGCGCGGCGACGCCTCGTTCGAGCTCGTGGACATCGCCGACTTCAGCCTGCCGCTGCTCGACGAGGCCTACCCCGCCGCGTACGGCAACTACGCCGGCGAGCACACGAAGGCCTGGGCCGCGAAGATCGCCGAGTTCGACGGCTACGTATTCGTCACCCCCGAGTACAACCACTCGACCGCGCCGGCCCTTGCGAACGCGCTGTCGTTCCTCAACGCCGAGTGGGCCAACAAGGCCGCGGGCATCGTGGGCTACGGCTCGGCCATGGGCGCGCGGGCCGTCGAGCACCTCCGCGGGGTGCTGTCCGAGCTGCAGGTCGCGCACGTGCAGAAGACTGGGATGTTCTCCCTCTTCAGCGACTTCGAGGACTTCTCCGTGTTCAAGCCGACGGACCTGCAGGCCGCGTCGGTGGACCCGATGCTCGACCAGCTCGTCTCCTGGTCCGCCGCGTTCGCGCAGGTCCGGGCCGGCGAGCTCGAGGGCGCTGCGGTCTGATCCGGCGGCGCCACAGACCCCTCAACACCGCGCCAGAGACCCCTCAACCATCCGGATGGCTGCGGGGTCTCTGGCATCGTCTTGCGGGGTCCCTGGCGACCCGGTGTGCGCTTACCGGGCGGCGAGGACCTGGGCGATCTCGGCGATGCACGGCTCGTTCTGCAGGCTCGTCGTGTCCCCGAGCGGTGTGCCCTCGAACAGCTGCGTGAGCAGGCGGCGCATGATCTTCCCCGAGCGCGTCTTGGGCACGTCCGGCACCACGACGATCTCGCGCGGCTTGGCTATCGGGCCGATCTCCTGCGCCACGTGCGCGCGCAGGGCCGTGGCCAGGTCCGTCTCGAGTGCCGCCGCCGCGTCCGGATTGACGACGACGAACGCCGCCGCCGCGTGCCCCGTCACCGTATCCGCCACGGGGCAGACGCCCGCCTCGACCACGGCCGGATGCGAGACGAGCGCCGACTCGATCTCGATCGTGGAGAGCCGGTGCCCCGAGACGTTGAGGACGTCATCCGTGCGGCCGAGGATCCAGGTGTCGCCGTCGGCGTCGTACTTCGCGCCGTCGCCGGCCAGGAACCAGCCTTGGGCGGCGTACTTGCGCCAGTAGGAGTCCAGGTACCGCTCGGGATTGCCCCAGACCGTCCGCGCCATGGCGGGACCGGTCGCGGTGACCACGATGTTCCCCTGCACGCCCGGCGCGACCGGGGTGCCGGCGTCGTCCACGATGGCCGTGGCGAGGCCGGGCAGCGCCGTAGTGGCGCACCCGGGCTTGAACGTCGTCGCCGTCTGCCGCGGCGACAGCACCGTCGCGCCGGTCTCGGACTGCCACCACGTGTCCACCATCGGCGCCTCGCCGCGGCCGACCGTCGAGCGCAGCCACCGCCACGCCTCCGGGTTGACCGCCTCGCCCACGGTGCCGCAGACCCGGACCGAGGAGAAGTCGTACTCCGCGGGCACCCCGTCCGGGAACCAGCCCATGAGGGAGCGGACCAGGGTGGGCGCGGTGTAGTAGCTCGTGACGCCGTGGCGCTGGATGATCTCGAAGTGGCGGCCCGGGTGCGGCGTGTTGGGCGTGCCCTCGAAGATCACCTGCGTGACGCCGTTGGAGAGCGGGCCGTAGATCTCGTAGGTGTGCGCCGTGACCCAGGCGAGGTCCGCGGTGCACCAGTGCACATCAGCGTCCCGCAGCGCCGGGTCCGGGTTCGCGAAGAGGTACTCGTGGCTCCACGACGCCTGCGTGAGGTAGCCGCCGGTCGTGTGGACCAGGCCCTTGGGCTTCCCCGTGGTCCCGGAGGTGTACATGATGAACAGCGGCGTCTCGGCGTCGAACGCCTCGGCCTCGTGCTCCTCGGGCTGCGCCTCGACGAGCTCGTGCCACCACACGTCGCGGCCCGGCGTCCACGCGATCTCGGAGCCCGTCCGGCGGATCACCAGGACATGTTCGACGGCGTTGTCCCCGCCGGCCGCTCCGCCGCGCACCGCGGCGTCGGCATTGTCCTTGACCGGCACGGACGTGCCGCGGCGGTACTGGCCGTCCGTGGTCACGAGCAGCTTGGCCCCCGTGTCCTCGACCCGGAAGCGCAGGGCTTCGGCGGAGAAGCCGCCGAACACGAGCGAGTGCACCGCGCCGATCCGGGCGCACGCGAGCGTGATGACCACGGTCTCGACGAGCACGGGCAGGTAGATGACCACGCGGTCGCCCTTGCCGACGCCGAGCGCGAGCAGCGCGTTCGCGGCCTGGGCGACCCGGCGCGCGAGGTCCGCGTAGGTGACGGTGACGCGGTCGCCGGGCTCGCCCTCGAAGTGCAGCGCGACCTTGTCCCCGTGCCCCGCGTCCACGTGCCGGTCGGCGCAGTTCACGGCGGCGTTCAGGGTCCCGCCCTCGAACCAGCGGATCACGGGCGGCTCGCCCGCCTCGGGGTCCGCGGGGATCCAGGTGTGGGCGGCGTCCCATCCGCGCTCCCACGTGAGGCGCCGCGCGGCGTCTTCCCAGAACGCGATGCGTCCGGGATCCGTCTGCGCAGCGGGCTCCGTGGCGGAGGCAGGCGTGTGCGTCTCGAGGACAGAAGTCATGGTTCTCGCTCCATCGGTCCTGGCGGTAGCACCGGTGTCCCGCGGACGGGGCCATGGTTGCTGCGGCGTCAGGGAGCCAGGTCTCTCGGCCGCTCGGGATGGTCACCTCACTGTTGCGCGCCCGGCGCAAGTGGGGCAAAAGAGGGGACGGCCACCGCGTAACAAACATCAATGTTTCGTTCTGTGTCCCCCAGCGGCGGCGGACGGTGGACGCTCCCGAGGCGCCTTCCGTAGGGTGGAAGACAGGATCAAGAGTCCCGGCGCGTAGCTCTGGCTGGCCGGGCGGCAACCCTCTCCCGTAGTGGGGTGCCCCAGATGAGGATCCGGCCGCGGTGGACATCCGCGGCAAGTACGGCGCCCGGGACCGCGGGCGTCCGGCCGTTTCGCTGGAGGAACCCATGACTGCGACCCCGCTCGACCTTGTGACCGGTGCCGACCTGCGCCGCGCCATGGGGTGCTGGGCCACGGGGATTGCCGTCATCACCACCTCGGACGGCGGCACCCTCGCCGGCCTCGTGAGCAACTCGTTCACGTCGATCAGCCTGGATCCGCCGCTCGTCTCGTGGGCGGTGGACAAGAAATCGAGCTCGTTCGCGACCTGGATCAACACCGACAACTACGCCGTGCACATCCTGTCCGAGTCCCGCCGGGACCTCGTGCAGCGGTTCGCGGCGAGGGGGACGGACAAGTTCGCGGGCCTGGCCTGGGAGCCCGGCGTGCTGGGTTCCCCGATCGTGGCCCACGACGTCCCGCGGGTTGAGTGTCGCCTCTGGCAGCGGGTGGACGCGGGGGACCACGTCATCCTGATCGGCGAGGTGGCCAGCATCTCGGACCAGGACGGCTTCCTCCCCCTGACCAACCACGTGTACTGGGCGAAGTAGACCGACGGCGTACAGCCACGGGCTGCCGGGGCCCCGGCTCCGCCTCTCCGGAGGGGGCCCCGGCACACCCGTACCGCGACGTACTCTGGAAGGGTGTCCCTCGATGTGCTCGGGCCGCTGCGGCAGCGCCTCCGCCTGACCTTCGCCGGCGAGTCGGAGACCGTCCCGGCGTGGGAGACCGCGCTCGAGAACGGCGACGACGCGGGCTTCTTCCCCCCTGACTCCGCCGTCTGGGCGGTGCACGGCTCGATGTCCACGATCGCCGCAGGCATCCGGGCCCTGCTCACCCAGGCGCTCCATCCCGGCGTCCTGGCCGGCGTCGTGGACCATTCCAACTACCGCGCGGACCCCCTCGGGCGCCTCGCCGGGACCATCCGCTGGATCTTCACCGTGACGTACGGCGACACCGCGGCCGCGAGGGCCGCCTGCGCGTGGGTGCGCCGGATTCACGAGCCCGTGACCGGCACCTACGTGTCCCCGCGCGGCGCCCATGAGCAGTACTCCGCCAACGACCCGGCCCTGGCCGAATGGGTCCACATCGCCTTCACCGATGCGTTCCTGCGCAGCTACGAGGCCTTCCACGGGCCCGTTCCCGGCGGCGCCGACCGGTACGTGGCGGAGTGGGCCACGGCCGGCGAGCTCATGGGCATCGCGGACCCGCCCCGCACCGAGGCGGCCCTCGCGGACCGCATCAGGGCGTACGACGCCGCGGGGCAGCTCTCCGGCGGCCCCCGCGTCGACGACGTGGTCGCCTTCATCCGGCGGCCGCCGCTCGATCCGCTCCTGAAGCCCGGCTTCGCGATGCTCTTCGGCGCTGTCCTCGACACGCTTCCGCCGCGGCATCTGGAGCTGCTGGGGCTCTCGCGCCCACGGCTCGGGCCCGTGCCGCTGCCGCTGTCCGGCGCCGCGAAGGCGACGCTCGCCGTCGTCGGCCGTGCCCTCGGCCCGATGGCACCGAGCGAGGCCGCCGCCCGGAGGCGCCTCGCCCGCCTCGGTGTCCTCTGAGGCCGTCCCCGCCGACCCCGCCCCCGCCGTCCGCACCCGGGCGTCCGCACCTCCCGCCCCAGCCCCCAGCGTTGAGGGGTCATGTCCCTACAGAGCGGGTGCTTCCCGCTGGACAATGGGCGCATGTGGATCGCCTGGATCGAGTTCGACCTGCTCCTCGGCGACGTGCACTCGCTCAAGGAGAAGCGCTCCCTGGTGCGGCCGATTGTCGCGGAGCTGCGCCGCCGGTTCGACGTCTCGGCCGCCGAGGTCGGGGACCTGGACCTGCATCGGCGGGCACGGATCGGCGCCGCCCTCGTGAGCGCGGACCGGGCGCACGCCGTGGAGGTGCTCGACGCCGTCGAACGCTTCGTCGCGGCGCGCCCGGAGGCTGAGCTGCTCAGCGCCCGCCGGCGCGAGGCACGCAGCGACGACTGACCCGCGGCCGGACTGCAGACGGCTCAGCGCACGAAGAGCATGAGCACGTGCAGCGCGCTCAGCGCGACCCCCGCGACCGCCATCGCCGACACCCGCGCCGCCCGCACCTTGGAGCGGGCGAAGGATCCCCATGCCGCGAAGGCCGAGCCCAGGAGGGGGCCGGCGGCAAGGAAGGCGCCGATCCACGGAACGGTGCCGAGGGTCAGGGCCAGGAAGCCGAGGCCGAGCGCGACCCCGCCCAGGCCGGTGGCGAGCCGGGAGACGGGCTTGGGCGGCCTCCGCTCGGATGCCCGCCGCTGTCGGGCCGGGGCGGCCGACACCGGTTCCCCGCCAGCGCGGACGACCTCGCCGCGGCGGCTGCCGTCCGGCAGGAGCCCGTCCAGCCCGCGGCCGGACGCGGCGGCGCCGGGCGGGACCCCGTCGGGCCAGTAGGCGCTGGGGTCCCGGTAGGGATTCCGCCGAGGGGCGTTGCCGGGGGTGGTCACCGTCCCATTATGGGCGCCGGCCGCCGTGCGCGTCCTCAGGGTTCACCCTGAGCAGACCCCGGATCCGCAGGCGTCGCCCAAATGCCCTGCGCTTCGGTCAGAGCCCTGCGCTGAAGGCCGGGGCAATGACCGAAGGGCAGGGCATTTCCTCTCCGCGGACGCCGCGGACGCCGCGGACGCCGCGGACGCCGCGGAGGCCAGCGACGCTCGGAGGGAGACCCAGCGCCGCCGGGCCCCCGGCAGAGGCGTACTCCTCCGGCGACACCCCGTATCCGCGCATAAACTCGCGCGTGAGCTGCGCCGGGGGGATGCCGGAGCACGCCGCCAGGGCGAGGGCCGCGACGTCGAGCGGGAGCCGCCGGTCGTCGTGCGCGGCCCGGACCCTCCTCGCGCCGTCCCGGTCGATCAGATCCCGGAGGCGCCGCACCCGCACGAGCTCGCGCGGGCACGGCGCGGGCGCGCGGGCCGGGGCCCAGGCGGGGTGGCACATCAGCGCAGCTCTTGGATGCGGACCAGGTTGCCGGCGGGGTCGCGGAAGGCGCAGTCGCGCAGGCCGTAGGGCTGCAGGGTGGGCTCCTGCACCACGTCGGCGTCGGTGGCCTGGACCTTCTCGAACACCTCGTCGAGGTTGGGCGTGGCGAGCAGGATCCACCCGTAGGTGCCCTTGGCCATCATCTCCGCGATCGTGCGCCGCTCGTCCTCGGTGATGCCGGGATCCGTGGCCGGCGGCGCGAGGAGGATGGACGTGCTGGGCTGCCCGACGGGCCCGACCGTGATCCAGCGCATGGTTCCCCGGCCCACGTCCTGACGGACCTCGAAGCCGAGGGCATCCCGGTAGAACGCGAGGGACGCCTCGGGATCGGTGTGGGGGAGGGCGCTTGCATGAATGGTGAGTTCCATGGCTTCACGGTACGTACGCCACCGGGAGCCGTGCTTCTTGATTCCTGATCGGTCTGGTGACCTGCTTGGCGATGCACGGGAGCATGCCCGCACTGACGTCGGCGCCCTGGTCGCGGTACACGCTCGGCGGGACCCCGACCAGCTCGGCGAAGCGGGTGCTGAACGTGCCCAGGGAGGAGAAGCCGACGGCGAAGCAGACCTCGGTGACGCTGAGCGCGCCGACCCGCAGCAGCGCCATGGCCCGCTCGATGCGCCGGGTCATCAGGTACTGGTAGACCGACTCGCCGTAGGCGGCCCGGAACTGGCGGCTCAGGTGGCCGGCCGAGACGTGGATGCCGCGCGCGAGCGCCTCGACGTTGAGCGGCTCGGCGTACTCCCTGTCGATGCGGTCCCGCACGCGCCGCAGCAGGGCCAGGTCCCGCAGCCGCGGGTCGGCGGGCGCACTGGAGGTCATGACCACGATGGTGGCACCCGGCCTCCATGCTGTCGAGCGACGCGGGCATGACCTCCTTGTCACGTCGTGTGACATGGACCATAGTGGGCGGGGTCACTGCTTCCCTGGAGGTCTCCATGCGGTACCGCCCTGTCTGCCCGCGCCCCGCCCGCTCCCCGAGGGCGACGGCGGCCAGCACCGCCGTCGTCCTCGCCGCCGCCCTCGCCCTCGGCGGTGCCGCGACCGCGACGGCCGCCCCGCCGCCGTCGTCCGACGCCGGTGGCCCCGGGGCGGCGCATTCGTTCCGGACGGCGGCGGGCACCGAGAACTACTACTTCGTGATGACGGACCGCTTCGCCAACGGCACCGCGGCCAACGACCAGGGCGGCCTCGGCGCGGATCCGATGGTCTCCGGCTTCGACCCGACCAACAAGGGCTTCTACCACGGCGGCGACCTCAAGGGCCTGACCGGCAAGCTGGACTACATCCAGGGCCTGGGCGCCACGGCCATCTGGCTCACCCCCAGCTTCAAGAACAAGGCCGTCCAGCCCGAGGACCACAGCGCCGGCTACCACGGCTACTGGATCACCGACTTCACCCAGATCGACCCGCACCTCGGCACGAACGCCGAGCTCGGCGACCTCATCACGAAGGCGCACGCGCGGGGCATGAAGGTCTACTTCGACATCATCACCAACCACACGGCGGACGTCATCAAGTACCAGGAGGGCTCCCGCATGCCCTACCTGAGCAAGACCGCCTCCCCGTACAAGGACGCCTCGGGGACGGCGTTCGACGACGCCGCAGTCGCCGACCAGCCGAGCTTCCCCGCCATGGACCCGGCCACATCCTTCCCGTACCACCCGTACATCCCCGCCGGCGAGCAGGACGTCAAGGTCCCCGCCTGGCTCAACGACGTGAGCCTCTACCACAACCGCGGCGACTCGACCTTCGCGGGGGAGAGCGCCAACTACGGGGACTTCTCGGGCCTCGACGACCTCTTCACCGAGAACCCGAAGGTCCTCAACGGCTTCATCGACGTGTACAAGAAGTGGATCGGGGACTTCGGGATCGACGGCTTCCGGATCGACACGATGAAGCACGTCAACGACGCGTTCTGGCAGAAGTTCTCGCCGGCGATCCTCGACTACGCCCACTCCGTCGGGAAGAAGGACTTCTTCATGTTCGGCGAGGTCTACGACACCTCGCGCGACTTCACCTCGAAGTTCACCACCTCCGACAAGGTCCAGGCCGTGCTCGACTTCCCGTTCCAGCAGGCGGCGCGCTCCTACGCCTCGGCCTCCTCGCCCGCCACCACGCTGCAGAAGCTCTTCCAGGGCGACGACTGGTACACGACCGCGACCTCGAACGTGTACCAGCTGCCCACATTCCTCGGGAACCATGACATGGGCCGGATCGGCTCCTTCATCGACCAGGACAACCCGACGGCGTCCGACGCCGAGAAGGTGGCCCGCGACCGGCTCGCCAACGAGCTCATGTACTTCTCCCGCGGCAACCCGATCGTCTACTACGGCGACGAGCAGGGCTTCACCGGCACCGGCGGGGACCAGCTCGCGCGGCAGGACATGTTCGCGTCGAAGACCCCGGAGTACCTCGCCGATCCGCTCCTGGGGACGACGGCGACGCACGCCTCGGACAACTACGTCACCACGCATCCGCTCTACACCTCGATCGCGGACCTCGCGAAGGTGGTCAAGGAGAACCCGGCCCTCCGCACGGGCGCCCACCAGGACCGGTACGCCGAGACGACGCCCGGCGTGTACGCGTTCTCGCGCATCGACGCGGCCGCCCAGCGCGAGTACGTCGTGGCCCTGAACAACACCGCCGCGGCCCGCACCGCCGCCGTGCCCACCTACATCGCCCAGCGTCCGTTCGCGAAGGTGTTCGGTGAGGGCGCCGCGGACCGGCTCAAGACCGCGGCGGACAAGACGCTGACCGTGACAGTCCCCGCCTTCTCCGCGGTGGTCTACGAGTCCGCGGGCCGCATCCCCGACTCGGCCGCAGCCCCCGTGCCCACCCTCGGCGCCCCGGCCGCGGCCGGCGGTGACAACACGCGCGTCAACGTCACCGCGGACCTGCCGCATGACTCGTTCTACGAGGTCACCTTCCAGGCCAGGGTCCCCGGTGCCGCGGGAGCCGCCGGTCAATGGCACAACATCGGCACCGACGACACCTACCCGTACCAGGTCTTCGACGCCACGAAGGGCATGACGCCGGGCACCCCGCTCGAGTACCGGGCCATCTCGCTCGACAACGCGGGCCACACCGCCACGTCGGCGACCGCCTCCGCCGTCGTGCCCACGCCGGTCGACCCGGACGCGCCCAAGGGCCCCGCGCCGCAGCCGCTCTCCGTGACCGTGGCCGGTGACATCCAGCACCTCGCCGGCTGCGCCGGCGACTGGGACCCGGCGTGCCAGGCCACCATGGCCCAGTACGACCCGATCGCCTCCGAGTGGCGCCTCACCCTCGACCTCCCTGCCGGGACGTACCAGTTCAAGACGGCGCTCAACGGGTCCTGGACCCAGAACTACGGCGACGGAGGGACGCCCAACGGGGCTAACATCACGCTCACCCACCCCGGCGGACGGCTCACCTTCACCTACCGGCAGGACACCCACGGGACCTCGGTGTCAGAGCACGCGGCCCAGCCGTCGGCCGTGGCGGTGGCCGGGACGCTCAACACGGCGATGGGCTGCCCGGGCGACTGGCAGCCCGCGTGCCCGCAGGCGCAGCTGGCGTTCGATCCAGCGCAGGGGGTCTGGCGCGGGACGTACACGCTCCCGCAGGGCAGCTACTCCTTCAAGGCCGCGCTCAACAAGTCCTGGGACGTCAACTACGGGATGGGCGGCGCACCGAACGGGCCCAACATCTCCCTCGACCACCCCGGGGGCACCGTCGTGTTCAGCTACAACGACTCGACCCACCTCGTGGTGGCGGGCCAGCCGGCCACCCAGCCCTCCTCGGTGAACTTCCCCGGTACCTACCAGCACCTCGCGGGGTGTGCGGGCGACTGGGACCCGGGGTGCACCGGGACGGCGGCCACGTGGGACCCGCGCTCGCAGGGCTGGATCCTGAGGCTCGGCTCGCTGCCTGCAGGTTCGTACTCGTTCAAGGCGGCGCTCAACGGGTCGTGGGACGTGAACTACGGGACCAACGGTGCCCTCAACGGGCCGAACATCGGCTTCGACCATCCGGGCGGCCCGGTGGCCTTCCGGTACGACCCGACCACGCACCTCGTCACCATCGTCTCGGGCTGAGAAGCATCGCCCTCCTCTAGTTGAGGGGTCATGTCCCTGCGTTGAATGGTCAGGGATGTGACCCCTCAACGTAGGGATGTGACCCCTCAACGTAGGGATGTGACCCCTCAACGTTGGGAGGTGACCCCTCAACGTAGGGGGGTGCACGTAGGGGGTGCAGGGGGGCGGTTGCCCCTGTCCTGCCAGGGCGCCGCCGCGCGAGAATGGCGCCATGCGCGCGTGGTGGGTGGACCGGCCGGGACCGGCGGGCGGCAGCCACGGGCCGCTGGCGTTCGGCGAGCGGCCTGATCCCGTCCCGGGCCCGGGGGAGGTCCTGGTGCGCGTCTCGGCCTGCGGCGTGTGCCGCACCGATCTGCACCTCGCCGAAGGGGACCTGGACCCACGGCACCACGGCGTCATCCCCGGCCACGAGGCCGTGGGCCGCGTCGAGGCGCTCGGTCCCGGCGCCACCCGCTTCCAGCCCGGCGATCGCGTCGGCATCGCCTGGCTGCGCGGCACCTGCGGGACCTGCCGGTTCTGCCGCACCGGCCGCGAGAACCTCTGCACAGCACCCCGCTTCACCGGGTGGGACGACGACGGCGGGTACGCGGAGCTCGCCGTCGTGCGCGAGGACTTCGCCTACCCGATCCCGGGCGCGTTCAGCGACCGCGAGGCCGCGCCGCTGCTGTGCTCGGGCATCATCGGCTACCGGGCGCTGCAGCGGGCCGCGCTCCCGGACGGCGGCCGGCTCGGGATCTACGGGTTCGGCGGCAGCGCCCACATCACCGCGCAGCTCGCACTGCACCGCGGCGCGTCCGTCTACGTCATGACGCGCGCCCCGGAGGCCCGGCAGCTCGCGCTGGACCTGGGCGCCGTGTGGGCCGGCGGCGCCGACGAGGAGCCGCCCGAGAAGCTCGATGCGGCGATCCTCTTCGCGCCCGTGGGCACGCTCGTCCCGCCCGCCCTGGCCGCTCTGGACCGCGGCGGGACCCTGGCCGTCGCCGGAATCCACCTCAGCGACATCCCGTCCCTGAACTACCAGGAGCACCTCTTCCAGGAGCGGCAGCTGCGCAGCGTCACCGCCAACACGCGCGCGGACGGCGAGGAGTTCTTCCGGCTGGCGGCCGAGATCCCCGTGCGCACCACCACGGTGCCCTACGCCTTCGAGGAGGCGGACCGGGCGCTCGCGGACCTCGCCGGCGACAGGATCACCGGGGCCGCCGTCCTCGAGGTCACGCCCGAAGGCGGCGCCTGAGCACCTGGTGGGCCGCCTCGATGACCACGCAGGCGCCGGCGGCGAAGGCAAGGGCCGCGAGGGTCAGCTGCGCGTCCGGGTCCGCGAGCTGGTGGTACTGGAGGGAGGCGGGCACCGTCAGCACGGCAACCGTTCCGGCGTACATGGATCCCACGAGGAGCAGCCGCCAGCGGGTGAGCGGGCGCGCCGCGATGACGAGGACCCAGAGTCCGCTCACGGTGAGGGTGATGAACGCTGCCGCCTCGATCTGCTCCTGGGAGGCGTCCGTGGCCCACCGGCCGTACGCGTACACCCCCAGGATCGCGACCGCCATCGCGAGGCCCGAGGGCACCGCGGCCGTGACCGCGCGCCGCAGGAAGCCCGGCACGTAGCGGCGGGTGTTGGGCAGGAGGGCCAGCACGGAGGCCGGGAAGCCCAGCATGAGGAAGTCCGAGGTCGAGAGCTGCCGCGGCAGGAACGGGAACGCCCAGGCCAGCGCGCCGAAGCTGATCCCCAGCAGGAACGCGTAGACGGTCTTGGTCAGGAACAGCCGGGAGACCCGCTCGATGTTGGCGATGACCTGCCGCCCCTCCGCGACCACCGCCGGCAGTCGCGAGAAGCGGCCGTCGAGGAGCACGAGCCGGGCCACCGCCTTGGTCGCCGGGGCGGCCGTGCCCATGGCGATCCCGAGGTCCGCTGCCTTGAGCGCGAGCGCGTCGTTCACCCCGTCCCCGGTCATCGCCACGACGTGGCCGCGCGCCTGCAGGGCCCGCACCATGGCCCTCTTCTGCTCCGGCCCGACCCGGCCGAAGACGCTGTGCCGCTCGAGTGCGTCCGCCAGCTGAGCAGGATCCTCGGGCAGCGTCCGCGCGTCCACCGGGTCCGCCGCGTCCATTCCCGCCGCCCTCGCCGCGGCGGCGACCGTGCCCGGGCTGTCCCCCGAGACGACCTTGAGGTCCACCCCCTGCTCACGGAAGTAGGCGAGGGTCTCGGCCGCGTCGGGACGCAGGCGCTCGCGGAAGGCGAGCACGACGGCGGCCCGCACCCGGGCGGGCAGCGCACCGCCCGCGGGGAGCCGGTCGGCACGGCACAGGACCACGGCGCGCAGCCCCCGCACCGCGGCCTCGGCCGCTGCCTGCCGGGCCGGGGCGGAGCCCGGGTCCTGTCCGAGCAGGGTCTCGGGGGCGCCGAGCAGCCACGCGCCGTCTGCCGTGCCGCCGTCGAACTGGACCGCGCTCCAGCGCCGGGCGGACGAGAACGGGATGACCCGGGAGGGGGCGCGGTCCGGCGGCGCCGAGAACCGCTCGGCCAGGGCCGCCGCGGTGGGATTCGCGTCCGGGTCCGCGCCGATCCAGGCAAGGGCACGGTCCCAGCCCGGCAGCGGTCCGGCCGGCCCGTGCACGGGGAACGCGTCCTCGACATGGATCCCGCCCTCGGTGAGGGTCCCCGTCTTGTCGAAGCACAGCACGTCCACGCGGGCGAGCACCTCGACGGCGGCGAGCTCCTCGACCAGGACGCGCCCGCGGGCGAGGCGCACGGCCGCGACGGCGAACGAGACAGTGGTCAGGAGGGCGAGGCCCTGCGGGACCATGATGGTCACGGAGGCGACCGCTGCCACGAGGGCGTCGCGCCAGGCGCCGGACTCGAAGGACGCCGCCCATCCGCCGGCAGCCTGCAGCTGGCCGTTGAGCACCACGGCGATCATGGGCACGATCACCAGGCTGATCCAGCGGACCACCCGGGCCAGGGCGTCCCGGAGCTCGGACCCGACCTCGGTGAAGCGCCGCGCCTCGGCCGTGAGCCGCTCGGCGCGGGAACCGGCCCCGAGGGCCGTCACGCGGATGCTGCCGTGGCCAGCGACCACCGACGAGCCGGAGGAGACCGACGAGCCGACGGCCTTGGACACGGGCACCGACTCGCCGGTGAGCATCGACTCGTCCACGTCGAGCTCCTCGGCGCCCAGCACCGTGCCGTCCACCGGGATCTGGTCGCCGCGGCGGAGGAGCACGACGTCGTCCATCACCACCCGATCGGGCGCCACCTCCGCGGGGGCACCGGACCGGAGCACCCGGACCGGGCTCTGCTCGAGCACCGCGAGGCGGTCCAGCCGGCGCTTGGCCTGCAGCTCCTGGACGAAGCCGATGGTGATGTTCGCCGCCGCGGCGGCGAGGAACATGAGGTCCAGCCAGCGGCCCAGCGCCACGAGCGTGGCCCCGCACAGGCCCAGAATGAGGTTGAAGACGGTGAAGAGGTGGCTCCGCGCGATCTGCCACACCGGCCGGGAGGTGTGCCGGTCCAGGGTGTTCACGAGCCCGGCGGCCTCGCGCTCGGCCACGGCGGCGGCGTCGAGCCCGAGGTCCGGGGGCGCCGTGGACGGCAGCGGCCCCGCCGGGGACGCGGCGTCGGAACGCGCTCTGTCCTCTGGCGGGGCCACCGTGGTCTGCCTCGTCGGGCCCGGGTCAGCCGAAGTACTTCGGAAGGGTCCCCTCGTGGGCCTCGCGGAGCTCGTCGATCGGCAGGTCGAACAGGCCCTGCACCTCGAGGCTGGTCGCGAGCACGTCCACGATGCCCAGGCGCACCACCGGGTAGTTCCGGGCGGAGGCCATGTCGTTGAACCGGACCTCCTCCGAGCGCGGCACGGCGACGAGCGCGCGTCCCTGGGACTCGGAGAAGAGCGCCGTGAACGCGTCCACGCCGTCCCGCTCGCACAGGTCCCCGAGCGCCACCCGGGCCCCCACGCCGAAGCGCAGCACCATCTCGGACAGGGCCGCGGCGAGGCCGCCCTCGGAGAGGTCGTGGGCCGAGTCGATCATGCCGTCCCGCGAGGCGTTGATGAGGATCGCGCCGAGCGTCTTCTCCGCCTCGAGGTCGAGCGCCGGCGGGAGCCCGCCGAGGTGGCCGCGGAGGTTGGCGAACTCGGAGCCGTCGAGCTCGTCGCGCGTGGCGCCGAGCAGGTAGACCGCCTGCCCGTCCGCGTTCCTCTGCCAGCCCGAGGGCGTGCGGCGGGCCACGTCGTCGAACCGGCCGAGGACGCCGACCACCGGGGTGGGGTGGATCGGCGTGGTGCCCGTCTGGTTGTAGAGGGAGACGTTGCCGCCGGTGACCGGGATGCCGAGGACCTGGCAGGCGTCGGCGAGGCCGCGGACGGCTTCGGCGAACTGCCACATGACCTCGGGGTCCTCGGGGGAGCCGAAGTTGAGGCAGTCGGTGACGGCCATCGGCACGGCGCCCGAGGTGGCGACGTTGCGGTAGGACTCGGCGAGGGCGAGCTGCGCTCCGGTGTACGGGTCGAGGTAGGCGTAGCGGCCGTTGGCGTCCGTGGAGAGGCCTACCCCCATGCCGGTCTCCTCGTCGACGCGGACCACGCCGGCGTCGTCGGGGGAGGCGAGGGCCGTGTTGCCGCCCACGTAGTGGTCGTACTGCCTGGTCACCCACGACTTGTCGCACATGTTCGGGCTCGCCATGAGCTCGAGCACGGCGGCCTTGAGCTCCTCGCCGGTGGCGGGCAGGCCCTTGCCGGCCTCCGAGGCGCGGAAGGTGTCCGCCTGGACGCCGTCGAGCCACTCCGGGCGGTGGAACGGGCGGTGGTAGACGGGACCCTCGTGGGCCACGGTGCGCGGGTCGACGTCCACGATCGTCTCGCCGTCCCACGTGATGATGAGGCGGCCGGTGTCCGTGACCTCGCCGAGCCACGAGTACTCGACGTCCCACTTGTCCATGACCTTCTCGAACGCGGCGACGTTCTCGGGCGTCACGACCGCCATCATGCGCTCCTGCGACTCGGACATGAGGATCTCGCCCGGGGTCAGGGTGGGGTCGCGCAGGAGTACATCGGTCAGCTCGACCTGCATGCCGCCCTCGCCGTTGGACGCGAGCTCGCTCGTGGCGCAGGAGATGCCCGCGGCCCCGAGGTCCTGGATGCCCTCGACGAGGGAGTGCTTGAACAGCTCGAGGCAGCACTCGATGAGCACCTTCTCGGCGAACGGGTCGCCGACCTGGACGGCGGGCCGCTTGGACGGCTTGGAGTCGTCGAACGACTCGGAGGCGAGCACCGAGGCGCCGCCGATCCCGTCGCCGCCCGTGCGGGCGCCGAAGAGGACCACCTTGTTGCCCACGCCGGAGGCGTTGGCGAGGCGCAGGTCCTCGTGGCGGAGGACGCCGACGGCGAGCGCGTTCACGAGCGGGTTGGCCTGGTAGACCGAGTCGAACACGACCTCGCCGCCGATGTTCGGCAGGCCGAGCGAGTTGCCGTAGCCGCCGATCCCGGAGACGATCCCGTGCACGAGGCGGGCAGTGTCGGGGTGGTCGACCGCGCCGAAGCGCAGCGGGTCCATGACGGCGACGGGCCGTGCACCCATCGAGATGATGTCGCGGACGATCCCGCCGATGCCGGTGGCCGCGCCCTGGTAGGGCTCGACGAAGGAGGGGTGGTTGTGGGACTCCACTTTGAACGTGACGGCCCAGCCGTCGCCGAGGTCGGTCACACCGGCGTTCTCGCCGATGCCCACCATCATGTCCTTCTTCATCTCGTCGGTGAGCTTCTCGCCGAACTGGCGCAGGTGCACCTTGGAGGACTTGTAGGAGCAGTGCTCGCTCCACATCACCGAGTACATGGCGAGCTCGGCGGCGGTGGGGCGGCGGCCGAGGAGCTTGACGATCTCCTGGAACTCGTTCTCCTTGAGGCCGAGCTCGGCCCAGGGCAGCTCGGTCTCCGGCGTCTGCGCCGCGTGCTCGACGGTGTCGATGTTGAACTTGCGGGCGGTCACTGCGTTGTTCCCTGCGGTCACTTGGTGCCCCCTGCGACGAGCGTGGTCAGGACGGACGTGAAGAACCCGAGCCCGTCGGTCGAGTAGTCGCCGGAGTCGGCGCTGAGGGGCCCGAAGCCGGGCTCGACGGCGTGCTCGGGGTGCGGCATGAGGCCCACCACGTTGCCGGCGGCGTTGGTGATGCCGGCGATGTTGCGGCGCGACCCGTTCGGGTTCCAGCCGACGTAGCGGAAGGCGACCCGGCCCTCGCCCTCGAGCTCGTCGAGCGTCTTCTCGTCCGCGACGTACTGGCCGTCCTGGTTCTTCAGGACGATCGTGATCTCCTGGCCGACCTCGTACTGGGTGGTCCACGCGGTGGAGGCGTTCTCGACCCGCAGCACCTGGTCGCGGCAGATGAACTTGAGGTGGTCGTTCTTGATCATCGAGCCCGGCAGGAGGTGGCTCTCGGTGAGGACCTGGAAGCCGTTGCAGATGCCGAGCACGGGCAGCTTGGCGTCCGAGTTCGCGGCGTCGACGATCCGGCCCATCAGGGGCGCGAACCGGGCGATCGCGCCGGCGCGGAGGTAGTCGCCGTAGGAGAAGCCGCCGGGGAGCACGACGGCGTCGACGTCGCCGAGCGCGGTGGGCGAGTCGTCGGCGTGCCAGAGCGGGACCGGGGTCGCGCCCGCGAGGCGGACCGCGCGCGCGGCGTCGCGGTCGTCGAGCGTGCCCGGGAAGGTCACGACGCCGATCTTGGCACCGGAGAGCGGTGCCGCCTCGGGCCCGCGCAGGTCTGCGATCAGGGGAGTCTCGCTCATGTGGTCAGTCCACCTCGGCGGCGTCGGCGTCCGCGCGCACCTCGGCGCCGTCCTCGGGCAGGACCTCGACGTTGACGACGTCCTCGATGACGGGGTTGGAGAGCATCGTCGCGGCCGCGTTGCGGGCCTGCTCGAGGATCTCCTCGGTCACGGGTCCGTCCACGGTCAGCTCGAAGCGCTTGCCCTGGCGCACTCCGCTGAAGGCGGTGAAGCCCAGCCGCGGCAGGGCGCCGACGATGGCCTTCCCCTGCGGGTCGAGGATCTCGGGCTTGGGCATGACGTCGACAACGATCCGCGGCATCGGGACAGGCTCCTGTGGATAGGGGAGGGGGCACCCCAATTCTACCGGAGGGGTCCCGCCGGCCCGCGACCCGGGTCCCTCATGAAGCAGCGGGCGCCCGGCGGTGACGCGGGCCACAGGCCGCCCGGCGTGGCGGCCGGCCGCCCGGGGCGCCCGTGGCGGGCGCACCTGCGGGGCCGGCAGCCGGATCGAGGGGGCGCTTCCCAGCGTGGAGCGCCGCCTCGCTACGCTGGTCGGCATGGCCCTCGACACCGACTCCCGCTGCCCCTGCGGCAGCGGCGACACCTACGGCTCCTGCTGCGGCCGGTTCCACCAGGGCCGCGCGCACGGCGCGGCCGCCCCGACGGCGGAGGCGCTCATGCGCTCGCGCTACAGCGCCTTCGCCGTCGGGGGGCCGGAGATGGCCGACTACCTGCTCGCCACCTGGCACCCGTCCACCCGCCCGGCCACGCTGGAACTCGACGGGACCACGCAGTGGCGACGCCTCGACGTCGTCCGCGTCAGTGCCGGCGGCCCGTTCGACACGGAGGGGACGGTCGACTTCGCGGCGCACTGGCGCGATGGCGCGGTGCGCGGGGTCCAGCGCGAGCACTCCCGGTTCGTGCGCGAGGGCGGGTCGTGGCTCTACCTCGACGGTGAGGCCGACGCGGACTGAGGGCGCGAAGCCACAAGAGAGGGGCGCGCCGTCACTGGCGCGCCCCTCGTTGGCATCTGGTTTCTGTTGAGTGATTGACGTGAAATCCGGCCTCTTCGGATCCGGACCGCTCGGGGCTCGAGGCCTTCAGCCCAGCTGCGGTGTTCCGGCGTCTGCATCCCTCGCTGCCTGTGCCTCCTTGCATGTCGTCGTCGTACTCAAGAGGACTGAAGAAGTACCCAGAAATATACTCCGCCGCTAGGGCAGAAGCGCCTGAAAAATAGGTCAGATTTGCGTTTTCTTTTGATCCGCCCATGGCGGACGCGTCGATCCCGGTATTTTCTGCGGCACTCCTGTGACAGTCCTGTGAACAAGCCGTGACGCAGCCGAGAAATTACTGGTGTGAAGCAGTCGCTTCGGGTAGCTTGGGTGTCACTCCGCCCCGTGGCGGACGTCACATCGCCCCAGTGAAAGGTCTCATCGCGTGAAGAGACAACCCCTTCGCGGCGCCGGGCCGCGTCGGCAGCGCCTGGCTGCGCTCGCCGTCGGCATCCCGCTCGCCTTCAGTGTCGCGGCCGCGCCCGCGCACGCCGCGCCGGACATCGCGCCGGCCGCACCGTCGGCTGCGCCGTCCGCCGACACCGGCAAGGTCTACGAGGACGGGCGCTACATCGTGGTGCTCGCCGAGCAGGCCGTGGCCGCCTACGACGGCGGCACGCCCGGCTACGCGCCGACCAAGCCGGGCAACGGCCGCAAGGTCGACGCGGGCGCCCCCAACGTCAAGGCGTACGACGCGCACCTGCGCAGGGCCCAGCGCGACGTGGCCGGCAAGCATGCCGTGAAGATCGGGCAGCAGTTCACGACCGCGCTCAACGGCTTCACTGCCACGCTCACCGGCGCGCAGGCAGCCTCCCTCGCCAAGGACTCCAAGGTCCTCACTGTCGCCAAGGACGAGCAGCTGGCGCCGGACTACACCTCCAACGACTTCATGAAGCTCACGGGCCCGCAGGGGGCCTGGGCCACCCAGTTCGGGGGCAAGGACAACGCGGGCAGGGGCACCGTGGTGGGCGTCATCGACACGGGCTACACCCCGAGCAACCCGTTCCTCACGGGCGATCCGGTCACGCCCCTGGCCCCCGGGGCCAAGCCGAAGGTCGGGGTCCCGTACCGCGATGCCGACGGCACCGTCGCCATGCTCAAGGGCGACGGCCAGACGTTCAAGGGCGAATGCCAGCCCGGCCAGGGGACCGGTGCCGCGTTCGACGGGTCAGCGTGCAACTCCAAGGTGCTCTCCGCGCGATACTTCGCCGAACCCTTCCTGGCCAGCGTCGCCCCCGAGCACCGCGCCCCGGAGGAGCTCATCTCCCCGGTGGACGTCGGCTCCCACGGCACGCACACGGCGTCGACCGCCGCGGGCAACGCGGACGTGCACATGAGCATTTCCGGCACCGACTTCGGTGTCAGCTCCGGAGTTGCGCCGGCCGCCAAGGTCGCCGTCTACAAGGTCTGCTGGGAAGACGACGACCCCAACACGGGCGGCTGCTACTCCTCCTCCTCGGTCGCGGCCATCGACGCGGCGATCACGGACGGCGTGGACGTCCTCAACTACTCGATCTCGGGGAACACGAACTCGACCACGGACCCGGTGGCGCTCGCGTTCCTCAACGCCGCCTCCGCCGGGATCTTCGTGGCGAACTCGGCCGGCAACTCCGGCCCGACCCCCTCGACGGTCAACCACGCCGCGCCGTGGGTGACCTCGGTCGCCGCCAGCACCTTCCCGGGCGACCTCGTCGGCACCGTCGTGCTCTCCGACGGCTCCAAGTACCGGGGGGCGACCGTGATGAGCGGCGAGGTCAAGGACAAGCAGCCGGTCCTGGCCGCGGACGCCGCGGCGTCCGGGGCGCAGGACGCCAACCTCTGCATGGCGGGCACCCTCGACCCGGCCAGGGTGACCGGCAAGGTCGTCGTGTGCGACCGCGGCGTCAACGCCCGCGTGGACAAGAGCGCCGAGGTCAAGCGGGCCGGCGGCGTGGGGATGGTCCTGGTCAACCTGACCCCGAGCTCCGAGGACTCCGACCTCCACTCGGTCCCGACGATCCACGTCAACGCCCCCGACGGACCCGCGCTCAAGGCCAAGGTCGCCGCGGACCCGGCGCTGACCGTGAGCCTCGTCAAGGGCGACCTCACCGGCAAGCCGGCCAGCCCGGCGCCGCAGATCGCCGGGTTCTCCTCGCGCGGGCCCTCGCTCGCCTCCGGCGGGGACCTGCTCAAGCCGGACGTCTCCGCCCCGGGCGTGAACGTCCTCGCGGGCGTCTCCCCGATCGCGAACAACGGCGAGCAGTTCGGCTTCATGTCCGGCACCTCCATGGCCTCCCCGCACATCGCCGGCGTGGGCGCCCTCGTGCTCGGTAAGAACCCGGCATGGACGCCGGCCATGGTCAAGTCCGCGATGATGACCACGGCGTACCCGCTGGTCAACGCGGACGGCACCCCGGACGCCAACCCGTTCGACGGCGGCGCCGGCCACGTGGACACCACCAAGGTCACCGATCCCGGCCTCGTGTACAACGCCGGGGCCAAGGACTGGCTCGCGTTCCTCAACGGCCAGGGCTACCCGACCGGCGCGCCGCAGGCCGGCTCGGTCGAGGCGAAGGACGTCAACCTGCCCTCCTTCGCCCTCGGCTCCCTCGTGGGCGAGGTCCAGGTCACGCGGAAGATCACGGCCCTGGTGCCGGGCCTCTACCGGCCCAAGGTGAACCTGCCCGGGATCGACTTCCACGTCGAGCCGCAGGCGCTGAACTTCGCGAAGGCGGGCCAGACCCGCGAGGTCACGATCACCATCAAGAACGTCTCGGCGCCCAACGGCACCTTCACCACGGGCTCGCTCTCATGGGTCGGCCCGCGCACGGTGACCTCGCCGATCGCGATCCGCCCGGTCGAGGCCAAGGTGGACCCCGCCTACAGCTTCTCCTCGGCCACGGGAACCGGGTCCGGCACGTTCACCATGACCTCGGGCTCCAACAGCCCGATCCCGGTGGGCCTCGAGGGCCTCGCGCCGGTCGCCCAGAAGGCCGTCACCAAGGTTCCCGGACCCGTCGCCGGGGCCAACGACGCCTCCAACGGGCTGGTCTCGGTTGCGGTGCCGGCGGGCCAGAAGACCGCCCGGTTCGTGCTCAAGGCCGCGGACAGCAGGACCGACTGGGACATGTACGTCCTCGCACCCAACGGCTCCGGCGGCCTCAAGCAGCTCACCGCTGCCACCGGGTCCGCGAGCGAGTCGCTCGAGATCCCGAACCCGATCGCGGGCACGTACTACATCATCGCCAACCTCTTCGCGTCGCCGGGGAACGGCGCCACGGACGCCGTGATCCAGGCGGCCGCCTGGGCCGGCGATGCCGGGAACGCGACCGTGACCCCTAACCCGATCGTGGCAGCCAACGGCAGCCAGGCCACGGAGACCCTGGCCTGGAACGGGCTCTCCGCCGGCGCCTACATGGGCCGGCTGACGTTCGGCTCGAGCGGAGTGACGAGCTGGGTCGATCTCACGGTCGGCTCCGGAGCGGCGGCCTCGGCCCCGGCCGGCGCCCCGACGATGTCGACCGCAGACAGGGTCCCCGGCCAGTGACCCGCTGACCCCAGGGCCACGGAGTGGAGACCGGGCCCCGGCGGAAGGCCCGGTGGCCGCACCCGAGGACTGCCCCGCAGCAGCCGTCGCACGACGGAGGCTGCGGGGCAGTCCGCGTCGAGGAGCCACTTCCAGCGTCGGGGAGTCAGCTCCGCCGCAGCGCGCGCCCGTCCAAGGGCTAGGTGCCTCAGGCGAGGACGGCCTCGAGGGGCGCGAGCGCTGCGGTGAGCCGCTCCCGCAGGGCCGCCGCCTCGGAGGCGAAGCCGCGCTGGGCCTCGACGTACGCGGCCTTCCCGGCCGGCGTCTCGATCGGAATCGGCTCGAAGCCCCAGTCTGAGAGGTCGTACGGAGAGGCCTGCATGTCCATGGTCCGCACGCGCCACGCGAGCTCGAAGCAGTCCATGAGCAGCTCGCCAGGGACGGCGGGGCCGAGCTTGTACGCCCACTTGTAGAGGTCCATGTTGGCGTGGAGGCAGCCGGGCTGCTCGAGGTCGCGCTGGCTGGCGCGGGTGGGCTGGAGTTCGTTGAGCGGGGCGGCGTCCGGCGAGTAGAAGCGGAACGCGTCGAAGTGCGTGCAGCGGATGCGGTGCTCCTCGACCACCCGGTCCGTCCCGTCCGCGCCGAGCCGCAGCGGAAGGTACTCGTGCCGGATCCCGAACTTCTCGCTCCGGTACGCCATCGCCCACTCGTGCAGCCCGAAGCAGCCGAAGTTCGCAGGGCGGGATGCTGTTCCGCGCAGGATGATCCCGCAGAACCGGACCGTCTCTTCCCGCTCGGCGGCGTACTCGGGCAGGTCGAGCACCACGGCCGGGGCATCCTCCGGGATCCCGGCCGCCGCGCGCTCGTCGGGGGTGAGGGGGCGGTAGTGCTTCCAGTCCAGGCGCTCCCGCACGGCCTCGCCCACGAGGGCAACCCCTGCGCCCGGGTGCCAGCGGCCCAGCTGCCCGGGCTTGTGGGTGTAGTACGTGAAGAGGAAGTCCTCGATCGGGTGCTTCCTGCGCGCGTTGCGCCGGTCGACGAACGGCTCGGCGAAGCGTGCCGCCCGCGCAGCATGGGCCTGAGCGCGCGGGAGCCACTCGTCCTGCGCCAGGACGGCGCACACGGACGCAGCGGGGCTGGGGGCGGGGGAGGGCATCGGTCAATTATCCCCCGAGGTCTCGGGGCCCGCACCACTGGGCGGGACAGGCTGCGGCTAGACGGCGCCGCCCGGCGCGCCGAGGAGGGGGACCGCGACCTTCCAGGCCGAGATCCCGCAGCCGTCGGTGCGGGTGAACCGCCGGTCCACGGGCGTCCCGTTCACCGTTCCCGTCACGGTGGCGACCTCCGGGCCGCCGTACTGCTGGGTGCACACCTGATCCTTGGGTGGCGGGGCGAGCACCTCCGGGCGCGCGGCTACCAGGGCACAGGCCGCGGCCCCGGTGGGATGGGTGCTTCCCGGGAGCAGGTCGGCGCCGGAGCAGCGCAGCGTCCACCGCTGCTCGGGCTCGCCGGGGGCACGCACGACGACGACCTGCAGCTCCGCTGTGGCCGCGCCCGGGGTGCGGCCGGCGGTGCTGGACGGGACGGCGCCCGGTGCGGCCGCGGAGGGATTCGACGATGCGGACGGCTGCGAAGGGCCGCCTCCCGGCGGGCGCTGCGGCCCCGGGGCGCACGCGGCGAGCACCACGGTGGCGGCGGCCAGCCCCAGCAGTGATGGGACCGCGAGACGACCGATGAACCGCATGGCTTCCCTCCTGGCGTGATGTCTCCACTGTGCCACGGCCGGCTGCGCGGGGGCCCTCCACGGTGCGGGAGGGGAGGGGAGCGGAATCAGACGGCGGCTTCGGCCTCGCGGCTGGCCTGCGCGGCGGCGATGAGGCGCATCATCGAGCCGTGGAGCTCGGCCGCCTCCTCCCGGCTGATCCCGAGCCGGGCCATCATCGTGGTGGGCACCGCGAGGGCCTGCTCCCGCAGGGCGCGGCCCCTGGGTGTCAGGGCGACGTCGAGAGCGCGCTCGTTGCCCTGCTGCCGCGCCCGCGTGACGAATCCGGCGTCCTCGAGCCGCCTGAGCAGCGGGGTGACGGTGGCGGGTTCGAGGAGGAGGGCCTCGCTGATGTCCTTCGCAGTGCGCGGGGACCGCTCCCAGAGGGCCAGCATCACGAGGTACTGCGGATGGGTGAGGCCGAGCTTCTCGAGCACGGGCCTGTAGGAGGCCACGACGCTGCGGCTCGCGACACTGAGCGCGAAGCAGAGCTGCCGCTCGAGGAGGAGGTCGTCGTCGTTCATTGTGGCCTTTCGATGACCTTCGATTAATTAGTCCACTAATAATGAGGGTACTATCTGGGTATCCGGTGTGAGGAAGGAAAGACGCCATGTCGGAGGAGAACTTCGCCCAGAGGTTCATGCGTGCCACGGGGAAGCTGCGCTTCTTCTTCGGCCCCGCGAACCGCAGCTCGGCCACGCACGAGATGACCGAGGCGAACAAGAGCCTCCTGCTCCAGCGCGAGGCCGAGGCGCAGCAGTTCGAGACCGTCACGCGTCCCGACGGCAGCACCTACGTGGTCCCGAAGGACCCCGGGGACCAGTCGCTGCGCTGACCATCCCCCCGATCACCCCCGGGCGTACAATGCCCGTACCGAAAGGGGGTGATACGAGATGCCCCACTCGCACAGGGTGCTCGATGCCTTCACGCACCTCACCGACCGCGCCGCTGCGGTCTGGGGGCCCGCATCGCACAGCGACATCGGAGCGCCGGTGGTCCACAAGCACGACGACTTCGAGCAGGCCTCCGAGTCCGAGCTGCTGACGTTCGACGTCGAGACCGACTCCGAGGGACACCACTACGCCGTCCGCAAGGACGAGAGGCCCCCGATGACCCACCACTGACTCCGCCTCGGGCGAGGACGACGACGGCCGGCACCTTCCGCACGGAAGGTGCCGGCCGTCGTCGTGCTTCCGGCTGCGGCCCGGCCGGCGGAGGCCTCAGCGGCCGGTGCCGCCGTAGACGGTGGCCTCGGACTCGGCGTCGAGGTTGAAGGCCGAGTGGATCGCGCGCACGGCGGCGTCGAGGAGGTCGGCCCGGGTGACCACGGAGATGCGGATCTCCGAGGTCGAGATCATGTTGATGTTGATCCCGGCATCCGAGAGCGCCTGGAAGAACGTTGCCGACACGCCGGGGTTGGAGCGCATGCCGGCGCCGATGAGGGAGAGCTTGCCGATCTCGGCGTTGTACTCGATGTCCTCGAAGCCGATCTCGCCCTGGGCCGCCTTGAGCGCCTCGAGCGCGTCCGCGCCCTCGACGATGGGGAGCGTGAACGAGATGTCCGTCTTGCCGCGCCCGAACGTCGAGATGTTCTGCACGATCATGTCGACGTTGGCGTGCGCCTTGGCGATGACCTGGAAGATCGCGGCGGCCTTGCCGGGGATGTCCGGGACGCCCACCACGGTGACCTTGGCCTCGGAGCGGTCGTGCGCGACGCCGGAGATGATGGGCTGTTCCAAGGCGACTCCCTCGCTGATGGTGATCTTGTCATCGGGGCTGGGCAGCACCCAGGTCCCTTCATGCTGGCTGAACGAGGACCTCACATGAAGAGGTACCCCGAAACGGCGCGCGTACTCGACGCAGCGCAGGTGGAGGATCTTGGCGCCGGAGGCCGCGAGTTCGAGCATCTCCTCGCTCGAGATGCGGTCGATCTTCTTCGCGGCCGGGACCACCCGGGGGTCGGCCGTGTAGACGCCGTCCACATCCGTGTAGATCTCGCAGACGTCGGCGTCGAGCGCGGCCGCGAGCGCCACGGCAGTGGTGTCCGAGCCGCCGCGGCCCAGGGTCGTGATGTCGTGGCTCTCGCGGCTCATGCCCTGGAAGCCCGCGACGATCGCGATGTTGCCCTTGTCCAGGGCCGTCCGGACGCGGTGCGGATCCACGTCGATGATGCGGGCCTTGCCGTGGATGCCGTCGGTGATCATGCCGGCCTGCGAGCCGGTGAACGACTGCGCCCGCGCGCCGAGCTGGGTGATGGCCATCGCCAGGAGCGCCATCGAGATGCGCTCGCCGGCGGAGAGGAGCATGTCCATCTCGCGCGCCGGGGCGCTGTCGGTGATCTCGGACGCGAGGTCGAGGAGCTCGTCCGTGGTGTCGCCCATCGCCGAGACCACGACGACGACCTCGTTGCCGGCGCGCTGCGTCTCCACCACGCGCTGGGCCACCCGCTTGATGCCGTCCGCGTCCGCGACGGAGGAGCCGCCGAACTTCTGGACGATCAGCTGCCGGGCAGGCACTTCGAGGGGCAACGACATGCGGGCACACTCACAGGGGGGCTAGACACTTCAGGGGTCCCAGCCAGTTTACGCTTCGGCCCCAGAGCCGGGTGAATTGTGACCGCTACCCCGCGAGTTCGGGGTAGTGGATCCGCGCGGTCTGCGGATGGGCGCGCAGCCACCCCTTGAGGACGTTCTCGCCGTAGGAGGAGAGCATTGGGTTGTCGGGATCGTCCGAGACACCGCGGGCCTGGGCGGCGAGGTCGGCGGGCAGCTCGACCTTGTCGATCACGGCGTCCAGGCGCGGGGACCAGAAGAACGGCACGGAGTAGCGGTCCACCCCGGCCGGGGGTGCGGTGACGCGGTGGATCGTGGCCATGAGGTAGCCGTCCGTGGCGACCTCGAGCATCTCGCCCAGATTCACCACGAGCGCGCCCGGCGTGGGCGGGACGTCGATCCACTCCTCCTGCCCGTACGGCTGGACCTCGAGGCCGCCGACCTGGTCCTGCAGCAGCAGGGTGACAAAGCCGTAGTCGGCGTGGAGGCCCACGCCCTGCTGGCCAGCCTCGGGGACCACTCCGGTCCCGACGTAGTGCACGAGCTTGCCCATCCACGCCGGCGTCCCGGCGAAGGGCTCCGCGAAGTGGTCCTCGGGCAGCCCGAGCGAGACGGAGATCGCGGAGAGGAGCTCTGCGCCGACCACGGACATGAGCTCGGCCCATTCCATCGCGGCCTTCTCGAGGGCGGGGAAGGCTGCGGGCCACTGGTTGGGCCCCTGGAGGCGCAGGTAGGGCCGGTCGTCGGGGACGTGCTCGAGCGGCGTGCGCTCGGGCCCGTAGTCGATCTGCTCGCGGGCGTCCGCGCGGCCGCGGGTCACCTCGGTGCCCAGCCGCGTGTAGCCGCGGAACTGGGCGGAGTTGCGGTTGTCGAGGGCGAGCCGGTCCTCGAGGGGCAGGCGGAAGAACTCGGCGACCGTGTCGAGGAGCTCCTGATCCTGGCCCGGCCGGCCCCCGTAGCCGACGATCTGGAAGAAGCCGACGCTGTGGGTCGCGTCGCGCAGCGCGTCGAGGAACTCGGCGGTGAAGGCGCCGTCGGCGCCCCTCGCGGTCGAGAGGTCGAGGACCGGGATGGACGTGCGTGCAGTGCTCATGGATCCAGCATGCGTCAGCTTCGCGCGGGCGCTTAACAATCTGTCATGAACCGCCGGTGCGCTATTATGGCCGCCCGCTCAGCCGATGGCGCTGCGCCGGCCCTCGAAGGCCCGGCCCAGGGTGACCTCGTCCGCGTACTCGAGGTCGCCGCCCACAGGGAGCCCGGAGGCGAGGCGGGTGACCTTGACCCCGATGGACTTGAGCATGCGCGCCAGGTACGTGGACGTGGCCTCGCCCTCGAGGTTCGGGTTCGTGGCCAGGATGATCTCGGTGACCTGCTCGTCGTTGAGCCGGGTGAGCAGCTCGCGGATGCGCAGCTGGTCCGGGCCGATCCCCGCGATCGGATTGATGGCGCCGCCGAGCACGTGGTACCGGCCCCGGTAGGCGCGGGTGCGCTCCACGGCGAGGACGTCCTTCGACTCCTCCACCACACAGATCACGCTCGGGTCCCGGCGTGGGTCGCGGCAGATCGCGCACGTGTCCTGCTCCGAGACGTTCCCGCAGATCTGGCAGAACTTCACGCGCTCCTTGACGCCCACGATCGCGGCGGCGAGGCGCTTCATGTCCTCCGCGTCGGCCTCCAGGATGTGGAAGGCGAGCCGCTGGGCCGACTTGGGGCCGATGCCGGGGAGCCTGCCGAGCTCGTCGATCAGGTCTTGGACTGCGCCTTCATACACCCCACTACGCTACCGCGGGGGAATGACAGTGCCGTCCAGGCCCCGCTCCTCGATGAGCTTTCCACCCAGAATGCGCTCGACGGCCGCGCGCCCGAACAGGGCGGAGTGCTCGATCGTCTCGTCGTCCGCGCTCGCGATGTCCTCGACGTACTCCCGCGGCGGCGCCTGCTGGGGCTGGGCCTGCGCCTGTTCCGCGGCGGCCTTGCGGCTGAGCCGCTCGTACATGCTCAGCTTCCGGCCCGCGTCGGGCTGGCCGGAGGGTGCGCGCTGGGGCGGCTGGGCCGCGGCGGGCTCGTAGGCCGGCTGGGCGGCGACCGCCGTGGCGGCCGGGGCCTGGCGGGGGGCGCCCGTCGGCTGGAGCGACGCGGCCCCGCCCGATGCGGACGACGCGCCGGGTGCGGACGACGACGCCGGGCTGGCCCCCGCGGGAGCGTCGTCGGAGCGGGTGTTCGGCTCTGTGCCGATGCTCCAGACGCCGGGGGTGCTCTCCCGGGCGTAGGCCCAGGGATCCTTCGGGGCCTCGGCGGGGGCCTCGTGCCGCGGTCCTCGGGGCTCCTGGGCGGGCGCACCAGCGCCGGGGGCCGCCGGTGCCTGCGGCCGGGACACGGGCGCGGGGGACTGGGAGGGACGCCGGGGAGCGGGGCGGCCGTCATCCTCGGGGTACGGCTCGTCCCAGTCGCCGGGCGGCTCCTCATCGGAGAAGGGGATGTCGTCATAGGGGCTGGCGGCGGCAGGGCGCGGGGCAGGGGCCGCCGGGCGGCCCGCGGCAGCATCCTGCCGCGAGGGGTTCCCGGGTGCCGAGTCCCGCGGGGAGGCCCCGGCCTGGGGAGTCGCCGCAGCGGGACGCGGGCCCTGGGCTGCGGGCGTCCGCGGAGCCTGGGGGGCCGAGTCCGGTGCGGGCGCTGTCTGGGGGGGAGCCTGCTGCGCGGAGGGCGCGGGCTGAGGTTCCGGCGCAAGGCCCCAGGCGATGTCCGCAGCGGACGGGGCGGCGCCGACCGAGGACGCGTCCGCGGGCTCTGCGGGGGCGCTGCTGGCCGCCGGCTCGGCCGCACCCTGGGCGGACGGCTCCGGGCGCGGGGCGGTTTCGGGCGCAGGCGTGCCCCGACGCGGCTCAGCGGGCGCTTTTGGGCGCTGCCCGCCCCCTGCCGCGGGGGCACCGGGGCCGTTGCCGCCCGTGACGGCATCGATCTGGCAGTCGACGCCGAGCACCGACGTGATCGCCGTGTGCAGGTTCGCCGAGTGGTCGCCGCGGCTGAAGGCCGAGGCCAGGCCGGAGGTGCCGAAGGCGAGCGCCAGGGTACGGCCATCGAAGCCGGCGACCGACGCGTTCGGTCCCACGAGCGCCCAGGTGCTGCGCTTGACCTTCGCGAGGGTGTCGAGGATGTCCGGCCAGGCGCGGCGGAACATCTCCACGCTGCCCGCGCCGCCATGCTGCGCCTCGGGTGCCGGGCGGTCGCCGGGCTCTGGTGCCGCGGGGGCCGGCTGGGGTGCGGGGGCGGGTTTCGACTCCGCTTCGCTCCGCTCAACCACCGGGGGTTCGCTCCGCTCGGCAACCGGGGCGGCGGGTGCGGGGGCGGGCTTCGACTCCGCTTCGCTCCGCTCGACCACCGGGGGTTCGCTCCGCTCAACCACCGGGATGGCGGGTGCGGGGGCGGGCTTCGACTCCGCTTCGCTCCGCTCGGCCACCGGGGGTTCGCTCCGCGCGTCCACCGCAGGTGCAGCGGAGGCCGGCCGGTCGTCGTCGTGCGCGAAGGAGAGGCGCCGCTCGAGCCGATCGACGCGCGCCGCCCAGCCCCGCTCGGTCGCATCGGCCGCGGGGAGCATGAGGCGCGCGCACAGGAGCTCGAGGTGCAGGCGCGGTGAGGTCGCACCCGTCATCTCGTTGAAGGCGCCGTTGGTGACGTCGGCGGCCCGGGACAGCTCCGCCGCGCCGAGGTTCTGTGCCTGGACGCGCATGCGCGCGAGCTGGTCCGCGGGAATGCCCCGCAGGATCGACTCGGCAGCGTCCGGCAGCGCCTGGACGATGATGAGGTCGCGGAACCTCTCGAGCAGGTCCTCGACGAAGCGGCGCGGATCGTGGCCGGTCTGGATGACCCGGTCGACGGCGCGGAACACCGTGCCGGAATCACCGGCGGCCATGGCGTCCACCACATCGTCGAGCAGGGCCGCGTGCGTGTACCCGAGGAGCGCGACGGCGAGCTCGTAGTCGATCCCGCCCGTCCCGGCGCCGGCCATGAGCTGGTCGAGCACGGACAGGGAGTCGCGCACAGAGCCGCCGCCGGCGCGGACCACGAGCGAGAGCACGCCCGGCGCGACCGGCACATGCTCCGCCGTGCACAGCTGCTCGAGGTACGCCATGAGAGGCTCGGGCGGCACGAGCCGGAACGGGTAGTGGTGCGTGCGCGAGCGGATGGTGCCGATGACCTTGTCCGGCTCGGTGGTGGCGAAGATGAACTTGATGTGCTCGGGCGGCTCCTCGACGATCTTCAGGAGCGCGTTGAACCCGGCCGAGGTCACCATGTGGGCCTCGTCGATGATGAAGATCTTGTAGCGGTCGCGGACCGGGGCGAAGGTGGCGCGCTCGCGGAGGTCGCGCGCGTCGTCCACCCCGCCGTGGCTGGCGGCGTCGATCTCGATGACGTCGAGCGAGCCGGCGCCCCCGCGCGCGAGCTCGACGCAGCTCGGGCAGACCCCGCACGGCTCCGGAGTGGGGCCCTGCTCGCAGTTGAGGCAGCGGGCCAGGATGCGCGCCGAGGTGGTCTTGCCGCAGCCGCGCGGCCCGGAGAACAGGTAGGCGTGGTTGACGCGGTTCTTCCGCAGCGCCGTCATGAGCGGCTCGGTCACGTGCTCCTGCCCGATCACGTCCTGGAACGTGTCCGGCCGATACCGGCGGTAGAGGGCAGCTGGAGCATTCACGTCAGAAACCCTACCAATCGGGGCCGACACCCAGCCCGGTTATCCACAGGTACGGAAAAGGCCCCTCATGCACCCGCCAGAGCCCACTTACCCTTGCTACCTTCCGGTCCTGGGGGAGTTCAGCAGGATGACGCCACATGAGGGGCTGGGATCCATCGTAGCCCAGTTCCGGGCGAGGCCCGAATCGGGTCCCGCGGCGTGTGCGGGCGCGACACGCAGGTCGCCGCACGCCCCCGTGATATGCAGTCATCAGGCCCCGCACCCGGGGCCGCACACCAGCAGCACCAGGGGGAAAATCGTGGGAAACATCGCATCTGTGGGGGCCGGGCGGGCGGGGGCCCGCAGGCTCGGCGCCGGGATGGTCGGGGCCATCGCGGCCCTCGCACTGGCAGGGTGCGGGGGAGGGGCTCCATCGCCCAGCGGCACCACGCCGGCGTCGACGGCGACGCCGGCATCGGCCTCCGCCTCCGCCTCCGCGACGGCATCGGCCACGGGACTCGCGACCGCGGCGCCTCCGAGCAGCGCCGCGCCCTCTGCCGCCCCGTCGGCGCCCGCGCCGGCGGCACCGGCCCCGGCCCTGAAGAAGTTCACATTCCCCGACGGCCACCTCTCGTTCGAGTACCCGGCCGGCTGGACCGTGAGCGTGGCGCAGGGCCCCACGCTCCCCGACGGAGGCCTGGACTCGAAGATCGCCACGGTGCGCGACGCGACCGGCAACGAGCTCGCCACCGTCCACTCCGGCATGTACGCGGGCGGGGCGGCGGGGCCCGTGGGCAGTCGGACCATCATCGAGCAGGCCAAGGTGCCCCTTCCGGACCAGCGCGGCCAGGCGGTCTACGCCTTCTATGCGGACACAACCCCGGACGGCCGCACGTGGTACAGCATGGGCATCGAATCGGGGCCGCTCAGCGCCTCGGACACGGCGACGACGGGCGGCGCGGTCGAGCTCCCCAACGGCTTCCTGCTGGCGCACGTGGTCTTCACCGACGCGCCCTTCGGGAGCATCGGCGCGGCGAAGGCCTGGTACGCGGGCCCTGAGGGAGAGCAGCTGCGCGCGCTCTTCCTGAGCCTCGCCTACGCCTGAGGCGGTGCGCACGACGGCGGGTGCCCGCCTCGGGCGGAGGGCGGGTCGCCGCCGTCGTGCGCGGCCTCGGCACCCCGATTCGGCGCTCGCGCCGCCGTCGGGTATTCTGGAGCCTGCTCTTGCGAGCACACCTGGAGGATTCGCCTAGCGGCCTATGGCGCACGCCTGGAACGCGTGTTGGGTTAACGCCCTCGGGGGTTCAAATCCCCCATCCTCCGCGCGTGGATGTCCGAAGGACAAGGAGAACACCCCCGGTCTGCCGACCGGGGGTGTTCTGCATCTGCGGGGCGTCGTCGGCTCAGCCCTCGTCGCAGAGCAGTCCTTCATGAGGTCCGTGCGGGACGGCTAGGACGCGTGAAGGTCACCCGGGTGGTGCCGGCGGCCACCGCGCGATCCCGCTGAGCGCTGTCGCGGCGTACCCCTTCGCGATCTACCGCGACGCCCAGCACCCCTCCCGGCTGGTCCTGCCCTTCACGGCGCGGCCCTAGCGTGCAATTCCCAGCCGATCCACAGGCCACCGGCCCTAGCCACGCGGGGGCGGCGGTGCTGACAATGTGAGGGTGCGCCGGGCTGCGGCGGCGCCACGACTGATTGGGGAGTCTGATGGCCCGTGGCCTCTTTGCGTCCTTGTCCCGCCTGCGCGCCCGGACCGGCGCCGGCATCGCGGCGGCGGCAGCCGTCCTGGTCTTCAGCGCCGCTCCGGCGCTCGCGGACGATGTCTTCCCGGGTCCGGTCACCGCCGACCCCGGCGCCGTCGTCCCGTTCTACAGGACGGCGGTCGGCTCGCTCGCGGCGGGCCACGTCTCGCCGGTGATCGTCGCGCAGACGGACATGCACCGGCCGGCGGAGGGGAAGCTCTACGCGCCGCTGACCACGCTCACCCCCACGTCCGGGTTCGGATACCGGGTCAGCCCCCTGAACGGGCAGCCGGGGGAGTTCCACTGGGGACAGGACTTCGCCGCACCGTGCGGCACCCCCGTCTACGCGGCCGATGCGGGCGTGGTCCGGGCCGCGGGCTGGCACCCCTGGGGCGGCGGGAACCGGGTCGAGATCGACCACGGCGACGGGCTCGTCACCACCTACAACCACATGCTCGGCGCCGCCGTGAAGACCGGCGAGTCGGTGGAGGTGGGCCAGGTCATCGGGCTGGTCGGCGAGACCGGGTCCGCGATCGGGTGCCACCTGCACTTCGAGACCATCAAGGACGGCAAGTACGTCGACCCGATGAGCTTCACGCTGATCCCCATCTCGCAGCAGGGCCCGCTCGGCCCCGTCCAGGTCACCGACTACACGCCGAAGGACGGCAAGTCGACCAACGAGCGGCAGGACTGGGCCATTCCCGTCCTCACCGCCGAGCCCGCACCGGGCGAGAGCATCACCCGGGCCCCGACGGCGCCGACCCCGCCGCCGCTCAAGGACCCGACGCCGGCCGGGCCGCCCGCCGCCCCGCCGAGCACCGTCGCGGTGCCGCCGCCTGCGGCCGGTTCCGCGCCCAGCACGGCCAGCCCCACGCCGTCGCCCGCCCCGAGCAAGGCCCCCGCGCCGACCCCGACGCCGACGCCGACGCCCACGGTGGGGTCCACTCCGCAGCCGACGCCGACCCCCACCCCGAGCGCGACGCCCACCCCGACGCCCTCCGCCGGGACCACGGCCTCCGCCCCGGCGATCACCGCAACGGCGCTCCCCACCTGCGTCGCGACGGCGGTCCCGACGGCGCCCGCCACGCCGTCGCCGACCCCCAGCCCGACGCCCACCGCGACCGCACCACAGCCCTGCTGACCCGGGAGCCTAGACTGGGCCGGTGAGCCTGCACGAGATTGCCCTGACCCTCAACGACGGCACCGAGACGACCTTCGGCGCGTTCGCGCACCACGCTGTGCTCGTGGTGAACGTCGCCTCGAAGTGCGGGTACACCCGCCAGTACGACGGCCTCGAGGCCCTCCACCGCGAATTCAGGGACCGCGGGCTCGTGGTCCTCGGGGTCCCCTGCAACCAGTTCGCGGGGCAGGAGCCGGGAACGGCCGAGGAGATCGAGGAGTTCTGCCGGGTCAACTTCGGCGTCACCTTCCCGCTCGCCGCCAAGTCCGACGTCCTCGGCAAGAACCAGCATCCGCTCTACGCCGCGCTCACCCAGTACCCCGCCGGGGACGACCTCGGGGAGAAGGTCAAGTGGAACTTCGAGAAGTTCCTCGTGGACCCCGAGGGCCAGGTGGTGGGGCGGTTCCGCTCCTCGGTGGAGCCGGACTCCGCGGAGCTCCGCTCAGCAATCGAGGCAGTCCTCCCCGCGGAGGTCCCGGCCGCCTGAGAGCGCGGCGGGTCAGCCGGCGAGGGCCAGCGCGTCCCGCCACCGCGTCAGGAAGGCGAGGCCGGCGTCGTCGTGGATCACCTCCGGGCCCAGGCCCAGGTAGGCGGACGTGAGGATCTGGTAGGGCTTCTCCGGCACGCCGTCCGCGGGGCGGACGTCGACGTGCGCCACAGTGTGGTCGTTGTGGTGCAGCCAGTCCGCCATCGCATAGTCGGTGCGCGAATCGCCCATCGTGTACCAGGCCTCGGGCACGATCCCGTCCCGGCGCAGGCGCTCGCAGGCGCGGGCGGCGCCGAGGTCCTTGCCCAGGCGCACCGACTCGATGTCGGTCGAGATGATCGTGGGGTCCACCCGGTAGTCCACCGAGTCGTCGCTGCCGGGCACGTGGTGGTCCAGCCGCGTGGCGCCGAGGCCGTGGCGCGCCATGAGGCGCATCGCGTCGGCGTCGAAGCGCTCCTGCTCGGCGCGGTAGTCGGCGTTGGAGACGTCCACGCGCTGCTCCACCGAGACCATGGCGCGCTTCGTCTCGTCGAAGAACATGTGGCCGCTGTAGCTCGCGGCCACCAGCCCGCGGACGTCGTCGGCGAACGCGGAGGGCACCGCCAGGCCGTGGTCCACGTGCACCGTGCCCGCGCCGTGGGCGGTGAAGGAGAACCACGTGGCGCCCTTCTCGCACACGGCGTGCACCATGAGGTCCTCGGACATGCCCGCGGCGACCATGGGGTCCATCACCTGCCCCCGGATGAACGCGTCCGAGCGGCCCGTGTTGAAGACGATCGGAATCCCGGCCGCGCCGAGCTCGTTCAGGAGGGCGATGATCTCGGGCTTCACGGTGCGCGTCACGGGGCTCGCGATCGGGCCGTCCACGTCGAGCAGCAGGGCAAAGGGCGGTGCGGTCTCCATGGCCCCATTCTCCCATCGGGACGGCCGCCGGGAACGCGAGTAACCGTTTGGCCACAATGCCCGCCGCCGCGCTCCGCGGCGCTGCGGCCCCGATCCCCGCGCGCCTAGGCTGGAGCCGTGATTTTCAAAGCGGTGGGCGAGGGGCGCCCCTACCCGGACCATGGCTACAACACGCCGAAGGACTGGGCCGCCCTCCCGCCGCGCCCGGTGCGGCTGGACGAGCTCGTGACCACCAAGCGCACGCTCGACCTCGAGGCGCTGCTCGCCGAGGATTCGACGTTCTTCGGGGACCTGTTCCCGCACGTGGTCCAGTACAAGGGCGTGCTGTACCTCGAGGACGGCCTCCACCGGGCGGTCCGCACGGCGCTGCACCAGCGCACCGCCATCCACGCCCGCATCCTGGACCTCGACGCGTGAGGCCACCGTGTCCCGCCGCCCCCAGGACCTGAGCCAGTACCACGGACACCACGTGGTGAGCGGCACGGAGCTGCGCACCCAGTTCGAGGAGGAGCCCGACTCGAGCGAGCGGGCGAGCCGCACGTGGCGCAGGATCCGCCACGGCATCGCGATCACCCTCCTCGTGGGCCTCGTGGTCGCCGGGGCGGCCACGGCCTGGGCTGTCATCTCCGGGCGCCTGACCCTCCCGCAGCCGGCCTCCCAGCCCACCGTCGCCACCTGCCCCGCCGGCAAGTACGACTACCTGCCGCCCGCCAAGGTCACGGTCAACGTGCTCAACGCGACCGGCAGGGACGGCCTCGCCAACCAGATCGGCGGCGAACTCAAGAAGCGCGCCTTCGCCGTGAAGAATGTGGGCAACGAGCGCCTCGCCGTCGGCGCCACCGCGGTGGTGCGCGGCGGCTTCGCAGGGGAGGCCGCCGCGTTCACGCTCCAGCGCAACGTCCCGGGAAGCATCTACGTGCGCGACGGCAGGGCGGACGCGAGCGTCGACCTCATCCTCGGTCCGGCCTTCAAGGCCCTGGCCGACCCGAAGCTCGTCGACCAGACGCCCGGCCCCATCCTGTGCACGGTGCCGACCGCGACTCCGGGCGCCGGCGGCTGAGCACTGCCGGGGCGCTGGGGGCGGCGCCGCGGTTCAGCGGCGCACGGGCCGGCCCTCGGGGTCGAACCTGGCGCCCACGCCGAGCTGGATGAAGCGGACGGTGGCGTCCGTGCGGCGCTCGGCGTCGTCGTCGGGCGCCTCGTCCTCGCCGCGGCCCCGGTCGGCGCTCGCCGTCAGGGAGCCGTGCACGAGCCCCACGAGTTCGTCGACGTCCGCCTCGGGGAGGTAGCCCTGCGCCATCGCATCGCGGAGGATCTGGGTCAGGAGTGCGTTGAGCTCGCCGACGTGGTCGCCCAGCTTGGCGAAGGACGACGGCGAGAGCACCGCCCGCATGGCCGGCCCGGGAGGCAGATGGCGGCGGGAGAGGTCCTCGACCTGCGCGCGGATGTACACGGCCAGGCGGTCGATCGGATTCTCGAGCCCCGACAGCTTGGCCTTGAGGTCGCCGAGGAAGCGACCGGTCTCGTCGAGCGCGTAGCCGATCAGCAGCTCCTCCATGTCCGCGTAGTAGTTGTACACGGCAGTCCGGCCGACCCCGGCCTGGCGGGCGACATCCGTCATCGTCAGCCCGGGCAGCCCGCGGGTGAACAGGAGCTGGCCGAACGCGTCGAGGATCCGGCGCTGCGTGAGCGCTCGCTGGGCTGCGTTCGACTCGGCCTGGATGCGGGGCATACCTTCATTTTACGGCGATGTGTCACCAAAAATGGCAGAGGCTTAGGGCCCGCTGCTCCACGGCGCGTCGGGCGCGGGGTCAGGTCTGGTTGCTGAAGGCGGCGTCGAAGGAGGCGGTGGCGGGGGCGAAGTCGAACTTCTTCAGGGCGGCGAGGGCCTCGGGGGCCCCGACGAGGCGGTCCATGCCGGCGTCCTCCCATTCGACCGAGATGGGCCCGTCGTAGCCGATGGCGGTCAGGGCGCGGAAGCAGTCCTCCCAGGGGACGTCGCCGCGGCCGGCGGAGACGAAGTCCCAGCCGCGGCGGGGGTCGCCCCAGGGCAGGTGGGAGGAGAGGATCCCGGCCCGGCCGTTGCCCATGCGCATCCGGGTGTCCTTGCAGTCCACGTGGTAGATCCGGTCGGGGAAGTCGGTGATGAACGCGACGGGGTCCAGGCCCTGCCACATCATGTGGGAGGGGTCCCAGTTCAGTCCGAACGCGGGCCGGTGCCCGATGGCCTCGAGGGCGCGCTGGGTGGTGACGTAGTCGTAGGCGATCTCGGAGGGGTGGACCTCGTGGGCGAACCGGACCCCGCACTCGTCGAAGACGTCCAGGATGGGGTTCCAGCGGTCGGCGAAGTCCTGGTAGCCGGCGTCGATCACGGCGGCGGGGACGGGCGGGAACATGGCCACGTACTGCCAGATGCTCGAGCCGGTGAACCCGACCACGGTCTTGACCCCGAGCGCCCTGGCCAGGCGGGCGGTGTCCTTGAGGTCCTCGGCGGCGCGGCGCCGGACGCCTTCGGGGTCGCCGTCGCCCCAGACGGCGGAGCCGACGATTCCCTGGTGGCGGAAGTCGATCGGGTCGTCGCACACGGCCTGGCCCTTGAGGTGGTTCGAGATCGCGTAGAGCTCCAGGCCGTGGCGGGCGAGGATGCCCAGGCGCTCGTCGACGTACGCCTGATCGTCCCAGCGGGCGGCGTCGAGGTGCTCGCCGGAGACGGCGATCTCGAGGCCGTCGTAGCCCCAGCCCGCGGCGAGCCCGGCGACCTCCTCGAGCGTCAGGTCGGCCCACTGGCCGGTGAACAGGGTGAACGGGCGGGGCATGGGATCTCCTAGGGTTTCTACTTCGCTCGACCAGCGTGGGGTCTTCGCTCAGCCGACGTGGACGGTGGCGGACTTGGCGGCGGCGGACTCCTCGATGGCGGCGAGGACGCGCTGGACCTGCAGGCCGTCCTCGAACGAGGGCGACGGGGCGTTCCCGTCCCGGATCGCCAGCAGGAAGTCGCGCGCCTGATGGGTGAAGGCGTGCTCCCAGCCGATCATGTGGCCCTGCGGCCACCAGGCGCCCATGTAGGGGTGGCTGGGCTCGGTCACGACGATCCGGCGGAAGCCCTGTTCTTCGGCCGGCGCGGTGGCGTCGAGGAACTCGAGCTCGCCGGGCCGCTCAAGGTCGAAGGCGAGCGCGCCGCCGGAGCCGTAGACCTCGATCCGCAGGGAGTTCTTCCGCCCCGTCGCCACGCGGGAGACCTCGACCGAGGCGACCGCCCCGGAGGCGAGAGACAGCGTGGCCCAGGCGGCGTCGTCGACCGTCACATCCTCGGGCCCGTCCGGGCCGGGCCGGCGGCCCACGAACGTGTGCAGCCGGCCGGAGGCCTCCGTGACGGTGTCGTTGAGGAGGTACTGGACCTGGTCGACCGCGTGGGAGGCGATGTCCCCGAGCGCCCCGGAGCCAGCCGTCTCCTTGCGCAGCCGCCACGTCATGGGCGCCTCCTCGTCGGCGAGCCAGTCCTGCAGGTAGGAGGCGCGGACCTCCCGGACCGTGCCGAGGCGCCCGGCCGCGATGAGCTGCTTCGCGTACGCGAGCGCCGGGACGCGCCGGTACGTGAAGCCGACCATCGAGGCGACGCCGCGCCCCCGCGCCGCGCGGGCGGCCTCGGCCATCCGCTCCGCCTCGGCCAGGGTGTTGGCGAGCGGCTTCTCCACGAGCACGTGCTTGCCCGCCTCGAGCGCGGCGACGGCGATCTCGGCGTGCATCCACCCCGGGGCGCAGATGTCCACGATGTGCACGTAGTCGCGGGCGATCACCTCGCGCCAGTCGGTCGCGGACTCGGCCCAGCCGTGCTTCGCGGCGGCCTCGGCGACGTCCTGGGCGTGGCGGCCCACGAGGACCCTCTGCTCGATGGCCGGGACGTCGAAGAATGCAGAGACGTTGCGCCACGCGTGCGAGTGGGCCCGGCCCATGAACGCGTACCCGATCACCGCGACCCCGAGGGCCCCGGTCCCGGGGCTCATGCCCGGACCCCGTCCAGGGTCGCCTTGGTGGGCGCCCAGTCCTCGGGCAGGGGAGCGGACGACGGCGCGCTGCTCGCCACCGGGACGAACTCGCCGGAGTCGACCGATTCCGCGATCGAGACCATGGTGTCGAGCACGTGGTAGGCCAGCTGCCCGGTGGCGCGGTGGGGCTGGCGGGCCCGGATCGAGCGGGCCATGTCCAGCACGCCCATGCCGCGCCCGTTGGCGGGGCCGGCCGTGGGGACGGCGGTCCACTCCTTCTCGCCGGCCCTGCAGATCTGCAGCTCGCCGTCGAAGTAGTTCGGGTCCGGCAGCGACAGGGTCGCCTCGGTCCCGGTGATCTCCACGAAGCCCATCCGGGTCCGGGGGGACTCGAAGCTGAAGATGCTGTGGGAGGACGCGTCCGATTCGAACTGGGCCAGGGCGCTCACGTGCGTGGGGACCTCCACGGTGAACTCCTCGCCCGCCTTCGGGCCCGAGCCGATCACGCGGGTGGCGCGCGACGTCGAGCCCACGGCGGCGACCCGGCGCACGCTGCCGAAGGTCTGGACGAGGGCCGTGAGGTAGTACGGCCCCATGTCGAACAGCGGGCCGGCGCCCGGCTGGAACAGGAACGCGGGGTTCGGGTGCCAGGACTCCGGGCCCGGGGTCTGGAAGACCGTCTGGGCCGTGAGCGGGACGCCGATGTCGCCCCGCTCGATCACGCGCCGGGCGGTCTGCAGGCCCGCGCCGAGGAAGGTGTCCGGCGCGCACCCGAGCCGCAGGCCGGCGTCGTCCGCCTCCTTCAGGAGCGCGAGGCCGCTGGCGCGGTCGAGGGAGAACGGCTTCTCCGTCCACACGTGCTTGCCCGCCCGGACGGCGGCGGTGGCGACCTCGACGTGCGCGGCCGGGATCGTGAGGTTGACGATGATCTCCACGTCGGGGTGATTCAGCGCGAGCTCCGGGGTGCCGTGCTCGGCGATCCCGTACTCCTCGGCGCGGGCCTTGGCCGTCTCGGGGAAGAGGTCGGCGATGACGTGGACCTTCACGTCGGGGAACGCGGTGAGGTTGTCGAGGTACTGCTTGGAGATGACGCCCGCGCCGATGACGGCGACGCCGACCGGCCCGCGGCTCACTTCGCGGCCCCCGAGGCCGCCTCGGCCGACGACGGCTCGCCGGCCTCAAGGTAGCGCAGGGACTCCGCGACGCCCTCGAAGATGTCCCCCGCGTAGTCGTCGAACTCCACGACGCCGACCTCGAGGCTCGTCGCGGCGGCGATGACGCCCCAGATGTCGAGCCGGCCCTGGCCCGCGGGGAGCTGGGCCTTCTTGTCGTGGTCCACCGGCCCGTCCTTGAGGTGGAGCGCGACGACGCGGTCGCCGAGGCGCGCCAGGAGCGCGGCGGGGTCCTCCCCGCCCACGGCGGCCCAGTAGGTGTCGACCTCGAGGACGAGCTCGGGGTCGAGCAGCCCCGCGAAGAACTCGAGCGCTGTGGTGCCCCCGATTCTGGAGGAGATCTCCCAGTCGTGGTTGTGGTAGCCCACGCGGATGCCGTGCTCGGCGCCCTTCTTGGCGGCGGCGTTGAGCCGGGCCGCCGTGTCGCGGATGGTCGCCTCGTCCTGCCAGTGCTCGGCGGGAAGGTACGGGTCGATCACGGTGCCGATGCCCAGCCGCGTCGCCGCGGCGAAGATCTCGTCCTGGTCTGCGGACAGCAGCGGCGCGTGCGCCGTCGGGGCCGTGATGCCGTGCTCGGCGAAGGCCGCGGCGAGCTCGTCGGCGCGGGCGGCGAAGTTGTAGGGCTCCACCTGGGTGTAGCCGATCTGGGCCAGCCGGGCGATCGTGCCCGGGAGGTCCGCCTCGATCGCGTCGCGGACGGAGTAGAGCTGCACGGAGTACGTCATGGGGACAGTGTCCTCTCAGAGGTCGTGGGCGGGGGAGTGCTGGGGGAGGAGGGCGTGTCAGCGGCCGGCGAGCGAGCCGCCGATGCCGCCCACGCTGAAGTACTTGTTCAGCGCGGCGAAGACGATGATCGGCGGGAGCATCATCACGACGGCGAGGGCCATCACGCCGCCCCAGTCGGTCTGGTTCTGCTGGAAGAACGACTGCACGCCCATGGGGAGGGTGAAGATCTCGTTCGAGCGCAGGAACACGATGGCCACGAGGTAGTCGTTCCAGGCCAGGAGGAAGGCGAAGATCGCGGTCGAGAGCACGCCGGGGAGGCTGTTGCGCAGCACGATCTTCCGGAACGAGCCGAAGACCGAGCACCCGTCGATCCAGGAGGCCTCCTCGAGGCTGGCCGGGATCGAGTCGAAGTAGGCGGCCATCATCCAGGTCGCCACGGTCATCGTGGAGGCCACGTAGACGATCGTCAGGCCCAGGAGGTTGTCCACGAGGCCCATCGTCGCGAAGAGGATGAACAGCGGGACCACCGAGGTGATGATCGGCAGCGACTGCATGACGAACAGCAGCAGCGAATACCCTGCCACGGCGCGGCTGCGCCCACGGGAGAGCACGTAGCCGGCCGGCGCGGCGACCGCCACGGAGACGAGGACGGTCGCGAGGGTCACGACGAGGCTGTTCTTGAGCCAGGTCGAGGCCAGGGTCTCCTGGAACACGTTCGTGAAGTTCTCGAACGTGGGCCCCGTGGAGCTGCTCGTCGACGACGGGCTGAAGGCGAGGACCACGACGACGAGGATCGGGATGAGGACCACGGCGGTGATCGCGAGGATGAGCGCGAAGCGCCACCAGCGCCCGCGCAGGTCGGCCTCGGAAACGGTGCGGCGCTTCCGGGAGGGCCGCGCGCCCGTTCCGTCGGCGTTAACCCCGCCTGCAGCGGTGGCCGTGTGCGTGTGCAGGACGGTGCTCATTCGACGCTCGACTTTCGGATCTGGCGGTAGAGGAGGGCTGAGACCACCACGAGGGTCATGGTCATGAGGAAGGCGATCGCCACGCCGGTGCCGGTCTGGAAGTCCTGGAACACCGTGCGGTAGGCCAGCACCACGAGCGAGGTGGTCGCGTCGACCGGTCCGCCGCCGGTGAGGAGGTAGATCGTCGGGAAGTCGTTGACGCAGAAGATCGTCATGAGGATCCACGAGATGTAGGTGGAGCGCGCGATCAGCGGCAGCGTGATGCCGGTGAACTGCTGCCAGCGGGTGGCCCCGTCCATGCTCGCCGCCTCGTAGACGGTGCCGTCCACGGAGGCCAGGGCGGAGCTCGTCATCATCATCATGAAGGGGAAGCTGACCCACACCTTGAACAGGCACACCATGATGGCGGCGAGCGTCGGGTCGGCGAGGAAGTAGGGCGCGCCGAGGCCGAGCGCCCGGAAGATCGTGGGGATCGGGCTCGTCGGCGTGGCCACGAGCCAGTTCCACGCCGTCGAGGAGACCACGATGGGCACGACCCAGGGCAACAGGAGGAGCACCTTGAACGTACCGCCCGCGGGGATGCGGGTTCGCAGCAGCAGGGCCAGGCCCATGCCCACGAGCCACGAGCCGAACACGCCCACGATGGTGAAGACGAGCGTGAACTCGGCGGCCTTCCAGAACTTCGGCGAGTTCAGCACGGCGGCGAAGTTCTCGAGCCCCACGAACTGGCCGGTCTCGATGAGGGACCCGTTGTGCGTGGCCTGGACCGCGGCGTACACGAGCGGGTAGCCGTGGATGAGGACGAGCAGGATGACCGAGGGCAGGAGGAGCCAGAAGAAGGTCCGCTTCGCCTGGGTGCTGAGCCTGCTCCTCCGATTGGGTTCTGCGGCGCGGCCGGGGCCGCCCGGGCCCAGGCCCTTGCGGGCCCGGGCGATGCCGGCTGTTGATGTCATGGTGGGCACCCCGGTCAGGACTTGATGACCGACTGGAGGCTGGTCTGGAACGTCTGCAGCGCGCTCTTGGCGTCCGTCTGGCCGGTGAGGACCGTCTGCGTGAACTGGTTCAGGGCCTGGCCGCCGTCCAGCGCTGCGAGGTTGGCGTTGAGGGCGGAGCCCTGGGCGGCGAAGGTCTTGGCGATGGGCTGCCAGTCCTTGACGATCTTGACGTTGTTCGGATCGTTGGCGAACTCCGGGATCTCGGTGATCGACTTGAAGACCGGCAGCGAGTTCATGAGCTTCTGCTTCCAGAGCTCCTTGAGCTGGCCGAGGTAGTTGACCAGGAAGGCCTCCGAGGACGCCTGCGAGGGGGTGTTCTTGTACATCATGATGTTGTTCGGGAAGACGATCGTGGCCTTGTCCCCGTGCGGCCCGGCGATCGGGTCGGCGACCATGATGTCGCCGGAGGTGTCGCCCACGCGCTGGGGCACCCCGACCTGGAAGAGCCCGAACCCGGCCTTCTTGTCCTTCCACTGCGCCGACATGTTGTCCGTCGTGTAGCCCAGGCAGGCGGGGTCGATGATGCCGTTGGAACGCAGCTCGAGCAGGAATTCGATGGCCTCGACGTTGCGGTCGTTCATGAGGTCGAGCTGGCCGTCCTTGGACCAGACGCCGCCGCCGTTGTTGACCATCATCATGATCATCGAGTGGTTGCCGTAGTTGTTGCCGGCTCCGGCACCGGTCATGAAGCCGAACGCCCCGATCTTCTTGAGCGCCTTGCCCGCCTCGAGCAGCGTGGCCCAGTCCTTCGGCAGGGCCACGCCCGCCTGGTCGAAGAGCGACTTGCGGTACCAGAAGACGCGCATGTCCAGCTGCCACGGGACCGCGACGTACCCGTTGGCGGACTTGAACGGATCGAGGACGCCGGGCAGGAGGTCGTCGTACATCCCGTTCTTCTTCATTGCGTCGATCACGCCGTCGGCGTGGGCGATCTGCCCCTGCTGGTCGAACTGGAAGGCCTGGAAGCCGCCGCCGGTCGAGACGGCGGGGCCGGTCTTGGACGCGATGGCCGAGGAGAACGTCTGGTAGAAGTTGTTCCACTGGATGATCTGGTAGTTCGCCTTGAGGTTGCCGGAGGCCGGCTGGTAGCCCTCGACGAGCTTCTTCGCCGCGTCGTTGTAGGCCGGGGTGCCCCACGGCATGTCCCAGAACTTGATCTCCCCGTTGCCCCCGCCGGAGGCGGAGCCGCCGCCGCACGCCGCGAGCGCGGGTACGGCGGCGGCCGCGGCGGCGAGGCCGAGGAAGCCCCTGCGGGAGAACGTGGTGCGGGAAGCGGTCATGGCGTGTGTCCTTCGTCATTGAGGTGCTCGGATGGATGGCGGTCGAAACGGGAACTCAGGGGCGGCCCGCGCCGCCCGCCGGAGGCGGGACGAGCGCGGCCGTGCGGTGGAACTCGGCGACGTCCCCGGAGGCCGAGCCCCCGGCGGCGAGGGCAATGGCCCGCCGCCAGCTGGCGCGGCGGGACGTCTCCCAGAGGGTCGGCAGCAGCCGCTCGCCGTCCGGACCGACGATCCGGGTCTCGGCCGGGGCAGCCGTGGCGGCGGACGGCACGTAAGCGGTGAGGCCGCCGTCCTCGGTCAGGAGGCGCAGGGACAGGGCCGCGGGCGCGGCGGCGCTGACGACGAGGGCGAGCGAGAGCGGGGCCCCGCCGTCAAGCCGGCCGGCGTAGTGCCGCCCGCCGGGGCCGGCGTGGAGCGCCCCGAGGGAGCCGAACGCGCTGAAGACCCGCCCGCAGGCCGTGAGCGCATCGAGGAGCGCCCCGTCGAGGAGGGCGGCGTCGGGCACGGTGACCCGGCACTCGGCCAGCACCGCGCGCCTCCGCAGCGGCCCCGCGGCCTCGGCCGCGGCGGCCACCCCGGGATTGGAGGCGAATTCCCAGGCGATCACTGCCCGTCCGGCGTCGTCGTCCGGGAGGTGGGTGGCGTCGTCGTGCGCCGTAGGCGGGCCGACGACGACGGCGAGGGCGTCGGCGGCGAGCAGCTCGCCGGCGCGCCGGGCCCATCCGGGCGACCCGGCGACCGCCGCGAGCTGCGGCGCCGCGTCGGCGTCGGCGGGGGCGAGCGAGAGCGGGAGCGAGGCGGCGATCTCGGCGAGACCGGGGGCCGAGGCGTCGCTGGCCGTGAACGTGGGGTGCGGGCTCATGCGGCGGCCTCCGTGATGTGGGAGCGGGTGCCGTCGACGATCGCGAGGGCGAAGCGGAGGTCGTCGATGAGTGCGGCGGCCTCCGGGGCGCGCTCCGTGCCCGCCACGATGCCGGCGATCCGCCGCCACTCGCCCTCGTAGCCGTTGTGCCCGAACGGCCCGGCGGTCCGGGTGCGGCCCCCGGTGGTGAGCTCGGCGACCGCGGAGCCGGCCTGGACGTACGAGGGTGTGAACGTGACCGTGAGCGCCGAGTCGGGCCCCACGGCCTCGAAGGTCCAGTCCGGCTTCCAGGTGGACGTCATCGCGGCGGTGAGCTCGATGGTCCGGCCCCCGGCGCGCACGAGGATGACGTAGCCGAACGGCCGCACGATCTCGGCGCGCAGGACCTCGAGGTCCGCGAAGTCCGGCACGAAGCGGCGCACGAGGGGAAGGTCGTGGATTGCGAGGCCCAGGATGCCGCCCTCGAGCATCGCGGCGACGACGGCGGGGTCGCCCAGGTCCCGGTGGGGGGCGGCGGGGCGGGCGATCACCTCGGTCGCGAAGTCCTCGAAGCGGGCGTTCGGGGGCAGCACGATCGAGGATCGCAGCGTGTGCGCGGTCCGGGGCAGGTCGCCCATGAGCTCCTCGGCGGCGAGCCAGCCGGGGTCGAAGGTGTGCATCGCGCCGACGAGGATCGGCACGCCGGTCTCGGCGGAGACGGCGGCGATCTCGGCCGCCTCCTCGGCGGAGACGGCGAACGGCTTCTCGCACAGCACGGCCTTCTTGCCCGCGCGGCACGCGGCGATGACCTGGGCGGCGTGGAACTGGTGCGGGCTGCAGATCGCGACCACGTCGACGGCGGGATCGCCGAGCAGTGCGTCCATGGAGGCCGACGGCGCCGCGCCGACCCTGGCCGCGACGGCCGACGCGACCGCGGCGTCCACGTCCATGACGTGGGCGACGTGGAAGGCCTCGCCCAGGCGGGCGAGGCTCGGGAGGTGGATGGCCTGGGTGACGGGGCCCGCTCCGAGGAAGCCGACGCCGATCGTGGGGGATCCGGCGGCTTCTCCGGGCTGTGGCATCTGGAGCTCCTCGACGCTCGGCTGGCAGTCCCTGTGAGCTGCCTCACTCGGAGCCTAGGAGCACTTATGCCGAGCGTCAAGCAAAAGTCACAACATCATCGGCGCACTTTGGTGCGAGTGACATCCAGAAGGGGGCGTGCTATCACTGAGGCATGACGTCGCCACCCAGCGCCCAGCCCGCGGCCCCCGAGGCCGGCGGCAGCCTCGGCCGCGCCGGCGACCTCTTCCAGCTGCTGCGCGACGGCAGGCCGTGGACGCGCGCCGAGCTCGCCATGACCACGGGCCTCGCCCGCTCCACGGTGGCGGGCAAGGTGGACCTCCTCCTGGGCTCCGGCCTCGTGGTGTCCGTCGGCGAGGCCCTCTCGAGCGGCGGCCGCCCGCCGTCGCGCTTCGCCTTCCACCCGCAGGCGCGCACCGTCCTCGCGGTCGACGTCGGAGCGAGCCACGTGCGCGTGGCCCTCACCGACCTCAACGGCGAGGTGCTGGCCGAGCGGCGGGCCCAGATGCCGGTCGCCCAGGGGCCCGAAGCGGTGCTCGGCTACGTGGTCGACTCCGCGCGCAGGCTCCTCGCCGACAGCAAGCGCCCCCAGTCGCAGCTCGCCGGCGTGGGCATCGGGCTGCCGGGGCCCGTGGAGCACGCGACCGGGCGGCCGGTGAAGCCGCCGATCATGCCCGGCTGGGACGGGTTCGACGTGGTCGGGTTCGTCCAGCGCTCGCTGCCCGTGCCGGTCCTGGTCGACAACGACGTGAACATCATGGCCCTCGGCGAGCGGGCCGCGTTCTGGCCCGGGGTGGACGACCTGCTCTTCATCAAGGTGGCCACCGGCATCGGGTCCGGGATCATCTCGAGCGGCCAGCTCCAGCGCGGCGCCGACGGCACCGCAGGCGACCTCGGCCACGTCCGTGTGGCACGCGGCGCCGACGTCGTCTGCCGCTGCGGCAACGTCGGGTGCCTCGAGGCGCTCGCGTCCGGAGCCGCCGTCGCCCGTTCCCTCGCCGCCCAGGGCGTCGAGGCGGCCACGGGGGCCGACGTCGTGGAGCTCGCCTCGCGCGGCAGCATCGCCGCGGTCCAGGCGCTGCGGCAGGCCGGGCGGGACATCGGCGAGGTGCTCGCCACGTGCGTGAACCTGCTCAACCCCAGCGTGATCGTGATCGGCGGCTCGGTGGCCGCCGCGGGGGAGTACGTCATGGCCGGGGTGCGCGAGGTGGTCTACCACCGCTCGCCGCCGCTGGCGACCACGAACCTGCGGATCGGCCTCTCCCGCGCGGGCGAGCGGGCCGCCGTCATGGGCGCGAGCCAGCTCGTCTCCCAGCACGTCCTCTCCCCGGCCGGCGTCGAGGCCACGCTCGCCGCGGCGAGCGCGGGGTAGCGCCGCCTCGCCCGCCGCCGGCAGGGCCGCGTGGCGAATCCGTGCTTTCCCCGCCCCGCGCGGCCATGATGGGCACATGTTCGAACTCACGGAGGACCAGCGGGCCCTCGTCGACACGGTGCGGGACTTCGCGGCAGGCCGGCTCGCGCCGCACGCCCTCGCGTGGGACGCCGAGAAGCACTTCCCGGTCGACGTGCTGCGCGAGGCCGGCGAGCTGGGCCTGGGCGGGATCTACACCGGCGAGGAGCACGGCGGCTCGGCGCTGACCCGCTCGGACGCCGTGCTGATCTTCGAGGAGCTCGCCAAGGCCGATCCCACGATCGCCGCCTACATCTCGATCCACAACATGGTGGTCTGGATGGTCGACACCTTCGGCTCCCCGGAGCAGAAGGAGCGGTGGCTCCCGCGGCTGATCACGATGGAGGCCCTCAGCAGCTACTGCCTCACCGAGCCCGGCGCCGGCTCGGACGCGGGCGCCCTCACCACCAAGGCCGTGCGCGAGGGCGGGGACTACGTGCTCAACGGCGTCAAGCAGTTCATCTCCGGTGCCGGCCACTCGGAGCTCTACCTCGTCATGGCCCGCACCGCGGACACCGGGCACGCCGGCATCACGGCGTTCCTCGTCCCCGCCGGCGCCCCGGGCCTGTCCTTCGGCGCGAACGAGAAGAAGATGGGCTGGAACGCCCAGCCTACCGCCCAGGTGGTCCTCCGGAACGTCCGCGTGCCCGAGTCCGCGCGGCTCGGCACCGAGGGCCAGGGCTTCGGCATCGCGATGAAGGGCCTCAACGGGGGCCGCCTCAACATCGCGGCCTGCTCGCTCGGCGGCGGCCAGGCGGCACTCGAGAAGACCATCGCGTACCTGAAGGAGCGCACGGCGTTCGGCGAGCGGCTGGCGGATCTGGAGGCGCTCCGGTTCGCCGTCGCGGACATGGCGATGGAGCTCGAGGCCGGCCGCGCCCTGCTGCGGGTCGCCGCCGACGCGCTGGACCGCGGGGCGCCAGATGCCCTGCGCCTGTGCGCGACCGCCAAGCGGGTGTGCACCGACGCCGGGTACCGGGTGGCAGACCAGGCCATCCAGCTCCACGGCGGCTACGGGTACCTCCACGAGTACGGCATCGAGAAGATCGCCCGGGACCTGCGCGTGCACCAGATCCTCGAGGGCTCCAACGAGATCATGCGCCTGATCGTGGGCCGCCAGCTGCTCGAGGGCTGAGGCACCGGAGGTTTCAGCCCGCGAGCCCCAGGACCCCGAGCCAGACCAGGCCTGCGACCTTGAGCAGCTCGAGCCCCACGTAGGTGAAGTGCAGCGTGTGCCGGGGCATGCTCTCGCTCAGCTTCCCGCCGGTCACCCGGCGGTCCATCCGCGGCCGGAGCCACGCGACGTCGAGCGCGATGATCACCGCGAGCACGGCGCCGAGCGGCCACCTCGGCGCCGACGGGGCCGCCCCGCCGAGGGCCAGTGCGAGGAGCACCGCCGCGGCGAGCACGCACTCGACGAGGTTGAGCGCCCTGAACACGAGCCGGCCGATTCCCACGCCGAGCTCGATCGTGATGCCCGGGGCGCTGAACTTCAGCGGCGCCTCGATGAAGGAGATCGCCAGGACCATGCCCAGCCACACGAACGCCGCCGCCACCAGGACGGCCGTTGCTCCAGCCATGCTGCATCCACCTCGGGGGTCAAGAGAGATCGTTTCCCTCCGAGCTTAAATCAGCATACGGGATGCTTTTTAATCGGCGGCCCGGCGCCTGGCCTTGAGGATGGCGTCGGTGAGCACCGCCCTCTGCCCCTCGGGGCCGGTCGCCTCGCGCCCCTCGGACGTGCTCGTCTCGATCTCCCACCGGTCGGCGCGCAGGCCCAGCGAGGCGGCGAGCTCGTCCGCGGACGGCATGTGCACGTCGTGCGGGTGGCGCGACCACGGCGGGAACGCCGTGTGGCCCACCACGAACAGCAGTCCGCCCGGCGCGACGGCGCGGGTCGCGGCGAGCAGCACGCGCTCGCGGGGGAACTCGACGGGGGAGTGGAGGAACGAGGCGGTCACGAGGTCGTAGGCCTCCTCGGGCTCCCACTCGGCGAGGTCGCGCGCGAGCCAGGTGACGCGGTCGGCGACGCCGGCCTCCTCCGCGTGCCCGGCGGCGCGCCCCAGGGCGACGGCAGAGACGTCCACGCCGGTCACGGTCCACCCCCGCTCGGCGAGCCAGATGGCGTCGGCGCCCTCGCCGCAGCCGAGGTCGATGGCCCTGCCGGGCGCCACGGCGCCCACCTCGCGCACGAGGGCGCCGTTGGGCTTCCCGCTCCAGACGCGCTGCCGCTCCGCATAGAACTCGTCCCAGAATTCCGAGGGACCGGGCCTGTGTTCGCTCTCCATTCCTCACTCCTATCCGCCCCGGCACCGGCGCGCAAGGGGCACGGGCAGAAGGGTCTCTCGGCCCTTCCTCCCCCCGGACGGGCCTCCTTACCCTCGGGGAAGGAGGTGATCCGCCGTGAACGCAGTACAAGGGGATCGGATCGTCATCCGTGGCCGGACCGTGGAATCGAAGGACCGGCACGGGGAAATCATCGAAGTCAGGGGCGCCCACGGCGAGCCGCCGTACCTCGTCCGGTTCGACGACGGCCACGAGACCATGGTCTTCCCGGGCGGAGACTTCTCGGTCGAGAAGGTGGGTGGGTGAGGATGCTGTCGCTGAAGAGCCTCGCCGAGACGCTGCGTGAATCCGGTCCCTGGTGCACCGTCCACGCGGAGGTCAGCACCGGGACGGTGGCCACGCACGAGGCCACCGAGGTGCTCGCCACCAACGTCTCCCGGGCCGTCACCGAAGCCGGCGGCTCGGAGGCCGACGCCCGCGCGGCCGAGCAGCTCGAGTGGGCTGCCATCGGGGAACCCGGGCCGGTCTCCCGGTTCGTGCTGATCCGCAACGGCCGTGTGGCGGTCAACGAGCTGCTGCCGGGCGCCCCCGCGCGCGCCGATGTCGAGGTCGGCCCGATCCCCAACCTGGTGCCGCTCGCCGAGGTGCAGAACTCGGACGTCGAGTACCTGCTCGTGCAGGCGGAGCGGGCCGATGCGGAGATCGGGCGGTACCGGGCTTCCGCCCGGGGCGCCATGGCCAGCGAGGAGCTCCACGGCGACACCGAGAACCTCACCAAGGTTCCCCTCGGGGGCTACTCCCAGGGCAAGTACCAGCACCGCACCGAGGAGGTCTGGCGGCGCAACGGCGCCGAGGTCGCGGCGGAGGTGAACCGGATCGTCGAGGAGGGCGGGGTCCAGCTCGTGGTCCTGGCGGGCGACGAGCGCGCGCGGCTCATGGTGCGGGATGCGCTGAGCGAGCGGGCGGCCGGCCTTGCCCAGCCTGTGGACATGAACTCATCCGCCCCCGGCGCCGACCAGGAGCGGTTCGCCGAGGAGGTCGACGCCGTGGTCGCCGAGGCGGCAGGCCGCCGGGCGCAGGACGCGCTCACGCGGGTGGCCGACGGGATCGGGCGCAGCTCGGCCGGCGGCTGGGCGGAGACCGTCAACGCGCTGCGCGAGGCCCGGGTCGGCACGCTGGTCCTCTGCCCGGAGGAGATCGAGGGCCGGAGCCTGCTCGCGCTGGGTGCCGAACCGTGGGTCGCCGAGTCGGAGGACGGAGCGGTGGGCGCGCCGACGCTGGGCCAGGCCGATGCGGCAGCCGCCCTCCTCCGCGCCGCTGTCCTCACCAACGCGGACACCGTCCTGGTGCCGTCCGGCGCGCTCGACGGCGGGTCCGCCGCCGCTGCGCTCCTGCGCTGGTAGGGGCCTACGCGCAGCCGTCGGGGCCGCAGGCCGCGCCGTCGAGCCCCTCGTCGTCCGTGGCCGCCGCGGCGGGGCTCACCATGACGAGCGGGTTCGCCTCGCGCCACGCCGTCTCGAGGGCCTGTGCGAACAGCTCGGGCGGCTGGGCACCGGAGACGCCGTACTTGCTGTCGAGGACGAAGAAGGGCACGCCCTGGATGCCGATCGCCTGGGCCTGGCGGATGTCCGCCGCCACCGAGTCGCGGTACGTCCCGGCGTCGAGCGCGGCGGTGATCTCGCCGGCGTCGAGCCCGGCCGCCGTGCCGAGCCGGACCAGCACCTCCCGGGAGCCGATGTCCTCCCCGTGCTCGAAGTGCGCCGAGAGCAGCGCCTCCTTCACGGCGTCGGCGGTCCCGCGGGCGCCTTCGGCGTCCTTGGCCTTGGCCAGGTGGAGCAGCTCGTGCCCCGACTGCGAGTTGGCCACCACGATGCTGCCGAAGTCGTAGTGCAGCCCTTCGTCGGCGGCGACCTGGGTGACCTGGGCGAACATCTGGGCCACGCGGTCCGCGGGCATGCCCTTGCGCTCGGAGAGGTACTCGAGCTCGGTGCCGTCATAGTGCTCGGGAAGGCTCGGGTCCAGCTGATAGCTGTGCCACGTCACGGTGACCTGGTCACGGTGGGGGAAGCCGGAGAGGGCCTTCTCGAAGCGGCGCTTGCCGATGAAGCACCACGGGCAGGCGATGTCGGACCAGATGTCAACGTTCATATCCTGTGCAAGCCCTCCGCCGGCGCCGCTATTCCTGCCGGGCCGCCGGACTCTTGCGCGCTTCTTCTACGAGATGTAGAAAGAAGGTGCCGGGAACGCCGGATCCGCCGGGATCTCCGGTCCAGAGGGACGAGGTGGGAGCGATGACGACGCTCACCAGGAACTGGGCATTCCGGATCGCCGGGGGCGCGGGGCTCGTTGCCTTCGGGCTCTTCGCGGCGGTCTTCTTCGTCCCGCCGGACGTGGAGAAGGCCTGGGTCTACACGATCGGGTTCATGGTCGCCGTGCTCGCCGTGCTCCTCGCGGCCGCCTCTCGGCTCTCCGCGACCCACAGCAGGCTGGGCGTCAGGCCCCGCACGCGGCTGGGGTGGTGGGCGGTGGGGCTCGCCGCGGCCGGCCTCGTGTTGGCCGTCGCGCTGCCGGCCACGCTGATGCAGCTCGCGGCCACGGTCGAAGGCCCGATGGTCGCCGCCTCCAATGTCGTGGTCCTGGGCTTCCTGGCCGCGATCGCCGCGGGTGTCGTGGCCGCGGTCGCGTGGTTCCGCCGCGCGGAGCGTTCCGTGCTCGTGCTGCTGACGATGCTCCCGGCGCTGTTCGCGCTCTACTTCCTCATCGGCGAGCTCGTCTTCCCGCACTAGCCGCCGGAGGGGGTGGGCGGACAAGGGTTGAGGGGCCGCCCTGCGCAGCACCACTACGCAGGATGGCCCCTCAACGGGTTTCCCGGTGCCCCCGCCCCCGTCCTTCGGGGTGCCTGTTGCGATTGAAGCGTGCGGGGTCCGGGAAGTCTTCGGGCGGTGGCGGCCTAGGCCGCCGCGAACTGCCGCTCGGGCAGTCCGGCCTCGTACTCGTCCTCCTTGCCCGCCGTCTCGCACAGGTACCGTGCGTAGGCGGGCATCGTGAGGAACGTCGGGAACTCGGCGCCGAGGGCGACCTCGCCGAACAGCTCGCGGGCGTCGCGGAAGCGGTCGCCGTCGAAGCGCTCGAGCTTGTGGAACTCCTCGTCGAGCAGCTCCTCGACCCACTCGCGGCTCACGATCTCGCCCTGGTCCGTGATGGCGCGGGCGTAGATCCACTGCCAGATCTGCGAGCGGGAGATCTCGGCCGTCGCGGCGTCCTCCATGAGGCCCTGGATCGCCACGGCGCCGTTGCCCCGCAGCCACGTCTCGATGTAGCGGATGCCCACCTCGATGTTGTTGCGGATGCCCTCCTCCGTGATCGTGCCGCGGCACGTGCTCAGGTCGATCAGCGCGCGGTCGTCCGGGATGACGTCCTCGCGGAGCCGGTCCAGCTGGTTCGGCTTCTCGCCCAGCACGCTGTCGAACGCGTCGCGGACCACGGAGACGAACTCGGGGTGCGCCACCCACGCGCCGTCGAACCCGTCCTCGGCGTCGCGGAGCTTGTCCGCACGGGTCGCCAGGAGGGCCTCGGCATTGGCCGCGGGGTCACGCCGGCTCGGGACGTACGCGGCCGGGCCGCCGATCGCCATGGCGCCGCGGCGGTGGCACGCCCGCACGAGCTGTTCGGTGTAGGCGCGCATGAACGGCTGCGCCATGGTCACCTGGTCCCGGTCCGGGAGCACGAAGCGCGGCCCGCGGGTCCGGAAGTTCTTGATGATGGAGAAGATGTAGTCCCACCGGCCGGCGTTGAGCCCGGCGGCGTGGTCGCGGAGCTCCCACAGGATCTCCTCCATCTCGAACGCCGCCGTGATGGTCTCGATGAGCACCGTGGCCCGGATGGTCCCCTGCGGGATGCCGAGGAGGTCCTGGGCGAGGACGAACACGTCGTTCCAGAGGCGCGCCTCGAGCCGGTTCTCGACCTTGGGCAGGTAGAAGTAGGGGCCGTGGCCGAGCGCGGTGAGCCGGGCCGCGTTGTGGAAGAAGTACAGCCCGAAGTCCATGATGCCGCCGGCCACAGGCTTGCCGTCCACGAGCATGTTCTTCTCGGGCAGGTGCAGGCCGCGCGGACGCAGCACGGTGGTGGGCCGCTCCTCGAACGGCTTGAGCCGGTACTCCTTGCGCGTGGGGCCCTCGCCCATCGTGAAGTCGATTCCGCCGCGCAGCGCGTCCAGGAGGTTGATCTGGCCCTGGATGAGGTTGCGCCAGGACGGCGTGAGGGAGTCCTCCATGTCGGCCAGCCACACGTTGGCGCCCGAGTTGAGCGCGTTGACGGTCGACTTCCGGTCCACCGGCCCCGTGATCTCGACCCGGCGGTCCGTCAGACCCGGCGCGGGCGGGGCGACCCGCCAGTTCGGGTCGTTGCGGATCTCCTCCGTCTCGCCCAGGAAGCGCGGATCGCCGCCGCGGGCGATCTCGGCGCGGCGCGCGTGGCGGGCCTCGAGGAGCTCCTGGCGGCGCTCGGCGGTGGCTCGGTGCAGGCGGGCGACGAACTCGAGGGCGTCCGGGGTGAGGATCTCCCGCTGCCGGGCGATGGGCTGGGCGGTGATCGTCACGCCGTTGATCGTGGTCTCAGTGCTGAAGCTGTTCATGGCGGTCTCCTGGTGGTGTACGACGGCGGTGGGCCGGCTAAGCGTGCCGGCCCACCCGCCGTCGTGCTGCCTGCTAGTGGAACTGGCCCTCTTCGGTGGATCCCACGAGGGCGAGGGTGCTGGCGTTCGGGTTCAGCGCCGTGGAGACCAGATCGAAGTAGCCGGTGCCCACTTCGCGCTGGTGCTTGGTTGCGGTGTAGCCGCGGTCTTCGGAGTCGAACTCGCGCTCCTGGAGGTCGACGTACGCGCTCATGCCGTTGCGGGCGTACCCGTGGGCGAGGTCGAACATCGAGTAGTTGAGGGCGTGGAAGCCCGCGAGGGTGATGAACTGGAACTTGAAGCCCATCGCGCCCAGCTCGCGCTGGAACTTGGCGATCGTGTCGTCGTCGAGGTGCTTCTTCCAGTTGAACGAGGGCGAGCAGTTGTACGCGAGCATCTGGTCCGGGAACTCGGCCTTGACGGCCTCGGCGAACTTGCGGGCCAGCGCCAGGTCCGGGGTGCCCGTCTCCATCCAGATGAGGTCGGAGTACGGGGCGTAGGCCTTGGCACGGGCGATGCACGGCTCGACGCCGTTCTGGACCCGGTAGAAGCCCTCGGCCGTGCGCACCGGCTGTCCGCCTTCGCGGAGGATGAACTCCTGGTCGCGCTCGTCGACGTCCGTGGTGATGAGCGTCGCGGCCTCGGCGTCGGTGCGGGCGATGATCACGCTCGGGACCCCGGAGACGTCCGCGGCGAGGCGGGCGGCGTTGAGGGTGCGGATGTGCTGCTGGGTCGGGATGAGGACCTTGCCGCCGAGGTGGCCGCACTTCTTCTCGGAGGCGAGCTGGTCCTCCCAGTGGACGCCCGCGGCGCCGGCCTGGATCATCGACTTCATCAGCTCGTACGCGTTCAGCGGGCCGCCGAAGCCGGCCTCGGCGTCGGCCACGATCGGGACCAGCCAGTCCTCGACGCTCTGCTTGCCCTCGGAGAACTCGATCTGGTCCGCGCGCTGCAGGGCGTTGTTGATGCGGCGCACCACGGCGGGGACGGAGTTGGCGGGGTAGAGCGACTGGTCCGGGTAGGTGTTGCCCGAGAGGTTCGCATCCGCGGCGACCTGCCAGCCCGAGAGGTAGATGGCCTTGAGGCCGGCCTTGACCTGCTGGACGGCCTGATTGCCGGTGAGGGCGCCGAGCGCGTTGATGTAGCCCGTGCCGTCCTCGCGGCCGTCGGTCACGGCCTTCCACAGCTTCTCAGCGCCGCGGCGCGCCAGCGTGTGCTCCTCGGGGACGCGGCCGCGGAGGCGGATGACGTCCTCGGCCGTGTAGTCGCGCTGGATGCCCTCCCAGCGGGAGTCGGCGGACCACTCGAGGGCGAGGGCCTCGGCCTGCTGCCCGAGGGTCTGGTTCTGGGGCTCGAACTCTGCGGTCATGGCGGGTCTCCTTCGACTCGGTGCCTGATGGCTTCTTCGTGAGAACAACTTTTCCGGGTCTGCAAGCCCTCCAACAGAGAAGAGTGCTGGAAAGAAACACAGATCTTCACGTATTCTCAAGAAATGCCGCGTACGACGCCGTCCGCCCCCGCCCGCTCGTCGTGGAGCCGCCCCGCCGGGCCTCCTCCCGATGCCCAGAGCAGTGGGATCGACGTCATCAGCCTCGGCCGCAGGATCAGGCACCTGCGGAAGGCCGCGGGGCTCACGCTGGACGAGCTGGGGGCCGCCGCCGGCGCCGCGGCGAGCCAGCTGAGCCTCATCGAGAACGGCAAGCGCGAGCCGAAGCTGAGCCTCCTGACGCAGCTCGCGGGCGCCCTCGGCGTCGGCGTCGACGCCCTGCTCGGGACGGAGCCGCCCACCCGCCGGGCGGCCCTCGAGATCGAGCTCGAGCGCTACCAGCGCAGCCCCCTGTACGAGAACCTGAACCTGCCCAAGGTCCGCATCAGCTCGCGGCTGCCGCTCGATGTGCTCGAGTCCCAGCTCGGGCTGCTGCGCGAGCTGGAGCGGAAGATGAACGAGCAGGTGGCCACGCCCGAGGAGGCACGGCGCGCGAACGGCGAACTGCGCCGCATGATGCGCGACCGGGGCAACTACTTCCCCGAGTACGAGGCCGAGGCCCAGAAGGTCCTCGCCCAGGTGGGCTACACCTCGGGGCCGCTGAGCCAGCACACCATCTCCGACATCGCCACGCACCTCGGGTTCACGCTCTACCACGTGGGGGACCTGCCGCATTCGACCCGCAGCGTGACCGACCTGAAGAATCGCAGGATTTACCTCACCCACAACCAGCGCTCGGACCACGATCCCCGGTCCGTGCTGCTCCAGGCGCTCGGCCACTACGTCCTGGGCCACGAGACGCCGCGGTCCTATGGTGACTTCCTGGCCCAGCGGGTGGCGACGAACTACTTCGCCGCTGCGCTCCTGCTGCCGGAGCAGGCCACGGTCGACTTCCTGCAGCGGGCCAAGGCGGCCAAGGAGATCTCGGTCGACGACCTCCGTGACGCGTTCTCGGTGAGCTACGAGACCGCCGCCCACCGGTTCACGAACCTCGCGACCCAGCATCTGGGGCTCACGACCCACTTCCAGAAGACCCACCAGTCCGGCATCATCTACAAGGCCTACGAGAACGACGGCGTGAACTTCCCGATGGATCACACCGGGGCCATCGAGGGCCAGCCCTCCTGCCGGGCCTGGACGAGCCGCGCGGTGTTCGAGGTGCCGGACAAGTTCAGCTCGTACAGCCAGTACACCGACACGGTGACCGGGACCTTCTGGTGCACGGCCAGGACGGAGAGGAGCGCGAGCGGTGAGTTCTCGCTCAGCATCGGCGTCCCGTACCACCATGTGAAGTGGTTCCGCGGGAGGGAGACGACGGCGCGGGCGGTCTCACGCTGCCCCGATCCCGACTGCTGCCGCAGGCCGCCGGCCGAGCTCAGCGAGCACTGGGCCGGGAACGCCTGGCCGTCGGCCCGGGCCCACTCGCACCTGCTCGCTGCCATGCCGCCCGGCGCGTTCCCCGGCGTCGACGAGACCGAGGTCTATTCATTCCTCGAGGCGCACTCGGGCAGCTAGCCGGGGAAGGGTGCGGCCGGGATGTCCGGCCGGCCGTCGTGGTCCTGGTCCCCGTAGGCACGCATGGCGATGCGCTCGGCGAGCTCCTCGTTCATCTCATAGGGCGGGACCTGGCGGAACGCATGGACCTCCCGCTTGGGGCGCCCCTTCGCAGCGGGCTGCGGGACAGCGTTGTCGGTGGCGGTGCTCTCCATGGCCGTGCTCTCGACGGCTGCGCCCTCCGCGCCGACCGTGGGTTCCTGCGCAGCAGGTCCGTGCTTCTTGAAAAGGCCCATGATGTCCTCCCCGGCGACGGTGGTGTGTATCAACTCGCCTCTTCACGATACGCCCAAAGCTTGGGGATCTCAGGAAGCTGGCTGTGCGCAGGCCGCGAGCAGATGCGGCATGAGTGCCGCGGAAAGGTAACCCGTCAAACACCACTTGACCGGTTACCTTCCAGAAGGGAGTGTCTTGCCCATGGCGTGCTCCTCGCGACATCGGGGACGCTGTCGACGCTACATGGCACAGGTCCGGCGCCGACTCGGATGGGAGCCCGAGACAGAGGGCCTCGACGCGCACTGCCGGCCGCGGATGATGGCACGGAAGGCCGAGTTCCTTCCGCAGCTCGCGGCCCCCCTGACGGCCGCAGCCCTGGGCATCGCCGCCGGCGGCCTCCGCTCGCGCCTGGTCCACTGCGCAGACCCGCAGTGCGCGCTGCGGTTCTTCGACCGGAGCCGCGATGGGCGTGGACGCTACTGTTCCGCCACCTGCTCGAGCCGGGCGAAGGCCAGGCGGCGGCGGGAGCGGGATCAACTGTTCGGTTGATGGAACCGGCCGGCCCGCTCCGTAGCGTCGAAGGGTGACCACCACTGCATCCCGAACAGCCCGTTCGCCCCGTTCCGCACCGCGTTTCCGCCCGCCGCGATGGCTCCGCATCCTCCTGCCCGCCGTCCTGATCCTGGCTTGGCTCGCCGTCTTCGGACTCGGCGGCCGCGCCTTCGGCGAGGTGGGCAAGGTCGCCGTCAATGACGCCTCGGAGCACCTGCCGGCCAGCGCCGAAGCCACGCAGGTCCAGGACCTCGAGAAGAAGTTCCGCGACGGCAACGCCATTCCGGCCACCATCGTCTTCACCAAGGCCACGACGCTGACGCCGGACGACCTGCGCACACTGACCGGCCTCGTCGCGGGCCTCGCGGGAGAGGCAGGCGTCGCCTCGGACCGGATCCCCGGCGGCACTCCGCGTCTCCTGCCCTCCCAGGACGGGAGGGCGGCGACGGCCTTCATCCCCGTGCAGCCCAACGACCCCGGCCGGGGCGTCAAGGTCGCGGAGACCGTCACGCACGTGCGCGCCCAGCTGGCCGGCCAGTCCCCCGCGGGCGTGGTCGTGAACGTCACAGGTCCAGCCGGGCTCTCCGCCGACATCTCCGGGGCCTTCAGCGGCCTCGACGGTCTCCTGCTCGCGGTCGCCCTCGCCGTGGTGCTCCTGATCCTGGTGATCGTGTACCGCTCGCCGCTGCTGCCGCTCATGGTGCTCGGCACCTCCCTGATGGCGCTGACCGGGGCGATGGCCCTCGTGGTCGCCCTGGCCAAGGCGGGCATGCTGCTGCTCTCCGGCCAGACGCAGGGAATCCTCATGATCCTCGTGATCGGCGCGGCCACCGACTACTCGCTCCTGTACGTCTCCCGGTACCGGGAGGAGCTCGCCCTGCACGAGAGCACCTGGGCGGCCACCTGGGCGGCGCTGCGCGGCTCCTTCGAACCCGTCAGTGCCTCGGCGGGGACCGTGATCGCCGCGGTCCTGTGCCTGACGCTCTCCGACCTCAACGCGAACAAGGCGCTCGGGCCGGTCGCGGCGATCGGGATCGGCTTCGCCTACGTCGCCTCGCTCACCCTGCTGCCGGCCCTCCTGTACTGGGCCGGACGCGTGGCGTACTGGCCCGGTAAGAGTGTGGTCGAGCGCGCCACGACGGCGGCGGAGAGCGGCCCGGCGGAGTCGAGGCCCCGGGGCCTCTGGCACCGGGTCTCCAGGCTGGTCTCGGCGAGGCCGAGGACCGTGTGGGCGGGATCCCTCGTGGTCCTCCTCGCCCTGGGCGCCGGGGCTGCCGCCTTCAAGGCGGACGGCGTGCCGAGCAGCGACTTCGTGGTGGGACACTCCGACGCCCGGGACGGCCAGGCGGCCCTCGCCGCCCACTTCCCGGCCGGGGCCGGCGAACCTGCCGTCGTCGTCGCACCCGCGGACCGGAAGGACGGCGTCGTGCGCCTCCTCAGCCACGAGCGGGGAGTGAGCACCGTGCGGCAGGCGGGGACCGCCGTCGACGGATTGGTGATGCTCGAGGCGACGCTCTCGGACGCGCCGGAGTCGGCCGCGGCCGAGGAGACCGTGAAGAGGCTGCGCGCGGACATCGGTGCGTCGGGATGGCACGGCGACGTCCTCGTGGGCGGCCCGACCGCCGTGGCCCTGGACACGAACGAGACCACGATCCGCGATCGCAACCTCATCATCCCCGTGGTCCTCGCCGTGATCCTGGTGATCCTCATGCTCCTGCTGCGCTCCCTCGTGGCGCCCGTGCTGCTCGTGGGCACGGTGGTCGCCTCGTTCGCCGCGGCGCTCGGCGTCTCCGCGTTCGTCTTCAACGGGCTGTTCCACTTCCCGGGCGCCGACGCCTCGGTGCCGCTGTTCGGGTTCGTGTTCCTCGTGGCCCTCGGGGTCGACTACAACATCTTCCTCATGAGCAGAGTGCGCGAGGAGTCGCTGCGGCACGGCACGCACGAGGGGATCCTGCGGGGTCTGCGGGCCACCGGCGGGGTGATCACCTCGGCCGGGGTGGTGCTCGCCGCGACGTTCGCGGCGCTGGGTGTGCTCCCCGTGCTGTTCCTGGCGCAGATCAGCTTCATCGTGGCCTTCGGCGTCCTGCTGGACACGGTCCTGGTCCGCTCGCTCCTCGTTCCCGCCCTCTGCTACGACCTCGGCGAGCGCACCTGGTGGCCGGCGCGCGGCAGGGCGGGTGCCTGACTCAACCGTGGAAGATCCGGTAGGCGTCCTCGGCGCCCGGGTGCAGGGGCACTCCCGCGGTGCTGATGAGCGTCTCGGGGCTGAGGTACTGGACCCCTCGGCTCGCCGCCGGGACCAGCTCGGCCGAGTGCTCGAGCAACAGGCCGACGGCGGCGCGGGCCACGTCCGCGGACAGGTCCTCACGGCACAGGAGGAGGTTCGCGACGCCGACGGTCCAGGTCGCCGGGACCCCCGCGTAGCTGTCCTCCCGGATGAGCACCCGGTCGTAGAACGCCCCGAACCGGGACCGCAGTGCCGGGAGGAGCTCGGAGAGGTCAAGCAGCCGCGCCCTCGTCGCCCCTGCGAAGGCCGTGATGGCCGCCGTGGGCACGCCGCCGGACCAGAAGAGCGCCTCGACCGCGCCGTCATGCAGTGCGGCCAGGCCCTGGTTGAGGCCGAGCCCCACGGCGCCGACGGTCCGCGGGGGGAGCGGATCCGGCCGGTGCGCCGCGGAGGAGGGGGCCGTGGCGAGTCCCGCGGCCGCGAGGAGCCTGGCGGCCGTGAGGGACGTGCCGGAGCGGGGGTCGCCCACGGCCACGGTCCGGCCCGCGAGGTCTGCGGGGACCGTGATGCCGCTGTCCGCGCGGACCAGGCAGTGCAGGTAGTTCTCGTACACCTTCCCGAGCGCGAGCATCCGCTGGGTGCGGAGGCGGTCTGCGGCGGCATCCGAGAGGGCGATCGCGAGCGTCGCCCCGCCGCTGGCGAGGCGGTCCAGGTTGTCGAGGCTCCCGCCGGTCTCGAGGGCGGAGGCCGTCCGGGCCACGCCGTGCCGCTGGAGGGAGGCCGCAAGGAGGGTTGCGAACTCGAGGTAGAAGCCGCCCTGCTCCCCGCCGGCCACCCTGAGGGCCTCGGCCGGCGGGCCGGGCGCACAGGCGGCCGCTGCGGGCAGGGCCAGGCCCGCGAGCCCGGCAGCCAGGCCTGTCCGCAGCACCGTCCGCCGGGTCGGCGGGAGACCGGCGGGGGAGCGGCGTTCAGCCATGGACGTCCTCCCCGCCCGCCGTGGCATCGCCGGCATCCGCGGGGCCGCCGACGCCGCCGGCGCCGCCGGCGCCGTCCGCGCCGGGGTGCGGGAGGCCGCCGTCGTGCGCAGGGGTGGGCGCGGCGGGGAACTCGACCCGCGCGACGAGGCCGCGGGGGCTGCCCGCCGCGAGGACCAGCCGTCCGCCGTTCGCCTCGGCCAGCTGCTCGACGATGGCCAGGCCCAGCCCGGTGCCGCGGGAGCCGCTGTGCTCGGGCGAGCGCCAGAATCGGGTCGTCGAGGCCGCGCGCTCCTCGGCGGTAAGGCCGGGGCCATCGTCGGCGACCTCCACCGCGACCGCACCGCTCCGCAGGACCGCCCCGGCGGTGATCCTGGCGCCGGGCGCGCCGGCGTACTTGATCGCGTTCTCGAGCAGTTCCCCGACCATGTCCGCCAGGTCGGAGCGGTTGCAGGCGAGCCTCGGCGGCGCCGCAGGGGCCTCGGCGAGTTCCAGCCGGGCGCCGCTGCGGAGGGCCGCCGGGGCGGCGCGCTCCACGGCGTCCTGCAGCACCGACCACGGGTCGAGCACCTCGGTGCGCCCTCCCATCGCGGGCCCCGCGGCGCCCCCGACCGAGCCCTCGCGGACCCGGTGCTCCGCGGAGGCCAGCCGCAGCATGCCGTCCAGGATGTCCTCGACGTGCTCGAGCTCCCGCGTCACCCCGGCCGCAGCTTCCCGCTGGGCCGGGGTGTCCAGCTCGAGGGCCAGGAGGTCGGTCCTCAGCCGCAGCGCCCCGATCGGGTTGCGCAGCTGGTGGGAGGCGTCCGCGATGAGCTGGCGCTGCGCCTGCATGGACGCGCCCACGTGCTCGGCCATCGCCGAGAAGGCCCTGCTCAGCCGCTGCAGCTCCGGCGGCCCGTCCTCGCGCAGCCGTGTGGCGCGCTCGGACTCCTCGAACGCGATCACCGCGGCGGTGAGCCGGTGGACGGGGCGCAGGACCCAGCCCGTGAGCCGCCCGGCGCCTGCGAGCAGCAGGGCCCACACCGCCATGGACCCGAACGCGACGAGGAGCCAGCGCTCCCGCAGCTTCTGTTCGGCGGCGGCCAGGTCGACGTCGAGCACGGCCTCGCCGAGCACCTGGCTCGCCGTGCCGTAGGAGCGGGCGATCACCTCGGAGGCGGGGCCGAACGGCTGGACCGGCTCGAGCGCGGTGTCGCTGAGGTTGAGCTGGGCGCGGGCGGCAGCCTCCCGCACATCCGGGCGGTCGGCGCTGAGGCCGCCGGAGGTGAGCGTGGCCTGCGGGGTGCGGACCACGATCCCTTCGCCGTACAGGGCCGAATAGCGGTCCATCTCGCGCTGGAGCTGGGCCGTGTCCCCGCTGGAGGCGGCATCGTCCGCGACCTGCGCGAAGCGGTTGAGGGCCGCCACCCGGTTGATCTGCAGCTCCTGGGTGAGCTCGCGGCCGACCGAGGCGAGGATCGAGGCGGAGACCGCGACGACGATGAGCACCGAGAACAGGCTCAGGACGCCCAGGACGCGCAGCCTCACCGGCGGCCGCCGCCGGAGGGGGCGCGTGCCGGGCCCTCGACGCGGTACCCCACACCGCGGACGTTGATGATGAAGCCCGGCAGCATGAGCTTGGACCGAAGCCCCGTCAGGTGCACGTCCAGCGACCGGGACGAGGCCACGAAGGCGTCGCCCCAGAGGGTGTCGAGGATCTGCTCCCGCGTGACCACCGAGCCGGCGTGCCTGGCGAGCAGGGCGAGCAGCTCGTACTCCGTGGCGGTGAGATTCAGGGCGCGGGGGCCGACGGCGGCGACGCGCCGATCGAGGTCGATGCTGACCTCGCCGAGCTCGATCCGGTGCGGGTCCGAACCCCCTCCGCGGGCGACGCGCCGGGCCACGGCCTCGATCCGGGCCAGGAGCTCGACGAGCTTGACCGGCTTGACGAGGTAGTCGTCCGCCCCGGAGCGGAGTCCGAGGACCACGCTGCGCTCGTCGTCCCGGGCGGTGAGGATCAGCAGCGGCACGTCGGTGACCTGGCGCAGCTTGCGCAGCACGTCGAGGCCGTCCATGTCGGGCAGGCCGAGGTCCAGCAGGATCGCGTCGTGCTCCCGGTGCACGAGGAGCGCGTCCGCGCCGCGGCCGACCCGGGCCGCGTCGTGGCCCGCCGAGCGGACGGAGGCCAGCAGCGCGGAGGCCATCGCGTCGTCGTCCTCGACGATGAGCACTCGCATCAGGTCCCTCCACTGTCCGCCCCCGAGACTACCCGCTCGGGCGAAGACTTAAGGAAGTGTTAGGAATGGGTGCCCCAGCTTGGGCTGTGAACGCGGTCACGCCTAGCGTCCTAGTCCATGAGCATTGCACACCAGGGGTCTGCGGGCAGCGCTGCCCGGACCCGGCGAGCCGTCGCCAACACCCTGAAAGGGTCAGCCGGAAACCTCATCGAGTGGTACGACCTGTACGTCTACGCGGCGTTCTCGGCGTACTTCGCGACCTACTTCTTCAACAGCAAGGACCCGGTCCAGGCGCAGATCGACGCCTACCTGACCTTCGCCCTGACGTTCCTCATGCGCCCGGTGGGCTCGTGGTTCTTCGGCCGGTACGCGGACCGCAATGGCCGCCGCGCGGCGCTCACGCTGAGCGTGTCCCTCATGGGCGTGGGCTCGCTCCTCGTCGCCGTGATGCCCGGCATCGCGCAGATCGGCATGTGGTCCACGGTCCTGATGTACTTCTCCCGCCTGCTCCAGGGCTTCTCGGTGGGCGGCGAGTACGGCACGGCCGCCACGTACATGTCCGAGGTCGCCACGTCCAAGCGGCGCGGCTTCTTCTCGAGCTTCCAGTACGTGACCCTCGTGGGCGGCCAGGTCCTGGCCCTGCTGACCCTCGTGGTGCTCCAGTCGACCCTCGGCGACGCGGACCTGAAGGCCTGGGGCTGGCGAGTGCCGTTCGCGATCGGCGCAGTCGCCGCCCTGATCGTCCTGTGGCTGCGGCGCACCATGGACGAGACGATCTCCAAGGAGCAGGTGGCTGCTGCCAAGGCCGCCGCCGCGGCGTCCGAGGCGCGCGGCGAGCGCGGCGAGTTCGAGGCCGTCGAGCCCGGAACCCTCAAGCTGCTCTTCACGAAGCACTGGAAGCCGTTCGTCGTGGTCGTGTTCCTCACCATGGGCGGAACGTGCGCGTTCTACCTGTACACCACCTACATCCTCAGCTTCATGAACAACGTCTCGCACATCCCGAAGACGCAGACCTCGGTCATCAACTTCTGGGCCCTGTTCGTCTACATGATCCTGCACCCGCTGTTCGGCCTGCTCTCCGACAAGATCGGCCGCAAGCTCCAGCTCATCGTCTTCGGCGTCCTCGGCGCGATCTTCACCTGGCCGATCATGTCCACGCTCGCCGGCGTCAAGGACCCGGCCATCGCGTTCTGGCTCATGCTGGCTGGCCTCATGATCGTCATCAACTACACGTCGATCAGCGCGATCGTGAAGGCCGAGATGTTCCCCGCCTCTGTGCGCGCCCTCGGCGTGGGCCTGGGCTACGCCGTCGCCAACTCCCTCTTCGGCGGAACCGTGCCGTTCATCGGGGAGTGGCTCTCGAGCGCCGGGCACAAGGAGTGGCTGTTCACCTACGTGACGATCACGATCGTGATCTCCCTCGTCGTGTACATCTTCTTCCTGCCCTCCCGCCGGCAGGAGACGCACCTCGACCGGGACCTCACGCCCGTGGACCCCGTCTCTGCGGGCGTGGGGAGCGCGCCGGCCAGCGCGGACGACGCCGGGCACTCGCCCTCGCGCCTCGGCTAGCCTCCGCACCACGATCCGTCCTGTGCCTGCGGCCGCTGGGGGCCGCAGGCACAGGACTTCCACCTCCCGGGGGAGGCCCCCGTCCTCCGAGGACCGGCGCCTTCCCGGAGACTGAGATGCAGGAGACCCCCGCGCCGCCGCCGTGATACGAACGAGAGTGATGAGCCCCCGTCCCCAGCCCCCCGCGCATTCCTCGCCCCGTCAGACCGGCCACCCGAGGGCCGCCGCCGCGTGGCTCCTCCTGGTCTCGATCGGCCTCATCGCGCTCACCATGCGCGGCCCCTTCGTGGCGGTCGCCCCCGTGGCCAGGGCCCTCGAGGGGGACCTCGGGCTCTCCGCCGGGGAACTCGGCCTGCTCACCGGCATCCCCGTGCTGTGCTTCGCCCTCGCCGCGCCGCTCGCGTCCCTGTGCGCCCGGCGTTTCGGGGCGGAGATGGCCGTGACACTGACGTTGGCGGGAGTCCTCGCCGGCGTCCTTATCCGGTCCCTCGACGGCACCGCCGTGGTGATGCTGGGCACCGTGGTGCTCGGGGTGGCGATCACGGTCGGCAACATCGCCGTGCCGCTGATCATCCGGCGAGACTTCACCCAGGCCCGTCAGGGGATGGCCATGGGCGTGTACACCGCGGCGCTCAACGTCGGCTCGTTCGTGACGTCCGTGGCCACCGCGCCGCTGGCCGCGGCGACCGGCTGGCGCGTGGCCCTGGCCGCGAGCGCACTCTTCGCGCTCGTGGCGCTCATGGTCTGGGTCGCCGCGGTGGGGGTGCGGCGGGCCCTGCGGCCGGAGGGGGCCGCGACCGCCTCGGACCACGCCGCGCCGCGGGCGCGCCGCACCGGCGCGGTCACCGTCGCGCTCGCCTTCGGGTTCGGCGGCCAGGCGTTCTCCTACTACGGCATCACCGCGTGGCTGCCGAGCCTTCTCACCGACGAACTAGGGCTCAGCGCGGCGGGCGCCGGGGCCGGGGCCTCGCTGTTCCAGATCATGGCCATCCTCGGCGCGCTCGGCACCCCGCTGCTCGCCCGGTACGCGGGCTCCCGAGCCACCGTGGCCGCACTGGGCATCCTCTGGCTCACGGTCCCGCTCGGGCTGCTGCTTCAGCCCGGCCTGTGGGCCCTGTGGAGCTCGCTCGGCGGCGCCGCGCAGGGCGGCGGCATCACCTTCATCTTCACGGCGATCCTCACGGTGGCCCGCGACCAGGCCGCCGCGGGGCGGATGTCCGCGATCGTGCAGGGAACCGGGTACGGCGTCGCGGCCATCGCCCCGACCCTGCTGGGGGGTATCCACAGCGCCGCCGCGTCCTGGACCCCGCCGCTCGTGGCGGTGCTCGTGGCGGTCATCGCCTTCTTCGCCGGCACCGGCGCGGCCGTGCTCCTCGCCGCCCGCCGCCGCTGAGGCGGGCGGACGACGGCGGGTGCCACCCGCCGTCGTCCGTCCCGCCCCCCCGTCTGGGGGTCACCTCCTGAAGGTCACCTCCTGCCGGCCGAACCGCCGGGAAGTGACTCCCAGAAGGTGACTCCCAGGAGGTGACTCTCAGACGGTGGGGGCGCTGCCGGCGGGAGAGCCGTAGTAGCGGCCCAGGGTCTCGGCCTTGAACTCGTAGAACGTGCCGTCCTCGATGGCGCGCCGGGCGTCGTCGACCATCCGCACCACGAAGCGCTCGTTGTGGATCGAGATGAGCGTATGGGAGAGCATCTCGGAAGCCTTGTACAGGTGCCGGATGTAGGCGCGCGAGTAGTTGGCGCAGGTGTAGCAGTCGCAGCCGTCCTGGAGCGGGCCCCAGTCCCGCCTGTACTTCGCGCCGGAGAGGTTGAGCCGCCCCTCGGCCGTGTAGAACGCGGAGTTGCGGGCCACGCGGGTGGGGGAGACGCAGTCGAAGGTGTCGGCGCCGGCCTCGATGGCCACGAAGATGTCGTCCGGCTCGGAGATGCCGAGCAGGTGCCGGGGGCGGTCCTCGGGGAGCACCTCGGAGCACCAGCCCACGATCGTGCCGAGGTTCTCCTTCTCCAGCGCCCCGCCGATCCCGTAGCCGTCGAAGGGCATGGCCCCGAGGTCGGCGCAGGCCTTGCGGCGCAGGTCCTCGTACTGGGCGCCCTGGATGACGCCGAACAGGGCCTGGTACGGCTTGCCGGCGCGCGCGTCCGTGAGCCGGAAGTGCTCGTCCACGCAGCGCTGCGCCCACAGCCGGGTCCGCTCGAGCGCCTGCTCCTGGTAGCCGCGGGAGTTGTGCAGGGTGGTGAGCTCGTCGAAGGCGAACATGATGTCGGCGCCGATCTGGTGCTGCACCTGCATCGAGATCTCGGGCGTGAAGCGGTGCCGGTCCCCGTTGAGATGGCTCTTGAACCACACGCCGTCGTCGTCGATGTGGGCGAGCCGCTCCTTGCCGGGCGCCACCGCGTCGTCGGCCCCGGCCTGCTGGGGCGCGTCGGGGCCCTTCATGTCGATGACCTTCTTGAAGCCCGAGCCCAGGCTCATCACCTGGAACCCGCCCGAGTCGGTGAAGGTGGGGCCGGGCCAGTTCATGAACCGGCCGAGCCCGCCGGCCTCGTCGAGGATGTCCGCCCCGGGCTGCAGGTAGAGGTGGTAGGCGTTCGCGAGGAGGGCCTGCGCGCCGAGCTCGGCCATGGACTCGGGCAGCACGGCCTTGACGGTGGCCTTGGTGCCGACGGCGATGAACGCCGGCGTCTGGATCGTCCCGTGCGGCGTGGTGACGGTGCCGGTCCGGCCGAGTCCCGGGGTGCCGCCGGGGCCTTCGAGGCGGGTGCCGACCTCGAATCCGAACTCGGACTGGCGGGGGTGGCCGGCCTGCGCGGCGGCCGGGGCCTCGGGGGCGGGGACGGAATCTGGCACCCGTACAGTCTGCCACCGCCCTGTGCGGGGCCGCGTCACGGGCGGCCCGCGCATAGCACCCACACAGGCTCCCCGCGTACGGTGGGGACCGACGGAGCGAGACGCCTCAGGGGGCATTGAAAGGGGCGACGACCATGGCACCACGGGGGGACCGCCGCCGGCTCCCGCGCGTCCTCGGCCGCTCCGCGCGCGCCCGACGCCGGCGGCTCGCCTTCCTCGGGATGCTCGCCGCGCTGCTGGTCGCGGGGCTGACGGCCGCGGCCGGGCTCGGCCCCGGCGTGCTGCGCGTCGCCGAGGCGTCCGCCGAGAAGGCGCATCCGCAGGCGCCAGCGGCCTCCGCGGCCCGCCCGTCCGGTCCCGCGCCGGCACCGGCCGCCTCGGCCCCGCCGTTGCCCAGTCCCGCGGCACCCTCCAGCCCCGCGCCGCCGCCCATCCCCGCCCAGCCCGCCTGGCAGGAGATGCCGGCCTCCATCGCGGGAACCGTCTCCCAGTTCGTCAGCAGCCGGGGCGCCGCCGGCGCAGCCGTGGCGGTGTCCACGGGCACCGGGGCCACGGCCCGGGCACGGTACCTGGCCACCGTCGGGCAGGCGGCGGACGGCACGCCGTGGTCCGCGGACATGCGCTCGGCCTTCCGCAGCATCACCAAGAGCTTCGTGGGCACGGCCGTCCTGCAGCTGGTCGCCCAGGGCCGGCTCGGCCT
>NZ_JAUSTE010000014.1 GCF_030812675.1 Sinomonas atrocyanea | reverse complement strand
GCACTCAGCGCGAAGTAGACCACCTTCGCACTGTCCGTGCCGGCCAGGATCGCCGCCGCATCCGAGGCCTTCATCTCCTTCTTGAACGTGTAGTCCCCGGGGTGGAGGTCGCCGCCGGCGGCCGCGAAGGCCTTGAGGAAGGTCCCCGCGTCCGCGATCACATCCTGCTGCTTGAGGGAGCTGGCCACGGCGGCCGGACCGGATCCGGGCTGGACGGTCACCACGACCGAGCCCGAGCCGGGGCCTGGATAGTCCGTGACCTGGTCGATGCCCAGGAGCGGCTTGAGGAACTGGACCCCGATCAGCGCTGCTCCGACGAAGAGCGCGAGGGCGAGGGTGAGCCCGATGAGGACGCGGAACCGACGGGACCGCCGGGAGGGCCTCGGCGCAACGGGCTCGCCGAAGACCCCGTGGCCGGGATCGAGAGGAAGGGAGATGTCGAGCGGGTGGTCGTCCTCGGCGAGGGCGTGGTGGCCGTGGTCGGCCGCGCCCAGGAAGTCGGCGCCGTGGGCGTCGTCATGCAGTCCGTGGGCGGAATCCCCCCAGGGGGCGTCACCGGCCGGAGCGTGGGCAGGGGCGGCCTCGGGCTCGAGGACGGCGGGACCGGCCGCGCCGCGGGTGAAGGCCTGCGCGGCAGCAGGGAACACGTTGCGGCGGATGGGCGCGTCCTCGGACCGCGCCGGGACCCGGTCCACGAGCCGGGTGGCGGGCTGGGCCTCGGGGACGGCGGGCAGGTAGGAGGTGGCCGCGGGGTCGGCCTTGCCCGTGGGGGCCGCCGTTCCGGCGGCCGGCGGCCGCGCCGGGGACGCGGCGGCCGCGGGGCGTGCAGCGGGCACGGGTGCGGGCAGGACCGAGGGCGCGCCTGATTCGGCGGACGGGATCGCCGACGGCGGGGAGTACGCGGGGGCCTGGGAGCCGGACGACGGCGGGTAGGCGCCCCAGCCCATCGTGGCAGAGGTCGGGGGGACGGCCGAGTCGGACGTCTCGAAGGAGCGGGCGCGGCGGCGCCCATGCGGGGTGCCGGCGCGGAGACCCTCGGCGTCCGCGGTCGCGCCGTCCCGGGCTGGGGAGGCCGCGCTCGGGGGCGGGGCGCTGTTCTGGGGCGGGCGGACCTGGGAGGGCACGGTGTCCCACCCCGTGCCGGTCCCGGTCGTCGGGGCGGCATCTGCCGCCTTCGCCGCGCCGTCGGGCGCGGAGGCGGACCGTGGGAACGCGGAGGGCGGAGGAGAGGCGGCACGCCGCTGGGGAGCGAGCAGCCGCTGCTGCTCCTCTTGACGGGCGCGCTCCCGCTCGCGGATCTCGCGGCGGGTCAAGGGCCGGTCAGGCACGGCCGGGGTCGTGTTGTCCTGGGGGTCCATTCTCGCTAGCCTCTCACATCCGAGTCGTCGCCGCGGGTCTCCCCATTCCGCGGATCCGGGACACCCACAGGGTCGCCGGCCTCGCCGCGGCCACGGATCAGGTCCAGCGCGTGCTGGAGTATACCCACCGCCGCCATCTGGTCCACCACTCTACGTTGCTCGCGAGAGTCCATGCCCGCGGCCCGCAGGTTGCGCTGGGCCTCGACGGTGCTGAACCGCTCATCCACGAGCCAGACGCCGCACGGTGTGCCGGCCGCGTCAAGGGCGACGGCGAGGCGTTGGGCGAACGCCCTCGCCAGCTCCGCGGAGTGGGTCTCCCGGCCCGCGAGTGTCCTCGGCAGGCCCACGAAGACCTCGACCGCGCCGCGGGCTGCTGCTTCCTTGGCCAGGACTGTGATGTCGCTGTTGCGCTTCGGGTCGCGGGCCAAGGTCTTCAGCGGCGTGGGGAGGATGCCGTCGGGATCGCATACGGCGACGCCGACCCGCACCGTGCCCACGTCAGCGGCGAGCCTCACGCCGCGCGGGAAGGGGCGCTCCTCGCGATGGGGGGTGGTCATAGGCGGCGCCCGCTAGCGCTGGGCGACCGCTGCCGCGATCGCCCCCAGCGCGTCGACGATCTTCGACGGGTCGGTGCCGCCGCCCTGGGCCACATCGTCCTTGCCGCCGCCGCCGCCGCCGAGGATCCCGGCGGCCGTGCGCACGAGGGCACCGGCCCTGACGCCGGCGGCGCGGGCCTCCTCGTTGGTGGCGACGAGGACCGCGGGGCGGCCCTTGGCGATGCCGGCCACCGCGACCGCGGCCGCGCCCGAGCCGAGCCGGGCCCGGAGGTCCAGCGCGAGCGCCCGCAGCTCATCCGCGGAACCGAGCTCCCCGGCGTCGTGCGTGATGAGGCGTACCCCGGCGACGTCCTTGGCGGTGCCCACGAGGGCGGCCGCGGAGGCTGCCAGCTTCTCCTTGCGGAGCCGCTCGAGTTCCTTCTCTGCCGTCTTGAGCTTCTCGAGCGTCGCGGAGATGCGGTCGGTGAGCTGCGCCGAGGGCACCTTGAACATCTCGCTGAGCTCGGAGACGAGGGCCCGCTCGGCGGCCTGGTGGCGGAACGCGTCCAGGCCCACGTACGCCTCGACGCGGCGGTTGCCCGAGCCGACGGACTGCTCGCCCAGCATGGTCAGGCTGCCGATGAGCGCGGTGGAGTCGACGTGCGTGCCGCCGCAGAGCTCCATCGACCAGGGCCCGTTGATCTCGACGACGCGCACGCGCGAGCCGTAGTTCTCCCCGAACAGGGCCATGGCTCCGGCGGCCCGCGCCTCGGCGAGGGGCATCTCGGCGGTGTTGACCACGAAGTTGTCCCGGATCGCGAGGTTCGCGACCTCCTCGATCTCGCTCCGGGCCGCGCCGGAGAGCTGCTCGCCCCAGGCGAAGTCGAAGCGCAGGTAGCCGGCCTTGTTGAAGGAGCCGCGCTGGACGGCCTCCGGCCCGAGGATCTGGCGCAGGGCAGCGTGGACGAGGTGCGTGGCGGTGTGCGCCTGCTCGGCCCCGTGGCGCCGCTCGCGGTCGACCGCGGTGCGCACGAGGGCCTCGGCGCTCAGCTCGCCCTCGCGCACGATCCCCTTGTGGACGGAGAGGCCCTTGATCGGGCGCTGGACGTCGAGCACCTCGACGAGCACGCCGTCGGCGCTGATCAGCCCGCGGTCGGCGGCCTGGCCGCCGGCCTCGGCGTAGAACGGGGTCTCCTCGAGGACGATCTCCACTTCCTCGCCGGCAGAGGCGCGGTCGACGCGGGAGCCGGCGGAGACGAGGCCCCGGATCCGGGACTCGCCTGCGAGCTCGGTGTAGCCCGTGAAGACGGTGTCTCCGGCGGCGTGCAGCTCCTGGAAGAGGGTGAGGTCGGCGTGGCCGGACTTCTTCTCCTTGGCATCCTTGCGGGCGCGCTGGCGCTGGTCCTCCATGAGGGCCCGGAAAGCGGTCTCATCGACGGAGACCCCGGCCTCCTCAGCCATCTCGAGGGTCAGGTCGATGGGGAAGCCGTAGGTGTCGTGGAGCGCGAAGGCCTCCTCGCCGGACAGCGGCGAACCGGCCGCCTTCGAGGCCCGCACGGCGTCGTCGAGGCGCGCAGTGCCGGCGGCGATGGTGCGCAGGAAGGCCCTCTCCTCGCCGTAGGCGATGCGGCTGATCCGGTCGAAGTCCTTCTCGACCTGCGGGTAGACGCCCTTCATGGCGTCGCGCGAGGCCGGCAGGAGCTCGGGAAGCACGGGCTTGTCGACGCCGAGGAGGCGCATGGCGCGCACGGCACGCCGAATGAGGCGGCGGAGCACGTAGCCGCGGCCCTCGTTGGAGGGGGTGACCCCGTCGGCGATGAGCATGAGGGCGCTGCGGACGTGGTCTGCGACGACGCGCATGCGGACGTCGTCGGTGTGGTGCGGGTCGGCGGCGGTCTCGGCGGAGGTGTACTCCTTGCCCGAGAGCTCGGCCGCCTTGTCGATCACGGGGCGGACCTGGTCGGTCTCGTACATGTTCTCGACGCCCTGGAGGATCATCGCGAGGCGCTCCATGCCGAGGCCGGTGTCGATGTTCTTCTGGGGCAGCTCTCCGACGATGTCGAAGTCGACCTTCGAGCGCACGTTCTCGATCTGGTACTGCATGAACACGAGGTTCCAGATCTCGATGTAGCGGTTGTCGTCCGCCGCGGGACCACCCTCGACGCCGTAGCCGGGGCCACGGTCGTAGTAGATCTCGGAGCAGGGGCCCGCGGGACCGGGCTGGCCGGTGGACCAGTAGTTGTCGCTCTTGCCCATGCGCTGGATGCGCTCGGCCGGGATGGAGGTGTGCGTGAGCCAGAGGTTTGCGGCCTCGTCGTCGTCCTCGTAGACGGTGACCCACAGCTTCTCGGCGGGCAGGCCGTAGCCCCCGTCGTCGACGCTCTTCGTCAGCAGGTCGAACGCGAAGCGGATCGCGTCCTCCTTGAAGTAGTCCCCGAAGGAGAAGTTGCCGCACATCTGGAAGAAGGTGCCATGGCGGGCGGTCTTGCCGACCTCCTCGATGTCCCCCGTCCGGATGCACTTCTGCACGCTCGTCGCGCGCGGGAAGGGGGGCTCCTCGCGGGCGGTGAGGTAGGGGATGAAGGGGACCATGCCGGCCACCGTGAACAGCAGGGAGGGGTCGCTCGAGACGAGCGACGCCGAGGGCACCGCCGTGTGCCCCTTGCTGACGAAGTAGTCGATCCAGCGTCGGGTGATCTCGTGCGACTTCATGGGCGTGTTCTTCAACCTTCTCTACGAGTGGACGCGGCGCGCCGCGGCGCCGGACGGCCAGCGGACCCGCGCACCGGTGGGCGCGGATGCCTTCATCAATTCTAGGCGCGGGAGCTAGTCCCCCAGGCCGAGGCCCTGGCGCAGCTCCCCTTCGCGCTCCGCCATCCCTGCGCGCACCTGGTCCGCGAAGTGCGCCACGCTGTCGGCGAGCGAGGCGACGGCCCGGTTGAGGCCCCCGGGCGAGGCGAGCGAGCGGGCCGCGGCGATCTTCTGGTAGGCGACGGCGCCGAGCGCCACGCCCACGGACAGCCACACGATGCGCTTCACGACGGTTTCCCTTCCTTGGTTGCTGCCGGGGGTACCGGTCAGCGGCTGCGGCGGCCGGAGGCGCGGGGGGTCCTCTGCCGCTGGGCGAAGGCCGACCGGACGCCGTAGGAGAACGCGGCAACCTTCACGAGCGGGGACCCGACGGTGGCTGCGACGAGCGAGGACAGCGCCGAGACGTTCGCAGTGGTGTCCGAGACGTTGGAGGCGATCCCGTCGACCTTCTTGAGCTGCTCGTGGGTGGTGGTGACGGTCATGGTCACCTCGTCCATGAGGGGGGTGGCGCCGTCGGCGAGGGTGCGGATCGAGGCGCGGAGCTCGTCGAGCACGCGCCCGAGCTTCAGGATCGGCACGGCCAGCAGGGCCACGAGCACCGCGAAAACGCCTGCGGCGATGAGTCCTGCGATGTCCCCTCCGGACACGGTTCCTCCTCCCGGCGCACGGCTCGCCCGCGCACCCTCTGGCTACCTTACACACGCGAGGAGCCCGCGGCGCGCGCCGCGGGCTCCTCGAACTGGCCCGTCCGCCCGGGGGCGGGACGGATCAGCGGGCGTAGTACTCGACGACGAGCTGCTCTTCGCAGGTCACCGGGATCTCGGTCCGCTTGGGGCGGCGCACGAGGCGGGCCTGGAGGGACTCGAGCTTGACGTCGAGGTAGCCGGGGACGGCCGGCAGGACGTCGCGGTGGGCGCCGGCAGCGGCGACCTGGAACGGCGTCATGGTCTCGGAGCGCTGGTGCACGCCGATGAGCTGGCCCTCGGCGACGCGGAAGGACGGGCGGTCCACGCGAGCACCGTCGACGGTGATGTGGCGGTGCACGACCAGCTGGCGGGCCTGGGCGATGGTGCGGGCGAACCCGGCGCGGAGCACGAGGGCGTCGAGGCGCATCTCGAGGAGCTCGATGAGGTTCTCACCGGTGAGGCCCTTGGTGCGCTTGGCCTCCTCGAAGGCGCGGGTCATCTGCGCCTCGCGGATGCCGTACTGGGCGCGGAGGCGCTGCTTCTCGCGGAGGCGGACCGCGTAGTCCGAGTCCTGCTTCTTGCGGGCGCGGCCATGCTCACCGGGGCCGTACGGGCGGCGCTCCATGTACTTGGCGGCCTTGGGGGTGAGGGCGAGGCCGAGAGAGCGCGAGAGGCGCGTCTGACGGCGGGCACGAGTGCTCGACACGTGTGTCCTTTCATTGTGCCGCGGCGTGTGGATTCCTGGCCTCCCGAGGTGGAGAGCATTGGCCCGCGACTGCCTTCTGCTACCGACGGGCGCACCCCACGCAGGGGGCAGCGGCCCGGACGTGCCAGACGGTCATCCAGCCTAGCACGGATGCGGGGGGTCAGCTGCCGCGGACGATCCCGCGCAGGCGCTCGACCCGCGCCTGCAGCTCGCGCTCGGCGCCGTTGGCCGTGGGCACGTAGTAGTCCTTGCCCACGAGGTCGTCCGGCGGGTACTGCTGTCGGGCCACCGAGTGCGGGGCGTCGTGGGCGTACCGGTAGCCCTTGCCGTGCCCGATCCGCTCCGCTCCCGCGTAGTGCGCGTCGCGCAGGTGCGGCGGAATGCCGGTGCCGAGGCCGGCGCGGACGTCGGCGATGGCCGCGTTGATGCCCTGGTAGGCGGCGTTGGACTTCGGGGCGGTGGCGAGGTGGACCACGGCCTCCGCGAGCACGATCCGCCCCTCGGGCATGCCGATCAGCTGGACGGCCTGGGCCGCCGCGACCGCGGTCTGGAGTGCGGTGGGGTCCGCCATCCCGATGTCCTCCGCGGCCGAGATGACGATCCGGCGCGCGATGAAGCGCGGGTCCTCCCCTGCCTCGACCATCCTGGCCAGGTAGTGCAGGGCCGCGTCGACGTCGGAGCCGCGGATCGACTTGATGAACGCGCTCACCACGTCGTAGTGCATGTCCCCCGCGCGGTCGTACCGCACGGCGTGGGCGTCGACCGCCTTCTCGGTGTGGGCCACCACGACGGTGACCGGTCCGGCGGGCTCTGGCCCGTCGTCGTGCGCCTGGCCGAGCGCGACGGCGGCCGCCGCCTCGAGCGCGGTGAGCGCGCGGCGCGCATCGCCGCCCGCTAGGCGCACGAGGTGCTCCGCGGCGTCGTCCGAGAGCCTCACGGCGCCGCCGAGGCCGCGCGGGTCCGTCGCCGCCCGCTCCACGAGGCCGCGGATGTCCTGGTCGGTGAGGGGCCGCAGCGTGAGCAGGAGGGAGCGGGAGAGCAGCGGCGAGATGACCGAGAACGAGGGGTTCTCCGTGGTCGCCGCGACGAGGACGACCCAGCGGTTCTCGACGCCGGGGAGGAGCGCGTCCTGCTGTGCCTTGGTGAAGCGGTGGATCTCGTCCAGGAACAGCACGGTGGTGGTGCGGTGCAGGTCGCGCGCGGTGAGTGCCTCGTCCATGACGCGGCGGACGTCCTTGACCCCGGCCGTGATCGCGGACAGCTCGACGAACTTGCGGCCCGGACCGCGGGCAATCACGTGGGCCAGCGTGGTCTTGCCCGTGCCGGGAGGGCCCCAGAGGATCACCGAGCTGGGCCCGGTCACGGACTGGGTGCCGCCGCCGGCTGCGGCACCCGCCGCGAGCTGGCGCAGCGGAGAGGCAGCGCCGAGCAGGTGCTGCTGGCCGACGACCTCGTCGAGCGTGCGGGGGCGCATGCGGACGGCGAGCGGGCTGCGCTGGGCGTCGCGGGCCGCCTTCGCGGCGCGTCCGCCCGCGGCGGACGACGGCGCGTCCTCGCCGGTGTCGCCGTCACCGGAACCGAACAGATCTTCCATTGCCACTACGCTACCTCCGCGCGCCGACACTCCAGGACGGGCACCGACGGCGAAGGCGCGGGTCCCAGCGGGAGCCGCGCCTTCGCCGTCGTGCGCTGCCGATCAGGCGGGGAGGCCGGCCTCGGAGCCCTTCTTCGGCTCCGGCTTGGCGTCGACCCCGGCCTCCTTGCGCTGCTCCGGGGTGATCGGGGCGGGCGCGGACGTGAGGGGGTCGAAGCCGCCGCCCGTCTTCGGGAAGGCGATGACCTCCCGGATCGAGTCGACGCCCGCGAGGAGCGCGACGACCCGGTCCCAGCCGAACGCGATGCCGCCGTGCGGCGGGGCGCCGTACTTGAAGCCCTCGAGGAGGAAGCCGAACTTCTCCTGGGCCTCGTCGGCGCCGATGCCCATGACCTTGAACACGCGCTCCTGGATGTCGCGCCGGTGGATGCGGATGGAGCCGCCGCCGATCTCGTTGCCGTTGCACACGATGTCGTAGGCGTAGGCGAGGGCCTCGCCCGGGTCGGTGTCGAACGTGTCCAGGAACTCGGGCTTGGGCGAGGTGAAGGCGTGGTGCACGGCGGTCCAGGCGGAGTAGCCGAGGGCGACGTCGCCGGAGGCCTTGGCGTCGGCCGATGCCTCGAACAGCGGGGCGTCGACGACCCACACGAAGGCCCAGTCGGACGGGTCGATGAGCCCCGTGCGGTGCCCGATCTCCACCCTCGCGGCGCCCAGCAGCGCCCGTGAGGGGCCCTGCTCGCCGGCGGCGAAGAAGATGCAGTCCCCCGGCTCGGCGCCGACGGCGGCCGCGAGGCCCTCGCGCTCGGCGTCGGTGAGGTTCTTCGCGACGGGGCCCGCGAGCTCGCCGTCCTCCTTGTAGAGGACGTAGGCGAGGCCCTTCGCGCCGCGCTGCTTGGCCCACTCCTGCCAGGCGTCGAGTGTGCGCCGGGGCTGCGAGGCGCCGCCGGGCATGACCACTGCGCCCACATACGGGGCCTTGAAGACGCCGAAGGTCGTGTCCTTGAAGTACTCGGTCAGGTCGGTCAGCTCGAGCCCGAACCGCAGGTCCGGCTTGTCCGAGCCGTACTTGGCCATGGCCTCCGCGTAGGTCATCCGGCGGATCGGGGTCGGGACCTCGACGTCGATGAGCTGCCACAGGGCCGCGACGATCCGCTCTCCGAGGGCGATGATGTCGTCCTGCTCGACGAAGCTGGCCTCGATGTCCAGCTGGGTGAACTCGGGCTGGCGGTCCGCGCGGAAGTCCTCGTCGCGGTAGCAGCGGGCGATCTGGAAGTACTTCTCGATCCCGCCGACCTGGAGGAGCTGCTTGAACAGCTGCGGGGACTGCGGGAGGGCGTACCACGAGCCCGGCGCGAGGCGGGCGGGCACGAGGAAGTCGCGGGCGCCCTCGGGGGTCGAGCGGGTCAGGGTCGGGGTCTCGACCTCGACGAAGTCCTCGCCGTGGAGCAGCTCGCGGGCCACGCGGTTCGCCTCCGAGCGCAGCCGCATGGCGCGGGCGGGGCCGGGGCGCCGCAGGTCGAGGTAGCGGTGGCGCAGGCGCGCCTCCTCGCCGACCTCGACGTGCTCGTCGACCTGGAACGGCAGCGGATCGGCGGTGTTGAGGACCACCACCTTCTCGGCGATGACCTCGATCTCGCCCGTGGCGAGCTGCGGGTTCTCGTTGCCGGCCGGGCGGCGTTCCACGGTGCCGACCACCTGGAGGACGAACTCGTTGCGCAGGCCGTGGAAGACCTCTTCCTCCCGGACCACGACCTGGGCGACGCCCGTCGAGTCCCGCAGGTCGACGAAGGCCACCCCGCCGTGGTCTCGGCGGCGGGCCACCCAGCCCGCGAGGGTGACGGTCTGTCCGATGTGCTCGGGACGCAGCGTTCCGAGGCCGTGTGTGCGCAGCACAGCTCTTCTTTCAGTAGGGACGAGTGGTTCGGATCGAGTTTACCCGCAGGCCTCAGGCCGACGGCGCGGCGGCGATGCGCGGCACGAGGTCCTCGGCCGGCGGCATCCAGGAGTCGGGGTCGGCGGCGACCTGCTCGCCGGAGCGGATGTCCTTCACCTCGTGGGTGCCGTCGGCGTGGGTGAACCACACGAAGGGGATCCCGCGCCGGTCCGCGTACTTGATCTGCTTGCCGAACTTCTCCGCCTTCGCCGCGACCTCCACCGCGATCCCCCGGCCGCGCAGCCTGGCAGCGATGCCCTGGGCCGCCGGCCACGCGCCGTCGTCGGCGAGCGTCACGAGCACGGCCGTGGGCACGGAGCGGCTCGCGCTCGCCAGGCCCTGGCTGAGGATGCGAGACACGAGCCGGGTGACACCGATGGACAGCCCGACTCCTGGGAACTTGCGGGAGCCCTTCGTGGCCAGGGCGTCGTAGCGGCCGCCGGAGCAGATCGAGCCCAGCTGCTCGTGGCCCACGAGGACGGTCTCGTAGACCGTGCCGGTGTAGTAGTCGAGTCCGCGGGCGATGCTCAGGTCCGCGACGACCTTGCCGGGGGCCGCGGCCGAGGCCGCGGCGATGACCTCCTCGAGCTCGGCGAGCCCCTCGGCGAGGAGCTCGTCCTCCACCCCGAGCGCACGCACCTGGTCGGCGAAGGAGGTGTCCTCGGTCCGGATGGAGGCCAGTTCGAGGGCGGCCTTGGCCTGCTCCGGCGTGGCCCCGAGCTCCTCCTGCAGCAGCTCGGCGACCCGCTCCGGGCCGACCTTCTCGAGCTTGTCGATGCTGCGCAGCACCCCGGCGGTGTCCGTCAGCCCGATGCCGCGGTAGAAGCCCTCGGCCAGCTTGCGGTTGTTGATCCGCAGCCGGAACGGCGGGATCGGCAGCGCGGAGAGCGCCTCCGCGATCACCAGCGCCAGCTCCACGTCGTAGCGGAAGGGCAGCTCGCCGTCGCCCACCACGTCGATGTCCGCCTGGGTGAACTCCCTCGCCCGCCCCTCCTGCGGACGCTCCCCGCGCCAGACCTTCTGGATCTGGTACCGGCGGAACGGGAAGGCGAGGTATCCGGCGTTCTCCACGACATAGCGGGCGAACGGCACGGTCAGGTCGAAGTGGAGGGCCAGGGCGTTCGCGTCGTCGCGGCTCGCCGAGTCCTCGTCGTCCTGGAGCCGCGAGAGGCCGTAGACCTCCTTGTCGATCTCGCCCTTGCGCAGAAGCTGGCCGACGGTCTCCACTGCGCGGGTCTCGATCGACGCGAAGCCATGCAGCTCGAAGGTGCGCCGGAGCGTGTCGAGCACATGGAGTTCCACGAGCCTCTCCTGCGGAAGCCACTCGGGGAATCCGGACAGCGAGGCGGTACGTGCCATGGGGGACAAACTCCTTGTGCGTAGACTGATTGCTGCACAAGTTTATGCGCCTGTTCAGGCACCCCGAGATGAGCGTGCGGATGGAGGACTGCCCGGTGGCCAAGCGGAACGTGCGTGAGGACCGCCGTCGCATCCAGCTCATGGACGCGAAGGCCGAGCTGCGCAGGGGCAAGGAGAAGCGACGCCGGCGGGACAACACCATCGCCGCCACGGCTGCCGCGGCGGCAGTCGTCCTCGCGGCCGTCCTGCAGGCAACCGTCTTCGCCTCCAACCCCACCGCCTCCGAGTACGCCGCCGCCCAGGCCGGGCTCGAGGCGCCGACCCCGAGCGCGGCCCCCAGCGCAGCCCAGACGAACGGGCCGCAGATCCCCAAGCCGGACACCGCCGCCGGCAAGACCTTCAGCGGCAGCCTCGTGCTCAACGGCAAGGCCGTGGGCGTCGAGCTCGATGGCACGAAGGCCCCCCAGGCCGCGGCCGTCTTCTCCTCGCTGGGCCAGTCCGGGGCGCTCAACGGCCGGCAGTGCGGCAGGCTCACCACCGGCGCGGCCTTCGCCCTCCTGCAGTGCGGGCAGAAGGCCGACGGCTCCTCCGACCCCGCCTACACCTGGGGACCGCTGGAGAACACTCCCGCCGACGGCAAGTATCCGGCGGGCACGATCGCGGTCGCCCGGACGGCAGGCAACGCCTACGGGAACGGCCAGGAGTTCTTCATCGTGTACAAGGACACGACCATTCCTGCGGACAGCGCCGGCGGCTACACGATCGTGGGCCGCGTGACCTCGGGCCTCGACGTCGTCCGGGCGATCGCCGCCAAGGGCGTCAAGACGGGCAATGACGGGGCTCCCGTGACGCCAGTCACGATAGACTCGTTCACGGTGAAGTGACGTGGGCTGCCGGTACCCCGGCAGCCCCATCCGAAGGACAAACCACAATCGAAAGAGTTCTAGCGGTGACCGAAAGTCAGAAATCCGACGACACCGCGGCCGCAACGGCCGCATCCGTTCCGTCCCCCGCCGCGCTCGCGGCCAAGCTCAAGCCGGCTGCGCCGGCCGCGCCCTCCCCTGCCCCCGCCGTCGCCACCGTTCCGGCTGCGGCGCCGGTCTCGCTCGCCGAGGCGTCCAAGTGGGGCCGCGTCGAGGGCGACGGGCACGTCTTCCTCACGATTGACGGCGAGGAGCACCCCGTCGGGCAGTACCCGGGAGTCTCCGCCGACGAGGCACTGGCCTACTTCGCCCGCAAGTACGAGGACGTCCTCGCCCAGATCGTGCTCCTCGAGCAGCGCGTGGCCTCCCACGCCGCCGTGGCCGACGTCCGCAAGGCCGCGTCCCATCTTCGCGCCCAGCTCGCCGAGCGGTCGATGGTCGGCGACGTGCGGGCGGCCGAGGGCCGCCTCGACGCCCTCGAGCAGTCGCTCGTCCAGGCGGAGGCCGCCGAGAAGGCCCAGCATGAGGCAGCGCGGGCCGAGGAGCTCGCACGGCGCGAGGCCATCGTGTCCGAGGCCGAGCAGATCAGCGGCCAGGACCCCGAGCGGACGCAGTGGAAGTCGAGCGGGGCCCGGATGAACGAGCTCTTCGAGGAGTGGAAGGCGTCCCAGAAGTCCGGGCTTCGGCTCGGGCGGGCGGCCGAGGACGCGCTGTGGAAGCGCTTCCGGGCCGCGCGGACCCAGTTCGACCGGCACCGCCGCGCGTACTTCTCCCAGCTGGACAGCATCAATGCCCAGGCGAAGTCCGTGAAGGAGCGGCTCATCGCCGAGGCAGAGACGCTCCAGACCTCCACCGACTGGGGCTGGGCGGCCGGCGAGTACCGGCGCCTCATGGAGGAGTGGAAGGGTGCTCCGCGCGCGAGCCGCAAGGAGGACGACGCCCTCTGGGTCCGCTTCCGCGCCGCCCAGAACGTGTTCTTCGAGGCGCGCCAGGCCGCCAACGACGCGGTGGACCGGGAGTACTCGTCCAACCTGAAGGTCAAGGAGGCGCTCCTCGCGGAGGCCCAGCAGATCCTTCCGGTGCAGGACCTGAACGCGGCCAAGAAGGCGCTCCAGTCGATCCGCGACCGGTGGGAAGAGGCTGGCCGCGTCCCGCGGGCCGACATGGGCCGCATGGAATCGGGACTCCGCCGGATCGAGGATGCCGTGGCGCAGGCCGAGCACGAGAACTGGCGCAGGACCGATCCCGAGACGAAGGCCCGCACCGACTCCGCCCTGAGCCAGCTCGAGGCGTCGATCACGACCCTCGAGGAGGAGCTGGCGGCGGCCCAGTCGAAGGGGGACGCCCGCGCCACCGCGAAGGCCCAGGAGGCGCTCGACGCACGGCGCCTCTGGCTCACGACGCTGCAGAAGTCCGCCGGCGAGCTCGGCTGATCCCGCTCCGCTCCCTGTCGGGGGCCCGGACCGCCACGCGGTTCCGGGCCCTCGGCGCATCCGCGGGACGGCCGGTTGTCCACAGGTCTCGGCCGGGGCGCGCGCCCGCGGGCCTCCGGCGGGCATCATGGCCGTATGCCTGATTTCCTCCTCCCCCGCGGCACGGGCCTCGGCGGTCCGCCCGTGCTCACGGCCGGCCGGCCGTTCAGCGCCGTCGAGCTGCAGGCGATGGAATCCGACGGGGTGGTGCGCCGCATCCTCGCCCAGGTGTACGTGCCCGCGGCGGTGCGGCCGACGTCCCAGCTCCGGGCGCGGGCCCTGGCACAGACGCTGACGTCCCGGGTCCGCGAGCGGACCGTCGCGGGGCGGATGACGGCGGCGTGGATCCTCGGGTGCGCGCCGGCCCCGGAGCGGCCGGTGATGCTCGTCGAGAGCACCCGGCGGCTCGCCCGTCTGGGCACCGGGGACCGGCTTCTGGTCCACGAGGTGCGGTTCGGGGAGCTCGACGTCGTCGACATCGCCGGGCTGAAGGTGACGAGCGGGCTCCGCACCGCGCTCGACCTCGCCCTCCACTGCGAGGAGCGCGCGGCGCTGCCCGTCCTGCGGCGCCTTCTCGGCCATCCCGGGCTGGGGCTCACGGCAGCCCTCGTGTCCGCGGGACTGGAGGAGATGCCCCGGCAGCCGCACAAGGACAGGGCCCGCGCCGTGCTCGGCCGGCTCGGCTAGGTGCGGCGCCGGTTGCCGGTGGTGCGGTAGACGTCGAAGACGCCGTCGATGCGGCGCACCGCCCCCAGCACGTGGCTGAGGTACTTGGGATCGCCCATCTCGAACGCGAAGCGCGAGACGGCCAGCCGGTCGGTGGAGGTGTGCACGTGCGCGGAGAGGATGTTCACGTGGTTCTCGGAGAGCACGCGGGTGACGTCCGAGAGCAGGCTCTTGCGGTCGAGCGCCTCGACCTGGATCTCGACGAGGAACACGCTCGACTGCGTGGGAGCCCATTCGACGTCCACCATGCGGTCCGGCTCGGCGCGCAGGGTGGCGATGTTCGTGCAGTCGGTCCGGTGCACCGAGACCCCGGAGCCGCGCGTGACGAACCCGATGATCGGGTCCGGCGGCACCGGCGTGCAGCAGCGGGCCAGCTTGACCCAGACATCGCCGACGCCCTTCACGATCACGCCCGAGTTGGAGTACTTGGGCGGGATGCTGCCCTTGGTGGGCGCGATGGTCTCGGCGATGTCCTCGGCCGCGCCCGCCGCGCCCCCGAGGCTGTCCACCAGCTTCTCAACGACCGACTGGGCCGACGCGTGGCCGTCGCCGATCCCGGCGTAGAGCCCGGCGATGTCCTGGTAGCGGAACTCCTGGGCCACGGCGAGCAGCGCGTCGTGGCTGAGGAGCCGCTGGAGCGGGAGGTTCTGCTTGCGCATCGCGCGGGTGAGCAGCTCCTTGCCCTTGTCGATGGCCTCCTCGCGGCGCTCCTTCGAGAACCACTGCCTGATCTTGTTGCGGGCACGGGCGCTCTTGACGAAGTGCTGCCAGTCCTGACTGGGGCCGGCTCCCTCGGCCTTGGACGTGAAGATCTCGACCCAGTCGCCGTGGTTGAGCTCGCTGTTGAGCGGGACGAGCTTGCCGTTGACTCTGGCGCCGATGGTCCGGTGGCCCACCTCGGTGTGCACCGCGTAGGCGAAGTCCACGGGCGTCGACCCTGCGGGCAGGGCCATGACCTCGCCCTTGGGCGTGAAGACGAAGACTTCCTTCGCGTTGATCTCGAACCGCAGCGAGTCGAGGAATTCCCCCGGGTCCGAGGTCTCCTGCTGCCAGTCCACGAGCGAGCGGAGCCAGCCCATCTCGGAGGCCTTGCCGTCGGGCGTGTGGCTCTGGGCGCGCGGCTGGTCCTTGTACTTCCAGTGCGCCGCGACGCCATACTCGGCGCGCCGGTGCATCTCATGCGTGCGGATCTGGATCTCGACCGGCTTCCCGCTGGGCCCGATCACGGTCGTGTGGAGCGACTGGTACATGTTGAACTTCGGCATCGCGATGTAGTCCTTGAACCGGCCCGGGAGCGGGTTCCACCGCGCATGCAGGGTGCCCAGCACCGCATAGCAGTCGCGCACCGAGTCGACCAGCACCCGCACGCCCATCAGGTCGTTGATGTCGTCGAATTCCTTCTGGCGGACGATCATCTTCTGGTAGATCGAGTAGTAGTGCTTGGGGCGTCCCGTGATCTCGGCCTTGATCTTGGCAGCGCGCAGGTCGTCGGCGATCTGGGCGCGGATCACCGAGAGCTGCTTCTCACGCTCGGGGGTGCGCGCCCCCACCATGCGCACGATCTCCTCGTACACCTTCGGGTAGAGCGCGGCGAAGGAGAGGTCCTCGAGTTCCCACTTGATGGTGTTCATGCCGAGCCGGTGCGCGAGCGGCGCGAAGATCTCGAGCGTCTCGCGGGCCTTGCGGGCCGAGGACTCCGGCGAGACGAAGCGCCACGTGCGGGCATTGTGCAGCCGGTCCGCCAGCTTGATGACGAGCACGCGGATGTCCTTGGCCATGGCCACGACCATCTTCCGCACGGTCTCCGACTGGGCGGCCTCGCCGAACTGGACCTTGTCGAGCTTCGTGACCCCGTCCACGAGCATGGCGACCTCGGGCCCGAAGTCCTTCTTCAGCTGCTCGAGCGTGTACGAGGTGTCCTCGACCGTGTCGTGCAGGAGGGCCGCCGCGAGCGTCGTCCCGGTCATGCCGAGCTCGGCCAAGATGGTGGCGACCGCGACGGGATGGGTGATGTAGGGATCGCCGCTCTTGCGCTTCTGGCCCTGGTGGCTGCGCTCGGCCACCTCGTATGCGCGCTGGATGAGGTCGAAGTCCTCCCGCGGATTGTTGGCGCGCACGGTGCGCAGCAGCGGCTCGAGGATCGGCGAGTGGGCGCTCGGCCCGCGTCCGGTCAGCCGCGCCAGGCGGGCGAAGGACCAGTCACGGCGTCCGAGCGTGGGGCGCTCGAGCAGGCTGTTGCCGCCGACGCCGGCGGGCGCAGGGGAGGCCTGCGGTGCGGGGGACGCCGTGCGCGCGGGCGACGACGGGCCCCCGGTGCCGCTTCCCGCGGCACCGGGCGCCCCTGCCGGGGCCGGGGACGACGTCGGACGCTCCACCACCGAGGGGACCTCCATTCGTTGACGGGATTCCCTCAGTGTATGCCCCGGGGGCTGCTCAGACGGCCGCGTTCGCCGAGGACCGACGCGCCTCGACGCGCTCGGCCTGCTTGCGCAGGCCGGGTTCCCGCTCGCGCAGCCCGGCGTACATCGGGGCGGCGATGAAGATCGTCGCCGCGGTGCCGATGAGGATGCCGACGAACAGCGCGAGCGAGAGGTCCCGCAGCGTGCCGGCGCCGAGCAGGCCGGCGCCGATGAAGAGGATCGCGGCGACGGGCAGCACGGCCACCATCATCGTGTTGATCGAGCGCACGAGGGTCTGGTTCACGGCGAGGTTGACCTCCTCGGCGAAGGTCCGGCGGGTCGAGGCCGTGATGTCGGCGGTGTTCTCGCGGATCTTGTCGAAGACCACCACGGTGTCGTAGAGCGAGTAGCTCAGGATCGTCAGGAACCCGATGATGGCCGAGGGCGTGACCTCGAACCCGCTGGCCGCGTAGACCCCGGCGGTGATGATCATCGTGACGAACATGCCGGTGAGCGCGGACAGCGACATCTTCCACGTGCGGAAGTAGAGCGCCATGAGCACGGCGGCGAGGACCACGAAGATCACGAAGCCGAGCAGGGCCTGCTTGGACACGTCGGCTCCCCACGTCGGCCCGACGAACGAGGACGTGACATGGTCCGCCGCGACCCCGTATGAGGCCGCGAGCTTGCCCTTCACCTCGAGGGTCTGGGTGTCGCTGAGCCGCTCCGTCTGGACCCGCATCGTCCCGGGCGCGATGTTGCTCACCCGGGGCTGATTGCCGGGCGCCACGGAGTCCACGGCCTGCTCGCCACGGTGGACGTCGGTGGAGGCCGTGTCGGAGATCCGGAACTCGCTGCCGCCCCGGAATTCGATGCCGAGGTTGAACCCGCCGGTGAGCACCGGGATGAGGATTGAGATCAGCACGAGCATCGCGGCCGCGCCCAGCCAGACCCTCTTGCGCTCCACGAAGGGGTAGGAGCGCTTCCCGGTGTAGAGCTCGTTGCCGAAGCGTGCGAAGAAGTTGGACATCAGTTCTCCTCCCCCGCGCCCTTGGACGCGCGGCCGCTCCGCCCGGAGGCCGCGGTCATCTCGGACTGCTTCTGCGCCTCAGCGGCGCGCCGCTCGGCGATGGTCATGCGCCGGCCGGCCTCGCGCGCGGCGGCGGCGTTCTTGGGCTTGAGGTTGGCCCTGGCCGCCTCGGAGGCCTCGCGGAGCCGGCCGGCCCCACGGTAGAGGGGCACGGCGCCCAGCCGTTCCGGGTCGAGGCCGGAGAAGCGGTGGCCCTCCCCGAAGAACCGGGTGCGGGCGAGCACCTGCAGCATCGGGTGGGTGAACATGAAGACCACGATGAGGTCGGCGATCGCGGTGAGGCCGAGGGTGAACGCGAAGCCGCGGACGTTGCCGACCGCGACGAAGTACAGCACGACCGCCGCGAGCAGGTTCACGGCCTTGGAGGCCAGGACCGTCCGCTTGGCGCGCTTCCACCCGTTCTCCACAGCGGAGACCAGCCCGCGGCCCTCGCGGAGCTCGTCGCGGATGCGCTCGAAGTAGACGATGAACGAGTCCGCCGTCTGGCCGATCGCGACGATGAGGCCCGCCACGCCTGCCAGGGACAGGCGGTAGTTCTCGGTCCAGCCGAGGATGGCGATCGCGAGGTACGTCAGCGCACCGGCGACCACGAGCGAGGCGATCGTGACGAAGCCGAGCGCGCGGTATTGGAACAGCGAGTAGATGACCACGAGGAGCAGGCCGATCGCGCCGGCGAGGAGCCCCATCTCGAGCTGCTGGGTGCCCAGCGTCGCCGAGATCTGGTCCTCGCTCTGGATCTCGAAGCTGATCGGCAGCGCGCCGTATCGCAGCTGGTCCGAGAGCGCCTGGGCGCTCTGCTGGGTGAAGTTGCCGGTGATCTGCGGGCGGCCGTCGGTGATCACGGCCTGGGTCCGCGGCGCCGAGAGGACCCTGTCGTCCAGCACGATCGCGAACTGGGCCTTGGGGTCGTTCTGGTCGGCGACGTAGTAGCCGTTGAGTCGCTCGGTCACGGCCTTGAACTTCTGCGTGCCGGCGTCGTTGAACTGGATGTTCACGGCCCACTCGTTGGTGACGGCGCCCTGGCGGCCCTGCTGAAGCTGGAAGGAGGAGCCGGCGATGTCCGTCCCGACGACCTCGACCGGGCCGAGGATGTACTTCGCCGCAGGCCGCGACCCGTCGGCGGGCTCGCAGGTCACGAGCGGCTTGTTCGGGTCCGAGCGCTGGGTGCTCTCCGGCTGCGGCTTGGTGCAGTCGAGCGCCTCGTACTGCTTGTAGACGTCGGCGGTGATCCAGTTGGTGTCGCTGGCGTTCTTGGGGGCCGCCGTCGGCTTCGGGAGCTTGTCGGGGGTGAGGCGCTGGTCCGCGGGGACCGCTGCCGGATCGCCGGTCGTGAGCACGGGCCTGAAGTTCATGTCCGCCGAGGCCTGGATGAGCTGACGCGTCTCGGCGGACGGCGTGCCGGGGAGGCTCACCACCACGTTCCGTCCGGACTGCGTGCTGATCTCGGCCTCGGACACGCCCGAGCCGTCCACGCGCTGGCGGATGATCTCGACGGCCTGGTTGAGCTGGTCCTGGTTGATCTGCGAGCCGCCCGAGACCTTCGGGGCGAGGATCATCTCTGTGCCGCCCTCGAGGTCGAGGGCGAGCTTCGGCGCCCAGGACGCCTGCCCGGCCAGCTTTCCGCCGCCGAGGATGCCGACGAGGGCGAGCAGGATGACGCCGAGTGAGATGAGGGTCTTCAGTCCCGGCCGCGTGCGGGATCGTGCCATGGTGGTCCTTCGATGGGGGACGGCGCCTTGTCGGCGCGGGGCCGCCCGGCGGTGGCCGGGCGGCGCGTTCGGCTACTTGCTGGTGTTGCCTTCGTCGTTGAGGCGCCGAAGGGTCTCCTCGGGCGTCTCGTCGAGCCGGTCCTCCGGGCGGGGGGCCGCTTCCTCGTTCTTGCCGAGGGTGATCCCGGACGACGGCGCCGCGCCGGCCTCCCGGGGGTCGGCGATCGGCGCGGTGCCCTCGCCGGCGTCGGCGATCGGCGCGGCGGACTCGCCGGCGGCCGGGACGGTGGGCTCGACGACCTTGGTGACGGCCTGACGGTGGACGGTCGCCTCGTTGCCGGGGCTCAGCTCGAGGACCACCTTGTTCTCGGCGTCGTTCACCGCGACGATCCGGCCGTAGAGCCCGAAGCTCGTCATGACCTCCACGCCGGGATGGAACTTGGACTGCATCTCAGCCTGCTGCTGCTGCGTCTTCTTGTTCCGCCGGAACATCGTGAAGATGAAGAAGGCGAAGACAGCCAGCAGGAGGATGGTCATCAGGTCCATACGAGGTCCAATCTGTGTGGGGCTCGGGTAGCGTTCGGGCGGGTCCCGGGCGCAGCATAGGGGCCCTCGGCCACGCGAGGGTGTGATCCCAGTCTAAGGGCACGCCGGCGGGCTGCTCCGATCAGTCCAACGATCCGCCGGCCTCGTCCGAGCCCGGACCGAAGAGGGTTGCGCTCTCGGCGAACGGCGCGGTCGCCGGAACCGGGAGGCCCAGGTGCTCGTAGGCCAGCGGCGTGGCGATCCGGCCCCGTGGGGTGCGCCCCATGAGGCCCTCGCGGACCAGGTACGGCTCGGCCACGGTCTCCACCGTCTCCGGCTCCTCGCCCACGGCGATCGCCAGGGTGGACAGCCCCACGGGGCCGCCGCCGAACTTGGTCACGAGCGCGGTCAGGACCCCGCGGTCGAGCCGGTCGAGGCCCCGCGCGTCGACCTCGTACATGTCCAGCGCGGCTCCCGCCGCCCGCGCGTCGATCTGCTCGATGCCGTGCACGAGGGCCCAGTCCCGGACCCGGCGCAGGAGCCGGTTCGCGATGCGCGGCGTGCCGCGCGACCGCCCGGCGACTTCGCTGAACCCGGCGGAGGTCACCTTCAGGTCCAGGAGCCCCGCGGAGCGGCGCAGCACGAGCTCGAGCTCCTCCACGGTGTAGAACTCGAGGTGCCCGGTGAATCCGAAGCGGTCCCGCAGCGGCCCGGGCAGGAGCCCCGCCCGGGTGGTGGCCCCGACGAGCGTGAACGGGGGCAGGTCCAGCGGGATCGCTGTGGCGCCCGCGCCCTTGCCCACCACGATGTCGACCCGGAAGTCCTCCATCGCCATGTAGAGCATCTCCTCGGCGGGACGCGACATGCGGTGGATCTCGTCGAGGAAGAGCACCTCTCCCTCCGAGAGCGAGGACAGGATCGCCGCGAGGTCGCCGGCGTGCTGGATCGCGGGGCCGGAGGAGATGCGCAGCGGCGCGTTCATCTCCCCCGCGATGATCATGGCCAGCGTGGTCTTCCCCAGCCCCGGCGGCCCGGAGAGCAGGACGTGGTCCGCGGTGCGGCCGCGCATCCGGCTCGCCTCGAGCACGAGCGAGAGCTGGCGGCGCACCCGCCCCTGCCCCACGAACTCGTCGAGGAACTTGGGACGCAGCGCCGCCTCGAGGGCCCGCTCCTCGGGCTCCTCCTGGCTCGCCACGAGGGACGGCTCAGCCACGGGCCCCGGCCTTCAGCGCCCGCGCGCCCTGACCCAGCCAGCGCAGGGTGGCCCTGAGGATCTCGGGGACGCTGCCCGACGCGGCGACCTCGGGCGCGTCGGCCATCGCCTTCTCGATGCTCGCGGCCGCGTCCTTCTCGCTCCAGCCGAGCGACGCCATCGCCTCGATGACCTGCGCCTTCCACGGCGCGTCGGTGCCGGGCGCAGCGGAGGCAGGCTCCTCCCCCGTCCCGAGCGGGACGAGCTTGCCCTTGAGCTCGAGCACGAGCCGGGCGCCCACCTTGGGCCCGATGCCGGGCACCTTCGTGAAGGCCTTCGCGTCCTCCGAGTGCGCCGCGACCCGGACCGCCTCCGGGCTGTGGACGGCCAGGACCGCCAGGGCAAGCCGCGGCCCCACCCCCGAGACACCCAGCAGCACCTCGAAGACCTCACGCTCCTCGCCGTCGGCGAACCCGAAGAGGGTCAGGGAGTCCTCCCGCACCACGAGGGAGGTGTGCACCGTGGCCTCCTCCCCGACCCGGAGGCCCGCGAGGGTCTGGGGCGTCGCCCAGAAGGCCATGCCCGCGCCGTTGACGTCGATGACTCCCGAGGAGAGCCCCACGTGGGCGACCGGACCGTGGAGGAAGCTGATCACCGATACCCCTTGCCTTGCCCGTTGCCGTGGCCGTTGGATCCGAACATATCTACGAGAACTCTAGCGGCCGACGGCGTCGATCCGGCTCACCGGCCGCGGCGTGCCTTCGCCTCCGCCTCCTGCCACAGCCGCTGCGCGGCCGTGAGCGCCGTGGCCGGCATCGCCGTCGTGCGTCCCACCGCGGAGGGGGAGCCGGGGGCGCTCCCCCGCCACGCGTGGGCGAGGGCGAGCGCGAGGGCGTCGGCGGCGTCCGCCGGACGGGGGGCCGTCTCGAGCCGGAGGATCTTGGTGACCATGCGGGTGACGGCGTCCTTGTCCGCCCGGCCGCTGCCGGTCACGGCGGCCTTGACCTCGCTGGGGGTATGCAGCGCGACGGGGATGCCGCGGCGCGCCGCCGCGGCGATCACCACGCCCGAGGCCTGCGCGACCCCCATGACGGTGCTCACGTTGAGCTGGGAGAAGACGCGCTCGACGGCGACGACCTCCGGCTCGTGGCGGTCGAGCCATTCGTCGATCGCCTGGGCGATGGCCAGCAGGCGGGCGTCCAGCGGTTCGTCGGCCTTCGTCCCGACCACCCCGACGGCGACGAGGGTCGCGCGGCGGTCCGCGGCGACGTCGACCACGCCGATGCCGCAGCGGGTGAGGCCCGGGTCGACGCCCAGCACCCGCAGGGCGGCGCCCGGCCCCGCAGTCTGCGCGCCGGGCGCCTCAGGGGTGCTCACGCCTCAGTCGTTCTCGAGCTCCGCCATGACGTCGTCGCTCATGCCCGCGTTCGTGTACACGTTCTGCACGTCGTCGAGGTCTTCGAGGGCATCGACGAGGCGCACGAACTTGCGGGCGCCGTCGGCGTCGAGGTCGACCTCCATCGAGGGCACGAACTCCGCCTCGTCGGTGTCGTACTCGATGCCGGCCTCGTTCAGCGCGTCGCGGATGGCCTGGAGGTCGGCGGCCTCGGAGTACACGATCCAGTTCTCGCCGCCGTCCTTGACCTCCTCGGCACCGGCGTCGAGCACCGCCATGAGCAGGTCGTCCTCGGAGAGTCCGTTCTTCGGCAGGACCACGACGCCCTTGCGGGCGAACAGGTAGTTGACGGAGCCCTGGTCCGCCATGGAGCCGCCGTTGCGGGTGACCGCCAGGCGCACGTCCGCCGCGGCGCGGTTGCGGTTCTCGGTGAGGCACTCGATGAGGAGCGCCGAGCCCTGCGGCCCGCGGGCCTCGTACGTGATCTCGGTGTACTCGATCGCCTCGCCGGTCAGGCCGGCGCCGCGCTTGATGGCGCGGTCGATGTTGTCGTTGGGGACCGAGTTCTTCTTCGCCTTGCTGACGGCGAGGTCGAGCGCGGGGTTGCCGGAGAGGTCGGGGCCGCCCATGCGCGCGGCAACCTCGATGGTCTTGATGTACTTGGCGAACGCCTTGGCACGCTTGGCGTCGACGACGGCCTTCTTGTGCTTGGTGGTCGCCCATTTGGAGTGGCCGGACATGCCTACGCTTCTCCTCTGATCATGCGGATGAAAAGTTCATGGATCCGTGTCTCGCCGGTCACCTCGGGGTGGAACGATGTGGCGAGCAGCCGTCCAGAACGCACTGCGACAATTCTAGACCTGCCCCCGAGCGTCGCCGTGTGCGACGCGTGGGCCGGATCGACCTCGGCGAGGACCTCGACGTCCGGGCCGACCCGCTCGACCCACGGTCCGCGGATGAAGACGGCGTGGACCGGCCCGCGGCTCTGGTCCACTTCCTTGAAGTCCAGGTCCGTCTCGAACGACTCCCGCTGGCGGCCGAACGCGTTGCGCCGCACCGTGATGTCGAGGCCGCCGAACGACTCCTGCGGGCGCCCCGCGAGGTCCGGCGTGGGATCCGCGATCTCGTCCGCGAGCAGGATCATCCCGGCGCACGAGCCGTACACGGGGAAGCCCGCGCGGATCTTGGCCCGCAGCGGCTCGGCGATGCCGAAGGCACGCGCCAGCTTGTCGATGGTGGTCGACTCCCCGCCCGGGACCACGAGGCCGTCGACCGCGTCGAGCTCCTCGGGCCGGCGCACCTTGACGGCGCGGGCCCCGGCCTGCTCGAGCGCCGCGAGGTGTTCGCGCACGTCGCCCTGCAGGGCGAGCACGCCGACCACGGGCGCTCCCTGGCCCTGGGGCGAGCGGGGATCCGGTGCGGGCTGCGGGGAAGTCGGGGCGTTCGAAGTCACCGTGACAGTGTAGTCGCCGCCCCCGGGGCGGGTCGGCGGGGGCCCCGCCGGTAGCATGGAGCGCAGACCCGCAGGACAACAGATGAGGACAGCACTATGTGCGGAATCGCCGGCTACTTCGGCGCTGGGCTCGATGAATCGCTCCTGGAGGCGATGAACACCTGCATCGTGCACCGGGGGCCCGACGGCGAGGGCTACTTCACGGACGGCAGCGTGGGCCTCGCGCACCGGCGGCTCGCGATCGTCGACGTCGCCCACGGCCAGGAGCCGATGGTCAGCGCCGACGGCCGGACGGTCCTCGTGTACAACGGGGAGGTCTACAACTACCGCGAGCTCCGGGCCGAGCTCGAGGGCGCCGGCCGCACGTTCCGCACCGCCTCCGACACCGAGGTGGTGCTGCAGTCGTACGAGGAGTGGGGCACCGAGGCGTTCGACCGCTTCAACGGCATGTTCGGCCTGGCGATCCTCGACCAGCACCGCGGGCAGCTCGTCCTGGCCCGCGACCACTTCGGGATCAAGCCGCTCTACTGGGCCAACGCCGGAACCGAGCAGGAGCCCCGTCTGCTGTTCGCGTCCGAGATCAAGCCCATCCTCGCCACGGGCCTGATCGAGGCCCGGCCCAACGAGCGGATCCTCTACCGGTACCTCCAGTACCGCATCCACGACGACACCGAGGAGACCTTCTTCGACGGCGTCCGCAAGCTCCTCCCGGGCGAGATGATGACGGTCGACCTCGCGACGAGCCGCTTCCGCATCTCCTCGTACACCCGCCTGCGGGAGGAGCTCGCCGAGCTGTCCAAGGTCAACACCCCCTACACCCAGGACGTCGTCGACGAGTACCGCCGGCGGTTCACCGAGGCCATCCGGATCCGCCTCAACTCCGAGGTCCCGGTGGGCAGCGCCCTCTCGGGCGGCCTGGACTCCTCCGCCGTGGTGGTGACGATCAACCGGCTCATGCAGGAGAAGGCGGAGGGCCTCGAGGCCGTCGGCGCGAAGCAGAACACCTTCAGCGCGGTCTTCCCCAACGCGATCAATGACGAGGAGGCGTACGCCGACGCCGCGATCGCCGCGTGCAGCGGGAACATCGAGGCGCACAAGATCAAGCCCACCCCGGAGGGCTTCGACGCGGACCTGGCCGACTTCGTGCGGACCATGGAGGAGCCCATCATCTCCTCAGGCCCCTACGCGCAGTACTGCGTCATGAAGGAGGCCTCCCAGCACGTCACGGTCCTCCTGGACGGCCAGGGCGCGGACGAGATGATGGCGGGCTACATCCCCTACTACTTCGCGTACCTGCGCCAGCTCAAGGCCGCCGGCGACTACGCCACGCTGGCCAAGGAGTCGGGCTCGAGCCTGGACATCTTCTACCGGCTCGGCCGGTTCCGCCTCAAGGGCATGGCCAGTGGCAGGAAGACCGTCTCGATGGGAACCCTGCTGAAGAAGTCGTGGACGGGGAAGTTCTCCAACGAGTCGTTCGGCAACATCCCGGCCAACCTGAAGGCCCGGCTCATCGACGACCTGTTCGCCAAGTCGCTCCCGTCCCTGCTGCGGTACGAGGACAAGAACACGATGCGGTTCTCCCTCGAGGGCCGCGTGCCGTTCCTGGACAAGGAAGTGGTCAAGTACCTCTTCAGCCTCTCCGACGAGGCGATCATCAAGGAGGGCTGGAACAAGCGGGTGCTCCGCGACGCCACGCGCGGCCTCCTGCCGGAGATGATCAGCAACCGGCGCAACAAGATCGGCTTCACCACGCCCGAGGCCGAGTGGTTCACGCTCATGAAGGAGCGGATCTACAAAGTCTTCATGTCCAACTCGTTCTACTCACGTCCCTACTGGGACCGCGAGCAGGTCCTCACCGCGTTCGAGGAGTACCTCAACGGCAAGAACGACGCCGACACGATGATCTTCTGGCGCCTGCTGAACGTGGAGCTGTGGCTGCGGGAGTTCATCGACAAGGACGAGGCCCCCGCCGACGTCAAGGCGGACAAGAGCGACTACGAGGCCAACCCGGGCAAGGAGCTCGACATCGCCTCGGGCGCGGGCATCTACCGGCGCTACCCGCTGCAGACGGACGTCTTCGCCAAGGACACCGAGCTGGCCCCCGCCGTGGCCTCCTACGTGGAGCGGTTCTTCGGCGGCCTGCCGGGCGCCCCCGCGGAGGCGCGTGCCGCCGTCGACGGCAAGGCGTGGTACCTGCTCGTGAGCGAGAAGATCGTCGCGATCACCCAGGGCCGCTCCTTCCCGGTGTGGGAGATCGAGGTGACCCCGGCGGCGCGCATCCTGTCGAAGTTCGTCACCCGGACCCCCGCGGGCATCGGCCTCGGGAGCCCGTGGTCGATGCAGATCGCGATCAACGAGGTGGGCCTGCCGCTCATCGCCAAGGCCGCGGCGGCGTCCGTGGTGGGCAAGGTGCAGGGCAAGAGCGGCGTGTTCTACGACGTCGTCGGCCACAACATCAACGCGATCGACGGTGCCACGCCGTACAGCCTCGGCGCGGCGAGCAATTCGGTGAAGCTCGCACCCAAGGACCCCGAGGGCGTGGCCCGCTCCCTGAGCGCGGCCGTGCGCGCGGCCCTCCCGGCCGGCGCCGCGGAGCTGTTCGGCGGCACGGCGATCATGGACGCCAACGATCTGGGCGTGGTGGTGATGGGGCACGACACGGACCTGCCGACCGAGACCATCGCCGGCATGTTCAAGGACAACCCCCAGGGGCAGGGCGCCCAGGCCACGCCGATGTCCCTCGTGTTCACGCAGGGCTGACCCACCCGGCCCTTCCGGGTCCCTCCGGCGTACGACGGCGGCCGCGCACCCCGCGCGGCCGCCGTCGCGCGTGCGGGGCCCCGACACACCGGCGGGAAGCCCTTGTCGGCGTACGGCGGCACATGAAAGCCTCGCTTCATGACGAACCCGCTCCTCGCCCCCAGCCCGCTGCCCTACGGACTCCCGCCGTTCGCCGACCTGTGCGATGCCGATTATGCCGAGGCCGTCCGGGCTGGACTGGCCGAGCACCTCGCCGAGATCGAGGCGATCACGGGCAGCGCCGACGAGCCCGACTTCGAGAACACCGCGGTCGCCATGGAGCGCTCGGGCGGCCTCCTGAACCGCGCCGTCTCGGCGTTCATGACCCTCGTGTCCTCGCACGGCACTGACGGCATCCGGGCCCTCGAGAGCGAGCTCATGCCCGAGCTCTCCGCCCACGAGGACGCCGTGTACCTCAACCGGGCCCTCTACGAGCGCTTCGCGGCGATCCCCGTGGAGGGCCTCGACCCGGAGTCCGCACGGCTCGTGTCGGAGTGGCTCGCGGCCTTCCGGCGCGCCGGGATCGCACTCGACGAAGCTGGCCAGGAGCGCCTGCGGGCGGTCAACGCCGAGCTCACCCGGCTCGGCACGGACTACGGCCAGCGCGTCGCCAAGGGCATCAACGAGGCCGCGGTCCTCGTCACGGACCCGGCCGAGCTCGCCGGGATGCCGGAGGACGACAGGGCCTCGGCCGCTGAGGCGGCCCGCGGCGCCGGCCATGAGTCCGGCTGGCTGCTCACGTTCATCCAGCCCACGGCCCAGCCGCACCTCGCCGTGCTCGAGGACCGCGGGCTGCGGCGGCGCATCTTCGAGGCCTCTGTGTCCCGCGGCAGCTCGGGCGGCGAGACCGACGTCCTCGACCTCGTCACGGCGATGGCACGGCTGCGCGCCGAGAAGGCCGAGCTCCTCGGCTTCGCCGACTTCGCCGAGCTCGCGGTCGACGACCAGACCGCGCCCTCGATCTCCGCGGTCGAGGACATGCTCGGCCGGCTGGCCCCGGCGGCGGTGCGCAACGCAGCGGGCGAGGCGGCGGCGCTCGCCGAGGCCGCCGGCCACGAGCTCGAGCCGTGGGACTGGGCGTTCTACTCGGCCAAGGTCCGCCTCGAGCGCTACTCCGTCGACGAGCAGGCCCTGCGGCCCTACTTCGAGCTGGACCGGGTGCTCGAGGACGGCGTCTTCCACGCCGCCGGGAAACTGTTCGGGCTCACGTTCCGGGAGCGCGCGGACCTCACGGGCTACCACGAGGACGTGCGCGTGTGGGAGGTGCTCGACGCGGACGGCGCGGGCCTCGGGCTCTTCCTCGGCGACTACTTCGCCCGGCCCACCAAGCGGGGCGGCGCCTGGATGAACTCGCTCGTGGAGCAGTCGCGGCTGCTGGGCCACTCCCCCGTGGTCATCAACAACCTCAACGTGCCCAAGCCCCCGGCCGGCGAACCGGCGCTCCTGACGCTCGACGAGCTGCGCACGGTGTTCCACGAGTTCGGGCACGCCCTGCACGGCATGCTCTCCGACGTGCAGTATCCCCGCTTCTCGGGCACCAACGTGCCCCGGGACTTCGTCGAGTACCCGTCCCAGGTCAACGAGATGTGGATCTTCGACCCGGACGTGGTGGCGAACTACGCGCGCCACCATGCCACCGGCGAGCCGCTCCCGGAGGAGACCCTCGCCCGGCTCGATGCCGCGCGGCTGTGGGGCGAGGGCTTCGCCACGACCGAATACCTCGGCGCGTCCCTCCTCGACCTGGCCTGGCACCGGTTGCGCCGGGGAGAGGAGCCCCAGGACGCGCTCGCGTTCGAGGCGAAGGCGCTCGCCGACGCCGGGGTGTCCGTGCCCCTCGTCCCGCCGCGCTACCGCACCGGCTACTTCCAGCACATCTTCGCCGGCGGCTGGTACGCCGCTGGCTACTGGTCCTACATCTGGAGTGAGGTGCTCGACGCCGACACGGTCGAGTGGTTCAAGGAGAACGGCGGCCTCTCCCGGGCCAACGGGGACACCTTCCGGCGCGAGCTCCTCTCCCGCGGCAACTCCCGGGACCCGCTGGCCTCGTTCAGGGCGTTCCGCGGCCGGGACGCCGACGTCGCACCGCTCCTGGCCCGCCGCGGCCTCGACTGATCACCACGGGGCCATCGCCGCGCGGACGGCTTTATGGACATTGTGCCCTGCCGCCGCATGCCCCGCGGAGGGACAGTGGAGGGACGCGAGGAGGTCGCCATGCACGTCTTCAAAGACAGGTCCCAGGCCGGCCGGGAGCTCGCCAGGGCCCTCACGCGATACCGCCAGCAGGACGCGGTGGTCCTCGGACTCCCCCGCGGCGGGGTCCCCGTCGCCTTCGAGGTGGCGGTGGCCCTCGATGCGCCCCTCGACGTGATCGTCGTGCGGAAGCTCGGAGTGCCCTTCCAGCCCGAGCTGGCCATGGGCGCCGTCGGCGAGGGGGGCGTCCGCGTGCTGGACGACCATGTCCTCGCGGTCTCGGGCGTCACGGAACGCGAGCTTGCCCTGGTGGAGGCCCGCGAGCGCGAGGTGCTGCGCGAGCGCACGGCGCGCATCCGGGCGGTCCGCCCCCAGCAGGACCTGCGGGGCCGGACGGCGATCCTGGTGGACGACGGGATCGCCACGGGCTCGACCGCGCGCGCCGCCTGCCGGGTGGCCCGTGCCCTGGGCGCCGCCCGGGTGGTCCTCGCGGTCCCGGTCGGCCCTGCGGACACGGTCGGCGAGATCGCCGAGGCGGACGAGGTGGTGTGCCTGACCACTCCGTCCCCGTTCCGTGCCGTCGGACGGTTCTACAGAGACTTCTCGGCGACAACGGACGACGATGTGCTGCAGCTCCTCGACGCCGCGGCCCGGCGCGCGGTGCACCCGCGGCCGGTGGACTCCCCCGCCCCGATCGACGAGGACGTCGCCATCCCGGTGGACGACACGACCGTGCGCGGCTCGCTCCACCTCCCCGCGACGGGAGCCGTCATCGTCTTCGCCCACGGCAGCGGCAGCAGCCGGCACAGCCCGCGGAACCGTGCGGTCGCCCGGGTGCTCAGGGACGCGGGCTTCGGCACCCTGCTCATGGATCTCCTCTCCCCCGAGGAGGAGCTGCTGCGCCATGCCGTGTTCGACGTCGAACTCCTCGCCGCGCGGCTGACCGCCGTGACCGCGTGGCTGCGCACCGTGAGCGCCGGAACGCCGCGGCCCGTGGGCTACTTCGGGGCGAGCACGGGCGCGGCGGCCGCGCTCTGGGCCGCCGCGGAGCCGGGGGCGGACATCGGCGCCGTCGTCTCGCGCGGCGGCCGGCCGGATCTCGCGGGTCCTCGGCTCTCCGCGGTGCGCGCGCCGACGCTGCTGATCGTCGGCGGCGCGGACCGGCAGGTCCTCGAACTCAACCGGGAGGCGGCGGCGCAGTTCACGTGCCGCCACCGCCTCGAGATCGTCCCCGGGGCGACGCACCTGTTCGAGGAGACCGGCGCGCTCGACGCCGTCGCGCGGCTCGCGCGCGACTGGTTCGCCGAGCACCTCGTCGGCGAGCCGGAATCGCAGCCGAGGGCGGCGGGCACGGCCTGAGCCAGGACGGCGCCCGCGGCCGCGCCGTCAGCCCTCGGGCTGCCGGTGCGCGGCCAGGTAGCCGACCAGGCCGCCCACGGTGGCGACCTCCGGGTAGTCGCGCTCGGGGATGTCGATCCCCGTCGTCGCGGCGATCTGCTCGATGAGCCGCAGGAAGTCGAGCGAGTCGAGGTCGAGGTCCTGCCGGAGCCTGTCGGAGTCCTCGAGCGACTGCGGCTCGATCTCGGGGGCGATCTGGCGCAGGGCGGTGACGACGGCGGAGCGGGCGTCCACGGGTGTCATAGGTCCTCCGGGGTCAGCAGGAGCTCCTCGAGCCGGTTGAGGTAGCGGCTGCCGCCGAGCCCGTCGCTCACGCGGTGGTCGGCGGAGAGGGTCGCGGTGGCGGCCATCCGGACTCCGAGCATGCCGTTCTCGGCCCAGGGCCGCTCGGCGACCCGTCCGAGCCCGACCATGGCGACCTGCGGGGGGACGATCACCCCGAACACCGCCTCCACGCCGAGGTCACCCAGGCTCGTCACCGTGATCGTGGCACTGGCCATCTCGGTGCGCGCCAGCCGCCCCGCCCGCGCACGGGCCACGAGGTCGCGCAGCCGCTGCATGAGCCCGTCCACGCTCAGCGCGTCGGCGTCGAGCAGGGCCGGGGCCACGAGGCCGCCTCCGCGCAGGGCGACCGCCACGCCCAGGTGCACGTGCTCGCTGGGTGCGAACCTGCCGTCGGTCCAGTGCCCGTTCATGCCCGGCACCTCCCGGGCCGCGACGGCCGCGGCCTTGAGCAGGAAGGCAGCGGGGACGAGGCGGTCCGAGACGGGCCGGGCGAGGTTGCGCTCCTGCAGGAGGGCGCCCATCCGGGCGAGGTCGAGGGTGGTGCTCACGTAGTAGTGCGGGATCGACTCCTTCGACGACTTGGCCATGACGGCGCCGATGGACGCCCGCAGGGTCGCCGCGCGCCCCTCGGCCGGCGGGACGGCGGCGGGAGCAGCCGGAGCCGGAGCGGCCGGAGCGGGAGCGGGCGCGGGCGGCTCCTCCCCTGCGCCGGCTGGGGGCGGCTGCTGTGGCGCGCCTGCCGCGGCCCGGCGGACGTCCGCCTCGGAGATGCTTCCCTGCTGGCCCGTGCCCGCCACGGTTGCGAGATCGATGCCGAGCTGGGCCGCGAGGCGGCGCGCGAGGGGCGAGGACCTGCACGCGCCGGCCGGCCGGCGTCGGACGCGGCGCTCCCAGCGGCGGGCCCGCAGCCTCCGTGGTCGGCGCGGGGATCCGTGGCGAGGGGGTGGGCTCCGGCGGGGCGGGCGCTGCGTCCGGTGCGGGCGCGCCCCCGTCCTCCGGACGCGCCTCCTAGCCCGGCTCGGCGAGGCTGAGGATGGGTGTGCCGACGGGCACGGTCTCGGCGAGGTCGACGGCATAGCCGCGCACGATTCCGTCCTCGAACGACTCGACGTCCATGAGGGTCTTGTCGGTGTCCACTACCGCGATGAGGTCGCCCTGGTGGACGGTGTCGCCCGGGTGCACGAGCCACTCGACCACCTTGCCGTGCTCCATGTCCGCTCCGAGCGAGGGCATGCGCAGCTCATGCACGGGCGGAGACCGCCTCGAGGGCCGCGGCGACCACCCGTGCGGCGGACGGCAGGGCGGCACGGTGAGCGCGGACGGATCCTTGTGGATCGTGGGCCACACGGTGCCCGTGGGTGTCTCGGCGCTCACCCCACCATGACACGCCCGCGCATCCGAGAGGGCCCAGTGCCGAAAGTCCCCGCGGCGGGACCGGCGGCAGCGTCCCGGCTGGCCGCCACGCCCCTCCATCGTCGCCACTCGCCGTCACCGCGGAAAAGCCGCACTCGACATGCCTCTTTAGGTATTCTTGCTACCGGTGGCGCGACCGCCACCCATCATCACCCGATCGGGAGCACTATGGACCTCAGACGTCGCCGCGAGCTCGCGGCGCAGGCCGACCTCGCCGCAGGCCCAGTGACACCCCCGGTCTCCCCGTCGCTGCTCATGGCGGAGGTGATTGCCCTACCGCGCCCCGAGCCCGCCCCTCCGCTGCACAGGACCATGCTCGAGATGCTGCACGAGGCGCGGCGGCGCGGCATGTCCCATCAGGAGGACTCACTCCCGGCCTGCGAGCTCATGCTGGAGATCCATGCCCCGGAGGGCGAGCTGATGGGAATGCCCTGCGCTGCCTGCCACGGGCCGTGGCCCTGCACAACGGTACTGGGCATCCTCGGAGGCCTGGAGTAAACCACGTGAGTCGGCAGCGCTGGCCTCAGCGGATTGGCTGGATCGCTCTGGCAGTCGTGAGCCTCGGCATCATGGGCTTCGGCATAGTGATCGCCATCGCGCCGATGGGTGCTGATGAGGCGCTCTACCGCGCTGACGGGCTCGCCTCGATCGGGCTGGGCCTCCTCGGCGGTCTCGTCGCCCTGATCCCGTACCGCCGGGGCGAGCGCTGGGCATGGATCGCGCTCTGGTTCTACCCCGTCTTCTGGACCATCCATCTGGGCGCCGGACTGCCGCCGGGGCAAAGACCACATCCACCAGGTCGCCTTCATCGCCCTCTCCCTGCTCGGGCTGCTCCTGCCCGTGCGGGCATTCTTCCCACAAAGCCGAACGGCTGTCCGCTGAAGGATTCCTCAGCCGGCCGGCGGGAGGTGCCAAAGCCCGAGCGTTACTCACCGGTTACTTCTCATTGACGGGGGAAAGCGGCGGCTCTACCTTTTAGCATGAAAAAGGCAACATTACGCGTAGTAACGAGCATCATGGGGCTGTTCGTCATAGCAACGGGATCCGCTGGGACCGCTCAGGCCGCTCCGCTGCCCGCAACCGTGCAGGCCGCATCCACCCGTACCGACTACCGGGACTTCAACGGCGACGGCAATGCGGACGTCCTCGCGCGCGACAGCTTCGGCACCCTGTGGCTCTACCCCGGCAACGGCGATGGCGGCTTCCTGGCACGGACGAGGATCAGTGGCGGGTGGAGCCACATGACCGCCATCATCACCGGGTACTTCACCCGGAGCGGCCACAACGACATCGTCGCCCGGGGCTATGACGGCAACCTCTGGCTCTACGCGGGGAACGGCGACGGAACGTTCAAATCCAGGGTCAAGATCGGCTCCGGCTGGAACGCCTTCACCACGATCCAGGGCTACGGCAGCACGACCCACGGCACCGGCATCCTGGTCCGCGACAAGTCCGGCGTCCTCTGGGACTACCGGTTCAGCACCGCCACCCGCCACTTCAGCCCCAAGAAGCTGGCCGGAGGCTTCGGCCAATACACCAAGGTGCTCTGGGTGGGCGACTGGAGCAATGACGGCAACTATGGGGACGTCGTCGCCATCGACAAGTCCGGCAAGTTCTGGCTCTACGCCGAGGACCCCTACGGCACGTTCTACCCGCGCCGCCAGATCACCCCCACCGGACCCTCGTACACCGCGGTCATCTGCCCTGGCGCCTGGGACGGACGTGACGGCGAGCCTGACCTGATGGGCCGTGACAGCAGGGGCGTCCTCTATGTGTTCAGCCCGACGACGACCCCGCACAGGGTGAGCCACGGCTGGAACGGCTTCACACTCTTCTGAGCAACTGCCCGATCCACCGGCGGGAGGTTCCGTCGGCGGACTGCAGCGCCGAAACGAGCGAGGCCCACGCCGCCAGAGAATGGCAGCGTGGGCCCGAATCGCCACGTAGACGGGTGTCTACCAGCCGCGCTCGGCGAGGCGGTGGGGCTGCGGGATGTCGTCGACGTTGATCCCGACCATGGCCTCGCCCAGGCCGCGGGAGACCTTGGCGATCATGTCCGGGTCGTCGAAGAACGTGGTGGCCTTCACGACGGCGGCGGCGCGCTCGGCCGGGTTGCCGGACTTGAAGATGCCCGAGCCGACGAACACGCCGTCCGCGCCCAGCTGCATCATCATCGCCGCATCCGCCGGGGTCGCGATGCCGCCGGCGGTGAACAGCACGACCGGGAGCTTGCCCGTCTCGGCGATCTCCTTGACGAGCTCGAACGGGGCCTGCAGCTCCTTGGCCGCGACGTAGAGCTCGTCCTCGGGCAGGGACGTGAGGCGCTTGACCTCGGCGCGGATCTTGCGCATGTGCGTGGTCGCGTTGGAGACGTCGCCGGTGCCGGCCTCGCCCTTGGAGCGGATCATCGCCGCGCCCTCGTTGATGCGGCGCAGGGCCTCGCCGAGGTTGGTCGCACCGCACACGAACGGGACGGTGAACTTCCACTTGTCGATGTGGTTCTCGTAGTCGGCCGGGGTCAGGACCTCGGACTCGTCGATGTAGTCCACGCCGAGGGACTGCAGGACCTGCGCCTCGACGAAGTGGCCGATGCGCGCCTTGGCCATGACCGGGATGGAGACGGCCTCGATGATCGAGTCGATCATGTCCGGGTCCGACATGCGGGACACGCCGCCCTGGGCACGGATGTCAGCAGGGACGCGCTCGAGCGCCATGACGGCCACGGCGCCGGCATCCTCGGCGATCTTCGCCTGCTCGACGTTGACGACGTCCATGATGACGCCGCCCTTGAGCATCTCGGCCATGCCACGCTTGACCCGGTTGCTGCCGGTCGTGGGAGCCGAGGCGTTTGCTTCAGTAGACACGTGCTCGTCTTTCTTGTCGCGCGGAAAGCTTGGAAACGTCTGTGGGGACACCTCAGTCTATCCCCGGCTGCCCGCCTGCCGGTGCACCGCGAGCACCCGCTGGACCACTGTGACGGCGCTGGCTGCCGCAAGGAGCCCAAGCGTCCACGTCAGGAACACCGCCGGCAGGCCGAGGCCCACGAGGCCCGCGACGACGAGGGTCGAGACGAGCCGCTCGGCACGCTCTGCGATGCCGACGTTCGCGGCGTATCCGAGCGACTCGGCCTTCGCCCTGGCGTAGGAGACGATGTTGCCCAGCGCGAGGCACGCCACCGCGAGGGCCCCGGTCAGGAAGCTCCCGCCGCTGCCGAAGAACCAGAGGGCGAGGCCGCCGAACACCGCCGCGTCCTGGACGCGGTCGAGCGTCGAGTCGAGGAAGCCGCCCCACGTGCCGGCGCGCTGCGACAGGCGGGCCATGAGGCCGTCGATGACATCCGAGAACACGAACGCGGTGATGACCACGACGCCCCAGAAGAGCTGGCCCAGGGGGAAGAGGATGATGGCGCCGAGGGACACGCCCAGCGTTCCGGCGAGCGTGACCGCGTCCGGGGAGACGTGCAGGCGCAGCAGGAACCGCGCGAGCGGGGTGAAGACGCGACCGAAGGTCTCGCGCGCGTGCCTATTGAGCACCCGCGGCCGTCCCCTCGCCCGGCCAGGCCTCCGCGAGCAGCCGGCGCGTCTCGTCGAGGGTCTGGGTGATCTGCTTGGTCTGGGCGATGATCGGCAGGAAGTTCGCGTCCCCTCCCCACCGCGGGACCACGTGCTGGTGGAGGTGGGCGGCGATCCCGGCCCCGCCCGCGTCGCCCTGGTTGATCCCCAGGTTGAAGCCGTGCGGGTTGGACACCGCCCGGATCACCCGCATCGCCGTCTGCGTGATCTGCGCCATCTCGGCCGTCTCCTCGGCGGTGATGTCGGTGTAGTCGGCCACATGGCGGTAGGGGCAGACGAGGAGGTGGCCCGGGTTGTAGGGGAACAGGTTCAGGATCGCGTAGCAGGTCCGGCCGCGGTGCACGATCAGGGACTGCTCGTCGCTCCGGCCCGGCGCCGCGCAAAAGGGGCAGTCCTTGTCCTTGTACTGGCCCTGGCCGCCCTTGACGTAGGCCATCCGGTGGGGGGTCCACAGGCGCCCGAACGCGTCCGGCGTCCCGGGCAGCTCGAACGGGTCGGTCACTGCGGCGTCCGACGCGGCCGCGTCGACGGCCGGGTCCGCGTGCTGGCCCTGGGCGCCCCCGGACCCCGCCACGTCAGAGCGCCCTCGAGCGGACGGCCTGGACGATCCGCGCCACGGCCTCGTCGACCGGAACACCGTTGTCCTGGCTGCCGTCGCGGAACCGGAACGAGACCGCGCCCGCGTCGGCGTCGTCGCCGCCGGCGATGAGGACGAACGGGACCTTCTCCTTGCTTGCCGTGCGGATCTTCTTCGGGAAGCGGTCGCTCGAGGCGTCCACCTCCGCGCGGATCCCCTCCTTCTTGAGGCGGTCCACGACGTCGTACAGGTAGTCGTTGAACGCCTCGGCGACGGGGATGGCGACGACCTGCACCGGGGCGAGCCACGCCGGGAAGGCGCCCGCGTAGTGCTCCGTGAGGACGCCCAGGAACCGCTCGATCGAGCCGAACTTCGCGGCGTGGATCATGACCGGCTCCTGGCGGGTGCCGTCCGCGGCCTGGTACTCGAGCCCGAAGCGGGCGGGCTGGTTGAAGTCGTACTGGACGGTGGACATCTGCCACGTCCGGCCGATCGCGTCGCGGGCCTGGACCGAGATCTTGGGGCCGTAGTAGGCGGCGCCGCCCGGGTCCGGGACGAGCTCGAGCCCGGTCTCGAGGGCCACCCGCTCGAGGACGGCCGTGGCCTCCTCCCACTGCTCGTCGGTGCCGATGAACTTGTCCGACTCCGGGTCCCGGGTGGAGAGCTCGAGGTAGAAGTCGTCGAGGCCGAAGTCGCGCAGGAGCGAGAGGATGAACGTCAGCAGGTGCTTGACCTCGCCCGGGGCCTGCTCCTTGGTCACGTACGAGTGCGAGTCGTCCTGGGCGAAGCCGCGCACGCGGGTGAGGCCGTGCACCACGCCGGACTTCTCGTACCGGTAGACGTGGCCGAACTCGAACAGCCGCATCGGCAGCTCGCGGTAGGACCGGCCGCGGGAGCGGTAGATCAGGTTGTGCATGGGGCAGTTCATGGCCTTGAGGCGGTAGTCCTGGCCCGGCTTGGTGATGTTGCCGTCCTCGTCGCGCTCCTCGTCGACGTGGAGCGGGGGGAACATCGTGTCCGCGTAGTACGGCAGGTGGCCCGAGGTGTGGAACAGGCCGTCCTTGGAGATGTGCGGCGTCCCGACGTACTGGAAGCCCTCCTCGATATGCCGGCGGCGGACGTAGTCCTCCATCTCCCGCTTGATGATGCCGCCCTTGGGATGGAACACGGGCAGCCCAGAGCCGAGCTCGTCGGGGAAGGAGAACAGGTCCAGCTCGGCGCCGAGCTTGCGGTGGTCGCGCCGCTCGGCCTCGGCGATGCGGTCCTGGTAGGCCTTGAGGGCCTCCTTGGTGGGCCAGGCGGTGCCGTAGATGCGCTGGAGCTGGACGTTCTTCTCGTTGCCGAGCCAGTACGCGGCCGCGGAGCGGGTGAGGGCGAAGGCGTTGGAGATGAGCTTGGTGTTGGGCAGGTGCGGGCCGCGGCACAGGTCGCACCAGACGACGTCGCCGCTCTTGCGGTCGATGTTGTCGTAGATCGTGATCTCGCCGGCGCCGACCTCGACGTTCGCGCCTTCCTTCGCGGCGGCGTCGTGCGCCTTCGAGTCCTGGTCCTTGACCCCGAGGAGGACGAGCTTGTAGGGCTCGTCGGCCATGGCGGCGCCGGCCTCGACCTCGGTGACGACGCGGCGCCGGAAGACCTGGTTCTGGTTGACGATCTTGAGCATCATCTTCTCGAGGGTGCGCAGGTCCTCGGGAGTGAAGGGCTCGGCGACGTCGAAGTCGAAGTAGAAGCCGTCCTTGATGTAGGGACCGATGCCGAGCTTGGCCCCCGGGCGCAGCTGCTGCACGGCCTGCGCCATGACATGCGCCGTCGAGTGCCGCAGGACGTTGAGCCCGTCCTCGCTGGCGATGTCCACGCCCTCCACCTCGGCGCCGGCCGGGACGGCCTGATCGAGGTCCTTCAGGCCGCCGTCCACCCGCATCACGACGATCTCGCGGTGTCCCTCGAACAGCTCGGTTCCCGTGGTGCCCTCCGTCACGGTTCGCGGTTCGCCGTCAACGGTGATTGTCATCTGCTGGGCCTCTGGCACGGGTCTCTCCTCGTCATGTTCCGGCTTCATAGCTTGTGGCGTACGGAGACCACAGCCAGCCAGCGTCAAGCCTATCGGATCGCGTCCCCCACCCACGGCGGCGACAGGCGGCCGCCGCGTGGCCCGATGGCCCGGGCCGCGGCCATAATGGGCGCATGTGCGGCAGATACGTCATGGCCCGGCCGGTGGGCGACCTGGTGGCGGAGTTCGACGTCGACGAGACCTACGTCGATGCCCTCGAGCCCTCCTACAACATTGCGCCCACGGACCCCGTCCCGATCATCCTCGACCGCCGCGAGAAGGACACCGGAGGACTCTCGCGCAAGCTCGTCACGGCGCGCTGGGGGCTCGTGCCCCCGTGGGCGAAGGACACCAAGGGCGCGGCGCGGCTCATCAACGCCCGCCGGGAGACGGTCACGGAGAAGCCCTCCTTCCGCAAGGCCGCGGCGTCCAAGCGGGCGCTCGTCCCGGCGGACGGCTACTACGAGTGGGAGAAGCGCGAGAGCACCGCCAAGCCCGGCACGCTCGAGAAGGTCCCCACCTACCTGCACGCGGACGACGACGGGCTGCTCGCCTTCGCTGCCCTGTTCGAGAACTGGCCGGACCCGACCCTCCCTGCGGACAGCCCGCACCGGTGGCTGCGCACGTGCACGATCCTGACGGGCCCGGCCTCGGACGCCCTGGGCTACATCCACGACCGCACGCCGGTGATCGTGCCCCGCGAGATGTGGTCGGACTGGCTCGACCCGGAGACGACCGGCGAGGCGGACGTGCGGGCGCTCATCGACTCGATGCCGGAGCCGCATCTCGCCCCCCGCGTGGTGGGCAGCCTCGTGAACAGCGTCCGCAACGACGGCCCGGAGCTCATCGAAGCAGCCGGGTGAGCCGCACCGCCGGGAATACCCGGCGCCCGCAGCGCGTTGGAAGACCCGGATCCCCTACCCCTAGGAGTACACGCATGGACACCTTCACCCCTGCAGCCGGCAGCATCACGATGTTCTCGACGACCTGGTGCGGCTACTGCAACCGGCTCAAGAAGCAGCTGGACGCCCAGGGCATCGGCTACACCGAGGTGAACATCGAGGAGGTCGAGGGCACCGCCGAGCTCGTGGAGCGGCTCAACGGCGGCAACCGCACCGTCCCCACCGTCGTGTTCCCGGACGGCACTGCCGCGACCAACCCCTCCGCGGCACAGGTGAAGGCCAAGCTCGGCCTCTGACGCCTCGGGGCATCCGGCGGTCTGCACCGCGGACCCGGTTTGCCCGGCCTCCCCCGGCCCCTCCTACGATGGCCCCACACCGTAGGACGAGTCAGGGGAGGTTTTTTCATGGCCAGCGCAGCTCAGCAGCCCAGGATGCACGAGGTGAGGGGGGTCGTGGTGCGCTCGAAGGGTGCCGCGGCGGTGGTGGAGACGATCCTGGTCCCGGATCCGGGGCCGGGCGAGGCGCTCGTGGACGTGCTCACGTGCGGGGTGTGCCACACGGACCTGCACTACAAGCAGGGCGGCATCGGGGAGGACTACCCGTACCTGCTCGGGCACGAGTCCGCCGCCGTGGTCTCCGCGGTCGGCCCGGACGTGACGGACCTCAAGCCCGGGGACCGGGTGATCCTGAACTGGCGGGCCGTGTGCGGGCAGTGCCGGGCCTGCGCCAAGGGCCAGCCGCAGTACTGCTTCGCGACCGACAACGCGACCCAGAAGATGACCCTGGCCGACGGGACCCCGCTCTCCCCGGCCCTGGGCATCGGCTCCTTCGCGGAGAAGACCCTCGTCGCCGCCGGGCAGTGCACGAAGATCGACGACGACGTCGACCCCGCCGCGGTCGGCCTGCTCGGCTGCGGCATCATGGCCGGCATCGGCGCGGCCATCAACACCGGCGAGGTCGCCCGCGGGGAGTCCGTGGCCGTGATCGGCTGCGGCGGGGTCGGCATCGCCGCGATCGCCGGGGCCAGGCTCGCCGGCGCGACCACGATCATCGCCGTCGACCTCGACCCGGCCAAGGTCGAGCTCGCCCAGACCCTCGGCGCCACCCACGGGGTCGTCTCGCGCGAGACCGACCCGGTCGAGGCCATCCGCGAGCTCACCGGCGGGCACGGCGCGGACGTGGTGATCGACGCCGTCGGCCGCCCCGAGACCTACAGGCAGGCCTTCTACGCCCGCGACCTCGCCGGCCGCGTGGTCCTCGTCGGCGTCCCCACCCCGGAGATGGCCCTCGAGCTGCCCCTGCTGGACGTCTTCGGCCGCGGCGGGTCGCTGAAGTCCTCCTGGTACGGCGACTGCCTGCCGAGCCGCGACTTCCCCATGCTCGTGGACCAGTTCAGGCTCGGCCGCCTGCCCCTGGACGCGTTCGTCACCGAGCGGATCGGCCTGGGCGACGTCGAGGCCGCGTTCGAGAAGATGCACCGCGGCGAGGTCCTCCGCTCGGTGGTCGAGCTCTGATGCCCGCCAGCATCGACCGCCTCGTCACGGCGGGCACGTTCAGCCTCGACGGGGGAACCTGGGAGGTGGAGAACAACGTCTGGATCGTCGGCGACGACACCGAGGCCATCGTCATCGATCCCGCCCACGCCGCCGTCGCCGCCGCCGTCGCCGGCCGCACCGTGACCGCGGTGCTGCTCACCCACGGCCACGACGACCACATCCGCCACGCCCGCGAGTTCGCCGACCGGGTCGGGGCCCCCGTGCTCCTGCACCCGGCCGACCTCATGCTCTGGGACGCCCTCTACCCCGGCACCGTCCCCGACGCCGAGATCGCCCACGGGGAGGTCTTCACCGTGGCCGGGACCGAGCTGACCGCCCTGCACACCCCCGGCCACACCCCAGGCTCCGTCTGCTTCCACGCCCCCGCCCTGGCCACCGTGTTCACCGGCGACACCCTCTTCGCCGGCGGACCCGGCGCCACCGGCCGGTCCTACTCCGACTTCCCCACCATCATCGACTCCATCCGCACCCGCCTCCTCACCCTCCCGCCGGATACGGTGGTCAACACCGGCCACGGCGACCCCACCACCATCGCCGCCGAAGCCCCCCACCTCCAGGACTGGATCGACCGCGGCCACTGAGTGCCCGGGATGTGTGTGTGCATGCCCGCTGCGGCGGGTAAGGCGCGGGCATGCGCACCGCCCTCCTCATGATTGACATGCAGAACTCGTTCTTCGAGTTCCCGGAGCTTGCGGCCCAGCGTGACCGCCTCGTTGCGGCCTGCAACGAGCTTCTGGCTGCCGCCCGCGCCGCGGAAGCACCCGCCTTGGTGGTCCGCACCGAGCACGAGCGCGACCAGTCGACCTGGACTCTCGCAATGCTCGACGACGGGCAGGGCTTCGCCTTCCGCGGCACGGAGCAGGCCGAGTCGCTCGCCGAGCTCGACATCGAGGGGCTCCCCCAGCTCGTCAAGCGTCGCGACAGCGCATTCGTGGGCACGGATCTGCTGCAGCGGCTGAGGACGTGGGGCACCGAGCGCCTCCTGCTCGCGGGGGTGTCCACCCACCTGTGCCTCGCCCAGACGGCGGCGGATGCCTATGCCCTGAACCTCCGCGTGGCCTACGCTGCCGAGGCGATGGGCGCCGACGACGCAGAGCAGGCCGACGCGATGCTCACGATCCTCCTCGAGCAGTACCGCCAGGAGCGGCTCGGCAGGGAGGACGCGCTCGCCCTGCTCGGCCAGGCGAAGCGGGCCTCCGTCAGTTGAGGGCGCCCTGGTCCCGGTACATGGCCAGCAGCGCGGCCTCGACGGCGTCGACCGTGAGGCCGGGCACGAGATCGTCCGCGGCACCCGCGGTGGCCGGGTCGAACGGCAACGCGAGGGCGCGGTAGACGTCGGTGAGCACGGCGCGCACGGGCGCGGCGTCGGCCACCACGAAGACCGAGGAGAACAGCCAAGCCCCGGCGACCACCCGCTGGGCCGTGCCGACGAGCTTGAGCCGGCCGCCCGCCGTCGTGCCTCCCGGGCCGCTCCGGGCGGGGAGGCCGGCGCCGGCCGGGACGCCGTGGACGCTGAACTCGCCCGGGCAGTACTCCCCGGGGATCTCACCCACGCGGGCGTCGACGCCGAGGGTGCGCAGTGCGCCTGCGTAGAGGTCGCCGAAGACCTCGAACCGGTGCCGGTGCCCCACCATCGCCTCGCGGGCCGGCTCGATGTGGTCCACGATGAGCGTGCCGGCGTGGTAGGCCGCCGCCCGGCCGCCGGCGCGGCGCACCACGGGCTCGAAGCCGTGCGCGAGGGCCGCGGACCGGGCCGCCTCGAAGCCCGGCAGGCGCGTGTCCCGCTGCCCGAACGCGAGGGTGCGCTGCGGGCGGTAGAGCCGGAGCGTCCCGCCCCGGGCGCCGCGCTTGACCTCGTCGAGCAGTTCCATGGCGCGCCCCAGCTCAGCCGCGGCCCCGCCCCCGGCGGACCCGCCCAGGCCGGTCCCGGAGACGACCTCGAGCGGCACGTGGTCGCCGCCGTTCCACTCCGCCACGGATCAGCTCCTGCGCAGCGTGAGGATCTGCTCGGCCCGGCCGAAGGGCCCGTCGTCGTCGTGCAGCACGGAGGAGGTCAGGCCGATCCCGTCCGTGCCGAAGGACACCGCGTTGTCGATGCCGAGCCACTCGCCCCGGGGCTCGCGGTACATGTGGATCTGGAGGTCGACGTTGGGGAACGCCCAGCTGCCGGGGCCGGGCGGGACCCGGGTGGCGATGCCGTTGGCCGTGTCGACGAGCCCGATGAGCCGGGCCCACTCGGGGCTCTCCGCGCCGCCGACGAGGGGGTGGGCGGTGCGGATCCACACGGTGCCGCTGCCCGAGCGATGGCCCGGAGCCTGGTACATCTCGAGCGAGCGGATGTAGCCCCCGGGCCATTCGGTGGCCCCGTCCCAGCGCTCGCACTCCTCGCGCGGCGGGATGCGCGGGTCCTCGACGGCGGCGACCGCCGAGGTGTCCGCGGTGACGAGCCGCCAGGCGGTGGCCCGCACGGCGGGGCGGCCCTGGGCGGTCAGCTCGGCCTCGATCAGCTCGATCGTCCTGCCGGGGCGGACGGTGCGGGTCGTGACCTCGAACTCGCCGCCGTGGATGAGGCCGAGGATCTCGTAGCCGATGCGCGCGATGCGCATCTCGGGGCGCGGCTCGTGGTGGGCCAGGGCGTGGGCGAGGATGCCGGAGGCGGGTGCCATGTGCTGCTCGTGGGCGTTCCAGGCGCCCTGGGCGTGGATGGTGGAGCGGTAGCGGCCGCCGCCGAGGTCCTCGTAGTAGAAGTCGCCCTCGGCCAGTTCGGGCAGCGCCTGCGCCCACTCGGCCGATGTCCCTGCCTGCTGCGTCACGTCCCGCTCCTCTCCTGGCCTGCTCTCCGCTGTGCGGCCCCGTCCACCTTATCGCCAGCGGCAAGGCGGCCCCGCACCGCTGCTGGCTCCGGCCGGGACTATTTGCGCACCCCGCGCGGTTCTGACCTTCATGACCGTGACCCGTGCCGACGTGGGCTTCCGCTCCGAACGTGGCCCCATCCTCATCGCCCTCATGCTCACGACGGGCCTCGTGGCGATCGATTCGACCATCGTCGCGACGGCAGTGCCCTCGATCGTGCGCGACGTCGGCGGGTTCTCCTCGTTCCCGTGGCTCTTCTCCGCCTACATGCTCGCGCAGGCCGTCTCCGTGCCGGTGTACGCCAAGCTCGCCGACATGCTGGGCCGCAAGCCGCTGATCCTCACGGGCATCGGCCTGTTCCTGCTCGGTTCGGTGCTGTGCGGGATAGCCCCGACCATGGGCGCGCTCATCGCGTTCCGCGTGGTGCAGGGGCTCGGCGCCGGCGCCGTGCAGCCGATGGCCATCACGATCGCCGGGGACATCTACACCGTCGCGGAGCGGGCCAAGGCGCAGGGCTACCTCGCGAGCGTGTGGGCGGTCTCCTCCGTGGTGGGGCCGACCCTCGGCGGCGTGTTCGCGTCGCTGGGCATCTGGCGCGGGATCTTCCTGATCAACATCCCGCTCTGCGTGCTGGCGGCGTGGATGCTCGCGCGCACGTTCCACGAGTCCTTCGAGAAGGAGCGGCACCGGATCGACTACCTCGGATCCGGGCTGCTGACCGTGGCGATGACGCTGCTGATCCTCGGGGCGCTCGAGGGCGGCCAGGCGTGGGCGTGGGCCTCGCCGCTGGGCATCGGCGTGCCGGGCGCGGGCGCGGCCCTGTTCGTGGCCTTCCTGCTCGCCGAGCGGCGCGCCGCGGAGCCGGTGCTCCCCCTGTGGGTCATGTCCCGCCGGCTCCTGCTCACCACCACGCTGGTCTCCTTCGGCGTGGGGGCAATGATCCTGGGGCTGACGTCCTATGTGCCCACGTTCCTCGAGGGCGCGCTGGCGGTCTCCCCCGTGGTCGCGGGCCTCGCGCTGGCAGCCCTCACGCTCGGCTGGCCGATCAGCGCCTCCCAGTCCGGGCGGCTGTACCTGCGGATCGGCTTCCGCCGCACCGCCATCATCGGCATCCTGGTCGCCGTGGCCGGCACAGCCGTGCTCGCCGCGACCGCCCATACCCCGGACGTGCTCTTCGTCGCGGGCAGCTGCTTCGTGATCGGCCTCGGGCTCGGTCTCACCGCCTCGCCCACCCTCATCGCCGCACAGTCGAGCGTCGACTGGAGCCGGCGGGGCGTGGTCACGGGCACCAACCTGTTCGCCCGCTCCATCGGCAGCGCCCTCGGCGTCGCCGTCTTCGGCGCGATCGCCAACGGGATCTACGCGTCGGCGCCCGGCCGGCCGCTCGCCGTCGTGCCCGCCTCCGCAGCGGTATTCCTCGCGGTCCTCGTGGTTGCCGCCCTCGCCGTGGCCGCGGTGCTCGCCATGCCGCGTGACGCCCAGAAGGAGCCGGACGCCGCCGGCGCCGAGGCCGAGTCGCGGCGTCCGGCGCCCTAGGCAGGACCGGGAGTGAGGCCGGGGCCGGGCGCCCCGGGCTCCGGCTCGCGCGAATCCAGGCGGTCGCGGACCATACGCACGATCCGCGACAGCGCGAGCGAGATCGCGCCGGTCGCATCGCCGGGGGCCTCCCGCGCGGCCACCTCGTGGTACGAGCCGCTGAGCGCCTCGATCGCCTCCTGGGCACGGTCCAGCAGCCCTTCCGGGGCGTCCTCCTCGCCCCAGCCCCGCAGGGCCTCGGCGGTGGCGAGCAGTGCCGCGGCTACTTCGGGGGTCAGCTCGGCGGGCACGCGCGTGCCCGCGTGCTCCTCCCAGATGACGCTCGTGAGCACATCGGTGATGTCCTGGACCCTGAAGGTGGCCCGCTCGAGCGCCTGCAGGTCCGCGAGGTCCGCCGCGAGGTCCCGGTGGTGCCGCTTCCTGCGGGGATTGGCCCGGGCGCTCACTTCGGCCTCCTCGACGGCGCCGCGCACCTCCGCCGCTGTCGTCGCCAGCAGGCCCTCCCTCGTGGCCCACTCCTTCCGGCTCGGGGGCCATTCGTCCTCCGTAACGGCGGCGGCCATGTCCTCGAGCTGGTCGCCGAGCGCATGGCGTAGCCGCGCGAAGGCCGGAGTCACGGCTGCGACCCGCAGCGGCGGGAAGACGATCCAGTTCACCGCCAGGCCGACCGCGACGCCGAGCCCCATCTGGACGAGGTACGCCAGGGAGAAGACATCGCGACGGTTGGCCCCGGCAACGAGGACGAAGAGCGCCGCGAGGGGGACCCACTCGCGGCCGCTGCCCATCCGCGGGAGGCCGCCGACGATCATGCCGACGCCGACCACGAGCGCGACCGACCAGGCCGCGGTGTCGGCGAAGCTGCCCACGAACAGCGCCACGCCGATGCCGAGCGCGAGCCCCACCAGGCTCTGCAGGCCGTTGCGCAGCGAGTCCGCCACGGTCGGGTACATGCTCACGAGGGCCCCGAGCGGGGCGTAGTACGGGTACTCGCCGAGGGAGCCCGGCATGAGCTGCGCGAGGGCCCAGGCGATACCGGCCGCGAGGGCGGTCTTCCCGGCCAGCAGGAGCCGCTCGGCCGACGCGGCCTCCCTGAGTCCGCTGCGGGTGGCCGAGGGCGCCCACACGAGGAATCTGTGGAGGGCCGCGCGGGGTTCACGGGGAAGGGGGACCATCTGCCCAGCGTCGCACGGCGCCCGGGCTGCGTCGACTCGGGCCGGTGTCCGTGCGGTCAGCCGAGCCCGGCGAGGCGTTCCTGGGCCCTGGACACCGTCCGGAGTTCGCGCTCCACGAGCCGTGAGGCGAGCCTGCGGGCACGCTCCGCGGCTGCCCCCTCGCGTTCGGCTGCCGCGAGGTCGTCCTCGAGCTCCGCGATCCGGGCCCGCAGGCCCGCGAGCTCGTCGGTCAGGCGGCGGGCGCGGGCGGCGGCGTCTGCGGCGTCCCGCTCGGCGCCGGCGAGCTCGGCCTGTGCCTCGTCGAGGGCGTGAGCGGCGTCGTCTCGGTCCGCCTCGGCCTCCGCGCGCTCCTCCCTGCGGAGCTCGTCCGCGTGCCTACGCTCCTCCTCGGCGCGCCGCTCGGCGTCTGCCTTCCGGTCGGCGTGTTGCTGGCGGTCGGCGTCCGCTGTACGACGCCGGTCGGCGGCCTTCCGCGGACGCCTGCCGTCGGCGCGGCGACCCCCACTGCCCCCGTGGCCGCCGCCTGCGCTCACCGGCTCGTCGGGTGCCGCGGGCGGCCGGTCGAGGGCCTCGGGCACGGCCACGGCGCCGGAGAGGTCCACCGGGTCGAGGCCGTTGCCCTCGAGGGCGTGGAGCAGGAGGCCGCTCCGGACGGCGGCGGACGCGTGCGCATCGGCCATGGCAGCGCGAAGGGTCTGCTCGATCTCCCCCGCCGCGGCATCACTCACGGCGATGCCCGACTCGTCCGCGGCTGCCCGGGCCGCGGCCACGGCCTCGGCGAGGAGCTGCACCCGCTCCTTGGCGAGGGAGCGCAGGCGTGTGGCGTCGAGGTCCTCCTGGGCCTCCCTCAGCTGGGCGCCGAGGGCTACGACGCGCTCGAGGGCCTCCGCGCCCCGGCGGGCCAGCGCGTTGACGGCCCAGGCGGAGACGGTGGGCTTGGCGAGCCGGGCGACCTGCTGCGCGAGCTCGCGCTTCCCCTCCCGCCGGAGCAGCTTGGCCCGTTCGTTGCGCGCGGCGGTGAAGGCCCCCGGCGCGAGGGCGCAGAGCTCGGCGGCGATGGCAGCGAGGTCCATGCCACGCATCATAGGCGCCAGCCGTCCGCGGCCGCGGACCGACGCCAGCGCCGGCCCCCACCGTCGTATGACAAGTCCGTCATGCTCTAGACAGTCGCGCGATCACCTTTTCATACTTGTCACATCGCCTCGCCGCCCGGCAGCCCGCCGGCTCCTGTCGAAGCGGACTGGACAGGAAGACGTCATGGGAGCAGACCAGAGGACCCGAGTGCTCCTCGTGAGCGCCTACCGCCCACTCCTGAGCGCCCTGCGTGAGCTGCTCGAAGACGAGGGCGTCGACGTGGTGGGCGAGAGCGGAACGGTGACCGAGGGCGCGCGGCTGGCACGGCGGTGCGCGCCGCAGGTCATGGTCCTCGACGAGCATCTCCCCGACGGGGACGCGGAAGCCATGTGCCGGCAGCTCAGTGAGTCCGGGACGCCCACGCGCTGCGTCATCCTCACGAGCCTGGCCGCCCGGCGCGGCCGCAGGAGGCCTCCGGGAGACCCCATCTTCGTGGTCCGGAAGATCGCCAACAGCGGGCTCCCACAGGCTGTCCGGGCGGCCGCGTCCCTCACGCCCGCGTGGTCGGCCGCAGCTTCGCCGAGAGGGTGCAGACGGCCCTGAGGCCGCCCTCCCCGGAGGTGAGGACGCGCCCGACCGGCGCGCGGAGCGCTGGGGCGAGGCGACCCGGTGCATGCCCCGGGGACCTCGCCGGACCCGCGGCTACCAGCGCGGGTGGATCGTCTCGCGGAAGTAGGTGTCGTAGATCCGCCGCACGCCCGCGTCGAACTCGGGGCCGAGCGACGGGGCCCCGGCGGCCGCCGCTGCGTTCCCCCGCGCCTGGTCCGCATTCCTGGCCCCGGGGATCACAGTCGAGACCCCTGGCTGGGAGATGATCCAGGCGAGGGCAGCCTGTGCCGTGGTCAGCCCCTCCGGGACGAGCTTCTGGAACTCGGCGACGGCCTCGAGGCCCTGCTCGAAGTCCACCCCTGAGAAGGTCTCCCCGACGTCGAACGCGGAGCCGGTGCGGTTGTAGTTGCGGTGGTCTCCCTCCGGGAAGGTCGTGCTGCGGCTGTACTTCCCGCTGAGCAGGCCCGAGGCCAGCGGCACCCGCACCACGATCCCCACCCCGGCGTCCTGGGCCGCGGGGAGGACCTCGTCGAGCGGCTTGAGCCGGAAGGGATTGAAGATGATCTGCACCGTGGCGAGGTGCGGCCGGGCGATCGCGGCGAGCGCCTCGCCGGCCGTCTCCACGCTGACGCCGTAGTGGCGCATCACGCCCTCCTCGACCAGCTGGTCGAGGGCATCGAAGACCGCGTCATCGGAGTAGACGCGGGTGGGCGGGCAGTGGAGCTGGACGAGGTCGAGGGTGTCCCGACCCAGATTGCGGCGCGAGCGGTCAAGCCACTCCCGGAAGTGCGCGAGGGTGTAGTTCTCCGGGATCTGGGGCATCCGGCGCCCCATCTTGGTGCCCACCATGACTCCGGCGTCCGGGTGCGCTGTGAGCCACTCGCCGATCGCCCGCTCGCTGCGGCCATCTCCGTACACATCCGCGGTGTCGAAGAAGGTGACGCCCGACTCCGCCGCCGCATCGAGCACCTGCGCGGCGGCTTCGCGGCCGACGTCGCCCCAGTCACCGCCCAGTTGCCATGTCCCCAGACCGATCACGGAGACTTCTCGGCCGGTCCGTCCCAGCACACGCTCGTCCATGGGCTCCGACTATAGTGCCGAAATCGGCCGGCTGGGTCGATGGCTTCAAGAGGATCAGCTGTTCTCGCGCAGGTACTGCTGCGGGTCGACGTCGTGTGCCGGGATGCCGCCCGCGTGCTCTGCCTCGAAGGCCGCGAACGCCACGGCCATCGCGTGGCGTTCCTCGCGGTCCACGTGCCGGCGGAAGTCGGTCAGGCCCTGACGCTCTTCTTCGGCCATGTGGTCGCCGTTGACCTCGTTGACCTCGGCGACGGCGCGGAGCCATTCGACCGAGCCCACCGGGTGTTCGTCGACTGCGGCGACCGCATCGCGGATCTCGTTGTGGTCGTGGACGGCGTCCTCGGTCTCCTCATCGGGCGACTCCTGGGCGATGCGGTCCTTCTGGAGCTTCAGCAGGCGCGGGTAGAAGAGCTTCTCCTCCGCAGCCGCGTGCACCTCGAGCAGGATGCGGAGGCGCTTCCACACCGACCCGAGGGCTTCGGCATCGTCTGGGGAGATTTCTTCGAGCATGCCGAACATGCGGCGCTGCTCGTGGTGATCATTCAGGATGACCTCGGTGATGTCCACATGCTCTCCTTCTGTCACGGCCACTCTGCCAGTCGTGCCCGCGTCCGGCAATCGGGAATCTACGGTCGGCGCCCCTGCGGGCAGAGGCCGGACGACCGTCCGCAGCGTCCTGCGGGCGCGCCGTTCCGCGGCCTCCTCGGAGGCTCCGTCTTCAGCGATCGAGCACTGAGTCCGCAATCTGCTGCGCGGCTTGGTCCGCCGTCAGGTGGGTGGTGTCGACGACCTCTGCTTCAGCGTGCAGCCAGGCGCGGGCCGCCTCGGCGTACGGCTCCAGGTAGGCGAAGCGGAACGTTGAGGGGCCGAGGACCTTGTCGTTCTGTATGCGGTCGCGGAGCGTCGCCCGATCTGCGTGCAGCACGAAGTGGCGGATAGGTATGCCATGCTCGGCAAGGCCGCCGCTGATCTCCCGCCAGTAGCTCTCGACAAGGACGGTCATCGGCATCACGAGGGTGCCTCCGGTGAACTCGAGCACGCGCCGGGCGGTTTCGACGACGAGTGGCCGCCACGGCTCCCAGTGCTGGAAGTTCTCCGTGGCAGGAAGTCCAGGCGTGATGTCCATCAGCACCTCACCGACCTTCTCAGCATCGAGCACGCGCGCACCGGGCAGCAGTTCCTGCACCAGCTTGCTCGTCGTGGTCTTTCCCGCCCCGTGGGTCCCGTTGATCCAGACGATCATGGCTTCCTCTCTGCAGGGGCCGGCGGAGGTCCAGCGTTGACCCTGTAGCTGTTCTGGGCGCCCCCGATGAACCCGCGGCCCGTGGCCGAGCGCCCAGCGCCTGCCGGCGCGACGGTCCCATCCAACGGAGTCTAGAGTCACCGGCCTCGGCGCGCCGGTCCCACGCTCCACGGAGCGAGCCGTACCGGGAGGGGCCGAAGATCACCTCCCAGGTCCCCTCGAGCTCGGCCCGCAGCTCGTCAGGCCAGCCGTCGAAGGAGAGCTGGGAGCAGTTCCGGGACAGCATCCTCAGGCGCCGCATCCAGGCGGGCATCGAGGGCGGATTCACCTCGTCCCCGGAGGAGACCGTCATCGACCTGTACAAGATCATGCCCTGACACTCCGGACGGCCGCGTCATGCAGGCCCCGAACGGTCCACGGGGCAGCAGAGTCCGCCCATCCCGTTGGGCGCGCACACCCCCGGCAGGGCCGAAGGCGCTGGGAAGGACGAGGCCTCCTACGCTTCCCCGGGCAGAAGGCCCGGCAGCCCGACCGCCAGCCCTCACCTGCGCGGGCCCTGCCTGCCCCGCTCGGCCTGAGCAATGTACAGGGCTGCCTGCGTCCTGTTGTCAAGGCCGAGCTTGGACAGGACCATAGAGACGTAGTTCTTCGCTGTCTTCTCCGCCAGAGCCATGTCGTCGGCGATCTGCCGGTTCGTCATGCCCTGGCCGAGCAGCTCCAGCACCCGGGACTCCTTCCGCGTCAGGTGGTCGTAGACCCGCGGTGGCGGGGCCGACTCGATCGCCCCTGAAAGGATCCTGTCCTCCTCCTGGGGGTCGAAGAGCACCTCGCCCGCCGCGACGCGCCGGACCGCGGCGGCGATGTCCTGCCCCCGGAGCTCCTTGAGGAGGTAGCCGGACGCCCCGGCCAGGACCGCGTTGCGGAACCCCTGATCGTCGTGGTCCTCGGCCAGGATCAGACACCTGATGCCCGGGTCGACGGACCGGACACGCCGGCAGACGTCGATCCCCGGCCCGCCCGTCGGCCGCTCATCGAGCACGGCCACCTGGGGGCGCGCGGCGGGAATCCTCGCCGCCGCTTCTGCGGCGGTGCCGCTCTCTCCCACGACGACCATGCCCTGGTCTTCGAGCAGCTCCCTCAGGCCCCGCCTTGCCACCTCGTGGCCGTCCAGGATGTACACCCGGATCGCCTCGTCACTGCTGTCCACGTTGCGCGCCTCTGGCTCAGCCCTGCTTGGAACGGGCGGCAGCCGCCGTGGCGGCGTGAGGGGTGCGGCACACGCCAGGAGTTCCCGTTCAAGGGGTCTCACGGAAGGGGAGCCAGTCTGGTTCAAAGCTCCCCCGTGGGCGCGATTCTTGACCCGCGGCCATGCTAGGGACCGCCCGTCTTGACGGGCGAGTACAAGACGTCAGACCACCGCTCCCACCGGAATTCGCCCGCATCCGGCACCGTCTTGGGCGTGGTCCCGCAGCCGATGGAATCCTGCCGAGGCCCCGGATTCCTTGGGGTCTGCCGCCTCTTGACGGCGGCGCATGCCGGGAGGACAGTGCCGACCGTAAGGGGTTCGGTCCGGGGAGGTCCTTCGGCGAAAGGAGCCCGCAATGGCATGGCGGCTCGAAGGCACGTACTTCGAAAACTGCAACTGCGACATGGTGTGCCCGTGTACGGCCTCGGGCCTCACAGCCCCCGCCGACAACGACCGGTGCGATGTGCTGCTGGCCTTCCACATCGACACAGGCGAAATTGACGGAGTCGATGTCGGCGGCCTGACCGTCGTCGTCGTGGCGGACACCCCTGCCCTGATGGGCGAGGGCGGCTGGCGGATGGGGGTGCTGATGGATGCCGCGGCATCGCCGCGGCAGGCTGAGGCGCTCGGCGCCGTCTTCGGCGGCCAGCGCGGCGGACCGATGGAAGGCCTCGGCCCGCTGGTCGGCGAGATGCTGGGCATGGAGTCCCGCGAGATCGCCTACGCAGACGACGGCCGCGAGCACCGGGTGAAAGTCGGAGACGCCGTCGACATCACAGCGGAGGACTTCGTCTCCCCGCTCGACCCCACCGGCGCGGGAGTAAAGGTCAGCGGCGTCGGCTTCCCCGCCGACACCCTGGCCGCCGGGCGCGCCACCGCGTCCACCGTGGACGTCTTCGGGCTCACGTGGGACAACACCGGGAAGAACTCCTTCTCGGCACCCTTCGCCTGGTCAGCCTGACATGGCGGGGCAGGCACACCTGGCCGCCCGCAACCGCTCGGCTCTTCTCGTGCTGCTCGGCTGCGCGGCCATCGCCTGGTACTTCACCGTCCTCGGGACCGGGGAGATGCCCCCGGGTCCCGGGACGATGGGCCTGGACCTCGCGGGCTTCCTGCTCGTGTGGTCCCTCATGATGGCCGCGATGATGCTCCCGGCGCTGGCCCCGCTTGCCACCGCCTACCTCCGATCTCTCCGGGCGGTACCCGAGGTTCCTCTGCGGGCGGCGCGGACGGCCGCGCTCGTGGCAGGCTACCTGGTGTCCTGGGCCGTCTTCGGAGCAGGCGCCTTCGTGCTGGCGCTGCTCGCCGCAGAGCTGGCGACGGCGGCCCCCGAGGCCGCAGCCTGGACCGGAGCGGGAGTCGTGGCAGGCGCCGGGGTCTACCAGCTGACTCCGCTGAAGGACTTCTGTCTGCGCCACTGCCGCTCCCCCATCGCCTTCCTCCTCCACGTCGCCGGCTTCAAGGGCCCCCTCCGCGACCTCCGCGTCGGCATCTACCACGGCGTCTACTGCATCGGATGCTGCTGGGGCCTGATGGTCGTGCTGACCGCGGTCGGCCTGACGAACCTTGCATGGATGGCGGCCATCGCCGCGACCGTGCTGCTGGAGAAGACCTGGGGCCACGGCCGAGGACTGAGCAGGACCGTCGGCGTTGCACTCATCGTCTTCGCATTCTTTGTGCCCGCGAACCCTGCCCTGCTGCCCGGCCTGCACGCACCCGCCCAGATGCAGGCCGCGGCTTCCGTGGCCCGAGAGGCCTGACGCCACTCCCGCCCTGGCAGCCGCGCGCGAACACAGCTCCGGGGACGCGGGATCGGCCCGCGGAACTGGAGCAGGACGGCTGTTCCATGGAGCGGTGCTTTCGGGTCTTTGTACGGGGACACTCTCCGCCCTCAGGCCATGTGGACGTGTTCGTCGAGCAGATCCGCCACGATTCGCGGGTTCAAGGCGTCGGGGGATCCCGGCGTTCGGGTTGGGCGAGGCCGAGCCGCTGGTTGCGGTCAGCTCTGGGGTTCTGCGGCCTGTTCGGGTTGCAGGAAGCCCTTGGTGGGGCGTCTCCCTTGCCGGTGGACTGCTCCTTCTTCTGCACCCGGCGGGCCCATGCGACGGTGACGATGGGCAGAGCACGGCCGAGACCACGACCGAGGCGGCGACGAGGACCGTGGCATGCTGTGCGGCGGGGGCGTAGACGGGGTTGGCGGCGGCCACGACGGCGGCGGCGAGCCCGGCGATCCCGTCGCCGCCGGTGACTTTGTCGGCCAGGAGCAGCACTGCGCCGCCGACGAAGACGACGAACAGGCCCAGGGCGATGCCGAGCAGTCCTGCGTCGAGGACTGCGGTGAGGTTGATGGTCAGGCCGAGGGCGAGCGCACCGGTCCTCCGCCTCGAGGCCGCGGCCCCGCCCGCCGCGGGCACGGAGGCGCTGAACGCGCAGAACACGTGGGAGAGAGAACGGACCCGTTACTCGGAAGAGGTCCCGGTGGCCTTCATGCGGACATGGGTCCCGCCCGGGCTCTTCCCGCACCTCGCCCAAGGGCTGCTCGAGGACGCCTCCCTGCTGGCCCTCATGCGCGAGCACGGATACCACCCGGCAGGAGGCCCCAGACAGGTCCAGGCCGTAACCGCAGATCCCGGCCTGTCCCAGAAGCTGAACACGAGCCCGCGCTAGCCCTTCTCCTGCTCGAGGGTGTCACCCGCGAGGCGCTCGGCTACGGCCCCGAATGGTTCAACGTCTGGCACGCCCCGAACACCGTCTTCGATGTCGACGCACAGGTGACCTCCCAGCCCGCATCCATCTCCCAAGAGCATCTCCGGCGGCTGCGCACCCTGACTCAGCAACTGGAAACGGAGCTGGCAGCGCTCGACCAGACAGCCCGTTGGCCCCCTCTCGGGCAGATGGGCCCCCGGGGCGATTTTGTGGGGAGGGCCAGCCGCCGGTCCTGTCAGGATGCCTTGACGAGGGCCGTCCGGGCCGTGACCCTGACACTATGGCCAGGTACAGCGGCTGCACCGTCACCCACCGAGCCCTCACCGGACCAGGCCACGCTCCTCCCAAATGACCGATCAGGCGTGGCAGCAGGAGCTGCTGCGCTGCGACCAGGAGATCCAGCAGGAGTGTGACCACACCGAGCTGGAGACGGCCAGTGAGGCCCGCAAGGCCGGTCTCTCGTGGCCTGCCACGCTGCATGGGAGCACTGGCGCGAGCTCGACGAGACGCTCAAGCGCGACTGAGGAACCGCCCATCGCGCGGCGCACCCAGCCTTCCGGGCCGGCTGCCTCCCGGCGGCTAGCTTGGCGACGTCGGACGGCCCTGCGGGCCGGTTCAAGAGGGGGATGGGACATGGACAGCTACAGGCCGCGCAGCGCGGTCGCCGCGATCGTCACCGGGCTCTTCCTGTCCTGGCTCGTGGCGCCGGTGGTCGGGGCATTCGGGTTCCTCATCGCCAGCACCCCGAACCCCAACGCGCTCCAAGTCGCCCTCCCGATCTACTCCCTCGCCGGAGGGTTAGCCTTCATCGGGTTCATCTGCATCCTGGTGGGCATCCTCCGCGCGCTGCGGACCATCGACTTCCTCGGCCGCCGCGAAGCCGCCCGAATGGAGGACGAGGACTACGGCGCCGGCTACGCCGACCGCTGACCCGGGGAAACCGCGACGCCTCAGAGCCTCAGTCCGTGAAGCGCACAGCCTCCACGACGTCCTCAGCGCGCAGCTCGTGCACGCTGGCCTGCCAGGCCAACTATGCCGCCGACGGGGCCGCCGCAGCCCACTTCAAGCGCGCCGAGCACGCCCACGAGCCAACGCCCTCATCACGCCGCACGCGGGCGGGAACGCCTCGGCCTTGGAGGCCCGCATCCGCGGGCTCCCGTCCCGCTACGGCGCGGCCCTCGCCAGAACAGGACCTTCCCTGCGGACCGGGCTTCGTTGCGCCGCCGCTGGAGTCGTGGGCAATCAGCGCGGACCAATGAAGGACAGGTAGGTGTTCCAGCTATGCGTCGAACGTGCTGGTGCTCCTGATGCGGGTCCTCACTCGTGCCAGTTGGTAGCGTTCGAACTGGTTCTGGACCAGCTGAGGATGGCCTTTGGAGGTCGGAACGGATCAATTCAGTGCTGGGCGGTCACTGCGAGGAAGATGCCCGGACCCCACCACGCTGCACCATCGGGGAAGGGGTATTGCGGGAACATGGTGTAGCCAGAACGATGACTTCCAGGACCGGAATAACAGCGCAAGGGCGTCCCAGTCTCCCGAGGCGTACGCTGCCTCTACAACCAGAGAACACCCAAACGAAATGGAGACCGCCCATGCACGCCGTGCTCGAGTACACCTACGCGGACAACTACCTCGAGAGCCGTGAGCAGCACCGCGCAGACCATCTCCGTGCCGGGTGGGAGTCGGCCGAGCGTGGCGAGCTTCTGCTGGGCGGAGCCGTGGGCGAACCGCCCTTCAAAGGGTTGCTGATCTTCACCGGCGAGAACGCGCTGGATGCGGCGAAAGCTTTTGCCTCAGCAGACCCCTACGTCATCAACGGCGTGGTCACGTCGTGGACCGCCAGCCCGTGGACAACCGTCATCGGAGACGAAGCGGCCACACCCTTGCGCCCCTAACGGGTCCCGCGCCTCGCCGCAGGGCATATCGCGCCCAGGGCGGTCCGACCACGGAGGGCGTGTCACAAAGCGCTTTGCTTGGAATACGCCAGAATTCGGTGTTCGGCACTCGTTGTCATTGAGCGAAGAAAAGGTCCACGCACCTACCTTTGGCCGAAAGCAAGGACGGCTGGGCACAGCTACGGGGTCCTGACCGCGCCGGGGGTCAAGGCCGGGGCGGAACCTGGCCAGTCGGGACGGAGCGGCGGAAGGCGACCCCCGAGCGGGCGGCATCGACAGAGCCTTCCACGACGAGAGTCAGCCGGACCGGCCCCTTTCCCGAGCGAAGCGGTCGAAGGCCGCTGCAGGCACTTCCTCGGGCCACGGATGCCCCACCTCAGGAGGGTAGAGGAAGCGGGAGCAGCGACCGGGGCTGTGCAGGGGTGAGAGGTGCTGTGCGGCCGATGGAGCGCAGCCCCCCTTCGGCGTCCCAGGCTCCGAGGACGAACTGCCGGTCCCCAATAACAGCGGCGCAGACGGCGTCGATGTTCTCGCGGCGTTTGACCGTGGACCAGGTTCTCCTCTCCCCTCCCCTGTGGGCCGGGCGAGATCTTTGGCCAACGGTGTGGGCGAGTTCGTCCCACGACCGCCCCAGATGAGGGCTTCTCCGTCGAGCACGCGCCCGAACGGGATCTGAGCGGCGGCTGGGCCCAAGAGTCCAGGGAACCGTGTGCCGAGGCCGCGACCGTGGCGAAGGCAGGTCTCAAGGTATAACGCTCCCGCTCCCCGAACCTAGCTGCCTTGTCCGGGCTCATTGGCCACGTTGCCTTTCCTGCTTCGCACCGATGCCGCCGCCGGCTCTGCATAAAGCACAGGCCCTGCGTCGCGCCAGCGGGTGACGACCAGGCGACATCGCGTTGCGGTGGATCGCGGACCGCAGTGGGCTTGCGCAGTCTGGGCGCCAGTCAGAATTGGGGTTAGCATGATTGACATGAAATCCGGGGCGCCAGCCCGCAGCTATGTGATGACGAAGCGGGCTCAGTCCGCAGCGGCCACCGCCGAGCGCATCCTCGACGCGGCAGCGGGCGAGTTCGAGGACGGCACCCCCATCGTCGGCATCACACTCGAGGCCGTGGCCGCCCGCGCCGGCGTGAGCGTGCAGACCGTCCTGCGCCGCTTCGGCGACAAGGACGGCCTCTTCGCTGCCTCCGCGGAGCGGCAGGCGGCCCGGGTGGCAGCGGAGCGGGACCCGGCCGTGGCGGGCGACCTGGCCGGCGCCGTCGTCAATCTGGCCGGGCACTACGAGCGGGACGGCCGCTTGGCCCTGCGCCTGCTGGCCGAGGAGTCCTCCTCGCCGTTCATGGCAGCGGTCACGGGCGCCGGCCGGGCCTTCCACCGGTCCTGGTGCGAGCGGGTGTTCGCGCCCTTCCTCGACGGGCTGGAGGGTGCCGGCCGCCGGCGCCGCCTGGCCCAGATCGTCGCCGTGTGCGACGTTTACGTCTGGAAGCTGCTCCGGCTGGACGCCGGACTGAGCCCGCAGGCGTATCGCGAGGCGCTCCTCGAGCTCCTCGAGCCCCTCACCCGGAGGCCATGATGTCCCGCATCCTCGCCTACACCTCTCCCGCCATCGGCCACCTCTTCCCCATGGCGCCGCTGCTCCTCGAGCTCAAGCGGCGCGGGCACGAGGTGCATGTGCGCACCCTCGCTGACCAGGTCGACCTCATGCGCGGCCTCGGGCTCGCCGCCGAACCGATCGACGCCCGGATCGAGGCGATCGGCCACCACGACTTCGGCGCCCGGACCACCTTGGAGGCCTTGTCGGCATCCGTTGACGTCTTCGTCCGCCGGGCCGCGGTCGACGGCGGCGACCTCGCCACGGCGGCCGCCTCGATCGGCCCGGACCTGACGATTGTCGATTTCAACTCCTGGGGCGCCCGCGCAGCCGCCCAGGCCCGGGGCTGGCCGTGGGCCGCCTTCTGTCCCTACACCCCGCCGGTCACCTCGAGCGGCACACCTCCGTTCGGTCCAGGGCTCCCTCCCCTCGCCGGTCCAGTGGGATTCCTCCGGGACCGCCTGCTGCGCCCTCTCATCATGGGCCAGCTCGAGAAGCGGTTCCTCCCCGGCATCAACGCAGTCCTCGCCGCCAACGGAGTCCCGACCGTCACGAGCGCCGACCAGTTCTTCCGGTCCGCACCCCTGACCCTGGTCGCGACCTCCGAGCCCTTCGAGTACCCCCATCCCGACTGGGCGCCCGACCTACGCCTTATCGGAGCCCTCCCGTGGGAGCCCCCAGCGGAGGCACCGGAATGGGTCGAGGAGCCGGGTGCCCCCTTCGTCCTCGTCACCACCTCCTCCGAGTACCAGGCCGACGAGGCCCTGGCCCGGGCCGCAGTCGAGGGTCTGGCCGGCGAACCCTACCGGGTCGTCGTGACGATGCCCGCCGGCGTGCCGGACCTCAGGCCGCTGCCGGCCAACGTGCGGGTCGAACGATTCATCCCACACGGGCCAGTCCTCGCCCGCTCGGCCGTGGCAGTGACCCATGGCGGAATGGGCGCCACCCAGAAGGCACTCGCCGCCGGCGTCCCCTGCGTCGTCGTGCCCTTCGGACGCGACCAGCTCGAGGTCGCCGCCCGAGTCAAACACGCCGGCGCGGGGATCCGCGTCCCCAAGGGCAGGCTGACCCCATCGCGGCTGCGCGAGGCCGTGCACCGCGCTGCCGGGATGGCGGAGGGCGCCCGCCGCACCGCCGCAGGCTACCGGGCAGCAGGAGGAGCTGCGGCAGGGGCGCAGGCAGTCGAGGCACTCATCGCCCGGCATCCGCAGCCCAGAACAGCGCTGAAGCGCCCCGACCTCACATGACTCCTCCTTGGCGTGCACAGCACAGGATGCCGCTGATCGGGAATCCGGACCGAATCTCACGAAGGTCCGTATTTCGCTGGCCCTCGGGAGAGCCGTTCCACGAGGTCGGCCAGAGGCTTTGCGGTCCAGCGGGGAGATAAGGCCGGAGTCAGCGTTATGACAGCTGGTGGTTGTCCCGGTCCTCTTCCTCACCTCGCGCCGGATGACGTCCAGCACGGCCTCCGAGAGGACGAGACCCTGTAGTCGGCGAAGTCCTGGCGGACCATGTACTCGGTGGTGAGGTCCGCGTACTTGTCGTACCCAAGGCCCTCGCCCAGCAGATCGGTGATCAGTAGGCGCGTGTCCCCCTTGGCCTGCATGGGGGAAGCAGGCGCGTCCTCACGCGGGTCCTCAGCTACAGCGTCCTCAGCACGGGGTGCCGCCGCGACGGCTTCCTCCCCCGTCACGGCCTCCTCTGCGAGGATTGCGGCGGTGCCGATCGCGGCCTCGGCAGGCTTCCCGGCCCTGGACGGGGCCTGGGTGGGGTCCGCAGCCTCCTCGGCTCGGGACGGGCTCGGCCAGTTCCGGTGGGAGCTGCGAGTACGGGCCCACGACCCCCATTGAGGCCTGGGCGATGATCCACCGGATCGTGGCGGCCCAAGGCTCTACGGCTGGGTGGTCCGCCCCCGGTGCGTCCAGAGTGCTCACCACGGCGAGAACCTCCAGGACCTCGACGGTCGGCACCTCGTGCCCGTTCTCGGCCACCGCATCGGCACGCACCGGACCGCCAGAGCGTGGACCGCGGATCGCTCGAGTGAGACGAGGCCAATTTCGCCCATGAAACAGCGGCCTACCTGGAAGTCATCCAAATAGGCCGCTTGTCTCTTGCGTATAAGGTCCGGTTCTTTCACCTAGACCTGTTCTTCCCAACAGGAGGAACTCAGAACTCCCAGTCCTCGTCCTCCGTGTTGACGGCCTTGCCGATCACGTAGCTCGAACCCGAGCCGGAGAAGAAGTCGTGGTTCTCGTCGGCGTTCGGGGAGAGTGCCGAGAGGATCGCCGGGTTCACGTCCGTGACGGACGACGGGAACATGGCCTCGTAGCCGAGGTTCATGAGCGCCTTGTTGGCGTTGTAGTGGAGGAACTTCTTGACGTCCTCGGCCAGGCCCACCGGGTCGTAGAGGTCGTGCGTGTACTGGACTTCGTTCTCGTACAGCTCGAAGAGCAGCTCGAACGTGTAGTCCTTGATCTCCTGGCGCTTCTCCTCCGAGACCTTCTCGAGGCCCTTCTGGAACTTGTAGCCGATGTAGTAGCCGTGCACGGCCTCGTCGCGGATGATGAGGCGGATGAGGTCGGCCGTGTTCGTCAGCTTGGCGCGCGAGGACCAGTACATGGGCAGGTAGAAGCCGGAGTAGAACAGGAAGCTCTCGAGCAGGGTCGAGGCGACCTTGCGCTTGAGCGGCTCGTCGCCCCGGTAGTAGTCCATGACGATGTGCGCCTTGCGCTGGAGGTTCTCGTTCTCGAGGCTCCAGCGGAACGCGTCGTCGATCTCCTTGGTCGAGCACAGGGTCGAGAAGATCGACGAGTAGCTCTTCGCATGGACCGACTCCATGAACGCGATGTTCGTGTAGACGGCCTCCTCGTGCGGAGTGATGGCGTCCGGGATGAGCGAGACGGCGCCGACGGTGCCCTGGATCGTGTCCAGGAGGGTGAGGCCCGTGAAGACCCGCATCGTGAGCTGCTGCTCCTGCGGCGTCAGGGTCGCCCAGGAGGGCACGTCGTTGGACAGCGGCACCTTCTCGGGAAGCCAGAAGTTGTTGACGAGGCGGTTCCACACCTCGACGTCCTTCTCGTCCTGGATGCGGTTCCAGTTGATCGCCTGGACGTGGTCGAGGAGCTTGAGCTTCTCGGGGGTCATCGCTGGTCCTTTCGAGCGGATCCGAACAGAGGGGGTGCCACCACTAGAGCATGCAGCTGACGCAACCCTCCACCTCCGTGCCCTCGAGCGCGAGCTGGCGGATGCGGATGTAGTAGAGCGTCTTGATCCCCTTGCGCCACGCGTAGATCTGGGCCTTGTTGATGTCCCGCGTCGTCGCCGTGTCCTTGAAGAACAGCGTGAGCGAGAGGCCCTGGTCCACGTGCTGGGTGGCGGCCGCGTAGGTGTCGATGATCTTCTCGTAGCCGATCTCGTACGCGTCCTGGTAGTAGTCGAGGTTCTCGTTCGTCAGGTAGGGGGCCGGGTAGTAGACGCGGCCGATCTTGCCTTCCTTGCGGATCTCGATCTTGGAGGCCACCGGGTGGATCGACGAGGTCGAGTTGTTGATGTAGCTGATCGATCCGGTCGGCGGGACGGCCTGGAGGTTCTGGTTGTAGATGCCGTGCTCCATGACCTCGGCCTTGAGCGCGCGCCAGTCCTCCTGGGTGGGCAGGTGGACCTTGGCGAACAGCTCCTTGACCTTCTCGGTCTGCGGGACCCACTCCTGCTCGGTGTACTTGTCGAAGAACTCCCCCGAGGCGTACTTGGAGTTCTCGAACCCGCCGAACGCCTGCCCGTGCTCCTTGGCGAGCAGGTTCGAGGCCCGCAGCGCGTGGTACAGCACGGTGTAGAAGTAGATGTTCGTGAAGTCCAGGCCCTCCTCGGAGCCGTAGTGCACCCGCTCGCGGGCGAGGTAGCCGTGCAGGTTCATCTGCCCGAGACCGATCGCGTGCGACTTCGAGTTGCCCTCGGCGACCGAGGGGACGGACTGGATGTAGCTCATGTCGGACACGGCCGAGAGGGCACGGATCGCCGTCTCGATGGAGCGGCCGAAGTCCTCGGAGTCCATCGTCTTGGCGATGTTCATCGAGCCGAGGTTGCAGGAGATGTCCTTGCCCACCGCGGCGTACGTGAGGTCCTCGTTGTACTCGCTCGGCGTGGACACCTGCAGGATCTCCGAGCAGAGGTTGCTCATGGTGACCTTGCCGGCGATCGGGTTGGCCCGGTTCACCGTGTCCTCGAACATGATGTACGGGTAGCCCGACTCGAACTGGATCTCGGCGAGGGTCTGGAAGAACTCGCGGGCGTTGATCTTGGTCTTCTTGATCCGCGCGTCGTCGACCATCTCGTAGTACTTCTCCGTCACGGAGATGTCCGAGAACGGCTTGCCGTACACACGCTGGACGTCGTACGGCGAGAAGAGGTACATGTCCTCGTTCTTCTTCGCCAGCTCGAACGTGATGTCCGGGATCACGACGCCGAGGGACAGGGTCTTGATGCGGATCTTCTCATCCGCGTTCTCCCGCTTGGTGTCCAGGAACCGGTAGATGTCCGGGTGGTGCGCGTGCAGGTACACCGCGCCGGCGCCCTGGCGTGCCCCGAGCTGGTTGGCGTAGGAGAAGGAGTCCTCGAGCAGCTTCATGACCGGGATGACGCCGGAGGACTGGTTCTCGATCTGCTTGATCGGCGCCCCATGCTCGCGGATGTTGGTCAGCGAGAGGGCCACGCCGCCGCCGCGCTTGGAGAGCTGGAGGGCGGAGTTGATGCCGCGGGCGATCGACTCCATGTTGTCCTCGATGCGCAGCAGGAAGCAGGAGACGAGCTCGCCTCGCTGCTTCTTGCCCGCGTTGAGGAACGTCGGGGTTGCCGGCTGGAAGCGCCCGGCGATGATCTCGTCGACGAGCTGGGTCGCGAGCTGCTCATCGCCGCGGGCGAGGTGGAGCGCCACCATGCACACGCGGTCCTCGTAGCGCTCGAGGTAGCGCTTGCCGTCGAACGTCTTGAGCGTGTAGGAGGTGTAGAACTTGAACGCACCGAGGAAGGTCTCGAAGCGGAACTTCTTCTTGTACGCGCGGCCGAACAGCTCGCGCACGAAGTTCATCGTGTACTGGTCGAGGGTCTCGCGCTCGTAGTAGTCCTTCTTGATGAGGTACTCGAGCTTCTCGTCCAGGTCGTGGAAGAAGACCGTGTTGGTGTTGACGTGGTCCAGGAAGTACTGGCGCGCCGCGTAGCGGTCGGCCTCGAACTGGATCCTGCCGTCCTCGCCGTACAGGTTCAGCATCGCGTTGAGCTCGTGGTAGCCCAGGCCCTTGTAGCTGGCGGGCAGCTCCTTGGGATCTGCCGTCACGGCGACTGCTGGCTCTTCGAGAGTCGTGTCCAAAATGCGTCCAATCCTTCGGTGACCCGGGCCACGTCGTCGGGCGTGCCCATGAGTTCGAATCGGTAGAGGTGGGGGACGTGGCACTTGGCGGCGACGATGTCTCCCGCCGCACAGTAGTTGTCCCCGAAGTTCGTGTTGCCGGCACTGATGACGCCCCGGATGAGCGACCTGTTGTGCGGGTCGTTGAGGAATCTGATGACCTGCTTGGGCACGGATCCCGCTCCCCCGGTCCCCCCGTACGTCGGGACCACGAGCACAAAGGGCGCCGTGGCCCTGAGGGCCGCATCACCCTGGTGAAGGGGGATCCGCGCGGCCTCCAGGCCGAGCTTGTCGATGAACCGGCGAGTGTTGCCCGAGACAGAGGAGAAGTAGATGAGTCGCGCCGACGTGGGGCGGGATCCGGCATCCGAACCCGTGGCCCCGGCGTCGGCCGCGGCGAGGACCTGGGAGGTCATCTCAGCGCGCTCCCTCGTTGGGACGGTGGAGTCGGGGCACGCCCGACGCCGTGGGTCAGGCCACCGAGGCTGCCGAGCTGCCCTCGGCGATCGCCGCGATCTTGTCCGGGCGGAAGCCGGACCAGTGGTCGGCGTCCGTGACGACGACGGGCGCCTGCATGTACCCCATGGCCTTGAGGCGCTCGAGGGCCTCCGGGTCCTGGGTGACATCGACGCTCTGGTAGGCGATGCCCTTCTTGTCGAGGGCACGGTAGGTCGCGTTGCACTGCACGCAGGCCGGCTTCGTGTAGACCGTGACGTTCATGAATCCTTACCCCATTCTCCAAAGCTTCCCCAGCCGAGGCGTTCGCCGCTGCCGCACCGACGGCCGCCCTGACAGCCCTGTGATCCAGTCCTGCGCACCTCGGTGCCCTCGATACTACATGTAGTGCACCCTGCTGCCGAGGACCCCAAGATGTTGTCTTACAAGTATGTCATTCCTCACCCCGTGAGTCCACAGCCGACCCACATTTAATGCACCGCCGGATGCCCGTATTCCCGCCCTTCAGGGCCCTGCGTCCACAGGCTGTGGATGCCCGGTTCCCACACCCGAGCCCGGGGGCGTGTCGCCCATCCCACGGCGTGTCGCGGTGTGTCGTAGGCTGGGCGGGTCGCGGCCGGAAGGAGACGACGTGGTCAACCCTGTGCACCTGACGACCCTCATCGAAGTGGTCCGCCTCGGCTCGTTCGCCTCGGCCGCCGCCCAGCTGGGGTACACGCCGTCGGCCGTGTCGCAGCAGATGGCCGCGCTCGAGCGCGAGACCGGCGTCGAGCTCTTCCGGCGCACGCCGCGCAGCATCGTCCCGACCGAGGCCGCCCTCGTGATGATCCGCCACGCCGAGAAGGTCCTCACGGACATCGACGCGCTCAAGGCGGCGACGGCCCGCGCCGCGGACGCGGCCGGGCGGGAGCTCCGGCTCGGCATCTTCCCGAGCCTCGCGACCTACGTGCTGCCCCGCGTCCTCAGCGGCGAGCGGTGGCGCCGGCTCGGACTCGACCTGCACGTGTCCGTGGCCGAGCCCGGGGACACCATCCGCAGGCTCGCCTCGGGCGGCGGGCTCGATGTGGTCCTCGTCTACCAGGTGGGCCAGAGCGGCCTCGCCTGGCCGCACACCGCGGAGCGACTCTGGATCGGCGACGACCCCTTCCACGTGGTCCTGCCGCAGTCCTGGGGCATCGCCGACGGCGCCCGGGTCACCGCGGACCAGCTGGGCGGGATGCCGTGGATCGTCCACCACCCGGGCACGTCCGACGCGACCGTGATCGACCGGCTCTTCGCCGGCTGCGGCCTCGCCCCGCGGGTGGTGGCCTACAGCGACGACTTCAACGCGAGCCTCGGGCTGGCCTCGGCGGGGCTGGGCGCGGCCCTGGTGCCCGAGCTCGCGCTCCAGGCCACCCCCGAGGGGGTGGTGCTCGTCGACGTGCCGGAGATCCGGCTCGCACGGAACATCTTCGCCCTCCGACCGCACGCCGCCGCGGACTCCGCCACCCGGCTCTTCCTCGACCTCGTGGCCGAGCAGCTCGCGGCGCTGCCCGTCCGCGCCGCGCGGGCCGGGCGCGGACCGGCGGACCGGTAGCGTGTCCGCCATGGCCCGCGCGTTCATCGGCACCTCCGGCTGGCGGTACGCCAGCTGGCGCGGCGACTTCTACCCGAAGGGCCTGCGGCAGGCGGACGAGCTCGCCTACCTCGCCGGCCGGCTCACCTCAGCCGAGCTCAACGGCTCGTTCTACTCCCTCCAGCGGCCCTCCTCCTACGAGGCGTGGAAGGCCGCCGTCCCGGAGGGGTTCGTGTTCGCGGTCAAGGGCAGCCGCTACATCACCCACATGCTCCAGCTGCGCGGCGCCGAGACCGCGCTCGCAAACTTCCTCGCCTCCGGCGTCCTCGCCCTCGGCGACACCCTCGGCCCGGTCCTCTGGCAGCTCCCGGCGAGGATGGCGTTCGACGCAGAGCGGCTGGCCGAGTTCTTCGACCTCCTACCGCGCACCACGGCGGACGCGGCGGCCCTCGCCGCGCGCCACGACGCCAAGGTCCCCGACGACAGGGCCCTCGTCGAGGCTGCCGCGGACGGCCCCATCCTGCACGCCGTCGAGCCCCGCCACGAGAGCTTCGCCGGCGCCGAGGCGCGGGAGCTCTTCGCGCGGGAGGGCATCTGCATGGTCGCCTCCGACAGCGCCGGGACGTGGCCGGAGGTCGACGCGGACACCTCCGGGATCCGGTACGCCCGGCTGCACGGCGAGAGCCGCCTCTACGGGGGCGGCTACTCGGAGGCCTCGCTGGACCGGTGGGCCGGGCGCGTGCGGGACTGGCTCGCCGCCGGCCGCGACGCCTACGTCTACTTCGACAACGACGCCGACGGACGGGCCCCGCACGACGCGGCGGCGCTGCTCGCGCGGCTCGCCTAGGGACGCTGGCCTGCCGCGCCGGTGCGGGCTTATCGTTCTGTCATGGAGACGGCAGTGAGCCAGCACTTCGGTGAGATCGCCCTCGCGCCCAGCGCCGGGAGGGCTGTGGCCGGCAGGTTCACCCTCGACGGCGTCCCCGTCGAGCTCGACCTCAACATCACCGCCCAGGACCGGCTGGACGAGGCGGCGCTGCACAAGGTCGACTACCGCCTCCGCTTCCTCCCCGAGCTCGTCGAGTCCGTCCGGGAGCTCATCAGCCAGCAGCTCGAGGACGAGGACAGCGCCGCGGAGCAGTACCGGCGGTTCCACTGCCAGAACGTGGACGACGGCGAGGTCCGGTCCGTCTTCGGCGTGGACCGTGCCCGGGACATCACGGACGAGGTGTTCCTCAAGGCCCTCCGGGTCGCCCATGTGGGCATCTACCCGGCCCAGCCTGAGCGGTACTTCGTGCTCGACTTCACCCTCGGCGAGCACTTCACGGACGAGGTGCTCGTGGCCGCGGCGGACGCCGACGGCGTGGTCGACGACGAGGTGCTCTGGGACTGAGTCCCGCCGGACACGGCTGCGGGGCCCCCGGCGCGCCGGGGGCCCCGCAGCGTGTCACCGCACTCAGACGGCCGAGGACACGTCCGCGAGCGCGGCCCGGGCCACCTTCGCCGCCGTCACGAGGTTCCGCAGCGAGGCCTCGGTCTCCTCGTAGCCGCGCGTCTTGAGCCCGCAGTCCGGGTTGACCCACAGCTGCCGGGCGGGGACGTGCTCGACGGCCCGGGCCAGCAGCTCCTCGATCTCCTCCTGGCCGGGTACGCGGGGCGAGTGGATGTCGTAGACGCCCGGGCCCACGCCGCGCCCGAATCCGTGCGCCTCGAGGTCGGTGACGACCTCCATGCGGGAGCGGGCGGCCTCGATCGAGGTCACGTCGGCGTCGAGGCCGTCGATCGCGTCGATGATCACGCCGAACTCCGAGTAGCACAGGTGCGTGTGGACCTGGGTCGCGTCGCCGGCCCCGCCCGTGGCGAGCCGGAAGGCCTTGACGGACCAGTCCAGGTACGCGGGGCGGTCGGCGGCGCGCAGGGGCAGGAGCTCCCGGAGGGCCGGCTCGTCGACCTGGATGATGCGGATGCCGGCGTCCTCGAGGTCGGCGATCTCGTCGCGGAGGGCGAGGGCCACCTGGTTGGCGGTCTCCGCGAGCGGCTGGTCGTCGCGCACGAATGACCACGCGAGGATCGTGACGGGGCCCGTGAGCATGCCCTTGACGGGCTTGTCGGTCAGGGACTGGGCGTAGGCGGCCCACGGGACGGTGATGGGCGCGGCGCTCTCCGCGTCGCCCCAGAGGATCGACGGGCCGGCCTGCCGGGAGACGTCGCCCCACAGGATGGAGGGGCGCGTGCAGCGGGAGCCGTAGGACTGCACCCAGCCGTGGACCGTCACGTCGAACCCGTCGAGGTGCTCTGCGAAGTACTGGACCATGTCGTTGCGCTCGGGCTCGCCGTGGACGAGCACGTCGAAGCCGAGCTCCTCCTGCAGGGCGATGACCCGGGCGATCTCGTCCTTCATGAGCCGCTCGTACTCGGCCTCGTCGATCGCGCCCTTTGTCAGGCGGGCGCGCGCGCTGCGGACCTCGGCGGTCTGCGGGAAGGAGCCGATGGTCGTGGTGGGCAGCGGGGGCAGCTCGAGCACGGCCTCCTGGGCCTGGGCGCGGACGCCGTACCCGGAGCGGGAGAAGTCCTCGGCCGTGAGGGCCGCGGTGCGCTCGCGGACCTCGGGCCGGCGCACACCCGGCGCCTCGGCGCGGGTGGCGAGGATCCGCGAGGACTCCGCCAGGGCCGCGTCCTGGGAGCCCGGAGCGGCGAGGTGGCCGGCGAGTGTCACGACCTCGCGCACCTTCTGGTCGGCGAAGGCCAGCCAGCTGCGCAGCTGCGGGTCGAGCTGGGTCTCCTCCTCGGCGTCGTGCGGGACGTGGAAGGTCGAGGTGGACGTCGCGACGGCGACCTCGAAGCCGTGGCGCGCGCCGGCCTCGCGGAGGGCGTCGAGCGTGGCGGCGGAGGCTGCGAGGTCGTTGCGCCAGATGTTGTGGCCGTCCACGACCCCGGCCACGACGGTCTTGCCGGCGAACTGCCCGAGGTTCGCGGGCAGCTGGCCCTTGAACAGGTCCAGCGCCACGGCCTCGACGCCCGTCGCGGCCACGGCGGCGGCCTGTTCGCCGAGGCCTCCGTACGGGGCGGAGAGGAGGATCGCCGGGCGCCCGGACCCGGCGGCCGGCGCCGTGAGGGCGGCGTAGGCGCGCCCGACGGCGGCGCTCACCTCGGCGGGCGAGGTGCCGCCGGGGAGGTCGAGGTCGGCCGCCAGGGCAGGCTCGTCGAGCTGGACCCACGGCGCGCCTGCGGCGGCGAGCTTCTCGAGGAGCTCGGCGTAGACCGGGAGGATGTCCTCGAGGCGGGACAGCGGCGCGAAGCCGGCCGGCGCGCCGTCGGACGCCTTCGACAGCCCGAGGAAGGTGACGGGCCCGACGAGGTAGGGCCGGGTGACGGTCCCGTGCGCCAGGGCGAGCGAGAACTCCTCGACGATGCGCTCCGAGGAGAGCGAGAACTCGGTCTCGGGGCCGATCTCGGGCACGAGGTAGTGGTAGTTGGTGTCGAACCACTTGGTCATCTCCAGCGGCTGCTGCTCGGCGGTGCCGCGGGCGAGCGTGAAGTAGGCGTCGAGGCCGAGGCGGCCGTCGCCGTCGTGCAGCGTCCCGAAGCGCGCCGGGACCGCGCCGAGGGCGACGAGCGTGTCGAGGACCTGGTCGTAGAAGGAGAAGGTGCCGGGGACGGCGGCGGTGCCGGTCAGGCCGAGCTCGGCGAGGCGGTCCACGGTGGCGAGCCGGAGCGCCTCGGCCGAGGCCTCGAGCTCTGCCAGGGAGCTGGCGCCGGCCCAGTAGGCCTCGACGGCCTTCTTGAGCTCGCGGCGGCGGCCGATGCGCGGGTAGCCGAGGACGGTGGCAGACGGGAACTGGGCAGGGGTGTGCTGGGCAGTCATGGTGGAGTCCTTGGTGGTGGAGAGGTCAGGGGGTCAGACGGCGGCCCGGTGGCGGGCCGCGAGCAGCGGCCGGCGGGGCCGCGGGAGGTCGAGCCGGGCGAGGACGTCCAGCGCCGCGCCGTGCTCGTTGAAGGTGTAGAGGTGCAGGCCCGGGGCGCCGGCGGCGAGCGCGGCCTCGGCCAGGCGGACGCTGGCCTCGGTGCCGATCCTGCGGACCGCCGCCGCATCGCCGCCGGCGGCACGGAGCCTGTCGACGAGCGCGGGGTCGGGGGCGACGCCGGAGAGCTGGGCGAGCTTCTCGACGCGGCGCAGGCTCGTGAAGGGCATGATCCCCGGGATGATGGGGATCGTCACCCCCGCGCGCCGTGCACGGTGCACGAGCGAGGCGTACTGCTCGGCGCGGAAGAAGACCTGCGTGATGGCGAAGTCCGCCCCCGAGCGCTGCTTGGCCAGGAGCACCTCGATGTCGTGGACCTCGCTGGGCGATTCCGGGTGGCGCGTGGGATACGCCGCCACGCCGATCGCGACCTTGCCGGCCGCGAACTGGGCGCACCGGCGGCCCTCGGCCCGTCGGATCAGCTCGATGAGGTCCTGGGCGTGGCGCAGCGCGCCGCGTGGAAGGGCGCCGTCCCGCGGGGCGTCCCCCCGCAGGGCGAGGATCCCGCGCACGCCTCGGTCCAGGAGCTCGTTGACGACGCCGGTGAGCTCCTCGGGCGTCCCGCCGACGCAGGTGAGGTGGGCCAGCGGGCGCAGCGTGGTCTCGAGCTGGAGGCGGTCCACGAGGTCCAGGGCGGTGTCGTGGTTGGACCCGCTTGCCCCGTACGTCACGGAGACATAGTCGGGATCGGTGGCCTCGAGCTCGCGGATGGTGGTCCACAGGCTCTGCGAGGCCGCCGGGCTGCGCGGTGGGAACAGCTCGTAGGAGAGGGCGATGGGCGCCGGTGCTGCGGCGCCGGGTACGTCGATGAGGGTCGGTGGTGACATCTGCATCCTTGGGTGTCCGGTCTGCACTGGCGCGCCGGGGCACGGCGCATCGCCAGGGCAGGGTTCTTCAGGGATCGCAGGGAAGGTCCGCTCCTAGAGCGCCGCCGCGGCTGGCGCTGTACGACCAGGACTGGTCCCTGCGGCAAATGTCAGGCCCACACGGGGGCACCCACATCCCCGCTGAGGGGGATCGCTGACACGTTGCACGAGCAACTTGCCTACGAGCCTAGAAAGGCAGGCACGGCTCCATCAAGCCCCCGCCGGAATGTGTCCTGCAGTGACGGAATGTGACTGCTACCAGGGCCTGTCGACCGGGGCCGACGGCGGGCTGTCGAGGTAGTCGTTGCGCTGCTGCCCGTCCGAGCGCTGCTGCTGGCCGGCCTGCGACTTGCGCTCGAGGTTCCGCAGCCGCTGGTCCTCGGGCGTCTGGCCCTGCCCGGGCGACGGCGCCGCCGAGGGCGCGGGCGCCTGGCCCTGCGGGCCGGGGGTGCCCTGCTGCCCGGGCTGGTCCTGCTGGCGGGGGGGTCCGGCCGGCTGGCCAGAGGGGCCAGGGGCGCCCTGCTTGCCCTGCAGCCGCTCCTTGGCCTCGCCGAGCCTCTGGCCCTGCTGCTGCTGGTTCTGCGGGCTGTTCTGCTGGAAGCAGCCCTGCGGGGCGGCCTCGGCCACTGCCTCCCCGTCGCGGTAGAGCATCCCCGCCTTCGCGGTGTCGCCCGCGTCCCGTGCCGCGTCCCCGAGCTTCTCGATGGTCAGCACCAGGTTGACCCGCACCGTGCACTCGTCGTCGGGACCCGTCCGGCGCAGCGCCTCCTCGAACTCCGCGCGGGCCCGCGTCCAGTCCCCCGCGACGACGGCGGCGTCGCCGGCGGCGAAGTGGGACTTGTGCGTCTCGACGACGTCGAGGAACCCCATGCCCGCCGCGCCTGAGGCGACGCCGGCGGCGTCCTTGCCGTCGAAGGCCACGATGGCCTCCTGGGCGTAGGCGTTCATGCCCAGCAGCTTGGCGGCCGCCAGGAGGGCGACCAGGACGAACGGCAGGCCGCCCAGGAGCAGCCGGGACCGGCGCTGCAGCCGTGCAGCGCGCCGGTCTGGGCTCTCCTCGGCGGGACCCGGTCGGCTCCGGGGGCGCCGTCCCAGCAGCGCCGTCATCCCGGCCTCCGCACCGGCAGGACCTCCAGCAGCGCACGGCCCGACCGGACGACCTCGGCCAGGGTGAGGCCGAACGCCGCCAGGGCGAAGATCCAGTAGAGCTCGAATCGGCCGAACAGCCCCGACTCGGCGGTGGGCCTCAGGGTCCCGGGCTGCGCCTGGACGAGGGCCGCATCCACGGCGTCCCCGGGACCGCGGTGCACGTAGGGGACCCCGAGCTGGCCCGCGAGCCCGCGCAGGGCGTCCTCGTCGATCCGGCTGACGGCGTCCGCGCCGGTGGTCGGGTCGAGCAGGTACGGCTGCTCGCCCTGCGCATCCGGCGCGTTCTCCCGCATCCGGCCGCCGGAGGCCGTGCCGTACCCGAGCACCGCTCCCCCGCTGACGAGACCGCGGTCGATCCCCATCGGGGCCGGCGCGCCCGCGCTCGTCTGCTCTCCGTCGCCGAGGTAGAACACCACACGCTGGCGCTCCGGGGCGTCGTGGGCCGATGCCTCGAGTCGCTGCCGCAGGGCGTCGGCGCCCGCGGTGATGCTCGAGCCCTGCGAGTACACGTAGTAGGCGGGGCGCATGGTCTCGGCGGTCGTCTCGAGGGCGGAGGTGTCCGCGCTGAGGGGCATCCTGACGCTGCCCCTGGTGTCGAACGTGATGACGGCGAACTTGGCCCCTGCGAGGCGCTCGGCGATGGCAGCCATGTCCGCGCGCATGCCCTCGAGGCGGGGCCTGCCGCCGTAGTCCTCCGCGGCGGAGCTCGTGGTGAGGTCGACGACGAAGAAGACGTTCACATCGCTCGCGGCGCCCTGCGCCTCGGCGCCGGGAATGCCCGGCCGCCACACGGCCGCGACGAGGAACACGGCCAGCAGGCACCGGAGGATCCACGGCACGCGCGGCCGGCCCGCGGCCAGGGCGCGCCAGGCGGCCCAGCCCACGGCGCCGAGGACGAGGATGCTGGCCGCGAGGGCGGCCCACCAGGGGATCACGGGCAGGACCGTCATGTCCGCGCCCTCCACAGGCCCAGGGCGAGCACCAGGCCCGCGGCGAGGGCGATGCCCAGCGGCACCTCCGGCTTGTCTGCGACCAGTCCGCGGGCCGCGGCCTTCGTGGCGGTCGCCTCGCTCGCCTGGATCTGGGCGATGATGCTGCGTGCGGCGGTGGTGCTCCGCAGCGGGAAGTAGGTTCCGCCGGTGGACTCGGCCGCGGTGCGCAGGCCGAGGGTCTCCTGGGTGGGGGTGGTGCTTCCGAAGTCGGCGGGGTTGAGGGCGTAGACCTTGACCTGGCTCGAGGTCGCGAGGTCGGCCGCCTGCTGCAAGGTGAAGATCGGCCGTCCGGCGAGGTAGTTGTCCGTCGAGAGGATGACCGAGCGGGAGCGCTTCTCGGTGCCGAGGCGCGGGAAGTTCATCACGCACGCAGCCAGGCCGTCGCCGATCAGGGACGTGCCGCGCCCCTCGGAGGTGCCCTCGAAGAAGGACGGGTCGCCCCCGCGCTGGTCGAAGGCGGTCTGGGCCCGGCCCAGCTGCTCCTCGATGTAGGAGTAGTCGTCGGTGAGGGGGAAGACCTGGACGCCGCTGCCGTCGAAGATCGTCATGCCGATCCGCTCGCCGTGGAAGTCCCGGACCATGGAGGCGAAGACGTCCACGATCGCCGAGTCGGCCCGGCTCATCGACCCCGAGGTGTCCAGGCACAGGATGATGTCGCGGCTGCGCTGCTCGGGCCGCTGGGAGGAGGCGAGGATCGGCCGGGCGGCCGCGACGAGGAGCGCCCCCGCGAGGACGAGGGCGGCGCCGACGACGACCGCGAGCCAGATCCGCTGCCTCCGCACGAGCCGCCGGTAGCTCGGCAGGGCGGCGAGCCGGTCGCCGTGGGCGACCGGAACGGCGTCGTCCGTGCCCTTCCGCCTCCACAGCACCACGGCTGCGGCGCCGAGGAGGGCCAGCACCCCCGGCACCAGGAGCCATGCATAGTTCAGATCCACGAGCCCACCACCGTCCGGGCGGCGCCGAGGGCGGCCTCGGCATCCGGCTCCCCCGGGGCGGAGAACTCGCCCGGGTAGAAGCGCTCGACGGCGGCGGCCACCGCCGGGACCGGCTGCCGGCGCAGTTCCTCGAGGGTCATGCGGGAGGCCCCGACGCCGGTGGCCTCCTGCACGAATCCGCGGACGATCCGCGAGAGCTCCTGGGCGGCGGTGCGGGAGCCGATCTCCCCGGCCTCGAGCAGTTCGGCGATCTCCTCGATCCTGCCGAGGTACACGCGGCGGAGGCCCGGCGAGGCGTGGAAGCGCGGGATGGACGCGTCCGCCACGGGCCGGGGCGGCCGGGTGCTGACCACGGCGTAGCCGACCCAGCCGACCGCGGCGGCCGCGAGCGCCAGGCCCAGGAAGAGCCAGAAGCCCGAGTAGGCGAGGGGTCCGTAGAACGGGGTGTCAGCGGGCACGGCGGTGCCTCTCCAGGAGCCGGAAGATGCCCGGGAGGACCTCGTCGACGGAGCCGAGGCGTCCCTCGACGATGCCGAGGCGGTTCAGGATCCGCTCCCGGCGCTCGGTGCGCTCGGCCATGAGGCGCCCGTACTCGCGGACCACCTCCTCCTCGGCGGCGAGCCGGCCGAGGAGGAGCGCGCCGCCGTCGACGTCGTAGCTCCGCCGTGGTGCGGCGGCGCCGACGAGTTCGGCGTCCAGGACGGTGATCCAGAGGATCTCGTGCTGGACGGCGAGGCGAGCCAGGAGCGCCTCGTCCTCGTCGTCCAGGACTGCTTCGTCGGCGACGACGACGAGGAGGCCCCGGCGCCGGACGGTGCGGGCGACGTGGGCGAGCTGGGCCGTGAGGTCGCTGCGGGACGCGGAGGTGCCGGCGGAGGACTGGAGCCGGCGCAGGATCTGCTCGAGGTGGGCCTGGCCCGTGCGGGGCGGGTGGGCCGCGGTGGCCGAGGAGTCCCCCGCGACGAGGGCCAGCTGGTCCCCGTGGCGGTACGCGAGGTAGCCCATGACGCCGAGGGCCATGAGCATGATCTCGCGCTTGGGCTCCCCGCTGCGGGACACCGCCGCCATGCCCCGCCCGGTGTCCGCCACGAGGACGACCGTCTGCTTGCGGACGGCCGCGTACCTCCGCACGAGGGGCGCTCCGACGCGGGCGGACGCCTTCCAGTCGATGTCGCGGATCTCGTCGCCGGGCGCGTAGGCACGCAGGTCGTCGAAGTCGAGGCTGCGGCCGCGGAACACCGCACCGTATTCGCCGTCGAGCATCGTCCGCGCCCGGCGGTGGGCGAAGATGAACATCTTCGAGGCGACCTTCGCCACGAGGCTGGTCCGCATTGGGGGCGCCCTAGGGTGTCTGCACGGCGGCGACGAGGGCGTCGATGACGGTCTCCACGAGCACGTGGTCCGCGGCGGCCTCGAAGCCGAGGATGACCCGGTGGCGCAGCACCCGGTGCGCGAGCGACTTGACGTCCTCGGGGACCACGTAGTCGCGCCCGGACAGGAGGGCCGCCGCCCGCGCCGCGGCGGCGAAGGCGATCGAGGCGCGGGGGCTCGCGCCGAACTCGATGTAGCCCGCCAGACGCGGGTCGATGTACTGGTCTGCGTGCCTGGTCACGTACGTCAGCCCCACGATGTAGCGCACGATGGCGGGGTCGAGGTACACCCGGCGCGCGGCGGCCTGGAGCTCCGCCACCTCGCTGAGGTCCGCTGCTGGCCCGGTCGAGGCGTCAGCGGCGTAGACGCCCCGGTCGATCCGGTGGAGGACTTCGGCCTCCTCCTCGGGCGTCGGGTAGTCGAGCACGTCCTTGAGCATGAACCGGTCCATCTGCGCCTCGGGGAGCTGGTAGGTGCCCTCCTGCTCGATGGGGTTCTGGGTGGCGAGCACGAGGAAGGGCTCCGGGAGCCGGTGGACCTCGCCGCCGATGCTGGTCTGGCGTTCCTGCATCGCCTCGAGCATGGCGCTCTGCGTCTTCGCGCTCGACCGGTTGATCTCGTCGAGGAGCACGATGTTGGCGTGCACGGGGCCGAGCTGGGTGGTGAAGCTCGCGTCGCGTGCGTCGTAGACCTGCGTGCCCACGATGTCGCTCGGCAGGAGGTCGGGGGTGCACTGGATGCGCCGGAAGGAGCCCCGGATCGAGTCCGCGAGCGTCGAGGCTGCGGTCGTCTTGGCGAGCCCGGGAACCGATTCGAGCAGCACGTGGCCGCCGGTGAGGAGGCCGATCAGCAGGGTCTGCCGCAGGCGGTCCTGGCCGACCACCTTCGCCTCGAACTGGCGGGAGACGGCGGCGATGACCCGCGCCGCCTCTCCGAGCTCGCCGGCGCTCAGCGGCGGTGCCGGCGGCACCCCGTCGACGTGCTGGAGCATGGCGTCCCCCTCCTGTGCCCGCACCGCCTGGGCGCCTGCGCCGGCGGCTTGGTGCCCATGCTACCCGCCGAGCAGGAGCCGCTCTGCCCTCGGCGCGAGCGCACGCTCCAGCACGAGGCACGCGGCCCCCACGGCGCCGACGTCCTCGCCCAGCCCGGTCCCGGCGATCTCGACCCGGTAGATCCCCCGGGCCGCCAGGAGGCCGTTGACCATGTCGGGCAGCACCTCGAGGCAGAAATCGGCCACCGGTGCCCAGAAGGGCCCGCCGAAGACCATCCGGTCGACGTCGAGGAGGTTGCCGACGACGGCGGCGGCCCACGCGAGTTTCCGCGCGGCCGCGCTCAGGATCGTGACGGCGTGCTCGTCGCCCCTGCCGGCGAGGCCGCTCAGGTGCGCGAAGGCCTCCTGGAAGTCCCCGGCCGTGGGCTCGTCGCCGAGCGGGAGGAGCACCCCTGCCTCGATGGCCTCGCCGACGAGCCGCACCGGCTCGAGCACGGTGGCGATCGTCCCGCGCATCCCGCACCCGTCGAAGCACTCCGGGCCGTCCGGGTCCACGATGATGTGCCCGATCTCGCCGGCGTTGCCCGAGCTGCCCCGGTAGACCTCGCCGCCGAGGACGAGGCCGCAGCCGAGCCCGGTGCCCAGGTAGAAGAAGGCGAAGCTGTCCGCCCCGCCGGGTGCCCCGGTCCAGGTCTCCGCGACGGCGGCGCCGGTGACGTCCTTGTCCATGATGGCCGGCAGGCCGGTGGCCTCCTGGACCATCGCCTGCAGCGGGACGTCGACCCAGCCGCGCAGCAGCGGCGGACCGACCACGGCGCCGCGGTCCAGGTCGATCGGCCCGGGTGCTGCCACGCCGACGCCGGCCACGAGCTCGCGGGCGATGCCGGAGCGCTCGAGGAGCCCCTCGACAGACCGGGCGATCGCGGCGACGACCTCGTCCGGCTCGTGGCTGCGGGGGGTCACGAACATCTCCTTCTCCACGATCCGGCCCACGAGATCGAGGAGCACGACGGTGACCAGGCTCGGATCGAGGTGCACCCCGAGGGCGTACATGCCCTGCGGGTTGAGCCTGAGGATCGTGCGCGGCTTGCCCGGCCCGGAGCCCTCCTTCCCGGCCTCGACGATGAGCTTCTGGTCCAGGAGGCGGCGCGAGATGTTGGAGATGGTCTGCGGCGACAGCCCGACGATCTGGGCTAGCTCGACCCGGCTGAGGCCGGACTCGGACCGGCGGATGGCATCGAGGATCACGGTGAGGTTGAAGTCGCCCATGCGGGGCAAATTGGTCCCACGTCGGGCGGCTGACTGGCGGGTCTCCGTCACTGGGTCCTCTCGGCAGAATCACGGACGAGCTACTTCGGAGTACGTTACCGTGGAGGCCATTGTCCCACCGCCGAACCGAGGATCATGCATGCCGGCGACTTCCGTACCAGAGCAGGAAGTCCCTGTCACCGCAGATCTGGTGGCCGGGCTCCTGGCAGACCAGCATCCTGACCTCGCCGACCTGGCGCTGCGGCCGGCCGCCGTCGGCTGGGACAACCTCGTCTTCCGCCTCGGCGGCGACCTGTGCGTGCGCCTCCCGCGGCGGACGCTCGCCGCCCCCCTGCTGCTCAAGGAGCTCGAGGTCGTCCCGGCTGCGGCGGCCCGGCTCGCGGCGGCCGGCGTCGACATCGGGCTGCCGCTGCCCGTGCGCCGTGGCCGTCCGGGACGCGGCTACCCGTGGGACTGGAGCGTGTGCCTCTGGGCGGACGGCCTCCCCGCGCTCGCGGTCCCGGCCCGTCTGCGGGGGGCCGCCGCCGCCCGGCTGGCGTCCTTTCTCGTGGCGCTGCACGCTCCCGCGTCCGCGGGGGCGCCGGCGAACCCGTTCCGCGACGGCGGACTCGACTCGATCGACGCCGCCGTGCGCGGGCGCCTCGCGCGCGCGGCCGCTCGGGCGGATGCGAACGCCCTCGCGCGGCTCTGGAACGGGTTCAGGAGTGCCGCTGCGCACCAGGGCCCGCGCCGGTGGGTGCACGGGGACCTGCACCCCGGCAACGTGCTCCTCGGCGCGGACGGCCGGCTCAGCGCGGTGATCGACTTCGGCGACGCATGCGCCGGCGACCCGGCCGTGGACCTCGCGTGCGCGTGGCAGCTCTTCGGCTTCCGGGACCGGGCTGCCTTCAGGGCGCGGCTGGGTGCCGCCTACGACCACGCCTGCTGGCTGAGGGCGGCCGGCTGGGCCCTGCACTTCGGCCTCATCGCGGCGGTGACGGAAGGCAGCGATCCTGCCGTCGCGGCCAGCGGGGAGGACACGCTCGCCGAACTCCTCGGAGACTTCGCGGTGAACGGGCCGGCCGCCGGCGGCTAGGCCCGTGCCACGTCCTGCACGACCTCGTTGCGGCGCAGGAAGAAGGGCTTGAACGGTGGGTCGAACCGGGCGAACCGGGGCGCCCCCGAGGGCTCGAGGCCGGCCGCGGCCATGGCCTCCCGCAGCTCCCTGGCGTGCCGGGCGAACGCCGCCCCGGACCCGCGCCCGGAGAAGCGCAGCGCGGCGGCCGTGGAGGCCGGCACCGACCGGATCCGCACCCGCGGATCGGCGGGCACCGGCGCCGACTCCTCCGTGATGCCGGCGGGGAGCACGAACGCGACCACGTAGGCGCCCTCCTCTGGGGCACCCCGGCCGGCGGCACCGGCGTCGAGCGGTCCGCTCTGGAGCACGGGGGCCGTCATGGCCACCTTCTGGGACGGCAGGCGGCCTGGACCGGCCTCCTGCACCACGGGCGCGGTGATGGCCAGGGGCTGCCGGGCCGTGTTGCTGCCGCTGATGTAGTTGAAGAGGCGGCGGAAGGCGGCGTTGCCCGCCCTGTCGAAGGATGCGCTCACCTCGACCTCCGCCACGGTGTGGGCGGGGTAGCGACGCAGCTCGAAGTCCGCGTAGCGGCGGAGGAGCTCGTAGGGCTGCTGTTCGGTCATGGCCCCTCCGACGGTACGCCGGGAGCCGGAGGACGAGAAGGGCCTTCCGGGCGGGAGTCCGCGCCGGGGGCGTCCCGGGCGGCGGCGCGGCGCACGGAGCGTGTCACGGTGAACTTCCGGTTGCGCCCGGCCACCTCCGTCCTGCCCACCGCCCGCTGCAGCGCGGCCCGGTAGCCCAGGTGGCTGTTGGCCACGCACCACAGCTCGCCGCCGGGCTTCAGGAGCCGGCCGGCTGCGGCGATGAGCTTGAGCCCCGCCCCGGCGTGGACGCTCGCACCAAGGTGGAAGGGCGGGTTGAGGAGCACGACGTCGGCGCACGCCTCCGGCAGGTCTTCCCCGGCGTCGTCGTGCTCGACGGCGACGCGGCCGGTTACCCCGTTCGCCTCCACGGTGGCGCGCGCCGAGCGGACCGCCGCGGCGGAGCGGTCGGTGGCCACGACCCGCGCGCCGGGGTGCCGGAGGGCGTAGGCGGCCGCGAGGGCGCCGGTGCCGCAGCCGAGGTCCACGGCAGTGGTCGCGGGGCCGCCGGGGATCCGGTCGAGGAACCCGAGCAGGAAGCGGGTGCCGAGGTCGAGGCGCGCACCGGCGAACGCGCCGCCGTACGCGCACAAGGTCAGGCCGACGTCGCCGTGCGCTGCGCATACCGGGAAGGGCGCCAGCTCGGGGACGGGGCGCGGCCCGGCGGCGGTCAGGAGCCGGGACTTGTGCACCGCGAGCTCCGCCGCCACCTCGGTGAAGCGGGCGGCGAGGACGCCGTTCATGGCCAGCGTCATGTGCTTCACGCGGCCGCCGGCGGCCAGCACGACGTCGTCGGCCGCCCAGCGGGCCACCGCGTCGGCCAGCTCCTCGAGCTCCGCGAGGCCCCTCGGCAGCTGGGCGAGGACGAGCCGGGCGCCCGTGAGCAGGCCGGCGTCCAGCTCGTGCTCCTCGTAGCTGCCCGCCAGCCCGAGCGCCACGGCGTTGCCCGCGAGCGCGGCCCGGCCGGTCACGAGGTCCTGGTGGACCCGGACGCCGGCGTACCCGGCGGCGGCGAGCTGGAGCGTGATAGCGCCGTAGGCGTCGCCGATGACGGCGATCTCCCGCCCGGCGAGTCCGCGCGCCCCCGCCTGCTCGAGGCCGCGGGCGCCGAGGAGCCTGTCGGTGGCGTCGAAGGCCTGCAGGTTGGGGGCTTCGACGTCGGGGCGCCGGCGCAGGTCCTCGAAGGGGAAGGCGGTCCTGTGGGGGTCGTGCACCTGTCCACCCTAGCGGCGCGCGAGCCAGCCGAGCGCTGCCTGTGCCGCGCGGTAGCCGGACATGCCGTGGCTTCCCGGCCCGGGCGGGGTGGCCGCGGAGCACAGGTACACGCCGGGGACCCCGGTCGCGTAGGGGTTGGCGGCCAGGCGCGGGCGTGCGAGCAGCTGGAACCCCGAGGTGGCGCCGGTGCCGATGTCCCCGCCCACGTAGTTGGCGTTGTGGGCCTCGAGCGCCGCGGGCCCGCGCACGGCGGTGGCGCGGATCCTGGCTCTGAACCCGGGGGCGAACCGCTCGATCTGGGCGGTGAGCGCCTCCGTCGCGTCGCCCGGGTACGCCTGCGGGACATGGGCGTAGGCCCAGACGGGGTTGATGCCGTCCCGCGAACGCGAGGGATCGGCGAGGTACTGCTGCCCCACGAGCACGAACGGCCGGGCGGGCATCCGGCCCCGGGCCACCTCAGCCTCCGCCGCGGCGATCCCCTCGAGCGTGCCGCCGAGGTGCACGGTGCCGGCCCGGCGGCAGTGCTCCGCCTGCCACGGGACGTCCCCCTCGATGGCGAAGTCGACCTTGAAGGCCGCGGGCCCGTGGCGGTAGCGGGTGTAGGCCGAGGCCGTGCCGGCGGGGAGGCGCCGGGCGAGGAGCCGGGCCGCGGCCCCGGGGGCGAGGTCGAGGAGGACGAGGTCCGCCCCGTCGAGCTCGCCGGCCTCCGTGACGGGGGCCCCCGTCTCGAGGGTCCCACCGAGCTGCGAGAGCCGGGCGGCGAGCGCGGACGCGATGGCGCCGGAGCCGCCCTCGGCGACGGGCCATCCGACGGCGTGGGCGGATGCGGCGAGGACGAGCCCCACGGAGGTGGTCAGAGGCGCGTCCAGGGGCGCGAAGGCATGCGCGGCGATGCCGGCGAACAGGGCGCGGGCCTCCTCGCCGCTCCACCGGCGGGCCGTGAGCGTTGCCGGGAGGACGGCGTCGGCGCCGAATCGGGCGAGGGCGAGCGGATGCCGGGGCACATGGAGCAGCGGGCCGAGGAATTCGCCGACGATGGTGCCGAAGCCTCGGGCGGCGCGGCCCACGAGGGCGTCCCACGCGGGGCCGTCCGCGCCGAGCCCCTCCGTGGTGCGGCCCAGGTCCTGCCACAGGACTGCCTCGCGGCCGCCGTCGAGCGGGTGGGAGAGCTGGACCTCGGGCCACAGCCACCGCAGGCCGTGCTCCTCGAGCCCCAGCCCGGTGAGGAACGGCGACGCGGCGGCCAGGGGGTGGAAGGCCGAGCAGTCGTCGGCGACCACCCCGGGAAGGGTGGGCTGGGAGGAGCGGCATCCGCCGCCGATCTCGTCCTGGGCCTCGAGCACCCGCACCTGGACGCCGTGGGCGGCCAGGTGCACGGCTGCGGCGAGCCCGTTGGGCCCGCTGCCGACGACGATGGCTGTGCTCACCCTCCCATCCTGCCACCGGCACTGGCGGGGCGTGCTGCGGAGCGACATCATCCCAGCATGGGCGTGGATCGGTGGCGGGCGCGCGGTGCAGCGGCGGCTCGCCGGCTGCAGCGCCGGATCCCCCTCGCGCCATGGCTGCGGCACTACGAGCCGCGCTGGCTCCGCGACGACGTCGTGGCGGGAGCAGGGCTGTTCGCGCTCCTCATCCCGGCGGGCATGGCGTACGCGCAGGCCGCGGGGCTGCCGCCGGTCACCGGGCTCTACGCGACCGTCGTCCCGATGGCGGTGTACGCGCTCGTCGGCCCGAGCCGCGTCCTCGTGCTGGGGCCCGACTCGGCGCTGGCGCCCCTCATTGCGGCGTCCGTCCTGCCGCTCGCGGCCGGCAGCGCCGAGCGGGCGGTCGCACTCGCGGGCCTCCTCGCCCTGCTCATGGGCGCGCTCATGGTGGCCGGCTCCCTCCTGCGGCTGGGGGTGGTGACGCAGCTGCAGTCGCGGCCGATCCGGCTCGGGTACCTCAGCGGGCTCGCCCTCGTGGTCTTCGCCTCGCAGCTGGCCACGCTGACCGGGCTCCACGCCTCGGGCGCCACCCCGTGGGAGCAGCTCGTGGCCCTGGCCGGGGCGCTCCCCGCGGCCAATCCGGTCTCGGTGGCCGTGGGCGCAGGGTCGCTCGCCGTCATCGCCGCGGCCGGCCTGCTCGGATGGCGGCTCGCGGGGATGCTCGCGGCCGTGGTCGGCTCCGCGGCGGCCACGTGGCTGCTCGGCCTCGGCACCCGCACCGCGGTGGCCGGCGCCCTCCCCTCCGGGCTGCCGCCCCCGCCGTTCCGCGGCGTCGTCCTGGAAGACGCCCTGGCGCTGGTGGTCCCGGCGGCCGGGATCGCCCTCATGACGTTCGCTGACTCGGGCGTGCTGTCGAAGAGCCTCGCGTCGCGGTACGGCGGCGACGTCTCGGGCAACCGGGAGCTGGGCGCGATCGGGCTGGCGAACGCCGTGACCGGGCTCCTCGGCGGCCTGCCCGTCTCGGCCAGCGGGTCGCGGACGCCGGTGGCCCTGGCGGCGGGGGCCCGCAGCCAGCTCACGGGCGTCGTGGCAGCCGCCCTCGTCCTGGCGTTCATGCTCCTCGCCCCCGGCCTCACCTCCTACATTCCGACCGCGACGCTCGCGGCGGTGGTGATCGTGGCCGTGGTGGGCCTCGTGGACGCGCCCGAGATCGTCCGGCTCGCGCGGATGAGCCGGAGCGAGGCCGCGGTGATGCGGCCGCCTTCGTGGGCGTGACGACGCTCGGTGTGCTCCCGGGCATCCTCGTCGCGATCGGGCTTGCGCTGCTCGAGTTCGTCCGCCGCGCGTTCACCCCGTACCGCGCCGAGCTGGGCCATCTCGATGAGGTTCCCGGCTACCACGACCTCTCCCGGCACCCCGAGGGCACGCGGCTCCCCGGCCTCATCCTCGCGCGGTTCGACGCGCCGCTCTTCTTCGCCAACGGCTCGGTGCTCACGGACTTCCTCCGTTCGCTCGTCAAGGCCGCGGGGCGGCCCGTGACCCACGTGGTCCTCGCTGCCGAGCCGATCACGGGCATCGACACGACGGCGCTCGAGGAGCTCATCGAGCTGGACGAGTGGCTCGCCCAGCGCGGCATCCAGCTCGTGTTCGCCGAGCTGAAGGGCCCCATGAAGGACAGGCTCGTGCGGTTCGGCACCCGGGCGAGATTCGGCGTCGACCACTTCTACCCGACGGTGAGCGCCGCGGTGCGGACCCTCCGCGCCGACCGCGACGACCCGGACAGGCACGACGGCGTGCAGGAGCCTCCCCCGCCTGCCCCGCCCGCCGGCTGAGGCGGGCCGAGAGCACGGCCGCGGCGGTCGAGAGCACGGACGCGGCGGTCAGGACCCAGCTGACGGGCTGGCCGAAGGGCTCCTTCCCCTCGTTCAGGTGTGCAGCACGGGCGGGTGCAGATGGGCCCACGGACGGACGGCCTCGAGCTGCGCGGCCAGTGCCATGAGACGCGCGTCCTCCCCCGGGCGGCCGAGGAAGGCGACGGCGAGCGGGAGCCCGTCCCCGTCCAGGCCCGCGGGCACGCTCATCGCCGGGCCGCCGGTGATGTTCGCGTACTCGGCGTCGAACATGAGGAAGCCGCCGGCGGCCGCCTCCCCGCGCAGGGGCTCCTCGTCGGTGCCGGTGAGCGTCCCGAGCGGCACCGGCGGGCCGCCCATCGTGGGCGTGAGCCAGACGTCGACGTCGGCGAAGAACCCGGCGGCGCGGCGGGCGAAGCGCTGGAGCTCCTCCACCCCGGACAGGTATTCCCCGGCGCCGATGCGGGCGCCCCGATTGAAGAGGGCGCGCGTGGACGGCTCGATCTCCCCGTCCGCGGGCGGCCGGCCGGTCCGCCGGGTCCAGTACGCGCACACCCAGGCGGAGGCCGCTCCGTAGACCGCTCGGATCGCCCGGTGCCCGCTGCGGCCCAGCGGATCCGGCGCACCCTCGATGACCGTGTGGCCGAGCCGGGCGAGCAGCGCGACCGTGTCCTCCAGCGCATCGGCCCAGGCCGGATCGACGGGCTGCCCGGCGTTCGGCCGCGCGGTCGCGGCGACCCGCAGCGTCCCGGGCCCCGCCGCGAGCGCCTCGGAACAGCCGCCTGGGCGGCCGGCAGCGGCGTACGGGTCGCCGGGGGCGGGCCCGGCGACGGCGTCGAGGAGCGCGGCCGAGTCGCGCACCGAACGGGTGAGTGCGTGCTCCGCGGCGAGCCCGCCCACGATGTCGCCGTACTCGGGGCCCTCGGGCACGAGGCCACGGCTCGGCTTGAAGCCGAACACGCCGCACCAGGCCGCCGGGTACCGGATCGACCCGCCGAGGTCTCCGCCGTGGGCGAGCGGCACGATACCTGCAGCGACGGCGGCCGCGGATCCGCCGCTCGAGCCGGAGGTCGCCCGCGCTGGGTCCCAGGGGTTGCGGACCGGCCCGTGGAGCGCCGGCTCGCAGTGCGGGGCGAGGCCGAACTCGCAGGTGGCAGTCTTGCCCAAGGTCACGAGGCCGGCGCGGGCGTGCCGCAGGGCGAGCTCCTGGGTGTGGGCCGAGACGGTGCCCTCGGTCCAGCGCGGGCCCTCGCGGAAGGGCGTGCCCGCGATCTCGAGCGCAAGGTCCTTGACCAGGAACGGGACCCCGGCGAAGGGCGCGCCCCCAGCGGGCGGCGGGAGGCCGGCGTCATGCGCGGCCACCGGCGGCCGCGGGAGCGCCCCGCCCGGCCCGGCCTCCCACACGAGCGCGTTCAGCCCCGGGCCGAGCCGGCGGATGCGTTCACGGGCCTCGGCCTCGAGCTCAGCAGGGCTCGCCCGCCCTGACCGCACCAGGTCGGCCTGCGCGAGCCCGTCGCTCCAGCGCAGTTCCTCGTCCACAGGTCCCAGAGGACCACCGGGCCGACGGCGGCGCAAGGGCCGGTGCGGCCGCCGCGGATCGGACCGCCTAGCTGGCGCCGCGGCGCACGAACTCGGCCGTCTGCCGGGCGAGCGGGGCGACGACCTCCTCGGGGCTCCGCTTGGCGCCCCTGACGGCGAAGGAGTGGTCGCCGCCCTCCTGCCATGCGAGGGCGGCCGTGGGGAGCTTCGCGACGACCGCCTCGAGCAGGTCCGCCCCGGCGAGCGCGTCGCGGGTGCCGGAGAGGAACAGCATCGGCAGCGTGATCCCGTACAGGTGCTCGTCGCGCAGCTTCTCGGGCTTCCCGGCCGGGTGCAGGGGGTAGCCGAGGAACACGAGCCCGGCAGGGGCCATGGCGCCCTCGGCGACCGCGAGGGAGGCCATGCGGCCGCCGAACGACTTGCCCGCGGCCCACACCGGCTCCCCGGCGGAGCGGCGCCGCGCCTCCTCGAGGGCGGCCGCCCAGACGGGGATCGCCTTCGGGGCCCTGTCGGGCAGCTTCTTCCCCGCCTCCCTGTAGGCGAAGTTGAACCGCAGGGTCGCCAGCCCGAGCGCGTTGAGGGCGTCGGCGTACGCGACCATGAACGGGTGGTCCATCCCCGCACCGGCGCCGTGGGCCACCACGACGGTGGCGTCCGCCCCCTCCGGGCGGGCGTAGACACCGGAGACGTCGGAGAGGGGGGTCGGGATCGTGAGGCGCTCGCCATGTTCAGCCATGCGACTATCCTGCCGTTCATGGACCTCGACGTCAGGCCGATCCCCAAGCCCCAGCGCAAGCGGGCAGTGTTCGCGGCGTTCGCGAACCTCGCCGTGGACGAGTCGTTCATGCTCGTGACGAACCTCGACCCCGGGCCGCTGCGGGCGGAATTCGAGGACGACCAGTACGGCGCCTCCTCCTGGGAGTACCTCGAACGCGGGCCCGTGTGGCGGATCCGGGTCACGCGGACCGCCTCCACTCCCCTGCCGCGGGTGCTCGCCGACACCCGCTCCCTGGCGCAGGCGGACGACGTCGACGCCTCGGGTGCCGTCTTCCGGCTCACCATGGGCAACCGCGACCTCGACTCCAACGTGATCGCGCTGCCGCCGCACGGGAGCATCGGCGAGCATGTGGGTCCGGACCTCGATGTGCTCCTGCATGTGATCGCCGGGGACGGGACGCTCACGACCGAGGACGGCGACGTGGCGCTGGCGCCGGGGGCGCTCGTGTGGCTGCCGAAGCGGTCGCGCCGGCAGTTCGCCGCCGGCGCCGGCGGCCTGCGCTACCTCTCCGTGCACCAGCGCAAGCCGGGCCTCGGCCCCACCCGCCGGCCGTGGTGACGGCTGCGCGGCGGCCCCGCCGGGCGTGGTCAGCCTGAGAGGTTGCCGATCATGGCCTCGAGGGCGCGGAGGGTGCGCTCGTACTCGCCGTCCTCGAGGCCCCGGAGGGTCACCTCGCGCAGGCCGTTGACCGTGTCCCGCGCTCCGTGGAGCTCCATGCGGCCCAGATCAGTGAGCCGGTAGACCCCGCCCTTCTCCGCGACGAGGCCGCCGCCGAGCAGCGGCTCGAGGTGCCGCTCGCTCGTCTCCTCCGCCCCGTCGTCGAGCAGGGGGGCAATGGCCTCGTCGAGCTGGGCCACCGTGGCCTGGGTGTCCGCCAGGACGTTGAGCAGCTGCCATTGGCGCCGGCTGAGCCGGTGCCTCTCGAGCGCCTCGTCGAAGCGGGCCTCGAGCAGCCGGTCCAGGGTCCGCAGGAGGAAGCCGATGGGGCGCTGGGGCTCTTGCATGGCGTCACTCCCGTGCCGGGTGCGGGTCGGTCGAGACCACTATGCGCCGCCCGGAGGGGTGCGGCTAGGGACCTCAGTCCGTCCGCCGCGTCTGGGCCCGGACCTCCCGGCCAGCCGACTTGACGGTCTGGGCAAGGCTTGCGGCCGCGGCACCCTCCCCGTCAAGCACTGCGGAGGCGAGGTCCTCGACCAGGTCTATGTATTCGGTGAGCTGCACGCGTCCATCGTCGCGGCCCGACAGGTACCGGCAGCCGAGGCACGGGTGAACGGCCGGTGAAGGTCTCGTGGAGACCTGCGAAGAGGACCGCCTCGTGGGCGGCATAGCCACCGGATCACGCCCGAGGGAACTACGCCGCCACGCGGAGGCTTCCAGATGAGTCTCGGGGCCCTATCGCCACAGGTGATCCGGTCGTACCCTGCGCGTGTAGGGACCGCTGGTACCCCTGCCAAGGGTCCGCGCTCACGGCGCTTCGCCCGCTCGCGCCCCGGCAGCTGTGGCAGCGCAAGCAGCAACACTTGATCGGAGTGCAAGAGATGACCGCAACATCAGCGCACAGCGCGGCAACGACCCCGGTCGCTGTTGGACCAGCATTCGCCGATCCGGCTGCGCTTGGCCTAGGTGCCTTTGCCATGACAACCTTCGTCCTCAGCCTTGCCAACGCGAACGTCGTCCCGACGGCGGGCTCGGCTGTGCTCGGTCTGGCCCTCTTCTACGGCGGACTCGCGCAGGTCGCGGCCGGGCTCTGGGAATTCGCCAAGGGGAACACATTCGGCGCGACCGCGTTCTGCTCCTTCGGATTCTTCTGGGCGTCCTTCTGGTGGCTCGAGATAAACCCGGAGGTTGCCAGCAAGGCCGGGCCTGCCGGCGTCGGCGCCTACCTCCTCGGCTGGACGATCTTCACCGCCTATATGACAGTCGCCGCGATCAGGACCAATGGCGTGGTCCTCGCAGTCTTCGTCATGCTGACCCTGACGTTCCTTGCCCTCACCATCGGTGCCTTCTCGGGTTCCACCATCTTCGACCGCATCGGGGGCTGGCTCGGCATCATTACCGCGATCCTGGCGTGGTACGGTTCGTTCGCGACCGTCGTCAACGCGACCTGGAAGCGATCACTGCTTCCGGTCTGGGCAGCACGGTAGGCAGCAGGATGGCCACCGCCCCAGATGGGCCGCGTCCCTCTCCCTTGGAGAACCTGACAACCGAGGAGCGCGTCTTCCCTCCGTCGCCCGAGTTCGCCTCAGCCGCCAACCTGCACAAGGACGCCTATGCCGAGGCCGAGCGCGATCCGCTCGCATTCTGGGCCCAGCAGGCCGAGCGGCTCACGTGGTCGAAGAAATGGGAGACAGTCCTCGACTGGTCGAATCCCCCGTTTGCCAAATGGTTCGTCGGAGGGCGCCTGAACGTTGCGTACAACTGCCTCGACCGGCATCTGGAGGCGGGCCTCGGGGACCGTGTGGCGTTCTACTTCGAGGGCGAGCCGGGCGACACCCGCACCATCACCTACGCGGAGCTCACCGCAGCGGTGTGCCAGGCGGCCAACACCCTGGCGGGCCTCGGGGTTAGGGCCGGTGACCGGGTAGCCATCTACATGCCGATGATCCCGGAAACCGTCGTGGCCATGCTCGCGTGTGCACGGCTCGGGGCTCCGCATACGGTCGTCTTCGGCGGATTCTCTTCCGAAGCGCTGCAGGCCCGCATCTTGGACTGTGACGCGCACGTCGTCATCACGGCCGACGGCGGGTACCGCAGGGGCAACGCCTCGGCGCTCAAGCCTGCGGTCGACGAGGCGCTCGTGGACTGCCCGGACGTGCACAGTGTGCTCGTGGTGCGGCGCACGGGTCAGGACGTGGGGTGGGTGGAGGGACGCGACCACTGGTGGCATGAGACGGTCGAACAGGCCGACATCCACCACGATCCGGAGGCCTTCGACGCCGAGCATCCGCTCTATGTCATGTACACCTCTGGCACGACCGGGAAGCCCAAGGGCATCCTCCACACCTCTGGCGGCTATCTGGTCGGCTGTTCCTATACCCACTGGGGCGTCTTCGATCTCAAGGCCGACACCGACGTCTTCTGGACGGCCGCGGACATCGGCTGGGTGACGGGGCACAGCTACATCGTCTATGGGCCGCTCAGCAACGCTGCGACGTCCGTGCTCTACGAGGGGACCCCCGACGCCCCGCACCGGGGCCGGTGGTGGGAGATCATCGACAAGTACAAGGTCTCGATCCTCTACTGCGCGCCCACGGCCATCCGCACCTTCATGAAGTGGGGCGAGGACATCCCCGGACGCTTCGACTTGGGCTCGCTCAGGGTGCTCGGTACCGTCGGGGAGCCGATCAACCCCGAGGCATACGTCTGGTATCGCGAGAACATCGGCCACAGTCGAGTGCCGGTAGTCGACACCTGGTGGCAGACCGAAACCGGCATGCAGATGATCAGCCCCCTTCCGGGTGTCACGGCGGCGAAGCCGGGCGCCGCCATGCGCGCACTGCCCGGGGTCTCTGCCGATGTCGTGGATGACGAGGGCCGCCCCGTCCCGAAGGGGTCCGGAGGCTATCTTGTGCTGACCGAGCCGTGGCCGGCCATGCTGCGGACGATCTGGGGAGATGACAGGCGGTACGTCGAGACCTACTGGTCGCGGTTCCCTGGGCTGTACTTCGCCGGCGACGGGGCCAAGCGCGACGAGGACGGCGACATCTGGCTGCTCGGACGCGTGGACGACGTCATGAATGTCTCCGGGCACCGCCTCTCGACAACAGAGATCGAGTCGGCCCTCGTGGCGCATCCGAAGGTAGCCGAGGCCGCGGTCGTGGGGGCCTCGGATGAGGTGGGCGGCCAGGGGATCGTGGCGTTTGTCATCCTCCGCGCAGACGCGGGCGACGGCGGACCCGGCGTCGTGCAGGAACTGCGCGAGCACGTCGAGCACGAGATCGGCAAGATCGCGAGGCCGAGACAGATCATGATCGTCCCTGAGCTGCCCAAGACGCGGTCAGGAAAGATCATGCGCCGGCTCCTGCGCGACGTCGCAGAGCAGCGCCCGATCGGCGACGTCACGACCCTTGCGGACTCGACCGTCATGGAAACCATCAAGGCCAACCTCGCTGCGAGAGCTGAGGGGCAGGGCTAGGCAGCGGGGCGGATGCTCTCCTCGGCAAACGTGTGAGGCCGCCCATCGGGCGGCCTCACAGCTCGGATGCACTGATGATGCGAGCAACTCTGTGGAGGTAAGGGGATTCGAACCCCTGACCTTCTGCATGCCATGCAGACGCGCTACCAACTGCGCCATACCCCCGTGGAGCTGAGGGGACTCGAACCCCTGACCCCCTGCATGCCATGCAGGTGCGCTACCAGCTGCGCCACAGCCCCGGAAGTCGGTTCCGGACGCGTGATCACGGGCCTTCAGAGCCCTTCACCCCGTCCGGAGCAACTCAATTATCTTAGAGCCTCGCGGCCCGTCCGCACAAATCAGCGGCGGCCGCCGCGCGGCGTCGTGGGTCAGCCCTCTTCGACGGTGACCGGCACGGGCAGCGTGCCGGCGTTGTGCTCGCCCAGCCGCCACCGGAGCGTCCCGTCATGGTGCGGCCGGCGCTCCTCGAGGATGGACCACGAGCAGTTCGAGAGCCCGGCCAGCGCGCCCCAGAGGTCGTGCGGGAGGCCGAGCAGGTGGGCGAGGCCCACGCGGATGGCGCCGCCGTGGCTCACGACGACGAGGGTCCCGTCCGCGGGCACGCCGGCGAGGGCGCGGTCCACCGCACGGTGGACCCGGGCCGCGACGTCGAGGCGTGTCTCGGCCCCTCCTGCGGCGGTGTTGACGTCGCCGTCCTCCCAGCGGTGGAGCGCCTCGGGATCCATGCTCCGGATCGCGTCGAACGTATGCCCCTGCCAGACGCCGGCGTTGGTCTCCCGCAGCCCGCTGTCCACCTGCACGGTGAGGCCCGTGACTGTGGCGAGGGCCTCGGCGGTCGCCCGCGTTCGGTCCAGGTCGGAGGCAACGATGGCGGACGGGGAGAGCGATGCGAGCCGGCGCGCGGCCCGCTCGGCCTGCCGGAGTCCCTCCTCGTTCAACGGGATGTCGGTCTGCCCCTGGAACCGGCCGGCGGCGTTCCAGTCGGTGCGCCCGTGGCGCCAGAACACGATGCGCCGCAGCGCCCCGCGCGCGGCGTCGGGGTGCACCGCCCTCAGCCCGCGGCGGAGGCCGAGGCCCCCGCGTCATCGAGGCCGAGGTCCACCACCGGGCAGTCCTTCCACAGGCGCTCGAGCGCGTAGAAGGCACGGTCCTCGCTGTGCATGACGTGGACCACGACGTCGCCGAAGTCGAGGAGGACCCAGCGGCCCTCGGACCGGCCCTCGCGGCGCACGGGGCGCCGATCGAGCTGGACGATCAGCTCGTCCTCGATGTTGTCCACGACCGCGTTGACCTGGCGCTCGGTCTCCGCCGAGGCGATGACGAAGATGTCGGTGATCGCGATGCGTTCGCTCACGTCCACCGCCACGATGTTCTCGGCCAGCTTGTCGGCTGCGGCCCTCGCGGCCGTACGGGCCAGCTCGACGGCCGTCTCTGTTGCGCTCACTCTTCTCCTTGGAGGCTTGCTGCTGCCGGGGGCTACTTGCCGCCCAGCACGATCATGATGATGGCGACGATGAGGGCGAGGATGCCGATGGCGCCGATGGCGAGGAGCACGAGGCGCTCCCGCTGGGCACGGCTCACGCCCGCATGCGCGGAATCGAGGGGGTCCAGCCCGTGGGCACTGCGCGCCGAGACGGGCGCGCCCTCGGACATCTCCCCGCGGGGCTGGGCGCGGCGGAGGTCCACGGGGCGCGAGCCGGTCGGCGCGCCCGCCGCCCGGGCCTGGCGCGCGTTCTTGCCGGTCACCACGGGCACGTGGGTGGTGGTGGGCGGCTTCATGACGGGGTGCGGGACCCCCGGCACCCGGACGAACTCGAGCGGGGTCACCATTGCGAGGTTGTCGGTCGCCGCGGGGGCGGGCGCCTTCCGGGCCGGGGCCGCCGCTTCCTTCCGCGATTCCTCCGCCAGCCGCTGCTTGGCCTGCGCCCGCCGGTTCAGCACGGCGGCGCGCTCGGCCATGGCCACCTGCTCGGCGAGGAGGGCCGGGTCGACTTCGGTGCCGGCCCTGCCGCGCTGGGCCTCCAGCATGGCCGCCTGGTTCTTGGCCTGCTCCTTGAGCAGTTCGCGCGCCGCGGCGATCTGCTCGTGGCTGAGCCTGCGGAACGACCCGGTCTCCGGGCCGAGCGCCGGGGTCACGGTCAGTCCCTGCGGCACGATGCCCTGCATCGCCGTGGGAGGGGCAGGGTCGACTCCCGGGATGGGCGCTGTCCCGGGCGCACCGGGACTGTGCGGCGGGGGGACCACCGGCAGGGACTGGGCCGAAGGGGCCGGGGCGCCGCTGGCCGCGCCCTGCGGCTGGCCGGGCGCCTCGGGCACGCCGGCGACCGGCGGGATCTTGCCGGTCTCCCGCTCGCGGATGGAGCGCCGGGTCGGGAAGGATTCCCGGGAGCTCTGGGCGGCCTGCTCCTTCTCCGCGAGCTCGCGGAGGACCCGCTGGGCGGCGCGGTCGCGGGCGCGGGCCTGGGAGCTGCGCTCGGGCGACCCGGGCTCAGCGGCGCGGGTTCGGGGGGCGGGGCGTCCGGTGGCGGACGACGGCGCATCCCCGCCGCGCGCTGCCGCTGCGGCCGCGCCGTGGGCAGCCGCGAGGGCCTCGGAGCGGGCACGGGCGGCTGCGGCAGCCGCCTCGGCCTGCCCGCGCGCCTCAGCCTCGGCCTGTTCCGGCGTCAGCTGCTCCTGCGGAGCCGAGGCGAGTGCAGCCTGCTGGGCCAGGCGACGCTCGCGCCGGCTCGTGATCGGCCTATCCTCGTTGCTCATGCCTGCTCATCGCACAGCGGCCGCTGTGCTCCCTGCCTCTCCGTTCTCGTCCTGCGCGTGGCCGTCGCCGTCGTCCGACGGCTGGCCCTTCCCACGGTAGAGGCCGTACTTGGCGATGTACTGCACCACGCCGTCGGGCACCAGATACCAGACCGGCTCGGCCACCGCCACGCGGGCGCGGCAGTCCGTCGAGGAGATCGCCATCGCGGGCACCTCGAGCAGGCTGACATCGGTGCGGCCGAGGTCGTGCAGTTCATGCCCGGGCCGGGTCACTCCCACGAAGTGGGCGAGGCTCCACAGCTCGTCGACGTCCTTCCACCCCACGATCTGCGCCATGGCGTCGGCGCCGGTGATGAAGTACAGGTCGGCCTCGGGCCGCAGCCGCCGCAGGTCGCGCAGCGTGTCCTTGGTGTACGTCGGACCTGGGCGGTCGATGTCCACGCGGCTCACGGTGAACCGCGGATTCGATGCGGTCGCGATCACCGTCATGAGATACCGGTGCTCGGCGGCGCTGACCGTGCTCTTCGACTTCTGCCATGGCTCCCCCGTCGGCACGAACACGACCTCGTCGAGGCCGAACTTCGACGCCACCTCGCTGGCGGCGACGAGGTGGCCGTGGTGGATCGGGTCGAAGGTCCCGCCCATGACTCCGAGGCGATGGCGGCGCGCGCTCCCGGACTGCTCTGCTGGGGCCAAGGCGAGAGGGTTCAGTGGCCCTGGCCGCGGTCGTGCTTGTTCGGGTGCTGGCGGTGCGGGTCCGCGTGCTCGTCGACAGGCTCGTGGCGGCGGCCGAGGTTGGTGTAGGAGACCGTGACGAACATCAGCACGGCGAAGATCACGAACATCGTCACGCCGATCACGAACGGCGGTGCGATGAGCGGAGCGGGCTCCTCGTGGCCGGCGGCCTCCGCGCTCACGTTGACTGCGGTGCTGATCAGCGTTGCCAGCATGGTCTCCCCTTCAGGTCGTAACTCTCAGATGCAGGATCTGGACTGGGTTTCATCCTACCCCGGCGGATCAGGCCCGGACCTGCCCCTCGCCCTGCACGATCCACTTGGTGGTGGTCAGCTCCGCCAGGCCCATCGGGCCGCGGGCATGCAGCTTCTGGGTGGAGATCCCCACCTCGGCGCCGAGGCCGAGCTCGCCGCCGTCCGTGAACCGGGTCGAGGCGTTGACCATGACCGCGGCCGAGTCGACCTCGGCGATGAACCGCTCGGCGTTGGCGAGGTCGTTGGTGATGATCGCCTCGGTGTGGCCGGTGCTCCAGCGGCGGATGTGTGCGATGGCCTCGTCGAGTCCGTCCACGGTTGCCACCGCGAGCTCGAGGTCCATGTACTCGGTGGCCCAGTCGCGGTCGGTGGCCTCGTCGGCGGCCACGTCCGCGGGCAGGGCCGCGAGGGTGCGGCCGTCGACGTGGAGGCGCACGCCCCGCTCCGCCAGGGCCCGCGCAACGGCCGGCAGGACCGTGGAGTCCTTGTGGACGAGGACGGTCTCGACCGTGTTGCACACGCTCGGGCGCTGGGTCTTGGCGTTGACGAGGATCTCGACCGCCATGCGCTCGTCGGCGCTGGCGTCGACGAACACGTGGACGTTGCCCTCGCCGGTCTCGATGACGGGCACGGTCGAGTTGAGCACCACGTTCTGGATCAGCTCGCGCCCGCCGCGCGGGATCAGCACGTCCACCCGGCCGCGGGCCTTCATCAGGGCGTTCCCGCCCTCGCGCCCGTAGGCGTCCACGCTCTGCACGGCGTCGTCGGGAAGGCCCACGGCGGCCAGGGCGTCCCGGATGATGCCCAGCAGGGCAGCGTTGGTGCGGCCGGCGGCGCTGCCGCCGCGCAGGATCACGGCGTTGCCGCTCTTGAGGGCCAGCCCGGCGATGTCCACCGTCACGTTGGGGCGCGCCTCGTAGATCGCGGCGACCACGCCCATCGGCACGTTGACCTGGCGGACACGGACGCCGTTGGGCAGGGTCTGGCCGCGGACCACGGTGCCCACGGGGTCCGGGAGCCCCGCGAGGGTCTCGAGGGCGTCGACGAGCCCATCGATACGGGCGGGCGTGAGGGCGAGCCGGTCGAGCAGCGCCGCAGACGTGCCGTTGGCGCGCCCCGCCTCGAGGTCCTCGCGGTTGGCAGCGAGGACCGCCTCCTCGTGCTCCTTGAGCGCGGCGCCGACGGCGCGCAGCGCGCGGTCCTTCCAGGCCCGGTTGGCGCGGGCCAGGACCCGCGAGGCTGCCCGTGCACGGTCGCCGATCGCGTGGACGGCCGTCTCGACATCCGCCGGCGCGACCACGGCCTGTCCGGGCGCCGGCGTGGCCGGCCCGGTGGCAGCGGTGGTCTCGTCGGGGACGGAGGCAGGCGCGGTCGCGCGCGCGGTGTCGGTCATGGCACCAGTCTACCGAGGGGGGCCGCCGCGGGCCCGGCCCGGCGTCACACGAGCACGAGGTCGTCGACGTGGACGACGACGCGCTCGTACTCGGGCCCGAGCTCGCGCCCGAGGTCCTTGGTCGAGCGGCCCAGCATGGCGGGAAGCTCGTCAGCGGAGAAGTTGACCAGCCCCCGGGCGAGGACGTGGCCGGCCTGGTCCGCGATCTCGACCGGGTCGCCGGCCTCGAACTCCCCCGAGACGGCCGTGATGCCGGCGGGCAGCAGCGAGCGGTGACGCTGCCCCACGGCGCGGACGGCGCCGTCGTCGAGCGTCAGGGTGCCCCGGACGGCGGCGAGGTGCTCGAGCCAGAGCAGGCGCACCGGCTTGCGCCGGCCGCTCACGCTGAACCACGTGCCGACGTCCTCTCCGGCGAGGGCCCGCCCCGCGGCGGCAGTGGACGTCACGAGGGCCGGGATCCCCGAGCTTGCCGCGATGGTCGCGGCCTCGACCTTGGTGGCCATGCCGCCGGTGCCGAGCCCGGCCTTGCCGGCGCTCCCGATCCGCACCCCGTCCAGGTCCGCGGTGTCGCGCACGTGCTCGATCCGCACGCCGCCCTCGGCCGGCGGCCCGGTGTACACGGAGTCGACGTCGGAGAGCAGCACGAGCGCGTCGGCGTGCACAAGGTGGGCCACGAGGGCGGCGAGCCGGTCATTGTCGCCGAAGCGGATCTCGTGGGTGGCCACGGTGTCGTTCTCGTTGACCACCGGGACCACGCCGAGGTGCAGGAGCTTCTCGAGGGCCCGGTGCGCGTTCTTGTACTGGGTGCGGCGCACGAGGTCGTCTGCGGTGAGGAGCACCTGGCTGACCGTCACGCCGTGCGCCGTGAACGCCTGGGTGTAGCGCGCCATGAGGAGGCCCTGCCCCACGCTCGCCGCCGCCTGCTGGGTGGCGAGGTCCTTGGGCCGGCGCGCCAGCCCGAGCGGGGCCAGGCCGGCGGCAATGGCGCCCGAGGAGACCAGGACGATCTCAGTGCCCTCGTTGGCTCGCTCCGCGAGGGTATCCACGAGGGCCTTGAGGGCCTTCTCGGAGATGCCGCCGCGGAGCGTCGTGAGGGACGAGGAGCCGACCTTGACCACGATCCTGCGGGCCTCGGGCAGCCATTCGCGCCCGCGCGCGGTGGCCTCAGAGGTCGTCGTCGTCATCAACCCACTCCCCCTCGGCGGCCTCCTCGGCCGCGACGGCGTCCTTCTCCGGTGACCGCCGGCGCGAGGACTCGGTCCAGATGCCCGCGCGCCGCTCGGCCTCGAGCTCCTCGCGCGCCGCGGCCCGCGCGGCCTTGCGGTCCTCGTAGTCCTCGCGCTTCTGGGCGCGGGTGGGGCGCTCCCAGTCGGCGAGGCGCAGGTCGGTGCCGCGGGGTCCGGTGAGGACCTCGGCCCCGGTCATCATGGTCGGCTCCCAGTCGAAGACCACCGCGTTGTCCTCGCCGATCACCACGGTGTCCCCGGGCTTCGCGCCCACCTTGAAGAGCTGGTCCTCGACCCCGAGGCGGTTGAGCCGGTCAGCGAGGTACCCGATGGCCTCCTCGTTGGTGAAGTCGGTCTGCTTGACCCACTTCTCCGGCTTCTCCCCCAGCACCCGGAACAGCGGCTCGAGGTTGCGCTCCTCGCGCCGGATCGTGAATCCGGCCTCGTTCACGGCGCGCGGACGCAGGACGGTGGGGGCGACCTTCGGCGGGGCGGCCTGCACGGCGTCGCGGGCGGCCTGGACGATCTCGGCCATCGCGAAGCCGAGGGGCTTGAGGCCTGCGTGGCTCGTCGCCGACACCTCGAAGACCCGGTAGCCGCGGCGCTCGAGCTCCGGACGGACCATCTCGGCCATGTCCTTGCCGTCGGGAAGGTCGGTCTTGTTCAGGGCCACCAGCTTGGGACGGGCGTTGAGCGGCTGCGCCTGCCCGTCGACTCCCGCGTAGCTCATGTCCACGGCGTACTTCTCGAGCTCCTGCTCGATCACGTCGAGGTCATCGATCGGGTTGCGGTCCGCCTCGAGGGTCCCGCAGTCGAGGACGTGGACGATCGCCGCGCAGCGTTCGACGTGCCGGAGGAAGTCGTGGCCGAGGCCGCGGCCCTCGCTCGCGCCTTCGATGAGCCCCGGGACGTCGGCGATCGTGAAGCGCACGTCGCCGGCCTGGACCACGCCGAGATTGGGCACGAGGGTCGTGAAGGGGTAGTCGGCGACCTTCGGGCGCGCGGCCGACATGGCGGCGATGAGGCTCGACTTGCCCGCCGAGGGATACCCGACGAGGGCGATGTCCGCGATGGACTTGAGCTCGAGGACGATGTCCCGCTCGTCCCCCGGGATGCCGAGGAGCGCGAACCCGGGCGCCTTCCGCTTGGCGGAGGAGAGCGCGGCGTTGCCGAGGCCGCCCTGGCCGCCGGCGGCGGCCACATACTCCGTGCCCTCGCCGACGAGGTCCGCGAGGACCTTGCCGTCGCGCGACTTGACCACGGTGCCGTCCGGCACGGGCAGCACGAGGGTGTCGCCGGTGTGCCCGGCGCGCCAGTCGCCCATGCCGGGGCCGCCGTTCTGGGCGTGCCGGTGCGGCGAGTGGTGGTAGTCGAGCAGCGTCGTCGTCTGGTGCGAGACGCGCAGCACGACGTCGCCGCCGTTGCCGCCGTTGCCCCCGTCGGGGCCGCCGAGCGGCTTGAACTTCTCCCGTTTGACCGAGATGCAGCCGTGGCCGCCGTTCCCGCCCGAGACGTGCAGGACTACGCGGTCCACGAAGCTCGCCACTTCATTCTCCTTAGGTCTTCGGGCCTGTCACCCGATTCTAGTGCTGGGTCCTCCAGCGAGTGGGCCGTGGCTCCCGCCCCGCGCAAGGGGGCGGAGACACAGCAAAGGGTGGAGCGGACCACTGGCCCACTCCACCCTGTGTCAACGGACCGCGCCCCGGGGGCGCAGCCGCTGGTGCCTGTCTTCTGCTACGCAGCGACGACGATGTCCACGATCCGGCGGCCGCCACGGGTGCCGAACTGGACCGCGCCCGCGGTCAGAGCGAAGAGGGTGTCATCCTTGCCGCGCCCCACACCGTTGCCGGGGTGGAAGTGCGTGCCGCGCTGGCGGACGATGATCTCGCCGGCGTTGACGGCCTGGCCGCCGAAGCGCTTGACGCCGAGGCGCTGCGCGTTCGAGTCGCGGCCGTTGCGGGTGGAGCTTGCGCCCTTCTTGTGTGCCATGAGCTGTGCCTCCCTGAGGAAATCTAGAGTCTGGGTGAACCCGGAGGTTCAGGCGTTGATGCCGGTGATCTTGACCTTGGTCAGCTCCTGGCGGTGGCCCTGGCGCTTCTTGTAACCGGTCTTGTTCTTGTACTTCTGGATGATGATCTTCGGGCCGCGGAGGTCTTCGAGGACCTCGGCCGTGACCGTCACCTTGGCCAGCTCGGCAGCGGCGGAGGTCACCTTCTCGCCGTCGACCAGCAGGAGGGCGGGCAGCTCGATGGTGCTGCCGGCCTCACCGGCCACGCGGTTGAGGGTGACGAGGTCTCCGACGGACACCTTCTCCTGACGGCCGCCGGCGCGGACAATCGCGTACACCACTGGGGAACTCACTTCTCTCGACTGATATTTCCAAAAGCTCTTTGCGCGCGGCGCCCGGCGTCCGTGCACAGCACGGCGCGTCGAGCGCCCAAGTGTGCTTCTGCCGTGAGTCCGCGAGGGGAATCCCTGGGAGTGAATACCCAAGTGACGGCGCAAGCACCGAGGATCAAGAATACGCTAGTCCTCTGTCCGGCCGCAAATGAGGCCTATCCGGCCACTGCATGCCGGAAAAGCACGCCCGCCCAGTGTATCCCACCGGGTGGGCATGCCCGGTCAGGCGAACCTGCGCGGCGCGTCGAAGAACTCGCGCTCGTAGACGGCGGACGCCGTGAAGGCCTCGCGCATAGCCGCACGCTCGCCCGCCGAGGCGCGCCGGCCCGCGGCGTCCGTGTAGGCGATAGCCCGGCGCGTGGCCGCCGCGAAGGCCTCGTCCGCGTAGGTGCCGATCCACGCCCCATACGGGTGCCCGTCCTGGTCGGGCCGGGCGGCATGCCGGGCGTGCAGCGCTGCGCCGACCTCGGCGTAGATCCAGTAGCACGGCAGCGCTGCCGCGGCGAGCACGGCGTAGCTGCCGAAGGCGGAGGCCGCGAGGAGGTGGTCCACGTAGGCCTTCGTCACCGGGCCGGGGACGGCACCGCCGGCGCCGGTGCCCTCCGCCCCCGCGCCGCCGGCGTCGTGCGCCGCGACCGGGTGGCGGGAGAGCCAGGTGCGGTGCAGCTCGGCCTCGACCGCGAGGCAGACCCGGGCGCCCTCCGCCCAGAAGGCCTGCTCCTCCTCGCTCGGGGCGAGGGCACTCGCCCGGGCCAGCACGCGGGAGTACCCGTTAAGGTACAGGGCATCCTGGGTCAGGTAGTAGGCGAAGTGGCCCTGGGGCAGGGTCCCGTCGTCGAGCTGGGCGATGAACGGCAGCGCGTCGATCTCGGCCCGGACCTTGGCGGTGTCGCGCCAGAGGCCGTCCGTGAACTCGCCCTCGGCCAGGGGGACGGAGGCGGCCACGTGGTGGAAGTGGTGCACCGGGCCGTGGCCGCCGCCGACCTCGAGCTCGCCGGAGGCCGCCAGCGCGCCGCGCAGCCACTCCTTCACCACCGCCAAGGAGCGTGCCCAGTCCCCGGTGCGGGCCTGGACCGTGGCGAGCGCGGAGGAGAGCGAGCAGCCGGTGCCGTGCGTGTTGCGGGTGGCCACGCGCTCGCCCTCGATCTGGACGACGACCGGGTCGGCGCCGCGGCGGGCGTCGACGATCGCGTCGGGACAGGCGGCGCCCTCGAGGTGGCCGCCCTTGACGAGGACTGCTCCCCCGGTCCGCTCGGAGAGCCTGCGGCCCTGGTCGAGCGCCTCCTCCCAGCCCGTCGCCGTGTCCTCCCCCAGCAGCGCCCCCAGCTCGGGGAGATTGGGCGTGACGAGGTGGGCGTGGGCGAGCAGGCCGCGCAGCGCCTCCTCGGCGTCCGCGGCGAGGAGCCGGTCGCCGCTCGTGGCCACCATCACCGGGTCGAGCACGACGACGGCCGGCTGCGTGCGCCCGAGCCAGGCGGCCACCGTGCGGATGACCGAGGCGTCGGAGAGCATGCCGATCTTCACCGCGTCGACGCGGATGTCGCTGCCCACGGCCTCGAGCTGGGCGGCGAGGAAGTCCGCGGGCGGGGTGTGCACCGCGGTGACGCCGCGGGTGTTCTGGGCGGTCAGCGCCGTGATGGCGCACATGCCGTAGCCGCCCATCGCCGCAATGCTCTTCAGGTCGGCCTGGATGCCGGCTCCGCCCGACGGGTCGGAGCCGGCGATGCTCAGGACACGGGGAACGGCGCCCACGCCTGCTACAGCTCCGACGCCGGGACGCCGACGCCCAGGATCATGGGACCGCCCTCGTCCTTCGGAGTGTCCGGCGTGGCCTTGCCGGCCTGGGCGGGTGCCGTGGGCGCTGCCGCGGAGCGGGTCTGGCCCCCGACGGCGCCGGCCGTCTCCTCGACGCGCGTCACCTCCGCCGAGCCCTGGCCACTGCGGGCACCGCGGCTGCGGCGCTTGCGGCCCGGACGCGGCTCGGCCTCGTCGGGCACATGCCGCTCCCCCGTCAGCTGGTCGAACGCCTGGCTGAGCGCGTCCAGGCTCAGCGCGGGCGCGGGCGCCGGGGCCTCATGCGGCAGGTCGCCGTGCGGGATCTCGATCCGCTCCCCGCCGATGGTGAGCACGGGCCGGCCGTCCTCGCCCTCCGAGGTGGCGCGGACGGGCGGTGCACCGTGGGTCGCCTCGGCCCGGGCCGCGGGGGCCGACGAGGCCAGGGCTCGCACCGGCTCCGGGGCGTGGCCCGTTCCGGTGTGCTCCGCGCCGGTGCCCGCGGCACCGTGGCCGGCGGACGCGGCGGCGGGAGCTTGCTGGACGGGTGCCTGCTCCGCGGGGACGTGCTCGCCGCCGTCGGGGTGCTCGGCGTGGGCCGGCTGGTCGCCGTCGTGCACGTGGGCCGCATGGGCCGCGGCCGCCACGGCGGCCAGTGCGGCCCGGGTGGCCTGGGCGCGGGCCTGGCGCTCTGCGTCGTCGACCGGCGGGGCGGCCGGGGCCGGAGCGGGCGCCGGTGCCGCCTGGGCCTCGGGCTGCTGCCCGGTGCCGCGGCGGCGGCGCTTGCGCCCGCTGCCGGAGGCCGGGGCCTCGGTCCGGGGTGCGGCCTGGTGCTCGGGGGCGGGGGCGGCCGGGCGGCTGCCCCGCTCGACGGGCTCCTCGTGCGTGATGACGCCCCGGCCGCCGCAGACCTCGCAGTTCTCGCTGAAGACCTCGAGCAGGCCGGTGCCCATGCGCTTGCGGGTCATCTGGACGAGCCCGAGCGAGGTGACCTCGGCGACCTGGTGCTTGGTGCGGTCGCGACCGAGGCATTCGACCAGCCGGCGCAGGACGAGGTCCCGGTTGGACTCGAGCACCATGTCGATGAAGTCGATCACGATGATCCCGCCGATGTCCCGCAGGCGCAGCTGGCGGACGATCTCCTCCGCGGCCTCGAGGTTGTTCTTGGTGACGGTCTCCTCGAGGTTGCCGCCCGAGCCGGTGAATTTGCCGGTGTTGACGTCGACCACCGTCATCGCCTCGGTGCGGTCGATCACGAGGGAGCCGCCGGAGGGCAGGAAGACCTTGCGGTCGAGCGCCTTGTGGATCTGCTCGTCGATACGCCAGTGGGCGAAGACGTCCTCGTCGGACTCGTACTTCTCGAGCCGGCCGAGGAGGTCGGGCGCGACGTAGGTGACGTAGGCCTCGATGGTGTCCCACGCCTCCTCGCCGCTCACGATGAGCTTGGAGAAGTCCTCGTTGAAGACGTCGCGGACCACCTTGATGGTCAGGTCGGGCTCGCCGTACAGGAGCTCCGGCGCGAGCACCTTCGTCGAGGACGCCTGCTCCTGGATCGACTCCCACTGGGCCCGGAGGCGGTTGATGTCGTGGGTGAGCTCTTCCTCGCTCGCACCCTCGGCCGCGGTCCGCACGATCACTCCGGCGTCCTCGGGGAGGCGGTCCTTGAGGATCTTCTTCAACCGGGCGCGCTCGACGTCGGGCAGCTTGCGGGAGATGCCCGTCATCGATCCGCCGGGCACGTACACGAGGTAGCGGCCGGGCAGGGAGATCTGGCTCGTGAGGCGGGCGCCCTTGTGGCCCACCGGGTCCTTGGTCACCTGGACCAGGACGGAGTCGCCGGACTTGAGCGCGTTCTCGATGCGACGCGGGGCCCCGTCGAGGCCGGCCGCGTCCCAGTTGACCTCGCCCGCGTAGAGCACGGCGTTGCGGCCGCGGCCGATGTCCACGAAGGCCGCCTCCATGGACGGCAGCACATTCTGGACCCGGCCGAGGTAGACGTTGCCGATGAGCGAGTCCTGCTGCGTCTTGGAGACGAAGTGCTCGGCCAGCACGCCGTCCTCGAGCACCGCGATCTGGATGCGGTCGTCCTTCTGCCGGACCACCATCTGGCGGTCCACGGACTCGCGGCGCGCCAGGAACTCGGCCTCGGTGATGACGTGGCGGCGGCGCCCCGACTCGCGGGACTCGCGGCGGCGCTGCTTCTTCGCCTCGAGGCGGGTGGATCCCCGCACGCTCTGGACCCGCGTGCTCGGGGCTTCCGACGGCGTGCGGGGCGCCCGCACCCGGGTCACCGTTCCGGGCGGGTCGTCGTCGAGACCGCCCTCGAGCTCGAGGTCGGCGTCGCCGCGGCGGCGGCGCCGGCGGCGGCGGGAGGTGATCTCCTCGGACTCCTCGCCCGGCTCGCCGTCCTCGGTGTCCTGCTCGTCGCTGGACTCGGTGCCGCGCGTGCGGCCGCGGCGTCCGCGTCCTCGGCGGCGCCGGCGGCCGGACAGCTCCGACTCCTCGTCCTCGTCGTGCTCCTCCTCGTGGTCCTCCACGGGCTCGGCAGCGGCGACGGGCCGCAGCACCGTGCTCAGGTCGGGGGCCTGGAAGATCATCGACGTCGGAGAGATGGGCTCCCTGAAGAGAGTCGCCAAGCCGCTCTCCGCAGACTCCTCAGCCTCACCGTCGGCGGTTTCGGGCGCGGGGGCCTCCTGGCGCAGGGCGGCAGCCGCGGCGCCGTCCGCCGCAGGGGCGGCGTGGGGCACGGCGTCCCGCCGGGCCGCCTCGCTGGCGACCCGCTCCTTGGCGACCGGCGCTTCGGCGGACGCCTCTTCGGCCGGGCGGGGCTCGTCGGCGACGGCGGCCTGCACGCCCTGGGCGGGGGCCTCGTCGGCTGCGCCCGATCGGGCAGCCGACCGGCGGCGGGCGCGGACCGAGCTCTTGGCCCGCGAACCGGCGGCCGGAGCAGCGGCGGGGGCCGCTTCCGGCTCTTCAGTGTGGTCGTCGCCGGCGGCGCGCTCGGGACGACGGGTCTCCTCCTTGACGGCCGCGGCGCGGGCCGAGGTCCGGCGGCGTCGCGATGTCGGGGCCTTCTGGCCGGTGGGCTCGGCGCCGTCGGCGTCCTTCGCCTCGGCGATGGGCCCGGCGTCCTTCCCTGCGGCGTCGGCCTGCGCGGCGTCGGCCTGCTCGGGTGCCGCGTCCTCGCGGGGCGCAGTGTCCGCGGGGGCGCCCTGCTGCTCGGCAGGAGACTGCTCGGCAGCACCCTGCTCGGTGGGAGCGTCCTTGGGTGCCGCGGCGGCGCGCCGGCTGCGGGTCGCCCGCTTCGGCTTGGCCGGCAGTTCGGCCGCCTCAGTGCCCTGGGCCTCCGGCGCGTCGGCCGTTGTGGCGCCCGCCTCCGCAGTCTCCTGGGCAGTTTCCTGGACGGCCGGCGAAGCGGCCGGGCTCGAGGCGCTGCGCCGCCGGGTGGTGCGCCGGGGCTTCTGCTCGGCCACCGTTGCGTCGTCCGGGGCCGCGGCGCCGGGCTGCTGTTCCATATCCATCTGTGCGTACTCCAAAGCCGCCCCGTCCGTCCCCACATACGGCGGCCGCGGCGGCGCCACGAGTCGGCACCCGCAGGCGCCGACGAAGTCAGTCCCGTGCCCCCGCGGGAGTCCCGCGTGGGCCGGCGCCGCGTTGGAACCCGCCAGCGGTCGAGGCCGGGCAGGTGCCGCTCTGGCCCGCGCATCCCGGTCGGGATCGGTAGATCCGGACGGGAACGGGGCGGCGGTCTTGTCGCTGAGCACCGGACCGGGCACTGCATGTGGATCAGCGTCCGGCCAATGGCATTGTCTCACACGCCGGCCCGGCATGATCGGGAAGGGCGCGCCTGTGCACCGCCGCGCCGTGCCCGCCGCGCCCCGCCAGTCGCCTGCCTGCTGGAGACACGGCTCCAGTGATCGCCCAGACGGGCCGCCTAGAATCGGAGCATCCCGCAGGAAGGACTTCCATGACTCCCCAGAGCGGCCCGAGCCGGGCCACGACCGCGTCCGGGCCCGATCAGGCCGGGACGGGCGCGACCGCCGCCGTCCCCGACAGCGGCGCGCATGCCATGACCCGCACGGTCCCGTTCGCGTGGCTCCTGCTGGTCGGGAGCGTGGTCGGCTGGCTGGCCTCGGGCGAGCTGGTCCTCGAGAAGATCGAGAAGCTCATCAATCCGAGCCACACCACGATCTGCGACGTGAACCCGTGGATCTCCTGCGGCGAGGTCATGAGCACCTGGCAGAGCTCGCTCTTCGGCTTCCCGAACATGTTCATCGGGATCGTGGCCTTCGCCGTCACGATCACCGTGGCCATGGCGCTCCTGGCCGGGGCCCGGTTCAGCCGGTGGTTCTGGGTGGGCCTGCAGGTCGGCGTCACGCTCGGGTTCGTCTTCGTCGTCTGGCTCTGGAGCCAAGCCCTCTACGCGATCGGGATCCTGTGCCCGCTGTGCATGGTCGTGTGGGCCATGATGATCCCGATCTTCGTCTGGACCACGGCCCGCAATCTGGCCCACGGCGTCATCCCCGCACCGGCACGGCTCGCCAAGGGCTTCGCCGACTGGGGCTGGGTGACGGTCGCGGTGCTCTACATCGCGGTGATCGCGACGATCTTCTTCCGCTTCCTGAACCTGTTCGTCCCGTCCACCATGTAGCCCCGCCCCTCTCCGTTCCGGGTACGCATCTCGTCGCCTTTTCGGCGTTCCGGGTACGACGACGGCCCGGGGGGGGCGCGGGGGGGGCGGGCGCGCCCCGGGGGAGGAGAGGGTTGGGCACGAAGGGGGGGCCGGGCGCGGGGGCCCCCCCCCCGGGGCGCCGGCGGAGTGGTGAAAC
>NZ_JAUSTE010000013.1 GCF_030812675.1 Sinomonas atrocyanea | reverse complement strand
GAAAACGGAGCCAGGAAGCCACGAGGCGCCGCCGGGATCACCTTCCCGGCGGCGCCTCGCCATGCCCACTTGACAGCGGACTACTCCATATCAGGCGTCCTATCAAGGAACCTCTGCCAAGACAGGAAGCATGCGGGCTTCTCGAAAGGGCAACAGCAGCTTTCACATTCAGCCCTCGGATGTGTACGGTCGTACGCATGAAGGACCACTTCGAGGGCGATGCCCGCACGAACCGGGAGCGGATGCTCGCCGGGGACCTGTACCTCGGCGGTGACGACCCGGAGAGCGCCCGTATCGGCCAGCGCGCGGTGCAGCTGGCGGACGCCTACCATCGGGCTGCTGTCGCCGACGAGGCCGCGGCCCGGCCCCTGCTCGAGGCTCTGGTCGGCACGCTGGGCGAGCGGGCCTTCGTGAAGCCCCCGCTGTACGTGGACTACGGCGAGAACCTCCACATCGGCGCGCGCACGTTCATCAACTACAACCTCACCGCCCTGGACGTCGCGACGATCACGATCGGGGACGACTGCCAGATCGGCCCCAACGTCCAGCTCCTCACTCCGACTCACCCGCTCGAGCCGCAGCCGCGCCGGGACCATCTCGAGGCGGCAGCCCCGATCACGATCGGCGACAATGTCTGGCTCGGTGGAGGCGTCATCGTCTGCCCCGGAGTCACGATCGGGGACGACAGCGTCATCGGCGCCGGGGCTGTCGTGACGCGCGACATCCCCGCCGGCGTCCTGGCCGTCGGCAACCCCGCTCGGGTGGTCCGGTCCATCGCCTGATGGGCACGGCAGCGCAGGGCGCCGCGCCCAGGCGGCGCTCCGACCCGCAGCGCCGCACCCGCATCATCGAGGCCTGCCTGGAGGTGATCGCCAGAGACGGGGTCGCCGGCACCTCGCACCGCCGCGTCGCCGCGGCCGCCGACGTCCCGCTCGGGTCCATGACGTACCACTTCGCCGGGATGGAGGAACTCCTCATGGAGGCGTTCACCCGCTTCGCCGACCGCGCGGCCGACGAGTTCGACCGCCGCATGGGGCAGGCTGCCACCTTCCAACGGGCACAGCAGGCCATCGCTGACCTGATCAACCAGGACCTGACCGCTGATCCCCACGCACTGGTGATCACCCACGAGCTCTACACCCTCGCCGCACGCGAACCGGCGTTCCGGACGATCACCCAACACTGGATGGCCCGCAGCCGGCAGGCCCTCGGCCGCCACTTCGACCCCCTCACCTCCCGGATCCTCGACGCCCTCATCGAAGGACTTGCCCTCCACCGTGCCTTCAACCCGGACACCGGGGACGAGACCGCACTCGAGGCCGTCCAGCGGCTCACCGGCCCCCCGACAGCTCGTCCGGATAGCGGGCGCTAGGAGTGCCCCACACGAGGTCCCGTCAATGGAACCTGTGGTGGGACGCCGAATGTGGCTATGAGGGATCCTTGTCGGGTGGTCTCTCAAGGTCAGGACGGACGAGCCGGGGTTGATGCTGGACTGGTGGAGCGGCTGATCGCTGCGCAGTTTCCCCATTGGGCGGGCCTTCCCGTGCGACCCGCGGAGCCCGAGGGGTGGGACAACCGGACCTACCGGCTCGGAGAGTCGATGTCGGTCCGTCTGCCCACGGCTTCTGGCTACGTGCCCGCCGTGGCGAAGGAGAGCGAGTGGCTCCCTCGGCTGGCACCGCATCTGCCGGTACGGGTTCCGACGGTCCTGGCCGTGGGAAGGCCGGGCGAGGGATACCCGTTCCCATGGTCGGTCCGGGGCTGGATAGATGGCCAAGCGGCAGACCGGGCGCCGATAGGGGACCTGCCGGGATTCGCGGTTGCCGTTGCCGAATTCCTGCATGCCTTGGAAGCCTGTGAGGCGGAGGACGCTCCTGCCGCGGGTGAGCACAGCTGGTTCCGCGGCGCCGCGCCCGCCCATTACGACGACGAGACCCGCTATTGTCTCCGCGCCCTTGAGGGACGTATCGACACGGCAGCAGCTGAATCTGTCTGGGCCGCCGCGCTCGAGGCGGATTGGACCGAAGAACCGGTGTGGTTCCACGGCGACGTCGCAGCGGCAAACCTGCTGGTAGCGGACGGCGAACTGGCGGCGGTCATCGACTTCGGGACGTCCGGAATCGGCGATCCGGCATGCGACCTTGTCATCGCCTGGACCATGTTCGCCGGCGAGAGCAGAGAAGCCTTCCGACGAGCGGTTGCACAGGACGATGGAATGTGGGCCAGGGCCCGCGGCTGGGCACTCTGGAAGGCACTGCTCGGCCTCGCCGAATCCGATAGCGCGAATCCGCACGATGCCTCGAACCTGAGAATCGTCGCGGATCTGATCGAGGACCATGCCCGCATGAGCTGAGGACGGAGAGCACCCCCATACAGAGAACTCTGAAAGTGCCGGGGACGGACGCCCGAGGCCACAGCGGACGGCTTCGCCGGATCAAAGCTCGGCGCGCGGGTGAGCGAGCACGGGCGGCGGACCGGCGTGAGAGGCTGGGCGGACCATGGCCTTGGCCCTGCAGGGCTCCTGGGGAGGGACTGGTCGGTCACGGCCTGACCCGGGACCCGAATGGTGGGGCGGGACTTCTTCCCCTGCGCAGGCCACCGATGCACCGGCAGGGTGGGCGGAGGCGCCCTGGCTCCCTGCATGCCCCGTAAAGGTCGGTGGGCCGGCAGGGCCCACCGGAGCGCTCAGGCGCGTTCCGGCCCGTTGGAAGGCCCGGTTCTCCCGGGTGGGCCGAGGACGCGCCGCCCCACCGGGTCCCGCGGGGGCCACTGCGGGTGAGTGTGGGGGCGTGCAGATGATGACGGGGAACGCCGCAGTCGCCAGCCTCTTGCCGGACCGCTGCCGTGCCCTGCCGTCAGGCGCTGATGCGGTGCTGCCGCTCCTTGTGGGGCCGGTGGGCTGCGGCACGGTTCGACGGCCCAGGCTGGGGGCGGTGGAGGTTGATGAGGGCGCGGGCGAGCTTGCGCGCGCGGGCGGCGGCGCGCTGGTCGCCTTCCATGGAGGCGACCATGGCGCCCTTGGTGAGGATGTGGAAGGACCAGGCGAAGCCCTCGGGGTCGTCGAGTCCGGCGCCCGCGGCCAGGACGGCGAGACGGCCTCGGACGTTGGCCAGATGGGCCATGGCGGCCTGTCCCAGGTGGTGGTCGGGTCCGAACTCGATCACCACGTGGAGGAATGTGGTGACCTCGGCCGCGCCGCGGCTGAACCAGTCGTCCAGCACGGTGAACGCCGCCAGGATCGCGTCGTCGGGGTTGTGCGCGCGGGCGATGGCGCCCTCGATGGCGTCGTGGCGGACCTGATACCAGCGGTCCATGTAGGCCAGCACGAGCGCGTCCTTCGAGGGGAAGTGCCGGTAGAACGTCGCCTTCGCGACGCCCGATTCGGTGATGATCTCGTCGATTCCCACGGCCCTGACCCCGCGCCGCGCGAAGAGCCCATAGGCCGTCTCGAGGATCCGCTCGCGCGCCTGCGCCTGTTCCGCGGCCCCCATCGTGGTGCCTCGGTTTCTGTCTCCCATGGACAGGAGAATATTTCGATCGTGACTAGACAGACAAGTCTGTCTGCACATATAACTCTCGCAGCGGCACAGACAGGTCTGTCTCGCAGTCGAAAGCTTGAGGGCAGCTGATGTGGCGCCGTGAGGCGTTCACGGGCGTGGAGAGGTAGGTCGCTGTGAGTGGTGTGAGTCTGGAGATGCGCCCCGCGGTGCGTCTGGAAGCCGTCCCTGCCGTCGCGGGCTGCGGGGATGCCGCTGGCGACGGCGCTGGCGGGCTGGCTGCCGAGGAGGCTTCTGCGGGGTCGGCGGACCGCCAGGCCCGGACCGCTGGCCTGGTGCTCGAGCACCTGGGGCTGGCGGATGCGGTGGCGCGCCGGTACCGGGTTCCCGGGCATGACTTCGAGGACATCCGGCAGGTTGCCCGGATGGGGCTGGTGATGGCGGCGCAGCGGTACCGGGAGAATGCCGGACACGGGTTCGTGCAGTACGCCGTCCCCACCATCTCCGGGACGATCAAGCGGCACCTGCGCGACCAGTCCTGGGTGGTGCGCCCGCCGCGGTCGCTGCAGGAGCTGCGGCTGGGCGTCAAGGAAGCGCGCGGGCGGCTGGTGCAGGAGCTGGGCCGCGAGCCGTCCCCGGCAGAGCTCGCCGAAGCGGCCGGGTGCAGCCCGGAGCAGGCCGCCGAGGCACGCAGCCTCGGTGCTGCAATGGCCGCTGCTCAGATCGAGTCCTTGGACGACTCCGCAGATTCGGACGGCGAGCGGATGGGACACGTCCTGCCCGTGGTCGACCCCGGCTTCGAGCAGGTCGAGGAGCACCAGATGGTCGCCGCCGCCCTCAGGGGCGCCACCGACTTCGAGCGGCGCCTGCTGAAGCTGCGGTTCGTGGACGAGATGAGCCAGCGCGAGATCGGCGAACAGCTCGGGGTGTCCCAGATGCAGGTCTCGCGCCTGCTGGGCCGGCTCCTGGACCGCATGCGCCGCCAGCTCGCCGCCTGAACACCGCCACCCCGCGCCGACCGCCCTGGCCGTTTCACCGGGAGGTGCTGGACCCCACGCAGCGGGGCAGCCCACCGAAGGCCTTGCCGGGTCTCCGCGGAGGCATCGGCCATTTCGATGGAGACAGATCGCCGCTTGTTGCGGCGGCAGCCTCACGGTGGGCTGCGGAATGGGAGACAGAAGTGCAGCAGGACGTTCCGAGGGCGCAGGAGGTCCTCGTCCAGGACGGCGGCCGGGAGATCCACGGCTACGCCGTCGGCGTCAGCGGAACCCATGTCGAGGTCGTCTGGGCTGTGGCTTCGGGGCGGCAGCGCCGCAGGAGCTTCCCTGTCGACGACGTCTTCCTGCCCTCCCACTCCAGGCAGTGGACGGGCGAGCCGATCGCCGCCGAAAGCCTCCATCTCGCGGCCCATGCCAACCGCATCCGCGCGGCGGCCCCGAACGGCAACGCCGCAGGGCACCCGCACTGGACCGTCCCGTCCGATCACGCGGCGTAGCCCCGCCGGTCACCCGGGTGCTGCAGACCGGCCAGCCCGTTCAGTGGACGTTCATCACAGTGCGACACGCCACACTACGTCTCGTACTGGCCCGTAATGGACAGCGGTTCCTAGCATGGCCGCGGGTCGAGAACTGCGCCTGCTGGGGAGCGTTGAACCAGACCGGCTCCCCTTCCGTGGAACCCCTCGAACGGGAACGGATCGGCGCGTGCCGCACCCCGCGTGCCGTGATGACGGCAGCTGCCGCCCGTTTGCGAGGGCAGAGCTTGAGGCGTGCAACATGGACAGCTGCGACAAGACGGCCGAGACCATCCGGGTGTACCTCCTGGACGACCACGAGGTGGTCCGGCGGGGCCTGAGGGACGTGCTCGAGGGCGAGGGCATGGCCGTGGTGGGCGAGAGCGCCACCGCCGCGGAGGCCGCGGCGATGATCCCTGCCCTCCGCCCACATGTCGCGGTCCTCGACGCCCGCCTGGCGGACGGGACAGGGCCCGACGTCTGCCGGCGCGTCCGCTCCGTAGACCAGACCATCAGGTGCCTGATCCTGGCCGAGGACCACGTCGATCGGGGGTTCCGGGACGCCGTCCTTGCGGGGGCATCCGGCTACCTCCTCAAGGAGCTCACGGGCCACGACATGGCTGACGCGGTCCGCCGGGCGGCCGCGGGAGAGGCCCTCATCGACCCCGAGGAGGAAGACAGGATCCTCACCGGCGCCATCGAGACGACACCGCTCAGACTGCCGGTCTACGACGGGCTGACGCCCAAGGAGTCCCGGGTGCTGGAACTGCTCGGCGAGGGGATGACGAACCGCCAGATCGCCCACGAACTGGCCGTCGCCGAGAAGACGGCGAAGAACTACGTCTCCACGGTCCTGACCAAGCTCGGCCTCGAGACCAGGACCCAGGCGGCCCTGTACGTCGCCCAGGCCCAACGGGAGAGGCAGGGCCCGTGAGGCCGGTCAGGCTGTGGTACGGCGGCTGGGCGAACGTGGGACAAGGGCGCCGATAGGGCCCATCCCGCGTTTTTTCGGCTCTGGGATGAGGGGCATGCATGGACGACACGATTGCAGTGATTCGGGCACGGTCACCCTGGCCGCCGCCATTACGCTGTTCCTCGCGCTGGCGTTCATTGGGGCGCTGGCGGTCGCCGGCTGCCTCCGGGAGTGATCGGCGCTCTCCAGGCTCGCGTCGTACTGCTTGGCTGGTGGCTGGGATGGCGAAACCAGCGCGCGCACGCGCTGGCCCGCGGCGGGCTTTTTTCGCCCGTCGCCACCCGCCCCGGCGTTGCTGCTGTACACGGCCAGAAACAGGCGGGAGGCCACTACAGCGAGCCGGACACGTCGCGACCCAGCCTCCCGGTCGGCCCTCGGGCCCTGAGTGAGGGACTACCCTTCGGGCTGGCCCCGCCCTCAGGCCAAGGACCACGCGTTCACGCGGTCGATCCTCACCCGCACGTACTGGAAGTCGGGCGCGGCGTCTCCATTGGGGCCGTACTGGGCATGAAACGGTCCGTCGGTGATGGCGTTGCGCAAGTGCAGCCAACGCCTGTCGGCTGGGTGCTCGGCGTGGGTCCTCCTGCCGTTTTCCACAGCTGCACTGAGTACCGTCTCGTACGCGTCTCCGAAGGCTTTCGCTACAGCGGGCTGCGCGCCTTCCGCTCCGCGAATGCCCTCGCACACGCCCAGAAGCCATGCCTCGAAGGGGATGGCCTCTCCGCGCACCACGCTGCCGCCTACGCTGACGGTGATCAGGAACGATGCCCCCGGCCCGTTCTCGTCGTTCACCCCGAAGAACAGGTCCATGACTGTGGCCAATGCGTCGTCGGGGAACACGCGCGCGCTGACGCCGTCGATCTCGCCATCAATGTCCAACGGAACCTCCGCCCCGGAGTGAAGACCCCACCAGATCCACGTAGCGAGCCTCCCACATACCTTGGCGGATGGCAGCACGTCCTTCGGAATGCGGAGAAACCATGTTCGAGGACCTCGTACTGGCCTAGGGAAGGTGCCCCCGGCTCTTTCCCGGCCCGGAGTCCGTCAGGCGGAAGGCCGCACGCGGCGAGGGCGGCTGCCGCCCGTTCCAAGCAGGGCTGAGCCAGAGGCGTGCAACGTGGACCGCAGTGACGAGGCCATCGAGGCGGTCCGGGGGCCTCGAGACGGCCGAGTTGAGGCCTCTGCTCTACGAGGGCCTGACGCGGAAAGAGTCCCGGGTGCTGGAGCTGCGGCAGATCGTCCACGAGAGGGCCCGGGCGGAGAAGACGGCGAAGAACTACGTCTCCATGGTCCTGTCCAAGCTCGGCTTTGAGAACAGGGCGCCGGCGGCCCCTTACATTGCCCAGGTCGAATACCAGAGGCAGCGTCCGCGCCCCTGAAGCCGGCGGTCGGCATGAGCGCCGAACCCACTGCCCCCCGGAAGCGGCGCGTCCACGTCCTTCCCGCAACGCTTCTGGCCCTGCTCGGAGAGGACGCGGTGGGCGCGCCTGGGCACATGGGCGGTCCCTGCTGCCCCTCGGGCCATTCGGCGACCGCAGGAGCCCATGCACCTGACCAGGATGATGTGCCCGGAAGCGGCGCCGGGACAGGGCCATACGTCCGGCTCGCTCACCGCGTGGCCAACAGGGCGCCCCCGACGGCGCTGCCGCGGACAGGACCGGATGCTGTTCAACCTATAGGCCCCTAGACCCACTTCCTCTGCCCCGCCCGGCGGGCGCTTACATGAGGTCGCCCGCTGTCTGCCCGTGCCGGGCCTGCCGGTAGGGCACGCGGAGGTCCGGCCTGGAACGGATCTATCTCGCGGCCATCACCCTTCGGCGTGGCCGCAGTCGGCAGGGCTCTCCATCGGGCACGGCTTCGGGACGCCGCGACGCTTGCCGCGCTAGCGCATATCGGCGCCTCGTCAGAGGGCACCCCGCGCCCGATCGCATGGGCGGCTATTTGGATGTGCCGAGGGCGGTGCTGAGGGCGTCTGCGTTGTCGATCATCCAGGTGATGTAGTCGGTTCCTTCGGGCATGGTCTCGGTGAAGTCGACGACGGGGACATGGGCGTCCTGGGCGAATTTCTTCAGGGCCTGGGTCTGGGGTGTCTCGGTCTGGGGGTTGTGGGCGAGGAGGGCGACCTGGTGGGTGCTGATGAGGTCCTGCATCTGCTTGAGGGCGGCTGGGGGGACGTCGTTGTCTGCTTCGACGGCGGCGCTGAATGCGGCGGGTGTCCTGTTCTGCAGTCCGGCGGCCTCGAGCATGTACAGCGGGACGGGTTCGGTCACGGCGACGGCCTGGGAGTGGTGGGCGGCCTTGATCGCGGCGAGCTTGCCGGTGATGGGCGCGAGCTTGGCCTCCCATTGGGAGGCGCGGTCCTTGAAGGCGTGGGCGTCGGTGGGGTCGAGGGCGCCGAGCCTGTCGGCGATGGAGCCGGCGACCTTCTTCATCGCGTCGGTGCTGTACCAGATGTGCTCGTTGAACTCGTCCTTCCCGCCGGGGCCGGCGGAGGGTGAGCTGGTGGCGAGGCCGGAGGCGTCGACGGCGTTGACGAGGCTGCCGGAGGGGAGCTTGGCCTCGTCGGCGAGCTTGAGCATGAAGTCGTCGTAGCCGTGGCCGTTGAGCACGACCAGCCTGGCCTTGGACACCGCGACGCGGTCCTGGGTGGTGGCCTCGTAGGAGTGCGGGTCCTGGCTCTGCTTGGAGATGATCGAGGTGACGGAGACCTTGTCGGCTCCGACGGCCTTGACGATGTCGCCGTAGACGGAGGTGGAGGCGACGACCGGGATGGACCCGGAGCCGCTGCCCTGGGCCGCGGTGCCCGGCTGGGTGCTGCAGGCTCCGAGCAGCAGGGCCCCGACGACGGCCGGGGCGACGAGGGCGAGCTTCGCCAGGGAAGGGCGCGGGGAGTGGGTCTTCATGGCGGTGGTCCTCAGGTATCGGATGCGGCAGGATCGCTACAGATGATAATCGATCTCATTAGCGGGTTTCACTCCGGAGCGGCTCCACGTGCCGGATTCGACTGATCCCCTTGCCGTCGTGCGTCTGGCCTGGTGGGTCGGGCCGGTGCCCGTGGGCCGGCGGCCGTAGGCTCGGGGCATGAGGTTGTTCTTCTGATGGGGCAAGGGCATTCCCATGCCCCGGCGCCGGCTGCGGGGCTGTCGCCGGCGGCGCGGGCGGGGCGGCGCAGGGCCCATGTCCTGCTGATGGCGGTGCTGGTCCCGCTGGCCGGGCTGACGGTGTTGGCGATGGTGCTGCTGTGGCCGACGGGGGACCGGGGCGCGGTGCAGGTCGGAAGCCCCTACACGGCGGCGCCGGGGGTCACGTTCGACACCGGCACGGTCAAGATGGCACGGATGGAGGACTGCCCGTCGGCGGGCCCAGCTCAAGGGTCGGGCGGGGTCGCTGCGCGGCAGTGCCTGGTCGCCCATACGCAGCCGGACCGGGGCGGGGCCGAGGTGCCGGTGGAGGTGACACCGGAGATCGCCAAGTCCCACGGGGTCAAGGCCGGGGACCGGATCCGCTACCTGAACCTCTCCGGGGTGACCTCCACCGGGTCGGTGTACATGTTCACGGACTTCGTGCGCACGGTGCCGATGGTGCTCCTGGCCCTGCTCTACGCCGTCGTCGTCATCGCCGTCGCCCGCTGGCGGGGCCTGCGGGCGATCGTCGGGCTCGGCGGGGCGTACGCGGTGCTGGCCGTCTTCGTGCTGCCGGCCCTGGTGGAGGGGCGCCCGGCGCTGCCGGTGGCCCTGGCGGGATCGGCGGCGATCACCTTCGGCGTGCTGTACTTCGCCCACGGGTTCTCGGCCCGGACCTCGACGGCCCTGCTGGGGACGCTCTTCGGGCTCGGGGCCATCGCTGCGCTGGCGGACTGGGCCACCGGGGCCGCGTTCCTGACCGGGACCGGGGACGAGAACACGTACCAGCTCATCAACGGCGCGGGCAGGCTCTCGGTCTCGGGGATGATCACGTGCGGGCTGGTCATCTCGGGCCTGGGGGTGCTCAACGATGTGACCGTCACCCAGTCCTCGGCGGTGTGGGAGCTGCACGAGCTCGCCCCGCACACCAGCGCGCGGAGCCTGTTCGCCTCGGCCATGCGGATCGGCCGGGACCACATCGCCTCCACCGTCTACACGATCGCGTTCGCCTACGCCGGGGCGGCCCTGCCGGTGCTGATCCTGGTGATGCTCTACGACCAGCCCCTGCTCGATGCCCTCACCTCGGGGCAGCTGGCCGAAGAGGTCGTCCGGACCCTGGCAGGGTCCATCGGCCTGGTCCTGGCCGTTCCGGTGACCACGGCCGTCGCCGTCCTGATCGTCAAGGCCAGCACCAGGGCCAAGGACGACTGGCTCCCACCCGCCCAAGGCCCCCGGCCCGCCGCCGGGGAGGACCGGGAGGCTGCGGCTCCCGCGGGCGTGCACGAGAGGAGGCGGGGGCACCGGGAGGCCGAGGCCCCAGGAGTACCCGCCAGGTGATGCCTTCCTGAGGCTCCGGCCGGGGGCTGGGGGAGGGGCTTCGGGCCCTTGCCGCCCTGCCGGGCCGGCCGTAGCCTCGCTGCATGTCGCAGCCGGAACCGGACCGGGACAGCGTCGCCCTGCCGGCCGGGAGCGGGCCCGAACCTCCGCCGCCCGAGCAGGTGCGCCGGGCGGAGGCCCTCGCGCGCACGGCGGTGTTCCTCGTCCTCGCCGCCGTGGTCCTCGTGCCCGTGCTGATCTTCCGCGCGTTCATGCCGTCCGCCACCGCAGGGCTCGAGGGCGCGGCGCAGGACTTCTTCACCCTCGCTGTCTCCGTGGTGATCGAGTCGGTGCCGTTCGTCTTCCTGGGCATCCTCATCTCGATCGTGGTCCAGGTCTGGCTCCCGCAGGACCTGCTCCTGCGACGCCTCCCCTCCCGTCCGGCACTGCGGCGCCTGACACTGTCCTTCCTCGGGATCCTGATGCCGGTGTGCGAGTGCGGGAACGTCCCGCTCGCTCGGGGCCTGGTCTTCAACGGGCTCACGGTCGCGGAGGCGATGACGTTCCTGTTCGCCGCCCCCATCCTGAACCCGATCACCATCGTCACCACCGGGCAGGCCTTCGGCTGGGACAGCCCCGTCCTGGCCGCGCGCGTCGCGGGCGGGTTCCTGATCGCCAACCTCGTCGGCTGGCTCTACGCCCGCCATCCCCGCCCCGAGGAGCTGCTCACCCCGGGGTTCCAGGCGGCCTGCGCCGCCGACAGCCGCCACCACCGGGACGGCCACGGGCGGGAGGGCAGGGTCCGGCGCAGCCTGGAGCTCTTCGCGCACGAGACGAACGCCATGATGCCGGCCCTGGTCATCGGCGCGGCCTTGGCCGGGCTCGTCCAGGTCTTCGTCTCCCGCGACGCCCTCGTCGCCCTCGGCGGCGACGTCATCTGGTCAGTGCTTGCCCTGATGGCCCTGGCCTTCATCGTGGCCCTGTGCTCGAACGTGGACGCCTTCTTCATCCTCTCCTTCGGCAGCACCTTCATGCCCGGCGCGATCGCCTCGTTCCTGGTCTTCGGCCCGATGATCGACGTCAAGATGCTCGCCCTGCTGCGCACCACCTTCACGGCGAAGACCCTCGCCGCCCTGACCCTCCTCATCGGCGGGTGCGCCGCCGTCCTCGGATGGGCAGTCAACCTTGTCGTCTAGGAGCGCCGATGCTTAGGGGATTCGCCGGCAGGGCCGGCATCATGCTCAGCCTCACCGCCGTCGCCGCAACCCTCTGGCTGGCCGCCACCGGGCGCCTCGGCCTCTACATCAACCCCGGCTATGCCCCGTTCGCCACCATCCTCGCCGTCGTCGGCGGCGCCCTGGCCCTCGGCGCCTTCATCCTCCTCCCAGCCCAGCACCCCCACGAGCCCGACCAAGACGATCTCCGGGACATGGCCGCGCAGAGCCTCGGCGACGACCGCATCCACGTGGGTGAGGGGGACAGTGCGGCCGGACCCGGCCGACTCCGGGCCGCCGGGAGCCTCCTCATGGTGGGCGCCGCGGTCGTCGGGCTGCTCGTCCTGCCGCCCAAGACCCTCACCTCCACCGCCGCCGGGCAGCGCAACCTGAACGTCTCCGGAACCCTCAGCCGCGCCCAGACGAGCAGGCTCGCCGGCCAGGACCCTGCCGGCTACACCGTTCGGGACTGGGCATCCCTGCTGCGCTACGACGCCGCCGCCGACCCAAAGCTGGGCGGCCAGACGGCCACGGTGACCGGGTTCGTCACCGGAGACCGGACCGACCCGGCCGTCTTCTTCATCACCCGGTTCGTCGTCACCTGCTGCACCGTGGACGCCCAGCCCGTAGGCGTCCCCGTCTACCTGCCCGGGTGGCAGCGCCAGTACAGGCCCGACCAATGGGTCACCGCCACCGGCAGATTCCAGCAGAACCCGCACGCCACCAAGGACGCCCCGGTCGTCATCACCGCCGACCAGATCACCGAGACCGCCCAGCCCAAACAGCCCTACCTCACCCGATAGACCAATCCCCAGGACAGGCCGGATCGCCGGGCGCGACCGGGCCATGCCTCGGTCCTGTGCGTCGGCCTGCGCTGGCCGTGAGGCGCGGGCGCCTGGCCCACCGGCGGCGACTGCCCAGCGGTCCGAGAGGCGGTCCGCGGCGACGGCGGCCAGGACCGTGAGGAGGGCGGCTGCCACATGCGCGACCACCAGCAGGTGCACATCGAGCGCCGCCCCGGGCCGGCAGGGACGGCCGCGGGGCCGGCGCTGGGAAGGCCGTGGCTGTGCACGTGCCCGGCTGCGGGCAGGAGCGGGGCGTTCGGGCCCGCTAGGGCGGTGAACAGCAGGTGCAGGACCTGCTGGAGCGCCCCGGAGCCGATGCCGATGGCCCAGGAGGGGAGCTGCAGGTGCGCGACGGCGGCCGCGAGCAGGCTCGTCACCGCGGTCAGGGCCATCAGGACCGTCACCGGGGGCGGGGCACCACCGGAGACGATATGGGCGGCGAGGCCGAGTCCCACCGCGGCCGGCCCTACCGTGAGCGCGGCCGCGGCAGTCCTCCGCCTCGCCAGCACCGTCTCCATGCATACTCTTCGAAACGGTCGCCCACTCCGGATGGGGCCCGCTGCACGCCGGACTGCGCCGGCGAACCGGGGGCCTATTCGTTGCGGGCGTCGGCGAGGGCGTGGCGGACGAAGAACGCGCCGACTGCGACGGCGACGAGTGCTGAGCATGTCGATGCCCAGCGGCATGTCCTTTCCGCGGCCGGTTGTGAGCGGGTCTTCGTCGATTCAGCCTCCGGGAAGCTGGTGTCCCGGCCCGGGCTGGAGAAGGCGCTGCTGCCGGCGAACAGGGCGGGGACCAGTTGATGGTGACAAAGCTGGACCGGCTGGGCCGGTCGCTGGAGAACCTGATCGAGGTCTCGAAGCAGCTTGAGGCCAAGGGTGTGGACCTAGTGGTGCTGGATCAGGGCATCGACACCTCGACGCCGAGCGAGCAGCCCGACGCACTCTCAAGGTCCAGCTGGCCGTCTCATCCGACGGCCTTCTGGACTAGACCCCCGCGGGTGGGAGCGTCGCTCCGCAAGGGAGGGGCCGCTGCCGCGCCCAGATAGTCTCGTTAGAGGAACGACTGATGATGCAGGGCGGCCTGGGGTCACGCAGTCCTGCTCGTCTGGTCGCGCCGGACACGGCCCGGCGCGCTGTGGGGCAGCGCGCAGGTACGGGGCTTGTTGAGTTCACTGCGGGTGAGGCGAGGCGTGCCTCTCGAGTATGGCCTTGAGCCGCTGGAGCTCTTTGGCGGTGGTGCGTCTGACGATGATGGCCATGAGGGGGTCTGCGAGTGCTGCGATGCCGGTGGGGCCGCCCTCGTTTCGCAGTGTCATGAGGGTTCCGTCTGCTGTGTCCTGCCAGCTGTAGGTGGTGCGCATCGGGAACGGCCCCCGTGCTGTGGTCATGACGAGCCGCTCGCTGGGGACGAACTCCTCGACGCGGTAGGTGTAGTCGAGGGTCTTGCCCAGGAACCGGGCGGTGAAGTCGACTTCGCTGCCCGGCGCGAGCGGCTTCGGCGTCCGGTACACCGAGGCGACGATGTTCTGGTACCACTCGGGGGCAGTCTCCGGATCTGCGGCGTAGGCGGCGACCTCGGCGCGCGGGCGCCGGATGGTCGTGGAGACTTCGACGTCAACCATGGGGGGCACCCTTCCGGTAAAGGCGATGAGCTGGTCCAGGAGATGCTACCCCTGGCGAGGGCCGGGACCTCACCCTCGAGGGTGATGGCATGAGCTCACGCTCGGGTTCGGTGCCATCGGCTGTTCCTGGCCTGACCACTCCTCGTGCTCCATGAGGCTGCCGCGGGCCTGGTGGAGCATCGAGAGCGTCAGGTCAGCGGCTCTCGGCCGGGGCGGGTCTGATGTTCTGGTTCGTGTGGAAGACGTTCTCGGGGTCGTACTTGGCCTTGATCTGGGCGAGGCGGTCGTAGCGGCTGCCGTAGGCTGCGCGGGTGCGGGCTTCGCCTTCGTCGTTGTGGAGGAAGTTCACGTAGACCCCGCCGGTGGCGTGGGGCTCCATCGCGGTGAAGTAGTCCCTGCACCATGCGATGTCAGGGTGGGACGGGCCTCCGGCGGCCCAGGCGGCGCTGATGTTCATGGCGTGCGCCGCGTCGCGTCCGCTGGCCGCGGAGCTGTCCTTGGGGCGTGCGGTGATGGCGCCGCCCATGTGGAACAGCAGGGTGTAGGAGGCCGGGGAGCTCTTGGCCCAGGAATGTTCGAGAAGGACTTCGACGGCGGCCTCGGTGAGAGGAGGGAGGTAGTGCGATTTCCAGTAGTAGCCCCAGTGGTGGGGGACCCCGGCGTCGAACATGGCCTGGTGCTCGACGTACGGCTTGTAGCCGACGAAGTCGGCGGCGGGCGGGCCGAATGCTCGCAGCGGCCGCAGCAGATCCTCGCCCTGGCGGGGGTCGCCTACGTAGAACGGGATCACCAGCAGCACCTCGGTGCCCCGCAGGTGCGCGGGCACCCAGCCGAGCGGCGGGGCAGTGCGCAGGTTCAGGTAGACCGACAGCTCGTCCGGGGCCGTGGCGATGAACTCGCGGTAGAAGGCGATGGCCTCCCGCGCCTGGTCCGCGCGGAACAGGATGGGCCCCGCCAGGACGTGGGTGCCGAGGCGGTGGAGCCGGAAGCGGAACTCGGTCACGATGCCGAAGTTTCCGCCCCCGCCCCGGACGGCCCAGAAGAGGTCGGGGTTCTCGTCCTCGGATGCCCGGACTCGGCTGCCGTCGGCAAGGAGCATCCTGACGGAGAGCAGGTTGTCCGAGGTTAGGCCCCAGTGCCGGCTCAGCCAGCCGAAGCCGCCGCCCACGGTCAGCCCTGCCACCCCCGTGTGGGTGACGATTCCTGCCGGCACGGCGAGCCCGTGCTTCTGGCTGGCGGAGTCGACGTCGCCCCACAGGGCGCCGGGCTGGACCCGGGCGGTCATGCCGTCCGGGTCGACGGCCACGCCCCTGAGGGCCGAGAAGTCGGTGACGACCCCGCCCTCGGCCAGCGCCGAACCTGAGACGTTGTGCCCGCCGCCGCGCACTGAGAGCGGAATCTTCCGGCTCAGCGCATACTTCAGCGCGGCGGACGCGTCCTCCTCGTCCGCGCAAAGGGCGATCAGGGCCGGGTGCCGGTCGATGGCCCCGTTCCAGATCCTCCGGGATGCGGAATACCCTCCATCCGTGGGTCGCAGCAATTCGCCCCGGAAGCCCGATAACTCACCGTCCATGAGGGCATGATCAGAGGACATGCCTCGCCTGGCAACATCCCACGGCTTCGAATTCACGGCGGCGAGGGCCGCCCCGCGGCCGGCCGTTCGTCATGTACGGCCGCGCAGGGGGCTGCTGCCCCCGCAGGCTCACGCGGGTAGGGAGGCTCGGGGTCAGCAGTCCTTCGGGCTGGGACCCTCGCCGGCGACGTTCGTGGTCGTGGGAGTCTAGAGCTGCTGTTGAGGCCATGGAGTACAACGGACGTTCTGCTGTTCTGCTGCACACGCTGGTGATCCTCGCCGAGGCGTAGGTTCTGCTCCGCCGCGACGGGGAGGGCGCAGCATCCGAGGGAGGGGTCATGGCGCCGTCGCCAGGCAGGTGGCCGCGTCCGCAAAGGTGCGTCCGGGGCGTTTGGGCCTCCAGAGGAAGGGCGCCTTGGAGGACATGACGTCCGATCGTGAACATTTGATCCACGGCCGGCGAGGGTCGGAAGCTGTGCCTTCTGCGGACGCGCCGATAGATACCGTTCGCGGGGCCGCCAAGGACCGCATGTCCTAGAGAGCGCAGGGCCGCACGGTCAGTCCTCCCGAACCCCGTCGACTCCGCCAAATCCGGTTGCGGACGCGTCAGGGGGTCCCAAACGGGGTGCTGTTCAGGGAAATGGAAGCTGACGGCATCGTTGGAGAGGAGTGAAGTCCTGGCAGTAGGGCCGGGTCTGCCGGGATGAAGAACGCGAAGACGATCAGGGCGACTCCGACGGCCCTGCTGAGCGCGCGGCCGTGGCTCCAGGTCTTCTCCAGCAGCACCGTTGAAGCGATGACGGCCATCCATGCGAGGTTCGTCAGGCCGACGGCGGTCAGCACTGCCATCAGACCCCAGCAGCAGCCGATGCAGTACACGCCGTGGTAGAGGCCGACGCGGATGTCGCGGAGCCTGCCCCTGTAGGCGGCGACGTGGAGGAGGAAGGCTATCGGCGAGCGGCAATGGCGAAGGCAGAAGTCCTTCAGCGGGGTCAGCTGGTAGATGCCGGCGGCCGCCACGATTCCGGCCCCCACCCACGGCGCCACCTCCGGGGCGTCCATCGCCAGTTGTGCGGCCAGCAGCGCGGCTGCGAAGGCGAGAGCGCCGAACAGGGCCCAGGAGACGAGGTAGCCGAACACCAGCGCTGCGGTCCGCAGTGCGCGGACCGTCGCGTTCGGAGTGGCCCGGAGAGACCGCAGGTATACCGTTGTCAGCGGCGTCAATGCCGGGAGCATCATGGCGGCCATCATGAGGGTCCAGGCCGCGAGGAAGACCCCGAGGCCCAGTCCCATCGTCCCTGGCCCGGGGGGCATGTCCCGGGCTGAAAGGACGGTGAAGTACCAGGCGACGGCCGCGCAGCCGAGCAGCGCCAGCAGGGCGGGCTGGCTGCGGACCGCCAGATGTGCCTGCCCCGCCATTTCAGGCCGACCAGGCGAACGGGGCGGAGAAGGAGTTCTTCCCGGTGTTGTCCCATGACAGGCCGAACACGTCCACGGTCGACGTGGTGGCTCGCCCGGCAGCCAAGGTGTCGGCGGGGAATCCGACGCCGCTGACCTTCACGCCCGCTCCGGTGGCATCGAACCGGGAGACGAAGTCCTCCACGGTGATGTCGACGGCATCGGCGATCCGGACGCTGTGCTCCCGGCCGTTGTTTGCGTAGGCGATCTCGCGGGACTCCTGGCCCAGCATTTCGCCGACCAGCGGGGCGAGGCCCTCCATGGGGCCGCCGAGCTGGCCGCCGAAGACCGCCCCGAGCGCTTGGGCCTGCTCCGGCGATGCCGCAGCGTCCATCAGCACGCCCATCTTCCAGCCGCCCTCATCCATCAGCGCGGGCGAGTCCGCCACGACGCAGACATTCAGGCCGCTGACGTCGACCCCGTTGACGTCGCCCTTGTCGATGTGGAAGGTCAACGCTACCTTGCAGCGGTCATTGTCGGCGGGCGCCGTTAGGCCGGAGGTCGAACAGGGACAGACCATATCGCAGTTGCAGTTCTCGAAGTAGGTGCCTTCGATTTTCCATGCCATTTCGGCTCCTTCCAGGACCGACCCACCCCCGTATGGAACCCCTCGATCGGCACTGTCCTCCCGACCTCGCGGGAGGTCAAGAGGCGAAAGGCGGCAGTTGCCGAGGGGTGCTCGAAGAAGGTTCGGCGGGTCATCCCCTGTACGGAGCGCCCCACCGCCGAGAGCGATCCGATCCTCTGGGATCGGGCCCAGGGCCGCGGATACTCGTGGCATGGATCCTTGCTGCGGTCCGCGCGACTCCCGCCGGTACGACGCGGTGTTCGATTCCGTGTTCTCGGCAGCGGTCGCGCGGCGCTACGCCCGACGCGGCCTGCGGGCTCTGGAGCGGGGGATCGTCGACTTCGTCGTCGGCGCCGGGATCGTAGGGGCTTCGGTGCTTGAAGTGGGCGGCGGCATCGGGGAGATCCAGCTCGAGCTGCTCAAGCGCGGGGCTGCCAGGGCGGTGAACCTCGAGCTGTCCGCGGGGAACGAGGAGGACGCGGTTCGGCTCGCCGAGGCAGCCGGGGTCGTCCACCGGCTTGAGCGGCGCGTCGGGGTGGATCTGGCTCTGGCACCCGGCGAGGTCGAGGTGGCCGATGTCGTCGTCCTCCATCGCGTGGTGTCTGATCCCTCATCGGACGATCGACCGGGCAAGCGCCCAAGCAAATGCCCACAGCCGATGACCCCGAGGTCGCCGATGTCCGAAGTGCACGCTTGACCGCACACCACCGGCCACCGCGGGCACTCACTTGGCGGCAGGCTGTCTGCCGGCAGCAGCCCTCGGTCACGGAACCAGCTGGACACATGCGCTCATCAAAGGAACCCATGATGGGACGTCAAGTGTGGTCCTGAATCAAGCCGTCACACCGGTCGTGGACGGAAGAGGGGCCTGCAATGAGACACCTGAGTTCGGTGCGGCGCTGTCGGCCGCCGCTGCTCAGGGCTTGGGGTGCAGGGCGCGCTGCGCGGCCTCGAGCAGCACGTCGATGAGGGTCATCAGCTCGTGAGTGGAGTCTTCGGCCGTTTCGTCCGGCCTGCTGCCGCGCCGCAGGCGGTGACCGGTGCGGGCCGAGGCCGCGACGTCGACGATGAGCTTCCAGCGCAGGGCGACCGCGGCGTCGACCCCGCGGCGGACGTTTGAGGGCGAGATGGTGGGGTCCTCGCTTCGGGCGCCCTCGGTGTACGCCGCCACGGCCTCGTCGAGGAGGTGGACGACCACCGATGCCGTGGCATCACCGCGCCGGACTGATGAGAACAGCAGCGAGGCCAGGTCTGCCCCTACCGGGCCGGGTCCAATGGTCTCCCAGTCGATCAGAACCGTGGTTCTGGAGACGAAGACGTTGGCTCCGACAGCGTCGTGGTGGCACAGCGTGTGCGGCAGGGACTCCAGGATCCGTCGGAGGCGGGGCTGGGCCGCGACGAGACGCTGCGCGGCTGCGAGGCGATCGCCGAGCCGCGCAGTCATTCCGGGGCCTCGCTGGCTGAGTGTGACGAGCCCGGCCGGCACGGCCTCGGGCTGGCTGTGCCTGTCGATCCATCCGGTGAACAGCCACGGTTCGACTGCTACCTGCCCGTGCCACCGCCCGGCCATGGCGCCCAGGTCGCCAGCGGCCTTCAGCAGGGACTGGGCATCAAGGGGGCGCGGCCCATGGTGTGGGACCTCCTCAAGCCACAGGACCAGCCTCCCGTCCGCACCCTCCTCCGAACCGTAGAGCCGAGGGGCCCTGACCGATGCCGCCAGCTCGTCTAGAAGCCCGGACTCGTAGGCCCGGAACTCCCGGGCACCGTTGTCCAGCAGGTACGGCTGGGCAAGCCCGGGCCCTTCGGTGGCCTTCTCAATCAACGACCAGGAAACTTGGTCACCGCCCACGAGGGCGTATCCGTGGACCCGGTGCACCGCACGGTGGGCCAGGAAGGCGTCGTACTCGAGTGCTTCCCGGCGCACGTCCACAAGTCCCTCGACCTCGCACGACAGGGCCGCTGCAACTGCTGCCCTCAGAGGGTTGTCACTGCTCACAGCTCGAGCGTAGGCCGCCCGACCTGGGCACAGCCGCGGCCCCTTGCCCGGAGGAGAGCAGGGGCCGCGGGTCCTCGGTCTCAGGCGGGCTGGCCCGTAAGCCCGTACGACTCGGCTTCGGATGCCTCGGGGACGTTCATCTCGAAGGTCTCGGTGATGGAGGTGTAGTCGTGGTAGCCCATCCGTGCCAGGGGCCGGATCTTCTCGATGTCGAGGCGGCCGTCCACGGTGATGACCTCGTCGTTGATGTGGATCCGCTCGACCTGGGCGAAGACGATGTCGATGGTGCCGACGTTGGAGTTGCCCGTCATGCGGTGAGTGGAGAGGTAGCGGCATTCGAAGTGGACCGGGCTCTCGGCCACCATCGGCGTGGGGGAGAGTTCGGCGTAGCGCTTGGTGATGCCGGCGCGGTCGAACTCGCTCTCCTGGAATGGCAGGGCCATGGCACTGATGTTCACGGCCTCGCGGAGGTCGTAGGTGGCCATGTTCCAGACGAACCAGCCGGTCTGCTCGGCGTTGAGCACGGTGTCCTTGCGGCGCCCGTCCGGGTACTGGTTGGCGCTGAACATCACCATGGGCGGGTCGAAGGTCAGGTTCTGCCACTGGCTGTAGGGGGCGAGGTTCTCGACCCCGTCGGGGCTGACGCTGGAGAGCCAGCCGATGGGACGCGGGACGGTGCAGCTCTTGAACGGTGAGTACTGCATGGGGGCGCGCTCGGTGGACGGGTCGTACTTCACAGGGTCTCCTCAAGGGCGACGGCGGGGGCCGGGTTCTGGATGGGCTGGCTTGGGCTGTCGGCGCGGACGGCCTCGGCCGTCTGGAGCCGTACGGTGCGGGATGAGAAATAGTAGAGGCCGCCGGCAACGACGAGGCCGATCAGCCAGGCGATCTCGGCGCCGCCGAGGAGGTCGGCGATGGGGCCGACGTAGAGGGTGCTGTTCATGAACGGGATCTGGATGAGCACGCCGACGGCGTAGGCGAGGAACGCGCCTTTGTTGAAGCGGCCGTACTCGCCGTCGCGCAGGAAGAGCTGCGCGACGTTGTACCGCTCCTTGCGCACCCAGTAGTAGTCGACGAGATTGATGGCAGACCACGGGGTCATGAAGTAGAGCAGGAACAGCAGGAAGTCCGTGAAGTTCGCCAGGAAGTTGCTGCTCGCTGCGAGGGCGATGCCCAGTGAAACCGCCGAGATGGCAACGACGTAGACGGAGCGCTGCCGCGGTCCCACTCGGTTCTGGCCCACGAGGCTAGTGATGATCGTGGCGAGGGACATGTACCCCCCGTAGGAGCTGAGGGTGTTGCCGGTGAGCTTGCCGAGGATCACGGCGAGCAGCACCAAGGGCCAGACCGCCCCGCCGAGCCCGGCGAGGTAGCCGACCTGGTCGTGGCCGAACGCCTTCCCGCCCAGGGCCGCGGCGAGGGCGCCGAGGGTCATGGCGAGGGAGCCGCCCAGGACGCTGCCGAGGAACGTCCACCCGATTGTGGCCTTCTTGGGGGTGCTCTCGGGCAGGTAGCGCGAGTAGTCGGCAATGTACGGGCCGAAGGTCAGCTGCCACGAGGCCGAGAGGGAGATGCCGAGGACGAAGGCGGCGCCGTCGAACGCCGGCGTATCGGTGACTGCGCCGATGTTCTTCTCGGAGATGATGCGGACGAGCAGAATCACGAACACGACGGCGCTGAGCACCGCGGCGACGTGGGAGAACCTGTGGATCCAGCGGTAGCCGACGATCGCCAGGGCGGTGGACATGAGCGCGAAGACCATGGCGCCTACCTGGGCCGGAACGTGGAAGAGCGTCCCGATGGCCTGGCCGCCGAGGACGAGGCCGGTGGCGTAGAAGCCGACGTAGATCATGAGCGCGAGGATGAGGGGGAGGATCGCGCCGAAGTAGCCGAACTGGGCCCGGCTCTGGATCATCTGGGGCACCCCGAGCTTGGGCCCCTGCGCGGAATGCAGGGCAGTGAAGAAGCCGCCCACGGCGTTGCCGAGGATGATGGCCGGGATCGACCAGAGCGCGCTGTTGCCCAGGATGACGAACAGTGCGCCGGTGACCACGGCGGTGATGGAGGTGTTGGCAGCGAACCAGACGAACATCAGGCTCCGCGGTGAGCCGTGCCGTTCCTCCGGCGGGATGAAGTCGATCGAACGCCGTTCGACCCTGACGGTCTTCGCCATTGCAGACCTATCTGTAGGGGGTTTTCGGTGCCCGTATGAACGGACCAGACCAGTATGCGACCGATATACCGGTTGCACAAGGGCTCCGGCTAGAGTGGATGCATGATGCAGCAAGGGAAGGCCGCGCACGCCTACGAGGAGATCGAGCGGCTCATCGTCCTCCAGGAGCTCCCGCCGGGCTCGCTCGTGTCCGAGGCCGTGCTGATGGAGAAGACGGGGCTGGGCCGCACGCCGGTGCGGGAGGCCCTCCAGCAGCTCGCGCGCAACCGCATGGTGGAAATCCATCCGAACAAGGGAGTCTTGGTCCCCCCCGCCTCCGTTGAGGCGCAGCTGCGCATGCTCGAGCTGCGCCGGGTGCTGGAGGCCCTGGCCGTCCGGCTCGCCTGCCAGAACGCGGGCCGGGAGGACCGCGCCCGGATGGAGGCCATGGTGGACCTGCTGCAAGCAGACAGGCTCTCCCTGGCCGAGTACGCCGAGACCGTCAAGGACACGCACCAGATGATCGTGGAGGCCAGCCACAACGAGTACCTCGCGGACGCGATGGCACCCCTCCAAGGGCTGTCCCGGCGCTTCTGGCTCTCCCACGTGCGCGACGAGGAGGGCGAGATGGCCCGCGGCACGCAGCTGCATCTCGCCATCCTCCGCGATGTCCTGGCCCGGGCCGCCGACGCCGCCGAGAAGTCCTCGCAGGCCCTCAACGACTACCTCGTCGAATTCGCCTACGGCACCCTCCGCAGTCAGCAATAGGGCTAGGCCGGCGCCATCCAAGCCCCTTTGTGGGCTGCACGTGACGAAGTCGACGTCGGCCAACTCGACAGGGGCGGAGGGATGCGGACTCTGCTGGGGTCAGAGGTCGTTGAGCCGGTTGATGTAGTCGGCCATTCCGGGCACGGTGAAGGCCACCCGTCCCAGGGCCGGCGGGTAGATTACGCCCTGCCTGATCAGGGCCGCGCGGGTCATGGTCATCGAGCTGGGTTTCCTGCCGGCACGTTCGGCCAGTTCACCTGTGCTGGATCCTGCGTCGCCGTCCTGGGCCATCAGGCGGAGGAAGTCTTTTTCGGCCCTAGTGGTCCGTTCCCAGCGGGTGAGAAAGAAGCCTTGGTCGAGCTGGGCGCGGCCGAGTTCGATGGCGATTCTGGCGTCCTCAACGGTGATGGTCTTCTCGGGTGCGGTGTCCCAGGCGGCCTTGCCGTATTCCTGGATGAAGTAGGGGTAGCCGCCGGAGGCGGCCAGCAGCATTTCGCAGGCCTCCGGGGTGTATGTGGCGCCGTATTTGGCGGCCGTCCGCCCGACCCGCGACCGCGTGCTCATCGACGGCACTGATGCCACCGGCCTCGGCGACAGGGACGTGACGGCGCTGCGCCGGGAGAAGGTCGGCATCATCTTCCAACAGCCGAACCTGCTCCCGTCCCTGACCGCCCTCGAGCAGCTCGTCATCGGTGACCACCTGCGTAGGAAAGCCACCAAGGCAGCCCGGGCCAGGGCCGCCGACCTGCTCGAGGTCGTGGGCCTGGCCTCCAGTGCGGGCAGGCGCCCTCACCAGCTCTCAGGCGGCCAGCGGCAGAGGGTCAACATCGCCCGGGCGCTGGTGGGAGAACCCAAGGTCCTGCTCGTGGACGAGCCCACGGCAGCCCTCGACCACGAACGCAGTGATTCGATCGTCCGCCTGCTTCGTCGCGTCACCGACGACTTCGGGGTAGCAACCGTGATGGTCACCCATGACACCGAATTCGTCCCGCTGACCGACGCCGCCGCCACCATGCGCGACGGCAGGTCCACCGCCCCAGTGCTCACCGACGCCTGACCTCCCTCCGCCGCTCGAGGCGCAGGCCGGCCGCTGTGGCCCGTCCCCCATTCGGGCAGCCATCGACACGCTGCGGCCACGGCGAGGAGCTGCGCATCTCCGAGGCGGTTCCCGTTAGGGGACGTATTTCTGGATAGACAGGTGTGGTCTTTAATCCTCGTCGCGGTCGAGTACGTCCGCAGCGTCGAGAGAACCGGCTCTCGAGGCTGAACAGGCTGACATGCCTCCCTTCGGGCCCCCGCCGAGCGGGCGTGGACACATCCGGGCGTTGGCGATGCTGAACCGTTTGGCTCGCGCAGTGAAGTTCCGGGGTAGCGGGCAGGGAGAGGCGCTCTGTCTAGGGATTTCGGGCGCGCGCGTCTTGTGTTCTGGCTCCTTCTTGGGCGACGGCCGATCGGTGCATGAGGCGTGCATCACAGTTGATATGGTTACTCCTGTGTGGCACCTGCCCGGGGCCAGGGGGCCCAGTGCAGAAGCAGTTGCCGGGCCGGCGGTCACCCGGGGAAGGCTGTTCTCTCCCCTTCCCCGGGCATCGTTGCCAGCACCCGCCATCTCTGGCCGGTCCGCCCGTGGGCCGAAAGCCTCTGCGGCCTCAGTCGGAGACTAGCCTGGCTTTGGAGGTCGCCGCTGCCGCCGGATGGATGGGAAGCCGGCGGCGCCGCCCCCTCGGCGCCCACCTTCGCTGGGCAGGGCGAGCGCCTCACCCTTTGAGCACACGCCTCCTCTCGGATGGGCGGGTGCCTGAACGTCCAGCCGCAGCCGGGTTTGGTGCACGTGCAGGCCCGTTCAGGTTCGGAGCCCACGAGGTGCGCAGGGCTCCACTCCGATCATGTTGCCGCGGCCATTGCGGACCGGGCACGGCCAACCCGCGGACCGATACTCTGGCCGAAGAAGCTGGACCTGGAGCCCCCACAGCGGGGCGGCTCGTCAGGGCCGTGCACGAGCCGTCCTACCAGGTCCGCGAAGAAGCCCCCGGGGGCAGGGGCGCTGGGACCGAGCGCGGTACCGGCTGCCCGGCGGCCCTCGAGCACGTGCGGACAGATTCCCAATGGGCGAGGTCGGCGAGAAGGTCCTGGCCGGTGAGGTCGTCCCTGAACCGCACACAGGCGGCCGCCTCGATGGCGAGGACGGTCCCGGTGCGCTCCTCGGTGCCGCCCAGGAGGGCAAAGCGGTCCCCGACGCGGAGCACGAGGTGAGCCGCCGCTGCGATGATCTCTCCCACGCCCCGCCCCCGTCTCCTGCCCCGGGGCTCCGCGCGGTCCCGGCAGGGTCACTTTATCCCTTGCCGGTATGACCCCAGGGGCCTCGGAGGCGCCCCGGTATGGGGTTCTCGCGCCCCTGGTGATTCCCGGGGCCCGGACAAGGGAACGGGCGACCTCCCGCCGTGTTCTGGCTCTGCTGGCTCCTTGCGCCCGACAGGGTGGGTGGGTCTAATATCTGCCCATGCTGAGCGGATTCAAAGCTTTTGTCATGAAGGGCAATGTCGTCGACCTCGCGGTGGCGGTGATCATGGGCGCCGCCTTCGGCGCCGTGGTGACCTCGCTCGTCCAGAACGTCCTGATGCCCCTGATCTCCCTGGTGTTCGGCCAGCCCAACTTCGACAGCTTCCTCGTCTTCGGCCCGGTCAAGGTCGGCGCGTTCATCACCGCGGTGGTGAACTTCCTGATCATCGCCGCTGCCATCTACTTCATTGTCGTCGTGCCGATGAACCACATGATCGAGCGCCGCAACCGCCGCCTGGGCATCAAGGAGGAGGCGGCCGAAGAGCCGATCGACCCCCAGATCGGCCTGCTGACCGAGATCAGGGACGCCCTCCTGGCCCAGCGCCGCTGACAGCGCGGCGGACCGCCGGGGAGCGTAGGGCTGGCGGCCGCCGGAGTTCTGGACGCGGCCGCTTCCTGGGCCCCCCCGGGCGGCAGCCAAGGGGCATGTCGGTGCGGAGGGGAAGGGTGGAAGCGGGGCCAGAATGCTCCAGCAGGTGATCGTTAGCGATGGCGAAGCGGAGATCCACGGTTATGCCCTGTCCTTGCGCGGCGGCCGCGTGAATGTGGTGTGGGAGGTCGCCTCGGGGCAGCTGCGGCAGCGCTCGTTCCCAGCAGGGAAGGTCTTCTTGCCAAGCGCGGTACGGCCCTGGGCCGGGGTGCCCATCGCTGTCGGACGCCTCCCCGGCCGGCCACAGCAGGCCGACCCTGGTCGCGCCGGGAACGGGGCATGACCTCCGCGCTCCCGACGCGTTCGCCTCACTGCATCCTCCGCGCGCACGGGTGCCCTGTGCGGGCCGGCGCGCACGCGGCCTCGGCAGAAGTCTGACCGCCCGCCGAGGCCAAGGCTTGGGCGCCTCGGCCGTGAGCCTTCAGGGCAGCGCGCACCCGTGGAGACGATGGCGCGGCGGCGGATTACGCGCTCCTGAGCCTGCGGAAGTGTCAGCCCAGGCGGCGTGCCGGAGTGTCAGGGCATGATCTTGTAGAGGTCGATGACGGTCTCCTCGGGGGGTGAGGTGAATCCGCCCTCGATGCCGGCCTGCATGCGGGGCATGAGGATGCTGTCGCGGAACTGCTCCCAGCTCTCCTTCGACTGGTGGACGGCCATGATCGTCCATCCTCCCGCTGAAGGTCCTGCCGCGTGGAAGACCTGGCCGTCGGGGAGGAGGCCTGGGCCTGGGTGGACGGCGGCTATCGAGGCCTCGTATTGCTCCTTGGTGCCTCCTGGGAAGAAGTGCACGACTCCGTAGGGGGTGGCTTCCATGTCTGCTCCTTGGGTGGGTCCGGGTGTGTGCTGTGGTTCTGCTCGGCTGGAGGGTCAGCTCCAGAAGTCGTCGGCTGTGGCTGTGTCCTCGAAGAATTCACGGCCTTCGACGACCTTTCCGTCGCGGATGACGAACACGATGGCCGTGGCCGCGTCGAGGGTCTTGCCGTTGTTCTCGGCGCGGCTCTGCTGGATCCCGACCGTGTGGCCTTCCCCGCCGACGATGTCCTGGACCGCTGCTTGGAAGGTACCGTGGGAACGGGCGCCCAGCTCGCCGAAGTAGGCCAAGATCGCGTCGCGTCCCTGCTTGGCCCCGGACAGTACGCCCCTGCCGGCGGCGTACCAGACCGCGTCCTCCGCGAACAAGTCGCTGAGGGCTGCTAGATCCCCTGCATTGAAGGCCTCGTACCCCCGCCGGACCACTTCAGCGTTCTCTGCAGCGCCCATGTCGGATACCTCACCGTCATCCTTGTCGGTCGATGGACGGCTCAAGGCTATTCCCAGCCCGGGGTGACCGTCTCGGGCCGGAAGGCCCAAGACGCGCAGGTGTTTCGGGCCCCGAGCTTTCGTCAGGGCCGGGCAGGGGGACCGCGAGGAGAGCGGGCGCGGCGTGAGCCGGGTGGATGCTGCCGGTGGGGCCACGGTCATAGCCCTGGGCTTCGTACCGCGTTTCAGCTGTTCTGCCGGAGGGCGGAGGTGAGGAGGGCGAAGAATCCGCCGTCGGCGTCCTCAGGGGAGCGCAGGCGGATGCGCCACGCGAAAGGGTCCCCGCTGCGGACCTTGGTTGGCTCGAGCCGGTCGGGGACGGGGCCGTCCCAGCGGAGCGCCACGTCGACGGCGGTCTTGGTCGCGGCACTGACTTGGGCGAACTTCCGCCGCGGCGAGAGGAGCGAGACATATCCTTTTCGGAGCTGGACCGTGACGCCGTGGGTCTCGCCGGCCCAGGCCAGGACTGCGTCGGCTACGGGTCTGAGGTGTCCGCGGTCGGCGTACTGGCCGTCGAGGAGCTCGTCGGCGGTGCTCAGCATGAAGTCCGGGTAGCCGAAGACCTCCCAGGAGACTGCGTACTGGGCGTAGCCGGTCACGCCGTGCTCTGCGCGCAGCCAAGCGTTGAGGGCCTGGTTGTCCGTGAAGCCCTGTTCGCGCGCGTGTTCCGTCCACCATTGGATGTCGCGTCCGGTCGCCCGCAGCAGGAGGGACTGGTTCCACTCGACCATGCCCTTCCACGTGCGCCGTTCATCACCCATGGCACGACGATAGCCCGGCCCACGGCCGGGATCCAGGAGCGCCAGCCTCGAGGGCGCGGCCACGGCGGCCTCAGCGGGAGGCGGGCCTGAACCTCAGGGCGGACCAGGTGTCGTCGAGCGAGACCTGCCGTACTGGGTCGGCCCCGTGGGCGGTCATCTCGCGGGCCAGGATGTCCCGGTTGAGGTCGGTTCCGAGCTTCTTCGCCTTCGGGTACGCGATCCACGCCAGGCGGTCCTCGCGGGCCGCGCTGACCACGGGCGCGCCCTGCGAGGCGAGCTCGTCGCTGTTCCGGGCGTAGAGCAGGACGGCGTCGGCGGCGCCGGGACCGTCCGTGGCGTCGAAGGGGCCCTGCACGGCGGGCGCGTCGGTGGGGGCGTTGAGGATCGCGACGGTCGTGCCGCGCCTGATCTGAAGCTTCTCCCAGAGGTTCACGAGGCCATTGAACCACCCACGGCCAGGAGACCTCGGCCGCCGGGCACGTCCTTTCGGTCGGCTGGGGCTCGTGGGTCAGGCTGTGGGGGCTCCCTCGGTCGGCGGTGCCACGGCCTTGAGGTCCCCTTGCCAGCGGGTCAGGAGCCGTTCGGCGCGCCCGGGTATCGGAGTGTCACATGCCGGGCATGGTGAGGAACTCGAGGACTTCGATGGTGCCCATGCTCCTGTGGGGGTGCCCTTCGAGGATGCGGTCGAGCTCTTCGCGGGAGTCTGCCTGGAGGACCGAATAGCCGCCGATGGTCCTGTCCTCGCCTGAGACCGGGGATCCGCCGTCGACCACGGCGGGGCCGGCCTTGGCGAACCAGTCGTTCCAGGCCTGCATGCCGGCCTGGGCCTGTTCGGGGCTGGTGTTGGCCATCTGCTCCTGGGCGCTGACATCGGAGCGGTAGAGGACGAGGTACTTGCTCATGTGCTTCTCCTTGGCTGGGGGACGTGCTGTCGATCACGAGGCAGTGCTGAGGTGCGCGGTCAGGGGACCTTCGGCTTGGCGGGCGCCTTCTTCTGAGGTTTCGGGGGCAGGGCCGAGACATGGGCTGCAGCGCGTGCCGTCCACAGTCCGGCGTCCGCTCCTGCGGGCAGGCTGACGTATCCGCCCATCGGACGTTCTGCGGGGCCGAAAGGGCCCCCGCCCGCCTTGGCGAGCTCTGCCGCGTCGGTCGGGTCCAGTTTGACCCCGATCGCGGAGCCGAACAGGCCGGCGAACATGTTCCCGTTCACGAACGCGCCCAGCTGGCCGAACATCGGTTTGACCTCGACGGCCGGCATCTCTGTCGCGATGGATGCGATCAGGGCGCGGAATCCGGCCTTCTCCGCGTCGGTGGCCTTGGGCATCTGCACCTTCAGGCCTCCCCGGCAACGAGGGCGGCAAGGAGTCCGGCAGCGGGGGGCCCTGGTCGGCCCGTGGCCGTGCCGGGAGACCGGGGGCTGCGCAACATGGGCAACACGCTACCCAAAGGCGACGGTCCCACGCCAGAGGGGTCCCGGTGCCGGCCTACCCCGGCGGGAGGGTGGCTTGCCGGCGTCTTCGGAGGCATCAGTCCACCGCACTGCGTTGACTGAGGCTTCGTGCCCCCATAGCGTCAGAATTGTCCAGCTTAGGCTCCGTTTCTTGGGGGGAGCTGGACTGCGCGGTGCCCTGCCTCTTCGGATGGGCCTTGTCATCCGAACTGCCCGGCACCGCGCGCCCGCCATCGGCAGGCACCTCCTCGGGAATGTTCCGCGTGCCCGGGGCGGGAGGTGGCCTCGCCTCCTCGCACGGCAGGCGAACGGCCGCTGACCGTCCGTGCACCCGGCTGGCCGCAGTTCGAGTGCCCGTCGCGGTCACACAGAAAGCGCCCAGACCCTCTGGGCCGGACGGGTCGGCGCGGGCTGTCCTCACACGGGGCCGGCTGCAGGTCGCTGCCGGGGCTAGGGCGTCGGCTGTGTCGGCTCGTGGAGGGAGACTGTGCCGAGGGATCCGTCCACGGTGATGACCGTTCCGGTGGTGATCCTTTCGGTGGCGCCGGGAACGCCGACTGCTGCGGGGATGCCGTACTCGCGGGCGACGACGGCTCCGTGGGACATGGCTCCGCCCATCTCCATGACCAGACCGGCGGCGGTGAGGAAGAGCGGGGTCCAGCCCGGGTTGGTGGAGGGGGCCACGAGGATCTCGCCGGGTTCGAGGCGGGCGCCCTCGGGGGAGAGGATCACGCGCGCGGGGCCGGTGGCCGTCCCGGGTGAGGCCGGTGTGCCGGTCAGGTCCTTGCCGGCGGGGACGCCCGTGGCGGCTTCGGCGTCGGTCCCGTCGGAGAGCAGGACTCGCGGGATGTGCTTCCGCTTCCGCTCGTGTTCGAAGGCCGCGCGCCTCTGGGCGACCAGGGCGCGCAGGTCCTGCCCGGCGAGGGCGCGTCTGGCCTCGGGGAGCGTGAGGAAGTACACGTCGGAGGGGTCGTCGATCCGGCGGTCTTCGGCGAGCTGCGATCCCACGGGCCTCAGGAGTTCTCGGGCGGGGGTGGCGAGGAGGCGGATGAGGTCGGACTTGGGTGCTTCCCGGGAGCCGATGAGCAGCCGGACGCGGCGCAGCGCGAAGCGGAGGGCGGCGCGCCGCGGCCCGTGCACCCTCCCTAGGAGCTCCTGGACCATGGCGTCCGCGTCCCGGGCGGCTTTGGCGAACTGGGCCTCGGGGTCGGGCAGTCCGTCGCCGAGGCGTGCATAGTTGGCCAGGGCGCCCAGGAGGTGGGTGGGGTCCTCGGACCAGCGCGGCGTGCCGATGTCTATCTCGCCGATGCAGCGGAAGCCGTAGCGCGAGAGGAATTGGGCGAGCTGTGACTGGAGCGTGGGCGGGAGCGAGCCGGTGCGGTAGGCGCCGGCGAGCTCGGCGGGGGTGCGCTCGATCAGCGCCCTCCTCGACGGCGGTGCGTGGCGGGCTGCTGCACCGACCTGCCAGAGGGCCAGATCCATCTCGGTCGTCGGGTTGCCCGGGGCGCCCCGGGTCACGGTCCTGAGCTCGTCGGGGCTCGCGCGTCCGCGCAGGAGGCGGCCGGCCAGCCCCAGCGAGAGCATCGCGGGGGCGAAGACGCCGATGAGTCGGGGGAACATGCGGGGCGGTGCTTCCAGCAGGAGCCGCTCCACGGCGTCGAGGCGGCGGCTCGCGTCGTCGTCGGCCACCGCCAGAGGACGCACGATCGTCTCGACCTGGCGGGCGAGCCGGCCGGGCGCCGACGCCGGGGCAAGGAAGGTGCGCAGGGCGATGAGGGGCACTCCCAGTCGCAGCAGGGGCCCTGCGATCCGGCGGAGGGAGGCCAGATGCGGGCCGGTGCGGATGGCGAAACGCGGGTCGTCTGCCAGCCGGGAGAGCACGGCGGCACTGCGGGATTCGGCGACGCCGGCCACGAGGTGGAGCAGCCGGTGTCCGATCGGGTCCCGCAGCGCGCCGGTGACATCGATGTGCAGGCGCATGGCCGCTTCGACCAGCATCCGCGGCCCGTCGGCGGCATCGCCGGCTGGCCGGGAGGGCCAGGCGATGGCACGGGAGACGCCGGAGCCGAGCAGCCGGAAGAACTGCACCCCCATCGGGGTGATGGGCTCGAAGTAGCCCTGGATCACGTTCGCCGAGAGGTAGACGCGCAGGTCGTCCGCCGGGTCGGGAGCCCCTGCCGGCAGCGGGTACAGGGTGGTGACGGCCCTCGACTGCACGAGCCAGGGCCGGCGCCCGGCGTCGAGCGCGAACTCGATGTCCTGCGGGGCGCCGAAGAGCCGCTCGACCCGGTCGCCGAGGAGGGCAAGCTCCTCGAGCTCGCCGTCGGTGAGGACGGCGGCGCTCCCCGCGGGACGGCGCTGGAGGACCGAGCCCTCAGCCGTGTGCACGACGTAGTGGTCCGGGGTGGCCTCGCCCGAGACCAGGGCCTCGCCCAGGCCGGGGACGGCGTCGACCGCGGCGCGCCGCCGGGTCCCGGTGACGGGATCTGCGGTGAACAGCACCCCGGCCGCGGCGGCGTCCACCATGTTCTGGACGATGACCGCCATGGCAACACGGCGCCCCTCGATCCCATGGGCCTGCCGGTAGGCCACCGCCCGGTCCGTCCAGAGGGAGGCCCAGCATCGGCGGACGGCGTCGAGGACCGCGTCATCGCCCGCGGTGCCGAGGTACGTGTCGTGCTGCCCGGCGAAGCTCGCCTCCGGCAGGTCTTCGGCGGTGGCGGACGAGCGGACGGCCACGGGCCCGGACCCCAGCGCGTGGTAGGCAGCCAGGAGCACCTCAGCAACGGCCGGTGGAACGACAGCGGCCCGGAGAGCCGCAGCGGCGGCCGGCGAGTCGTCCAGATCCGGGTGCACTTCTCCGGCTGCCGTCCTGTAGGCCGCGGTGGTGAGCACGAAGCCCGCTGGCACGGGAAACCCGCCGCGGACCAGTGCGCCGAGTTTTGCCGCCTTCCCTCCAACCAAGCCCACATCCCGCGAGGCAGGATCCCGCAGGCCGATGACCAGAGGGCCCGGGTCGTTCTGCATGCCCCCAGCGTCCCACCGGGCAGCGTGCCCCGGAAGGCCCCGCAGGCCGGACCGGAACAGGCGGGCGGGGCCCTCCGTGCCGGCCGCCCGACGACGCCCGGGCACAGCCAGCCGGAGAGATGCGGGCACGAATGCCCTTCCGCCGACCGCGGAACCGTCAGTATCGTCCTGCGCACCGGGCTGTGGACCGCCAGCGCCTCTCGAGAGGACGCGCCGTGCCCACCGTGATCGCTCGGGCCCCAGAAGTCCCATACCCGCCGCGATCGGGCGGTGGTCATCGGCGGTCGGGGGTGAGCAGCTGTCTATGCGCCAGGCGGCGTGTATGCCGCTTGGCTGGTCTTCGCCCGGTCCAGGATGCTTCGGATTTGGTCGGCGGGGATCAACTCGTGCGTCTACAGGCGCGAGAACGCACCAGAGCTGGTTACGGCGAGACTGACTGCCGCGGCGGCAGAGGAGTCGGGGAGGTCAGCGATGACCAGTCCGTCGTGCTCGCCGAACATCCAGTAGTAGCTCTCCAGCCGTCCGCCGACGGCCTCGCAGAGCTTGCCGACCACGGCTGCCCGGTCGCTCGGCCGCTGCATCGCCGCCGCCACGGTCTCCGGCTTGAAATCGAAGAAGACAAGGAACTTCATGACACGCCTCCTAGGTCATCGCCAGACACTATGGAGCACGGCGAGCATCAAGCGCCAGAGGCTGCCGACTCCCATTCCCGTTCCGGGCCCGGGTGCACGCTGGCGCGAGATCCGGGCCCGAATACCCTTCTCCAGTGTGCGGAGCCCCAATACTGTCCTGTGCAGCGGGCCGGCGCGCCGCTGGCCCCTGTCGAGAGGACGCGCCATGCCCACCGTGATCGGTCACCACGATGTGAAGGACAAGGACCATTGGCTTGCCTCGCCCAAGCGCGAGGAGCTCTTCGGACCGCTGGGCATCACCAACATCCGCACGTTCGTCAACCCGCAGAACCCGACGCAGGTGGCGGTGCTGATGGACGTGCCCGACATGCATGCCCTCGAGGCCGCGATGCAGTCCAAGGCCGCCGCTGAGGCCATGGAGTACGACGGCGTCCTGCCCGAAACCCTGGTGATCCTCGTCGAGGCGTAGCTTCCTGCCGCCCGAGGGGAGGTGCGGCGGCCGCTCCGACGTCGGACGGGTCGCAGATGATGTACCAGTGCCCTTCCCGATCCGCACCGCTCCCCGCGCCGAGGCCGTCCCGCCCGGCCGGGTCGGCTACGACATCACCGCCCCGGTCCTTCTGCTGCACACCGTCCAGACGGCCGAGGCCATCGAGGAGCTCGTCTCGACGGGCCGCCTCGTGCCCGACCCGGCCCTCGCCTACGGCGAGTACACCAGGGCGTACGCGTGGATGACCCGCCAGATGGGCCGGCGCCTGCCCACCACGGGTGCCGGTGCAGCGTGGCTGTGGGCGAAGATCCCCCGCGCTGGCCTCATCGACCACTGCCACGGCTACGACGGGCAGGTGCTGCTGACCTGCCGGGTCCCGCGCGAGCGGGTGCTGCTCTCGCACTACGGCGACTGGCACTCGGTCCTCAACGCCTCGCTGTGCTACCGGGACCTCCCCGGCGAGGACGTCGCGGCGGCCGATGCCAGGATCGACGCGCTGCAGGACGACTTCTACGCCCGCGTGGACGCCGCCGGCCTCGACCCCTACGACCTCGACCCGTGGCCGGACGAGCTGCGGGCCGAGCTCGAGGCGACTTGGGAGATCATCTTCGACCCGTCCTGGTACGGCCGGGCGGCCCACTGGCAGGCCACCGTGCACGAGCTGCGCGCCGAGGACGTCGTGGAGGCGGTCCGCTTCACGGACTGAGGCAGCCACGCCGGCTTCCTCCCGGACCCAGCAGGACCGGAACCTCCCCGGCAAGCTCGGGATTGACAGGAAGCGCACAGCTTCGGCCCACTCACCCCACAGGACGTCCGTGGACCCTTGACCGGTGACTCTCGTCCAAGCTCCCGACCCTCCGGCTCCCTCCGGCCCGTCTGAATCGCTCTGTGGACGGGTGCTGGTGATGCTCAGCGGTCCCGAACAGTCCCGTGCCCTCGCCCGTGAGCTCTCCGTCGCCGGGTGGGAGACAGTGGATACGCTGAACGGCGCAGTGGGGGAGCCTCGGCCCGATGTGCTGTTGACTGACTCCGCCAGGACAGGGTGGAGGCGACTGCTGCCGGGCGTTCCGGCGCTGTTCCTGGTCTCGCGGGAGGCGGGGGCGAGCTTCGTGGGCGGAGCGGCGACGCCGTCGGACGATTACCTGCATGGTCCTTTCACCGCGGAGGACGTGGCCGTGCGCCTGAGCTGGCTGATGCGCCGGGGGTTCGCCAGCAGTGCTCGAAGCGCTGGCCCCATTGCCCCGGCTCCCCGCCCGGACGGCGGCACCTGCCCCGAAGAACTCATTGTTGGCGACCTGGCGCTCGTGCCGGGCTCCCTGCTGGCCCGCCGAGGCAGCCACCGCATCGCACTGTCCAAGAGGCAGGCGGCACTGCTGGCCCTGTTGATGGCCAGTGCGGGGTCGGTGGTCGGCAAGGCCGAGATCCTCCGGCAGGTGTGGGGAGAGGACCTGACCTCTGTCAACTGGAACAAGGTCGAACTCTGTGCCTCGTCGCTGCGCCGGCGCCTCGATGCCGCCGGGCCTCCGATGGTCCGCACGGTGCGCGGCGCCGGCTACATGATCGAACGGGTAGGCGGTTGAGCAGAGGATGCGAAGCCCGGCTGCGCTGATACGACGGCCCAACAGTGACAGCCCGCGCTGCGCGGCCCGGGGAAAGCACCTTCTCTCGTCATCCCGGGCCGGCGACAAAAGGTGCCGCGGGCCGAAGTCCTCTGGGACAGGGAGACGACCCGCCCTACCGTGGAATCAGCCGGCCTGCCGCCTGATGGGATGGGAAGCCGGCACGCGGCACCCCGTCTCGGCACCCCCCAGCCGGGCGGGGTGACCGCTTACAGATCCTGGCCGTCCCGTGGGACAGGAACGGCCGGCGATCTCCGCCATTGCTTTGGTCAGAGCCATTCGAGTCCGGGGGTCGTAGGCTGACCCGATCTCAGGGGTCGCCTCCACCACCGCCGCGAAACTATTTCGGCGCACTCAAAGCTGGGTTTCCTCCCCGGGGCACTCCTATGCTGCGCACTAGATCAAGAAGCGGTCCGCGGGAAGGCACGGGCCTGGCGTCCCTCGCAGCGGGCCGCCACTCACGCTTCTGCCCTCCCTCTGCCGGCCAGCAGGCACGCGCCCCTGGCGAAGACCGTGGAGGCTGGTCGCATGCAGGATGCAGAAGACGGACGGCCCTTGGATGTTTTCATCCTCGACGACCACGAGCTGGTCAGGATCGGGCTGAAGGACCTGCTCGAGGGCGACGGGATGCGGGTCGTCGGAGAGAGCGCATCGGCCCGGGAGGCAGTCAGGAGGATCCCGGCCCTGCACCCGGACGTGGCGATCCTGGACGGACGACTCGGGGACGGGACGGGAATCGAGGTGTGCCGGGACGTGCGCTCTGTCGACCCCAGCATCGCGTGCCTGATCCTGACCGCGCACGAGGACAAGGACGCCCTCCGCAGCGCGGTCCTGGCCGGCGCCGCAGGCTACGTGCTCAAGCAGGTCGGCGCCAGGGACCTCGCCAAATCCGTGCGCAGGGCGGCAGCAGGGGAGACCCTCTTCACCGAGGAAGAGCGGCACCAGGCCGAGGGCGGGGCCGGCGATCTCGTGGATCCACGCATGGAGGGGCTGACCCCACAGGAGAAGCGCATCCTCCAGCACTTGGCGCAGGGGATGACCAACCGGGAGATCGGCGAAGCGATGCACCTGACCGAGAAGACCGTGAAGAACTACGTCTCCAATATTCTGGGCAAGCTCGGACTCGGCACGCGCACCCAGGCAGCCGTCTACATGGCCCAGGCCGACAGCGGACACTCGACCGGCTGAAGCCCCCGGGCGGGCTTCAGCTAGTAGAGGGGCACCCGGCCGCCGAGGATGCTCATTCCTTCACATCGGAGCGAAGCTCGTCGTAATCGGCTGCCACTTGGCGCGCTGTTCCTTCCAAAGAGATGAGCGACGCAACAGTACGCCCGCGCGATGCACACGGCGTCGCTGAGTGTCGAAGCTCACCGCACGGCGCAGGGCCGAGGCCAGGACTGTCGCCCCGCAGGCGGGGTGATGGCCGCGCGGTGGGCAATGGTGCCGTCCGAGAATGGAGGATGGGGCGCTCCTGTTCGTGACGCGGCCAGCAGCAGCCGATAGGAACCTCAGCCTCAGTGACTCCATGCATTCCAGTGGTCCGCCAGCGGGCCCGCCGCCGGGGCCTCAGGTCAAAGTGCACGTCGCACATGGACAGAGCCGTCTGTCTGCATCTAGCTTCGGGGGATGACCGACTCGATGAAAGTTGGGGGTTCGAGGGGTCTGGCCGGATACACGGGCAACGGCCTTGGGGGATTCGTCCCAGGGGTCGCCGTGGGGACGACCGGGCACACGCATACGCCCCACGCGGTGCACAACGGAAGCCTTCTCATCCTGCGGGCGCGCAGGCGCGCCGGCACACGCCGGGATGGGAGGAACCGTGCCCGACCCGACGGGCGCTGCGCACAGCCTCAGTGGAGGTTCTGGTGATCGCCGGCCGGCGGGCACAGGAGTGCGTGGAAGGGCCCGCCAGACCGGAGCTCATCGACGCCGTGCACGAGCGGCTGGACAGCCTGCGGGCGGCGGTCCCCGGGATCGGCGTAATGGACGCAATGGCGTTCGAGCTCGCAGTCATCGAGGTGGTGACCAATTCCATCGAGCACGCCCGGGCCGCCGACGCCACGGTGCCCGTATACCTGTCCGTCGAGCTGGAATCGGCCGACGGTGAGCTCCGCGCACGGATCTTCGAGCACGGCACCGAGGCAGCCCCGGTCCCCGGCGAGTCGCCCGGGATGCCGGACCTGCACGCGGAATCGGGACGCGGGCTCGCCCTCCTCGAGCGGCTCCTGAGCTCGGTGGCCTTCGAGCGGATCCCCGACGGCAGCGTCTGGACCCTGGTCCTGTAGGCGGCACAGGCGGACGGCCCCTCCTGGCGGGAGCCCGCCACGCGGTTCGGCCGCCCGTGGTGCACCACCGGCTGTAGGGGGCTACCATGCACACATGTCCACTGAGCTGATCGAGTCCCTCCTGGCCGAGGAGGAGCGCTACGCCGAAGAATCGGAGCGCGCCCGCAGCGCAATGCTCTTCGCCGCCGAGCGGCGCCACGAGGCGATCTTCGGCCTGCACGCCGAAGGCCTCTCGATCCGGGACATCGCCAAGAAGCTCGGATGCAGCCCCTCGGTCGTTCAGGACTCGATCGAGAAGGCCAAGCGCCGCAGGCCGGCCATGGGGCGCAGGGAGCAACGCGTCTCCTGGGAGATCCACCGAGCCATCGCCGATCGGATCCGGCAGGACCCCCGTCCCGTCCTGGAAGTGGCTCTGAAGAACCTGGACCGCATGAAGGCAAAGCGGCGCGACGAGTACGCGCGCGGCTGGGTCGAAGAGTGGGAGTCCCTCGTCCGAGGCGATGTGAGTGCCCTCATCGAGCGGATGCTCGGCACCGATGAGCGCGCGATCGACCTACGGCAGATGACGCCGTTTGCGGGAGCTGTCAGCCAGGCCGACCGCCTTGTCGCCATTCACAAGGCGGTCGCCCTTGCGGCGTGACCAGCTCGAGCACGCGATCCGCGCCGCAACCGAGATCATCCAGCAGGACGCTGTCATCGTCATCGGCAGCCAGGCCATCCTGGGCACCTACGACGAAGACAGCTTGCCGGATGCAGCCACGTTGTCGGACGAGGTGGACATCTGCCCTCTTGAGGACGACGACGCCGAATCGCTCGCGACCACGCTCGACGCGCTAATCGGGGAGGCGTCACAGTTCCACCAGACCCACGGCTTCTACATCCAAGGGGTGGGCCGCCAGACCGCAGTCCTGCCAGCCGGCTGGTACGACAGGCTCGTGCGCGTCAAGAACGACAACACCCGGGGCCGAACTGGCCTCTGCCTTGAGCCTCACGACCTCTGCGCGGCGAAGCTCATCGCGAACCGCGAGAAGGACCACCGTTTCGTCCGAGCGCTCCTCGACGAGCGCCTGGTGCAGGAGGAAACACTCAGGAAGCGGTTGGAGATGATCGAGGGCCACGATGAGATGGTCGGCCTCGCCTCGAGGTGGCTCGCAGGCGCCACGCGGCCGGCGAAGCAGGCCTGACCTTCGACTAGCAGTGCTCGTCAACGCCCCTTCTGGCCGTCTCACGGGGTATACCTCGATGCGGATTTGTCTGAAATTGCCTGAGCAGTCGTTCGAGGGTGTGGAAGTGTCTCACCAGGTCGGTCTCACTCAGCCGGTCTCGCGACTCCTCGAGGCGCGGTGGGGCAATCCTGTCGGACCCCTTGCCTAGCATCTGCACCATGGGACTCCTCCTCGGGTATGTGCGGGTTTCGACTACGGACCAGAAGGGGCAGGCGCAGTTTGATGCGCTCCGCGAAGCTGGCGTCCCCGAAGAGCACATCTACTTCGACAGGCTCTCGGGCGCGAAGGCAGCGACGGAGCGACCAGGGCTCACCGCACTGTTGGCCTACGCCCGGCGGGACGACACCGTGCTGGTGTACCGAATCGACCGGCTCGGCCGATCCCTGATCGACGTGCTCAACACCGTCGCTGAGATGCAGAAGCGCGGCATCGGGCTGCGGTCCCTGATGGACGGCATCGACCCGTCAACCCCGGCAGGCCGGCTCCAGTTGGGCCTGTTCGCCACGCTAGCCGAGTATGAGCGCGAGCTCATCAACGAACGTGTTCGAGCCGGAATTATGGCCGCCAAGTCCCGCGGGGTCAGGTTCGGCCAGAAGCCCGTGAACCAGGAGACCGTCGAGGACAAGCTCAAGCTCGCGCGCCAACTGCTCGCCGAGGGCAAGACGGCAACTAGAGTCGCAGAGCTCGTCGGCTGGTCGAGGTCCACCCTGTACCGCTACCTGAAAGGGCGCGGGGCCGAGCAGTCGTCCCAGCCGGAGAAACCCGTCGCCCGAGGCCGGGCACGGTCCCAGTACGCCAAGGTAAAGCCCCTGCCCGATCGGGGCTGAGGCCATTGCTGACTGGCGTGCGCGCCGCCGCCTCAGCAGCGTGAGCGCCAGAAGGACGATTGCGATGAGCGCCGCGACAACGACGTCGCCGATGAGCACTTCGAGCCCGGGTCGTCCATCACGGGACCAGTCCCCTGTCCTCGCGGAAGGTAACTTACATCCAGTCCGGCTAGGTCTTGACCGGCTGGGACACTGCCGCCCAGACCTGCGAGTGCCTCGGCGGCCGCGAGGGGCGCCGGCGCCACCGTCGAGGTCTGATTGAGTCTCCTCCTGCCCGCATGGTCGCACCGACTACTGGCACCCAAGAGTTCCGCGAGTTCCAGAAAGTTACACTAGCGACGGCTCGCCAAGCCTACGACACGCCGTAACACGCCGTGAGACGGGTGACACGCCCCCTCGGCGCGGGTGTGGGAACCGGGCATCCGCAGCCTGTAGACCCAGGGCCCTGAAGGGCGGCAATACGGGCATCCGGCGGTGCATTAAAGGTGGATCGGCTGTGGACTCACAGGATGAGGAATGACATACCTGTAAGACAACATCTTGGGGTCCTCGGCAGCAGGGTGCACTACATGTAGCATCTAAGCACCGGAACGCAGGAGGGCGACGCCCAGAACGCGGAACGCCCAGTCAGTGTCGACGCTAGGGCGACAAAGACTGGGCGCTAGGAGTCCAATGGGCTGTTGGAATACTTCGAGAGCATAGTCGGGGCCGGTCGCGCACCGCAAACGTCGGGGCGCGTCGTCGACGCTCTCATGAAAGGAGGAGGCCCATCTTGGAGCCTCTCATCTGCCCCGGCCGGATCTGCCCTGAGACCGGTTTCTATGTCATGATCACCCCGAACGGCAGGGCTGTGCCTTACTACCGCTATGTCCGCGCCGGAGACAAGATGCCGCCGACCGCCGGACCGCGGATGCGCTACCGGCGCATCAGTGCCGCCGGGCCGCTGGCCAGCGCCGTCTGATTCATCCAGGGGCCCCGCTCAGCGATGGGTGGGGTCCCGCTCTCTCATTCGGTCCGAGCAAGGAGGATCGGGCGAAGACGACGGGCCCGAATTCATGGCGGCGGCAAGCGCTGTCGGCAAGATCGCCAGCAACGCCCGGGCGGAAGACGACTCCACGAAGGCCGAGTTGCACCGATGGTTGCCAGAACGGTCAGGAACGCAGGGGGCGCCGAGGTGACCGTTGCGTACGGTCCGCTGCTTTCGGCGCGGGTGTACGCGACGGTCTCCCCATTCTCGGCGCGCCTGACGATCAGCTCGTCCTTCCGCCTGCCACCGGCCCCCCTGCGACCCCACGCGGTATGTCTGCCTTCGCCGCTGCCGGCTGGGCGGCCCTCCGGGCCGGGCTCGCTCATGGTGTCCCGCTCTCGTCATGGCCTCCCATGGTGGTCGGCCTCGTCCTCCATGTGTACGGCACCTTCCCCGGCGCGCTGGCGAGCGCGCACTCGCCGCCCGCATCCAGGCCAACGTCCCCACCGGCGTGATCGGCGAGCCCGGCCAGGGCAAGACGGCCACGATCGAGAACTCGACGGAGGGCTGGGGCCGCCACGTCGAGAGGGTGATCGGCTCGAACCGCGAGGCGACCGACTTCCTCAGCGTCATGATCGAGGACGAAGGCGCGATCCGCTACTCGTCCTTCCAGCGGGTGCAGAACCTCAACACCTCAACGCCGCCGCGGAGGGCCTGCTCCTGCTCGACGAGCTCGACACCTCGGCCCCGTCAACGATGAAGGGCCATGCTCACGACGGGTCTTCTTCGCGATTGAGGCTGAGCACGGGGGTGGTCGTGCGAAAGGTCGGAATGCCGTCGCGGCGGACGTCGATCCAGAATTCCGCCGAGGCCCCCACTGCGGCGCGGACGATCCCTAGCAGGGGCAGGGCCTGCCCATCCTTGCGCAAGACGGCTTGGTCGTAGTCCTCGTTAGGCGAGTCCGAGACGGGGAGGCGGGTGAGAGTGCTGTCGTGGGGGCGGATGTCGAGCCGGTAGGTAGTACCCGCGGCCGTGTGCAAGCGGTAGACGCCGAAGTCGGTGTCGGTGATGCGGGTCAGTATGGCCGCCTCCTACGTCTCTGCGCGAGGTTTGGCCCTATTGTGAGGAGCAGGACCGACATCCCAAGCCCGCGGCGTCTTCGATCGTCCCGCTCTGGTTACTGGAGCTTCTCATTCGCGAGCTCGATGATCCGGGGAAAGTGCTCAGACGGAGGCGCCGGTCCAAGACAACGGGGGCCGTCGCCGCCGCAATCTGCACCCGGCGGTCCTAGCTGGACTCCCGGTTTCGCGCCTTCTCGGCATCCGGGACGGCGGACTCAGCGCCGGTGCCGCTAGGGGCGAGCCTGACGTTCAGCTGAGCTGAGCGTTCGGCGACCTCGGCCGCAGCCGACGCGACGCCGAACGGGCCGCCTGCCGCGGCGGCCAATGCGGAACGGTGGACGAAGATCTCTGGCGAGATGGCCGCTCGGTCGGCCTCGCTGCGGATGGCCGAGAGTTCCTCCTCGGTGAAAGCCACCTTGATTGTTGGCATGGAATCAAGGCTACGCCGCCGCCTCTGCTGATGATCTCTGCCGACTGTCCAAGAGCCCTCATCCCGGGAACGAGACTTCGATTATTAACGGGCTGACCTGCACTTTTCCGTCAGAGTCGACGGTTACCTCTACGAGGTTTCCCGCCCAAGACTGTTCGGCTGCGAGTACTTCGACCATCGTGATGGCGCCGTCGTCCCATCGGAGCTCGGAGCGAAGCCGCTGGTGCCAGTGACCGGCGAACAGGACCCTGGGCCGGATTCGTTCGACGGTCTGCCGGAGGAGGATTCGAGTCTCATTGGCCCGTTCGACTGCGCTCTTCGAGAGCCCTGGGAGACCTTTCAGGCCTGCGACGCCCATCGGCACGTCATGGGTGAGCATGATGTCCAGACGAGGCCCTCGTGAGCTTTCGGCCACAAGCCGCTCCGCCTCTTCACCGGTCGGTTCCTCCTGCGGCCACCAGTCCCGACCGAGGGTGCGCCAGCGCTGGTCGACACTGTATGCGCCGCCCAGAGCCCCGATTCGCACGCCCTCGATCTCCAGGACCGTTCCATTCGGCAGATTCGAGTTCCGGTTCGAGACTCGACGGGTGCCGTCAGCGCTGAGTGGAAGTCTTCCGAGAGTGTCATGGTTGTCGTGATTGCCCGCGGCCCAGATGAAATTCACCTCATTCTGTTCGAGAAGGAGGCGCATCTTCTTCTCAGTCCGGCCGCGCTGGCCCGTGGGGAGGTCGAAGCCGACGTCGCCGACTCCCAGCAGCAGGGAAATCCCCGCACGTCGCACTGTTCTGACTGCGGCCCGGAAGTGGTGGGTCTGGCCGTGGAAATCGCCCATGACGGCTGCCCGGAACACGTGAGGAAGTCCTCCTGTCTCGCTGCCCCTGTCGGCTGTGACGATCAGAGGCTATCGGATAGGCGACGAGTGCAGGGCGGGAGCAGGGGAGCCGGCCCGGGATCCAGCAGACCGGTGAAGCCGACCTGTCCCGGGAGAAGTCAGCAGCGCGGGAGAGTCCAACATCGCGAGGAGTCCGGCAGCGCTCCTGATGGCGTAGCCACGAGTGCCCACCGACCGGTGAGAGTTTTTCAGTGTGCCGCACTCATTTAACCCGCAACGGCATTTAGACGGGAGATTGAGGATGAGGACAAGGCAGGAGCCGAGTGCACGCGGACACCGCCGTCACGGCCAGGCATGGGAGTGGGCTTTCAGGGCGTGGGCTGACTGGCACCGGGAGAACCCTGGTCGGCTCATGCCTCAGAAGACCGTGCATCTCGGGACGCGAACGGGGCAGTGGCAGAACGACCAGCAGAAGAACTTCCGGAAAGGCCTTCTTCCCAGGGATCGGGCAGGGCGGATGCAGGAGATCCACCACGGGGTATTCGAGAACCAGATCGACCGCGCGTGGGAAGAGAACTACCGGGCATGCGCGGACTACCTCCGCGAGAACCCCGACTCACGGCTGACCCATTCGACTGTCTACATGGGTAGGCGCATTGGAACCTGGATCCGGAACCAGGTGGCTGCAATGAACCGCGGTGCCCTCCGGGGGGAAAGGCTGGCACGTCTCGCCGCTCTGGACGGACGCTTCGTGCGGCCTTCGCCTGCGCAGTCGTTGGCTGTCAAGAACGCTGCTGGGCCACGAGACCCGCCTCACCTATGTGGCCCATTCACGCCCGGGCGCGTACCGGGGATCTTTACATCATCGATCGGCCTTAGGATCATCGTCGGCTGAAAGTCTGCCCGGCGGCGTCACGGCCCGCCGATGGCTCGCGGACTTCCCCTGGAAGGGCCCATTAGCCGGACGACACGGAAACGACACGGATTGCCGATGGACTCACGGGTAATCGTGGGTATCGTAGGGTCATACAAATGGCGCGAAATGGCTGGCAATTCGGCGCACACGGGAGCGAGCAGGAACCCGCGGGACACGCTGTCTTGTAAACAGAGGGTCGCCGGTTCGAATCCGGCAGGGGGCTCCACAGACCCCTCCCTGACCTGCGGAAACGCAGATTGGAGAGGGGTTTCCCATGTGGCGTTCGACCCGCTCCCACGAAAACTCCCATGTTTACTCCGACCGTTCCCGAAGTTTCGGAGGCCCCCGGCGGGGGGACCAGAACGAGCGAGGTCCGGAGCAGACACTGTCGAGGGCGGCGCTGTTGTCCGCACACATGCGGCGCATGACGACTGCTGATCAGACCGCTGCCCTTAACCGGGAGGACATGGCCGAACTCCTCTTGACCCGCGCTGAGGCCGCTGGTTATCTCGGCCTTTCTGTGAAGAGGCTCTTCACTCCGCTGCGCAGGGCTCGGCCCCGAGCTGATCCCAAAGAAGAACTCGAAGGGCCTGTACCGCGCACAGGTCCTCTAGGTCGACCGAGACGGCGTGCAGCACACGCCCCACATCGAACGCCCTACTGAGGGTCAAGCGCGTGCAGATCTCCTAGCTCATGTCGAGAAGCTACCCGGCGGATTCGTGGATGTGGCCCGCAATGACCGTGGAGTGGGCGGTCAGGGATTGGCTCCGGTCCCGGCCCAGCCGCGACGCTGACATCCGCCGCGGAAATCTCACCGCAGACCCGGGCCGGTTACTCCGAGGTCGTCCGCCGCGCAATCGTCCCTGCTCTGGGGGAAACGCCCGATCGAGGATCTGACGGCACGGGACATCGAAGGTGCGCTGAACGAGATAGTCGCGGACGGGACCCGGTACAGCGACGCCCGGCACATGCTCACGGTTCTGCGTCAAGCTCTCGAGTATGCCGAGCAGGGCGGCCCCCATCAAGGAAAATCCTGCCCTCGCCTGCGACGCACCTGAGCAATACAAGGGCAAGCCCCGGTCACTCACCGACCGCGAACTCGAGGCGGTTCGCAACGCGCCCCGGGCCTGGCAGAACCGGGGGGCAAGAACGTGGGCGCTCCGCGTTCCGAGTACGTGGGCGATGCCTTGGACATCATGCTTGGACTCGGAGTTCACATCGGTGAAGCGCTCGCCCTCCGATGGGAAGACATCGACCTCGAATCGGCACTCGTGCACGTGAGAGGGACTCTCGTCGAGCAGCGCGCCCACAGAGATGAGAACGGAGCCCACGTGGCCGGCCGGTTCTTCCGTCAGGACTGGCGAAGGTCAGGTCGGCAAGCCGAGGATCTCGTGGTTCAGGCACCGCCATTCGTGATGGAGGTGCTCCGGCGACGCCACCGCGCCTCGCCGAGGCTCAACCTCCGGGAGCTGTCTTCGTGACAAGGGTTGGGACGTGGGTGCGGACCAGGCGCGCGCCGGGAGCACGTCGCCTACAGGGCTATCGACTCCCGCAATCAGTAGGAGGACGATTGAAGGGCAGTCACCAAGAGGAGGTTGTGATGTGCTACGCATCGAACAAGGATTTCGGGTGGGATGCCAGGAAAGAAACTGGGCGCCGGCCTGAAGCGGAAACCCCTGCGGAAACGCCGGAGAAGCCGGTCAAGGCACGGGACTTCACGTTCTTTGCCTTCCCCAAGTGGCGCAGGACGCCTGCGCCCCGCACCCACTCCGCCGAAGGGGCTAAGGAGAGGGTCTGAGGGCCGGGCAACGCCCGGGCATCAGTCAGCAGTCAAGGGAGGGGTTCTCGATGAGGACCCCTCCGCCGCGTCCATCCCCTGCATCCTCGACATGAGCGAGCTGGCCGCAGTGGCGGTGCCCGCTCCACCATGGCCACATGCCGACCGCGCCTCTCGACCACACCCGCACGCTCAGCTCGATCCCGGTCCAGGCCTGGCCGGTGCGCTCGGCGACGGCGAGGGTCGTCCCGGACCCTGCGAACGGGTCCAGGACGCGGCCGCCAAGGTCGGTGGCGGCGAGGATGAACCGCTCGAGCAGGGCGCCGGGTTTGGGGGCGTCGAACCCGCGTCCGGATCCGAAGATCGCCTGCGACTCGGCGTGCGCGTCCTCGTTGGTCGGGGCGCCAGCCGCGCAGGCGGATTCCAGGTACACGGCCCGGAACGGCTCGATGGTCCCTCGGGCCATGTCGAGGCGCTGGCGGCGCAGCCACAGGCCCATCTCGCGCTTGGCGGTGTCCCCTGAGGTGGGGCTGGGCCAGCGGCCGCGGTCCCCAAGAAAGGCAGCCACCTCGTCGGCGGTGTCCCACTCGGCCTTCGCCGCGGGGCCCCGTCGAGCCCATCCCGTCCGACTCCATGCAATACCCCATGCGTAGGTCGTGGCCCCATGCCAAACACGCTGGCCCGATTCACTCGAGGTCCTTTGAGGTTTCCGGCTCGTGCACGGACATGATCCATACCCCGGCTACCGCTGCGGCTCCTGCGCCCAGGAAGCCGATGAAGGCCAGTGAAGGTGCGTTGGCTGCCTCTCCGAGGACCGTGATGGCGAGCGTCACCGCGACCAAGGGGTCGATTACGGTCAACCCGGCCACAACCAGTTCGTTGCTGCCGCCCGCGTGCGCCTTCTGTACCAGGCTCGCTCCGAGGGCCAAGGCGATGCCCAGCCCCGCCAGGCCCGCGAGCACGAGCCATTCGAGGTCGCCTTGGACAATGCGCCCGATAACGGCCTTTGCGAGGGTTGCGACGAAGCCGTAGAGGACGCCCGCTGCCACCGTGGCGGCGGCTGCACTCGGATGGTGGCGGGTCACCACCCAGACGACGGACGCCGCGAGGATGGTGCAGCCCATGAGGAGCAGCACCTCGAGCATGTGCTGCTGGTCGACCTGGATGTCCTCGGCGGAGAGCGCTGCCACCGCTACATAGGAGCCGATGCCCGCGATGCACAGGATGATCGAAAGGCTCTCCCTCTTGCCGGGCATCCGGCGGGATCGCACTCCGTTTGCCACGGCGGTCACGACCAGGGCCGCGGCGCCGATCGGCTGGACGACCATGAGCGGGGAGAACCTCAGGGCGGTCAGCTGCAGGACGATGGCGCCGCCGATCAGCCCCGTGCCGACGAGCCATGTTGGGCGGCGCACGAGCCCGCGGAAGCTGGTCTCCTGCTCGCCGTCGGACTCGACTCCTTTGCTCTGGCAGATCGTTCCGAGGGCGAGGAGGACCGCGCCGAGCAGCGCTATCGGGATGCCCAGCCAGTGGGTGGAGGAGAAGACGCTGAGGCCCTTGGCCGACGCGACCCCGACTGTGAGCATCAGCCGCTGCCTCTCTGCACTGCCCCGCACGGGCCGCTCACCACCCGGATACCCGCCCCTTCCCGCTCGAAAACGGACGGGCCGCGATCACCGGTTAGAGCGGCGGGAGGAACCCATCGGCGCGGTCCGGGCCGGCGGCGATCAGGGGAGGCCTGCCCGTCGTTATCCGCCTTTCTCTGAGGGGCAGGAGCAGTCGAAGCCGGTGAGGTGCCCGGGTTGGGCGGACACGATCTCGAGGCTACGACCCCGAGCCCGGAGGAGCGGGATTGCACTGCCACACCGGCCGCCCAGGCAGCCATCTACATGGCCAAGGCCAACAACGAACCCTCCGCCGGCTGAAGCCCCACGGGGACGGGCTTCACCTAGGGGAGTGGCACGAGGCCGCCAAAGATGCCCGTCGCGGTCTTGCACGGCCAGGCGTCGTGGCAGCTGGCGCACAGCCCCCCGAGAACGTCGCGGTCCGGGGCATCGATCTGCAGCAGGAGCTCGCCGGCTGACAGCGAGTAGTCGGTGTGGTCCAGACCGCGCCGGCGCGCCTCGAGCAGCATCCCGAGCATCGTCTCGTGCTGCGGCAGGCCTGGTTCCGTTGAAACCATAGAGAGGTCGTTGCCCGGTCGGCCGGAGCCGGAAACGGGGGCACAGCAGAACCCATGCGTCAGCCCCCGCAGTCGCGGCAGTCCTCGACCCGGCCGCGGACCACCTTCTGGGACCGGTGGTGGACATGGCCGTGCCGCCGTGCGAGTACTCGCCATCGTCGCCCGCGAACCCCTTTCCTGACAGGAACACGGCTACATTCAGCACAGTCGTCCCCTGGGTCGGCGGCCTGAGAGTATGGCGCTCCCACTCCCTCGGCCGGGTCCTCCCCTAGTACCACCAGCGCCTGCCCCCCACGATAGGGCGGTCGAGAGCGCCGAGGACGAGGAGGATGATCCCCACGGCGATGACGATCCACCCGATGGTCGTGAGGATGCCCAGGCCCAGGACGTAGCCGAGGATGAGGAGGATGATGCCGAGGACGATCATGACACTTTCCCTTCTTCTTGCAGCCAGGCGCGGGCCTGTGCTCCTTCGCGGCGCAGGCGTTCGGCGAGCGTCCGCTTGCCCTGCTCGCCGGCCTTGCGGTTGTTCGTCTGGATCTTGCGGGACCATTCCGCGAGCTCTCCGTCGCCGTCCCGTGCGGCGTCCTGAATGTACGCCTTCAGCTGCCAGACATTCTTCAGCGATGCCTCCGGTACCCATGCGAGGTCGTAGTTCTTGTCCTTGACCGGGCTCTGCGGCGCCTCTGCCATCTCATCCATCCCTTCATCGGCCGGGGAGCGGCGCCCGGGCGCCGGACGCGGTGTGATTCCGGTGGCCTTACTGTAGGAGGCTGGCCGCTGATCTTGAAGGGCCGGAAGGGGCCGAGGAAGACCCTTCGTCTGCCAACAGCATTGGCAGAGACGCCAACGAGTCGCATTGCCTCACCCGAGAGGCCACCGGGTGGCACGTGTACTACAGCGAACGCGGCGCGGGAACACTGAAGCGGTGCTCCCGAGTGAAGCTGCAGCCTGCGAGGAGCTTGGGCGACGGGTGATGAATGACGGTGCCGTTCGCCGGTGGACCGAACAGCCGGCTCCCACTCGCTGCTAAGAACGTACTTCGTCGCCCCACCCGCCGCGACACGGAACCGGACCGTCTGTCGCTCGCCCTCTTCCGGTGTCGATCTCAGGGTCGCGCTCAGCGTAGAAATGGACCATCTTCGAGGGCAGGACCGAGCCATTGACGAGCGATGGAAGCGGCGGATCGACGAGGTCCGCAAGTCGGTCCCAAAGACCAGAATGCGTGGCAATCTACACCTGTGACCCAGGACGGGATCGACCTAGGCCTTCGGGTGGCGGACGATGGTGACTGGGCACGGGGCGTGGTGGACGAGCTGGGATGAGACTGAGCCCAGCAGGAGTCCGCGGAACCCGCCGTGGCCGCGTGAGCCTACGACGAGCAGGTCGGCGTCGCCTGCCGCCTCGAGCAGGACTTGGACGGGAGCCCCTTCTATGACTTCCCCGCTGCTCGGCGCGCCCTTCGCCTGCGCTCCTGCGAGTAGCTTGGTCTGGGCACGCGCAGCGGCCTGCTTCAACGTCTCGTAGTCCGAGGCGGTATCGGCTGCTTCCCCCAGAGCGGGGTAGTGCCAGGCTGTGATGACCCGGATTGTGCCTCCCCGGAGTTTGGCCTCTTCGAGCGCCCATTCCAGGGCCAGGACGGAACCAGGGGAGCCGTCCACCCCTACGACGATCCTGTAGGCCTTCCCATCACTCATGCGATCCCTCCTCCCACTCGGCTTTAAGGGTGAAGCTCAGATCTGCACACGTACAGGGATGGCGAGGATTATTGGTGCACGTCCGGAACCAGCCCACGAAGCGGCCAGTCGCGGAGCCCAAAGGCGAAGACTCCCACAACGCGTGAGGGCTCGGAACGCACCGAGAGCCCAGGAAGGCCCAGGCGTGGCGCGGCCTCCGGAGGTTGGCCCGTAGCGCCGACCCAGCGCCTCCACGATCGGGTCCTCTCGCCGGGACCGGGCAGCTGCCGCGGGGGACCCCGCCAACGCGGGATACCTGATGGCCTCCTCCACCTCTGCCAGTTCGGCGAGAGCTCGGCGACGCTCGCCCGTTCAAGGTTGCGCGCCTCCCCGGTCGGTCGGCTCGGGCTGGTCTCGTGCGCGGTGGGCTACCGCCCGGCCGCACCCCGGTTGAGCGGACGCCGGTCTCCGCCGGATCGACGGGCAGGCCTGCCCTCCGCCGCTCAGTGTGCCGGTTCGGGCGCCCCGTCCGGGGCATCGGGCTCGGTGCGGGTGTGGAGGAGGTGGCCGTGGACGGTGGCGAGCTCACCGGACGGCTCCACCCGAAGGGCGATCACATCGACCGGCTGCCCGGCATGGGCAGCGGCGGCGAGGACGCTGTCGGGGATGCGCTCGGCCGCGACCGCGGCTCGGTGGGGGATGAGCGGCAGCCGGGCCCGCTCCTCCTCGAGGTGGGCGATGGCGCGTGCGATCTGGGTTGTGTCCGCAGTGCCGAGCTGGACCTCCACGACGTGGCGGACGCCGTCGGCCTGGTGGAAGAGGACGACGGCGAACTGGTCGGGGCGTTCGTGCACGACGGTCCGCTCGAATGCGGGGACGCCGTCGCCGAGGCCGAGCAGGGACGGGTCGTCCTCGATGCGGGCGGCCAGCCAGGCGCCGGCGAGGGCGAAGGAGTTGTCCAGGGGCGACTGCTCGGGGGTTCCGGTGTTCACTCGGGCATCATATGCGCGCTGGATGTCGGCAGTTCGTCACGAGGTGAACAGCAGCGTCTGTTGAGGCAGGGGCTTCAGGGCAGGGCCGGGCCCGGGGTCCCGAGTCCACCTCGCATCGCAGACAGGTTGCGGCGTTGGCGCCGCGCTGCCAGCCAGATGGAAGCCATCATGAGGGCGAGCACGTCGACGAAGCCGAGAATGGATTCCCACGGCATCTGAATGTCTCCTCCCGCGAGGTTGCTGTAGAACGAACCGAGGGGCACCAGCAGCGGCCAGAGCACCATGATGTTGCGCACGGTGGCGAACGCGACCGAGTAGACAACACCGAGCCCGAAGAGGAAGAGCATCTCTGACGTGCCCATCCCATAGCCCACGTGGTAGAGCGCATAGAGCACGGCCGATCCGCCGACGCCGGCCACTGGACCGAAGCTCTCGTGCAGGCGGTTCTGCACGAACCCCCGGAAGAATACTGCCTCGAAGAACCCGACGGTGAGGGCCAAGGCCACCAGCGGGACCCAGTCGACGGGGCGAGGCAGGTGGTACCCCCACAGCGTGAGGAAGAACTGGACCCCGGCCAGAACCACTCCGAACACGAGCGAACGGCCCAGGTTGGCACGGGCGAGGCCCAAGTCGGCCAGCGCCCTGCCGCGGATCCAGACGGTGTAGACGATCGGACCGACCACCCCGAGGAGGAGGCCGGCGGCGAACGTGAGGAACAGCCCGGCGGTGTTGGCTTGGGTGAAGACCCTGAACGCGAGCGAGAAGAGCCCGACGACCGCGAGGTAGAGGCCGGCGATGACGGCAAGGTCGAGCCGGTCCACCTGTGAGTTCGGGTTAGGCCTGTAGCAGCGCAGGGCGATTGCGAGCACCAGCGCCGCCAGGGGCACGACGATCCCGTAGGCGGTGCCGTTGCCCATGCCGAGCAGCAGAAGTGCCGCAACGAGGTAGACCGGCCAGACAAGTTTGCGGGCAGTGAGTTTCTTCATGGTGAGCTCCTACAAGTCGCTGTGCTCACGTTTCAGCGTCATCCGTCCGAGGCTGCTATCCCAGAGTCAAAATCCCCGACACCCAGGTGTCTCGTCTCAGCTCGCGCCTCAGCAAGGAGAGTCAGCGGCCGGGGCCGATGGGTTCGCCGGAGCGGGGAGCGGCTCGAGGATCACATCGGCGGCGAGGCTGGCAGGGTGAACGGGAGGAGACGGTCGCAGTCCGCGACCCGGACGTCCTGCACCCGCTCCCGCGCGCGGGTCCACGGCTCCGGGCCGTTGAAGGCGTCTCGTTCTCCGATCAGGACCGGATGTGCTCGGCGGCGAGGACGACCGGGTGGTCCACGGGGAGGCGGGTGCGCTCGGTCTCCCGCCAGTCGAGGGGCGTGGGCGAGCTGGTCCTGGTCGGTGGTGCCGGTCTGGACTTCGATGATGAAGCGGGTGCCATCGGCCGAGTCGAAGATGAGAACGGCGAACTGGTCGGCGGGGCGGGGCGCGGGCGTTCGAACTTGGGCATGCCGTCAGTGACGTCGAGGAGGATCGGGGACTCTTCGATGCGGCCGGCGACCCAGGCGCCGTCGAGGCCGTGCAGGGTCGATCGGCGGTACGGGGTCGTGCTCACGGCCCCGATCCTAGGTGCGGGCCCGAGCCCTGGTGGAGACGCGCGGCGGGCCGGACGGTTTGGCTTCCACGGCTGGCGGGCAAGGTGCCTGTCGAGTTCCTCTCCCATTCACGGGGCTCGGCGGGCTGGTAACCCGCGACGCCGGACGGAGGGGCCCAGCGAACGGGGCCCCTCCGCGGCGCGGGAGACTCCCTTCCTTCCTTCCAGGGCTAGCTTCGGGTCTCCGACCGAGCCGAGGGCGAGGACGCCGATCTCGGACGTTGGCCTGAAGGGCTTCGTGGAGTTCGTCGCCGGGCTCGCGGGTGCCGGTGCGGGCAGCGGTGGTCATGGGGGCCGCCCTTCAGAGCTAGGGCGCGCGTGCTTCGGCGAGGGCGCCCGGAAAGTGGGCGCGGATCCCGGCTGCGATCCCTTGGGACGTCTCGAGCTCGGCCTCGGTGCGGGCCCAGACGGCGTGGATGCGGCGCCGGTTCGTATGCCCTGACCGGATCCGTCCCTGCACTGCCACCCGCTCTCCGCAGGGGCTCTTACCCGTAGGCTGGATGCCCAGTGGGAGCGCTGTGTCTGCGACCGGCTACTGTCACAGCTGCCACGACCACCCACAGCGCCGCCCCAAAGATGAGGTTGAAGATCACGTCAGGGACACCAGCCATGGCCGCCGAACCCAGGACGAAACCCAGCGCGGTCATCGGGACGTGCATGAGCACCGCAATCAGTACGCTCCTCGTGCGGCTGTAGGCCCACACCACAAGCACCCGGTAGGGCAGCGGCCAGGCGAAGAGATTCACCGGCACCGCAAGCTCCCGCGGAACGCCGCCGTAGGTCGCTCCTGCGTACAGCGGCAGGTGCAGCACTGACCACAGCAGCCCCAGGGAGATGCCGGCTGCCACCACTCCGTGCCGCCTGAGCAGATCGTCGGTGGCGAAGCCCGTCCAGGCGATCTCTTCGAAGAAGCCGGCGACCAGCCCAGCCACCAGTGCCGTCACCAGGAGGCCTGCCTTGTCATCGGCGGTGACGATGCCGGGGACGTAGACGTCGGAGGTGAGCGAAAGCGCGCCTTGGACTCCCGCCCACAGGAGTGGTGCAGCGAGCAGGGCGAAGGCGTACCAGGGCAGGCCCACCCGCCAGCGGAACAGCCTCGACCACAGGTCGCGCAGGCCGGCCCTCCCGGAGGAGAGGGCAATCACCGCGACGGCGATCAGGGCGTAGACGAGAGGGGCCGCGACGGCGGCCGCGAGCATGACAGGGCCGAGGTCCGCGGCTGTGGCCACCGCATTTCCCGTGCCCGACAAACCGGTTGGGTCCGAGAAGGCGCCGGGGCCGGCGAGGACGATGGCCGGGCCGAACGCCAGGCCGAAGATCACGGTGTAAAAGATCACCGCCGCGTGCCTCGTGATGAAGGCACGGGCAGAGGGGCGCACTCTTGCCCCCACGGGTCGTAGCACCTCCCTTCGCAGACCCTGCCTGGGCTCAGGCTGGTGCACCTCGCCACGGGCGCCGTCCCACCCTGCGAGTGAGACGTACGCCGCCGAGTTCGCGGCGGTCCACCATCACGGCAAGGACCACTAGCCAGGCGAAGTAGGTGTAGGCATCTATCCGTTCGAAACCACCAGCCCACGGGGTGTTGTCCTGGTCGATGCCGCGGATCGCGATGCCGGAAGCGGCCCCGAAGAAGGCCACCGCAGCGAGGGACGCCAGCGCGTACAGGCGGAACCATCCCCGGTACGCGACTGCGGAAAGGATCATCGTGGCCATAATGCTCGCACTGAAAACGAGCGACAAGGTGGCGTGCATGGCGTCGTTGAACCCCGGCTGCATCCCACGCGAGTTCATCGCCCAAAAGGTGTGAGTGGGTATGCCGACGACAACGAACCCCGCGACCCCGATCGCTCCGATCCACCACAGGGCGCTTCTGCGTCGCGCCACCTGGAGGAGACCGAAGGAGAACGCCAGGAGCAGCACTCCGTGGATCAGGATGACGGTCACCATTAGCGGCCGGACAGGTGAGCCGAAAGCGGTAAGCTCACTGATCCATTGATCCCGGAAGCTGTATCCGTTGTAGCCGACGGTCGACACCACATCGCCGATGACGTAAACGGCGACTGCGGGTATCGGGGCGACGAGGAGGATCCTCTGGACCCGGGGGCTGCGCCGCCACCATGAGGCTGTCCCGCCACCGTCCGCCATGGGCTTCACATTCTCCACCTCCGATTCCATGGTTGTCTCGGCCCAGAGTTGCCGTTCAGAGGAAAAGGTCACGGCAGCGTGGTCCAGCGAGATGCGACCAGCGAGATGCGAGCAGCGCAGGGTCAGGGCACTTCGCGGGGCTGGACGCAGACCGGACCGGGGCACCACCCCGGCGTCCGGGTACTGCGGTGGCTGGTCTGGCTGAGGGGAGTGCGGGGTGGTGTGCTGCTCGGACGAGTAAGGGGTGGGACGCTGAGGGTCCGAGGAGTATGGGTTGGGCTGCAGCGGGTTGGGGGCGGTCGCCTGCTCGGTGTTCCTCGGGACCAGGTGGGCGGACACGCCCCGGGCGGCTGCGCGACATGCCAGGTTGACCCTGTCCACGGTCCGGGCCGCTCTGGTAGACAAGGGGGAGCGCCCGACGGTTCCCGATCCCTGCAGACCCGATCGAGTGCGTGCACGTGCGGGAGGCACCCGGCCGGCGCCCGGTCCATAGGGAGGCCATTGGCCGTCCGGGCGCTTCCCGTGCACCCAACCCCCGAATCAGCCCTCTGGCCAGGTGGCGCCGTCGAGCCGGCAGAACGGCCACCGTCGATAATCCAGGCGGATAGTCGCGGCTAGGCGCGTGGCTGGCCGGGTAGCGGGCAGCGGACCGGCGCGGGAGGCTCCGCGCCCCGGGCGCCCTGGCCCTCCAAGGCGTCCTCGGCCGGGACTGGTCCGACTAGCGCCGCGTCTAGGGTGAGCGGACCGGGGCCGGGTAATCCCTTGGAGAGCGGCATCGCGTGAGCCCAGGGGGCAAAGCGCGGGAGCAGGTGCCGCTCCGCGGCCAGGCCCGGGGAAAGCATCTCTCTCCTCTTCCCCGGCCGGCCGATGAAAAGCGAGGGTCGGAGTCCTCTGGAGCAGGCCTACGCCCGGCCGTCCCGTGAAGCCAGCCGGCCTGCCGCCTGATGGGATGGGAAGCCTGCACGCGGCACCCCGTCTCGGCCGTCCCCCAGCCGGGCGGGGCGACCGCTTCAGCTTTTCCCGGTCACGGGCACGAGTGTGCTCGCGTTGGCTGGTGAGATGGCACCAGGCCGCCGAGGATGTCCAGCACTGTCTTGCACGGCCAAGGCTCCCGGCAGGCCGCGCAGGGCTCGCCTAAGGCCCCGCCGGCCGGGGCATGGATCTGCAGGAGAAGCTCGCACACGGGCAGCGAGTACTCGGTGTGCGCGAGGCCTCGGCGGCGCGCCTCGAGCAGCATCCCGAGCATCGTCCCGTGCAGCGGCAGGGCCGGTTCCGTTGAAAACATGGAGAGGTCATTGCCCGAACGGCCGGAGCCGGAAACCGGAGGCACAGCAGAACCCGTGGGTCAGCCCTCGCAGTCGCTGCAGTACTCGACCCCGCCACGGACCACCCTCTGGGACCGGTGGTGGACCAGGAAGCAGGACTGGCACACGAACTCGTCGGCGCCCTGCGGGATGACCTGGACCGTGAGCTCGTCGTTGATGATCTCGCCACCGGCCAGGGCCGTCTCGGCGGAGTCGTCCCCGTCGAGCTCGAGCACCACCGACCGCGGATCGGGCTTGTTGGCCGACTTCACGGCCTCCAGCGACTCATGCTGGGATTCCTTCACATCGGAGCGAAGTTCGTCGTAATCGGCTGCCACTTGGCGCGCAGTTCCTTCCGGAGAGCTGATGGGCGACGCAACCCTACCCCCGTGACCGTCCCCGTGGGGGAGAACGTGTCCAGCCTCACGGGCCTGGCTGGACGCCGGTAAGCGAGCGGAACTGTTCCGCGGCCGGGTGCAGGGGGCTACTGTGAGCCCGGTAGTGAGACCGGCGCCCGGTTCCAGTGGTGGTTGGGAGAGGCGAGGTACAGTGAGCGGTTTCCCTGTCTCGGACCTGTTCCGGGTGCTGGACCTGACCGGGGTCCTCTTCAACGCCCTCCTGGGCGGCCTCATCGCCCGCCAGGAGAAGCTCGATCCGGTGGGCTTCATCGTCCTTTCCGTGCTCTCGGGCCTCGGCGGCGGGATGATCCGCGACACCCTGCTCCAACACGGGGCGCCAGCCGCACTGACGGACTACACCTACATGTACACAGCCTTCGCGGGGGCGGCGCTGGCTTACATCATCCGCGTCGAGGGGCGGCTCTGGGACAGGGTGTGGCCCGTGGTCGACGCCCTCGCCCTGGGCTGCTGGGCCGCAAGCGGGGCCGAGAAGACCCTCAGTTCCGGGCTGGGCTGGCTTCCCGCTGTCCTCCTGGGCACGCTCACCGCCGTCGGCGGCGGCGCCACCCGCGACGTGGTGCTCCGCCGCGTGCCCACGGTCCTAGGTGGTAACACCCTCTACGCCACCTGCGCCGCCGCCGCCAGCGGCACCCTGACCATCCTGTTCTTCACCGGCCACCGGACGGCAGGCTCGCTGGCAGCCCTCGCCGTGGGGGCCGGGCTGTGCCTGCTGGCCCGCTGGCGCGGCTGGATCCTGCCAGGCTCGGACCCCTGGTCCCCGGCCAAGGCCGTGCCTGCGCGCTTTCACCGGCGAGACAGGCACCACCCTGGCGGAGGCGGTGGCCCAGGGAGCCGGTGATCACCGACCGTCGAAGTCCGGGGGCCGGTTCAGCCGTTGCCCAGCCACGCCGAGGCGGCAATAGCGGCAAAGGCCGCGGTCCCAAGTATGGGTAGGGCACCCCGACCGTGGTGGGACCATTGCTGAAGTCCTCGCTCACCGCCTAGCGGCCGAAGTTCACGACGGCCTCTGCGCAGCGGCGGCAAGTTCGGCGATGGTGGGCTCGCGGCCCAGCTCCTGTGTGAGGCGGGGGCGGAGCGCGGTGAGCGTGGCCCTCAGCTCCTGCACGGAACGGAGCGGGCGGATCGTCCAGGCTTGACCCTGCAGATAGCGCCGGGTGGGTTCGCCCGTGGCGGTCGGCACGGTGTACGCGGGTGAGCAGGGCCTGCGCCCTTGCCGGATGACCGACCGCCCGGAATCAGGGGCGTCCGGGCCGTCGGCGGACTGCCCGCGGCGGGTCCGGGTACCGGTGTCCTCGGGCAGCTTCGGGGGTACGCTCTCACGCTGGGCTGTGGCGGCTGGCTGGTGGTCCATCGTTCCTCCTGAACCTCTTGCCCTGTCGTGATGCGGCCTGCAGCTTCTGGGCCGGGCCGGGGCCCGGTGGAGGGGACCCCGGCCGGGGGCTCGTCCTCGGCGGTGCGGGCCGGACCACCGTCGCGGACCGGGGGGGGGCAACTGCCAGGGCCTGCTGCTGTGTCAACGATAGGCGGAGGCGCATGGGGCAGTATTCACCTCTGGGGGTGTATCCCGGGCTCCCCAGGGAGGGGAGGATATAGCCCATGCGGGTGGCGCTGGTTGATGACTACGAGGTGGTGGTCCGAGGCGTCGCCGCGATGCTGCGCTCCTATGGGGATCGGGTGGAGATAGTCGAGCTCGACCTCGACCGCGGCGTGGGCGAAACCGTGGACATTACCCTCTACGACACTTTCGCCAACGCCCAGGGCGACCGCAAGGGCGTCCACCAGCTGGCCGCCGACCCCCGTGCCGGCAGGGTGGTCGTCTACTCCTGGAACACCGATGCCGACCTGGTGGCAGCGGCTCTGGCCAACGGCGCCAGCGCCTACGTCTCCAAGAGCCTCACCGCCAGTGAGCTCGTCGAGGCACTGGAAGCAGTCCACCGCGGCGGGCAGCCGAAGAAGACCGCCGAGAGCAGCGGCACCGCGACCGTTGTCGGGGGAGACTGGCCTGGCCGAGAGGAAGGCCTGACCCAGCGCGAGGCAGAGGTCCTCGCCCTGATCACCCAAGGTTTGGACAACGCCCAGATCGCCGAGCGGACCCGGCTCTCGATGAACTCGATCAAGACCTACATCCGCAGCTGCTACGGCCGCATCGGCGTCACGAACCGGGCCAACGCGATCCTCTGGGGCGTCGAGCACGGCTTCCGGCCCGACCGCCAGCAGATCCAACGCCCCTAACCGGCCTCAGGCTCCGCCGAGCATGCCGCGCTGCGTTGCTTCGGGGTCCTTTGAGGATCCGCTCCCGGGCTACCGCTGGACAGACAGGTCTGTCTCGGTGCATACTCCTCATGACGGAACAGACAGGTCTGTCTCGTTGAAGACTTCGAGGTAGCCGGCATCAACACCGGGCACCGCCTGGCGGTGCAGGGAGGGTAGGTCGCTGTGGGCGAGTCAGCTGTGATGGAGCGGGAGAGCCGGTTGGCGGTCGTGGCCGGGGGCCGGGCCGGGGAGCCTGGTGTGGAGGCCGACGGCGGTGCTGCCGCCGGCGCTGCCGGTTCTGCTGCGGGTGCCGCTGTGGATGCCAGGGCGGGGGCTCTGGTGGTGGAGCATCTGGGGCTGGCGGATGCTTTGGCGCGTCGGCATCGGGTGCCGGGGCATGATTTCGAGGACATCCGGCAGGTGGCGCGGCTGGGGCTGGTTATGGCGGCGCAGCGGTACCGGGAGGGTGCCGGGCACGGGTTCGTGCAGTTCGCGGTGCCGACGATCTCGGGGACGATCAAGCGGTACCTGCGGGACCAGTCGTGGGTGGTGCGCCCGCCGCGGTCGCTGCAGGAGCTGCGGCTGGGGGTGAAGGAGGCCCGGGGGCGTCTGGTGCAGGAGCTGGGCCGGGAGCCGTCGCTGGCGGAGCTGGCCGAGGCGACCGGCGCCACGGCCGAGCAGGTCGCGGAGGCGCGGTCGGTGGAGTCGGCGATGACGGCGGCGGCGATCGAGCCGCTGGATGCGTCCTCGGATGCGGAGGGGGAGCGGACGGCGCACCTGGTGCCGGTGGTCGATGCGGGGTTCGAGCAGGTGGAGCTGCGGCAGATGGTCGCGTGCGCGCTGGAGGGGGCGAGCGAGCAGGAGCGGCGGCTGGTGCGGCTGCGGTTCGTGGAGGAGATGAGCCAGTCGGAGATCGCCGCGGAGCTGGGGGTGTCCCAGATGCAGGTCTCGCGCCTGCTGCGCCGCCTCCTGGACCGCATGCGCCGCAAGATGGCCGCCTGACCCGCCACCACACCGGGCCGCCCCGCCGGACCTTTCGGGCTCATCTGCATGTTCTGCCTTGCCGCACCGGCGGGAGGGATGCAGCTGCGGGGAGCACTGGCATTCCGGCCCAGACTCCCCGCACGCCCACCAGGTTGAGCCGGGAGGCAGCCGGCCTCGTCCGCCCACTTCGACACGGCAGACCGGAGCCCTCATCACCGCAGTCCTCTCGCAACTGCCCTGACACCGCGGGGTCCGAATCCTTCCCGGGCCGAACTCCTGCGCACCGCGCTGTCCGGCCGCCCGTGTGCAGGCGGTTCGGGCCCAGGTGGTCCAACGGCCTCTCGTCGGCCCCGAGCGAAGGGCGAGACGGCGGCCACGGGGGCGGGCCGACCCGGCCTTCCAGACGGAGGGTCCGAGAGGAGTCCAAGCAAGCTCAGCGCCGGAAGCGCACGGGTCAGCGTCGGTGCCTTGGTGGCGTGCTCAAGGGTGCGCTGTACCATGAAACCATGGCTGCCAGCCACAATCCGTTCGACGACCTCCGCGGAACCCTCAGCCATCTTGCGGATCAGCTCAAGCTGCCCGGTTCGGAGCGCGTCGACGAGCTGGTGGGCGATCTCATCGGTGCGAGGCCAGGTCCGGCACGGCCGCTGTCCGAAGTGCAGGCCGAGCTCGACGCGCTCGTCGGACTGGAGACCGTGAAGGAACAGGTGCGGGCGCTGGTCGCCCTGCTCCAGGTCCAGGCCCGCCGCCAGGCGCACGGCCTGCCGGAGGTGGCCACGTCACAGCATCTGGTGTTCCTCGGAAACCCGGGCACGGGGAAGACAACGGTGGCGAGGCTCCTGGCCGAGATGTACCGCGCCGTCGGGCTCCTGCAGAAGGGTCACCTGGTCGAGGTCGACCGTTCGGGGCTCGTGGGGCAGTACGTCGGCGCGACCGCCATCAAGACGGACAGGGTGATCCGGCGTGCGCTGGATGGCGTCCTGTTCATTGACGAGGCGTACGCACTGGCACCCGAGGACGGCCGGATGGACTTCGGCCCCGAGGCGATCGAGGTCCTGCTCAAGCGGATGGAGGACTACCGCCACCGCCTCGTCGTGATCGTGGCCGGGTATCCGCGGCTGATGGAGTCCTTCCTGCTCTCGAACCCGGGGCTGCGCTCCCGGTTCGCCCGCGAGATCACTTTCCCCGACTACTCGGTCGACGCACTCCAGGTGATCTTCCACCAGATGCTGGTCCAGCATGAGTACGCGCTGGGGCCGGGTGCCGACGAGATGCTGCGCCGCATCCTCACGGGGCTCCACGCGGGCGAGGACTCCGGCAATGCACGGTTTGCCCGGACGCTGTTCGAGCAGGCACTCAACCGCCAGGCCCTGCGGCTGTCCCGCGACGAGGAACAGAGTCTCGACGCGCTCGACCGCGAGGCCGTCATGACGCTTACCGCGGACGACATCGCGGAGGCAGCGCTGGCCTTGGGCGAGGAGCCCGAGCCGGAATCGACGCCGGAACCGGAGCAGCCACGCTGGTGGCAACGCTGGCTGGTCTGACCGGATCGGGCCGCCGTCAGGGGCGGCGGTCCTGGCCGTCGCGGCCCGGCAGGACGAGGAGCGCATCGCCGACCGGCCGCTCGCTCGTTCCGGACGGCGTGTTCACCACGGAGCCGCCCGCGACCGCGGTGGTGGACCCGCCGCCGTCGAGGTTCATCGCCTGGACCATCCTCAGGGACTGGGCGACGTCGGCCTCCTCCTTCAGGCTCAGGCCGAGGGAGTCCGTGGAGCGGCCGTCGGCTGTCACCAGGAGGGTCCGGCCCTGTGCGTCAGTGCCGGCGAAGGTGCGCGGGTTCCTCTTGTGCACCCACCCGTAGTAGAAGCTGTTCGAGTCGCCCTGGTGGACCAAGCCGTCCTGACGGGCGGTGACATCTTCCTGGCCGTCCTTGACGAGCATGGGGCCGCCGTTGACGACGCTCGTGTCCTTCGTGGTGTGTAGGGGCCGGCCGTTCTCGCCGAGGACGTCGGCGCTGACGTGCAGCTTCTGACCCACATGGGCGAGCGCGCGCAGCCTAGGGATGGAGGTGCCCGTCGCCTGGACGGTGCGGCCCCCGGCGGGGACCGTGGTGCCGCGCGTGCTGGCGACGGCGGTGACGGTGCCGCGGGCGTCGACGGTGACCTCGAGTCCGGATCCGGAGGGCGTCGTGGCCCCGAAGTCGGGGGTGAAGGCCACAACCTCGTTCGGGTTGGTGCAGGTGACGTCCTGCTGGGGCAGCTCGGTGGGCTGTTCGCCCTTCTCGCCGCAGTTGCGGACGAGGCCCGGGTCACGGTTGATGCCGGTCAGGGGAATGCTGGCCGCGGCGGCGGACACGTCGCCCCTCCAGGTGAGCCGCTGGATGCTCGAGGCGTTGGTCTCGCCGTTGAGGATGAGCCCGGGCCGGTCGCCGACCGGCTCGCGCAGGGTCTTGCCGTTGTAGACGCCCACTCCTGCCGGGTCGCCCGGTGCTCCGGCTGCGGGGTCGAAGACAAAGAAGCCTGCGTTGACGCCTGCGAGGGCGTGCTGCGCGGCGGCGAGCCGGCTGGTGGTCTCGGGGGTCTCGAGGTCGGGGCCGAAGTCTGCGGCGAGCTCGCCGTGGTACTGCCTCGGGTCGATCGTGACGACGTCGAGGTTCCAGGGCCCGCGGGTCTGGCCGATGCTGCCGGAGTCGCCGTCCCAGCCCGTGTAGACGAGGGAGGACGCGTAGCCGGCGGCCTTGATCCGCGCGACGAGGGACGCGCCGTCGGCCTTCGCCGTGAAGTGGCCTGCGCGGACCCGGTACCCGAGTTGGCCGCCGGCGTCGGCGAGCTGCGGCGAGATGACCTGCTCCACGCGGGAGTCGACTCCGGCAGCCTTGAGTTTGGCGGCCACCTTGTGGGCGTCAACCTGCGAGGACAGCGCGGACGACGGCGCATCCGGGTCAGGTGAGTCAGAGGGGATGGCCACCTCGGCCGTCCAGAACAACGAGCTGTCCTGGGCGCCGCGGTGAATGGCGGTCAGGGTGACGCCAGGGGCGAGGACCTGTTCGGTCCGGGTCTCGGGTAGGTCGGGGGCGCCGAGGTTCAGGCGCGCCGAGGCCGTGGCGGCAGGGGTGGTGGCGTCCGCCTGGGTGGGGGCGACCGGGCCGAGCAGTGCCGAGGAAACGGCGATGGCCATGCCGGCGGAGGCGAGGGTTCTGCGGGTTCTGGGGGAGAGCACCGTTCAAGGGTAGGAGCCCGTGTTCGCCGGCTGGCCGGGGTTGGGGGACAGTTGGCGAACGTTTTGCGCGATGTTCATCCAGCGCCGGCGGCCATCGTCAGCCCTCGGAGGTCATTCCTTGTCGGTGCGGGCTTTGCGCAGGGGCGGCACTTTTCCATCGGTGCCGTAGTCGCCCTCCGAGTACTGGCCTATTTCCGAGCCCGCGGTCCGGCCGGACGCCGTTCCTGCCTCCCCGAGATCGCCCTGCGCATACCGTCCGGACTCCCGGGCGTTCTCTCCCAGAGGTTCGGGCAGACCGCCCTGGCGGCCGGCAGTGCCATAGTCGCCTTGGACGTACTGGCCTTCCTCGTCCCCTGAGTGCCGGCCCGTCTCCCGGCCCGACTTGCCGAAGTTGCCCTCGACGTACCGTCCGCGGAGTTCCGGCTTCTCGGACGCTGGCCCGTGCCCGTCCTCGCCGCGCCGGGGCTCTTCGACGCCGCTACCCTCAGCCATGACCTTGCCGCCTCTCCTGCGACGAACTATGCGTCTGCTTGGCGCATTTCAATTCTAGTGACTCTGGCGCCCGACGGAGGACTTGGACGACGGCTGGATCAGCGGCGGCCGGCAGATGGGGCCGACGGCACGGCAGCCGGCTCGAGGCCGCCGAGGATGCCCAGCACCGTCTTGCAGGGCCACGGCTCGCGGCACCCCGCGCACGGGGCGCCGATCATCTCACCCGCGGGCGCGTGGATCGCCAGCAGGAGCTGGCAGTCCTGCAGGGAGTGCCTGCTGTGCGTCATCCCGCGCCTACGGGCCTCGTGGAGTACCTCGAGCATGGTCTCATGCAGTGGCGAGGCTGGTTCTGGGTGGGGCATAGCGGAGAAATTACCCGGGGCGTCGGAACGGGAAACCAGGCGGGGCTTAGCCCTCGCAGTCCCGGCAGTAGGCGACGCCGTCGACCTCGACCGCCCTCTGGGAGCGGTGCCGGACCAGGAAGCAGGACTGGCAGACGAACTCGTCCGCGCCCTGGGGGATGACGTGCACGGTGAGCTCGTCGTTGACGAACTCGCCCCCGGGAAGGCCGGTGTCCTCGCCGCTGTCGTCCCCGTCGAGCTCGCGCACGACGCTGCGCGGGTCGGGGGCGCTGGCGGATTTGAGCGCCTCGAGCGATTCGTTCTGGGATTCCTTGACGTCGGAGCGCAGTTCGTCGTAGTCGGCGGCCACCGGCCTGATGTTCCTTTCATACGGGAGGATAGCGAAGCAACCGTACACCATCGCGCTGTGTCGCGGCGCCCGGGGCCCACGGCCGTTCATCCATCGACGTGACAATTTCCGGTGAGAGGCCTGTCATGGAGCCCCCCGGGTGAGGGGCAGGCCTGCCCCATCCGCCGCGCGATGACGTGCACCGCGGAGGTGCGGGCCGTATGACAAGGCCGCCGGGGGCGTTCTGAGCCCTGTCCGAAGGCCCTTGTAGGCAGCGTTATGCCAGCGTTATCGTCACGGTCACCGGGGGCCGAGGTGGCCCCCAGCAGGAGTCCGTTCCGGCGCTGGCTCCCACCTCAGGTTCGGCTATTGGGGGTCGCATGGACAGGGATCTGCAGACGCGGTTCGCCCGGGACATTACGGGGCTGCCGGCACTGCGGCAGCAGGGCGACCAGGACTTCGCCGCGCGGACCAACGAGCTCTCGGCCTTCATGCGCGAGCGCGACCGGGTGCCGGAGGCGGCCGCCGCGCACGACGCGTCAGAGGCAAGGCTCGGGTCCTGGCTGGATGGACAACGGGCCGCTGACCGTCGCGGCAGGCTCAGCGCCCAGCGTGCCGGCGCGCTCCAAGGTGTGCTGGGGCGGGGCTGGTCCTCGGAACGCTAGCGGTCTGCAGAACGTCCGCTCGCGGTCCTCCCCTGTCAGGTGGTCCAGTGCGCCGCGGTCGGATGCGCGGGGGACTTCTTCATCCTCAGGATGGTCGCTGCCCGGGCAAGGATGAGGACGTTCAGGGCGAGGCCGCCGAGCTGGAAGCCGCCGGTCCCGCGGGTCGCCATGTAGAAGACGATGAGGACGCACGCCGTGGCGGCCAGGACGACGGCGGCGATGAGCGGGGCCTTGGAGGTGGAGCGGCGGGCCGCCACGTTCCAGGCCCCGACGCCGGCGTAGGCGAGGGCGAGGAAGCAGAAGACGCCGATGATCGCCACCGCGAGGGCCATGGCCGTCTGGGGCACGAAGCCGCCGGCGGCCTCCACGGCCGCCGTCGCGCGGACGACGGAGGCAATGTTCGTGTAGGCGTAGAAGCCGGAGAAGAGCGCCAGGAGCAGCGAGGTCGAGCCCAGGATGACACGCCACCGCTTGGACTTCTCGGCGTCCTCCGGGGAGAGAGCGGCGGTCGAGGGCCACGCGCCGGCCTGCGGCCCTGGGGGCTGGTGGGAGAAGTGCTGGTCATGGCTCATGGCGGGTGCTCCTTCTGGCACGCAGGAGCACCTCCTGCTCCCCAACGAGGAGAGCCTACGCCTGCCGGGGCCGCAGCGCGCGGGGGAACGCCGCCCATGGCCCGGCCCAAACAGGAATCGAGGCGCCGCCGGAAATTCTGGCGACGCCTCGACCCCGCCGTGGGAGGACGGCAGCTGCTCCACGGTCAGGGACGGAAGAGCTCCTCGAAGGTGCCGGACGTGGTGGGCGAGCACGTGTTGGCAAGGCAGCCGAGGTGCCACAGGTGCTCGATCGTCGAGAGCAGCGTGTAGTGGTCGGACATTTTGTCCGTGGTCTTGTGCGGGCCCTGAGCCGAGTTGATCACGATCAGCGGGGCGTCTCCGCCGCCGAGCACCGCTCCGTTCGCGCCGACGGGGCTTCCCGGGCCGCCCGAGTAGCCGGAGTAGTCGTTCTCGTCCCACGCGAGCACGATGCTCGAGTTGGTCGTCTTCCACGTCGCGGAGTCCATGATCTGCGTGACCTGCTGCTTCACGTAGTCGTCACCGAGCTTGATCGCGCCGTGGTCCAGACCGGAGGCTGGGTAGCCGCACGACGGCATGCCGATCCGGTTGGCTCCCGACGGCGAGGTGCCGTGCATGTCATGGCACTGGTCGGGGCTGATCCACACGAAGTTGGGGACGTTCCCCGAGGAGAGGTCGCTCGCCAGGTTCTGCTCGAGCGGAACGATCTTCGACGTGCGGGACGGGTTGCCCGCGATGTCGGAGAAGTACATGAACGGGTTGTGCTTCTCGGCGTAGAGCTTGACCGTCGTCGAACCGATGGTCGGCGCGTACTCCACCGTGGAGCCGGCAGACGGCATCGACTGCATGTAGGCCTTCCACGAGAGCCCCTTGTCCTCGAGCTGGTCGACGATGTTCTTGCCGGAGAACATGTGGGGCTTCGCGGAGGCGCTCGCCACCTGCGCGGAGGTGAGCGAGGCGGTGTCGGTGGCGTCCCCCGAGCCCGGCACGAACTCCTCCGGGGCGCAGGTGACGTCCGCCCCAGCCCTGCAGTCGTCCCAGATGCCCTGGAAGTCCCCCGAGATCGTGGCCAGGTAGTTGGTCAGGCTTGGGTGGGTCACGCCGTGGTAGTTGGTCGCGACGTTGTACCTCTGGGCAAGCGAGGTGATGTACGGCGCGTCGGCGGTGTTGCCGATGATCTGGTCGCGGCCGTGGTTCTCCATCATGATCACGAAGACGTGGTCCGGGCCCATGGCGCCCTGGGCGTCTGCGGCAGCAGAGGAGCCGGGAGCGGCCAGCGCAGCCGAGGGAGCGACCGCAGTGGCGCCTGTGAGGGCGACGGCCGCAGCCATCGCCGCGGCAGCGCCTGCTGCGCGGCCCTTGAGCAGATTGAGCATTGCATTGTCCTTTCGGGGTGTGTCCCGGGCGGGGCCCCGCCCGGGACCGGTCATCGGCCCAGCTGCGGGTCGCTCGTGAGGGAGCCCGCGTTCTCGAGCCGCCCGGCGAGGACACGGACGAGGGCTGCATCTGCCGCGGAAGTGACAGTCAGGTCGTACCAGCCTCCAGGCGTCGGGAGGACCACCGTCTTGGCCTGTCCGGGGTTGAGTGAAAGGCGCTGCGCTCCGCTGCCGTAGGCGTCCTTGAGCACGAGGTCGGCCTTGGCGGAGCCGGCATTCTCGATCCGGAACCGGGCATGCGCGGCGGCCCCGTCCGAGGTCACGGACACCCGGATGTCCGTGGCGGCCGTGGTGCCCGCGAGGCGGCGGTACCACCCTGCGGGGCCGTGCAGCTGCACGTCGTACTCGGTGCCGAGCGGCCAGGCGGCGTCCAACGTCCCGCCGGCGCCGATCGTGTAGGAATAGGGACCGGCCGGCAGGAGGTTCGACCGGACCTGGACATGGGCACCCAGCGTGCCGGAATTCTTCCAGCGGGCGGCGAGCTTCCCGCCGTCGACCGTCGCCTCGAGATCGAGCGCGTAGCCGAGGGCGCGGGAGGGGCGCGTCCCCTTCTCCTGGCTGGGCATGGTGTTCGCCGCGGGCGGCGCGGGGACGTAGCTGGGGTACTTCTTGGCGGCAGCGATGTCGGCGTCGCTCGGCTTGTACGAAGCGGTGTCCGGCAGGGCCGGGGCCGTTCCGGCGCTCGCCGAGAAGTCGAAGGCGCTCGTGAGGTCGCCGCAGACCGCCCGCCGCCACGGGGTGATGTTGGGCGACTTCACCCCGAATCGGGCCTCGAGGAAGCGCACGATCGAGGTGTGGTCGAATGTCTCCGAGCAGACCCAGCCGCCCATGCTCCACGGCGAGACCACGATCATGGGCACGCGCACGCCCAGTCCGAAGTGGCCGGGGACATCAGCCTTGCCGGAGTACGTCATGCGGCCGTCGTACCACTCGCCGTCAGTGGGGACCGTCGAGGCGCCGGGGATCTGGGGGGTGTTGGGGTGCGGCGGGACGATGTGGTCGTAGAAGCCGTCGTTCTCGTCGTACATGAAGAACACCGCGGTCTTGCTCCACACGTCGGGGTTCGAGGTGAGGATGTCGAGGATGCTGGCGGTGTACCAGGCGCCGTAGTCGGCCGGCCAGTTCGAGTGCTCGGTGTACGCCTCGGGGGCGACGATATAGGAGACCTGGGGGAGCGTGCCCTTCGCGACATCGTCACGGAAGATGCGGAAGAGGTCGTCGTGGCCGCCGAGGACGTCGGTGCCGGTGCGGGCCCTGTCGTAGAGCGGTGTCCCGGGCTTCGCGTTCTGGTACTGCTGGAAGTACAGCAGCGAGTTGTCGCCGTAGTTGCCGACATACGGGTTGCCGGTCCAGCCCTCGTAGTGCGCAGGGTCGAGGCCCTGCCCGATGTCCTGGTAGGCCTTCCAGCTCACCCCGGCCTTCTCGAGCTCCTCGGGATAGGTGCTCCACGTGTAGCCCGTCTCGGCGTTCCATAGGTCGGGACCGCCACCCGTGCCGGAGCCGTCGCCCTTCCCCGCCGGGTCGTCGCCGCCGGCGAACATGAAGTAGCGGTTCGGGTCCGTGGGCCCCAGGACCGAACAGTGGTACTGGTCGCAGACCGTGAACGCATCGGCGAGGGCGAAGTGGAACGGGATGTCGCCGCGCTCGTAGAAGGCCATGGTCGCGTCCGACTTGGCCGGGAGCCACTTGTCGTACTTCCCGCCGTTGAACGCCTCGTGGGTCATCTTCCACGAGTGGTCGAGGTCTTCCACGAACTGGAGGCCGAGGTTGGGGGCGCTCGGGTGGAAGGGCGTGATCTCGCGCGTGGCGTTGGCCTGGTGGAAGGAGTCCTTCCCGCTCGGGAGGATCGCCGGGTGGGGGTCCGAGAACCCGCGCACGCCCTTGAGCGTGCCGAAGTAGTGGTCGAAGGCCCGGTTCTCCTGCATGAACACGATCACGTGCTCGACGTCCTTGATGGAACCGGTGGCCCGGTTCGCGGGGATCGCCGCGGCGCGGGCGATGCTCTGGCCGAGCATCTGGGACACGGCGGTGCCCGCGGCCATCGCGGCCGAGAGCTGGAGGAAACGTCTACGGTTCAGGTGTGTCATGAACTGCTCCTAGTACACGGTGGTGGCGTCCCCTGAGGTAGCCTTCCCCCTCGAAGTGACGGGAGCATTGAGGCTTCATGAACTGCGGGCGACCCGGAGCCAGGCCAAGGGGGAGGGCTGCCAGCGTCCGCAGGGGAGGCGCCCCTAGACTGGCCCCGACCGACCGACGAAAGCGACGGCCCAGTGAAGACCACGCCCGCATTCCCCGCCGCCCTCGCGGCGATCACCCTGTGCCTGGCAGGCTGCTCGGCTGCAGCCCCGAACACGCCGGCGACGGCGTCGGCTGCGACATCCCCCTCGGCGTCGGCCTCGACGACCGCTCCGGGCGAGGCGCAGGCCACCGGTGCCAGCTCCGGCTGGCAGCTGGTGCCCGCCAACGGGGCAGCAGGAATCAAGGCCGCGGGGCTCCAGGTCCTCTCCGAAGAGGGCAGCGCCGAGCACTACCACGCGCACCTCGACGTCATCTCGGACGGCCACCCCGTCCCGGTGCCGGCAGACATCGGCTTCAGCTTCGGGGCAGACGGACAGCCCAACGGCATCTCCGCGCTGCATACCCATGACCCGTCCGGCATCATCCACATCGAGGCGCCCACCGCCGGCGCCACCTACACCCTCGGACAGGTGCTCACCGAGTGGGGCGTCCTGGACGGCTCCGAAGGCGCCCCGGGCAGTGCGCATTCGAGCGCGGCCGACTGGCAGGCCTACGTCAACGGAGCGAAGCAGTCCGGCAACCCCCGGGACATCACCCTGAAGGCCCACGACGAAGTGCTGCTGGTGCACGGCGCCCCGCCCGCCACCATCCCCAGCTCCTACAGCTTCCCCGACGGGTACTGAGCAGCGGTCCCCGGCACTGGTCGGCGCGTCCCGATTCCAACCGCCGACCGGCCGTGGCCCAAGCGCCAGCCAACGATTGTCCAAAGGTCAGCCGAGGATTGCGCGGGTTCCGCGTTGGACAGGTCCAACCTCCCCTAGGATCGAACCGCAGCGATCCCGCCTTTGGAGGCCCCCATGCGCCCACGCGCCCCTCATCACCGTGCCCAGTCCGCCAAGAAACGCCGCCACCGACGAACCGGCGGCGGTGCGGGGACCCGCGCCCTCGCGTCGGCCGCCGTCGCGCTCGCGGTTGCCGTAGTCCCCGTCGTGGAGGGCCAGGGCCAGGGCCTGGCGCCCGCGGAGGCCGCTCCGCTGCCCGCCGTCGCCCCGACGGTCCTCCCGCAGCGGACCGCGCAGCTCTCGGTCACCATCGTCACCCTGCAGACGAGCGACAAGACCGCTGCCGACGCCGCCGCGCTCGACGTCAACGCCTACAAGAGCGCCGTCTCCTCGGCAAGTGCCTACTGGTCCACCATGTCCGCCGGCCGCATCAGCATGCGCGTCGACAAGGTCATGGCCGGATTCAAGACCGCGGCCTCCTCGAGCGACGACTTCACCGTCATCATGAACACCGTTGCCCAGGAGATCGGATGGACGCCGAGCACGTCCAACGTCCTGGTCCTCGCCGTGCCCCGCACCGACGTGATCGTGTACGGGACCACCGGGAACCTCGGCGCCGGGGCTGAAACGGGCCAGACCAGCGGCCTCGTCCTGCTTCCGAGCCCGTCCAACTTCACGTCCCCGGTCACCGCCCACGAATTCGGCCACGTCCTCGGACTCGGTCACGCCAACGCCCTGCAGTGCACGGACGGGGCAGCCGATTCGACCCTTGCCGGCACGGACTTCACGGACGCAGCCTGCACCACGCGCTTCTACGGAGACCGCACCGACCTCATGGGCGTCTCCCAGTACAGCGAGCCGCAGCTGAACTCCTACCTGTACGAGTACGGCGGCTTCGGCACCGGGAACGAGATCCGCAATGCGGGCACCGCGGGGGCTCCGATGACGCTCACCCTCACCCCCTGGGCCGGGAGCGGTGCAGCGCGGGCGGCGAAGTTCCAGGACCCTTTGACGGGGGAGTGGTACTACCTCCAGTACAAGGCTCCGGTCGGATACGACGCTCCGACGGCCGTGGGCGGAAACCAGGGCGTGGAGATCATCAAGGGCGGCCTGAACTCCAGCGAGTCGCTGCTCCTCGCCCCGAGCACCATGCCGTTCCTCGGGTACTACGCGTCCAATCTGGCGTGGCAGCCCGGCCAGACCTTCACCACGGCCGGCGGGACCCGGGTCACCGTCAACTCCGTCTCGGCTGCGTCCGCGACCGTGACGGTCACTGGCGGCAACGTCCCGCCGCCCGGCGTCGCCGACCTCATGGACGCCAAGGCCGCCCAGTTCGGCCTCGGCTCCGGATTCGGGGGCTACGGGATCTCCCGGGACGGCGGCTGGTACCACATGTACCAGGGCGGCGCGGTCATCTGGACCCCCGCCAACGGTGCCATGGTCTCCCACGGAGCCATCCGGTCTGTCTGGCAGGCACTCGGGTTCGAGAACGGCCGCATGGGCTACCCCACCACCGACGAGGTGGGCGGCCTCAAGAATGGTGGCGTCTACCAGATGTACGAGGGCGGGGCCATCGTCTGGTCCCCGGCCACGGGTGCCCACGAGTCCACCGGAGCGATCCGCGGCCGGTACTCGCAGCTCGGGTTCGAGAACGGGATCATGGGCTACCCCACGAGCGGGGAGACGGCGGGCCTGAAGAGCGGCGGCGTCTTCCAGATGTACCAGGGCGGGGCCATCGTCTGGTCCCCGGCGACAGGCGCCTTCGAGTCCAGGGGTGCCATCCGCAGCGACTGGCAGTCCCTGGCGTCCGAGAACGGGAAGATGGGCTACCCGACCAGCAGCGAGACGTCAGGCCTCAAGGCCGGCGGCGTCAGCCAGGCCTACCAGGGCGGCGCGATCGTCTGGTCGCCGGCCACCGGCGCACACGAGTCCACCGGCGCAATCCGCGGGGAATGGCAGTCCCTCGGCACCCAGGACGGCACCATGGGCTACCCCACCACCGGCGAGGTGCCCGGCCTCAAGAGCGGGGGCGTGTACCAGATGTACCAAGGCGGAGCCCTCGTCTGGTCCCCGGCCACCGGGGCCCATCAGTCCACCGGGGCGATCCGCTCCCGGTACGCGCAGCTCGGGTACGAGAACGGGGCCATGGGCTATCCCACGAGCGATGAGGTGCCCGGCCTCACCGGAGGGGGCGTGGCACAGTCCTATCAGAGCGGGGCCATCGTGTGGTCTCCGGCCACCGGGGCGTTCGAGTCCAAGGGTGCGATCCGCTCAGCGTGGCTGTCCCTCGGTGCCCAGGATGGCCGGCTCGGCTACCCCACCAGCGGTGAGTACGCCGTTGCGGGCGGAGTTGCCCAGGACTACCAGGGCGGCAGGATCGTGTGGAGCCCCACGTCCGGGACCACGGTGACGGCCGCTGGGGCGCCGGCCCCGACCCCGAGCGCATCGGCCTCGAGTACCCCGGCTCCGACCACCACGACGGCGCCGGCCCCCGCGGCGACTCCCAGCCCGTCCGCCACCGGGACGGCGAGCCCGCTGTCCACCCCGGCCCCGAGCGCGTCAGCCAGCGCAGGTCCCACCGGGGCAGCAGCCCCGAGCCCGTCGGCGACTCCGAAGGGAACGGCTGCGCCGACGCCCTAGGCACGAGGCGCAACGACGCAGGGCCCCGGACTCCCCTGGAGTCCGGGGCCCTGCGTTGTCAGGCAGGTCCTTGCCGGCAGGTCAGTTGCCGGCACCGCAGACGCTCTGGAGGTGCGTGACGGCGCCGCTGACCTTGGAGGTGCTGAGTGCCGACTTGTCCCCGTTCGCGTAGCCCTCGAGCCCGTCGGCGAGAGCAGCGATGTCCTTCTTCACATCGTCGGAGGCCTTCTGGGCGAGGGTGCCCATCTGGCTGGCGACGCCGCTCACCTGGGTCGGGCTGGGGCTGCCTCCAAGAGTCGAGACGTTCTTCTCAATCGACAGGAACTGGGCGCAGGAATCCTTCGTGGACAGCTGGGCCGAGCAGCCGGACAGGCCGAGGGCGGCGGCTGTGAGCAGGGCGGGCACGAGGACGGCGGTCTTCTTCAATCTGGTCCCTACAGGTAGCTGGCCGGGCCCGGTGCCCCGCCTCGAGAAGCCACCCTACCGTCGATCGGGCCTGGCCGCCGGACGAGCTCCTGCTCAGCCCTCGCAGTCCCGGCAGTAGGCCGCCCCGTCCTTCTCCACGGCCTTCTGGGAGCGGTGGCGGACCAGGAAACAGGACTGGCAGACGAACTCGTCGTCGCCCTGCGGGACGACGTGCACGGTGAGTTCATCGGTGAGGATCTCCCCGCCCGGGAGCTCGCCGCTCTCCCCGCTGTCGTCTCCGTCGAGCTCGCGCACGACGCTCTGCGGGTCTGGTGCGCTGGCCGATTTCACGGCCTCGAGCGAGTCGTTCTGGGATTCCTTGACGTCGGAGCGCAGTTCGTCGTAGTCGGCGGCCACAGGCCTGGCCTTCCTTTCGGCTGGCGGGAGTGCGAGCAGCAACCGTACACCACGGCGTGCGCGCCGAGGTACGGCCCGGGAAAGTGCCTGGGGTGCGGCCCCGGGAAAGCACGGCGCGGTGGGACCGACCGTCGCGCGGGCCGGGACCCGGGGCAGCGGGGCCCGCGGGCGCTCAGCCGCGGGCCCGGCGCTCGCTGATGAGCTCCTTGCTGCGGAGCAGCCGCAGCGCGGTCACCAGCAGCAGGCCACCGAGGACGTTGAAGGCGGCCGTGTAGGCGAACCAGCCCAGCCACTGGCCATAGCCGAACGGCGCGCCGGAGTGGAGTGCGCCGAAGATCAGCAGGGAATCGAGCACCGAGTGGAACAGCGGCAGGCCGGACAGCAGGAATCCGCCGGCGACGGCCGCTGCGATCTTCCCCGGCACCGACTCGGTGCCCTGCTGCATGCGGGTCATGAGCGTGATGGTGCTGCCGCCGAGGGTCGCCAGGCAGAATGACTGGAGGTTCGGGGGCGCCTCGGCGAAATGGCGGCCGGAGTCGATGACGGTCGGGGCCCACTCGGGAAAGGCCTTCATGACGAGCCACATGAAGCACCATCCGCCCACGAGGTTCGCGGTCAGCGTCCCCGTCCACAGCTTGATGAGCTGTCCGAGCCGGGCCTGCCGCGCGGCCACCGCTGCGATGGGCACGAGGAAGCCCTCGGTGAACAGCTCGCTCTTGGCCAGCAGGAGGGCGATGAACCCGACGCCGAAGGCGAGCCCGGCCAGCAGCCTGCTCCCGGTGGAGTGCTCGACGGCCAGATAGGCCATCACGCCGAGCCCGACGTCGACGCCCCCGAAGAAACCGGTGATCAGCACCGAGCGCCAGGTGCGGTGCAGGCGCTGCGCCCCTTCTCCGACGATCCGGTCGAAGGACTCCTCGATCTCCTCCTCGACCGGGGCATCGTTGCTGCCGAGCTCTCGCCGGCGGTCCTCATCGCTCATGCACGGGCCTCTTCTCGAAGGGCGGTCCTTGATGTCTGATCCGCGCGACGCGGCGGCCCCGGCGCGCCTCCGTGGCGCTCCGGCGTCCAATCTAGCGCCGCAGCCAGCACGCCGCCATGCCCTCGGGACGTCTGGAGGAAGCCGGGAATACTGGGCGCAGGCCGTGGTTGCACCCCACATGACAACGATCGGCTTCATCGGCAGTGGACACATCGGCTCCCAGCTCGCACGCCTCGCCGTGCGGTCCGGCTATGACGTGGTGGTGAGCAACTCGCGTGGCCCCGAGACCCTGTCGGGCCTCGTCGCCGAGCTCGGCACGCACGCACGCGCCGCGACCGCCCGCGAGGCGGCCGACGCCGCGGACCTCGCCGTCGTCACGATCCCGCTCAAGAACATCGACCAGGTCCCGGTCGAGGAACTGGCAGGGAAGACCGTGATCGACACCGACAACTACTACCCTCAGCGGGACGGCTCCATCCCCGCGCTCGACGCCGAGGAGACGACGACCGCCGAGCTGCTCCAGGCGCACCTGCCGACCTCCCACGTGGTGAAGGCGTTCAACCACATCTACGCCCGCGACCTCACCACCGATCCGCTGCCGGCAGGCTCGTCGGACCGCCGCGCCCTGGCCATCGCCGGAGACGACGACAGCGCGAAGGCACAGGTGGCCGCCCTGATCGACGAGTTCGGGTTCGACGTGGTCGACGCCGGGCCGCTCGCCGAGGGCTGGCGCATCCAGCGTGACACCCCGGGATACGGGCCCCGGCTCGACCGAGCTGGCCTCACTCAGGCCCTCGCCGCTGCGAAGCGCTACCGGGACATGTAGGCGCGACGCGGCTGGTCCTCGCCCGCCTGAGGAAGCGGTCGCAGCGGGTCCGATTGAGCCCCGCAGTCCGCGGGTAACAGCTCCTTGAACCCTATAACTCCATCGAAGGGACGGTCCCGTGTCCGGCGCGGCAGTGGTGCTCAGAGCAAGCGGAAAGCGGAGCGACGCGTTCCTCACGAGGGTGGAGGGCCTCCTCGAGCGCCTGTGGCACGACGACCCCTGGGCCGGCCTTGCTGACCGGACGGCATTCGAGATCGCTGTCATCGAGGCCGTCTCCAATTCGATCCGCCACGCCGTGGCCGAGGCCGGGGAGACCTTGCTCCTGGAGATCGAGCTCCGCCCCACCTATCGGAGGCTCGAGGCGGAACTGCGGGAGGTGGGCGCCGAGCCGACGCCGTCGCTCCGGCACGAGCCGGGCACACCGCCGGACGCTGGCCGCGGACTGGCCATGCTCAGGCAACTGATGACCGAGGTCCGCTACGAGCGCGTCGAGGACGCCAATGTGTGGACCCTCGGAAGGGACCGGACCGACATCTGAACCGGCCTTGGCCGCCAGCCTCACGGTAGCGTGCGCCCGCGGCGCATATGCTGCTCCCGTGGAGAAGGGGGCTCCGACGGCGCCTGAACCACGCCCGGAGTCCGTCCCCACCGCTGGAGAATCCATGAAGCCTGATCTGAGGGCATCGCTGCGCCTGCTCGGCGCCGCTGCGCTCGTCGCCGCCTCCCTCGTCGGGTTCGCTCCCGACGCCGAGGCCTCGCCTCAGGTGTACAACCCCTGCGCGCGGCTCAGCGCGGGCCAGGTGCGCTTCTCCGCCTCCGGCGCCCACCGCGTCACCTTCGCCACAGCAGCGGACAGGGGCTCGAATGCCGTCACGATCACCGGGTGCGTGAGATCCGGCGCCGGCTACGCCCAGGAGTGGCAGGACTGGGGCTACGTCGGCCAGAAGGGCTTCGCTGCGGGCGGCACGTGGGAGGACACGTGGAAGTCTCCGAGCGGCTCGTTCAGCATTACCGAGGCGCTGGGCCGTCGAAACCCCGGGACGGCCCTCCGGTACCACACGGTGACCCCCAACTCCCGGTGGGGCGGCGAGCGGGGCAGCACCTACAACCAGTACTTCGAGGGTGCGGGCGGGGAGTCCGACGAGAACCTCTGGTACTACATGAATCAGGGCTACTACGAGCAGGCAGCGGTCATCAACTACAACCGCCTCCCCGACATGCCGACCGTCCAGGGGGCATCCTTCGCCATCTTCTTCCATGCAGGCCGTGTCCCCTCTGCAGGCTGCGTCTCCACCTCCCTGCCGACGGTGACCCGCCTGCTGCAGACCAACCGCCCGGGCGACAGGATCATCATGGGGGCGGTCGACGATGTGTTCACCCCCTATTCGTCCAACCCGTTCGGCGCGATCACCGCCAGGTACGGCAGCACCGGGGGCAACTTCGGACCGCTCGGCGCACCCGCCTCGAACGAGGTCGGCGGACGCCGGGACGGAGGCGCCTACCAGCTCTTCCGGAACGGCGCCATCAACTGGTCGCCAAAGGCCGGCGCCCACGTCTCCCAGGGCGCGATCCGCTCAGCGTGGGCGCGCAGCGGCTTCGAGGACGGCCCCCTTGGCTACCCCGTCTCCGAGGAAGTCGGCGGACTGCGCCGCGGCGGCGTCTACCAGCTGTACCAGGGCGGAGCGATCGTCTGGGCGCCCGGAGTGGGCGCTCACGCCACCCGGGGCGCGATCCGTTCCGCCTACGCCTCTGCCGGCTTCGAAGGTGGCCCGCTCGGCTACGCCGTCAGCGACGAGGCCGGAGGCCTCCGGGACGGGGGCGCCTATCAACTCTTCCAGAACGGTGCCGTCTACTGGTCACCGGCCAGCGGAGCCCACCTGTCTCTCGGTGCTATCCGCAGCGTCTGGGCGAGCACGGGCTACGAGGCCGGAGCCCTCGGCTATCCCACCAGCGATGAGCTGCGCACGGGCAACGGGGTCTTCCAGCGCTATCAAGGTGGGGCGATCTACTGGTCGCCGGCCACCGGCGCTCATGCAGTCCTCGGAGACTTCGGGGCCGCCCTGACTGCCGGGGGAGGGTTCGCAGCTGTCGGATTCCCGGTCGGAGACAGGGTCGCCGGGCTCGTCAGGGGAGGCGCCTACCAGAGCTTCCAGAAGGGGCTCCTCATTTCATCGCCTTCCACCGGCGTCCGCGTGAGCTCAGGGCCGCTCCGCGCAGCTTGGGGCGCGACCGACTTCGAGCGCGGCCCGCTGGGCTATCCGACGAGCGATCCCTACGCAGGGGCCGGCGGCGCGACGGTGCAGGACTTCGAGCATGGCAGGATCGCCATCTCATCCGGCGGCACTGTGAAGATCATCGGACCGCAGGGCTAGACCCCGACGCGAGCCGGACCGGGGGATGGAACGGCGCAGGCGTCGAGGCGCAGCCGTGCTGTCAGTGCCCCTGGAAGTGGAGCTGCACCATGGCGACGGCCGCGGCCAGCAGCAGCCCGAGCAGGACGAGTCCGGAGATCCCCGCGAGGGCGAGGGCGAGCCGGCCCACGGCCACGAAGGGGCCCTTCGGGATCAGCCACGCACGCTGCCGCACCGCCGCAAGATCTGGGGTGCCGGCCAGGAGGGGCGCCTCAGCGGCGAACGGTCCTTCGGAATGCCGGACCGAACGGCGGGCCGCCTCGCGGTCCAGGGCCGCGCGCAGGCGGGCAGACTCAATGCTCCCGCGCCGCTCCGTGTAGGCGCCGCTCGCTGACGAGTCCATCTTGTCCCCCTGATCACGATGTCCGCGGCTCACTCGGCCGCGGCCGGCCGATGTCCTCGGCGGCCGCGCCCGGGCTTGCACCCGGGGCGGCCGCGCGTGGACAGGCAGCCCACCGGTGGGACCCCAGCTCCCACAGATGGACATGTACAACATATCGCATCGGGCAGCCCGCCCACGGTGCGCCTGCGGATCAGGCGCCCCGGATCGGGTTCAACCCCCTGATCAGTGGGCAACCTCACTGCGTCCGGAACATATCACCGCCCCACCAGGAGGTTGCTGTCATGCTCGAGAAGCTGCACGAAATGGGGGTCAGGAGCGAATACGCCTACATGGCCGGCTTCGGATCCATCGGATTCTCCTTCGTCTCCTGGCTTGTGAGCCGCATGAACCCGCGCCACGACCGCGCCCAGTCCGACCGCTGGGGGATCTTCGTGGGCCACTGGGCGCCCACGTTCTTCACGATCGGGATCGCCCTCAAGCTCGAGGAGAAGGGCCGCTGACCCGCTGCCGCTGACCCGCCACCGAGGCGGCGCGGGCAACGCCTAGCGGAGCCCGCGCCGCCGTGGTGACCGGCCGGCGTCGGCCGCTGCCCGTTCGACGGCGTCGACCGCCGCGTCGACGCCGCCCCGCCACGGCGTCCCGTGCCCGGGGAGCACCCATCGCGCCCCCGTGGGCCGCAGTCTTTCCAGGGATCTCAGGGCCTGGGCGGGATCGTCGGTGAACGGGGCGGGCTGTGGCCCCTCCTGTCCCGTGAGGACGTGGCGCGTGGTGAGCGCGTCCCCGACGAGCACGGCCTCCGCGGCAGGGACGTGGACCGCGACGCTGCCGGGGGAGTGGCCGGGCAGGGCGATGATCCGCGGCGCGCCGGGGAGGTCCAGGACCTCGCCGTCCTCGAACTCACGCACCTCCGCCACGTGGACCGGCCGCAGCGCGCCCTTGCCGACCGCGTAGGCCAGGAACTTCGCCACGGGTCCCAGCCGCATCGGCCCCCAGCCAGGATTCGTCGACCCCTGGCCGCGTGCCCGCGCGCTGTCCGCCCCATGCACGTAGACGGGGACCCCGTGGTCGCGGCGCAGGCGCTCCGCGAAGCCGAGGTGGTCCGGATCGCCATGGGTCAGGAGCACCGCCCGGATGTCCTCCACGGAGCGGCCGAGGGCCGCGAGTTCCTGCTCGAGGTCGCGCCAGTGCCCCGGCAAGCCGGCGTCGATCACCGTGATGCCCGAGCCGTCGACCACGAGATAGGCCGCGACCATGTCATTGCCGATCCGGTGCAGCCCGGGGCGCAGTTCCATGGCGCCATCGTAGCCAGCAGTCCGCCGGCCGCCGCATTCAGACCCGCGCAGGGTTGATGTCTCGAAGATCGAGAAGTAAGATCATCGAGAAATTATCGGCTCGGTTCCCCGGAGGCTCGGTCATGGCGTCCCAGCACCGCCCCCACCCATCGTCGCCCGGTCCGGACAGCCCCGCAGGAGGACGACGGCGATGGGTCGGCCTCGTGGTCATCAGCCTCGCCGTCTCGCTCATCATCGTGGACTCGACGATCGTCAACGTCGCGATCCCCTCGATCGTGAAGGACCTCGGGGTCGACTCGACCGGCGTGCAGTGGATCCAGGAGTCCTACACCCTCGTGTTCGCGGCCCTGCTGCTGGTCTTCGGCACGCTCGGCGGGCGCTTCGGCCGGCGGCGCCTGCTGCTGCTCGGGGTCGTCGCCTTCGCGCTGTCCTCCGTGGCCGCGGCCTTCGCCCCCACCGGCGGCATCCTCATCGGCTCCCGGCTCGTCCAGGGCGTGGGCGGCGCGATGGTGCTCCCCTCGACGCTCTCGCTCATCAACGCGGGGTTCAGGGGCTCGGAGCGGGCGATCGCGTTCGCGGTCTGGGGCTCGACGATCGGCGGCATGTCCGCCGTGGGCCCCCTCCTCGGCGGATGGCTGACCACCTCGTTCTCGTGGCGCTGGGCCTTCGGGATCAACATCCCGGTCGCGGCGGTGATCGTGGCCGGCGCCCTGGTTGCGGTCGCCGAGTCGAGGGATGGCGCCCGCCGGCCCCTCGACCCGGTCGGCGCCATCCTGTCCGTCGTCGCCTCGGCGTCCCTCGTCTTTGCGCTCATCGAAGGCCGCACCTACGGCTGGTGGACGGTGGACCACCGCCCGAGGATCGGATCCTGGGAGTGGCCCGGGCCGGTCTCGCCGATCCCGTTCGTGTTCGGCCTCGCCCTCCTCGGCATCGCGGCCTGCGCACTCTGGGCGGTCCGCCGGGAGCGCCGGGGGCTGGCCAGCATGTTCTCGGTCGAGCTCCTGCGCATCCCCTCGTTCCGCAACGGCAACCTCGCCGCACTCATCGTCTCGCTCGGCGAGTTCGGCATCATCCTCGCGCTGCCGATCTGGCTCCAGAACGTCCTCGGCTTCAGCGCCCTCGACACTGGACTGATCCTGCTGGCCCTCGCCATCGGCTCGTTCGCGGCGAGCGGGCTCGCCGGGGCGCTCAGCCACCGCGCCTCCCCGGTCGTGATCGTCCGGGCGGGCCTCGTGGCCGAGATCGCCGGCGTGGCGGGGCTCGGGGCGGTCATCGGGCCCGACACCCCGTGGGGCCTGCTGGTCCCGTTCCTGTTCGTCTACGGCTTCGGGGTGGGGCTAGCGACGGCGCAGCTCACCGGGGTGGTCCTCAAGGACGTCCCCGTCACCCTGAGCGGGCAGGCCTCCGGCACGCAGAGCACCGCGCGGCAGATCGGGTCGGCGCTGGGCATCGCCGTGCTCGGCACGGTCCTGTTCTCCTCGGCCGGGGGCCTTCTGGGCGGCTCGCTGGACGGCCGCGGCGTGCCCGCCGCCCAGCGCGAGTCCATCGTCTCCGCCGTCGTCGACAGCTCGGGGGCGGCCATCGCCGGGCTCGCGGGCTCGCCGGCCACGGCGCCCGCAGCCGCGGACGCGAAGGCGGCGTTCTCCGAAGGCACCCGGTACGCCGCCTTCTCGGCGGCGAGCTTCCTGGCCGTGGGGCTGCTCGCGACCCTGTCCCTCGGGAGCGGGCCGGGGCGCGCACGGCGGCGGGTGTCCGGGCAGGCCTCCGAGGACCGTCAGGCCCAGCGGGCCTGAGCCCGTGCCCAGCGGCCGCCGCTATCCTGTGCCCATGTCTACCGAGATGATTCAGATCCCCGCCCCTGAAGGCACCGCCGAGGCCCTCGTCGCCCGGCCCGCGGCCGGCGAGGGCCCCTTCCCCGGAGTCATCCTCTACATGGACGCGTTCGGCATCCGCCCCCGCATCGCCGAGATGGCACAGCGCATCGCGGACTGGGGCTATGTGGTCCTGGCTCCGAACGTGTTCTACCGCGAGGGCAGCGTGGCCGAGCTCGCCCCGGCCCTCGACATGACCACCGGCGAGGGGCGCGAGGAGGCCGGCAAGGCGGCGTTCCCCCGGGTCGGCCGGCTCACCGCAGACAAGGCGCTGCCGGACATCGACGCCTGGACCGCAGCCCTGGCCTCCCTCGACGGGGTGGCCCAGGGCCCCATCGGCGTCACGGGCTACTGCATGGGTGCCCGCCTCGCCGTGCGGACCGCGAACGCCCACCCCGAGGTCGCCGCGTGCGGCGGCTTCCACGGCGGCGGCCTCGCCACGGACGACGCCGACAGCCCGCACCTCGGCCTCCCCGGCGCCCGGGCCCGCTTCGTCTTCGGCCACGCCGACCACGACCGGAGCATGGCCCCCGAGGCCGTGGCCCGTCTGGGCGAGGCCCTCGAAGCCGCCGGACTCGAGGCGTCCAACGTCATCTATCCCGGCGCCTCGCACGGCTACTCCATGGCGGACACCTCCGCCTATAACGAGGAGGCCACGGAGCGCCACTTCCGCGAGCTCCGCGCCCTCTTCGACGCGACCCTCGCCGCCTGAGCGCGGCCCCGGCGCGGGGCGGGCGGACGACGGCGGGCGCCTCCCGCCGTCGTCCGCCCGCCCCACGCGGTGCTTACTTCTTCTGGTCCTGGTGCTTGTCGCCGCTGACGAGGCTCGGCGGGGGCGCGTCGAAGGCGCCGTGGCTGTAGAGGCCAACGGCCTTCTGCATGTAGTACGCCCACTGCGGGCCGGCGATGTAGGCGCCGTCGATGACCGGCCAGAACCGGCCGTTGACGTACACGTTCCGGCCGAGGTGGTCCTCCGGGTTCTTCAGCGCCTCGCCGAAGTAGGAGGCCGTCGAGAGCCCGCGGGTGTAGCCGACGAGCCACGTCTCGCTGTTGTACTGGTTGGTGCCGGTCTTGGCGGCGTCCGGCACCCCCAGGTTGATGGTCTTGCCCGCGGTGTCCTTGATGTTGTAGCCGGAGCCCTTGGTCAGCACGTCCTGGAGAACGTTCGTGACGGCCTTGGCGACGTCCGGCTTGACCGCGCCCTCGTGGCAGTCCTTCGACTGGCCACCGATCTTGTTGCCCTGGGCATCCTTGACCGAGGTGATCGACCTCGGCGTGCAGTACGTGCCGTTGGCGGCGAAGGTCGCGTACGCGGAGGCCATGGTCAGCGGGGACACGTTCATACCGCCCAGGAGATTGCCGAGCGTGGACATGTCCAGCTTCTTGCCGCCGCCCTCGCCGTCGTGCATGCCCAGTGCGTCGGTCGCCCGCTGGATGTCGCAGAAGTCGCTCAGGCCTGCGGCGGAGGCGAAGGTGGCGGTGTTGATCGACTGGTAGATGCCCTCCCGCACCGACATGGGGCGGTACCAGTTGGGCTCGTCGTTCTGGAGGTCGGGCGCCGTGTTCCAGGGCGGCCGGGCCGTCGTGTCGTCGTACGCCCCGGTGACCTTCGCGCACGTGTCATGCCACGGGTGGTTCAGGGGGTAGCGGCGCTGGGCGGCGTTGACCTTCTCGTCCGTCGGCTTGCCCTCGCTCAGCCACGCCGTGAGCGTCAGCGGCTTCGCGGACGAGCCCGGCTGGAACCCGCCCGCCCCGCCGAGGTCGTTGCCGTGCGCGTCCGTACGGTCGACGTTGAAGTTGTAGCTCGTCACGAAGCCGAGGCCCTGGCCCGGGAGCATCCGGGTGTTCTGGGCCATGGCGAGGACCTTGCCCGTGCCGGGCTGGACCGTCACGAGCGACGTGCCCCACTTGTCCGGATTGGCGCCGGCGGTCGCATCGACCTGGGCCTGCGCCGGGCCCTGCAGGCGGGGGTCGAGGGTGGTGGTGATGGTCAGGCCCCCGCGGGTGACGGTCGCGTAGCGGTCGTCCGGGGTCTTCCCGTAGGCCGGGTCGTTGAGGACCTCGTGCAGGACGTAGTCGCAGAAGTACTGCGCCTGGGCGGCATAGGCGCAGCCCTGACGGGGCGGGCTGACCTTGAGCTTGAGCGGGGACGCGACGGCGTCGTCGTGCTGTTTCTGGGTCACGTAGCCGTGCTTGAGCATGGCGTCGAGCACGAGGTTGCGGCGCTGGACCGAGGCGTCAGGATGGGCGGTCGGGTCGTAGACCGAGGGCCCGTTCACCACTCCGGCGAGGAGGGCGGCCTGGGGGAGCGTGAGGTCCTTGGCGTCCACGGAGAAGAAGTACCGGCTCGCAGCCTGGACCCCGTAGGCGTTCTGGTTGAAGAAGACCAGATTGAGGTAGCCGGCGAGGATCTCGTCCTTGGAGTACTTCTTCTCCAGCGCGATCGCGAGCTTCATCTCCCGCAGTTTGTCCCCGAGGTCCTTCTGTCCGTTGAGCACCACGGTGGGATCCTGCCCCTGGGCGACCAGGTTCTCCTTGAGGACGTTCGCCACGTACTGCTGCGTCAGGGTCGACGCGCCCTGCCGGTCGCCGCGCAGGTTCGCGATCACGGCCCGGAGGATCCCGGTCGTGTCCACGCCGCCGTGCTCGTAGAAGCGGTAGTCCTCGATGGCCACGATCGCGTTCCTCACGTCGGGGGACATCGCATCGAGCCCCACCGGTGTCCGGTTCTCGCTGAAGAGCGAGGCAATCGGCGAGCCGTCGGCAGCGACGATGCTGGTCACGCGCGCCGGGGGCGTGACGGTGAGTTCCGAGGGGAGGCTGTCGAAGAACTGGACGGTGCCGTTGGTGGTGCCCCAGGCCGCCGCGGCGACCGGCATGAAGATGCCGGCCACGAGGGCGCCGCATACCGCGCTCACGAGGACGAAGGCGACAAGCCGCCCGAGGACTGCGGCTGCGTTCAGGACTCGGGCCATGTTCGCCAGCTTAGGGGGTCGGATAGGGCCGGGCGTGCCATCAGGAGCCGTCCTCGCCGAGCCGCCGCAGGTACGTCTCGAGGTCGTAGGGGCTGCCGCGGGGCGGCCCGGCGGCAGCCGCCGGCGGGTCGCTTCGGGGCGCGGCCTGCTGGGCGTCCCGGGGCGCGCGTTCCGGTGCCCGGTAGCCGGACCGGCGGCGCCCCCGGACGGCCGCAGACCACGCCCAGACGAGGACGATCAGCACTATCGGCACCCCGGCGGTGCGCGCGACGTCGAGCACTGCCAGGCACAGGAGTGCGATGAGGAGCCACTTGAGCACGAGGGCGGCGAGGGCGAGGGGCTGCACCCTCCTCAGGGCCGCCCACTCGAGGACGGCCTGCGGCTCCTGCGGCTCCTGCGGCTCCTGCCGTTCCTGCCGGGCGGAGCGGGGCCGCGGGGCAGCCGCAGCGCGCCGGTGCTGTTCAAGGCGCCTCGGCTGGCCGATGCGCCGCCGGTGCCGGACCCTGTAGTGCCTGCGTCCCACGGGAGCCTCCTGCTGGCCTTCCTCCATTGTAGGAGCGCCTACGCTTGAGGCAGGCGGTCGCCCGCGCGCCGCATCCCACGACGTCCCCAGAAGAAGGTGCCCGATGTCCACGCTCAAGGAGCGGCTCCAGGCCGACCTCGTCACGCACATGAAGTCCGGCGACCGGACCGCACTCACCACGGTCCGCAACGTCCTGGGCGAGATCGAGACGCGGGAGAAGTCCGGCAAGACCCCGGTGACGCTCGACGACGCCCAGGTCACCTCGCTGCTGCAGAAGGAGGCCTCCAAGCGGCGCGAGACGGCCGAGATCTACGCCTCCGCCGGCGAGGACTCCCGCGCTGCGGCGGAGGTCGCCGAGGCCGAGGTCATCGAGGCATACCTGCCGCAGCCGCTCACCCGCGAGGAGGTCGAGGGGATCGTCGACGACGCCATCGCCGCGCTCAGGGCGCACGTCGCCGAGCTTTCCCTCCGGCAGATGGGCCAGGTCATGAAGCCCGTCACCGCCGTCGTGGCGGGCCGCTTCGACGGCAAGGCCGTCAGCGAGATCGTGCGGGCCCGGCTGGCCTAGGCCTCTTCGAACCGGCTCGGGTCCCCGGCCCCGTAACGGGCGATCTCGGCGGAGCCGGAGGTGAAGTCCACCACGGTGGTCGGTTCGGAACCGCATTCGCCGGCGTCGATGACCGCGTCGACCACGTTGTCGAGCCGCTCCTTGATCTCCCAGCCGTCGGTGAGGGGATCCTCCTCCCCGGGCAGGAGGAGGGTCGAGGACAGCAGCGGCTCGCCCAGCTCGCGCAGCAGGGCGCGTACCACGGCGTTGTCCGGGATGCGCACGCCCACCGACTTCTTCTTCGGGTGGAGCATGCGCTTGGGCACCTCGCGGGTGGCCGGGAGGATGAAGGTGTACGGCCCGGGCGTGACGGCCTTGATGGCCCGGAAGACGTCATTGGGCATCTCGACGAGCTGCCCGAGCTGGGCGAACTCCGCGCACACGAGGGTGAAGTGGTGCTTGTCGTCGAGGTGGCGGATCTGCCGGATCCGCTCCAGCGCCTCGCGGTTGCCCATCATCGCCCCGAGCGCGTAGCAGGAGTCCGTGGGGTACGCGATGAGTCCGCCGCCGCGCAGGATCTGCACGGCCTGGCTGATCGCCCGGGGCTGCGGGTCGACCGGGTGCACATCGAAGAATCTCGCCATGGGCGCCAGCCTACGCCTGCCCAATCCGCAACTCTCCGAGGGCGTGTGCGAGAAATGTCGGACCCCCTGCCTAGCCTCGAAGCATGAGCACAGCAATGGTCCTGACGCCGGTCCCGGACCTTCACGGAACCGGCACCCACTCCCTCGACCCTGACCGTCGGGTCCCCGGGCGCGAGGACGACTGCGCCGAGTGCGGCAGGGGCCTCGCGGAGTCCGAGGAGCACCGCTGCGCGGACTGCCTGGACCTCGCATCCCACGCGTGGTGCCGTGACTGCGGCTCGGTCCTCAGCGATGCCGACCTCGACGCCGGCGCCTGCGCCTCCTGCGAGGCCTGAACCGTCCCGTGAGCACCACCGTTCCACCGTCCCGTCTCCGACGGGAGGGTCCCGCAGCATGATGGGGCCCCACCACGCGGCCTGTGGCGCAGCAGCCTGGGTCGCGCTGACCACCCGTGTCCATTTCGACCTCTCCGCGGCCACCGCGCCCCTCGGCCTCGGCCACGTCGCCTTCGACCTCGGGTGGCCGCTGTTCGAGGCCTCGCCGGTCGGCGTCGTTGTCGGTGCGCTCGTCACTGCGGGGGCCGCGCTCCTGCCCGACGCCGACCACCGCAGCGCGACCATCGCCCAGTCCCTCCCACCCGTCTCGAATGCGGTGTGCGCGGGAATCGGGGCCATCGCGGGCGGCCACCGCAACGGCACGCACTCGCTCGTCGGCATCGCCGGCTTCGTGACCCTCGCGTGGTTCGCCGGGCACTGGACCCTGCACACGCCGCTGTGGGGAACCGTGTACCTGGGCGCAGGGCTCGTCTCGCTGCTCCTGGTCTCCTTCGCGGCCAAGGTGCTCGGGATCCTGCCGGACGGCGTCCAGAAGCTGCCCTGGATCCTGGCCGTGCCGCTGGCCGTCTTCGTGGCGCTGTGCGCCCCCGACCGGCAGGACTGGTTCCCGCTGGCCGTCGGCATCGGGAGCGCGGTCCACATCGCCGGGGACCTCCTCACGACCGGCGGCTGCAACCTGGTCTGGCCCTTCCGCTTCCGCAGGCCGAAGTTCATGCACAAGACCCCGATCATCCGCTGGGTCTGGCGGCGCGGCGGGCATCTGAGCATCCCCGTCCTCGGCGATGCGGGCTCCTGGCGGGAATGGCTCATGCTCGTCCCCGTGAGCCTCTACGCGATCGTCGGGGTCGGGACCTCGCTCGTGGACCTCGGCCGTCCGGGCGTCCTCTGGGCCATCGCCACGTGGGGTGTGGGGGGCCGATGACCACGGCTGTCGGAGGGATAGGGCACAGTAGAACCGTGAGCACCGAGACCTCCCTGGCCCAGCCGTCCCCCGCCCTGCCCGCCCCGCCGGGGGAAGCGGAGACCGCCGAGGCGATCGCCCGGACCATCGCCGCCGAGCTCGGCGTGGCACCCTGGCAGGTCAAGGCGGCGGTCGGCCTCATCGACGGCGGCGCGACCGTGCCCTTCATCGCGCGGTACCGCAAGGAGGCCACCGGCACCCTCGACGATGCCCAGCTGCGCGACCTCGAGGAGCGGCTGCGCTATCTGCGCGAACTCGAGGACCGCCGCCGCGCGATCATTGCCGCGGTCGCCGAGCAGGGAGCGCTCACCGAGGAACTGCAGTCTGCGCTGCTGTCCGCCGCGACCAAGTCGGAGCTCGAGGACCTCTACCTCCCCTACAAGTCGAAGCGGCGCACCCGCGCCCAGATCGCTCGCGAGGCCGGTCTCGAGCCCCTCGCGGACTCGATCCTCGCCGACCCGGCCCAGGACCTCGATGCGCTCGCGGAGGCCTACCTCAACGAGGAGAAGGGCATCACCGGCGCCGCCGAGGCGCTCGCGGGCGCCCGGGCGATCCTCACCGAGCGTGTCGGGCAGGACGCCGCGCTCGTGGCTGACCTCCGCGAACGGCTCTTCCGGGGCGGTCGCCTCCGCTCCGCCGCAAAGGCCGGCGGCGCCGGCGGGGAGGGGAAGTACGCCGACTTCGAGGACTATGTCCAGCCCGTCGACGCCATGCCGGGCCACAGGGTCCTGGCGCTCCTGCGCGGCGAGCGCGAGGGGGCCCTGTCGCTCGAGATCGCCGAGGCCGATCCGCGGGACGAGGCCGCCCGGTCCGAGGCGCGGGCGGCCTACGAGGCGGCCGTGGCGCGTGCGCTGGGCGTGCACGGCGGCGCCGGGACCCCGGCCGGGAAGTGGCTCGCGCAGACGGTCAGGGTCGCCTGGCAGGGCAGGCTGTTGGCCAAGCTCGAGTCCGACCTCAGGGCGCGGCTCTTCGACGCCGCCGAGGAGGAGTCGGTGAAGGTCTTCGCCGCCAACCTCCGCGACGTGCTCCTCGCCGCGCCGGCTGGGAACCGGGCCGTGCTGGGCCTCGACCCCGGCCTGCGCACGGGGGTGAAGGTCGCGGTCGTCGACGGCACGGGCAAGGTCCTCGACACGGCGACGGTGTACCCGCACGCGCCGGCGAAGAAGTGGGACGAGTCGTTGGCCGTCCTGGAGAAGCTTGCACGGCGCCACAACGTCGAACTCGTGGCGGTGGGCAACGGCACCGCGAGCCGCGAGACGGACCGGCTCGCCGGAGACCTGCTGGCCCGGCTCGGGCTGCCCCGGGGCTCCAAGGTCATCGTCTCGGAGGCCGGCGCGTCCGTCTACTCGGCCTCCGCCCTCGCCTCCGCCGAGCTGCCCGACCTCGACGTCTCCCTGCGCGGCGCGGTCTCAATCGCGCGCAGGCTCCAGGATCCCCTCGCGGAACTCGTGAAGATCGATCCCAAGTCGATCGGCGTCGGCCAGTACCAGCACGATGTCACCCAGTCCAAGCTCGAGCGCAGCCTCGACGCCGTCGTCGAGGACTGCGTCAACGCCGTCGGCGTGGACGTCAACACCGCGTCGCCCGCGCTGCTCGCCCGGGTCGCCGGCCTCGGCCCTACGCTGAGCCGCAACATCGTCGAGTACCGCGACGCCCACGGCGTCTTCGCCTCGCGCGCCGAGCTCAAGAAGGTCCCGCGCCTCGGGGCCAAGGCGTTCGAGCAGTGCGCGGGCTTCCTGCGCATCACCGGCGGCTCCGAGCCGCTGGACGCCTCGGCAGTCCACCCCGAGGCCTACGGGCTGGCGGCCCGCATCCTCGAGGCAGCCGGGGGATCGAAGGAGCGCGTGGCGACCTTGGACCCCGCCCGCTTCGCGGACGAGCGGTTCGGTCTGCCCACCGTCCGCGACGTCATGACCGAACTGGTCCGCCCGGGCCGCGACCCGCGCCCCGAATTCGTCACCGCGTCCCTCGCGGAGGGCATCGAGACGATCAACGACGTCCGTCCCGGCATGATCCTCGAGGGCACCGTCTCCAACGTTGCCGCCTTCGGCGCGTTCGTGGACCTCGGGGTCCACCAGGACGGCCTCGTCCACGTCTCCGCCATGAGCACCAAGTTCATCTCCGACCCCCGCGAGGTGGTCCAGTCGGGCCAGGTCGTCAAGGTCAAGGTCCTCGACGTGGACGTTCCCCGCAAGCGCATCTCGCTGACGCTGCGGCTGGACGACGAGCCGGGCGGCGAGCGCGGCGAACGCAAGCGAGCCCGCGGTGGCGAGGCCCGGCGTCGTGCGTCCGGGGAAGCCCAGGCTGGCGGGAACCGAGCCGGCGGGAACCAGGCCGGCGGGAATGGGCGCCCCGGGGACGAGCGCGGCGGTGACGGACAGGCCGGCCGCGGCCAGCGCAGCCGCGGTGGCCAGGGCAGCAATGTCGGCTCGCGCAGCGACGGCAGCCAGGGCGGCCGGAACCAGAACGGCGGCGGCCAGCGAGGCGGGAAGGCCGAGCCGGCCGCGGACACCGCGCTGGCCGACGCGCTGAGGAGGGCAGGGCTCGCCCGCTGACGGCGCTCGGGCGGCTGGGCGCGCCAGCAGGGGCCTGTAGGGTAGTGCGGATGGATTTTCCCGTGACCCTGACAGGCTCCCGCGTGGCCCTGCGGGACTGGACGCCCGACGACGTCGAGGGCCTGCGCCGCTGGATCGTGCCGCCTCCCGCCGGGGTCCACGAATGGCAGCTCTACGACGGCCCCTTCTACGGGCGCTGGAGCGCCGAGGGAGCCAACGGCTGGTGCGATGGCCTCCTCGCCCGCGCGGCCGACGGCGGGTGGCCGCCGGTGCGCGAGCACCTCGCGATCGTGGACGCCGGCTCGGGCGAGTTCATGGGCCAGGTGTCGTGGTACTGGGAGGAGCGCCCGGGGCCCGAGGCCGAGGACGGCACGCGGCTCCTTCCGTGGCGCCGGCTCGGGCTTGCCGTCTACGACCCCGCCCGCTGGTCCGGCGGCTACGGCACCGAGGCCCTCGGCCTGTGGACCGGCCACCTCTTCGCCTCCACCGACAGTGACCGCCTCGACTTCGCGACGTGGAGCGGGAACTCGGGCATGTGCCGGGTCGGTGAGAAGCTCGGGTTCACGCTCGAGGCGAGGCACCGGAAGGCGCGCCAGGTCCGCGGCGAACTCTACGACGCCGTCGTGTACGGAGTTCTCCGGGAGGAGTGGGAGGCTGCCCATGGCGGAGCGTGAGGAACCGCTGACCGAGGGACCGCCCCGGGCGCTCCGGGGCCGCCGCGGGCGGGACGCTGCGCCCCGTCGGCGCCGAGCCCGGAAGGGGACGCCCCGGCGGACGCCGTGGGGCTTGCTGGCCGTGGTACTGGCCCTCGTCTGCCTCGGCGTGGCCACTGTCCCGGCACTCGTCCTCGTTGCTGCGGCGGTCGTGCTCGGCACGGCGGTGCTCTGGAAGTCCCGGGCGCGGCGTTCGGCCGGTTCGGCGGTCGTCCCCGCTGGCGCCGTCTGGGGCGCCGGGGGCGCCTCGCTGCTCTCGCTGGCCGTCCTCTCGTTCCAGCTCATCGTGAGCGTGTGGCCGGTGCCCCACCCCACGGCGACCTCCCCGCGGCAGGACAGCGGGGTGCCCACAGTCCCGTCCGGCGCAGTACCGGCTATGCGGGCATCGTCCACGACCTCCTCCGCCTCGTCCTCTGCCATCGGCGCCCCGCCCAGCGCCGCTGCGTCGGACCAGGCCGCCGGGGCGGTCCCGGCTGCCAGCCCCGTGCAGCCGGCAGCCCCCGCCCCGGAGGAGGCCCCCGCGCAGCCGGTTCCGGTTCCCGCCCAGCCAGTCCCCGCGCCGTCGTCCGCCTCCACGCAGCCCGCGGCCCCGGCCCGCTCCGCCCCGGCCCGCTCCGCCCCTGCTGGCCAGGCTCCGCCGGCGGCCGCCCCGTCGCCGACGTCGGGCGGCTCCCAGACGGGGCCCTCGCCGGTCCCGACCACGTGCACCCCGGATCAGACGAGCAGCCGGCCCACCGTCCAGATCGGAATTCTGGGGGTCGGCGCCACGGTGTCCGGCACCGGCGGCGGCTCCTGCAACTAGGCGCTCCGGGGTGCTCGGAGCGCCGCGGGCGAGAGGTGTGGGCGAATTCACATCGCGTAGCAGGCGTTCCGCGCGGTGACGCGGATCGCGGGCCGTCAGAATAGGGGGTGGGCCCCTATGGGAGGGGCGCGGAGCGAGTGGAGCGATGTTCGAGTTCAACCTTCAGACTGCCGTGTTCTTCGGCACCGTGGCGCTGGGAGCGCTGCTTTTCACTATGGCCGTGGTCGCCCTGTTCGGGGCGACCCTCATGCTCGGTGCATTCCGTGGCATCAGGCACACCACGGAGGCGGCGCAGGAGCGGCTGCACCGCGACCATTCACGCCTGGCCGGCTGACCGGCGGCGACCACGGAAGGCCCCCGATCCACCCGGATCGGGGGCCTTCCGCATCACGGCACCGCGGCCGCAGTCGGCAGCCCGCGGGAGGTGACCTCCAGGAGGTGACCCCCAGATGAAGGGGTGCGCGTCCATGTGGCCGGAGGCATTTGCCCCTGTGACCTCCGGCATAGCACAATGGAAGGGCAAGCCGTGGGTCCGCGTGTCCGCACGCGCCCGGCCTTCGACAACTGAACACACAGCCTCTGATCTGCGGCGGGAGAGTCCTGCGAGCAAGAGCAAGCAGGCGCCGTAGGAGCAACACCTCCCCAGGAATCTCTCAGGCACCTGTACCGCTGCGGCAAGGCAACTCTGGAAAGCAGCGTCCTTCACCGGACGTTCACCGACGGTGCAAGCCGGATCCCATCCGGCGGAATCTCTCAGGTCCCATACAGAGCGGGGAGGAACTGGAGTCAAAAGCCAGCCCGGCCGGGCCGGCCTGATTGATGGAGTTCCCCGTGACGGACCTTTCCCCCGCAGCCTTCGTCGACCGGCACATCGGTGCCCGCCGCGAAGCAGACATCAAGCACATGCTCAACGCCGTGGGCTACGACAGCGCGGACGCCCTCGCCGCTGCCGCCGTTCCGGAGAGCATCAAGCAGGACAAGCCGCTCTCGCTCGGCACCGCCCTCACCGAGGCCGAGACGCTCGCAACGCTGCGCGGTCTCGCCTCCAAGAACAAGCTGCGCGTGCAGATGATCGGCCAGGGCTACTACGACACCGTCACCCCTCCGGTGATCCGCCGGAACATCGTCGAGGACCCGGCCTGGTACACCGCGTACACCCCCTACCAGCCCGAGATCTCGCAGGGCCGGCTCGAGGCGCTGCTGAACTTCCAGACCGCCGTCTCGGACCTGACCGGTCTGGCGATCGCGAACGCCTCGCTGCTGGACGAGGCGACTGCCGTCGCCGAGGCCGTGCTCCTGATGCGGCGCGCCAACAAGAACAAGGAAGCGGCGAACGGGCGGACCGTGCTGGACGCGGACCTGTTCCCGCAGTCCATCGCGATCGTCAAGGGCCGTGCCAAGGCGCTCGGCTTCGAGGTCGAGGTCGCCGATCTCTCCAAGGGCCTGCCCGAGGGCCCGATCAACGGGCTCGTGATCCAGCAGCCGGGCGCCTCCGGCCTCGTCACGGACGCCACCGCGCTCATCGCCGAGGCGAAGGAGCGCGGGGCGCTCGTCACCGTCGCGGCCGACCTCCTCGCCCTGACGCTCATCAAGTCCCCGGGGGAGCAGGGCGCGGACATCGCCGTCGGCTCCGCCCAGCGCTTCGGCGTCCCGCTGTTCTACGGCGGCCCGCACGCCGCGTTCATGAGCGTCCACAAGGGCCTCGAGCGCCAGCTCCCCGGCCGCCTCGTCGGCGTCTCGAAGGACGACGCCGGCATGCCCGCCTACCGCCTGGCCCTCCAGACTCGCGAGCAGCACATCCGCCGCGAGAAGGCCACCTCCAACATCTGCACCGCGCAGGCCCTCCTCGCGATCGTCGCCTCGATGTACGCCGTGTACCACGGTCCCGAGGGACTCAAGGCCATCGCCCAGCGCACCCACTCGCACGCCCGCTCGCTCGCGACGGCGCTCGCCGGCGCCGGGGTCGAGCTCGCGCACCGCAGCTTCTTCGATACGGTCACGGCCACCGTGCCGGGCCGCGCGGCCGCGATCGTCGAGAAGGCTGAGAAGCAGGGCGTGAACCTGCGCCTGGTCGACGCCGACACCGTCGGCATCTCCTGCGACGAGGCCACCACCGCCGAGCACGTCGCGATCGTCGCGGGCGTCTTCGGCGCCGGCGCCGCGGGCGACGGCGTGGACAGCCGGGCCACCGCGGACTTCCAGCTCGAGACCGCCATGCTCCGCTCGAGCCAGTACCTCACGCACCCCGTGTTCCACTCCTACCGCTCCGAGACCCAGATGCTGCGCTACCTGCGCCGCCTCTCGGACCGTGACCTCGCGCTCGACCGGACGATGATCCCGCTCGGCTCCTGCACGATGAAGCTCAACGCCACGGTGGAGATGGAGTCGATGACGTGGCCGGAGTTCGCCGGCATCCATCCCTTCGCGCCGGACGCCCAGACCGCCGGCTGGCGGGAGCTCATCGCCGAGCTCGAGGCGGACCTCGCGGAGATCACTGGCTACGACCAGGTCTCGATCCAGCCCAACGCGGGCTCGCAGGGCGAACTCGCGGGCCTCCTCGCCATCCGCGGCTACCACGCCTCCCGCGGCGAGGGCCGGCGCGACATCTGCCTCATCCCGGCCTCGGCCCACGGCACCAACGCCGCCTCGGCCGTCCTCGCGGGCATGAAGGTCGTCGTCGTGGCCACCGCATCGGACGGCACGATCGACCACGAGGACCTCAACGCCAAGATCGAGAAGCACCGCGAGGACCTCGCGGCCATCATGATCACCTACCCCTCCACGCACGGCGTGTACGACGCGGACGTGCGCCAGGTCTGCGACGCGGTCCACGAGGCCGGCGGCCAGGTCTACATCGACGGCGCCAACATGAACGCGCTCGTTGGCCTCGCCCAGCCGGGCAGGTTCGGCGGCGACGTCTCCCATCTGAACCTCCACAAGACGTTCTGCATCCCGCACGGCGGCGGCGGCCCCGGCGTCGGCCCTGTCGCGGCCCGCGCCCACCTCGCCCCGTTCATGCCGGGCGACGCCACCCAGTGGACCGGCGCCGAGGGCCAGACGGCCATCCCCGTCTCTGCTTCCCGCTACGGCTCCGCCGGCGTCCTGCCGATCTCGTGGGCCTACGTGAAGCTCATGGGCGGCGAGGGCCTCACCGAGGCCACCAAGTCCGCGCTCCTCGCGGCGAACTACATCGCCAAGCGCCTCGACTCCTCCTTCCCCGTGCTCTACACGGGCGAGGGCGGCCTCGTGGCCCACGAGTGCATCCTCGACCTGCGCGAGCTCACGGCCAGGACCGGCGTGACCGCGGAGGACGTCGCGAAGCGTCTCATCGACTACGGCTTCCACGCCCCGACCCTCGCGTTCCCTGTGGCGGGCACGCTCATGGTCGAGCCCACGGAGTCCGAGGACCTCGGCGAGATCGACCGGTTCATCGACGCGATGATCGCGATCCGGGCCGAGATCGACCAGGTCGGTGCCGGCGAGTTCGAGCTCGCCCAGTCCCCCCTGCGCCGGGCGCCGCACACCGCGTCCGCCGTCGTCTCCACCGAGTGGGACCGCCCGTACACCCGCGAGCAGGCGGCCTTCCCGGGCAAGACCCACCACCAGGACAAGTACTTCGCCCCGGTCGGCCGCATCGACGGCGCCGGCGGCGACCGCAACCTGATCTGCGCGTGCCCGCCCCTCGAGGCGTTCGAAGAGAACTGACCGTCGATGCCGGCGGGGCGGAGCCGGGACCGGCTCCGCCCCGGGCATCGACTCCGCACCGCTTCGTTCGACCACCGCAAGGAGACTTCCTATGACTGAGACCACCACCCAGGCAGCCCAGGAGAAGCGCACCGCCCTCTACGGCGAGCACGAGACCCTCGGCGCGTCCTTCACCGACTTCGGCGGCTGGCAGATGCCCCTCAAGTACGGTTCCGAGCTCGCCGAGCACCGCGCGGTCCGCGACGCGGCCGGCCTGTTCGACCTCTCCCACATGGGCGAGGTCTGGGCCACCGGCCCCGGCGCCGGAGCGTTCCTGGACTACGCCCTCGTGGGCAAGCTCTCCGCGATCGCGGTCGGCAAGGCCAAGTACTCGCTCATCTGCGCCGAGGACGGCGGCATCATCGACGACCTCATCGTCTACCGCGTGGCCGAGGAGGACTTCCTCGTCGTCCCCAACGCGGGCAACGCCGCAACCGTCGCGGCCGAGCTCGCCTCCCGCCTCGACGCCTTCACGTCCGCGGCCGACGGCGGCGCAGCGGCCGGCGCCGTCGCCCTCCGCGACGCCTCGGCGGAGACCTCCCTCATCGCCGTCCAGGGCCCGAACGCGGAGGCGATCCTGCTCTCCGTGGCCGGCTCCGAGGACCACGAGGACATCCGCCAGCTCAAGTACTACGCCGGCATCGAGGCCACCGTCGCGGGCGTTCCCGTCTTCCTGGCCCGGACCGGCTACACGGGCGAGGACGGGTTCGAGCTGTTCGTCGGGAACGGGCTCGCCGCCCAGCTCTGGAAGGCGCTCGCCGACGCCGGGCAGGGCCACGGCCTCATCCCGTGCGGCCTCGCCGCCCGCGACTCGCTGCGCCTCGAGGCCGGCATGCCGCTCTACGGCAACGAGCTCTCCCGCGAGGGATCGCCGTTCGCCGCGGGTCTGGGCGGCGTCGTCGCCCTCAAGAGCAAGGACGGCGACTTCGTGGGCCGTGCCGCGCTCGAGGCGAAGAAGGCCGCAGGCGAGGGCACCACGGCCGGCCGCCGCCTCGTGGGCCTCAAGGGCCTGGGACGCCGCGCGGCCCGCTCGCACTACCCGATCCTCAAGGACGGCGCAGTGGTCGGCGAGGTCACCTCCGGCCAGCCCAGCCCGACCCTCGGCTACCCCGTGGCCCTGGCGTACGTGGACATCGAGCACTCCGCCGTCGGCACGAAGCTCGAGGCCGACCTCCGCGGCAAGGCCGAGCCGTTCGAGGTCGTCGCGCTGCCGTTCTACAAGCGCCAGAAGTAGGCCCGGCGCACCCCGCGCCCCACAGATTCCCCTTCGAAGAAGAACAGGAACACCGCCCATGAGCAAGGTCCAGACCGGCCTCCGGTACTCCGAAGAGCACGAGTGGCTCGACACCGCCGCCGCCCCCGCCAAGATCGGCGTCTCCCAGGTCGCCGCCGACGCCCTCGGCGACGTCGTCTACCTCGACCTCCCCGAGGCCGGCGGCACCGTGACCGCGGGCGAGACGTGCGGCGAGATCGAGTCGACCAAGAGCGTCTCCGACCTCTACTCGCCCGTCTCGGGCACCGTCGTCGAGGTCAATCAGGAGGCCATCGACAATCCGGCGCTGGTCAACGAGGACCCGTACGGGGCCGGCTGGCTCTTCACGGTCGAGGTCTCCGAGGAGGGCCCCCTCATGACCGCCGAGGAGTACGCCTCCAAGAACGGCGGCGAACTGTGAGCGCGGCCCAGCAGGACACCGCCTTCGAGCAGGTGAAGTCCCCCTCGCTCGATGCCAACCTCGGCGACCTCGACCCCGAGATCGCCCGGAGCATCGACGCCGAGCTCTCCCGCCAGCGCGGCGGCCTCGAGATGATCGCCTCCGAGAACCACACGGCCGCCGCCGTGATGCAGGCCCAGGGCTCGGTGCTGACGAACAAGTACGCCGAGGGCTACCCGGGCAGGCGGTACTACGGCGGCTGCGAGAACGTGGACGTCATCGAGCAGCTCGCGATCGACCGCGTGAAGGCGCTCTTCGGCGCCGAGTACGCGAACGTCCAGCCGCACTCGGGCGCCCAGGCGAACGCCTCGGTGATGCACGCCCTCATCAAGCCGGGCGACACCGTCATGGGCCTCAACCTCGCCCACGGCGGCCACCTCACGCACGGGATGAAGATCAACTTCTCCGGCAAGCTCTACACCATCGTTCCGTACCAGGTCCGCGAGGACGACCACCGGATCGACATGGCCGAGGTGGAGCGCCTCGCGCAGGAACACCGGCCGCAGCTCATCGTGGCCGGCTGGTCCGCCTACGCCCGTCAGCTCGACTTCGCCGAGTTCCGCCGCATCGCCGACTCCGTCGGCGCCTACCTCATGGTGGACATGGCCCACTTCGCCGGCCTCGTGGCCGCGGGCCTGCACCCCTCGCCCGTCCCGCACGCGCACGTGGTCACCTCGACGACCCACAAGACCCTCGCGGGGCCGCGCGGCGGCATCATCCTGACCAACGACGCGGCGATCGCCAAGAAGGTCAACTCGGCCGTGTTCCCGGGGCAGCAGGGCGGCCCGCTCGAGCACGTGATCGCCGGCAAGGCCGTGGCGTTCAAGATCGCGGCCTCGCCCGAGTTCAAGGAGCGCATGGAGCGGGTCCTCGCCGGGGCGAAGACCCTCGCCGAGCGGCTCACGGCCGATGACGTCAGGGCCGCCGGCATCGGTGTCGTCTCCGGCGGCACCGACGTGCACCTGGTGCTCGTGGACCTGCGCGACGCGGCCCTCGACGGGCAGCAGGCCGAGGACCGGCTCGCGGCCATCGACATCACCGTCAACCGCAACGCCGTCCCGTTCGACCCGCGCCCGCCGATGGTCACCTCCGGCCTCCGGATCGGCACCCCGGCGCTCGCGACCCGCGGCTTCGGCGAGGCGGCCTTCCGGGAGGTCGCGGACATCATCGCCGAGGCCCTCATCGCGGGCCCGGACGAGGACCTGTCCGGCCTGAAGGCACGGGTGGACGCCCTCGCGGCGGCGCACCCGCTCTACCCGGGGGTCGCCGACCTGGCATGACCCCGCGCGCGGGCCCGGCATCCCCGGGCCCGCGCGGTCACCTTATCTGCGAGGAAGGAGACACCGACGATGGCAGTCGGCGTTTTCGAACTGTTCTCCGTGGGCATCGGCCCGTCCAGCTCCCACACCGTGGGACCCATGCGCGCTGGCGCGGTGTTCGCGCGCGAGCTGCGCGAGCAGGGCTTCCTCGAACGCGTCGACTCGCTGCGGGTGGACCTGTACGGCTCCCTCGCGGCGACCGGCCACGGCCACGGGACCTTCACCGCCGTGCTCCTGGGCCTCGAGGGCTTCGAACCGGAGGAGATCCTCCCCGAGCAGGTCGAGGAGCGGCTCGCCTCGATCGCGGAGACCGGCAGGCTCTCCCTCGCCGGCAAGGTCGAGCTGCCGTACTCGGTCGAGGAGATGGTGCTCCACCCGCTCACCGTGCTGCCGCGGCACACCAACGGGATGAAGTTCCAGGTCTTCGGGGCCGCGGGCCCCGACGGTTCAGCCCCGCTGCTGCACGAGGCCACGTTCTTCTCCGTGGGCGGCGGCTTCATTGTCCGCGAGGGCGAGGAGGACACCGCGAAGAAGGAGCTCGAGGAGTCCAAGAAAGAGCTCCCCTTCCCGTTCCGGACGGCGGCCGAGCTGCTGGGCCGGTGCTCGTCGAAGGGCCTGTCGATCAGCGACATCATGTTCGTGAACGAGAAGGCCTCCCGCTCCGAGGAGGAGATCCGCGAGGGGCTGCTGCACATCTGGGCCGTCATGGAGGCCTGTGTGGAGTCCAGCCTCAAGCGCGAGGGGCTGCTGCCCGGCGGGCTGAAGGTGCGCCGCCGCGCGCCGGACTGGCACGAGCGGCTCCTGAAGGAGGACAAGGACCGCGACGCCAAGTACTGGCAGGAATGGGTCAACCTCATTGCGCTGGCCGTCAACGAGGAGAACGCCTCCGGCGGGCGCGTGGTGACCGCCCCCACCAACGGCGCGGCGGGCATCATCCCCGCGGTCCTTTACTACGCCCTCAACTACGCCCCGGGCATGGACCAGGCCACGCAGGAGGACAAGGACGAGGTCGTGGTGAAGTTCCTGCTCGCCGCCGGCGCCGTCGGGGTCCTGTACAAGGAACAGGCCTCGATCTCCGGCGCCGAGGTGGGCTGCCAGGGCGAGGTCGGGTCCGCGTCGTCGATGGCGGCGGCCGGCCTGGCCGAAGTCATGGGCGGTACGCCCGCCCAGGTCGAGAACGCGGCCGAGATCGCGATGGAGCACAACCTCGGCCTCACGTGCGACCCGATCGGCGGCCTCGTGCAGGTGCCGTGCATCGAACGGAACGCGATCGCGGCGGCGAAGGCGATCAATGCCGCGAAGATGGCACTCTGGGGCGACGGCACCCACCGCGTCTCCCTCGATGAGGTGATCGTGACCATGCGCGAGACCGGCAAGGACATGAGCCACAAGTACAAGGAGACCGCCATGGGCGGCCTCGCCGTCAACGTCGTGGAGTGCTGACCGGCTCAGCACGCGGGAAGGGGCGCCGGTCCACAGTGGAACCGGCGCCCCTTCCGTCGCTCTGCGGAGGCCTCAGGCCTCGTCGTGGCGGCCCTCCGAGATCTCCTCGAGCATCTTCGCGCAGAAGGCCTCGAGGTCCCCCGGGTTCCGGGAGGTGGTGAGCCCGCGGTCCGTCACGACCTGCTCGTCGACCCAGTTCGCACCCGCGTTCTTCAGGTCGCTCTCGAGCGAGGCGTACGAGGTCATGTGGCGGCCCTCGACGAGCCCCGCCTCAATGAGGATCCACGGCGCGTGGCAGATCGCGGAGATCGGCTTGCCGGCCTCGGCGAAGCCGCGCACGAGCTGCACGGCGTCCTTCTCCAGCCGCATCGTGTCCGCGTTGACGGTGCCCCCAGGCAGCACGAGCGCATCGAAGTCCTCGACACGGGCCTGCGCGAGCGGGACGTCCACGGGGAACGAGTCGGCATGGTCCCAGTCACCCTTCATGGCGGTGATCGAGCCTGACTCGGGGGAGACCAGGACGGGCTGGCCCCCGGCCTGCTCCACGGCCTTCCACGGCTCGGTGAGCTCTGCCTGCTCCACACCGTTGGTGAGGAGGAACGCGACCTTCTTGCCTGTGATGTTGTGTGCCATGCCCAGCACTTTCCCCGCGACGCCGCGGCGCAAACGCGCAGCTGCCGTTGGGCCCGGAGGAAGCCCGGTGGCGTGGCCCCCGCCGCCCACTGGCTAGACTGGCAGGGCCCGCCTCTGCGATCGAAGGGACCCCTCCTACAGTGACCACCCTCTCCGCCCGCACCGCCGCTCGCTTCGCCGCACGGTTCGCCCACGAGGAGGAGATCGCCCACTGGGATGAGCACGTCACGGCGAACCCGAACGGCGGGAACCTGCTGCAGTCCGAGGCGTTCGCCGCGGTCAAGCGGAACTTCGGCTGGGGCGTGCGCCACCTCGTCCTCGAACCCGTGGACGGGGAAGAAGCACAGCCCAGCTACAACCTCGTCCTCGAGAAGTCGATCCCGCTGCTGGGCCGGTTCTGGTACCTCATCAAGGGTCCGGACGTCGCCGGGATCGACGACGTCCCCGCGGCCCTCGCGGCGATCCGGGAGTTTGTGGCCCGCGAGAAGCTCGGCGTCTTCGCCGTGAAGATCGAGCCGGACATCATCGACTCCGAGGCCGCCCGCGCCCTCCTGGCCGGCGCCGGGCTGGTCAAGGTGCCCAACCTCCAGCCCAACGACTCGACGGCGATCCTGGACATCAGCCCCGAGCCCCGGCTCGTGCTCAAGAGCCTGCACTCCCGGGGCCGCAACGCCGTGCGCCGCGCCGAGCGGGAGGGCGTCGAGGTGGTCGAGGCCGAGCCGACCCTCGAGAACTACCGCACCATGCACGCGCTCATGACCGGCACCCTGAACGCGAAGTCGAACACAGGGGCACGCGTGCGCAGCTTCGAGTACTACCGCCAGTTCTGGACCGAGTTCACCCGGCGGGGGCAGGGCAGGCTCTACTTCGTCTACGAGAACGGCCGCCCGTCCGTGGGCGCCTTCGTGATCAACTACGGCCGCAAGGGCACCTATAAAGACGGCGGCTCCCTGCAGCAGCGCACCCAGTATGGCGACTCGCATCTGGTGCAGTGGACGGCGATCCTGAAGGCCAAGGAGCTCGGCTGCGTCGAGTACGACTTCTGCGGCACCCCTCCCGCGGACCGCCTGAAGGACAGCTCGCACCCGTTCCACGGCCTCGGCCTGTTCAAGACCTCGTTCACGAAGACCGTGACCGACTTCGTGGGCTGCTGGGACTTCGTGATCGACCCGCTGCGCTACAGGGCGTGGGCCAGCGCGGGCGAGCGCGTCGCGCGGCAGCTGTACACGCGCCGCACCGGCCAGCAGTTCTACTGATCCGACTGACGTGATGGCTGAGGCGGAGCACGGGGCGCACGGCGCCACCACCGACCCCGACGGGGAGGGCTACGACTCCCACGGGGACATCCCCGCGGGCACCATTCCCCAGATCACGCCGGTGGCCTTCACCACCGCGCCCACCGGCGGCGCCACGGAGGCGCCCCCGGCGCCCGGCTCCGCCCCGGCGTCCGGCCCCGCCCCGGCGTCCGGCTCCGCCGCCGCGTCGGGCCCCGCCCTCGGCGAGCGGACGACGCCGGCCGGGCCGCCGCCGTCGTCCGCCCCGCCCCACGCCGGGGCCCAGCCGGTCCAGCAGGTCGCCCCGACCGTCCCCGAGCCGGTCGAGCCGGCCCCGGGAGCGGCGCCGCCGGCGACCCAGCAGATCAGCGCCTCGCAGGTCCGCGCCAACGCCGCGGCCAAACGCGTGCTCGCGCGCCTCATGCGCGGCGAGAACCCGCCCACGGCGCCCATGAGCCTCGTGGACCGCCTGGCCGGCAGCCCCTACGCGAACCCGGCCATCCCGGCGGCGCCCGACGAGTCCGAGCGGCGCACGCTCGACTTCGCCCTCGAGCTCGCCGAGACCATGTTCCGCTACGGCGCCGGGGCCCTCGAGGTCGAGACCTCCATGATCGCCGTGACCACTGCCCTCGGGCTGCGGCACGTCGAGGTGGACATCACCAACCAGTCCGTCGCGATCAACCACGCCCCGAAGGATGGGACGCCGAGCACCCTGCTGCGCGTGGTGCGCTCGTGGACGAGCAACTATGCCGGCCTCGTGCTGGTCCACCGGCTCGTCACCGAGATCGCCGCCGGAGGCGTGGGGCTGAACGAGGCCTCGCGCAGGCTGCAGGGCATTGCCCGGCGGGCCAAGCCCTTCCCCAAGTGGTCGGTCACGGTGGCGTTCGGCGTGTTCGCCGCGCTCTTCGTCGGCGTGCTCGGCGGCGGGCAGCTGGCCTCGCTCATCGCGTTCGGCTCGAACCTGCTCGTCTCGCTCGTGTGGCGCGTGCTCGGCCGGTGGCGCGTGCCCGACTTCTTCGTCACGATGGCGAGCTCATTCCTCGTGACGATCATCGCCCTGATGCTCTTCGCGGTGCACCTGCCCATCGCGCCGGCCATCGTGGTGGTGGGCGGCATCCTCCTGCTCCTGCCCACGGCCCGGCTCGTCTCGGCCACACAGGACGCGATCAACGGCTTCCCCGTGACCGCGGCGGGCCGGTATCTCTCGGCGTTCCTGACCTTCGCCGCCCTCGTCGCCGGCATCGCCGTGGCCTCCGCGGTGGGGGAGATGCTCGGGATCGCCCGCATCGACGTGACGGAGACGTTCCCGCCGGCGTACCCGTATCCCGTGGAGGTGCTCATGATCGGCGCAGCGGTGGCGGCGATCGCGGTCACCGAGCAGACCTCCCGGCGCCTGGTGCTGCCCACCGCGGCGGTCGGCATCGTCGGCTACCTTGCGCTGACGGGCGTGGGGCTCCTCGGCGTCGGGGACCGGCTTGCCCCTGCAGCCTCCGCAGTGGTCATGGGCTTCCTGGCACGGATTGTGGCGCTGCGGCTGGGCGCGCCCCAGCTCGTCGTCGCCGTCCCGGCGGCGCTCATCCTGCTGCCCGGCCTGACCATCTTCCGGTCGATGTACGTGGCGACGGTCGACGCCTCGCAGATCACCACGGGCGCGGGCGGCATGCTCACGGCCATGGCGATCATCCTCGCCGCCGCGGCCGGCGTGGTGCTCGGCGACAACCTCGCGCGCCCGTTCACCCGCAGCGCCACCTCGCTCGAGCGCCGGCGCCGGTCCAGGCGGCGGTAGCTGGGGGGCAGGCCGGGCGCTAGACCTCGCCGACGGGCAGCTTCTTCTCCGCCTGGAACTGGTCCTCGGCGCGGCCGTGCGCCCAGTAGCCGGAGAGGGAGAGCTTCTCCCGCGGCACCCCGCGTCCCTTGAAGACGGCGCGCAGCTCCTTCATGGCGCCGCGCTCGCCGTGCGCGAACACGCTGGGCGTCCCGTCCTGCCACGCCGCGTCGGCGACGGCCTCGGCGAGGACGAGCGTCTCGCCCGCCGGCCGGCCCCCGCGGGAGAGCCAGTGGACCTCCACGCCCTCCGGGGCCCGCAGCTCCACCGTCTCCTCGGCGGAGGCGACCTCGAGGAATGCGAGGCCCCGCGCGGCGGCGGGCAGCGCCTCGAGGGCCGCCGCGATGGCGGGGAGGGCCGACTCGTCGCCGGCGAACAGGTGCCACTCGGCGTCGGGGTCGGGGGAGTAGGCCCCGCCGGGGCCCGAGCACACGAGCCGGTCGCCGGGGCGCGCCGCGGCGGCCCACGGGCCAGCGAGGCCCTCGTCGCCGTGCACCACGAAGTCGATCGCGAGCTCCCCGGCCTCGGCATCGAACCAGCGCACGGTGTAGGTGCGGGTCACGGGCCAGGAAGCCCGCGGCAGCGAGGCCTTCAGCACCGCGAGGTCCACGGGGCCCTCGGGCCACACCCCGCCGGGCAGGGCGGCCGGGAAGGCGATCTTGACGTACTTGTCCGTGAACCCGTTGTCCGCGAAGGCGCCGAACCCGGGGCCGCCCGCGACCACGCGGACCAGGTGAGGGCTGAGCTGCTCGGTGCGGACCACTGCGAGGTCGAGGGTCGGACGTGTCCTCGGGGTCGGCGCGGGGGCAGCTGCCTGCACGCCCGGCTGGGCAGCCCCCTCTGCTGGCGAAGTCATGCCGCCCACCCTACCGGCCGCCCGTCTCCGTCCCGTGGTGCATGACGCCGCTCACGCCCAGCGCACCGGCGCGGCGCCCTGCGCGACGAGCAGCTCGTTGGCGCGGCTGAAGGGCCTCGAGCCGAAGAACCCGCGGGAGGCGCTCAGCGGCGAGGGGTGCGCGGAGGCGATCACCGGCGTCGTGCCCAGCAGCGGGGCGACGGCCTGGGCGTCCCTTCCCCACAGGATGGCCACGAGGGGGCGGCCGCGCTCGGCGATGGCCCGGACCGCGGCGTCGGTGACGTGCTCCCAGCCGAGCCGCCGGTGCGACCCCGCCGCGCCGGCGCGCACCGAGAGGACGCGGTTGAGCAGCAGGACCCCCTCGTCGGCCCAGCGGGAGAGGTCCCCCGTGGCGGGCGCAGGGACGCCAAGGTCGGAGGAGAGCTCGCGGAAGATGTTCGCCAGGCTGCGCGGGAGCGGGCTCACCGCGGCGTCGCAGGCGAAGGAGAGCCCGATGGCGTGCCCGGGAGTGGGGTACGGGTCCTGGCCGAGCACGAGGACCCTGACGTCGCCGAGGGGCCGGCGGAACGCCCGCAGCAGGCGCGACGGGGCCGGAAGGATGCGGGCGCCGTCGTGCGCCTCGGCGGCGAGGCCGCGCAGGGCCGAGCGCAGCGTTGGCTCGCAGGCGGAGAGCGCGGGAACCCACTCGGGGTGGACGAGGTCCGCCAGCGGTGCCGCGGCCATCGCCTCGAGCGCGCGGGCGTCCTCGGCGCACGACGCCGTCGCCTCGCCCCCCGCTGCGGGCCCGCCGGCGGCGTCGGGCAGGTCGAAGAGCGGTTCGGCGTCCATCACGCGAGCCAGTGTGCCAGAGATGCTCAGGCGGCGCGCCCCGGCCGGGAAATGACAGAGCTGTAGTTCCCTCTTAAACTGGAAGCCATGTCGTCAGCAGCAGCACACCACGCCCATGCCTTCGACGACGCCGTCGCCGCCCCCGAGCATCCCGCCGAAGTCCCCGGGCCCGCGGGCCCCGAAGGCGCCGATCCGGGCCGCCCGAGCGGGGGACTGACCGAGCGCGAGATCCAGATGCTCGCCCTCGAGCGCGGCTGGTGGAAGTACGCCGGCGCCAAGGAGCAGGCCATCCGCGAGCTGTTCGACCTCTCCGCGACCCACTACTACCAGCGGCTCAACGCCCTCATCGACACCGAGGACGCGCTGGCGCACGATCCGATGCTGGTCAAGCGGTTGCGTAGACTGAGGACGTCGCGGCAGCGTGCGCGCACTGCCCGCCGGCTCGGCGGCGGGGCCTGACGCTGCGCGCCGTCCCCAGCCGGCCACCGACAAGGACCCTGACGCACGCATGAACACCTATCCTCGCGACGAATTCGACGCAGTCCCCGAGGCGCCCCGCCGGCAGGGCGTGCACCGGACCCGCGGCGAGAGCAGCGCGGACAGCGGCGCGAGCCCGTCCGGGCGCGGGCTGCGGTGGATCCTCGCCGCCGGCATCCTCGCCCTCGTCCTCGGCGCCGTCTCCTTCTTCGTGCTGCCGCGGTTGGGCCTCTCCGGTGAGCCCGCGGCCGCCGCCGCCGCCACGTCGTCCGCCTCGGGCCCCGCCCGGAGCACCCCCGCGCCGAGCACCTCTGCCCCGGGCACCCCGTCGGCGACGCCGAGCCAGGCGCCCTCCTCCGCCGCGCCCAGCTCCGCCAGCACCGCGTCGGCTCCGGCGGGAGCCGACCAGTCGCTCGAGGTGGGCGTCTACAACGCGACCTCGACCGCGGGACTGGGCAACCGCGTCGCCGCCACCGCGCGCGCGGCCGGGTGGACGGTCTCGACGGTCGGCAACTGGAGCGGTGCCCCGGTCGACGGCCCCGTGGTCTACTACCGCTCGGCCGAGGACGCTGCCTCGGCGAAGGCCCTCGCCGCCGAGGTCGGGGTCCCCACCGTCCTCGAGGCCCCCGCGCTCGGGCTGCCGCTCGCCGTCGTGATCGGACCCGGGTACACCGGGTGAGCATGCGGGCGCCGAAGTCCAGGGCCGCGGCGGTCGCCGGGATCCTGGCCCTCGGCCTGTCCGCGGCGGGCTGCGGCGCCACCGGGGAGGCGCGCACCGCCCACCCGTCGCCGTCCGGAGACGGGGTCCTGCGCCTCGGCCTGCTGCTCGACTCGACCGGCGACTCGGCGTACCTCAACGACGCCCAGCGGGCCGCCGTGGTGCTCGCCGTCCAGCAGGCCAACGCCGCCGGCGGGTACGCCGGCAAGCCCGTGGAGCTGCTCCCGGTTCAGCCGGGAACGGACACCGCCGCCGACTCGCGCCGCCTCGCCCAGGCCGGCGCCGACGCCGTGATCGGCCCCACGGACTCGAGCCGCGCCCCCGCCGCCATCGACGTGCTCTCCAAGGCCAAGGTCCCCCTCATCTCGCCCGCGAACAGTGCCGCCGGGCTGACCTCCTACCGCAGCGGCGGGTTCTACTTCCGCACGGCGGCGCCGGAGGGGGCCGAGGGCGCCGCCCTCGTGGAGCTCGCCAGGCGGTCGGGGGCCAAGCGCATCGCGATCCTCCACCAGGCCGGCGACCACGGGAAGGCGGAGTCGGACGGCGCCTCGGCGGCCGCCCGCGCGGACGGGCTCGCGGAGGCCGGCAGCGCCGAGTTCACCGGGCACTCCGCGGGATCCGCGGCCGCCGCCGCGAAGGACGCCGACGCCGTCCTCGTCATCGGCCAGGGCGACGGCCAGGCCATCCTCGCCAGCGTGGCCGACGCCGGGGTCCCGGGATCGAAGGTCCTCGCCTCGAGCGGGGTCTACGGCCGCTACGGCTCCGCGCTCGCCAACGGCGCGCTCGACGGCGCCCAGGCGCTCGTCCCGGGCGTGTACCCCACGCCCCAGTTCCAGACCGACCTCCTGGAGCACGCTCCGGACCTGAAAGACCTGACCTTCGCCGGCGAGGCATACGACGCGGCCTCGCTCGCGATCCTCGCCGCGGGCGCCGCGAAGGACGACGGCGGCGCCTCCATCGCGTCGAAGCTCATCGAGGTCTCGGGCGGAGCTGTGCCCGGGACCGGCGGGGGCGCGCGCGAGAAGTGCACGGGGCTGCCGGCGTGCCTCGCCGCGCAGGCGAAGGGCACCGCGGTGGACTACGAGGGCCAGTCCGGGCCGATCGGCTTCGACGAGCACGGCGACGTCACCACCGCCCGCTTCATGGCCTTCACGTACGGCGCCGACAACCTCCCTGTCCGGGACGGCGACGTCACGGTCGCGCGGTAGGCCTCCGCGGTGGGCGTACAGCGTCCTCTGCGCTTGCACTCGCGGTGGGTGAGTGCTAATTATGGACCTAGCACTCCGGCGGCCAGACTGCTAAAGCGGTGTGGTCGCGGGGGCAGGATCACCTCGCTGGGGTGAGGCGCTGGACACCGTGGAAGCGGTGCCCTCCGCCGGCCGTCGCGGGCGCTGCAGCAGGTGGCCTACCGACACACACGTCCCGAAAGGACCTCAAGCCGTCATGGCCAAGATCATTGCATTCGACGAGGAGGCCCGTCGCGGCCTCGAGCGCGGCCTGAACCAGCTGGCCGACGCTGTCAAGGTCACCCTCGGCCCGCGCGGCCGCAACGTTGTCCTCGAGAAGAAGTGGGGCGCCCCCACGATCACCAACGACGGCGTGTCCATCGCCAAGGAGATCGAGCTCGACGACCCGTACGAGAAGATCGGCGCGGAGCTCGTCAAGGAGGTCGCCAAGAAGACCGACGACGTCGCTGGCGACGGCACCACGACCGCCACCGTCCTCGCCCAGGCCCTCGTCAAGGAAGGCCTCCGCAACGTCGCCGCCGGCGCCGACCCGCTCTCCCTCAAGCGCGGCATCGAGAAGGCCGTCGACGCCGTCACCGCCGAGCTGCTCGAGTCCGCCAAGGAGATCGAGACCAAGGAGGAGATCGCCGCCACCGCGTCCATCTCCGCCGGCGACACCCAGATCGGCGAGCTCATCTCCGAGGCCCTCGACAAGGTGGGCAAGGAGGGCGTCATCACCGTCGAGGAGTCGAACACGTTCGGCCTCGAGCTCGAGCTCACCGAGGGCATGCGCTTCGACAAGGGCTACCTCTCGGCCTACTTCGTCACCGACGCCGAGCGCCAGGAGACGGTCCTCGAGGATCCCTACATCCTCATCGTCAACTCCAAGATCTCCTCGGTGAAGGACCTCGTCGCGGTCCTCGAGCGCGTCATGCAGGCCAACAAGCCGCTGCTCATCATCGCCGAGGACGTCGAGGGCGAGGCCCTGGCCACGCTGATCGTCAACAAGCTCAAGGGCACCTTCAAGTCCGTCGCCGTCAAGGCCCCGGGCTTCGGCGACCGCCGCAAGGCCATGCTCACCGACATCGCGATCCTCACCGGTGGCCAGGTCATCGCCGAGGAGGTCGGCCTCAAGCTCGAGAACGCCACGCTCGACCTGCTCGGCAAGGCCCGCAAGGTCGTCGTGACCAAGGACGAGACCACCATCGTCGAGGGTGCCGGCGACGCCGAGCAGATCGCCGGCCGCGTGTCCCAGATCCGCGCCGAGATCGAGAACTCCGACTCGGACTACGACCGCGAGAAGCTCCAGGAGCGCCTCGCCAAGCTCGCCGGCGGCGTGGCCGTCATCAAGGCGGGCGCGGCCACCGAGGTCGAGCTCAAGGAGCGCAAGCACCGCATCGAGGACGCCGTCCGCAACGCCAAGGCAGCGGTCGAGGAGGGCATCGTCGCCGGCGGCGGCGTGGCCCTCATCCAGGCCGGCGCCAAGGCGTTCGCCAACCTCACCCTCGAGGGTGACGAGGCCACCGGCGCCAACATCGTCAAGGTCGCCATCGAGGCCCCGCTGAAGCAGATCGCCTTCAACGCCGGCCTCGAGCCTGGCGTCGTGGCGGACAAGGTCCGCGGCCTGCCCGCCGGCCACGGCCTCAACGCCGCCACCGGCGTGTACGAGGACCTCCTGGCCGCCGGCGTCAACGACCCGGTCAAGGTGACCCGTTCCGCGCTGCAGAACGCCGCCTCGATTGCCGGCCTGTTCCTCACCACCGAGGCCGTCGTGGCCGACAAGCCGGAGAAGGCCGCCCCGGCCATGCCCGGTGGCGACGACATGGGCGGCATGGGCGGCTTCTGATCCCGTAACCCCCACCCGTTTCGGGTACAGATCTCGTCGCGGTTCAGCCCTTTCGGGTACGCGGCGGCTCTGATGGACGACGGCGGGGTCCCCACTTCGGTGGGGGCCCCGCCGTCGGCGTTTCGGGGGTGCAGGACAGCGGCGGGCCGCGGGGCGGTTCAGCCCTCGGAGGTGCCCTGGTGGAAGCGGAGGCGCCAGCGCCCGTCGGTCCGCTGCCAGAGCGATGAGCGCAGCGCCGAGCCGGTGCCGTTGACTGTTCGGTACACGACCTGGAGGACGTCGCTGCCGAGGGGCACGGCGTCGACGAGCTCGAAGCGTGCCTGCGCGCCTGGGTCGGCCACGAGCTCCTCGATGAGCTCCTCCCGGCCCCAGAGGCGGCCGGAGGCTCCGATCTCGCGGTATTCGGGGTGGAGGAGGAAGGCCAGCTGGCCGTAGTCGCCCCGCACATCGGGGTCGAGGAGCTCCTGCTCGAGCTCCACGACCGCCTCGACGTCGCGGGCGCGCTCGGCCTGCCCGGGCTCCGGGACCGGCTCGTCGAAGAGGCCCGCCTGCTCCGGCCCCTCGCCGGGCCCCCGCTGCGAGGCTCCGGCGCCGCCCAGCGGGGCGCTGCGGTCCGCCGGCCGCTGGCGGGCCGCCGTGGCGGACGGTGCGGTGGCGGACGGTGCCGTGGCGGACGGTGCAGAAGATGACGGTGCCGTGGCGGACGTGGTCCCACCACTCCCGCCGAACCCGGGGCCCTCGACGGGTGCCCGTCCCGACTGGTAGGCCAGCGCCACCGCGCGGGCCTTGGTGTCCGCGGCCTCGTTGAGCGGGTGACCGGCGTGGCCCTTGACCCACTCGAAGGTGTAGTTCCGGCCTGTCAGCTCCGCGTCGATCTGCGAGAGCAGGTCGACGTTGAGGACCGGCTTGCCGTCGGCCTTCTTCCAGCCCCGGCGCTTCCACCCGGGCATCCACTTGGTCACGCAGTTGATCACGTACTGGCTGTCGCACAGGATCCGGAGGGGCTCCTGGCCCAGAGCGGCAGTGGAGCGGAAGAGGTCCAGCACGGCCATGAGCTCGCCCTGGTTGTTGGTCCCGTGCGGCCACCCGCCGGCATGCCAGGTCTCCTCGTCGATGTACCAGGCCCAGCCTGCGGGTCCAGGGTTGCCGAGGGCGGAGCCGTCCGCGGCGGCGGTGATCGTCATGGAACCATCCTGCCAGAGAGCGCCCTTGGAGCCGGCGGTCCTCGGGGCCCGGCCGCCCTGCCCCAGCTGCGGGCAGGGCGGCCCGCCGGGCCTCACCCTGCGAAGCGCTGGGCGTTGCTCGTCTCGATGTCGCCGTACGCGCTGCCCGCGCTGCGCAGGGCAGCGCCGATCTGGCCGAGCGAGGCCTCAACCTGCGCCTGGGTCCGTGCCCAGTCGGCGACGAGGGCCTGGAAGCTGTTGGAGGCCTGGCCCTCCCAGCTCGAGCGCAGGTTCTCGAGGTTGTTCCGCATCGACTGGACCTCCGCCCGCACCCGCTCGGAGGTCGCGAGGACCGCCTGGGCGCTGGAGCCGATGGCCTCGGTGTCCACCCTCATGATCGCCATGGTTGCCCGCCTTCTGGTTGTGCCGCGGCTGGTCCGCGCCGTCCCTTCCGACCCTAGGGACCGGCAGCCGCCCCCCGCAGCGTCCGGCCGGGGCTATGTGGACAACTCGACGCCGCCCCCGCGCCGGCGCGCAGACGGCCCTCGGCGCCGCACCGCCGCGCCTCCGCGCGGACGCCCCTCCGCGCCGCACCGCCGCGCCTCCGCGCCGCACCGCCGCGCCTCCGCGCGGACGCCCCTCACCGGGGGAGGTGGCCGCCCGCGCTGCCGCCCGCTGTCGTGCGCTCCGAGCCCGGACCGCCGGAGCCGGCACCGCCGGAGCGGGCCGCCCCGGGCGGGGGCTCCGTGGGACGCTCCGGCAGGACGACGTAGGGCATCTCGATGACGAAGGTGGAGCCGCCGCCGGGGGTGTCATGGTGCCGCACGGTGCCGTGGTGGGAGCCGACGATCGCGGCCACGATCGCGAGGCCGAGGCCCGTCCCGCCGGTGTCCCTCGTCCGGGAGGAGTCCGCGCGGTAGAAGCGCTCGAAGATCTTCGCCGCGTCCTTCTCCCCGATCCCGGGGCCGTGGTCGCGCAGCTCGAGCACGGCCACGGGATGGGGCCCAGCGCCGCGCGTCCCGACGGCCACCTCGAGCGGGGAGCCCGGCGGCGTGTACTGCAGCGCGTTGCCCACGATGTTCCCGACCACCTGGCGGATCCTCGCCTCGTCCCCGAGCGTGGGGGCCGGCGCCGGGGAGCCGCTGTCCAGCCCCACCAGCCGCACGGTGCGGTCAGGCGCCGTGGCCCGCATGTCCACCACGGCGTCGTGGCCGATCGGCAGGAGGTCCAGCGGCTTGAGCGTGAGCGGGCGCTGCTCGTCGAGCCGGGCCAGCGTCAGGAGGTCCTCCACCATGGTGCCCATGCGCTTCGCCTCGCTCTCGATCCGGCCCATCGCCGTCGCGACGTCCTCCTGGGTCGCGAGGGCTCCGTGCCGGTAGAGCTCGGAGAAGCCCCGGATGGTCACGAGCGGGGTCCGCAGCTCGTGGGAGGCGTCCGAGATGAAGCGGCGCATCCGCGCCTCCGAGGCCATGCGGGCCTGGAACGCGACCTCGATGTGGGCCAGCATCGCATTCAGCGAGGTGGACAGCCGCCCGAGCTCGGTGCCGGGGGCCTCCTCGTCGACGCGCTGGGAGAGGTCTCCGGCGGCGATCGCGGCGGCCGTCTTCTCCACCCGCCGGAGCGGGCGGAACGCGCGGGTGACCGTCCAGGTGGCGATCGCGAAGACCAGGGCGAGGGTCACGATCCCGACCCCGGCCGTGAGTCCGAGGGTGTGCTGGATGGCGTCCTCGACCTCCGTCAGCGGCAGGGCGATCACGATCGTCGCCGGGGTGTTGGACGCGACGATGCGCACGGGGATCGCGGTGTAGCGCCAGTCCACGGAGTTGACCGTGCCCCGGACCTCGCGGATCTCTCCGCGCTGCTGCATCGCGCGGGCCTCGTCAGGGGTGATCGAGGGGATGTCGGGGCGGCCGATCGACTGGTCGGGCGAGTAGTAGAAGCTCGGCGACCCGCCCTGCGGGTAGATCACCAGGACGTAGTCCTGCGGGATCATCGGGTTGGCCGTGGTCAGCAGGTCGATGTCCTGGTTGTTCCTGGCGAACTCGGAGGCGTTGTCGAGGCGCGCGTCGAGCTGTCCCACGAGGTAGGTGCGCAGCTGGGTCACGGTGGCTGCCGCCGTCAGGAAGATGGCGCCCGTGAGCAGGACCATCATGATCGCGACGAGCTGCGTCCGCAGCGACGCCCGCTTCCAGGCGGCCAGCACGCGTCAGCGCTTCTCGGCCGTCCGCAGGACGTAGCCCACGCCGCGCTTGGTCTGGATGAGGCCGGGGCCGTTGACGTCCACCTTGCGGCGCAGATAGGAGATGTAGGACTCGACGATCGAGGCGTCGCCGTTGAAGTCGTACTCCCAGACGTGGTCGAGGATCTGGGACTTGGACAGGACCCGGTTGGGGTTGAGCATCAGGTACCGGAGGAGCTTGAACTCGGTGGGGGAGAGGTCGATGCTGACCCCGCCCCGGCGCACCTCGTGCGCGTCGTCGTCGAGTTCGAGGTCGTCGACCCGGATCACGGCGTCGTCGTCCAGCACGGGCTGGGTCCGGCGCAGGACGGCGCGGATGCGGGCCACGACCTCGTCGAGGCTGAACGGCTTGGTCACGTAGTCGTCGCCGCCGACGGTGAGGCCCTGGACCTTGTCCTCGGTCTCGTCCTTGGCGGTGAGGAAGAGGACCGGCACGTGGCGTCCGGCGGCGCGGAGCTTGCGCGTGACGGTGAAGCCGTCCATGTCGGGCAGCATGACGTCGAGCACCACGAGGTCCGGAGACTGCGCCTCCGCGGCGGCGAGGGCCTCGCGCCCGTTGCCGGCGGCGACGACCTCGAACCCCGCAAAGCGGAGCGAGGTCGAGAGGAGTTCCCGGATGTTGGGCTCGTCGTCGACGACGAGGAGCTTGGCTTCGTGCTCGGTCTTCTTCACGCCTCCATCGTCTACCGGGTTTCTGAGAATCGTCTGGACGTTGGCTGTGCGATGGTGCCGGGCCGCGTCGGCGGAGCCGGGGTGCACGCCCGCCGTGCACGCCGCGGCCACACCCGCATCCGAACCCCCCCCGCCTCAGGCGCCGGGGATCTCCCCGGCGTCGAGGATCCGGTACGCGTAGCCCTGCTCGGCGAGGAACCGCTGGCGCTTGGCCGCGAAGTCCTGGTCGAGGGTGTCCCGTGCGACGAGGGCGTAGAACCGCGCCGCGCGCCCGTCCGCCTTGGGCCGCAGCAGCCGCCCGAGCCGCTGCGCCTCCTCCTGCCTGGACCCGAACGAGCCCGAGACCTGGATCGCGACCGACGCCTCCGGGAGGTCGATGGAGAAGTTCGCGACCTTCGAGACCACGAGGCGGTGCTCCTCCCCGGCGCGGAACGCATCGAAGAGCCGTTGGCGTTCCTTCACGCTCGTGGATCCGGTGATGACGGGTGCGCCGATGCGCTCGCCGATCTCGGCGAGCTGGTCGAGGAACTGACCGATCACGAGCAGCTGCTCGTCCGCGTGCCGGGCCACGAGCCGCGCGACCACGTCGGTCTTCGTCTCGCTCGCCGCGCAGAGGCGGTACTTGTCCGCCTCCTCGGCCATCGCGTACGCCATCCGCTCCTCGCGTGGCAGGTCGACCCGGACCTCCACGCAGTCCGCGGGGGCGATGTAGCCCTGCGCCTCGATGTCCTTCCACGGCGCGTCGTAGCGCTTGGGCCCGATCAGGGAGAAGACCTCGCCCTCGCGCCCGTCCTCGCGCACGAGGGTGGCGGTGAGCCCGAGCCTGCGCCGTGCCTGCAGGTCCGCGGTCATACGGAAGATCGGCGCGGGCAGGAGGTGCACCTCGTCGTAGATGATGAGGCCCCAGTCGTTGGCGTCGAGCAGCTCGAGGTGGGGGTAGAGGCCGCCGCGCTTCGAGGTGAGGACCTGGTAGGTCGCAATCGTGACCGGCCGGACCTCCTTGACGGCCCCGGAGTACTCGCCGATCTCCTCCTCGGTCAGCGTGGTGCGCTTGAGCAACTCGTCGCGCCACTGCCGGGCCGAGACCGTGTTGGTCACGAGGATCAGCGTGGTCGTGGACGACTGCGCCATCGCCGCCGCGCCGACGAGCGTCTTCCCGGCCCCGCAGGGGAGCACCACCACGCCGCTGCCGCCAGCCCAGAAGTTCTCCGCCGCGACCCGCTGGTACGGGCGCAGGGACCAGCCGCCGGCACCGCGGGTGGAGGCGGACGACGCCGGTGGGTGGCCGCCGTCGTCCGCGTCGCCTCCCGCGTCACCCCCGGCCGCGGCCGGCACAGTCTCGGTGAGCGCCATCGGGTGCGGCGTCCCGTCGACGTAGCCCGCGAGGTCCTCGGCGGGCCAGCCGATCTTGAGCAGGGCCTGCTTGAGGGCGCCCCGCTGGGAGGAGTGGACCACCGTGGTCTGCGGGTCGATGCGCGGCCCGAGCATGGGGGCGATCTTCTTGGCGCGGTGGACCTCTTCGAGCACGGGGAAGTCCTCGGAGCGCAGCACCAGGCCGTGGACCGGGTCCTTCTCGAGCCGGAGCCGACCGTAGCGGGACATCGTCTCCTCGATGTCGATCAGGAGGGCATGCGGGACGGGGAAGCGCGAGTAGGTCAGGAGTGTGTTGAGGACCTGCTCGGCGTCGAGCCCCGCGGCCCGCGCGTTCCACAGCCCGAGCGGGGTGAGCCTGTAGGTGTGCACGTGCTCGGGGGCGCGCTCGAGCTCGGCGAACGCGGCGATCGCGTGGCGGGCCTCGGTGGACTGGGGGTGGTCCACTTCGAGCAGGATGGTCTTGTCGCTCTGGACGATGAGCGGTCCGTCGGTCACGGGGCGCCTCCTTCCCGGCCGGCCGCCGCGGGCCGCCCGGGGGACGGCCCGCTCAGGCCAGCTCGACGTCGATGATGCGGTGGACGGAGAGGACGCGCTCCGTCTCGCGCTCCGGGTCGAAGACGCGCACCCGGCCGGCCGAGATGGAGACCGGGCGGAGCTCCTCGATGCTCGAGTTGCCGAGCGCGTCGACGATGCTCAAGCGTACCGCCCGCTTGAGGCGGATGGCCTTCTGCAGGGTCTCGATGCCCATCGCCGGCGCGGCCTCGTCGCCAGCCGGGCCTACCGGGGACTGCGTGCGCAGGATCGCGAGCTGCGCCTCCACCGCCTCGTGGTCCGGGACGGGCGCGCGGGGCGCGGGCAGCGGAAGGGTGCCGGTGCCGGCGGCGCGCCGCAGCCGCACTACCGGGTCGAGGGTGGCGTCCACGGCGGGGGAGAGGCCGAGCTCGCGCAGCACGCCCGCGACCTCCTGGGGGCTGGCATTGCTGACGAGGACGGTCGGGGCGATCTGGGTGAGCCCGAGCTGCCGCGCCGCGGGATCGGCGAGGACTCCCGCGAGGGCGGCCTCGTCGTCGCTCGCGATGAAGCTGCCCGCGCGGCCCACGCGGATGCGTCCGTGCCGCGCGGCGGTGTCGTCGATCAGGTAGGCCAGCGGCTGCGGCACCGCGGTCGAGGCGTGCTCGCTCAGGAACGCGTGGATGGAGGCCGCGTCCTCGCCGGCGTCCAGGGCGCGGCGGAGGCTGGCCGCGGAGAACCGGTAGATGGTGGCGGGCCCCCGGCCCTCGGGATCGGCGAGGAGCGCGAGCCTGCGGGCCAGGACCGGGTCGAGGTAGCCGGGCGCGACGGCGGTGAGGTCGGCCTGGAGCAGCACCTTCTCGACCCCGGCGGGCAGCAGCTCCGCGAGGCTCGCGCGGGCCGCATCGAAGTCGTCGCGCAGCACGGCGTCGCCCACTCCCGTGAGCGCTCCGGAGCCGGTGAAGCCCAGCAGTGCGGCCTCGGCGAGGACCGTGTCGAGGAGGCCACGCAGCCGGCGCGCGAGCCGCGGCTGGAGCCAGTCGATCCTCGCGCGGACCGACTCGGCGTCCACGACCGGCACGCGCCCGTTGGACTGGGCGCTCTCACGGGAGAGCGCAGCCGCCACCTCGAGGATCCGCCGCCGGACGCTGGGCGCGTCGGAGCGCTGGCCCTCGCCGGAGAGCGGCGCGAGCTGGTCGCTCCCCTCGCCGGACATCGCCAGCGAGGCGACCCGGGGGGTGTCCAGCCACACGGTCGCGAGCACGAGCCACTGCTCGGGCCGCGACAGCGCGAGCCACGCCTCGGCTCCGGTGGCGCGCCAGGTCGAGGTGTCCGGGTCCAGGCTGAGGACTCTGGCCGCGGCCGCGAGCTCGAGCGCGAACACCGCGGCATCGGCGTCGGTCCGCAGCGCGGCGGTGAGCCGGCGCATCTCGCGGGTGCCCACGCCGCCGGAGCGCAGAGTCTCGATGGGCCGCTCGGCGGCCTCGACGGCGAGGGCGCTCACCGTGCGCAGGACGTCGCCGATCGCCCCCAGCGCGGCGTTGCGGCGCAGGGCGGCCGTGGTGGTCGAGAGCGCGGCCGGGGGCGGGGCCATCGCGAGGTCGGGGACGATCCGCCCCCCGCGGAGCGCGAGGCCGGCGGCGCGCGGGAGTTCCACGTGCTCGTCGTCGAGCGGCACGAGCAGGCCGTGGGTCAGGAGCCAGTCGATCGGGTTGTCCGTCTTCTTCCCAGGCCTGACCCTGGCCGCCGCGTGCGGGACAGCGCCGACCGGCCAGTGGGCGAACTTGGCGAGGACCTCCGCGGTGCGGGGCGGGGCTCCGTCGAGCGACTCGGGGAGGGCCGCCCACCGCTCGAGCGCGTACGCCGCCGCGATGTGGTGCTCGACGGGCTGCTGCTGGCCCTCAGGCTGCACCGCCGCGTTCGCGTTGACGATGCGCGCCGCCTGCTCCGCGAAGACGGAGGACGTCGTGGCGAGGTCGGTGTAGGGGCGCCCGAGCCCCGCGGGGTAGCTGCCGAGGACCTCCCGGACGCGGGCCACCGGCTGGTAGTAGCGCCGCCGGCTGCCCGAGGCCGAATGGATCGTGTCCGGCGGATCTGCGCGGTACAGGAGGGCGAGCTGGGACAGGTTCGCGAGGATCGTCTCGAGCGTGCCGAGTGTCGCGTTGCCGACCGCGTGGCGCAGCTCGACGGCGCTGCCGCTGCGGCCCTCGTCCTCGTTCGTGGTGAGCACGAGGGCCTCGAGGACCTCGAGCTCGGGCTTGGTGAGCCCCTCCAGGGCCCGCTGCAGGCTGACCCGGGCGCAGGCCCGGGCCGCCAGTGCGGCGAAGTCGGGCACGCCCGGCATGATCAGGTCCGGGCGGGCCAGGAACAGGCGGCGGAGGGAGTCGTTGCCCCGGGCCGACAGCTCCTCGGCGAGTGCGCGGATCGATGACATGCTAGCGGCGCCTCCGTTCGATGACGGCCCCCACAATCGCTGCCCCCATGAGGATGAATGCCACGGGAAGCCCGTAGAGGGCCACGGCGCCGACCCACGCCGGCTCCGATCCGCCCGCTGCGGCGACGGAGAGCGTCACCGCCCAGGCGGCCACGGACACCACCGCCACGATGACGCCGGCCGCGGTGACGGCCTTGCGCCAGCCCGGAGTGCGGGAGCCCTTCACGGGTTCGCGGCGCGCCGGAGGGCCGAGGGGGTCCTGATGAGGCACGGATGGCACCATGGCTCCAACCTAACAGCGCCGGGGCCCGGGCGGTGGCAGCGCCCCGACTTTCTGCGTGCGAGCCAGTAACCTAGAAGCAGTACAGCATCCCGCCCGTGACCGGAGCACCTGCCGCGGCCGCGGTCAGCGTCCGCGCTCGCACCACGGCACCGGCGCGGGCGGTTTCCCTTCGAGTCCTCACAGATGGGGGTTGTGGCAGTGCCAACTGGCAAGGTCAAGTTCTTCGACAAGGCGAAGGGCTTCGGGTTCATTGCGGGCGACGACGGGCAGGAGGTCTTCCTGCCCGGTTCGGCTGTCCCCGCGGACGCGGAGGTCAAGACGGGCATGCGCCTGGAGTACGGAGTCGCCGACGGCCGGCGCGGACCCCAGGCGCTCTCCGTGCGGGTCCTCGAGAAGCTCCCCTCGGTGGCCCGGGCGAAGCGCATGCCCGCCCGCGAGCTCGCCCCCATCGTGCAGGACCTCGTGAGCGTCCTCGACAACCTCTCCGGGCAGCTGGCCAGGGGCACGTACCCGGAGAAGGGCCACACCATCGCTGCGGCCCTGCGCCGCGTCGCCGACCAGCTCGACGCCTAGCCATGGCAGAGCAGACTCCCCGCCCCCAGGCCGCCGGAACCGCGGCGGCGGTCGTCAAGCGCAAGGCCGGCGTGCCTGTCTGGCGCGTCGGCAAGCCCGACGCCTTCCTCGCCGCGGCGGTGGACACTGCACGGTCCGCGCTCGCCGAGATCGCGCGCCCGGCGGACGTCGGCGAGCACCTCGCGGCCAAGAGCGAGGGCGAGCGCGTGGTCACCCACCTCTTCGAGTCCCGCCTCCCCGGGTACCGCGGGTGGCAGTGGTTCGTCACCGTCGCCAGAGTCGCCCGGTCCAAGAAGGCCACGGTGAACGAGATCGGCCTCGTGCCCTCCGAGGATGCCGTCCTCGCCCCGGAGTGGGTGCCCTGGTCCGAGCGCGTCCGGCCCGAGGAACGCGCCGCGGCCCACGCGGACGCGGCCGGTGGGACGGACGACGCCGAGGGCTCGGCTGCCGCCGAGGGCTCGCCTTCGGTCACCGGCGCAGCCGAGGCGGGGGAAGACGCTCCAGCGGGGGCTCATGCCGAGGAGGCCACTGCCGAGGAGCCATCGGAGGCCGCCCCGGCCGCCGAGGCCGGCCCGGAGACGCGCGAGGACTGAGCACCGGACGAGCCGACCGTGACAGCGGTCGAGTGAGCCGAAGACAGCGGCGGGGGCCCCCCCCGGGGGGGGGGGGGGCGGGGGGGGGGGCGGGCGGCGCGGCCGCGGGGGGGGGGGGGCGCCGCACGGGGTTGTGGAGGGCCGGACGGGGGGGGGCGGGGGGTGGTTGCTG
>NZ_JAUSTE010000012.1 GCF_030812675.1 Sinomonas atrocyanea | reverse complement strand
GCCACTGCGCCGTCTTCCTCGGCTGGGATGCGCAGCACACCCGGCGGGAGGTCGAGCAGGCTGTCGCCACGCTGGCCGACCGCCACCGCGTGGACGTCGACCACCTGGTCGCCTGAGGCGCATCGCACCATGCCCCGGGCCGGCCGGTCCGGGGCAACACCTGAATACCGCAAGGAGTCAAAGATGTCTCTAGGGATCGTCTTCTTGTCCGAAGTGCTCGGCACCGGGATGCTCACCCTCCTCGGGTGCGGCGTCGTGGCCAACGTCGCGCTGAAGGGCACGAAGGGGAATGCCGCCGGCTTCCTGATGGTGACGTGGGGATGGGGAATCGCCGTGTTCTCCGGCGTCTACATCGCCGCGAAGTCCGGGGCACACCTGAACCCCGCCGTCACCCTCGGCCTGCTGCTCAATGGCAAGGCCGAGTACGCCCCCGGGGTCAAGGTCGACGTCGCCTCGACCCTGACCTACTTCGGCGGCGAGCTGCTCGGGGCGTTCCTCGGCGCGGTCGTGTGCTGGCTCGCCTACAAGCAGCACTTCGACCACGAGGCAGACCCGGCCAACAAGCTCGGCACCTTCTCCACCGGTCCGGCCATCCGCAGCAAGGGCTGGAACCTCATCACCGAGATCATCGGTACGTTCGTGCTCGTCGAGGTCATCCTCTCCTTCGGGGGGACCCCGTCCGGGCTCGGCCCGCTGGCCGTCGCCCTCCTCGTGGTCGGCATCGGCGTCTCGCTCGGCGGCCCGACCGGCTACGCCATCAACCCGGCCCGCGACCTGGGGCCCCGCATCGCCCACGCCCTCCTGCCGATCAAGGGGAAGGGCTCGAGCGACTGGGCCTACGCCTGGGTCCCCGTGGCCGGACCGCTCCTCGGCGGCGCCCTCGCCGGCCTGTTCGCCCGCATCATCCCCGACATCTTCGCGGCCGTCGCGAAGTAGCAGCCCACAGCACCCGTCACTGCAGACTCATCCAAAGGAGCCATGAATGTCTGATCAGGCGCAGAGCGCACAGCAGTACGTCATCGCGATCGACCAGGGGACCACGAGCACCCGGGCCATCGTCTTCGACCACTCCGGCTCGATCGTCTCCACCGGCCAGCTCGAGCACGAGCAGATCTTCCCCCAGGCCGGGTGGGTCGAGCACAACCCGAAGGAGATCTGGGACAACACCCGTGAGGTGATCGGCCAGGCGCTCTCGAAGGCGAACCTCACCCGCCACGACATCGCCGCCGTCGGCATCACCAACCAGCGCGAGACCGCGGTGGTCTGGGACAAGAACACGGGCGAGCCCGTGTACAACGCGATCGTCTGGCAGGACACCCGCACGCAGAGCATCGTCGACGAGCTCGCCAAGGACGGCGGCGTCGAGCGGTTCAAGCAGAAGGTCGGCCTGCCTCTGGCCACGTACTTCTCGGGCACCAAGATCAAGTGGATCCTCGACAACGTCGAGGGCGCCCGGGCGAAGGCCGAGGCCGGAGACCTCCTCTTCGGCAACACGGACGCGTGGGTCCTGTGGAACCTCACGGGCGGCACCGACGGCGGCGTGCACGCCACGGACGTCACCAACGCCTCCCGCACCATGTTCATGGACCTCGAGACCCTCAGCTGGGACCAGGGGATCCTGGATGCGTTCGGGGTGCCCGCCTCGATGATGCCCGCCATCAAGTCCTCGTCCGAGACCTACGGCACCGTGCACGGCTCGCAACTGCTGCGGGAGACCCCGGTCGCGGGCATCCTCGGCGACCAGCAGGCCGCCACGTTCGGCCAGGCCGCGTTCGACACCGGCGAGGCCAAGAGCACGTACGGCACCGGCAGCTTCCTGATCTTCAACACGGGCGAGGAGATCGTCCACTCGAAGAATGGCCTGCTCACCACGGTCGGCTACAAGCTCGGCGACGCGGCTCCGCACTACGCGCTCGAGGGCTCGATCGCCGTCACCGGCTCGCTCATCCAGTGGCTGCGCGACAACCTCGGGATGATCGGCAGCGCCCCCGAGGTGGAGACCCTGGCCAAGTCGGTCGAGGACAACGGCGGCGTCTACATCGTGCCCGCGTTCTCGGGGCTCTTCGCCCCGTACTGGCGCCCGGACGCCCGCGGCGCCATCGTGGGCCTCACCCGGTACGTCAACAAGGGCCACATCGCCCGCGCCGCCCTCGAGGCGACCGCGTTCCAGACCCGCGAGGTGCTCGACGCCGTCAACGCCGACTCCGGGGTCCCGCTGGCGGAGCTCAAGGTCGACGGCGGCATGGTCGCCAACGATGCGCTCATGCAGTTCCAGGCGGACATCCTCGGCGTGGACGTTGTCCGGCCGAAGGTCATCGAGACCACCGCGCTCGGCGCCGCGTACGCCGCGGGCCTCGCGGTCGGGTACTGGAAGGACCTCGGGGAATGCTCCGCGAACTGGGGCGAGGACAAGCGCTGGAGCCCGCAGATGGACTCCGCCGAGCGCGACCGCCAGATGCGGCTGTGGAAGAAGGCCGTCTCCAAGTCGATGGACTGGGTGGACGCCGACGTGAAGTAGCCCTGCGGCACCGGATGCGGCGCACGACGGCGGCCACCCGCCGTCGTGCGCCGCGCCTGCGGTAGCATGGCTAGCATGCGCGGCGTCCTCCTGCTTCGATAGCCGCTTGCAGCGCGGATCCCGTGGGGGATCCGCATGCAGCAAGCGGCCGCCCCTCCCTGTGCGAGGGGCTTTTGTGTGTCAGGGGAAGGATGCAGGCGGACGCCTGGACGAAGAGAGACGTGGAGAGACAAACGGTGAGCGAAGAGCAGGTCGCTGAACAGTCGGCAGGGGCGGCATACAGCTTCGCCGCGATCGAGGCCAGGTGGCCCGCGGTGTGGGACGAGCTGGGGGTGTTCACCCCCAAGGACGACGGCAGCCGCGAGCGCCGCTACGTGCTCGACATGTTCCCGTACCCGTCCGGCGACCTCCACATGGGCCACGCCGAGGCCTTCGCGATGGGCGACGCCGTGGCGCGCTACTGGCGCCTCAGGGGCTACGACGTGCTGCACCCCATCGGCTGGGACTCCTTCGGCCTGCCGGCCGAGAACGCGGCCATCAAGCGCAACACCCACCCGGCCGAGTGGACGTACAAGAACATCGAGACCCAGGCCGCCTCGTTCAAGCGGTATGCGCTCAGCCTCGACTGGTCGCGCCGCCTGCACACCTCCGATCCCGAGTACTACCGGTGGACCCAGTGGCTGTTCCTGCGCTTCTACGAGCGCGGACTGGCCTACCGCAAGAACCATCCGGTGAACTGGTGCCCCAAGGACCAGACCGTCCTGGCGAACGAGCAGGTCGTCAACGGCGCGTGCGAGCGCTGCGGCACCCCCGTGACGAAGAAGTCCCTCAACCAGTGGTACTTCAAGATCACCGACTACGCTGACCGGCTGCTCGAGGACATGGCCGAGCTCGAGGGCCACTGGCCCGAGCGCGTCCTGGCCATGCAGCGCAACTGGATCGGCCGCTCCGAGGGCGCGCACGTGCGGTTCGCCATCGAGGCCGCCGCCGGGCGGCCGGAGCGCGAGGTCACCGTCTTCACGACCCGCCCCGACACCCTCTACGGGGCCACGTTCTTCGTCGTCGCGGCGGACGCCGATCTCGCCGGCGAACTCGTCGCTCCGGAGCAGGCGCAGGCGCTCGCCGACTACCAGGACCGGGTCAAGGCGCTGAGTGAGATCGAGCGGCAGAACACCGACCGCGAGAAGACCGGTGTCTTCCTCGGCCGCTACGCCGTGAACCCCCTCAGCGGCGAGAAGCTGCCGGTGTGGGCCGCGGACTACGTCCTGGCCGACTACGGCACGGGCGCGATCATGGCCGTCCCGGCCCACGACCAGCGCGACCTCGACTTCGCCAAGGCCTTCGGGCTGCCAGTCCGGGCCGTGCTCGACACCGGCGAGGACGACCCCGCCGTCACCGGCGTCGCGACGAGCGGCGAGGGCACGATCATCAATTCCGGCCCGTTGGACGGCCTGTCGAAGGCCGAGGGCATCGCCAAGGCCATCGAGGTGGTCGAGGCCGCCGGCACGGGCGAGGGCACGGTCAACTACCGGCTGCGCGACTGGCTGCTGTCCCGCCAGCGGTTCTGGGGTGCACCGATCCCGATCATCCACTGCCCGGCGTGCGGCGAGGTCCCGGTCCCGGACGACCAGCTGCCCGTGCGGCTCCCGGACAACCTCCGCGGCGAGCAGCTCGCGCCCAAGGGCACCTCCCCGCTCGCGTCCGCCGAGGACTGGGTCAACGTCACGTGCCCCTCCTGCGGGGGCGCCGCCCTGCGCGACACCGACACCATGGACACGTTCGTCGACTCGTCCTGGTACTACCTGCGCTACCTCTCGCCCGACTACACCGAGGGCCCGTTCGACCCCGAGGCCGCGCGGCGCTGGATGCCCGTGGCGCAGTACGTGGGCGGGGTCGAGCATGCGATCCTGCACCTTCTGTACAGCCGCTTCTTCACCAAAGTCATGAAGGACATGGGCCTCCTCGAGGCGGACGAGCCGTTCGCGGCCCTCATGAACCAGGGCCAGGTGCTCAACGGCGGCAAGGCGATGAGCAAGTCCCTCGGCAACGGCGTGGACCTCGGCGAGCAGCTGAACACGTTCGGCGTCGACGCCGTCCGCCTCACCATGGTGTTCGCCTCCCCGCCGGAGGACGACGTCGACTGGGCCGACGTCTCTCCGTCCGGCTCGGCGAAGTTCCTGGCCCGGGCGTGGCGCCTGGGCCAGGACGTGACCAGCGCCCCCGGGGCGGATCCCGCGACGGGGGACCGGTCGCTGCGCGCCGTCACCCACCGGACGATCGCCGACGCCACCGAGCTCCTGGACGCGCACAAGTTCAATGTGGTCGTCGCCAAGGCCATGGAGCTCGTCAACGCCACGCGCAAGGCGATCGACTCCGGCCCCGGAGGCGCCGATCCCGCCGTGCGCGAGGCGGTCGAGGCCGTGGCGATCATGCTCAGCCTCTTCGCGCCGTACACCGCCGAGGACCTCTGGGCGGCCCTGGGCCACGAGCCCTCGGTCTCGAACGCGTCCTGGCCCGTGCACGACCCCTCGCTCCTGGTCGAGGACACCGTGACCGCCGTGGTCCAGGTCCAGGGCAAGGTGCGGGACCGCCTCGAGGTCTCCGTGGACATCTCGGAGGAGGACCTGCGCGAGCTCGCCCTTGCCTCCCCGAACGTCCAGCGGGTCCTCGACGGCCGCGGGATCCGGACCGTGGTCGTGCGGGCGCCCAAGCTGGTCAACGTCGTCCCCGCCTGACCGGTGACCCCGCGTGGCTGAGGGACAGGCACAGGAACTCCCTGCGATCGCCTGGCTGCGGCGGTGGGGCAGGCTCCGCCAGGGGCCTGCCCCGGCCGCCACGCCGGCGCCTCGGCCGCGCGTCGCCGTCGTGACCGACTCCTCGGCCGCGCTGCCCCCAACGTGGACGGACGAGTTCGAGCAGGCGGGGTGCTTCGCCTGCATCGTCCTGCCGGTCATGGCCGGCGAGGAGATCTTCACCGAAGGCGAGGACGTCGACACGGCCCTCGGCCTGGCCCTCGCCGCTGGCCGGCAGGTGCGCACCTCGCGGCCCGCACCGGGCCAGTTCGAGCGGGCCTACCGGGCCTTCGAGCAGGCGGGCTTCGACGCCGTCCTCTCGCTGCACCTCTCCGGGAAGCTCTCCGGGACGGCCGACGCCGCGCGGATCGCCTCGGCGCGCGTCGGCATCCCCGTGGCGGTGGTCGATTCGCGCACCGCGGGCATGGCCCTCGGCTTCTCCGTCCGGGCGGCGGTGCTCTCGGCGGCCACCGGTGCCGGGCCCGACGCCGTGCGGCAGGCCGCCGAGGACATGCTCGCCGGGGCGGAGGTCCTCTTCTACGTGCCGAGCCTCGAGCAGCTGCGCCGCGGGGGGCGCATCGGGGCAGCGGCCTCGCTGGTGGGGACGGTGCTCTCCATCAAGCCCATCCTCACTCTGCGCGACGGGCTGATCGTTCCCCTCGAGCGCATCCGCACGGCGCCCCGGGCCGTGTCCAGGCTGCGGGAGCTCGCGGTCGCCCGCGCGGCCGCCCACGTTCCCCCGGTCCTCGCCGTCCACTACTTCGGCAACAGGCCCGAGGCGGCCGGCTTCGCCGCGGCGCTGGCCGCAGACCTCGGCGTGGCCCCGGACTCCGTGGTGGTCTCCGCGATGCCGGCAGTCCTCGCCGCGCATACCGGGCTCGGGGTGCTCGCCGTGGTCGTCGCCGGCCCCGAGGGGCCCGACGCCGCTCCTCCGGGCCCCGCACCTCGCTAGCCCGCCGCGGCCGGCTGGGCTGCCACTCGTCCTCCACACGGGTGCGGCCACGCGCGTCGTCCACATAGGAGGGCCCAGCCCGATGGCCTCCGAGCCCTGATGGCAGCGTGGAGACCGTGGGCAGACGGGGGAGGGGAACCGGTGGGCGGCGGGCGGCCGCCCACCGCTGGGACGCGCTCTTCCCTCCCGACGATGCCCCGCCCGGCCTCCTCGACATCGGCCCGCCCGGGCACGGCGCTGGCCTGGCCGAGCGCGGCGACCCCGCGCACCACGCCGGTCTGGCGGATGACTCCGGGGACGCGGGCGACACCCGGCCGGCGGACGACCCCGGCGATGGGGAGGATACCGGGCTGGCGGATGGCACCGGGTACGGGTACGCGGATGGTTCAGGCGTCCGGCGCCGGGCGGACCGACCGAGGTTCGCTGTCTCAGTGCGGCTCGGCGCGGTCCTCGCGGCGCTCCTCGCCGCGGTGTGCGCGGGCTGGTGGGCGATCGCCTACGGGGCCGCCCCCACCGCCGCCCCGGTCGACGCGTCGCCCGTGCGTACCGGGAGCGCGGGCCCGCAGGCTCCAGGCCACCAGACGTCCTCGGGATCTCCGGCGCAGCCGCCGGTCGACGGGCCCACGGTCGACGGCCCCGTGGTGGGCGGCCCCACGGTGCACGTCGCGGGGGCAGTCGCTGCTCCGGGGGTCTACCGCCTGGCCCCGGGGGCGCGCGTCCACGAGGCCATTGCCGCGGCCGGGGGCGCAAAGCCTGGCGCGGACCTCGACCGGCTCAACCTGGCAGCGCCGGTCGAGGACGGAACGCGCCTCAAGGTTCCGGTCCGCGGCGAACCCGAGGAAGGCCTGCACGCCGGCGGCACCGCCGCCGGAGCACCGGGCGGCAGCGCGCCCCAGCGGGCCGACGGCACCCCCGCGCCGGCAGGAGGCGGTCCCCGCAAGGTCAACATCAACACTGCGACGGCGGAGGACCTCGGAGTGCTTCCCCGGGTCGGGCCCGTCCTAGCCCAGCGCATCGTCGACTACCGCGCGGCCCACGGGCGCTTCTCGGCCCCCGAGGACCTCGACGCGGTGAGCGGGATCGGGCCGAAGATGCTCGAGTCGCTGCTGCCGTTGGTGACCGTCGGATGAGCGGCCGTCGCGGGGCCTGGGACCGCTACCGCACGGCCGCGGTGGAGGGCGCGGCCGGGGAGCGTGCGGCGGGCACGGCCGCCGCGCCGGACCGGCTCCGCATGCTCGCCTCGGGCTGGTGGAGCGTGGAGGCGGTGCAGCCCGTGGCGGCCGGCGGCCGGTGGAGGGACCTGCGGCTCGTTCCCCTGGGCGCGGCGGCGTGGCTCGGCGCCGCGGTGGGCCCGTTCGCAGAGGCGGCCAGCATCCTGGTGGCGCTCCTTGCCGCGAGCCTCGTCTGCGCCGCAGCGGCGGCGACCGTGGCGTTCGGCTGCCGGAGGGCGCACGTCTGGAGGGCGCGATTCCGCAGGTCTCGGCCCTGGCGCTGCGGCCCGCTGCGGCGCAGCCCCCAGCGGCGATCGCCGCAGGGCGGCCGGAGCACACTCGGCCGCCCCGGGCCGACCCCGGCGCGAGCGGCAGGTCTCGCGGTCCTCGCCGCGTGCTCCGCCCTGGCAGGCGCGGCAGGCCTTGCCGCGGCCGGAGGACACGGCGCAGCCGAGCGCGCCGGACCGGTGGGCGAGCTGCTGGCCCGCGGCGGCAGCACCGTGGCCACGGTCGAAGTCCGCACGGAGCCCACGCCCCTGCGCGGGCCCAGCAGGTTCGGCACGGCACCGCGCTTCGGGGCCGAGGGACGGATCCTGCGGGCGACCGACGCCGGGCGCACCTTCGCGGCATCGTCCGCGGTCCGGCTCATCGGCGGGAGTGAGGTCAGGGGGCTCCGGCCGGGCACCACCGTCGAGGTGGCCGGGCGCGTCGTCCCCGCGACCCAGCCGGGACGCCCGCCCCTGCTGAGCACCTCGTCCCGGCCGCGCGTCGTCGGCGGAGAGCCCGTCGGCCTGCTCGTGGGCGAGGTCCGGGGAGCGCTCCGCGCTTCGAGCGCGTGGCTGGCGGAGGATGCGGCAGGGCTCCTGCCCGGCATGGCCGTCGGCGACACGGCAGCGCTGCCGCAGGAGCTCGAGGACGCGATGCGGCAGGTCGGGCTGGGCCACCTCACTGCAGTGAGCGGAGCGAATTTCACCCTTCTGTCCGCCAGTGTGCTCCTGGCCCTGCGCGCCGCCCGCGCCCCGCGGCCGGCGGCCGCCGCCGCCAGCTGTGCAGTGCTCGCGGCGTTCGCCCTCGTGGTCGGGCCCGAGGCGAGTGTCCTCAGGGCGGCAGCCATGGGCGCCGTCGGGCTCGTGGCCCTCGTGAGCGGCCGCGCCGGGCGGAGCTGCTCCTCCCTGTCCGGCGCCGTGCTGGTCCTCGTCCTGCTCGAGCCGGACCTCGCCCTGAGCATGGGCTTCCTGCTCTCGGTGGCGGCCACGCTCGGGATCGCACTGCTCGGGCCGCCGCTCACCGGCCTGCTCGCGGCGCGCCTGCCCACCTGGCTCGCCGTAGGCGTCGCCGTACCCCTCTCGGCCCAGCTGATGTGCGGCCCCCTCATGGTGCTCATCCAGCCCTCGTTCCTGAGCCTGTCCCTCGTCGCCAACGTCGTGGTGGCCCCCTTCGTCCCGCTCGTGACCGTGGCCGGGACGCTGGCCCTCGCCACCTGCCCCTGGTGTCCGCCGATGGCGCTCGTGTGCACAGCGGTCGGGGGCGCCGCCGCCCAGGCCGTCGCCGCCGTCGCGCGCCTGCTCGCATCGCTCCCGGGGGCGGCCCTGCCCTGGCCGGAGGGCCTCATCGGAACGGCGGTGATGGCCGCTGTGTCCGCGGCGAACGCCGTGGTGCTGTGGGCTGCGCTCTCGTCCGGGCGATGGCGCGCGGTGCTCCTGCGCATGCGAGGGCCCGCAGCCGGCGCCCGTGCGGCCGCGGCCGCCGCGTCCGGATTGGGCCGGGCGGCCCGGCGTGGGAGAGTGGACGGGTGAAGTGCAGCAAGACCACCGCAGGGGGCCGCGCGTGACGCCCCCAGCCCGGACCAGCAGGTCCCAGGCGCCCAGGGGCTCCGCCGGCGCCAGGAGCGCGGGGACCGTCGACTGGCGCGACGCCGGGCCCGCGCCCGTGGTCCTGGTCACGGGCCCGGAGGACTACCTCGCGGCCCGGGCTATGGATTCGGTGCGGACCAAGGCCAGGGAGGCCGCTGGCGAGCTCGAAGTCACCCGGCTCGAGGCCGGCGCCTACGCCGGCGGTGAGCTGCTGATGGCGGCCTCTCCATCGCTGTTCGGCGAGAGCAAGCTCATCGAGGTGCACGGACTCGAATCCATGAGCGAGGAGTTCCTCCGCGACGGGCTCGCGTACACATCGGCCCCGGAGCCGGACGTCGTCCTCGTGCTCCGGCATGGCGGCGGAACCCGGGGCAAGAAGCTCCTCGACGCGGTCAAGGCCTCGGGCGCGCCCGTCGTCGACTGCCAGCCGCTGAAGAAGGACTCCGACAAGGCTGCCTTCGTGCAGGCCGAGTTCCGCGGGTCGGGCCGGCGGATCGAACGCGAGGCCGTGGACGCCCTCGTCGCCGCGGTGGGCAGCAGCCTCGCGGAGCTGGCGGCCGCGTGCAGCCAGCTGATCCTCGACGCATCCTCTGCAGTCGACGCCGCGACGGTCGAGAAGTACTACGGCGGACGCGTCGAGGCCACGGCCTTCAAAGTCGCCGACGCCGCCCTCGCCGGCCAGAAGGCGAAGGCGCTCTCGGCCTTCCGGCACGCCCTCGAGACCGGCGTCGACCCGGTGCCGATGGTCGCGGCCATCGCCTCCAAGCTCAGGACGCTGGCCAAGGTCGCGGGGGCCCACGGATCAGCACAGGCCATCGCCAGGGAGCTCGGCATGCAGCCGTGGCTCGTCGAGCAGGCCCAGCGTGACATCCGAGGCTGGACGCCGCAGAGCCTCGCCGCAGCGATCCGGGCCGTCGCGGAGGCCGACGCCGAGGTCAAGGGGCTCGCGCGCGATCCCGCCTATGCGGTCGAGCGCGCCCTCTCGACAGTCAGCTCGGCCGCCCGCGCCCGCTGATCGGAACCGGCCGATCCGGGCCAGCGACCCGGGACGCGGAGGCCCGGGACCGGAGGCCACGGACGACAGAAGGGGCCGGCATCCGTCACGGATGCCGGCCCCTTCCAGGAAGACCTGCAGGTCAGCCGATGCTGCCGACCTTCTTCGCGATGCCCGACTTGCGGTTCGCGGCCTGGTTCTTGTGGATGACGCCCTTGCTCACGGCCTTGTCGAGCTTCTTGCTCGCGTAGGCCAGAGCGGAGACAGCGGCATCCTTGTCAGCGGAGGCGATCGCGCTGGTGACGGCGCGGATGGCCGTCTTCAGCTCCGACTTGACCGCCATGTTGCGCTGGCGGGCCTTCTCGTTGGTGAGAATGCGCTTCTTCTGGGACTTGATGTTTGCCACGTATGGAACTCTCTTGTTGATGCCAACAGGGTCTAGAGGGCGTTCGGACCGACCATCGACTGAGCGGCGTGGGGATGCCTATGGCAGCCGGTCGTCAGTGCCCGCCGACCTGCACGGACACACAGCAGATCATGCTAGCAGACTCGCCGCGTCCACGGGGGCTGCGCACGCGGGAGCGGCGCGCACACAGCCTATGGGAGACTAGGAAGTCAGCAAACCACCGTGGGCAACCACGCCTCGACCGTATTGACAGTGAGGACCGTTCACCGTGTCTCCCATGGCCCGCACAGCGCCCGTGCCCGCCGCGACCGATCCGTCGATCATCCGCAACTTCTGCATCATCGCGCACATCGACCACGGAAAGTCGACCCTCGCCGACCGGATGCTCCAGTTCACGGGAGTCGTGCAGCCGCGGGACATGAAGGCGCAGTACCTCGACCGGATGGACATCGAGCGCGAGCGCGGCATCACCATCAAGTCCCAGGCGGTCCGCATGCCGTGGGAGGTCGACGGCACGGCCTTCGCCCTGAACATGATCGACACGCCCGGGCACGTCGACTTCACCTACGAGGTCTCGCGCTCGCTCGCGGCCTGCGAGGGCGCGGTGCTCCTCGTCGACGCGGCCCAGGGGATCGAGGCCCAGACCCTCGCGAACCTGTACCTCGCGATGGAGAACGACCTCACCATCATCCCTGTGCTGAACAAGATCGACCTGCCCGCGGCCCAGCCCGAGAAGTACGCGGAGGAGCTCGCCAACCTCATCGGCGGCGACCCCGACGACGTCCTGAAGGTCTCCGGCAAGACCGGCGTGGGCGTCGAGGGCCTCCTCGACCGGATCGTGCGGGACATCCCGGCACCCGTGGGCGACGCCAAGGCCCCCGCCCGGGCGATGATCTTCGACTCCGTGTACGACACGTACCGCGGGGTCGTGACCTACGTGCGCGTCGTCGACGGCTCGCTGAGCCCGCGCGAGCGGATCCAGATGATGTCGACCAAGGCCAGCCACGAGCTGCTCGAGATCGGCGTCATCTCCCCGGAGCCGATCCCGTCCAAGGGCCTCGGCGTCGGCGAGGTGGGCTACCTCATCACGGGCGTCAAGGACGTGCGCCAGTCCAAGGTCGGCGACACGATCACGAACCTTTCCAAGCCGGCGTCGGAGTCCCTCGGCGGCTACCAGGACCCCAAGCCCATGGTCTTCTCCGGCCTCTATCCGCTGGACGGCTCGGACTATCCGGACCTGCGGGACGCGCTGGACAAGCTCAAGCTCAACGACGCGGCCCTCGTCTACGAGCCCGAGACCTCCGCCGCGCTCGGCTTCGGCTTCCGTGTGGGCTTCCTCGGCCTCCTGCACCTCGAGATCGTGCGCGAGCGCCTCGAGCGGGAGTTCAACCTCGATCTCATCTCCACGGCCCCCAACGTCATCTACGACGTGACCCTCGAGGACAAGTCGGTCGTGACCGTCACGAACCCGAGCGAGTTCCCCACGGGCAAGGTCCTCGAGGTCCGCGAGCCCATGGTCTCGGCGACCATCCTGGCCCCGAACGAGTTCGTGGGCGCCATCATGGAGCTCTGCCAGGGCCGGCGCGGCCAGATGAAGGGGATGGACTACCTCTCCGAGGACCGGGTGGAACTGCGCTACTGGATCCCGCTGGCGGAGATCGTGTTCGACTTCTTCGACCAGCTCAAATCCAAGACTCGCGGCTACGCCTCGCTCGACTGGAAGGCCGACGGCGACCAGGTCGCCGACCTCGTCAAGGTCGACATCCTCCTGCAGGGGGAGCAGGTCGACGCGTTCAGCGCCATCACGCACCGCGACAAGGCCTACGCGTACGGGACCATGATGACCGCGAAGCTGCGCGAGCTCATCCCGCGCCAGCAGTTCGAGGTGCCCATCCAGGCGGCCATCGGCTCGCGGATCATCGCCCGCGAGAACATCCGGGCCATCCGCAAGGATGTCCTCGCCAAGTGCTACGGCGGCGACATCACCCGCAAGCGCAAGCTCCTCGAGAAGCAGAAAGAGGGCAAGAAGCGCATGAAGATGGTCGGCCGCGTCGAGGTGCCCCAGGAAGCCTTCATCGCGGCGCTGACCACCGACGAGTCGAAGGACAAGGCGAAGAAGTAGTGCCCAGCACCCTTCCTCTGGGGGACCCGGCCCCGGCCGACGGCGTCCTGCCGCCCCAGGCGGCCGTGGCGGCGGGGGAGCGGGGCTTCTCGCTGTACGCCCACATCCCGTTCTGCGCCGTCCGGTGCGGATACTGCGACTTCAACACCTACACGGCCACGGAGCTCGGCGGCGGCGCCTCGCAGGCGAACTACGCCGCGACCGCCGTCTCGGAGGTGCGCTTCGCGGCGGCCGCGCTGGACGCCTCGGGCGTGCCGCGCCGTCGTCTCTCCACGGTGTTCTTCGGCGGCGGCACCCCCACCCTCCTGCCCGCTCAGGACCTTGCCGCGATCCTCGCGGCGGCGGTCGCTGAATGGGGACTTGAACCGGGGGCCGAGGTGACCACGGAGGCGAACCCGGACTCGGTCACGCCGGCCTCACTCCAGGCCCTCGCCGAGGCCGGCTTCACCCGGGTCTCCTTCGGCATGCAGTCCGCCGTGCCGCACGTCCTCAAGGTCCTCGACCGCACCCACACCCCCTCCCGAGTGCCCGAGGCGGTCCGATGGGCCCGGGACGCGGGACTCGACGTGAGCCTGGACCTCATCTACGGCACCCCGGGCGAGTCGCGCGACGACTGGCGCGCCTCGCTCGACGCGGCGCTGGCGTGCGAGCCGGACCATGTGAGCGCCTATGCCCTGATCGTCGAGGAGGGGACGAAGCTCGCCGCCCAGATCCGCCGCGGAGAGGTTCCGGCGGTGGACGACGACGACCATGCCGAGAAGTACGAGCTGGCCGACGCGGTGCTCGGCAGCGCGGGCTTCCACTGGTACGAGGTCAGCAACTGGGCCCGCGGCGGCCAGCAGGCCGGCCGCTTCGAGTGCCGGCACAACCTCGCCTACTGGAACGGCGGCGACTGGTGGGGCATCGGCCCCGGGGCGCACTCCCATGTGGGCGGCGTCCGCTGGTGGAACGTCAAGCACCCCACCGCCTACGCCGGGCGACTCGCGCAGGGCCTCTCGCCCGCCGCGGGCCGGGAGACGCTCGACGACGGCACCCGCCACGTGGAGCGCGTCCTCCTGATGGTCCGGCTCGCCTCGGGCCTGCCGACGTCCGACCTCGATGCCGAGGGCCGCGCGGCGGTAGCCGGCCTGATCGCCGACGGGCTCGTCGAGGGTCCAGCGGCGCTGCGGGGCCGGCTGGTCCTCACGCTGCGGGGCCGGCTCCTCGCCGACGCGGTCGTGCGCGCGCTGCTTCCCTGACGAGTTCAGCAGCGTTCCCCTGATCGGTCACTTGATGAGGTGCAGGTTGTAGCGGTACTGGTACGGCTGCCCGCGGTTGACCTGGATGCCGGCCGTGACCGAGAACACGGTCAGCGCGATCCACAGCAGGGTCGCCAGGACCGAGAACACGCTCCCCACGAACGGGATGTACCCGAGCAGGTTGAGCAGGATCGCCGCGATCGTGGGCGGCAGGGTGAAGTTCAGGGCTTCCTTCGACTCCTGCGCGGTGAAGGGCCCGCGGTCCTTGAAGACGAGGTAGATCAGGAGCGACGGGACGAAGCCGAGGATGCCGCCGAAATGCGCGAGGGTCGCCCATTGCCGGTCCTCGGACGCCGTCAGCGGCGCGGGGACCGTGGCACCGTTGTCCTGTCCGGCGGTGCTGCGGGGGTCCTTCGGGTACTCGGCCACTGATGAATCCTTGCCTGTGGGTCCTTGCGGTGTTGACGTCCGCGGGGCCTTGCGGCCGCCGGGAGCAGTCCAAGGATATCCAAGGTTGCGCGATCAGGCGGTCAGGAAGTCGATGACCTCTTCGACGCGGCCGAGCAGGGAGGGCTCGAGATCGGCGTACGTGCGCACCGCCCCGAGGAGCTTCTGCCAGCCGAGGCCCACGTCTTCCGCGGTGCCGTGCGGCCATCCGAACGCCTTGAGGATCCCGGTCTTCCAACCCGTGCCGCGCGGCACGGTGGGCCATGCGGGGATGCCGAGCACCGAGGGCTTGATGGCCTGCCAGACGTCCACGTAGGGGTGGCCCACGACGAGCACGTTCCCGGCGGCCCCTGGGACAGCCACGGCCTCGGCCACGATCCGCGACTCCTTCGAGCCCTCCACCAGGTGGTCGACGATGATCCCGAGCTTCCGGCCCGGTCCGGGCCCGAACGCCGCGACCGCCCCCGCGAGGTCGTCGACCCCGTGCAGGGGCTCGACGACGATCCCCTCGACGCGGAGGTCGTCTCCCCAGACCTTCTCCACGAGCTCGGCGTCGTGCTTGCCCTCCACCCAGACCCGGCTTGCCTTGGCCACCTGCGCCCGCAGGCCCTCGACGCGCACCGAGCCGGACGCGGTCCGTGCAGGGGCAGCGGGCTGGGCCCGGGGGGCCGGCGGACCGACGCGGACGGGGCGGCCATCGAGGAGGAAGCCGAATCCGAGCTGGAACGAGCGGGTGCGCCCGCGCCGGTCCTCGAGGCTCATGAGGTGCATGCCCCCGGACTTCTCCACGCGGACCACGGCACCGACCCATCCGCTCTCGGCGTCTTCGAGGACGAGCCCGAGATCGGCGGGGACGAGGGGCAGTTCGGCACGGGACGGGGCAGCGAGGTCGGCCGGCCCCCAGGAGTCATAGCTGAGTCGGTCCACCCGCCGAATCCTACGGCGGCCCGGGCCGCGGCACCCGGGGACGCGCCGTGGCCGAGCGCACAGCCCGGGGGTTCCCGCCCGGGGCGGTGGGCGTACTAGACTTAGCACTTGATCCCAGAGAGTGCTAAGCCGCGGGCGCGCCGCCCGCCGTCGGAGCAGGAGGTGTGATGAACGAGCCCCGGAAGCTGGAGGTCCTGCGGGCGATTGTGGAGGACTACGTCCACTACCGCGAGCCCGTCGGGTCCAAAGCGCTCGTGGAACGCCACCGGCTCGGTGTCTCGAGCGCCACGATCCGCAACGACATGGCGGCCCTCGAGGACGACGGCCTCATCACGGCCCCCCACACGAGCGCGGGCCGGGTCCCGACCGACAAGGGCTACCGCGTCTTCGTGGACCACCTCTCGGCGGTGCGGCCGCTGTCCGCGGCGGAGAAGCAGGCGATCCAGACGCTCCTGGACGGGGCGGACGACCTGGACGATGTCCTCGAGCGCACGGTCAGGCTCCTGTCCCAGCTGACCAACCAGGTCGCCGTCGTGCAGTACCCGCAGCTGGGCCGGGCCAAGGTGCGCCACGTCGAGGCGGTGTCGATGGCCCCGCGCCAGGTGCTGCTCGTCCTCATCGCGGACACCGGGACGGTCGAGCAGCGCGTGCACACCGTGGGCGAGGACGTCGACCGGGACAGGCTCGCCTACCTGCGGCAGCGATTCCTCGAGGGGCTGGCCGGCACGGCGGTCGCGAGGCTCGCCGCCGGCGCGGCGGACGTCGTCGCCTCGCTCGCGCCCCAGGACCAGCGGCTGGGCGCCGAGCTGGCCTACGGCCTCGGCACCCTGGCCGAGGCAAGCCGTGAGGACCGGATGGTGATGGCCGGCACGGCCTACCTCGCCCGGTCCAACAGCGACTTCCTGCAGAGCATCTCGCCGGTGCTCGAGGCACTCGAGGAACAGGTCGTCCTGCTGCGGCTCCTGTCCGAGATGGCGAGCGATCCGCGCGGCGTCACGGTCACCATCGGGCGGGAGAACCCGTATGTCGGCCTCGCCGAGACCTCCGTGGTGGCCACCGGGTACGGGCAGGACGACGGCCCGAAGCTCGGCATCCTCGGCCCCACACGCATGGACTATCCGGCCACGATGGCCGCAGTGCGGGCGGTCGCCCGCTACCTGTCGAAGATCATCGCCGGAAGCTGAGAAGAAAGAGAACTGTGAGCAGCCACTACGAAACCCTCGGCGTCCAGACCGATGCGACGCCCGAGGAGATCAAGAAGGCCTACAAGAAGCTGGCCCGCAAGCTCCACCCGGACATGAACCCGGGCGAAGACGCCGCGGACCGGTTCAAGGCGGTCACCCACGCCTACGAGGTCCTCTCGGACCCGCAGAAGCGCCGCGTCTATGACACGACGGGGAACGAGAACGGCACCGACAACGGCTTCTCCGGCGGCTACAACGGGGCGGGCTTCGCGTTCCAGGACATCTTCGAGACCTTCTTCGGCGGCGGCGCGGCACAGTCCGGCCCCGCTTCGCGCGTCCGGCGCGGACAGGATGCCCTCATCGCCGTCCGGATCGAGCTCAAGGACGCGGTGTTCGGCGTCAACAAGAAGCTCGAGGTCGACACCGCCGTGGTCTGCACCCGCTGCGACGGCTCGTGCTGCGAGCCCGGCACCGAGCCGGTCCGCTGCGGCGTCTGCGGCGGCTCCGGACACATCCAGCGGCCGGTCCGTTCGATCCTCGGCCAGGTCATGACCATGGCCACGTGCCCCACCTGCCAGGGATTCGGCACCGAGATCCCCAGCCCGTGCAACGAGTGCGGCGGCGAGGGCCGCATCCGGAGCCGGCGCTCGCTCACCGTCAAGATCCCGGCGGGTGTGTCCACCGGCACGCGCATCCAGCTCGCCGGCCAGGGCGAGGCGGGAACGGCCGGCGGACCGTCGGGCGACCTCTACGTGGAGATCCGGGTGGCCTCCCACCCGACCTTCACGCGCGAGGGCGATGACCTGCACGCCACGCTCAGCGTCCCGATGACCGCCGCCGCCCTCGGGTCCGAGATGACCTTGGAGACGTTCGACGGCGAGCAGGGGATCACGCTGCGGCCCGGCAGCCAGTCCGGTGATGTGGTGACCCTGCACGACCTCGGCGTGGCCCGGCTGCGCGGCGCCGGCCGCGGAGACCTCCTCGTGCACGTCAGGGTCGAGACGCCTACGAAGCTCGACGCGGAGCAGGAGGAGCTCCTGCGCCAGTTCGCCAAGCTGCGCGGCGAGCAGGTCGGCGAGGGCAAGCTCGTGGGCAGCGGCGGCATGTTCGCCAAGCTCCGCGACAAGTTCGGCAACCTCTGACGATGTCCCGGCCGCTCTTCTACGTCGCCCCCGGCGCGCTCGACGGCGCAGCCCCCGGCAGCACCATGACGGTCGACGGGGCCGAGGGGCGGCATGCTGTCGCCGTCCGGCGGCTGGGCGTCGGGGAGGGCGTCGACGTCTCTGACGGCGCCGGGACGCGCGCCGTCGGCACGGTCAGCAGGGCCGAGGGCTCGGTGCTCGAGGCCGTCATCGACTCTGTCGACCACGAGGCGCGCCCCCCGTTCAGACTCGTCCTCGTCCAGGCGCTGGCGAAGGGCGATCGGGACGAGCTCGCCGCGGAGACGGCGACCGAGCTCGGCGTGGACGCGGTCATCCCGTGGCAGGCCGAGCGCTCGATCGTGCGCTGGAAGGGTGAACGGGCCGACAAGGCGCTCGCGAAGTGGCGCTCCGTGGTCCTCGCCGCAGCCAAGCAGGCCCGCCGCGCCTGGGTGCCGGCGGTCGAGCCCGCGGTCGACGACGCCCGCCTCGCCGAGCGCATCGCGCAGGCGCGGCTCGCCGTCGTGCTCCACGAGGAGGCGAGCGAATCGCTCGCCGGCATCCTCCGCGGTGTGGCGCCCGAGGACGGCGTGGACTCAGGCGAGGGCGAGGTCCTGTTCATCGTCGGCCCCGAGGGTGGAATCAGCCCGGCCGAACTCGAGCGCTTCGTGCTGGCGGGGGCGCGTCTGGCGTTGCTCGGCCCCCACGTGCTGCGGTCCTCGACCGCCGGGCCGGCCGCTCTCGCCCTCGCCGGCGAACGCCTGGGCCGGTGGGGGACCCGGGACGGCCGCTAGCCCGTGATGGTGAAGGACTTGGAGTCCCAGGCGGCAGTGCTCGAGGCGGCCGACGGCGAGGCGTCGTCCGCTGGCAGGATCCGCACTTCGTAGTCGCCGGGCGGCAGGTTGACCGAGAAGGTGAACTCGCCGACGTGCCCGGGCTCGTGGCCCGAGGTGATGTTCCCGCTGACGTACACCGACCGGTTCCCCTGGGCATCGTGCCGCAGGACCTGCCACGCGAAGGGCCTGTCCGGCTGGGTCGCCCTGCCGAAGACCTTGAGCGCGCCCTTGAGCTGGGTGCCCTCCTGCGGGTCGATGATCCACACCGGCGCGATCATCGAGGGGTCACGCTGCATGAGCTGCCCCAGCTGGACACGCGAGAAGGCGAGCTGCGAGGTCCGGCCGTCGACCAGGAGCATGACCGAGATCGGCTGGCCGGCGTCCACCAGTCCCGAGCTCGCCGCCGCAGCCGTCGCGGTGTAGACCAGCTGCTGGACCGCGAGCTGGGCCGTCGGCTCGTCCACGCCGGTGTTGAAGGCGTCGTCTGAGACATCGACCGTGATGTAGTTCCGCCCCGAGACCGACGCGGCGAGCTTCTTGGGCGACTGCCAGGGCGTGAAGTAGTGGGGGTCGAGCGGCTTCTGCGACATCATGATCCGCAGGGCCGTGGCGATGGGGTTGTCCCGGGAGTCTGCATCGCGGAACTCCCGGTACAGATAGACCCCGTCCCGCGCCCGGCCCAGCCAGTACACCGGGGCCTTCGCCGAGGTCTGGGACGTCTCGAGAGGGGCCGAGGCCTGCGTCATCCCGCTGCTGGGCCCGGCCGTCGACCCCGCGGCGATGCTCGGCTGGGGTGTGCCCGCGGCCGTGCAGCCGGCGAGGGGCAGGCCCGCGGCGAGGAGGGCGGCAGCGAGGGTCCGCGCGCCGCGTCGGCGCCGGCTCCCCAGCCCAGCTCGAAGTGCCATCGCTTCCCTCGCAGATCAGTCCGTGCCCCTCCGGCGGGGCCACCGTCCAGCTTGGCACAGCATTCCGGCGTGGTCCCGGCCGAGGGGGGAATAGTGTCCCAAGTGATGCACGATTGATATTTCCAACGACTTTGGCCCGGCACGGCCCCCGCATCACACGGCCCCTGCGGCGGGCGCGGCAGTAGGATGGACTGGACGGGCGGCCAGAGGGCCGGCCACGAGCGGCCGACGGCCGCACCGAGGAGGAGAGACACGCCTGTGACCGCGGAGTTCCCGCACACCACGCCCGCGGCCCGCACCGAAGTGCTGCGCTTCGGTTCGAGCGACGAGATGGTCCGCATCCTCGGCCCGCACGACGAAGCCCTGCGGTACGTCGAGGAGCAGTTCCCGGCAGTGTCGATCCATGCGCGCGGCAACGAGCTCACCATCGTCGGTCCGACCGCCGAGGTACCGCACATCCGGCGGCTCTTCGAGGAGATCTCGGCCATCGCCGCGAGCGGGGCCACCGTGACCACCGCGTCGCTCGAGCAGCTCGTCGCGATGCTGCGCACCCAGACGGTCGCGAGCCCGTCCGATGTGCTCACGCACAACATCCTCTCGAGCCGGGGCAGGACGATCCGCCCCAAGACGGCCAACCAGAAGGAGTACGTCGACGCGATCGACGCCAACACCGTGATCTTCGGGATCGGTCCTGCCGGCACGGGCAAGACCTATCTCGCGATGGCCAAGGCGGTCCAGGCGCTCCAGCACAAGGACGTCAGCCGGATCATCCTCACGCGGCCCGCGGTCGAGGCGGGGGAGCGGCTCGGCTTCCTCCCGGGCACGCTCAGCGACAAGATCGACCCGTATCTGCGCCCCCTGTACGACGCCCTGCACGACATGATGGACCCCGAGTCCATTCCGCGCCTCATGGCGGCCGGCACCATCGAGGTGGCCCCGCTCGCGTACATGCGCGGGCGCACCCTCAACGACGCCTTCATCATCCTCGACGAGGCGCAGAACACGACGCCCGAACAGATGAAGATGTTCCTCACGCGCCTGGGGTTCGGCTCGAAGATGGTCGTGACCGGGGATGTGACTCAGGTCGACCTCCCGACAGGCGCCGCCTCGGGCCTGCGGATCGTCCAGCAGATCCTCCAAGGGGTGGAGGACGTGAACTTCTCCGTGCTCGATGCCAGCGATGTGGTCCGGCACCGGCTTGTCGGAGACATCGTGGACGCCTACGGACGGTGGGATGCCAAGGAGCGCGCCCGGGTCCAGCGCCGGCGGGACCAAGCCCGCGCCCAGGGCTCCTCCACGCCGGTCGCGGGCGCGCCTGAGTCTAAGCTGGACTCGTGAGCATCGAAGTCAACAACGAGTCCGGCCTCGAGGTCGATGCCGAGGCCCTCGTGCGCCTTGGCCAGTTCGTGTTCGAGCGCCTGTGGCTCCACCCGCAGACCGAACTGTCGATCCTGCTCGTCGACGAGGAGGCGATGGAGCGCCTGCACCTCGAGCTCATGGACGAGCCGGGGCCCACCGACGTGCTCTCGGTGCCCATGGACGAGCTCACGCCCGGCGCCCCGGGGCGCCCCACCCCGCAGGGCATGCTCGGTGACATCGCGATCTGCCCCCAGGTCGCGGTCCAGCAGGCCCAGCGCGGCGGGCACACGGCGGACGACGAGATGCTCCTGCTCGCGACCCACGGGATCCTGCACCTGCTCGGCTTCGACCACGCGGAGCCGGAGGAACGGGACGAGATGTTCGCGCTCCAGCGCGAGCTGCTCACCGAATTCCTCGGGAGGCCGGCACCGAGCGAGACGGTGGCGTGACCACCGCATTCCTGCTCATCCTCGCCCTCGTCTTCGTCGTCCTCGCAGGATTCCTCGCCGCCGCTGAGGCGGCTTTCGCCTTCCTCCCGCGCCACGACGCGGAGGAGCACATCGAGACCGGCCGTGCCGCGGCCCTCGCCCGCGTCCTGGCGGACCCGGTGCCGCATCTGCACGCGCTGCGGTTCTGGCGCATCTGGTTCGAGACCGCCGCGGCGGTGGCCGTGGCCGTCCTCGTGCACAGCTGGCTGGACAACGTCTGGCTCGCCGGGCTCGCCGCGACCGTGGTCATGGCCCTCATCGGCTTCCTGCTCGTCGGGGTCTCGCCCCGCCAGCTCGGGCGCCAGCACGCGCTGCCGATCGCCGCGGTCTCCGCGCCGCTCCTGAGCGGCCTCCGGGCCGCCCTCGGACCGGTCCCCGGCTGGCTCGTGCGGATCGGCAGCGCGGCCACCGGCACCGACCCCCGCCACGAGGAGGCCACGTACACCTCGACCGAGCTGCGCGAATTCGTCGAGCGCTCGAGCGACACCGAGGACCTCGAGGATGAGCAGGCCGAACTGCTCCAGTCCGTGTTCGAACTCGGCGAGACGCTCGTGCGCGCCGTCATGGTGCCACGGACCGACATCGTCGCGATCGAGTCCGGCTCGACGCTGCGCCAGTCCATGTCGCTGTTCCTGCGGTCGGGCTGCTCGCGCGTCCCGGTGTTCAGGGAGAGCCTCGACGACGTCAGCGGCGTCCTCTACCTCAAGGACGTCGCGGCGCGGCTCCACGAGGCCGCCGGTGCCGAACGCGAGCCGGTCGACTCGCTCGCGCGCGAGCCGCGGTTCGTGCCCGAGTCCAAGCCGGTCGACGAGCTGCTGAAGGAGCTGCAGCGCGAGTCGACGCATCTGGCCATCGTCGTCGACGAGTACGGCGGCACCGCCGGGCTGGTCACGCTCGAGGACCTCATCGAGGAACTCGTCGGCGAGATCGTCGACGAGTACGACGACGACGAGGCCGAGGCCCTCGACCTCGGCGACGGCCGGTTCCGGGTGACTGCCCGCATGGGGCTGGACGACCTCGGAGAGCTGTTCGACGTCGACCTCGAGGACGACGAGGTGGAGACCGTCGGCGGGCTCCTCGCCAAGGGCCTCGGGCGCGTGCCGATCGTGGGGAGCACGGCCGAGGTCCACGGAATCCGCCTCACCGCCGAACGGCGGGTGGGGCGCCGGAACCGGATCAGCCACATCCTCGCCGAGCGCGCCGAGCCGACCACGACAACTGAGAACAACGACGAGGCAGGGAACACCCATGGCTGAGAAGACCGAGGGGCACGGAGCCCCGGACTACCGCGCCGGATTTGCCGTGCTCGTGGGGCGCCCCAACGCGGGCAAGTCGACGCTGACCAACGCGCTCGTGGGCCAGAAGGTGGCCATCACCTCGGCGAAGCCCCAGACCACGCGGCACACGATCCGCGGCATCGTCCACCGCGAGGACGGCCAGCTGATCCTCGTGGACACCCCCGGGCTGCACCGCCCGCGGACCCTGCTCGGGCAGCGGCTGAACGACCTCGTGGCGGAGACCCTCTCCGAGGTCGACGCGATCGGGTTCTGCATTCCCGCGAACGAGCGGATCGGACCGGGGGACAAGTACATCGCCAACCAGCTGGCCGGCGTCCCGCGCAAGCCGATCGTCGCCCTCGTCACCAAGGCCGACCTCGTCGACCGCGCCCAGCTCACCGAGCAGCTCCTCGCCGTCGACGCCCTCGGGCGCGAAGTGCTCGGCGGCGAGGGCTGGGCCGACGTGGTGCCCGTCTCCGGGCAGGACGGATACCAGGTCTCCACGGTCGCGGACGTGCTGATCGGCCACATGCCGCCCTCGCCGCCGCTGTACCCGGACGGAGAGCTGACGGACGAGCCCGAGGCGGTCATGGTCGCCGAACTCATCCGCGAAGCGGCCCTCGAGGGCGTGCGCGACGAACTGCCGCACTCGCTCGCGGTCGTGGTCGACGAGATCGTGCCGCGGGAGGGACGCAGCGAGGACAACCCGCTGCTCGACGTGAGGGTGAACCTGTTCGTCGAGCGGCCCTCGCAGAAGGCCATCATCATCGGCAAGGGCGGAGCACGGCTGCGCGAGGTCGGCACGGTGGCCCGGCGCGGCATCGAGGCGCTGCTCGGGACCCGGATCTACCTCGACCTGCACGTCAAGGTCGCCAAGGACTGGCAGCGCGACCCCAAGCAGCTGGGCCGGCTCGGGTTCTAGCGCGGCGCGAGCCGCCCCGCTGTGGCTACAGGGCCCACACAGGGTGGCCGGTTACTATATACCGACCCAGCCCCTCGCAGGAAGGCCTCTCCTTGGCTCGACGCGCCGATGCCGCGCCGGCTGCTCCCAGCAGCGCCCGACGCAGCGGCGTGCACCATGCACGCCCGAACGGATCCGCCCCGCTGCGACATGCGCGACCCCTCGGGAGGCGGCATCTCGCACTCAAGATCATCGGCGGTGTGGTGGCGCTGGTCCTCGTGGGAGTCATCGCCTTCGCCGGGTACTGGTTCATCCGGCTCGGATCCAACCTCCACCAGGCGCCGCTGAGCGCCGGCAATGCGACGGCGGACGCGACGAACGACGCGACCGACCCCCTCCAGATCCTCATCATCGGCACCGACACCCGGTCGGGCGCCGACGCCGCCTATGGCTCCCAGGCGGACAGCTCCGGGTACGGCAACTCCGACGTGATGATCCTCATGGACATCTCGGGGGACAACAAGGTCGTGTCGATGACGAGCTTCCCGCGCGACCTCATGGTGCCGATCCCGAAGTGCCACGACCCCAAGACGAACCGGGACTTCCCGGCGCAGACCGTGGGCCAGATCAACTCCGCGATGGCGGAGGCCGGTCCCGGCTGCGCCGTGGACACGGTCAACGCGCTCACCGGGCTGAAGATCGACCACTTCATGGTCGCCGACTTCAACGCCGTCAAGGACCTCTCCAACACGATCGGGGGGGTGCAGGTGTGCGTCAACGCCCCGATCGACGACCCTGCCTCCGGACTCAAGCTCAACGCCGGGAACAACATGGTCCAGGGCGAGCAGGCACTGGCCTTCCTGCGCAGCCGCCACGGTGTGGGCGACGGCAGCGACCTGTCCCGCATCAAGTCCCAGCAGGAGTTCCTCGCGTCGCTCGCGCGGAAGGTGAAGTCGGACGGCACCCTCTCGGACGTGTCGAAGCTCCTCTCCATCGCTGACACGATCACCAAGAACCTCACCGTCGACCAGGGGCTCGGCAGCCCCCAGACGATGCTGACCATCGCCGGCCGCCTCAAGGCCGTGGACCTGGCCAAGGTCTCGTTCGTGACCGTGCCGTGGGAGCCCTACACCGGGGACCCCAACCGGGTGCAGATCAAGCAGCCGGCCGCCGGCGCGCTCTTCCAGGCGCTCCGGGAGAACCGCGACCTCACCGCGCCGGCGCCCGCGCCGAACCAGACCGCGAGCGCCGCCCCGACGAAGTCCTCCTCCTCTCCCGCTCCGCCCGCGTACGACAAGACGATCCAGCCCGTGACCGTGGCCGACGGCTCGGCCGTCACCGGCAGGGCCGCGGCACTGGTGCAGTTCCTCGCAGGCCAGGGCTTCACGAAGACGACCCAGTTCACGGCGCCCCCGGTCGCCACGACGAACGTCTACTACGGCGGCGACTTCGCCGACGTCGCGGCCGACGTCGCCGCCAGCCTCGGGATCCCCTCGTCCCAGGTGCAGCAGGCGCCCAACGTCTACGGGGTGCAGGTCTACGTCGGGCAGGACTTCACGACCGGAACGCACTACACGCCGAAGATGCCGGACAACCTCGTGGCCCAGACCGCGGCCCAGAGCACCTGCCAGGCAGCCTTCGGGCAGTGACGGTGCCCAACTAGCGGTCAGAGAGCGGCGGCCCCGGAATCCCTGCAGGGATTCCGGGGCCGCCGTGCCAGGACGGTGGGCGCAGGGCCCTACCAGATGGTCACGCGCTCCTCGGGCGCGAGCCACATCGCATCGCCCTCGGCCACGCCGAACGCCTCGTGGAAGGCATCGAGGTTCCTCGCGACGGCGTTCGTGCGGAACTCGTTGGGGGAGTGCGGATCGATCGAGAGGCGGCGCAGCGTCTCCTCCGGCCGGCACACCTGCCGCCACACCGTGGCCCACGAGATGAAGAACCGCTGCGCCCCGGTGAGGCCGTCGATGACCGGCGCCTCCTGTCCGTGCAGGCTCAGCCGGTAGGCCTTGTAGGCGATGCCCAGGCCCCCGAGGTCGCCGATGTTCTCGCCGAGCGTCAGCCGCCCGTTCACGGTGTGGCCGGGTGTCTCCGCCGGTGCCAGTGCGTCGAACTGGTCCACGAGCCGGGCCGTGAGCGCCTCGAAGGAGGCGCGGTCCGCGTCCGTCCACCAGTTCCGCAGGGCGCCGGTCCCGTCGAACTGCGACCCCTGGTCGTCGAACCCGTGCCCGATCTCGTGCCCGATCACAGCTGCGATCCCGCCGTAGTTCACGGCCGGGTCCGCGTCGGGGTGGAAGAACGGCTCCTGCAGGATGGCCGCCGGGAACACGATCTCGTTCATCAGCGGGTGGTAGTACGCGTTGACCGTCTGCGGGGTCATGAGCCACTTGACCTGGTCCACCGGCTTGCCGATCTCGTCCAGCAGGCGGTCGAGCTCCGCTGCGTGGGCGCGCCAGACGTTGCCGAGGAGGTCCGCCTCGTCGACCACGACATCAGAGAAGTCGATCCACTCGTCGGGGTAGCCGATCTTGGGCCGGAAGGCCGCGAGCTTCTCCAGCGCGCGCTCCCGCGTCTGGCCGCCCATCCATGGGAGGACGGAGATGCTCTCGCGGTACGCCTCGACGATGTTGGCCACGAGTTCCTGCATGGCCGCCTTGTGGCCCTCGGGGAAGTGCCGCGCGACGTAGAGGCGGCCCACCGCCATGCCGAGGCCGGATTCGACCGCGCCGACGCCGCGCTTCCACCGCTCCTTGTTCTGGGGCGTGCCCGAGAGGACCGTGCCATAGAACGAGAAGTGGCGGTCGACGAATACCGAGGACAGGAACGGCGCGGCGGAGCCCACGAGATGGGCGGTCAGCCAGAGCTTCCAGGTCTGCAGGGGGACCTCCTCCAGGAGCCCGGAGATGCCCGCGAGGAAGTCCGGGTTGCCCACCACGAGCTCGGCCCGCGCGTCGGGTCGGACGCCGGTGGCCTCAGCCCAGGCAGCGAAATGCCCGAACGCCTCGGTCGCCTCGGCCTCGGTGCGGAGGTTGTACGTCCGCTGCGGGTCGCGGAGCGCCACCCGGTCCCAATGGAGCGCCGCGATCCGCCGCTCGAGGCCGAGCACCGCGGCCGCGTCCTCCGCCGGCGTCGCCGCGCCCAGCAGGGCGAAGACGTCGCGGAGGTAGTCCTCGTAGGCGGTGACCGTCTCGGAGAACTTCTCATCCCGGTAGTAGGACTCGTCGGGAAGGCCGAGGCCGCCCTGGCTCGCATACAGGACCACGCGCTCGGGGTTGCCGGCGTCGGGTGCCGCGTAGAAGCTGAACAGTCCCTCGGTGCCCCCGCGCCCGAGGCGCGCCGACGTCGTGACGAGGGAGCCGACGTCGTCCACGGCCGCGATCTGGGCGAGCAGCGGCTGCAGGGGAGCGGCCCCCAGCTCCTCGACGCGCCCGACGTCCATGAACGAGCGGAAGAACGCGCCGATCTTCGCCTCGTCCGAGCCCTCCGGGTGGTCGCCGCCGGCGAGGTCCTCGATGAGGGCACGGACGTTCTCCTCGGAGAGGTCCCGCAGCTGGACGAACGTGCCGACCAGGGCCCGGTCCGCGGGGATCTCGGTCGAGCTCAGCCACCCTCCGTTGACGTGTCGGTAGAGGTCGTCCTGTGCCCTGACCCGGTCATCGAAGTACTGGCGGTCGACGCCGGACGGCGCGGCTGGCATGGTCATGGTGCCTCCTGTCTGCGGACGCTTCATCTTAGGCGCCGCGGCGTCACCCGGGCGGGCGCGCCATGAGCGGATGCTATCGTGGGCGTGTGCCAACCGCGCTGCTTCTTCTTAGCTGCCGTGGCGGGGCCTTCTAGCCGCTGATCCAGCGCAGTGCTGATCCGTTGCAGGCCACCCCCGCCGCGGAGTTCCTACGTGCCCGGCCGCCGCGGATCACAGCAGCTACGAAAGGCCTACAGTAAAATCATGCGCAACGCTCAGAAGCCCTCGGGCATGCCCGTCCACCGCTACCTGCCCTTCCACGAGCAGATCACCGTCGAACTGCCCGACCGCACGTGGCCGGACCGGCGGATCGAGAAGGCGCCGCGCTGGTGCGCGGTGGACCTGCGGGACGGCAACCAGGCGCTCATCGACCCCATGAGCCCGGCCCGCAAGCTGAAGATGTTCAAGCTCCTCGTCGACATGGGCTACAAGGAGATCGAGGTCGGCTTCCCCTCGGCGTCGCAGACGGACTTCGACTTCGTCCGCCAGCTCATCGACGGCAACCATATCCCGGACGACGTCACGATCCAGGTCCTGACCCAGGCGCGCGAGCACCTCATCGAGCGGACCTACGAGGCCCTCGCCGGTGCGAAGCAGGCGATCGTGCACCTCTACAACTCGACCTCCGTGCTGCAGCGGCGCGTCGTGTTCAACCAGGACGAGGACGGCATCCTCGACATCGCAGTGCAGGGCGCGCTGCTCTGCAAGAAGTACCAGGAGATGATCCCGGACACGCACATCACGTACGAGTACTCCCCGGAGTCGTTCACGGGGACGGAGCTCGAGTACGCGGCGCGCGTCTGCAACGCCGTCGCGGAGGTCTTCGAGGCCAGCGCGGACAACCAGGTGATCGTGAACCTGCCGGCCACGGTCGAGATGGCGACCCCGAACGTCTACGCCGACTCGATCGAATGGATGAGCCGCAACCTGCATCCGCGCGAGGGGATCATCCTGTCCCTCCACCCGCACAACGACCGCGGGACCGGGGTCGCGGCCGCCGAGCTCGGCTACATGGCCGGCGCGGACCGCATCGAGGGCTGCCTGTTCGGCAACGGCGAGCGCACCGGCAACGTCGATCTGGTCACGCTCGGGCTGAACATGTTCGTCCAGGGCGTCGACCCGATGATCGACTTCTCGAACATCGACGAGATCCGCCGCACGGTCGAGTACTGCAACCAGCTGCCGGTCGGCGAACGCGTGCCCTACGGCGGCGACCTCGTGTTCACCGCGTTCTCCGGCTCCCACCAGGACGCGATCAAGAAGGGCTTCGAGGCACTCGAGCGCGACGCCGCGGCCGCCGGGAAGACCGTCGAGGACTTCACCTGGCAGGTCCCCTACCTGCCGATCGACCCCAAGGACCTCGGCCGCAGCTACGAGGCCGTGATCCGGGTGAACTCGCAGTCCGGCAAGGGGGGCGTGGCCTACCTGCTCAAGAACGAGCACAGCCTGGACCTCCCGCGGCGGGCCCAGATCGAGTTCTCCGGCGTCATCCAGCGGCACACGGACACGGCGGGCGGCGAGGTCAGCGCGGCCCAGCTGTGGGCGATCTTCAGCGACGAGTACCTGCCCGCAGCGGAGGACGGCAGGGCGTGGGGCAAGTACGCGCTGAGCCACGTCACCGCGGAGTCCGACGAGGACGGCACGATGACGCTCAACGCCACGCTGCGGATCGACGGCCAGCGCGTGGAGCGCACCGGCACCGGCAATGGGCCCATCGCCGCGCTGCTGGACATCTTCGCCCAGGAGGGCCTCGACGTCCGGGTCCTGGACTACAGCGAGCACGCCCTGAGCGAGGGCGGCAACGCCCGGGCGGCCGCGTACGTCGAGTGCGCCGTCGGGGAGCGCGTCCTCTGGGGCGTCGGCATCGACCCGAACACCTCCATGTCCTCGCTCAAGGCCGTCATCTCCGCCGTGAACCGGGCCCTGCGCGACGCGGAGGTCGCCGCCTGAGGCACCCGGACGCAGTGCGCACGACGGCGCCGGGCCGCTCCGGCGCCGTCGTGCCGCCCGGGTGTCACTTCCGGTGGGAGAATGGACGTCATGGCTGAGACGACCTTCGCATCCCGGAGCTACCGGGACGACGGCGTCGTGCTGCGGACCCACAAGCTCGGCGAAGCGGACCGGATCGTGGTCCTGCTGACCCGCTCGCACGGACAGGTCCGCGCGGTTGCGCGCGGGGTGCGGCGCACCCGCAGCCGCTTCGGGGCGAGCCTCGAGCCGTTCATGGTCTCCGAGCTCCAGCTCGTGCACGGACGGTCCCTCGAGATCGTGAGCCAGGCGGCCGCGCGGGCCAGCTACGGCGCCCCGATCGCCGCCGACTACTCCCGCTACACCGTGGCGGCCGCGATGGCCGAGACCGCGGAGCGGCTCACGGCCTCCGAGGCCGACGCCGCGACCGCGCAGTACCTGCTCCTCGTCGGTGCCCTCGCCGCGCTGAGCAGGGGAGCGCATCCGCCCGGCCTCATCCTCGACTCCTACCTCCTGCGGGCGCTCTCGACCGCGGGCTGGGCGCCGAGCTTCACCGACTGCGCCCGCTGCGGCGAGCCGGGACCGCACGGGGCCTTCAGTGCGGCCCTCGGCGGGATCGTCTGCGCGGCCTGCCGGCCGCCCGGGTCCCCGGCCCCGGCCAGGGAGACCGTCCGGCTGCTCGCCGCGCTTCTGGCCGGCGACTGGGTCGCGGCCGATGCGTCCGAGCCTCCACACCGGCGGGAGGCCGCCGGGCTCGTCGCCGCCTATGCGCAATGGCACCTCGAACGCGCGGTGGGCTCCCTCAAGCTCGTCGAGCGCGAGGCCGCCGATCCCTGACAGCCGGCCGCGCGGCGTCGTCCGCGGCCGTGAAGACCCCACAACCCGACCCGGACGGTGACCGCCCTCGTGACACCCCTCTCCCCGCGACGCACCCGCACGGGCCGCCCTGCCCCTGCCGCGCCCTTCCCACACCCCTCGGGCGCGACCCCGCCCGCCATCCCGCGTGAGTTCGTGCCCCGGCACGTCGCGATCGTCATGGACGGCAACGGCCGCTGGGCCAACCAGCGCGGCCTCCCGCGCATCGAGGGGCACAAGGCCGGGGAGCCGGCGCTGCTCGACGTCATGGCGGGCGCGATCGAGCTCGGCATCGAGTACGTCTCCGTGTACGCGTTCTCCACCGAGAACTGGAAGCGCTCGCCCGAGGAGGTGCGGTTCCTCATGGGGTTCAACAAGGACGTCCTGCGGCGCCAGCGCGACACTCTGGACTCGTGGGGGGTTCGCATCCGCTGGGCAGGGCGGCGGCCCCGACTCTGGGGCTCGGTGATCAAGGAGCTCGAGGAGGCCGAGGCCTACACCCGCGAGAACACGGTCTGCCACCTGACGATGTGCGTCAACTACGGGGGCCGGGCGGAGATCGCGGATGCCGTCGCGGCGATCGCCCGCGACGTCGAGGCAGGCCGCCTGCGCGCGAGCAGCGTGGGGGAGAAGACCATCCAGCGATACCTCGACGAACCGGACCTGCCGGACGTGGACCTGTTCCTGCGCAGCTCGGGCGAGCAACGTCTGAGCAATTTCCTGCTGTGGCAGTCGGCGTATGCCGAGATGGTGTTCCTCGACACGCTGTGGCCGGACGTCGACCGGCGGACCCTCTGGGAGGCCGTGGAGATCTACGCGCGCCGCGACCGCCGCTATGGGGGCGCGGTCGACCGGGCCCCCGTGAGCTAGCCGGCCTGCCAGCCGAGCTGTTCGAGCCAGTTCCCCAGCCTGCCGTAGGCCTCGTTGCGGACGGGCGCGGGCGAGAGCAGCACATCGTGCAGGCCGCCCTCCACGAGGGCCTCGTCGAGCTGCACGCAGAGCTCCGCAGCCGCCCGGCGCATGGGCGCGATGGAGAGCACCGCGTCCCGCTCGCGCATCCGCTCCCGCCACACCGGCCCGACGTCCGAGGTGGTGGAAGCGAGCAGCAGGGACGGCAGCTCGATCCGCGGCCCCGACCGCAGGAGGCGCTGCCCCTGGAGGACGCCATGGAGCCACCCCACCCGCACCGGGAAGGCGTTGCGCGGGCGCAGGTCCTCGCGCAGCTCCCACTCGCCCCCGGCCTCCTTCGCGACCGCGCGCCAGAAGTAGCCGCGGGACGGCAGGGGAAGCTGCTGGCGCGGCCACCGCAGCGACGCCGGGCGCAGGGCGGCCTCCAGGACCCGGCCGGCCGCCGCACCGCCGTGCGCGACGAGCCACGGGCTGCTCAGGACGAGCCCGGTGAGCTGCTCCCCGGACCGCTGCGCGTACAGCGCCGCCGCGAGGCCGCCTGTCGAGTGCCCCATGAGCACCGGCCGGGTGCCCGAGTCGGCGCAGACCGCGGCAACCGCAGCGTCCAGGCTCTCGAGGTAGTGCTCGGCCGAACCGACGAATCCGGGCATCTCCCCTCCCGCCAGGCTCCGCCCGTGCTCGGGGAGGTCGAGGGCGTAGAACCGGTAGCCGCGGGCAGCGGCGAAGTGGGCGAGTTCGAGGTTGAAGAAGTAGTCGCTCCAGCCGTGCACGTAGAGCAGGGCCCCCTCCGCCGGCTGCAGGGCCGGGCCTCCGGGACCCGTCGTCCCCTCCGCGGGGTCGAACCTGATGAGCGTGCCGAGCTCGCCGTGCCGCCCGCGGCCGAGCGGAGCCGACTCGACACCGCGGCCCAGGAAGTCCTGGGTCCAGTGGAGCGGCATGGGGCCTCCTGATCGTGGCGTCAAGAACGAGAGTAGAGAGCAGCGGGCATGGGAGACTAGACCCATGCGCTTCTACCCCCTGTTCTTCCGTGCTGCCTTCTCCTGGATGGACGCCGAGCGGGCCCACCGGATCGGGTTCGGAGCGATCCGGGCTGTGCACTCCTGCGGGCTCGGCCGAGTCCTCGCCAGGTGCACGGCGCCTGCGCCGTCGCTGCGCACCGAGGCCCTGGGGCTCGCCTTCCCCTCGCCCTTCGGCCTCGCGGCTGGCTTCGACAAGGAGGGCCGGGGGATCGAGGCCCTCGCCGAGCTGGGCTTCGGCCACATCGAGGTCGGCACCATCACCGGTCAGGCGCAGCCGGGCAACCCCCGGCCGCGGCTGTTCCGCCTCATCGAGGACCGCGCGGTCGTGAACAGGATGGGCTTCAACAACGACGGTGCCGCCGCCGTGGCACCCCGCATCGCCGCAGCGCGGGCCGCCCTCGAGGCGCGCTACGGCGCCGACCGGCCGGTCATCGGGGTCAACATCGGCAAGACCAAGGTCGTGGAGCTCGAGGACGCCGCCGATGACTACCGCGTCAGCGCGCGGGCGCTGGCCCCGGTGGCGGACTACCTGGTGGTGAACGTCAGCTCGCCGAACACGCCGGGGCTGCGCCTCCTGCAGAGCGTCGAGACTCTGCGGCCGCTCCTGGCCGCGGTGCGCGAGGAGTCGGAGGCCGCCGCGGGCCGCCGGGTGCCGCTGCTGGTGAAGATCGCCCCAGACCTCTCCGACGCGGACATCGACGATGTGGCCCGGCTTGCGCTCGAGATGGGGCTCGACGGCATCATCGCCACGAACACCACCATCTCGCGGGAAGGTCTCGCCAGCCCCGCCGAGGCCGTCGACGCCGCGGGGGCCGGCGGCCTCTCGGGCGCCCCGCTCAAGGGCCGCTCCCTCGAGGTGCTGCGCCGCCTCAAGGCCGCGGTGGGGGACCGGCTCGCCCTCGTCGCGGTGGGCGGGGTGGAGACGGCGGACGATGTCCGCGAGCGCCTGGACGCCGGCGCCACCCTCGTCCAGGGCTACACCGCCTTCCTCTACGAGGGCCCCTTCTGGGCGGCAGCCGTCAACCGCGGCCTCGCCCGCCGGCCCGCCCCCGCGCGGACTCGCTGACCCCCAGCCTCGGCCGCGCCCCGCGCGTCCGGGCCGGGAGGACAGACGACGGCGGCGCGGCACCCGGGTGGGGCCGCGCCGCCGTCGTGGTCAGGGCTGCCGGGGAATGCCCCGGCCGCTGTGGGGCCCGGGCCGTCAGGCCGGGTACTGGCCGCGCTTCGCGAGCGCCTTGGGCAGCCGCAGCGGGCGGAACTGCAGGGCCCGCATGCTGCCGTACCACACGGTGCCGCGCTCGACCTCGCCGAACTTGGCCTGCAGCGCGCGCTTGAGGCGGCGGGAGAGCCAGAAGGTGTCCACGAACACCAGGAGGAAGACGATCCAGAAGGCCCCGAGGATGAACACCTGGGCGGCGGCGGCCTGCGGGACGATGAACGAGATGACCACGAAGGCGAGGGCCGCGAACATCAGGTACTCGCCGAGGTTGAAGCGCGCGTCGACGAAATCGCGGGCGAACCGCTTCTGCGGGCCCCGGTCGCGGAACGGCATGTTCCGCTCGTCGCCGGTCTCGAGGGCCCGGCGCACGCGCTGGCGCTCCTCCACGGCGGCCTGCCGCTCGGCGGCCCTGGAGGCCTTGCGGTCCGTGGGGACGAGGGGACGCCGCCGCGCCGCCTCCTGGTCTTTGCGCCTCGGGGTCGGGGTCCCCTTGCCCACGACCGGGACCTGGGGCTCGGCGGGCTGCGGGGTCGTCTCGGCAGCTGGCTCGTTCTTGCGTCCAAACACCCTCCAAGGATACCGGGCGGTGCCGTGTGCGACCGCCGCGGACGCCCGGCCGCGGGGACGTGCCGGCCATTGATGGGGGAGTGGCTCCCTTGTAATGTCAAGCCATGCCTTCACATCTACCCCAGCATGTGCCCGCCGCCGACGTCGCGGCGCTGCGGGCCGCCGTCGCCCGCCGCTTCGCCGACACCGTCGCCGAGCTGACCCGGCTCGTCGCGATCCCCGGGATCGCCTGGCCGTCCTTCCCGCCCGCCGAGATCGAGCGCAGCGCCGAGGCCGTGCTTGAGCTCGTCCGCGACGCCGGCATCCAGGACGCCGAGATCCTCCGCGCTCCCCGCCCCGACGGCACCGAGGGCGGCCCGGCCATCGTCGCCCGGCACGCGGCTGAGCCCGGCCAGCCCACGGTCCTTCTCTACGCCCACCACGACGTGCAGCCGCCGGGGGACCTGGACCTCTGGGACACCGAGCCGTTCATCGCGACGGAACGCGACGGCCGGCTGTACGGCCGGGGGAGTGCGGACGACAAGGCCGGCATCCTGGTCCACCTCGCAGCCTTCCGCGCGCTCTCCGAGGTCCTCGTTGACAGGCTCGGGATCGGCGTCACCCTCTTCATCGAAGGCGAGGAGGAATTCGGCTCCCCGTCCTTCCGCGCCTTCCTCGAGGCGCACCGCGAACGGCTCGCAGCGGACGTGATCGTCGTCGCCGACTCGAGCAACTGGGCGGTCGGCCGACCCGCGCTCACGGCGAGCCTCCGCGGGCTCGTCGACGGCACCTTCGAGGTGGCCGTGCTCGGCCACTCGGTCCACTCCGGCGTGTTCGGCGGCCCGGTCCTCGACGCCCCCACCATCCTCGCCCGGCTGATCGCCACGCTGCACGACGACGCCGGCAACGTCGCCATCGAGGGGCTTGTGGCCCACGACGACGCCGACCTCGACTATCCCGAGGAGCAGTACCGGCAGGACGCCTCGGTGCTGGAGGGAGTGCGCCTCGCGGGGACGGGCAGCATCGCCGCCCGGCTGTGGCGCCGGCCCGCGCTGTCCATCATCGGCATCGATGTCCCCGCCGTGGACGTCGCGTCCAACACCATCCAGGCCCGGGCGCGCGCGAAATTCAGCCTCCGCCTCGCCCCCGGACAGGACCCGGACGCGGCGATGGACTGCGTCCGCGAGCACCTCGAGGCCCATGTGCCGTTCGGCGCCCACCTCACCTTCAGCCCCAAGGAAAAGGGCAGCGCGTACCAGGCCGACACCGGCTCCGCGGCCGCCGGCACCGTGCTGTGGGCGCTCGGTGAGGCGTGGGGGACGCCTGCGGTCCACACCGGCATGGGCGGCTCGATCCCGTTCATCGCAGACCTCAAGGAGGTCTTCCCCGCCGCCGAGGTCCTCATCACCGGCGTCGAGGACCCCGACTCGCGGGCCCACAGCGCCAACGAGTCCCTCCACCTCGGGGACTTCGAGAAGTGCATCGTGGCGGAGAGCCTGCTCCTGGCCGGACTGCACCGCGACCGAGTGTGAACTCGCCCTCAGAGGGTTGGCAGGGCCTGCCGCCTCGGTCGTAGCATGGAGGGAAGGCCCAACGAGGCCGGGCGGGCACTCCGCCGGCCACGCAGGACGGCACGAGAGAAGGTACGGAATGAGCACTGCAATCAATGAGCCTGCCGAGGCCCTGGCCTCGCACGAGGTGCAGCTGACCGAGGTCGCGGCCGGGAAGGTCCGCAGCCTGCTGGAGCAGGAGGGACGCACTGACCTGCGCCTGCGTGTCTCGGTCCAGCCCGGGGGCTGCTCGGGACTCATCTACCAGCTGTACTTCGACGAGCGCCTGCTGGACGGGGACGCGGTGCGGGACTTCGACGGCGTCGAGGTGGTCGTGGACAAGATGAGCGTGCCGTACCTCGCGGGCGCCACCATCGACTTCGAGGACTCCATCTCGAAGCAGGGCTTCACGATCGACAACCCCAATGCGCAGGGCTCGTGCGCATGCGGTGATTCCTTCCACTGAGCCGCTTCGGGCACGGCATCGGCCGCGCCTCGACAGGACCGCCAACGGTCCCGTCGGGGCGCGGCCGACGCGTCTGCGGGACATGTGGGATATTGGCCGATGTTCGCTGTAAGCTCTACACCGAGTAGTAAAACTATGTCGCCCGGTCGCGTGCACGGGAGCTCGTCTGCCGTGCTGCCACCGGAGAGAAGCACCAAGAGGAAGGGCCGTCTGTGAGGTCGCAGAACCGAACCAGCAGGCAGCGCGCACGCATCATCACGGTCTCGGCAGTAGCCGCGGCCGGCGCGCTCGCGCTGTCTGGATGTTCACCCGAGGTCCAGCGTGGCTGGCTACCCACTGATCGGGATACCACGAGCAATACGCCGATCCTGACGGACCTCTGGGTGAATTCCTGGATCGCGGCCATGGCCATCGGCTTGATCACCTGGGCCCTCATCCTCTGGTGCATCGTTGCCTACCGCCGGCGCAAGGGCACGACGGGCTTCCCCCGCCAGACGAGCTACAACCTGCCGCTCGAGATCTTCTACACGGCGATCCCGCTGTTCCTCGTCTTCACGTTCTTCTACTTCACCGACCGCGACCAGCGCGCGATCGACACCCCGAACGCGAACCCGGACGTGACCGTCAATGTGGTCGGCAAGCAGTGGTCCTGGGACTTCAACTACAAGCAGGGCGGCGTCGTCAAGGACGATGTGCACGAGGCCGGCACCCAGGCGCAGCTGACGGGCCAGGCGATCGACCTCAACACGCTGCCGACCCTCTACCTGCCGGTCGGCAAGTCGGTGACCGTCGAGCTCACCTCCCGCGACGTCATCCACTCGTTCTGGGTCCCCGCGTTCCTCCAGAAGCGCGACATGATCCCGGGCAAGCCGAACTACATGTACTTCACGCCGCAGAAGGAAGGCACCTACGACGGCAAGTGCGCCGAGCTCTGCGGCGAGTACCACTCGGAGATGCTGTTCCGCGTGAAGGTCGTCCCCGAGGCGGAGTTCCAGGCGCATCTGGCGGGCCTCGACAAGGGCCTCCTGGACACGAAGTACGACCGCAACCCTAACCAGAACCAGAAGTAGGGACCATGGCTACCTATACCCAGTCGCCTTCTGCCGGTGCTGTAAGCGCACCGGTGGTGCCGACGTCCAAGGGGCGCATCGTCGTCAACTGGATCACCTCGACCGACCACAAGACCATCGGGTACATGTACCTGATCGCGTCGTTCGTGTTCTTCTGCCTCGGCGGCGTGATGGCACTGCTCATCCGCGCGGAGCTCTTCGAGCCGGGCATGCAGATCCTGCAGACCAAGGAGCAGTACAACCAGCTGTTCACGATGCACGGCACGATCATGCTGCTCATGTTCGCGACCCCGCTCTTCGCGGGCTTCACGAACGTGATCATGCCGCTGCAGATCGGCGCCCCCGACGTCGCGTTCCCGCGTCTCAACGCCCTCGCGTTCTGGTTCTTCCTCTTCGGCTCCACCATCGCGACCGCCGGCTTCATCACGCCCCAGGGCGCCGCCTCCTTCGGATGGTTCGCCTACGCGCCGCTGTCGAACACGACGTTCACGCCGGGGGTGGGCGGTGACCTGTGGGTCTTCGGACTCGCGCTCTCGGGCTTCGGCACGATCCTCGGAGCCGTCAACTTCATCACCACCGTGATCTGCATGCGCGCCCCGGGCATGACCATGTGGCGCATGCCCATCTTCACGTGGAACGTGTTCATCACCTCGATCCTGGTGCTGATGGCGTTCCCGCCGCTCGCCGCTGCGCTGTTCGGCCTCGGAGCGGACCGCCGCTTCGGCGCCCACATCTTCGACCCGGAGAACGGCGGCGCCATCCTCTGGCAGCACCTGTTCTGGTTCTTCGGCCACCCCGAGGTGTACATCATCGCGCTGCCGTTCTTCGGCATCGTCTCGGAGATCTTCCCGGTCTTCAGCCGCAAGCCGATCTTCGGCTACAAGGGCCTCGTCTTCGCGACCATCGCCATCGCGGCCCTCTCGGTCAGCGTGTGGGCACACCACATGTACGTGACCGGCGCGGTCCTGCTCCCGTTCTTCTCGTTCATGACGATGCTGATCGCGGTGCCGACAGGCGTGAAGTTCTTCAACTGGATCGGCACGATGTGGCGGGGCTCGCTGACCTTCGAGACGCCGATGCTGTGGAGCCTCGGCTTCCTCATCACGTTCCTCTTCGGTGGCCTCACGGGCATCATCCTCGCGTCGCCGCCGCTGGACTTCCACGTCTCGGACACCTACTTCGTGGTGGCGCACTTCCACTACGTCGTCTTCGGCACGGTCGTGTTCGCGATGTTCGCCGGGTTCTACTTCTGGTGGCCCAAGTTCACCGGCAAGATGCTCAACGAGCGTCTCGGCAAGATCCACTTCTGGCTGCTCCTCATCGGCTTCCACGGCACCTTCCTGATCCAGCACTGGCTGGGCGTCATGGGCATGCCGCGCCGCTACGCCGACTACCTCCCCCAGGACAACTTCACCTGGATGAACCAGTTCTCCACGATCTTCTCCTTCGTGCTGGGCGCTTCGCTGATTCCGTTCTTCTGGAACGTCTACATCACGGCCCGCCACGGCAAGAAGGTCCTCGTGGACGACCCGTGGGGCTTCGGCGGATCGCTCGAGTGGGCAACCTCCTGCCCGCCGCCGCGGCACAACTTCACGTCGCTGCCGCGCATCCGTTCCGAGCGTCCCGCGCTTGACCTCCACCACCCGGAGCTCTCGAGCGTTGGAGCAGTCCAGCACGCGGGGGCCACCGCCGCCGTCGCGGCCGCCGACCGTAAGGACACCGCCAAGTGAAAATCGAGACGATGATCTTCGCGATCGTGGGGCTGTTCTTCCTGCCCGTGGCGATCGTCTACGGGTTCATGACCCACTGGACCGAATGGGTCGGCATCATCGGCCTCCTGCTCGCGTTCGGGCTGGGCGTCATGATCAGCTCGTACATCATGGTCACCGGCCGCCGCGTGGGGCTTCGTCCCGAGGACCGCGAGGACGCCGAGATCCACGAGGGCGCCGGCGAGCAGGGCCACTTCAGCCCCTGGAGCTGGTGGCCGCTGGTCCTGGGCGCCTCGGCGGCGATCAGCTTCCTCGGTGTGGCAGTCGGCTGGTGGATCCTCTTCATCGGTGCAGGCATCGCCATTGTCGCGCTCGTCGGCTGGGTCTTCGAGTACAGCCGCGGAGACCACGCACACTGAGCTCGGTCTGCCTTCACGCCGGTGGCCGGCACCCTCACGATGAGGGTGCCGGCCATCGGCGTTTCTGCCCTCGGCCGAGAGCGTGGGGCGGCGTGCGCGCGCCCCGTGGGCGTGTGTCAGGATTGAATCGCGACACGTGCCGCGGCCCCTGCCGGGGCACGCGGCCCCGCGGCTCACGAGGAGGACTGTGCACAACGCCGAGGGCATCGACGGCGAGCTCGACCGCTCGTCGAAGACCGCCATGTACATCCAGCTGCGGGAGATCCTCCGTTCGCACATCGCCGTGAAGCTCGCACCCGGCGCCCCGCTGCCGTCCGAGCGGGACCTCTCGCTGCGCTTCGGCGTGGCCCGGATGACGGTGCGCCAGGCGATCGATGCGCTCGTGGCGGAGGGCGTGCTGGACCGCATCGTCGGCCTCGGGACGTTCGTCAGCCGCCCGAAGCTCGACCTGCAGATGAAGCTCACCTCCTATTCGGAGGAGATGCAGCGCCGTGGAATGGTCCCGGACGCCAAGGTCCTCAGCTTCGAGCAGATCGGTGCCTCCGCCTACCTCGCCCGGGAGCTCAAGGTCGACGAGGGCACCCCTGTGGTCCGCTTCCGCCGGCTCCTGCTGGCGGACAAGGAGCCGATGAGCGTCGACGAGAACTACATCGTGGCCAGCCGGGTCCCCGGCTTCACCGACGGGCCGCCACCCAACTCGCTCTACCAGGTGCTCAGCGAGAAGTACGGACTCGTCATGGAGTGGGGGGAGGACACCATCGAGGCGACGGCTGCCTCCCCGTCCACGGCCCGCCTCCTCAACGTCGAGATGGGCTCGCCGCTTCTCAAGATCCAGCGCCATGCCTACGTCTCGAAGTCGATCGTGGACTACTCGGTGTCCTACTACCGGGCCGACCGCTACAAGCTCTGGGTGCCGCTCCAGCGTCCGGGAGTCCGCACCCCCCGCAGCTACTCGCCGAAGCGCTTCCGCGCGCTCTGAGCGGCCTTGGGGGAACGCTCAGCCGAGTATCCGTGGTGAGCCGCAGACGGGAAGGACCCCGCACCATGATGGTGGGGGGTCCTTCCCGTTGGGGAGGCTGCCAGCGTCAGTGGCTGATGCTCTTGGCCTCGTCGTGCGACTCGATCGCCTCGTGGTGCCCATGGGCGTGGGCGGCCTCGAGCTCGGCCGGCGTCACCGGAGCGACGCGGTCCTCGAAGAACCACTTGGAGAGCTTCGCGCGGCGCTTCTCCTTGCGGTCCACGACACCCTTGGCATTCGGCTGTGCCGGAAGGGCATGGGGCGACTCGAAGCCCACAAGACGGTAGCGCTTGTATTCGTCGACCGGGGCGTGCACCTCGATGAACTCGCCGTGCGGGAGCCGGACGATGCGGCCGGTCTCCCGGCCGTGGAGGGCGATCTCGCGGTCCTTGCGCTGGAGCGCCAGGGCGATCCTCTTCGTGACGACGAACGCGATGATCGGGCCTGCGAAGAACAGCGCGCGGAGCCAGTAGGTCACATCGTTGAGCGCCACGTGGAAGTGGGTCGCGATGAGGTCGGAGCTGGCTGCAGCCCACATGACGCAGTAGAACGTGAACCCGGCCATGCCGATCGCGGTGCGCGTCGGGGCGTTCCGGGGACGGTCCAGGACGTGGTGCTCGCGCTCGTCCTTGGTGATCCACCGCTCGATCCACGGGTACGTGAACAGCACGGTGAAGACGATGCCCGCGGGGACGAGGGCCGGCAGGAGCACATTGAGCGTGAGCGTCTGGTCGAAGATCATGAACTCGAAGTGCTGCCGGTACCCGCCGATCGGGCCGAGGACACCCGGCATGAGGCGCAGCGCGCCGTCGACCCAGCCGATGTACCAGTCCGGCTGGGTGCCGGCCGAGACGGGGGAGGGGTCGTAGGGACCGTAGTTCCAGATCGGGTTGATCGTGAAGGCCGAGGCCATCGCGGCGATCACGCCGAACACGATGAAGAAGAAGCCGCCCGCCTTGGCCGCGTAGACCGGGCCGAGGGGGTAGCCGACCACGTTGCCGTCGTTGCGGCCCGGGCCGGGGTACTGCGTGTGCTTGTGCACCACGACGAACATCAGGTGCAGCGCCACGAACAGCAGGATCATCGCCGGGATGAGCAGGATGTGCAGCACGTAGAGGCGGCCGATGATGGCCGAGCCCGGGAACTCACCGCCGAAGAGGAACATCGAGATCCAGGTGCCGATGATCGGGATGGACTTGATGACGCCGTCGATGATGCGGAGGCCGTTGCCCGAGAGCAGGTCGTCGGGCAGGGAGTAGCCGGTGAAGCCGGCGGCCATGCCCAGGATGAGGAGCACGCCGCCGATGACCCAGTTCATCTCACGCGGCTTGCGGAACGCGCCGGTGAAGAACACGCGCAGCATGTGCACGCTCATCGAGGCCACGAACAGCAGGGCGGCCCAGTGGTGGACCTGGCGCATGAAGAGGCCGCCGCGCACCTCGAAGGAGATGTGCAGCGAAGACTGGTAGGCGACGGACATCTCCATGCCGCGCAGCGGCACGTAGGCGCCGGCGTAGTGCGTCTCCGCCATCGACGGATCGAAGAAGAACGTCAGGAAGGTGCCCGACAGCAGCAGGATGACGAAGCTGTAGAGGGCGACCTCGCCGAACATGAACGACCAGTGGTCGGGGAAGACCTTGCGGCCGAACTCCCGCACCACGCTCGACGCGCCCGTGCGCTGGTCGACGAAGCTGGCGATCCGGCCGACCTTGGTCGGCGGCTGATAGGTGGAGGCGGTAGTGCCGCTCACGAGTACTCACGCTCCCAGTAGCTAGGTCCAACAGGTTCGTGGAAGTCCGACGTGGCCACGAGGTAGCCGTCGGCGTCGACCTCGATCGGGAGCTGCGGAAGCGGACGGCTCGCAGGACCGAAGATGACCTCGCACTCGTGGGTGAGGTCGAAGGTCGACTGGTGGCACGGGCACAGCAGGTGGTGGGTCTGCTGCTCGTAGAGGGCCACCGGGCAGCCGACGTGCGTGCAGATCTTGGAGTACGCGACGATGCCGTTGTAGCTCCAGCTCTCGCGGCCGGGCGAGATGTGCAGGTCCGTCGGGTTGAGGCGCATGAGCAGGACGACGGCCTTTGCCTTCTCGTTCAGCTTGCCCTCGGTGAGGTCGTTCAGACCCTCGGGAATGACGTGGAACGCGGAGCCGATGGTGACGTCCGAAGCCTTGATCGGCGTGCCGTCCGGGTCACGGGTGAGGCGGACCTTCTTGCCGTTCTTCGGGGCCCACATCGTGTGGCGCAGCTTGTCGTTCGCGTTCGGTCCCAGGTCGCCGAAGACGGCGAGGGCCGGGAGCGGGGCGAGCGCGAGCGCGCCGATGAGCGTGTTCCGGATGAGGGGACGGCGCTTGATGCCCGTCTCCTCGATGATGTCGTCGACGATCTTGACCGCGGCGACGCGGTCCTCCTCGGAGCTGATCGCGTGCCGCGACTCCGAGACCTCGTGGTCCGGCATGAGCGCCTTGGCCCAGTGCACGATCCCCGTGCCGATGCCGAGCATGGCGAAGGTGGTGCCGAGGCCGAGCAGGATGTTCTGCAGGCGGATCGTCGGGATCGTCGAGTCGCTGCCCAAGTCGATGGCGAAGTACGCGACGAGGAACACGATGGTGCCGATCACCGAGATGATGAACAGAATCGTGACCTGGCGCTCAGCGCGCTTCGCAGCCCTGGGGTCGGTGTCAGCCAGACGGAGGCGGTGCGGCGGGAGTCCCGGATCCGCGAACTTCTCTGTCTGACCAGCCGTAGCTACGGCGCCCCCGGTCTGGGGAGAACCGTCACTATGGTTGCCCATATTTCCCCTCATCCTTCCTGGCCCCCGGCAGCCGGGGGACGATGTTCAAATCTATGCCGCCACTCGTTGGGCGGCCCATACTGCGATGCGCTGGCGCGTCAGGACGTGCGGGACGTGAGCCAGATCGTGAAGCCGATGATGACGCCGAGGCCTGCAACCCACACGAAGAGGCCCTCGGAGACAGGACCGAGCGAGCCGAGGGTGGCGCCGCCGGGCGAGCCCTGGGTCTCGATCGTCTTGAGGAACGTGATGATGTCGCGCTTGCCCTCGGGGGAGATGTTGGCGTCGGAGAACACCGGCATGTTCTGCGGGCCCGTGGCCATGGCCTCGTAGATGTGCTTCTCGGTGACGCCCGCGAGGGACGGAGCGAACTTGCCCTGGGTCAGGGCACCGCCGGCCGCCGCGGCGTTGTGGCACATGGCGCAGTTGACGCGGAAGAGCTCGCCGCCGTGGGTGGCGTCTCCCTTGTCATCGAGCATCGCCGAGTCCGGCAGGGCCGGGCCGGGGCCGAGCGAGGCGACGTAGGCCGCGAGCTGCTTGGTCTGGTCATCATTGAACTGCACCGGCTTCTTCTGCGCCTGCGGGCCGTTCATCTGCATCGGCATGCGGCCGGTGCCGACCTGGAAGTCCACCGCTGCTGCGCCGACGCCGACCAGGGACGGGCCGGCGGCCGTGCCGGAGGCGCCCATGCCGTGGCACGTGGCGCAGTTCGCCACGAAGAGCTTCTGCCCCTCGCTGACGTCCGACGCCGAGAAGCTGGTGTCCGCCTTGGCCTGGTTGGCAGTGCTGAACATTGCGTACATTCCGCCGGTCAGCAGCAGCCCCATGACCAACAGTGCGATGACTGCCATCGGGTGACGCCGCTTCTGCGAGAGTGCCTTCACGAATCCGTTCCTATCCGTTTGCTGCCGCCGCCGTCCGGGCGCGGTCCGAAATCTGCTGCTGTGCTCCTGGGGACTACCTGAGGACGTAGATGACCAGGAAGAGCCCGATCCACACGACGTCCACGAAGTGCCAGTAGTACGAGGTGACGATGGCCGAGGTGGCCTCGTAGTGGCCGAAGCGCTTGGCTGCGAAGGCGCGGCCGATGATGAACAGGAAGGCCACGAGGCCGCCCATCACGTGGAGGCCGTGGAAGCCGGTCGTCATGTAGAACGCGGAACCGTAGGCATTGGCATTCAGGGTCACGTGCTCCGCGGTGAGGTTCGCGTACTCAGTCGCCTGCCCGGCGACGAACCAGGTGCCCATGAAGAACGTGAGGATGAACCACTCCACCATGCCCCACTTGGCGAACGCGAAGACGCCGCCGCTACGGCGGGGCTGGAGCCTCTCCGCCGCGAAGACGCCCATCTGGCACGTGAAGGAGCTCGCCACGAGGACGATCGTGTTCACGAGCGCGTAGGGGAAGTCGAGCTTGGCCGTCTCCTCAGCCCACAGGCCGCCCGAGGCGGCACGCAGGGTGAAGTACATGGCGAAGAGGCCGGCGAAGAACATCAGCTCACTGGACAGCCACACCACGGTCCCGACCGAGACCATGTTGGGGCGATTCAGCGTGGGATGTGCCGGGGTTGTCGGGGCATGAGTCGCTGTCGTCACAAGGACATTATGTCTACAAACCTCGGGTTCGCCCAACGCGAACCGCACCTTCTGGGAACTTTTTCTACAAACCCTCGAAAACATGCGGATCCGCGGCCGCGCGCGGCCGCGGCCCGTCTCATGGCCGGAGGTTTCGGCACCACCCGTGCGGGGTCGATAGCATCAGAGGCGTGAACACCGTGGCTTCCGGCAATGAATCTGCCCCTGGAGAATCTGCCCCTGCGACCGCGCCCACGTGGCGGTCCCTGATCGGCGCTCTCGTCGCGGGGCGCGATCTGAGCCAGGCCGAGGCGGCCTGGGCCATGGACACGATCATGGCCGGTGACGCCACCGACTCCCAGATCGCCGGGTTCCTCGTGGGCCTGCGCGCCAAGGGGGAGACCGTCGACGAGCTCGCGGGCCTCGTCAAGGGCATGGTCGCCCGTGCCACGCCTATCACGATCTCGGGGGAGAAGCTCGACATCGTGGGCACCGGCGGGGACCAGCAGAACACGGTGAACATCTCGAGCACGGCTGCGCTCGTCATGGCCGGCGCGGGCGCCAAGGTTGTCAAGCACGGCAACCGCGCCGCGTCGTCGTCCTCCGGCTCCGCGGACGTCCTGGAGGCGCTCGGGGTCCGGCTGGACATGGGCGTCGACCGCGTGGCAGCGGCCGCGGAGCACGTGGGCATCACCTTCTGCTTCGCCCAGGTCTTCCATCCGTCGTTCCGGTACACGGCCGTGCCGCGCAAGGAGCTGGCGATCCCGACGGCGTTCAACATCCTCGGCCCGCTCACGAACCCTGCGCACGTGCAGGCCTCGGCGGTCGGGGCGGCGGATGCCCGGATGGCGCCGCTGATCGCCGGCGTCCTCGCCGAGCGCGGGAGCCGGGGGCTGGTCTTCCGCGGCGACGACGGGCTCGACGAGCTCACCATCACGACCACCTCGCGCGTGTGGGAGGTCCGGGACGGGGAGCTCACGGAGTCGGTCCTCGATCCGCTCGACCTCGGCATCCCGAGGGCGACGCTCGACGACCTGCGCGGGGGAGATGCCGCGCACAACGCCGGAGTCCTCCGCCGTACCCTCGCCGGCGACCGGGGCCCGGTGCGCGACGCCGTGGTGCTCAATGCAGCCGCTGGGCTTGTGGCCTACGACCTCTCCGCGGAGGGCCCACTGGTCGAGCGGCTCGCCGCCGCGAAGCGGCGCGCCGAGGACTCGATCGACTCCGGCGCCGCGGCCCGGGTGCTCCAGGCGTGGGTGGACTTCACCCGCTCCTGATTCCCGCTCCTTGGTCCAGAACGGGGGCCGGGCCACATGGCCCGGCCCCCGTTCTCCACCCTGCTCGTGGCCCGCCTGGAGTCAGGACAGCCCGAGGGAGAAGGCCGCGTCGAGGTCGTGCCGCGAGTACGCGCGGAACGCGATGTGGGTCGTCGTCTCGATCACGCCGTCGACCTTGGACAGCCGGTCGGCGACAACATCGGCGAGCTCCTCGTGCTCGCGCACGCGCGCGATCGCAATGAGGTCCCAGTCGCCGGTGACCGAGTACACCTCGCTGATGCCCGGGATCGCGGAGATCTCCTCGGCCACCTCGGGGATCTTCTTTGAGTCCGTCTGGATGAAGACGAATGCGGTGATCATGGTCCTCCGTTCGAAGAAGGGGCGTTCCCTGGATTCAGCCTAGTGCCCGGCCGGCCGGCGCCGGGCAGCCCGCACCCCGAGGGCAACGGCGCGCCAACCGATGAGCGCGACGCCGAGCACGCTCGCCGCCACGATGAGGAAGGGCACCGCCGTGCCCTGGCCGGTCACGGCCCGCAGCAGCATTCCCACCGCATAGGCGCCGAGCCAGGCGAGGACGCCCGCCGGCCACACGGACAGGGGCCTGCGGCGGACAAGGGGCAGCGCCCAGGCGAGCGCGAGGCCCACGGCGAACGGCCACGCCGTGGCGAGCGCTCCGAGCACGGGATCGGCCTCGCCGTGGCTCGCACGCCCGGTGGCGGCGAAGGCGAGGACGATGACCGCGTCGGCGAGGGCGGCCGCGATGCCCGGGCGGATGCCGGGGGCCCCGGCCCGGGGAGCCGAGGGCGCGGAAGAGGAAGGGGAAGGACGCATGCCTCCAGCCTACGCGCGGGAGGCGACCGGCCGGCGTCGTCCGTCCCGACCCCGGCGTGCGGCGGTGCCGGCCCAGACCCTTCCGCCCCGGGGCGGTGCGCGGAAGAATGCGGGGCAGCAGGGGATGCCCAGGACCGCCCGGAGGAACTATGCCCGAGATGACCACCTGCCTGTGGTTCGACACGCAGGCCGAGGATGCCGCCCGGTATTACGCGGGCATCTTCCCCCGTTCGCGCATCACCGGGATCGAGCGGTACGGGGAGGCCGGCCCGCGGGAGCAGGGGACTGTGATGACCGTCGCCTTCGAGCTCGACGGGCGGCCGTTCCTGGCCCTCAACGGCGGCCCGGAGTTCACGTTCACGGAGGCGGTCTCGATCCAGATCTTCTGCCGGGACCAGGACGAGGTGGACCACTACTGGAACGCGCTCACGGCCGACGGCGGCATGGAGAGCCAGTGCGGCTGGCTCAAGGACCGCTTCGGGTTCTCGTGGCAGGTCATCCCGACGCGCCTTGAGGAACTGCGCACCGACCCGGACCGCGCCCGCGCGCAGCGCGCCTTCGCCGCCATGCTCTCCATGCGGAAGATCGTGATCGCGGACCTCGAGGCGGCGGCCGACGCCGGCTGAGCAGCTGGGCGGGAAACCTCACCGGACGCCTCTTCGGCCCGCGGTGTCGAAATCCGCCCCGGCCGTTCGTCCAGTAGCTGAGGGGCCGCACGGGCCCCTACGACAGGAGGCGAGGAGCCATGACCCAGTACCTGATCAGCATGTACCAGCCCGACGGCGTTGTGCCGCCGCCCGAATTCCTCGCGCCCATTATGGCCAGGCTCGGGCAGCTGACCGAGGACCTCAAGGCGGCGGGGGCCTACGTCTACGGGAACGGGCTCGCCGACGCGTCGTCCGCGACGGTGCTGCGCGCGGAGGGGGGAGAGGTGCTCGTCACCGATGGGCCCTACCTCGAGGGCAAGGAGCACATGGGCGGCTTCGACATCATCGAGGCCCCCGACCTGGACGCGGCCCTGGCCTGGGGGCGCCGATTCGCCGAGATCACGGGCCTGCCGATCGAGGTCCGTCCCTTCGCCGGCGTCCCTGCGCCGAGCACGGGTGGCTGAGGCAGGGGACGGCGGGGCCGTCGCTGCCGTGTTCCGGGAGGAGTACGGCAGGGCGGTCTCCGTGCTCGTGCGCACCACGGGCGACCTCGGCCTCGCGGAGGACGCGGTGCAGGAGGCCTTCGCCGCGGCCGCCGAGCGCTGGCCAGCCGACGGCACGCCCGAGCACCCCGGCGCGTGGATCATCACGGCGGCGCGGCGCCGCGCCGTCGACCGCTTCCGTCGGGAAGTGACCCGGGGAGGCAGGGAGGCCGCGGCGGCAGCCCTCGCCGACGACGCGCCCCGCTCGGAGCCCTTCGGCGACGACCGGCTCGCGCTGCTGTTCGTGTGCTGCCACCAGGCCCTGGCCATGCCGGCCAGGGTGGCCCTCGCCCTGAGGATCATCGGCGGACTCACAACGGCGCAGATCGCCGCCGCGTTCCTGGTCCCCGAGGCGACGCTCGCCCAGCGGATCTCGCGCGCGAAGGCCAAGATCCGCGACGCGCGCATCCCGTACCGGCTGCCGCCGGCCCAGGAGCTGCCCGAGCGGCTCTCGGGGGTCCTCGCTGTGATCTACCTCATCTACAACGAGGGGTACTCGGCCGGGCTGGGGGAGCCGCCCGCTCGGGCCGGGCTGTGCTCCGAAGCGGTGCGGCTCGCCCGCGTGCTGGTCCGGCTCCTCCCGGGCGAACCGGAGGCCGTCGGGCTGCTCGCGCTGCTGCTGCTGTCCGAGTCGCGGCGGATGGCGCGCTCCGGGCCGGGAGGCGTCCTCGTCCCGCTCGCGGAGCAGGACCGGTCGCTCTGGGACGCTGCGCTCATCGGCGAGGGCAGGGCGCTCGTGCGGGAGTGCCTCGGGCGCGGACGGCTCGGGCAGTACCAGCTCCAGGCGGCCATCCAGGCGGTTCATGCCGTGGCCGGATCGGCCGAGGCCACCGACTGGCACCGGATCGTGAGGCTGTACGACCTGCTCGCCGAGGTGGCGCCGGGGCCGGTCGTCGCGCTCAACCGGGCGGTCGCGGTCGCCGAGGCCGAGGGCCCGGCGGTCGCCCTGGCGCTCGTCGACGGGCTCGGCCTCACGGGATACCACGTGTTCCACGCCGTGCGAGCCGACCTCCTCGCGAGGACGGGCCGTGACGCCGAGGCGGCCGCCGAGTTCGCCCAGGCTGCGCGGCTGGCGCCGGGCGCAGGGGAGAGGGCCTATCTCGAGGCGCGGGGCCGTCGGCTCACCGGACGTGACGGCCGGATCTGAGGCGGTCTCCGCCGTGCGAATCGAACACGAACTCCCACCGGCTGATTCCGGCGCAGTTGACATAATCGACGGGCCCCGAAGAACGCGCCGCCCGCGCGGGGCCACAAAACCGCGAGAGGTACCTCTCGCCGATTTCCGGGTTTTCAGGGCTGCGCTCCGACGGGGGTCCCGGGGGCGGCCGGGCGCGGCCCGACGCCGCGGAGCATCGGGGAAGCGGCGGAACGATGCAGCCGGTGCGCTCGGCAGCCCTCCGAGCCATTAGTTGACATAATGTCGATTATCGGCGCGCGATGGGCGAAAGAGGAGCGATGCCGCGCCGGCCGAGGATTCCCGGCGTGTGCAGCGCAGGCTGGCGAGCCCATCGCTGCTCGAGTTCATGGGTTTCAGTACGTCAGCGGCAGAGCATCGATTCCGCGCAAGGGCATGGCTCTCTGGCGGATCTGCTCGGCAGGGACTGCGAGCCGGAGATCCGGGCAGCGCCTGAACAATGTCCCCACGGCGATCCGGCCCTCGAGCCGGGCCAACGGCGCGCCGAGGCAGGCGTGCACCCCCTTGCCGAACGCCAGGTGGCGACGGGCATCCGGGCGGGCAAGGTCGAACCGGTCGGGGTCGGCGAACCGCGCCGGATCCCGGTCGGCGGCTGCGAGGATCGGCAGCACCAGATCGCCGCGCCGGACGTCGATCCCGCTCAGCTCGAGGTCTTCGAGGGCGTACCGCTCGCTGGCAAGTTCGGCCGGCCCCCAGCATCGCAGCGTCTCCTCGATCGCGCCGTCAACGAGGTCGGGGTCGTCCGCCAGCAGGGCCCGCTGATCCGGATGGGTGAGCAGGGCGTACGCGGCGGAGGCGATCAGGTTCACCGTGGTGACATGCCCGGCAAGGATCAGCAGGAAGATCATCGCCACCAGCTCGTCCTGGTCCAGGCTGTCGCCGTCCTGGGCGGCGTGCACCAGCTGTGTGAGCAGGTCCTCCCCCGGTGCGGCCGTCTTGGCGGCGACAAGCTCCCGGCCGTAGGCGGCGAACGCACGCATGCCGGCGGCCATGCGCCCGTCGGGCTCCAGGCCCGAGCGGAACAGATCCTCGGTCCACCCGTGGACGCGGGAACGGTCCGATTCCGGGATGCCCAGGAGCTCGAAGATCACCGCAATGGGAAGCGGATACGCGTAGGCGGACACGAGTTCGAGCCCCCGCCGGGGAGCGGCCTCGCCACGGGCTGCGGCCCCCGCCTCGGCGGCGTCGAGGAGGCGGTCGGCGATCTGCTGGATCCGCGGCGCCCACGCCGCGATCGCCCGCGCGGTGAAGCTCGGCTGCACCAGCTTGCGCAGCCTGGTGTGTTCAGGCGGGTCCACCGAGAGCATGGTGCGCAGGAGCACGCGCGTCTCGGGCTCGTTCCCGCCAGGCATCGCCGCGAGGTCCTCAGCGGTGAACCCGGTGTGTGGATCCACGCTGAGGCGTTCGTCGACCAGCGCGGCCACCGCGGCGTCGTATCCGGTCACCGCCCAGAGCGGGCGATCGCGGAGGGGCGCCGGCACCGACCCGAGCGTGCTGTCTGCGAGCAGCGCACGGTGGACAGGGCAGGCGGCGCGCAGGGCCGCGTAGCGCTCGAAGGCGTGCTGGGGGAAGTCGGGGTCCCCCAGACCAAGCCGGCCGTCCTCCGGCGCGAAGGCATCCGGTACCGCTGCGTCGCCCATGATGACCAGTCCTTCCGCGTGCAGGGATTGCCCTGCCAGCGCACCGCCGCGCCGGGTGGACGAGTAGGGCCGAAGAAGGTCCCGCGCACGCCCGTCTGGCCAGTCACAGCCTCCAGGACAGGCCCTTGCCGAGCCTGATCCTGATCCTGCCGCGGCTGTTGACCGTCACCGGGCCGATCCGCCGGCTGACCGAGGCCCCGCTCTTGGAGATGTTCAGCCGCGTGTTCTTCCCGAGCTTCGCGGTCCTGCGGAAGATGAATCCCATGGTCTGTGCCTTCCTCGGTGCTCCCCCGGCGACGAGTCCATCGCCTGCCGCCAGTGTCCCGCACCGGACCGACAGAACAGCCGACGGACACGGCACCCGGGCGTCTGTGCACCAGTGACCCAGGCGGCCCTGCCGCGTATCGTCGAGGCATGTGCCGGAACATCCACACCCTCCACAACTTCGAGCCTGCGGCCACCTCGGAGGAGGTCCACGCAGCGGCCCTGCAGTACGTGCGCAAGATCGCGGGCACCACGAAGCCTTCCAAGGCCAACCAGGACGCGTTCGATCACGCCGTCGCCGAGATCGCGCACATCACCGCGCACCTGCTCGACGATCTGGTGGCCACGACCCCGCCGAAGAACCGCGACGAGGAAGCGGCCAAGGCACGCGCCCGGGCCGAGCGCTCCGGGCGGTACGCGACGGCCTAGCCGAGGACGCCTACCGCCCGGCCACCCGGCCCGCGGGCTGCGCCCCGACATATCTGGCGAGGTACTCCCCCGTCAGGGTCGACCGGCTCGCCACGAGGTCGGCCGGGGTGCCCTCGAAGACGACCCGGCCGCCGTCGTGCCCGGCACCCGGTCCGAGATCGATGATCCAGTCCGCGTGCGCCATGACCGCCTGATGGTGCTCGATCACGATCACCGACTTGCCGGCGTCCACGAGGCGGTCGAGCAGGCCGAGGAGCTGCTCGACGTCGGCCAGGTGCAGGCCGGTGGTGGGCTCGTCGAGGACGTAGACCGTGCCCTTCTCCCCCATCTGCGCGGCGAGCTTGAGCCGCTGCCGTTCGCCGCCCGAGAGCGTGGTGAGCGGCTGCCCGAGCGAGAGGTACCCGAGCCCGACGTCCGCCATCCGCGCCAGGATCCGGTGCGCGGCGGGGATCGCGGACTCCCCCGCGGAGAAGAACTGCTCGGCGTCCTCGACCGACATGGCCAGCACCTCGGCGATGTCCCGGCCGCCCAGCGTGAACTCGAGCACGGCCGGCTGGTAGCGCTTGCCCTCGCACTCCTCGCACGGCGTGCTGACCGTGTCCATGAAGCCCAGCTCGGTGTAGATCACCCCGGCGCCGTTGCACACCGGGCAGGCACCCTCGGAGTTCGCGCTGAAGAGTGCGGGCTTGACGCCGTTGGCCTTCGCGAAGGCCTTCCGGATCGGCTCGAGCAGGCCCGTGTAGGTGGCCGGGTTGCTGCGCCGCGAGCCCTTGATCGCGCTCTGGTCGATGGTGACGACGCCCTCGGCCGGCGCCACTGAGCCGTGGATGAGCGAGCTCTTGCCTGAGCCCGCGACGCCCGTGACGACGGTCAGCACGCCGAGCGGGATGTCGACGTCGACGTCCTTCAGGTTGTGCGTCGAGGCGCCGCGGACCTCGAGGCGGCCCTTCGGGGACCGCAGGGCGTCCTTGGTGCGCGCCCTGTCGTCGAGGTGCCTGCCGGTGCGGGTGCCGCTCCCCCGCAGCGCCTCGACCGTCCCCTCGAAGCAGACCTCCCCGCCGCCGGCGCCGGCACCGGGCCCGAGGTCCACCACATGGTCCGCGATCTCGATCGCCTCGGGCTTGTGCTCGACGACGAGGACGGTGTTCCCCTTGTCGCGCAGCTGGAGAAGCAGTTCGTTCATGCGCTGGATGTCATGGGGATGGAGGCCGATGGTCGGCTCGTCGAAGACATAGGTGACGTCCGTGAGCGAGGAGCCGAGGTGGCGGATCATCTTGGTCCGTTGGGCCTCACCGCCCGAAAGGGTCCCCGAGGGACGGTCCAGCGAGAGGTAGCCGAGCCCGATGTCCACGAAGGAGTCGAGCAGGTGCTGCAGGCCCTTCAGCAGCGGTGCCACGGACGGCTCCTCGAGCGCGCGGACCCACGCGGCGAGGTCCGTGATCTGCAGGGCGCAGGCGTCGGCGATGCTGATGCCCCTGATCTTCGACGAGCGCGCGCCCTCGGCGAGGCGGGTGCCGCCGCACTCGGGGCACGCCTGGAAGGTGATCGCCCGCTCGACGAAGGCCCGGATATGGGGCTGCATCGATTCGGGGTCCTTCGACAGCATCGACTTCTGGATCTTCGGGATGAGGCCCTCGTAGGTGAGGTTGATGCCCTCGACCTTGATCTTGGTCGGCTCGCGGCGGAGCAGGTCGTCGAGCTCCTTCTCGGTGAACTGCCCGACCGGCTTGTCCATGTCGAAGTACCCGGACCCGGCGAAGATGCGCCCGTACCACCCGTCCATGCTGTAGCCGGGGACCTTGAGTGCACCGCCGGCGAGCGACTTGGTGCCGTCGTACAGGGCGGACAGGTCGAAGTCGCTGACCTGGCCCGTGCCCTCGCAGCGCGGGCACATCCCGCCGACCACCGTGAAGGAGCGCTTCTCGGTGCGGCCGGTGGCCGTCCTGATCGCCCCGGCGCCGCTCACCGACGGGACATTGAACGAGAACGCCTGCGGAGAGCCGATGTGCGGTTCGCCCAGCCGGCTGAAGAGCATGCGCAGCATCGCGTTGGCGTCGGTCACGGTGCCGACTGTGGAGCGCACGTTGGCGCCCAGGCGCTCCTGGTCGACGATGATCGCGGTGGTGAGCCCTTCGAGGAGGTCGACGTCGGGGCGCGCCATGGTGGGCATGAACCCCTGGACGAAGGTGGAGTACGTCTCGTTGATCATGCGCTGCGACTCGGCAGCGATGGTCGCGAACACGAGCGAGCTCTTGCCGGAGCCGGAGACCCCGGTGAAGACGGTGAGCCGGCGCTTGGGCAGCTCGAGGCTCACGTCCTTGAGATTGTTCTCGCGCGCACCCTGGACACGGATCACGTCGTGGGAATCGGCAGCGTGCATGGGGCCAGTGTAGGCGGGAGCCGGGCCGGGAACCGGCTAGGAGAGGCCGTGGAGGGCGGCGTACTGCCCGAGGCTGTCGGTGGCGAGCGCCGCTGCCACGGCGGCCATTCCGGCCCGGTCCGCGATCACGATGGACTGCCCGTCAGGTGAGGTGCCCGTGCCGGACGTCGGCAGCGTGAAGAAGACGTCCGACGACGGATCCACGTGCCGCAGCCCGAACGCGAGAACGGCCAGGCCGTCTGCCCCGAGTCCCGGGTCCGTGACGAGGTGCGGGCCGGCGAGCCCGATCAGGGCGAGCACCCCGGCGGGGTTCCCCACGCGCCCCTGGGCGAGGAGCTCGGCGATGACGGAGCGGACGAAGGCCTGCTGGTCGCGCACGCGCTGGTAGTCGCCGTCGGGGAAGGCGTAGCGCTCGCGCACGAACTCGAGGGCCGCCCGGCCGTCGAGGTGGTTGACGCCGCGCGTGAAGGCGTGGTGGGTGCCGAACGTCGCGGTGAACGCGACCGGCACGTCGACGTCGACCCCGCCGAGTGCGTCCGTGATCGCCGTGAAGCCGTCGAAGTCCAGCAGGGCCCAGTGGTCGATGTGGACCGAGAGGATCGAGCCGACGGTCGCGGCGGCGAGCGACGGCCCGCCGAGGGCGAGGCTCGCGTTGATCTTGGATTCCCCGTGCCCGGGCACCGTCACCCACGTATCGCGCATGATCGAGATCCCAAACAGCCGGCGGTGGTCAGCCTGGACGTGCAGGAGCATCATCATGTCGGCCCGCTGGTCGGCGGTGCCGCCGGAGGCGGCCTGGCGCGCGAGGGCGTCCCGGGCGCTGCCGCGGATGTCGCTGCCGATGAGCAGGATGTTCAGGGCGCCAGGGCCCAGGTCGGGCAGCGAGGCGGCAGCCGTCGCGCTGGCGCTCGCTGTGGGGCGCATCGAGGCGGTGGGGGACGCACCGGGCCCCGTACCCGGCGGACGGGTGAGCGCGAACCAGCCGACGGCCGAGCCGACCAGTACGAGGAGCGCCGCGGCGGCGAGCAGCACGCGCGAGCGGGCCCGGCGCCGTCGTGCGCCGTGGTCGCCTCCGGTGCCGGCTCCGGCCATGCCCCCACCGTCTCCCCCGGGCGGCCGGCCGCGGAAGTGCCATTGGCCCCGACATGCGGGAGGCGCCGCCCCAGCTGTGCTGGAACGGCGCCCCGGTCAGATCCTCCGAGGGGCTTCGCTCAGGCGAGGTCCCCGACATGGACGGTGAAGACGTCCGGACCGCTGCGGCTGACCTTGACGTGGTCGCGGTGCGCCCCGGCGAGTGTGGACACGTGCGAGATGGCCTCCTCGAGCGTGTGGTCGACGGTCGAGGGGTCCCAGATCTTGAGGGTCACGGAATGAGAGTCGAAAGTCATGCGCTGAATGCCTTCTCTGGTATCAGGGGTGGCCCTGGCAGCCTCCTCGTTGAGCCTGCCCCGCCATCATAGCTAGACCGGTACGCAGAGGCGGTCCTTCTGTGATGCACCCAACACCCCAGATGCAGACCGGTCTACCCCTTGCGCCAGGCGTCGTCGCTGAGGTGGGACCCCGCCTGCGGGCCCATCTGCAGCATCCCGCCGTCGACCGTCCACGAGGCTCCCGTCACGTAGGCGGACGCGGGCGAGGCGAGGAACGCTATGACGGCCGCGACCTCGCGGGCGTCGCCGGGCCGGCCGAGCGGCACGCCCGGGCGGTGGACCGTGCGCGGGTCCTCGTCCTCCTGCCCCGTCATCGGCGTGGCGATCTCCCCCGGGGCCACGGAGTTGGCGGTGATCCCCTCGGCCCCGAGCTCGAGCGCCATGGTCTTGATGAGGCCGCCGAGGCCGTGCTTGGCGGCGTCGTAGGCGGAGGACCCCACGCGCGGCTGGTGCTCGTGCACGCTCGTGACCGCGATCAGGCGCCCCCCGGCGCCCTGGGCGACCATCCGGCGTGCGGCGCGCTGGAGGCATATGAAGGGTCCGTCGAGGTCGGTCGCGACGATCCCGCGCCAGCGCCCGTAGTCCATCTCGAGGAAGGGCACGTTGGCCCCCGTGCCCGCGTTGTTGACGAAGACGTCGAGCCGCCCGAGCTGGTCCGCGAGCGTGTCCACGGTGTCCGCGCAGCGCGGGGCGTCTGAGGCGTCGAGCTGCTCGACGACGGCGCGCCGGCCGGCCGCGCGGACGGCGTCGGCGGTGCGCGCGGCGCCGTCCCGGTCAGTGTGCCAGGTGATGCCGACGTCGAGCCCCGCCTCGGCGAGCGCGACGGCGGTGGCGCGGCCGATCCCGGAGTCCGAGCCGGTGACGATGGCGGTGCGCGGTTCGAAGGGCATGATGTTCCTCCTGCTGGTCGGCATGCCCGTCGCCTACCCGCGGGCGGGGGCGCCAAACCGCAGCGGCGGTCAGCGCCGCCTGCCGGTCCAGTCGAGCAGGTCCTCGAGCGGCCACGTCGTGACGATCCTCTCGGCCGGGACTCCGTTCGCCTCGGCGCGCGCGGCGCCGTACTGGAGGAAGTCCAGCTGGCCCGGCGCGTGGGCGTCGCTGTCGATGCTGAAGAGGCAGCCGGCGTCGAGCGCGGTCTGGATGAGCCGGTCGGGGGGATCCTGCCGCTCGGGACGGGAGTTGATCTCGACGGCGACGCCCGCCTCGGCGCACGCGGCGAACACCCGCTCGGCGTCGAACTGGGACTCCGGGCGCGGGCCGCGGCCTCCGCGCAGCAGGCGGCCCGTGCAGTGGCCGAGCACGTCCGTGTGGGGGTCCTCGACCGCGGCGAGCATGCGCCGCGTCATCGGGCCGGACTCCGAGCGGAGTTTGGAGTGCACGCTCGCGACCACGACGTCGAGGCGGCCGAGCAGCTCCGGCGTCTGGTCCAGGGCGCCGTCCTCGAGGATGTCCACCTCGATGCCGGTGAGCAGCCGGAATCCTTCCACGTCGGGTGACGCGTTCGCCTCGGCCACGGCGTCGATCTGCCGACGGAGCCGTTCGGCGTCGAGCCCGTGCGCGATGGTCAGGCTCGGCGAATGGTCGGTGAGGGCCTGGTACTCGCGGCCGAGCCAGCGGGCTGCCTCGGCCATCTCGGCCAGCGGGGAGCCGCCGTCGGACCAGTCGGAGTGCGCGTGCAGGTCGCCGCGCAGCTGCCCGCGGATCCCCTCGCCGCCCTCGGCCAGGGGCGCGGCCGCCCGCTCCCTGAGCTCGCCGAGGTAGGCGGGGACCCCGCCGTCGACCGCCTCGCGGATCACGGTATAGGTGCGCTCGCCGATCCCCTTGACCCGCCGCAGGCTGCCGCCACGTGCGCGCGAGGCCACCTCGTCCGCCGGCATGGCGGCCACGATGCCGGCGGCCGATCGGAAGGCCCTGACCCGGTAGGTCTCGGCCTGCTCTCGCTCGAGCCAGAACGCGATCTCGCGGAGCGCCTCGACGGGGTCCATTGCTATCCCTCCACTCTCGGCGCGTCCGCGGATACACGACGCCGCCCCGCCAGCGCGGGGACGGGCACAGTGAGCACGGCGAGGCCCGCCACGATCAGCGCCATCCCCGCCCAGCCCGCGGGCGGCAGCCGCTCCCCCACCACCGCGACGGCGAGGACGGCGGCGACCACCGGCTCGGCCAGGGACGCCGTGGTGGCGACGCTGGCCGGGACGCGGGCCAGGCCCCAGCCGAACAGCAGGTAGCCCAGGAACATCGGCACGACGGCGAGGTAGGCGCCCACGGCGACATTGCCCCAGGAGGCGAGGAAGGCCCCGCCGGTGAAGGCGAGCACCACGAGCAGCCCCAGCGCCGCGAGGGCGAACGTGGCCCCCACGGCGGCACGGGAGCCGATGCCGGCCCGGATCAGCCGATGGCACGTGAACGAGTAGAGGGCGTACGACGCCGCGGCCGCGGCTCCCAGCGCGACCCCCGCCAGCGTCTGGGCTGCTCCGTGCGCCCCGGGCGCGCTGCCTGCTGCCCGGGAGAGGCACAGGAGCACCGCGCCGCTGATCCCGGCGGCCGCCCCGGCGGCCCACCGGCCGGAGAGGGGCCGCCCGTCGACGAGGCGCTCGAGCAGCGCGGCGGCGACGGGGGCGCCGCCGATCGACACGGCGGCGCCGACCGCGACGCCGGCGAGGCGCATCGAGGAGTAGAAGGTGAGCGCGTAGGCGAGCACCGCCGCTCCTCCCGCCGCGATGGCGGGCCAGGAGCGGACCAGCGTGCGCCGGTGCCGGGCAAGCTGCCGGTGGGCGGTCGCGGCGAGCAGGAGGCCGCCGAACCCCATGGACGCCGCGCCCACGGCGAGCGGCGTCACGGACGGGGCGAGCGCGGACGCCGTGCCGGTGGTGCCCCACAGCACGGATGCACCGAGCACGCAGGCGACGCCGAGCGCAGCGTCGCGGCGTGCACGGCTCACCTCGCACCTTCCGTTCGGGCGGGGCCGCTCCCGGAGCGGAGGGCCCGTGGCCCCCACGCTACGCCGCGATGACCGCGGATGTCGCCAGGACGGTGCCCTTCGCGTCGAGGGCCTGGACCGCGAGGTGCGCCGCCGCGGCGACGGCCGCGTTGGTCTCGAAGCCGCGCTTCTTCACGACGGCGGCCTCGCTGAGCGTCTGCGGGCTGCTCCCCGTGAGGAACCTCCAGCTCGCCACCTCGGTCGCGCCGTTCCAGCTGGCGTAGGCCTGCATGGAGGAGCCGTTCCCCGTCACGACGGCAACGTCGGGCGGCGTCGTCGGCGTCGCGGACCAGACGTGGCGGTAGGCCCGGTAGCACCCGCCGCCGATCCCCGTGGCCTCGGCGACAGGCGTGCCGTCGGCCGTGAACTCGGTGGCGGCAGGGTCCGATCCCCACCCGACGAGGTAGTGGCCGTTGTCGAGGAACTGGACGTTTCCCATGGCGTTGCCGCGGTGGCCTCCGCGCTCGAGGGCTAGCCGGAGGGTGACCTTCCGGGCACGCTCGTCGACGGCGAGGATGAGGCCGCGGGAGGTCCCGGTGGTGCCGTCCTTGTAGTGGTTGTCGAACATGCTGATGAGGCCGCCGGGCCGCTGGCGGACGTCGTGCTGCCAGGCGAACGCCGCAGCATCGGGGATCGAGAAGTCGTTCCGGGCCCCGCCCAGCCGCCACCGCACCGAGCCGTCCGGGCCGACGAGGTAGGCGGCGTGGGTGTGGCGGGCTGAGACGAGGTACCCGTCCGCACGGCGGTCGACCGAGTTGACGTGGAACGGGTCGAAGGCCGTCGCGGCGCTCGCCCCGTTGGCCGTGGGGTCGTCGGCGGGCTTGACGAAGGACTCCGTGAGGCCGACGTGCTGGGAAGCCGTCCAGTCGAAGAGCACGGCTCCGCTCGCGACGTCGACCTCCTGGACGTGGCAGTCGTACATGTAGCCCGCTGCGGGGCCGCCGAGCGGGGTGAGGTCGGCCTGCACCGTGGGGTACGAGGTCAGCAGGGCGGTTCCGGCCGAGGTGAGCGTGAACTCGTGGAGGTCCGCCTTGAGCCCGCCGCCGGCGGAGACCTGAGCGATCGTCGTGTAGCCCGTGTCCTTGATGATCCCCACCCCCTCGCCGTGGCCGCCGATCCCCTTGCCCGACCAGTAGGTGAGGACCGGGTTGCCCTTGTACGTCTGCACGCGCAGGTCCGTGACGCCGGCGCCGGTGGGCTCCATCCAGACCGGCGCCCCGGAGTTGTCCATGATGAGGCCGTTCGTCCCGTGCCCCATCGGCCCGGTGAACAGCAGACCCGGGGCCGTGGCGGCCGAGGTCCAGATGCTCACTCTGGGAGCGGTCAGCTTGGTGGTGGTGAAGGTCCGGTCCGGGAGTCCGGCTCCCGCGGAGGTCGACGGGCTGGGCGTGGGCGCGGCCGCCGCGGCGGTCGGCGGGAGGGGGAAGATGCTCGACCGGGCCACGCCCGCCCCGGCGAATGCACCGGCGACGGCGATCCCGGCGCCCTGGAGGAAGTGGCGGCGGCTGACCCTGATCATGCGTCCAGTCTAGGAATCGGCGCCTGTGCGCCATAGGGTTCCCGGCTGTGTCCCAGCTGAGCGCCGGACCTGGCACCATATGCTGGCGATATGTCTGTGCGCGATTGGGAGCTGCGGCACTACAGGTTCCTCGCGGCGCTCGCCGAGGAGGGCAGCATCGGCGGCGCCGCGCGCCTGATCGGAATGGCCCAGCCCAACGCCTCGCGCCTGCTCGAGCAGATGGAACGCGAGGCCGGGTTCCCGCTCGCACGGCGCACTCCCCGGGGGACGCAGCTGACGGATCGGGGCCGGGTGGTCGCGGGGCTGGCCGCCGAGGTCGTCGGCGCCGCGGAGAACGTGGGCCGGGCGGTCGGCGCGCTCGAGGGCGGCCGCGGGACCCTGCACCTGTGCGCGTCGCTCACGGTGGCCGAGCACCTGATGCCGGGGTGGCTGGCCGCGGCCCAGCAGCGGCTGCGCGGGGTGAGCACCACGCTCGACGTCGGGAACTCGGACGAGGTGTTCGACCGCCTCCGCTCCGGAGCTGCCGACCTCGGCTTCGTGGAGGGCCCGACGGTGCAGACGGGCTTCCGGTACCTGGACGTGGGGCGGGACGAGCTGGTCGTCGTCGTGCGCCCGGACCATCCGTGGGCGGCCGACGGCGAGGTGTCCCCGGCCGGGGTCGCCTCGGCGGGGCTCGTGGTGCGGGAGCCCGGATCGGGGACGCGCCAGATCACCGATCTGGTGCTCGCCCCGCACGGTTCCGGGGAACGGTTCGAGGTCGGCAGCAACGCGGCGTTGGCGGCAAGCGTCGCGGCGGGGCTGGGGCCCGGGGTGGTCAGCCGGCTCGCGGTGCAGGCCGCGCTGCGGGGCGGGCGCCTCGTCGAGGTGGCCACGCCCGGCCTCAAGCTCGGCCGCGTGCTGCGCGCGGTATGGCGGGCGTCGGGGCCGCTCGATCCGGCCGCCGGGGACTTCCTGCGCGTCGTCGTGGGGCGGCACTAGCGGACGTACGCTGGGGGCATGCCCCGGTCAATCGCGGCCACCCGGACGCTGTGCGCGCTCGCAGCGCTCGTGTGCGCCGCAGGCTGCTCGCCCGCGGCTCCCCCTGCCGCGCCGGCGACGGAGGCACCGGTGGCCGCCGCCGTCGACCAGTTCCGTGACGAGTACGCCGCGGGTTCCATCGTCATCCAGCTCACCGACACCGGCGCCGCCCCGCTCACCGTGGTCGGGGCCGAGCTCGCCGATCCCCGGTTCGCCGACGGCACGGCGTGGGCCGGCTCCGCGGAGCTCGCCGCCGGCCAGACCCTGAGCCTTCCCGCCGCGCTCGCGGCGCCCCGCTGCGGCGCGGGGGCGTCCGACGCCGCACCCTCCCTCCGCGTCCGGCTCGCCGACGGCACGGAGCGCACGGTGGCCGCGGCCGACCCGCACGGGGTGCTGGCCCGGCTCCATGGAGACCAGTGCTTCGCCCAGGAGGCCGCCCGCGCGGTCCGGCTGCGGCTCGAGGACGCGCTCGGTGCAGGCACCACGGCCAGGACCGCCATCCTGACACTCGTCGCAGACCCACCGGCCGGCCCATCCGGCGTGCCGCCTCGGACCGTCCTCACCTCGGTGGAGGGCACCCCGCTCCTCGGCGAGGATCCTGAGCGGCCGTGGCCGCGCGCGCTCGTCCTGGCGCCGCGGGCGAGGATCGCGCTCGTGGTGCGGCCGGCCCGCTGCGATCCGCACGCGGTGGCCGAAGACAAGGTCGGCACCCTCATCCCCGTCGGGCTCGAGGTCGGAGAGGCGGCCGGCGTGGTGAAGGTCGCGGCCTCGCCGGCGCTGCGGGCGGCCCTCTACCGCTTCGTCGCCCGGGCCTGCGGCTGGCCGGCGGGCTAGCGCCCCCCGCCCCGCCTAGGCTTGGCCCATGAGCACCCCATCGTCAGCCCACCACCGCGCCGGGGCCCCGGAGAGCGACTGGACCGCGGGCCGCCTCGCCGAGGCGGCCGCCGAGCTCGTGGCCGCGGACGGCCTCCCACCGATCGTGCAGGCGGGCCACCCCGTCCTGCGGACCCGGGCCGTGCCCTTCGAGGGCCAGCTCGACGCCGAGCTCCTGGACGCGCTGGTCCTCCTCATGCGCCGCACCATGCACGCGGCACCGGGCGTGGGGCTCGCCGCACCGCAGATCGGGCTCCCGCTGCGCCTTGCGGTCCTGGAGGACACGTGGGCCGCCGACGAGGAGTCGGCGCGCGCCCGCGACCGCGTGCCACTGCCCTTCGTCGCCATGCTCAATCCGGCCTACGCGCCGCTCGGGGACGGGCGTGCAGGCTTCTACGAGGGCTGCCTCTCGGTGCGCGGCTACACCGCCGTGGTGCGCAGGGCCACCGCCGTCCGGGCGCAGTGGACCGCGCCGGACGGCAGCGCCCGCTCGGCGGACTTCACGGGCTGGCAGGCCCGCATCGTCCAGCATGAGACGGACCACCTCGCCGGGACCCTCTACCTCGACCGCGCGGAGCCCCGGTCGCTGTGCGCCAACGAGGAGTACACGGCCCGCTGGGCCCAGCCGACCCCGGAGCGGGCCGCCCGGGCCCTCGGCTTCTCGGCCTAGCCCGGGCGCTAGAGGTACTGCGCGAACCAGCGCAGGATGTGCTCGAACCGCGCCCTGCGGTGGTGGGGGGTGCCTGCGCGGGAGAGCTCGTGGTTCTCGCCCGGGAACACCAGCAGCTCCGCGTCGACACCGCCGAGCCGGAGGGCCGCGTAGTACCGCTGGGCCTGCTCGATGGGGCACCGCCAGTCCTCCTCGGAGTGCACCACGAGGGTCGGCGTACGGACGTCGCCGACTCGGGCCATGGGGCTCTGCGCCGTCATGGCCGCCGGGTCCCACCCGGTGTACTCGCCCGGGAAGAACCACCCGATGTCGCTCGAGCCCACGAAGCTGACCGGGTCGAGGAAGCCCCGCTCGACCACGGCGGCCTTGAACCGGTGGTCGTGCGCGATCGTCCAGGCGGTGAGGTAGCCGCCGTAGGAGCCGCCGAGGATGCCGAGCCGTCCCGCGTCGAGCCGGGGGAAGGCGGCGAGCGCGGCGTCGAGGAAGCCCAGGACATCCTCGAGGTCCAGCGTGCCCATGCGTCCGCGGATGGCGCGCGCGTGCTCCTCGCCGTAGCCGGCGGCCCCGCGCGGATTGCACATCACCACGGCGTACCCGGCGCCCGCGTAGACCTGGGCCTCGTCGAACCAGGCGCCGGTGTACTGCGCGAAGGGGCCGCCGTGGATCATGAGCAGGGTCGGGTGCGGCCCGTCCCCCTCGGGGAGCACCACCCAGCCGTGCACCTCGCTCCCGTCCGCGCTCGTGCCCGTGAACTCCCGGGGCGCGCGCGGCGGCGCCGCCGCACGCAGGGGCGCGTTGACGTCGGTCAGCTGCTCCATCCCCCCGTCCTCGGTGAGCCGGTAGAGCTCGCCCGGCCCGTCGGCGTCGGCCGCTGCGAGGACGACGGCGCCGCGCGCCTCCCCCGCGCCGGTCACCACGAGCGGGCCCGACGTCAGCTGCTCGCGGGCGCCGTCGGGAGCGAAGGCGGTCAGCTGGACGGTCCCTCGCGCGCGGGCGAGGACGAGGGCCCGTCCGTCCGAGGTGACCTGCAGGGCCCCCGCGGCCTCGCCGAGGTCGTCTCCCTCCGCGGAGAGGCGGACCGTCGCGCCGTCGGCCGGGGTGTGCCAGAACAAGTGGGTCGCGCGTCCCACGAAGTCGGCCCCGGACTCGCCGAGCGACGAGGCCAGGACGAACACGCCAGAGCCGTCGGGGGCCTCCGCGGCCAGGTCGACCGAAGCGGCGTCCGGGGTTCCGAGGTCGAGGGCCTCGCTCGCGCCGCCGGTGACGGGGGTGCGGACCGCCCGGCTGCCCAGGGTGTCGACGGCGGCGGGGTCGAAGCCGGACACGGTGTAGACCCAGGCGCCGTCTGCGCTGAAGCGCGGCTCGCTGTGGTCCACGCTGCCGTCCGTGAGCTGGCGGGCCTCGGGGAGCCCCTTCTGTGCGCCGCCCTCGCCGGCGGCGGGGCCCTGCTCCTTGGCGCCCTCCTCTGCCGCGGCCCGCCCGCGCGCGGCCACGAAGGGCTCCGCGTCGAGGGCGGGGACGTCGAGGATGAACAGGCGCGTGCGCTGGTCGCCGGTGTAGCCCACGCCGTTCATGCGGTAGTTCAGGTCGCGGATGAGCCTGGGGTCCTCGGCGCCTGCCGCCACGCCGTCGGTGGAGCCGTAGCGGCCGGGCTCGGGAACGCGCGCCGTGTAGGCGATCCGGGTGCCATCCGGGGAGAAGGCGAACTGCGCCACGCCGAGCGGGGCGTCCGTGAGGATGCGCGGCTCGCCCCCGTGGGCGTCCACGATCGCCAGCTGCGGCCGGCCTGCGGGTGCGGCGCGCAGGAACCCCAGGACGAGGCCGTCCGGCGAGTACTGCGGCGCGGTGTCGCGGAAGCCCCGGGTGAGCAGCCGGGCGGCGCCGCTGTGCAGGGGGACCTCCCAGAGCTGGCCCACCGCGGCGTCGGCGCGGAAGTCGGGCCGGGCCACCGCGACGGCGCAGTGGCCGGCGGCAGGGTGCACGGAAGGGGCGGACAGCGAGCGGACGAGGTCGAGGTGCGCAGGGAGCATGCGCCGAATCCTACGCAGTGTGGCCCCGATACGATGGGAGGCATGCTCGCCGACGCCCTGGACCTGCTGATCTGCCCGCACTGCGGCGCCGACTGGGACGCGGCGGCCAGCGGCGCCAGGGCGCTGGTCTGCGCCGAGGGGCACCGCTACGACGCCTCGCGGCACGGCTACGTCAACCTCCTCACGGGGCGCCCGAGCCGCTCCACGCCGGACACGGCGGACATGGTCGCCGCGAGGGGGGCCTTCCTCCGAACGGGCCACTATGCCCCGATCGCCGAGGCGCTGGCAGGCGCGTGCTCCGCGCTGCCGGAGGACGCCGCGGTCCTCGACGCCGGTGCCGGGACCGGATACTACCTGGATGCGGTGCTCGGGAGGCTGGCCGCCGGCGGTCCCCGGCGCGCGCGGGCCATCGCGCTCGACCTCTCCCCGCAGGCCCTGAGGCGTGCTGCGCGGCTGGAGCGGGCCGCAGCGCTCGTCTGGGACCTGTGGAAGCCGCTTCCCGTGGCCGCGGGCGCCGTCGACGCCGTGCTCGACGTCTTCGCCCCGCGGAACCTCCCGGAGTTCGCACGCGTCACCCGGCCCGGGGGCCTCCTCGTGGCCGTGACGCCCCTTCCCCAGCACCTCGCCGAGCTCCGGGCCAGACTGCCCCTCCTGGACGTGCCGGAGGGCAAGGCCGAGGCCTTGGAACTGGCCGCCGCCGGGGACTACGAGCCCGTCTCGCGCACGCAGCTGTCCTTCGAGCTCGTCCTCAGCCCGGCCTCGGCGGCGGACCTGGCCCAGATGGGCCCGGCCGGCCACCACACGGAGCGCGCCGAGCTCGAGCGGCTCGCCGGGGCAGAGGATCTGGCCGCCACGGCGGCCGTCGAGCTCAGCGTGCTGCGGCGCCGCTGATCCCCTGGCCGTCGGGGACGCGGCCGGCCTCCCGGACCCGGCGCGGGTGCGGCCCGAGGTCCACCCGCAGGAGGCGCATGGCGGCCTGGATGAGCGGACCGATCCCGAAGGCGAACACGGCCGTGCCGATCCCGACCGTCCCTCCCAGAAGCCATCCGGCCAGCACCACCGTCAGCTCGATCGCGCAGCGCACCAGCCACACGGGGCGGCCCGTGCGGGCCACGAGCCCGGTCATGAGGCCGTCGCGCGGGCCCGGGCCGAGCCTCGCGCCGATGTAGAGGGCAGAGGCGAGGGCGAGCAGCACGAGGCCCCCCACGAGGGCCGCGGACTGCCAGAGGAGGTGGAGCGCCCCGTCCGCCGGTGCGGGGATCCATGCCAGGCCGAGGTCGGCGAACACGCCGATGAGCAGGGTGTTCGAGAGCGTCCCCCAGCCCGGCCGCTGCCTCAGCGGGATCCATGCGGCGAGCACGAGGACGCTGACCGCCACCGTGGTCATCCCGAAGCTGAGGCCGACGCTGCGCGCCACGCCCTGGGAGAGGACATCCCAGGGGGAGGATCCGAGGCCCGAGCGCAGGAGGAGGGCGATGGCCACGCCGTACGCTGCAAGCCCCACGTAGAGCCGGACGAGCCGGACGGGCAGGCGGCGGCTGTCGAGAAAGGCTTTCACGGGACCACTCTCCCGGAGTATTGGCATCATCCGACAGTGCCAATTCCGGTAGCGTGGCCTTATGGTCACGGTCACACCCCAGAGGCTCGGGCGGATGCTGGGAGCCCTGCCGGGCCACGGGCCCCTCTATTCAGAGCTCGCTGAGAGGCTCCGGCTCCTCGCCGTCGACGGCCGGCTCCCCGACGGCGTCCGGCTGCCGGCCGAACGGGAGCTCGCGGCGGCGCTCGGGATGTCCCGCACCACGGTGGCCGGCGCCTACGGCCTGCTGCGCGAGCTCGGCTGCCTGCGCAGCGTCCGCGGCTCCGGAAGCTACGTCGTCCTCCCCGATCGTCCCGCGGGCGCCGCACCGGACGAGGCCGGCGTGCTGGACCTGACCAAGGCAACGATGCCCGCAGCGAGCCCGGTGGGGGACTGCGTCCGCCGCGCCGCGGACGCGCTCGGCCCGGAGCTGGCCCGCTCCGGCTACGAGGTCATCGGGCTGCCGCGGCTGCGCATCGCGATCGCCGAGCACTATGCCGCACGAGGCGTCCCCACCGACCCGGACCAGGTGATGGTCACCACCGGGGTCCAGCACGCCATCTCCCTCGTGGCCCGCACCCTCCTCTCCCCCGGCGACCGCGCAGCGGTCGAGCAACCCACCTACCCGCACGCGATGGACACGCTCCAGGCCGCGCGGGCGCGGCTCGTGGCGCTGCCCGTCACGCCCGGCGGGTGGGACCTCGAGGCAGCGGCCGCCGCCTTCCGGGCAGCCTCGCCGGCGCTCGCATACACCATGCCCGACTTCCACAACCCCACCGGCGCGAGCCTCAGCCCGACCGGGCGCGAGCAGCTCGCCCGGCTGGCCGAGCGGCACCGCACGGTCCTCGTCGCCGACGAGACGACGGCCCTGCTGGACATCAGCCGCGGGCCACTGCCGCCGCTCGCCGCCTTCGCCCCGGCCTCGGTCACGCTCGGTGGACTCGCCAAGCTCGCCTGGGGCGGCCTGCGGGTGGGCTGGATCCGGGCCCCGCGGGCCATGGTGGCCCGGCTTGCCCAGGCCAGGACCAGCCTGGACCTCGGCACGCCGGTGCTCGAGCAGCTTGTCGCGGCCGAGCTGCTCGAGCACCAGGACGTCCTCGTGGCCGAGCGGCGCCAGCGGCTCGGCGAGGGCCTGGCCGCCCTGGCCGGGGCGCTCGCCGAACACTTCCCCGGCTGGACATGGACCGCGCCCGAGGGCGGCATGTCCGTGTGGGCGGACTGCACCCCGCTGTCCTCGTCGCGGCTCGTCGTCGCGGCCCGCGCCCGGGGCGTGGCCCTGACCGCCGGACCCCGGTTCGGGATGGACGGCGCCTTCGAGCAGCGCCTGCGCCTGCCCTTCACGGCGTCACCCGAGGAGCTGCGGCAGGCCGTCGCTGCGATCAGGGCCGCTGCCTCGGACGCCTCCGTGGGCCCGGCGAGGCCGTCCCTCGTGGCGGTCTGACCATCCTGCCGCCGGCCTGGCGCGCGGTTGCCGAACCGCAACCGGCCGGACGGCCCCGGGCCGGGTGGGCTGGGCTAGTGTGGGAGCACAGGGGCGTGCGCGAGGAGGGGCGGATGGACTGGTTCGAACACAACGCCTGGATGGTGTGGCTCGTGCTCGCGCTCGTGCTGGGGGGCATCGAGATGCTCAGTCTGAGCCTCGTGTTCGTCATGCTCTCCGGCGGCGCGCTCGCCGCCCTGGTCACAGCGCTCCTCGGCGGCCCCGCCTGGCTCCAGGGACTGGTCTTCGCGGCCGTGTCCGTGGCCATGATCGCGTTCGTCCGTCCCGTCGCCGTCAAGCACATGCGCCCCTCCATCGAGGATGTCCGCACCAACGTCGACCGCCTCGTCGGCGCTCCGGCCACCGTGGTCGAGCCCGTCGACTCCGCCCGCGGGCTGGTCAAGATCGGCGGCGACGTCTGGACGGCCCGCGCCGAGCGCGGCGAGTTCCTCCCGGGCGACGTCGTCAAGGTCGTCGCGATCGACGGCGCCACCGCCGTCGTGGCCCCCAGCGGCACCACGTCGCCCTGCCGAAGCTAGGCACACCACTACCAGTCAAGGGGGAACACCATGGACGCCGGAAGCATCCTTCTGCTCGTGGTCGTCATCGTCGTCATCCTGTTCGTGGGCACGGTGCTCGGCCGCTCTGTGCGGATCATCCCGCAGGCACGGGCCGGCGTCGTCGAGCGGCTCGGGAAGTACCAGCGCACGCTCAATCCGGGCCTGACCCTCCTCATCCCGTTCGTCGACAGGCTGCTGCCGCTGCTCGACCTCCGCGAGCAGGTCGTGTCCTTCCCCCCGCAGCCGGTCATCACCTCGGACAACCTCGTCGTCTCGATCGACACCGTGGTCTACTTCCAGGTGACGGACCCGCGCGCGGCGACGTACGAGATCGCGAACTACATCCAGGCGGTCGAGCAGCTCACCATCACGACGCTCCGCAACGTCGTCGGCGGCCTCAACCTCGAGGAGGCGCTCACCTCCCGCGACCAGATCAACGGCCAGCTGCGCGGTGTGCTCGACGAGGCCACCGGCCGCTGGGGGCTGCGGGTCTCCCGCGTGGAGCTCAAGGCCATCGAGCCGCCGCACTCGATCCAGGACTCGATGGAGAAGCAGATGCGCGCCGAGCGCGACCGTCGCGCAGCCATCCTCACCGCGGAGGGCACCAAGCAGTCGGCCATCCTCACCGCCGAGGGCGAGCGGCAGTCCCAGATCCTCAAGGCCGAGGGCCAGGCCAAGGCCGCAGTGCTCAAGGCCGACGGCGAGGCCCAGGCGATCCAGAAGGTCTTCGACGCGATCCACCAGGGCAACCCGGACCAGAAGCTCCTCGCCTACCAGTACCTCCAGACCCTGCCGAAGATCGCCGAGGGCGGGTCGAACAAGCTGTGGATCATCCCCAGCGAGATCGGCGAGGCCCTCAAGGGCATCGGAGGGGTGCTCGGAAACGTGTCCCAGGCAGGGGGCTCCGAGCCGGCGCGGCCCGCGGCGGCCGTCGGCGCCACGCCCGAGGAGTCCGTCGGCGCCTCGCCCGAGGAGTCCGTCGACCGGCTCGAGGAAGATGCCCGGGCCTTCGAGGAGGAGGCCGCCAAGCCTTCGGAGCTGGACGCCGAGGCCGAGGGGATCCTCCGCCACGGTGTCCACCGGGGGCTCGGGGCGCTCGAGGGCGACCCGGTCGGCCCCGTGGAGCCCGGGCCGGTCCCCGGCGAGGACGGGTCCCAGCACTAGCGTGGCGGCCGCCGCGTCCGGGACTCGCCTATAATGGGAGGTCGGTCAAGAGAGCGTGCAGACCGGTGGGTGGGAACACCGCTGCCCCGGCACGCGTTGGCATAGGGGTCGGGCCCCTCCAGGTCCGGCAGAACGCGAGGGAGAAGAGATGAGCGACCGCAGCCTGCGCGGCATGCGCCTGGGTGCACAGTCTATGGAGACGGAGGCGGGCGTCGAGCCGGCGCCGCGCCAGCGCGTCGAGTACCGCTGCGAGGACGGCGAGCAGGTGTTCGTCACGTTCTCGTCCGAGGCGGAGATCCCCCCGGTCTGGACCTCCAAGACCGGCAAGGAGGCGTTCCTGGTCGACGGAGAGCGTCCCACTGACACGAACGAGAAGGCTGTCCGCACGCACTGGGACATGCTCCTCGAGCGCCGTTCGATCCCCGAGCTCGAGCAGATCCTGGCGGACCGCCTCGAGCTCCTGCGGAGCAAGCGCGGGGCCTGAGGCCCGCGCCGTCACCGCGGGCGCGGCGAGGGCCGCGCACACGCCACACAGGAGGAGGGCGGGAACCGTTCAGGTTCTCGCCCTCCTCCTGTGTCTGCGTGCTGCCGCGAAGTGCCTAGCCCTGCCGGCTGCGGCGGGTGAGCTGGGACCACCGCTCCCTCAGGCCCCAGCGGGTCACGTTGATCATGGCCTCGACGACGATGTTGCCGCTCATCTTAGAGCTGCCGAGCTCACGCTCCACGAAGGTCACGGGCACCTCGACCACAGAGAGGCCCATCCTGGCCACGCGCCAGGCGAGGTCGACCTGGAATCCGTAGCCCTTCGACTCGATCGAGTCGAAGTCCAGCTTCTCGAGTGTGGTGCGCCGGAAGGCGCGGTACCCCGCCGTGATGTCGCGCAGCCCGAGGCCGAGCATGAGGCGGGCGTAGGTGCTGCCGGTGCGGGAGATGAGCTGGCGGTAGAAGGGCCAGTTCACCACGGACCCGCCGCGCACCCACCGCGAGCCGATGACGAGGTCGGCGCCGTCCTCGACGGCGGACAGGAGCGCCGGGAGCTGCTCCGGCTGGTGCGAGCCGTCCGCGTCCATCTCCACGATGACGTCGTAGTCGCGCTCGAGGGCCCAGCGGAACCCGGCGATGTAGGCCGCGCCGAGGCCCTCCTTGCCGCGGCGGTGCATGACGTGCACCTGGGGATCCTCGGCCGCGATCCGGTCGGCGAGGGCGCCGGTGCCGTCGGGGCTGTTGTCGTCCGCGACGAGGACGTCCGACGCCGGAACGGCCGCCCGCAGCCGGCCCAGGGTTCTGGGCAGCGAATCGAGCTCGTTGTACGTCGGAATGATCGTCAGGATGCGCACGAAGTGGGCCTTTCGGGGCGGGGTCGTCGAGCGCCTCGAAGGCGCAAGAGCCCATTATAGCCAGCCGATCCGGGCCACTCGGGGATTCCGGGGAACAGACAAGCCCGTGCGTCTTCGGGCCAGTCGCGCGGGGCCGGCAGCTGGTCGGTCCCCCGGACTGTTTTCTACGGACGCACGGGCCTGTCGTGACGCCTAATCCCCCGAATGCTCGGTGAACCGGGCCCTACCGGGCAGTTCACACCCGTTGTCCTCGATCCTACGGGGTCATACTCAGGTGTCAACCGTCTATTCATCTGCGGTTTCTCGTGTTGTCGCTGATGAGGGGCCGCCTCCCGGACGCTGCCGGGACGTGCGACGGTCAGGCTGCCGGATGTCCGGGCGAGACGGCTCCGCTGCTGAACAGCTGGCGCCCCTCGTGCACCGTGAGGAGGCATTCGGGCAGCTGCTCGGTGTCCAACGCCGGGAGCAGCGGGGTGCGGGCCCTCGGGTCGGTGCTCCAGGCCTGCACCCGCTCGTCCGCGACCTGCACCATCAGCTCGTCGGCACGCCAGACTGCGAAGCTCGCGGGGGCGCCGGGGACGAGCTGTCCCATCAGCGGGTTGGGGTGCCTGACGGCACGCCATCCGGAGCGCGTGTGTCCGAGGAACGCTGCGCGGGCCGAAATCCGCTGGGACGGGTCCGAGTGTGTCAGGCACGCCCGTACGCTCTCCCACGGCGAGAGCGCGCAGACCGGCGAGTCGGAGCCGAAGGCCAGGGGGACGCCGGCCGAGTAGAAGCGGATGAACGGGTTCATCCCCTCGCGGCGGCGGCCGAGGCGCTGCTCGTACAGGCCGCCTGGGTGGCCCCAGGCCGCATCGAAGAGGGGCTGGGCGCTCACCGTGACGGCATACTCGGCGAGGGCGGCGGCCTCGGCGTCGCCGGCCATCTCGACGTGCTCGAGCCGGTGTCCGGCGGCGCGCACAGCATGCTGCCCCACCCGCTCCGCGGCGAGCCGGAAGCCGTCGAGCGCGAGCTGCAGGCCGGCGTCGCCGATCACGTGGAAGCCTCCCTGGACCCCGATCTCCGACACGGCCGCAAGGTGGGCCCCGATCTGCTCGGCTGTCAGGAAGGCCGTGCCGCGGTGGCCCGGCGCGTCGTCGTAGTCGGCTCCCAGCAGCGCGGTCCGGCTGCCGATCGAGCCGTCGATGTTCAGGTCGCCGGCGAGGCCGTGCACGGGGACCCCGAGGCCCCCGAGGACCGCCCGGGCCTCGTCTGCCGAGGAGACCGCCTGGCCCCAGTAGGCGATCACCTCCGGCTCCGAGGCGGTCCCGCGGCCGAGCAGGAGCCTCAGGTCCTCGACGCCGCCCAACTGGGGCGCCGCCTGCTCGACGAGGGCGACGTAGCCGCGGGAGGCGGCGTGGCGCAGGGCCAGCCCGTGCAGGCGCCCCAGCTCCTCCGGGGCGGCCGGCCGCGTTCCGGCCCTGGCGGCGTGCAGCGCGTCGCCGGCCACGAGGGCGGTCTCCCCGGCGGAGCCGCCGCCGGCGAGCTCCGGGGAGACGAGCGCCGAGTGGACGTCCACCCGGGTCAGGACGGTGCGGCGTCCGCCGGCGGCCCGCGCGAGCTGCTCGGCGCCCGGCAGCGCGGGTTCAGCCCACCGCGACTCGTCCCAGCCGTGGCCGCGCAGCACGGCGTCGGCGGGCAGGCCCTCTGCCGCCCGCGCCACGGCGTCGAGGAGGTCCGCCGCCGAGGCGGCCGCGGAAAGGTCCAGCGACGAGAGAGCGAGGCCGGTGTCCGCCACGTGCACGTGCGAGTCAACGAAGCCCGGCGCCACGAGCGCCCCGTCGAGGTCCACCACCGCCATCCGGTCGTCGACGAGGGAGGCGGCCGCCTGCTCTGATCCGACCCAGGCGACGGTCCCGCCTTCCACCAGCATCGCCGAGGCGAACGGGTCGGCGGCGGAGTAGACCGAGCCGTTGCGGTAGAGGGTGAGCGCGCGCTCCTCGGGCATGGAAGGGTCCCCTTGCATCGTTCGCGGTGTCCTTGGTGGTGAGGTGTTCTAGTCGGAGAGCGTCGAGTACGCGACGACGCCGCGGCGCAGCAGGCCGATCGCCTCGTGGCACAGCCGCGAGATCCGCCGGTCCGTCCCGGGCACGTCGGCGAGCTGGTCGAGCAGGTCGATGACCTGCCGGACCCACCGCACGAAGTCGCCCGCCGCGAGCTCGGTGCCCGAGAGGACGTTCTGCAGCTCGCGGCCGCGGGCCCATTTGTAGATGGGCCAGACGAGGCCGAAGTCCGGCTCGGACGTGTGCGGCAGCCGGTGCTGCTCCTCCGCGTCCTCGAGCTGGGACCACTCGCGCAGGACGACGTCCACGGCGACGTCGAGGGAGATGCTGGGCATCTTGGGTGTGAGGCCGCGCTCCTCGCGCTTCGCCTGGTACACGAGCACGCTCACGAGCGCGGCGAGCTCGGCGGCGTCCACGTCCTCGAAGGCGTCCTCGCGCAGTGCGAGGGCGGTGAGCATGTCCTTGTCGCCGTAGATGCGGCGCAGCTGCTGCCCGAAGGCCGTGACCTCTGGACCGGAGGCGCCCTGGGCCAGGGCCCCGTAGGACTGGAGGACCTCGCACACCCTGTCGAAGGTCTTCGCGATCGTGTTGGTGCGCCCCTGGATCTGCTCGACCAGGCGGTCGGTCTCGCGGCGCAGCTTGATCCAGCGCTCGGCCCAGCGCGCGTGGTCCTCGCGTTCGGCGCAGCCGTGGCATGGATGCGTGCGGAGCTGGCGGCGCAGATCGGTGATGCGCTTCTCGGTGTCCTGGTAGCCGCCCGCGAATGCGAAGTCCCGCCGGGACCGGCGTCCCTGGGCGCCCGCCTCGGGGCCTTCGAGGCGTGCCCGCTCGGTGGCGTGCCGCAGGGACGCAGCGAGGTCGCGGCGGTCCTTGGGCCTCTTCGCGTCGAAGTGCTTCGGGATCCGGATCCGCGCGATCGGCTCGAGGGGGCCGTCGACGTCGTGCAGGCCGATCCGGCGGATGTTCCGGTCGAAGGTGAGGACCTGCGGCCTCGGCTCGCGGCCGTTCGGGTCCGAGGTGAGCACCACCGCGCTGCCGGCGAGCCGCCCCTGCCCGATCTCCACGACGTCCCCCGGAGCGAGGCGGGCGAGCGAGTCGACGGTCATGGAGCGCCGGGCACGGCCCGCCTGGCGGGAGGCGGCCTTCTCCGCTTCGGAGAGCTCGTGCCGGAGCCTCGAGTACTCGGTGAAGTCCCCGAGGTGGCAGGTCATGGCCTTCTCGTAGCCGGCGAGCGACTCCTCGCGGCTGCGCACCTGCCGGGCGAGCCCGACCACAGAGCGGTCCGCCTGGAACTGGGCGAAGGAGCTCTCCAGGATCTCGCGCGCCCGCTCCCTGCCGAACTGCGCCACGAGGTTGATGCTCATGTTGTAGGTGGGCCGGAAGCTCGAGTTCAGCGGATACGTGCGGCGGGAGGCGAGGCCCGCCAGGGCGGAGGGATCGAGCCCCGGGCGCCACTGGACCACCGCGTGCCCCTCGACGTCGATCCCGCGCCGGCCGGCGCGGCCGGTCAACTGGGTGTACTCCCCCGCGGTGATGTCGACGTGGGCCTCGCCGTTGAACTTCTCGAGCTTCTCGATGAGCACGCTCTTCGCGGGCATGTTGATGCCGAGGGCGAGGGTCTCCGTCGCGAACACGACCTTGACGAGCCCGGCGGCGAACAGCTTCTCGACCGTCTCCTTGAAGGTGGGCAGGAGGCCTGCGTGGTGGGCGGCCAGGCCCCGCTGGAGCCCCTCGCGCCAGGCCCAGAAGCCCAGCACGGGCAGGTCGGCGGGCGGGATGTCGGCGGCCGAGGCCTCGACCGCGGCCGTGATCTCGGCCTTCTCGGCGGGCGTCGTCAGGTCCAGGCCCGCGTCGAGGCACTGCTGGACGGCGGCGTCGCACCCGGCCCGGGAGAAGATGAAGTCGATGGCGGGCAGGAGTCCGCGGCGCTCGAGCGCCTGGACCATCTGGGGACGGCTCGCCCGTGTCCCCGGGAGCGGCGGCGCGTCGCCGGGCCGCCCGGTGCGCGAGGACTGCTTCTCGCCCCGCTGGCGTTCCTCGCGCCGGCGCGCGCGGCCGCCGTGCCCGAACCGGCCGCGGTAGAGCTGCTGCGACTCGCGGCGGCCCAGCTCGACGAGCTCCGGGTTGACCGCGGTGACCTCGGAGATGCTGGCCTCGGCACGGGGCGCCGCGCCAGACGGGGCCGACGGCGGCTCCCCCGCCTCGCGCTCCCCGGCGTCGCGGTCGTGGACATCCGCGAGGACCTCGAAGGACTGCCTCGTCGCGAACAGGTCCACGAGCTGCCGCCCCACGAGGACGTGCTGCCAGAGGGGCACCGGCCGGTGCTCGGAGACCACGATCTCCGTCTCGCCGCGGACCGTGTCGAGCCACGCGCCGAACTCCTCGGCATTGGAGACCGTGGCGCTGAGGGAGACGAGCCGGACGTCGCGCGGGAGGTGGATGATGACCTCTTCCCACACGGCCCCGCGGAAGCGGTCGGCGAGGTAGTGGACCTCGTCCATCACCACGTAGCCGAGGCCGGCGAGGGTGTCGGAGTCCGCGTACAGCATGTTCCGCAGGACCTCGGTGGTCATCACCACGACGGGCGCCTCGCCGTTGATGGTCGTGTCCCCGGTGAGGAGCCCCACCCGCTCCACGCCGTGGATCGCGCACAGCTCGGCGTACTTCTGGTTCGACAGCGCCTTGATCGGCGTCGTGTAGAACGCCTTCAGGCCCTGCTGGAGGGCCAGGTGGATCGCGAACTCGCCGACGATGGTCTTGCCGGCGCCGGTGGGTGCCGCGACGAGGACGCCGCGCCCCGCCTCGAGGGCCCGGCACGCCTCGACCTGGAACGGATCGAGGGGGAAGTCCACCGTGGCGGCGAACGCTCCCAGTTCAGTCTTGGCCAACGCCCTGCGCCTCGCGTCCGCGGCGTAGCGTTCGGCCGGTGACAGGCTCTCGGCGGGGGTGGACATGGGTCCAGCCTAGTCCCGCCGCAGGGGTCAGAGGTTCTCGAGGTCGGCCCGGGAGGTCGGGGTGTCCGCGATGGCGTCGGTCTCCGCGGCCACCTTCTCGATGCGCCGGGCCCGGCGCCGGTCATTGGCCATGCACACCCCGATCGCGGCGAAGAACAGCCCCAGGAGCGGGATGGCGAGCATGAACATCGAGATCGCGTCCGCCCCGGGCGCCGCCACGGCGGCGAGGACGAACACGAGGAACACGGTGATGCGCCAGGCCTTGAGGATGGTCCTGCCGGGCAGGATCCCGGCCATGTTGACCCCGACCAGGATGACCGGAACGAGGAATGCCACGCCGAGGAAGAGGAGCATGTGCGTGACGAAGTCGATGTACTCGCGCCCGTCGATCATGTTGGAGAAGCCCGCGGGCGTGAACTGCGTGAGCGCACGCACCACCTGCGGCACCACGCTCCAGCCGACCCAGACGCCGGCGAGGAACAGGGGTACCGCGGCGATCATGAAGCCGAGCGTGTACTTGCGCTCCTTGGCGGTCAGCCCGGGCATGATGAACGCCCAGACCTGGTAGATCCAGACGGGGCTCGAGATGACAAGGCCGATCTGGATGGCCAGCTGGAGCTTGAAGTCGAACGGCGAGGCGATCGTGGAGAAGTTGACCGAGGAGAGCCCGCCGGTCTGGTGGGCGATGTTCTCGACCGGCTTCTCGAGCTCCCGGAGGATCGGGTCGTAGAGGAACCAGCCGGCCACCGCGCCGACGGCCACACCGATGGCCGCCTTGATGAGCCTGTTCTTCAGCTCCCGCAGGTGCTCGAGGAGGGGCATCCGCCCCTCGGGGTTGGCCTTCCGCCCCTTCCCGGCGGCCACCTCAGGCGTGCGAGGAAGGACCGGCGTCCCCGTCGGCCCGGCCAGCGCCCTTCGGCGGGATGACCTTGCCCTCGACGGGCTGCTCGGCGCCGGAGGAGGCGGACTGGCCGGAGGACGCAGTGTCCTTGCCGTCGTTCTTCATCTCCTTGACCTCGGACTTGAGGATGCGCATCGACTGCCCGAGGCTGCGTGCCATGGCCGGCAGCTTCGGAGCGGCGAACAGGAGCAGCGCCACAATGATGATGATGACGATGGGCCAGGGGCCATCGAAGAGTCGTCCCACGGGAATCCTTTCGTTGGTACAAGTCTAGTTGAGGCCGAGGTCGCGGAGGGACTGCATCTGGCCCCGTTCGCGCCGCCGTGCCACCCGCCTGTCACGCCGGGCGAGGCGCCGCTGCTCGCGTCCCTGCTCGTATTCCTCGCGCAGGCGTTCCGGGTCGGCGAAGACGGCACTGCCCGGGACGCGCACGACGGCGGCGGGGCCGGCGTCGTCCGTCGTCCCGCCTGCCGCGGGCCGCGACGTGACCCGCTCTAGGTCCGCGGAGGCGCTGCGCAGGACCGCCATGCCCTTGCGGAACAGGTAGATCCCGCCCAGCAGGAGGACGACGAGGGTGCAGGCCACCAGGGCCACCCAGATGAGGATCCACGACCACCACGGCACGGGACCCAGCCTATCGGGTCGCCGCGGCGGCCCCGTACAGCGCCAGCGCCCGGTCGAACCAGGCTCGGGCGGCCTCGACGGCGGCGGCCGGGCCTTCCAGGGCCGCGGCGCCGCCGAACTGGGCGAGGAAGGAGGGCAGCCAGGCCAGGTCGAGGACTGTGAGGCGGACCCGGCGGCTTCCGTCCTCGAGGTCCCTTCCGTCGTGGGCGTCGAAGCTCGCCTCCGCCCAGCGGGCCTCGGGGGCGAGGCGCACGGTCACCTCCAGGTCGCTCGGCCGGCGCATGAACAGGGATCCGTCGCCGGGCTCGAATCCCTCGGGCAGCGGCAGGGGCTCGGCCGCCTCCACCGCCTCGATCCGGTCGATGCGGAAGACCCGGCGGTCCCCGGCACGGTGGCAGTAGCTGTTGACGTACCAGCGGTCGGCGTCGGAGAAGACCCCGAGGGGGTTGATGAGCCGTTCGGTGACCTCGTCCTTGGTCGGGTTGAGGTACCGCAGCCGGAGCGTGCGGCCTGCGACGGCCGCCTCCGCGAGCACCGGGACGAGGTCCGCATTGTGCTGGGGCTCGGACCGCAGGTCCACCTCCGGCAGGGCCCGGCCGCCTTCGACCGCTGCCGCGCCGACCCTGTCGGCGAGGCGCAGGATGGCCTCGGCCGACGCCGCATCGGCGAGCGGCAGGAGGGCCTTGAGGCCGAGCTGCAGCGCCACGGCCTCTCCGGGACTGAGCCGGCGGGGGCGTGAGAGCTCCTCGGCGTTCGCGACCGCCACGACGTCGTCGTCCACCGAGATCTCGATGTAGCTCTGAAAGCCGGCGGGGTCGATGGGACCGGCATCCCTGAGGAGCTCGAGCTCGCGCAGCACGGCCTTCCGCGTCAGGCCGAACTCCTCGGCGATCTCCTGCACCGTGACGGGACCGGAGAGGAGGAACGGCACGAGGTCCATGAGCCGTTCGAGGCGCTCCTGGCCCGTGGTGATCCGGCGGCCCGGCCTCTGTCCGGGCGTCTCGGCCGCCCCTTCGGACCCGATGGCCTCCCGGGCGCCGCGCAGCCGTCCGAGGACCTCGCCGACGAGGTCCTCGGGGCCGAGGACCTTCACCGCGTCGCCGAAGCCTGCGAGCCGCTCGGCGGCGACGGAGACGTCGCGGAAGGGGAACTCGCCGGCATCCCAGCCGGAAGGCCCCGCTCCGGCCGGCTCCCAGTGCCGGCGCAGGTCGAGCGCGCGGTCCTCCGCGATGAGGAGGCTCGCCCGCCGCTCGGCGAGGGCGTCGAACCCGTTGAGGGCGTCCCGGACGGCTCCCTCGCTGGGCGGTTCGAAGGTGCCGGGCTCCCCCACGGCCACGGTGCCGTTGATGCGGGAGAGCCGGAAGACCCGCAGGCCGCCGCGGTCCAGGTCGTTGCCGGCGAGGTACCACTGCCCGTAGCGCTGGCCGAGCCCCCACGGCTGGACCCGGCGCCTGCGCGTCTCGCCCGTGCTGGTCGCGTGGTAGTCGAAGGTGACCTCGGCGCCGCGCGCCGCCGCATCGGTCAGGGCCACCCAGTGGGTGTCGAGCCGCACCCTGGGCTGCACCTGCGACGGCGGCGTCTCGGGCAGGGCGCCGGCCGCCTCGAGCCGCCGGAGGGCGCGCTGCGCATCGGCGCCGGCCACCGCGTCGTCGCACGCGAGGGCGGCGAGGGCCAGCCAGGTGGACTCCTCGGCGCTGAAGCGCTGGGGCGGCAGCCGGAAGCCCGCGGGGTCGATCCGGTACTTGGCGACCTCCTCGTCGCTCTCCATGCGCTCGTAGCCGAGCTCCTCGAGGATGACCGCGCCCATGGCGCGCAGGTCCGCCTTGTCGCGCTCGAACTTGCGCAGGACGGCCTCGGTCTCGGAGTCGGTGTCGGCGGCGTCCGCGGAGAGCGGGGTGTGCCCGTAGACGTCCCGCAGGATCCTCTCGCGGGAGATCCCGAGCTCGGTGTGGAGCAGGGCGATGAGGAGGTTCAGCAGGCGCGAGGTCTTGGCTTCGGACACAGTGAAGAGCCTAGACCGAAACGGGCGGCGACCAGCCGAGGCTGGTCGCCGCCCGCAGTGCGCGCGCCGAAGGCGGCCGGGTCAGCGGACGCCGACGAGATCCACGACGAAGATGAGGGCCTCGTTGGGCTTGATGGCCCCGCCGGCCCCGCGGGAACCGTACGCGAGGTCGGAGGGGATCTCGAGCCGCCGGCGGCCGCCGACCTTCATGCCGAGCAGCCCCTGGTCCCAGCCCTGGATGACCTGGCCGACGCCCACGCGGAAGTCGAGCGGCGTGCCGCGGTTCCAGGAGGCGTCGAACTCCTCGCCGGTGGACCAGGCCACGCCGACATAGTGGGTCGAGACGGTGTCCCCGGCGACAACCTCGCGGCCGTCGCCCTCGATGAGGTCGACGATCTTGAGCTCAGTCGGGGTCTCGCCCTCGGGGAACTCGATCTCGGGCTTGCTGCGGTCGTACTGGCGCTGTCCGAAGGACATGGTGCCTCCTGAGGTGGATGTGGTGGGTTACTTGATGCCGAGGATGTCGACGACGAACACGAGGTCGCCCTTGGCCTGGCCTTGGCCCTGGTCCCCATAGGCCTGGGCCGCGGGGATCACGAGGAGCACGCGCGAGCCGACCGTCTTGCCCGTGAGGCCCTTCGTCCAGCCGGGGATGACGCCCTGGAGGCTGAAGGTGGCCGGCTGGCCCTTGTCGAAGCTCGAATCGAACTTGGTGCCGTCGGAGAGGTTCACGCCGACGTAGTTGGCGACGATCGTGTCGCTGGCCTTGACCTTGTCGCCGTGGCCCGTGATGAGGTCCTGCGCGACGACGTCCTTGGGCTTGTCGGCGCCCTTGACGTCGATCTGCGGGACGCCCTTGCCGTCCACGGAGACCTTGGGCAGGCCGGCCGGGAGGTTGGTCACCGCATCGCCCTCGGGCTTGCTGAGGGCCGTGGGGGTGTCCTTGACCGAGAGGATCTTGATCACGAGGAGGGTCGACGCCGCCGACTCCGGGTTCTCGCCGGCGGACTGGGCGGGGGTGGCGTAGGCGAGGTAGGAGCCGACCTTGGCCCCGACGAGGCCGTTGTAGACGACCGAGCTGCCCTGCTTGAGCTGGTCGGAGAGCTCGACCTTCTCGGAGGTGCCCTTGCTGAAGGTGTCCTCGAGGACCGAGCCGTCGCCGCCGTTGAGGGCCACGTAGCCGATCTCGACGGTCTGCCCGGCCTTCGCCGCGGGGCCGTCGCCGGCCTGGACCATCTTGATCGTCTCGTCCTTGACCGCGAGGGGCTTCGGGAAGTCGACCTTCGGCGCCTTGTCGCCGGGGGTGACCTTGAGCTGGTCGAGTGCTGCGACCTGCCCGGCGTTGGAGGGCGTGGGGTCCGAGGATGACGGGGCTGAGCTGCCACAGCCGGCCACGAACAGGGCGAGCGGCAGCAGCAGGGCGATGAGACGGCGCACTGGTCAACTTCCTGTGGGGGATCCCGCCACGGGTGTGTGGCGGCGGACGGGCCGCGCGGGCCCCGACAAGCCTACCGGGTCAGCCTGTGAAGGGCCTGAGGCTGTCGAGCAGCTCGTCCACTCGTGGGTCCTCGTTGGCGAAGGGGTCCTTGCAGAGGATCGTGTGGTGGGCCCGGTCGTTGAGCTTGAGGTGGACCCAGTCCACGGTGTAGTCCACACCTGCGGCCTGGGCCGCCTTGACGAAGCGCCCCCGCAGGCGGGCGCGCGTGCTCTGCGGCGGGTTCGCGACGGCACCGGCGATGGCCGCGTCGTCGACGACCCGGGCTGCAGCGCCGCGGCGCTGGAGCAGGTAGAACAGTCCGCGGTCCGGGCTGATGTCGTGGTAGGTCAGGTCGAGGTGGGCCACACGGGCGGAGTCGAGGTCGACGTCGTGGCTGCTGCAGTAGCGGTCGATGAGCTTCTTCTTGATCGCCCAGTCGACCTCGGTGTCGATCGCGCGCGTGTCCTGCGACTCGACCGCCTCGAGGGTCCGCTGCCACAGGTCGAGGATGCGTTCGACGTGCGGGGTGTGGGCCCCGTTCGCCGCGACGAACTCCTGCGCCTTCTCGAAGTACATCTGCTGCAGGGCGAGGGCGCTCGACTGCTGCCCGTTGGCGAGCCGCACCGGGGCCTTGCCGGTGAGGTCGTGGGAGATCTCCCGGATGCTCCGGATCGGGTTCTCCATCCGGGCGTCGCGCATGATCGTGCCGGCCTCGATCATCCGCAGCACCAGGTCCACGGTGCCGAGCTTCATCATCGTGGTCGTCTCGGACATCGTCGAGTCGCCGACGATCACGTGCAGGCGGCGGTAGTGCTCGGCGTCCGCGTGTGGCTCGTCCCTCGTGTTGATGATCGGCCGGGAGCGCGTGGTGGCCGACGAGAGGCCCTCCCAGATGTGGTCCGCACGCTGGGAGAACGCGTAGACGGGACCCTGCGCGGTGCGCAGCACCTTGCCTGCGCCGCAGAGCAGCTGCCGGGTGACGAGGAAGGGAATGAGCACCTCGGCCAGCCGTGAGAACTCGGTGCGGCGGGGAATGAGGTAGTTCTCGTGGCTGCCGTACGAGTTGCCTGCCGTGTCGGTGTTGTTCTTGAAGAGGTAGACGCGGCCGTCGAAGCCCTCCTCCGCGAGGCGGTGTTCGGCCTCGGCAATGAGGTCGACGAGGATTCGCTCCCCCGCCTTGTCGTGGGCGACCAGCTGGGCCACGTCGTCGCACTCCGCGGTCGCGTACTCCGGGTGCGAGCCGACGTCGAGGTACAGGCGCGAGCCGTTCGCCAGGAACACGTTCGAGGACCTGCCCCAGCTGACGACCTTGCGGAAGAGGTACCGGGCGACTTCCTCCGGCGCGAGGGGACGGCCCTGGGGACTCGAGTAGGCGATGCCGAACTCGGTCTCTACTCCGTAGATGCGCCGGTCCATGCTCAGCCCTGCCGTTCCGCGAGGCCGTCGAGCATGCCCGCGAGCTCGTCCGGGCCGATGCGGCGGAAGGCGCGGCGTGCGCCCCGGGTCGTCTCGGAGTCGCGGTCGAGGACTCCGACCTCGAGTGTGATCGGCTCGGTGCGTTCCTCGCGGAGCGCACGCGCGGCGAGCCGGATGGCCTCCGGGAAGTCCGCCTCGGCGGTCCAGCCGTCGATCACGGCCTCTGCGACGCGTTCGGCCGCGCCGCCCATGACCACGAAGCGACGCTCGTCGGCGATGGACCCGTCGAACGTCAGCCGGAAGAGGTGGTCGCCCTCGACGTCATTGCCGACCTCGGCCACGGTGAGCTCGACCTCGAAGGGCTTCTGCTCGGCGGTGAACACGGCGCCGAGGCTCTGGGCGTACACGCTCGCGAGGCCCCGGCCGGTGACGTCCTCACGGTCGTAGGAGTAGCCGCGGACGTCGGCGTACCGCACGCCGGCCTGGCGCAGGCTCTCGAACTCGTTGTACTTGCCCACGGCTGCGAAGGCGATCTTGTCGTAGATCTCCCCGATCTTGTGCAGCGAGGGGGACGGGTTCTCGGCCACGAGGGCGATCCCGTCGCGGCAGCTCAGGACCACGACGGAGCGGCCGCGGGCGATGCCCTTCCGGGCGAAGTCCGCCCGGTCCTTCATGAGCTGTTCGGGTGAGACGTAGAACTGCTGGGTCATGCTCAGGCCTCCCGTCCAGCGACGCTGCGCTCCGCGATGATTCCGCTGGCGATGGCGGCCAGCTCCCGCTCGGCCACGCGCCGGCTTCCGAGGCGCGTGACCGTGTAGACCACGGGCCAGAGCTGCCGGACCGGGTCGGGCCCCCCGGTGGCGGAGTCGTCGTCGGCGGCGTCGTAGAGCGCCTCGACGGCAACCCGCACGGCGTCGTCCTCGGCAAGGCCGGGGCGCCAGAGCTTCTTCAGGGCCCCGCGGGCGAAGACCGAGCCGGAGCCGACCGAATGGTGCTCGAGCTCCTCGTAGCGGCCGCCGGTCACGTCGTAGGAGAACAGGCGCCCCGCAGCGGTCTCGAGGTCGAAGCCAGCGAACAGGGGGATGGCAGCCAGCCCCTGGAGGGCCAGAGGGAGGTTGCCGCGCACCATCGCTCCGAGACGCGTCGCCTTGCCCTCAAGGCTCAGGAGCGTCCCCTCGATCTTCTCGTAGTGCTCGAGCTCAACCTGGAACAGACGGGCGATGTCGATGGCGATGCCCGCAGTCCCCGCGATGCCGAGCACGGAGAAGCGGTCCGCCGGGAACACCTTCTCGATGTGCCGGCTGGCGATCATGTTCCCCATGGTCGCCCGCCGGTCCCCCGCCATGATGACGCCGCCGGCGAAGGCGAGGGCCACGATCGTGGTGGCACGCGGGGCAACCGCCGAGGCGTCGGCCGGCAGGCTCCGGTGGAAGGGGAGGAGGTCCGGCCGGGTCGCTGCCACGTGCTCGGTGAAGGATGAAGTGGCGGCGGACACGACACGCTCGGCGAGGAAGTCGTTCATCTGGGTCCTACTGCCCGCCCTTCTGGACGAACCCCCGCACGAACTCCTCGGCGTTGGTCTCGAGGACGCCGTCGATCTCGTCCAGGAGGTCGTCGACGCCCTGGGTGCTGGCGGTGTCCTGCGCCGCGGCGTCCGGTGCCGCGGGGGCCGGGACGTCGACCTCGACCGCCTCGTCCTCGCCCCGCGGCTGCGTGCTCTTCTGCTCCTGACCGGCCATGGCCGCCTCCTTGCGTCGGGCGCCGTGAGGGCGCCGGGTCTGGATCCTTCTGGTCCCTATACTGTCACTTTTCGGCCGCGTGTCACGGGTGCCGGCCGCGGTGTCGGACGCATGCCGTGCCCTACGTCCTGCGGTCCCCGAGCAGGGCCGCGAGGAAGTCCTCGATGCGGGCGTGCTCGTCGAAGAGCCCCTGGGTCAGGGCCCGGGTCCCCCGCAGGGGCTCGCGGGTGGGGACCCGCTGGAGCCGGTAGCTTCCGGGGGTCGCGAAGACGACCGAGTCCCAGCTGGCGCTCACGACGGAGCCGGGGAACCGCTTGATGCTTGTGCCCCGGAACCAGGCGCGCGTGTCGGGGGGCGGTTCGGCGACGGCGGCGGTGACGGACCCGGCGTCGACCAGAGTCTCGAGCGATCCCCGGGCCGCGAGCCGCAGGGCGATCCCCCGCTCGGGCCGCACGTCCGACCACTGGATGTCCACGAGGCCGAGGCGCGCGTCGCCCCACGCGAGGCCGTCCCGGCTGCGGTAGCCCTCGAGCACCCGCAGCTTCGCGAGCCATTCGACGTAGCCGGCGGCCGCGTCGCGGTCCCCTCCGAGGTCGGTGAGGGCCCGCTCCCAGCGGGCGAGGACCTCTGCGGTGTGCCCGTCGCCGCCGTCGGCGGAGGCGACGCCGGAGTCCGCCGCGAGCTTCGCCGCCGCCTCGAAGTACATCCACTGCAGCTCGAGCCCGGTGACGTGGCGCCCGTCGAGCAGACGGACCTTCTCCCCCAGGGAGGTGTCGTGGCTGAGCCGATGCAGGGCCGAAACGGGCTCGTGGACCTCCACCTGCGGTGCCCTGCCGGCCTCGATGAGGCTCAGGACGAGGGCGGTCATGCCGAACTTGAGGTAGTTCGCCACCTGGCTCACGTTGGCGTCGCCGATGATCACGTGGAGCCTGCGGTACTTGTCCGCGACCGCGTGCGGCTCGTCCCGGGTGTTGATGATGGGGCGGCGCATGGTGGTCTCGAGCCCCACCTCGGCCTCGAAGTAGTCGGCCCGCTGGCTGATCTGGTAGCCGGGCCCCTTGCCGTCCTGCCCGAGGCCGACGCGCCCCGCGCCGCAGACGAGCTGGCGGGAGACGAAGAACGGGGTCAGCCCCCGGACGAGGTCGGAGAACGGCACCGAGCGCGGCACGAGGTAGTTCTCGTGCGAGCCGTAGGAGGCGCCCTTGCCGTCGGTGTTGTTCTTGTAGAGGTTGATGGGGCCGCGGGCCTGGTCCTCGGCGAGGGAACGCACCGTGGCAAGGGCCACGGCGTCCCCCGCGACGTCCCAGAGGACGGCATCGCGGGGGTTGGTCACCTCGGGGCTCGAGTACTCGGGGTGGGCATGGTCGACGTACAGGCGGGCCCCGTTCCCGAGCACGAGGTTCATCAGCGCCGGCTCCTGGTCGCCGTCGAGCTCGATCTCCGCGGGTCCGTGGGCCAGCGCCACCGCCTCGGCGGTGAGGACGGGCTCGGCGTCCGTGAGCTGGTCCGGATGGGCCTCGGACCGCGCGACGGAGAAGCCCCGCGCGTCGCGCAGGGGCGTCTCGTCGGTGTAGTCCCAGCCGGTCTCGGCGCGGCTGGCCGAGCGGGTCAGCCGCGCGTACGCGGCGATCACCTGCGAGGACAGGTAGGTGGCGTTGGCTCCGGGCGAGTTCGGCGCATGGATGCCGAACTCCGTCTCGGAGCCCATGACACGCTGGGTTCCCCCGGCCGCGAGGCCGGGGCTCGGGTCGCTGCTCACTGCTCCGCCTTACAGGTACTGGCCCGTGCTGGGGGTCGTCTCGATGGTCCGGCCGGGCTCGGCGCCGCCCTTGCCCTGGACGATGGTCCGGATGTACGTGATGCGCTCGCCCTTCTTGCCCGAGATGCGCGCCCAGTCGTCGGGGTTGGTGGTGTTGGGCATGTCCTCGTGCTCGCGGAACTCGTCGGCCACCGCCCGCAGCAGGTGGTCCATGCGCAGGCCCTTGGCGCCGGTCATGAGCAGTTCCTTGATCGCGGCCTTCTTGGCACGGTCGACCACGTTCTGGATCACGGCGCCGGAGTTGAAGTCCTTGAAGTAGAGGATCTCGGTGTCCCCGTTCGCGTACGTCACCTCGAGGTACTCCGTGGACTTGTCCGTGGCGTACATCGCCTCGACGGTGCGCTGGATCATCGTGGCCACCGTGGCGCCCGGGTCCCCGCCGCACTCGGCGAGGTCCGCCGCGTGGATCGGCAGGTCCTCGGTGAGGTACTTCGAGAAGATGTCGGCGGCGGCCTCGGCGTCCGGGCGGTGGATCTTGATCTTCACGTCGAGCCGGCCCGGGCGGAGGATCGCAGGGTCGATCATGTCCTCGCGGTTGGAGGCGCCGATGACGATCACATTGTCGAGCCGCTCCACGCCGTCGATCTCGCTGAGCAGCTGCGGCACGATCGTGGTCTCGACGTCCGAGGAGACCCCGGTGCCGCGGGTGCGGAACAGGGAGTCCATCTCGTCGAAGAACACCACCACCGGGCTCCCGTCCGAGGCCTTCTCGCGCGCACGCGCGAAGATCAGCCGGATGTGGCGCTCCGTCTCGCCCACGTACTTGTCGAGCAGCTCCGGGCCCTTGATGTTCAGGAAGTAGCTCTTGACGTCCGCGCTGCCCGCACGCTCCATGGCGCGCGCCGCGAGCGAGTTCGCCACGGCCTTGGCGATGAGGGTCTTCCCGCACCCCGGGGGGCCGTAGAGCAGGATGCCTTTGGGAGCCTTGAGTCCGTGCTCCCGGTAGAGGTCGGGGTGCAGGAACGGCAGCTCGACGGCGTCGCGGATCTGCTCGATCTGGGACGCGAGCCCGCCGATGTCCGCGTAGCTGATGTCCGGCACCTCCTCGAGGACGAGGTTCTCGACCTCGGACCGGGGCACCTTCTCCAGTGCGTACCCGGTCCGGTTGTCCACCGAGACGGCGTCGCCCACGCGGAGCCGCTCGAGCTGGAGGGGGCCCGAAAGCCGCAGGACGCGCTCCTCGTCGCCGCGGCCGATCACGAGCACCCGGTCCTGGCCGAGGAGCTCCTTGATGGTGACGAGCTCGCCGGAGCGCTCGTAACCGAGCCCGGCAACGACCTCGAAGGCCTCGTTGAGGAGGACCTCCTGGCCCACGCTGAGCTCCGACAGGCTCACGAGCGGGCTCAGGCCCACGCGCATCTTCCGGCCGCTGGTGACGACGTCGGCGCTCTCCTCGGTCACGGCCGCGGACGCGCCGCCGGCGGGCCGCCGGCGGTTGAGCTGGACGATGCTGCCGAAGGAGTACGGGGGCTGGCCCTCATGCTCGAGGGCGGCCTTGAGGCGCACGATCTCCGCCTTGGCGGTCTTGAGCATCTCCGTCATGCGGGAGTTGTTGCCCGTCGCGGCGGCGAGCTGACGGTCGACGGCGCGCAGCTTGTCCCGCAGCACGTTGATCTGGCGCTCGGCAATGCTCAGCTGCTCAGCCGGGGCCGACGGAGGCACCGCCTCGGGGCCGGTGCCGGGCTGTCCGTTCTCCACCATCGCAACCACGTCCTCTTCGATCCGTGCCGCCCCTGCGGGCTGCCGGGGCGCCCGGCGCAGACGCCGGAGCCACTCCCCTCTTGCATCGACACTAGCGCGGCATGCACCTCACGTACCCCACCGACGGGCCTTGGAAACCGAACAGTTACACGGCGGTTCCGCAGCGTGGAAACGGGAGGTCAGGACTCGGGGCTGCCGGCCCGGGCGTCCCGGGCAACGCGCCGGAGGCGCCGGTCGGAGACCGTCTTCTCGCCGACCGACTCCGGGGTCCAGGCGTTGAGGTCCTCCTCGCTGAACTCCGCCTTGTTGCGCTTCTTGCGCACCAGCGGGGCCACGCCCTCGGCGAGGCGGCGGGTGATCAGGAGGAAGCCGGTATGGCCCACCATGCGGTGCTCGGGGCGGACGGCGAGGCCCTCGAGGTGCCATCCGCGCACCATCGATTCCCAGGCGTCGGGCTCGGTGAAGCGGCCGTCGGCGCGGATCGCCTCCGCGGTGCGGGAGAGCTGGGTCGCGGTGGCGACGTAGTTGATCCAGACACCGCCCGGGGCCAGGACGGTGGCCACGGCCTCGAGGCACTCCCACGGTGCCAGCATGTCCAGGACCACCCGGTCGACGCTGCCGGGCTCCTCCGCAGCGACGACCTCGTCCTGGAAGTCGCCGAGCGAGATCCTCCACGCCGGGTGCGGGCCGCCGAAGATGGTCTCGACGTTCCCGCGGGCGATGTCCGCGAACTCCTGCCGGCGCTCGAACGAGTGGAGGTAGCCGCGGTCGCCCACCGCCCGCAGGAGCGAGATCGACAGGGCGCCGGACCCGACGCCGGCCTCGACCACGCGCGCCCCGGGGAAGATGTCCGCCATCGTGACGATCTGGCCGGCATCCTTGGGGTACACCACCGCGGCGCCGCGGGGCATCGACAGCACGAAGTCGGACAGGAGCGGACGCAGCGCCTGGTACTGGTGGCCTGCGGTATTCGTCACGACGGAGCCGTCCGGCCTGCCGATGATCTCGGAGTGGTTGAGGAAGCCCTTGTGCGTGTGGAAGGCGCCGCCCTCGGCGAGGGTGATGGTGTTCATCCGCCCGCGCTCGTCAGTCAGCTGCACGCGCTCCCCGGCGCGGAAGGGGCCTCGTCGGTACGCCGCACCGGTGGGTCCGTCCGCCGCGGCGGGCTGGGCGCTCAAGCTCATGGGTGTCCTCTCTGGTCCCGTCACGTCGCGACGGAACGGTGAAATGGGCTGCTACCTCGCCGGCCGCAGGGGCCGGCCGGAGATCACCGCGACGACGTCGCGCTGGCTCAGGAGCCCGGTGACCCGGCCGGCCGCGTCGACCACGGCGTACTCCGTGCCGGCGAGCTGCGCGAGGTACTGGATGAGTTCCTGGCCCGCCGCAGAGTCCGGGACGTAGGCGCCCGGGGCGAGGGCATAGCCGACGGCGGTCACCGGCGTCGTCGTCCGCGCGGGGGCGGGCACCCGCCCGATCGCCGACGGATCGACGACCCCCTGCGGCTTGCCGTCGGGCGAGCAGAGCACGACGGCGACGCCGGCCTCCGCGCCGGCCCGCACGGCCTCGTCGACGCTGGCGAAGTTGGGGATCCCCACGGCCGGGCGCGCGAGGCGTCCGGCGACGACCTCGGGCAGGCGCGAGCGGAACCCGGCGTGCCGGATCGACGCGGAGGCGCCCTGCCAGAGGAAGACGGCGACGAGGAGGGTCACCATGGTGAAGGGCAGGTCGAGCTGCTGCCCCTGGGCGAGCGGCAGCACGACTGCGAGGAAGACGATCCCCGCCACGATCGCGCGGCCGGTCCAGCCTGCGGCGATGGTGCCCTTCTCCTGCGAGCCGGTGGCCTTCCAGACGGCGCTCTCGACGATGCGGCCGCCGTCGAGTGGCAGGCCCGGGAGCACGTTGAAGACGGCGATGAGGAAGTTCGCCCACATGAAGATGTTCACGAGGATGTCTGCGACGCCGGTGAGGTGGACGCCGAAGACGATCAGCCACGCGGCGCCCGCCAGCACGAAGTTGGCGGCGGGACCGGCGAGGGCCACGGCGACCGAGCGCGCCGGCGTCGCGGTGAAGGCCTCGAACTGCGTGTGGCCGCCCCAGAGGTTGAGCACGATCTTCTGGCTCGGCCAGCCGAACGCGCGGGCCGTGAGGGCGTGGGCGAGCTCGTGGACGAGGACGGACAGCAGGAGGAGGACCGAGTAGGCGAAGGCCACGAGGTACGCGCCGATTCCGAGCTGCGGCTGGCGCAGCTGGAGCGTGGGGCCGTAGACGATCACTGTGAAGGCGGCGATGACGAACCAGGAATAGGCGAGGACCACGGGCACGCCGGCGATCCGGCCGAGCGGGATCCCCTCGCGCCGGCCACCGGACTCGTGGCTGCCGCTCATGCCGCACCGCCGGCCGTGGTGCCGGCAAGGGAGGCCTCCAGGGCCGCGGCGAGATCGCGCGGTGTCCGGCCCGCGAGCGTCTCCCAGTGCGCCACCCCGAGGTGGACGGGCACGGCGAGGGCGTTCGGCACGACGACGGTGGCCAGTCCGGCGGCGTTCGAGGAGGTGGCGCCGGGGGTCGAGTCCTCGACGGCGAGGCACTCGGTCAGCGCGAGCCCCGGGAGGCCCTGCGCGAGCAGTTCGACGCCGCGGACGTAGGGCTCCGGGTCGGGCTTGCCGCGGCCCACCGAGTCGCCGGTGACGACGGCGGAGAACGTCCCCTCCGGGAGGTGGTCGACGATGCGGTGCGCCATGGGCTTCTCCGACATCGTCACGAGGGCGCAGTGGACGCCCTCGGCCCGCAGCGCCGCGAGGAGCTCCCGCGCGCCGGGACGCCACGGCACGGCCGCCCCGAGCTGCTCGATGACGCGCCCGGTGAGCGCGTCGATGATCTCGCGCACGCCCATCTGCACCCCGCCCTCCTGGAGCATGCGCGCGGAGGTGGTCAGCGCCTGGCCCACAAGCGGCATCGCCTGCTCGTGGGTCCATTCCCCGCCGAACTGCTCGACCAGCTCGCGCTCCGCGGTGATCCAGTACGGCTCCGTGTCCACGAGCGTGCCGTCCATGTCCCACAGGACGGCTCGCAGCGGCTCGGCACTGCCGAGGGCAGGGCTGGTGGCGGGATTCTCGGCCGGCAGACGCATATGCACCAGTCTAGGGTGCCGGCCGGGCCCGCACGGGCGCGCGCGTTAGTCTGGACCGATGAACGAGTTCGACGCCGATGCCCCGGCTCCCCACCCCGGCCTCTTCCCGGTTCCTGCTGAGGGCGAGCGGGTCACGGTGATGCTGGCCGCGTTCGAGGGCTGGAACGATGCGGGCGAGGCCGCGAGCGATGCGCTGCGCTACCTCCGGCGCGCCTTCGGGGCCCAGCGCGTCGGCTCGATCGATGCGGACGACTTCTACGACTTCCAATTCACCCGGCCCACCGTGCGCCAGACCGGCTCGGGGCGCCGGCGCATCAAGTGGCCCACCACGAAGATCTCGACGGCGCGCGTGGAGGGCCATCCGGTGGACCTGGTGTTCGTCCAGGGCACCGAGCCCTCGTACCGCTGGCGGGCGTTCACGGACGAGCTGGTCGAGTACCTCGACGACCTCGAGGTCGACTACCTGATCGTCCTCGGCGCGCTCCTGGCCGATGTGCCGCATTCGCGGCCGATCCCGGTGACCGCCACCAGCGAGAACGACGACGTGCGCGAGCGCCTCAACCTCGAGGCGTCCCAGTACGAGGGGCCCACCGGAATCGTGGGCGTCTTCGCGGACGCCGCGGACCACCACGGCACCCCGACCGTGTCCGTGTGGGCGGCGGTCCCCCACTACGTGGCGCAGGCCCCCTCCCCCAAGGCCCAGCTCGCGATCCTGCACCGGATCGAGGAACTGCTCCAGATCCCGCTCGACACGAACGAGCTCGCGGAGGACGCCGAGGCGTGGGAGCGCGGGGTGAACGAGCTCGCCACCGAGGACCCCGAGGTGGCCGCGTACATCCACCAGCTCGAGGAGGCCAAGGACACGGCCGACCTCCCCGAGGCCTCGGGCGAGTCGATCGCCCGCGAGTTCGAGCGCTACCTCAAGCGGCGCGGCAAGGACAACCCGCCAGCCGGCGGCTGAGGCCGGCTCCCCCGGCGGCGGCCGGCGCAGTCGCGGCCGCCCGCGCCGAGGTCGGCCTAACCGAGGTCGACGCCCAGCAGTGCGTCGACCGCGGCGGCGGCCAGCGCGCCGTCGTCCGCGCTCGCGGCGCTGCCGGCGAGCGAGTCCTCGGCCCACTTGTCCACGGCGGCGAGGGCGCGCGGTGCGTCGAGGTCATCGGTCAGGGCGCCCCGGATCTCGCCCAGCAGGGGTTCCGCCGAGCCGGGAAGGGCACGGGCGACGGCGCGGCGCCAGGTCTCGAGCCGGCGCACCGAGGCGTCGAGCAGCTCGCCCGTCCACTCCCAGTCGGAGCGGTAGTGGTTGGCGAGGACGGCCAGCCGGATCGCTGCTGGCTCGACGCCGGCGGCCCGCAGGGTGGAGACGATCACGAGGTTGCCGCGCGACTTGCTCATCTTCTCGCCGTCCAGGCCCACCATGCCGGTGTGGGCGAAGTGCCGCGCGAGCGGCACGTGGTGGAGGCTCCACGCGTGCCCGGCGCCCATCTCGTGGTGCGGGAAGGCGAGGTCGGAGCCGCCGCCCTGCACGGTGAACGGGGCGGGGAGGAACTTCTGGGCGATCACGGTGCACTCGATGTGCCAGCCGGGACGGCCGGGGCCGAGGGTCCCGCCGTCCCAGTGGGGCTCGCCGAGCCTGGCCTCGCGCCAGAGGATCGGGTCGAGGGGGCTGTGCTTGCCGGGCCGCTCCGGGTCGCCGCCGCGCTCGCCGAAGATCTCGATCATCTCGGCGACCGTCAGGTGGGAGACTTCGCCGAGGCGCCACGCATCGGCGCTGTCGGCGCGGCGCGTTGCCTCGGTCACGTCGTAGTAGACGTCGCTGTCGGGCTCGCCCTCGGCGCCGGCGAGCTGGTAGGCGAGGCCCTCCGCGAGGAGCCGCTCGACCTCGGGGACGATCCACGGGATCGACTCCACGGCCCCGACGTAGTGGTCGGGGGCCAGGACGCGCAGGGCCTCCATGTCCGACTGGAAGAGGTCGATCTGCTGGTGGGCGAGGGTGCGCCAGTCCACACCGGTCGCGTCGGCGCGCTCGAGGAGCGGGTCGTCGACGTCGGTGGTGTTCTGCACGTAGGCGACGGTGCTGCCCGCGTCGCGCCAGATGCGGTTGAGGAGGTCGAACGCGAGGTAGGTGGAGGCGTGGCCCAGGTGGGTTGCGTCGTAGGGGGTGATCCCGCACACGTACATCGACTGCTGAGGGGCCGTTGGAATCTCCACGGTGTCCCGCAGCCGCGTGTCGAAGAGCCGGACCGGGCCGGCCGAGCCGGGCAGCTGTGGGACGGGTGTCTGCCTCCAGGTTTTCACCTGACCACTCTAGTGCCCGGCCGTGATGACCCCGAATCCGAGCAGCACATACAGGGCCGCGCCCAGGCCGATGCGGTACCAGACGAAGAGCCGGTAGGAGTTGCTCGAGACGTACTTGAGGAACCAGCCGATGATGACGTAGCCGACCACGAAGGCCACCACGGTCGCGACGGCCGTCTCCCCGAGCCCGTACGGGCCGCCGTCGAACCCGCCCTTGAGCGACTTGTACAGCTGGTACAGGCCTGAGCCGAACACCGCGGGAATCGCGAGCAGGAAGGAGTAGCGGGCCGCGGCCTCGCGCGTGTAGCCCATCGAGAGGCCCGCCGTGATGGTGCCCCCCGAGCGGGAGACGCCGGGGATGAGGGCGAGGGCCTGCGCGAAGCCGTAGGCGATGCCGTGCCGGGTGCTGAGGTGGTCGAGGGTGCGGGCGTGCCGGCCGAGGGCGTCGGCCACGGCGAGGATGAGGCCGAACACGATCAGCGTGGTGGCCGTGATCCACAGGGAGCGGAGCACCGTCTCGATCTGGTCCTGGAACAGGAGCCCGAGCACCACGATCGGGATGCTCCCGAGGATCACGAGCCATCCCATCCGGGCGTCCGGGTCGCTGCGCGGCACCCGGCCGGTCAGGGAGCGGCCCCAGGCCCTGATGATCCTGACGATGTCCCGCCAGAAGTAGATGATGACCGCGGTCTCCGTGCCCAGCTGGGTGATCGCCGTGAAGGCCGCGCCGGGATCCTGGGCATTGGGAAGGAACTCCCCCACGATCCTGAGGTGGGCGCTGGAGGACACGGGGAGGAATTCCGTCAGACCCTGGATGAGCCCGAGGAACGCGGCTTCGAGGAGATTCACGCGTGCCACTCTACGTGGACACCCCTGCCTTGCTGGGAATTCCCTGACAGCGGTGCCCGGGCTCAGCCGAGCGCCGCGGCGGGGCGGGCCCTCCGGGCCGCCCTACTCCTCCGCCTCGTCGTCGCCCTCCTCGTCCTCTTCGTCCTCGCCGTCATCGTCGTCGTCATCATCGTCGTCGTCATCATCCGAATCGAGGAGGTCGAGCGGCAGATCCTCGCCGTAGGCGTCGTACAGGGCGTCGGAGTACGCCTCGAAGGCGTCGGCGACCGCGAAGAAGGCGGCCTCGACCGCGGGGTCGTCGTCGCCGCGCCGCGAGGCTGCCGCGACGAGGTGCTCCTCCAATGCAGCCGTGAGCGAACCGAGGGCCACGCGCGGATCAATGCTCATGGTGCAACGGTAGTCTGAAACCATTGGGCGCGCCTAGGTACCCGGTCGGGCACCGGCGGGCGCGGCAGCAGCATGAGGAAGCGAGGGCCATGAAGGAGCGGATCCTCTCCACGACGCAGTCGCTCGCCGCGGGGGGCCGCCCCGCGGGACCCGGGCGGCAGTACGAGTACCTGGTCCTCTCGGTGGGGCCCGGAGACTCGCTCGCGGACGCCCGCCAGCGGGTGCGCGAGCACTCCGAGTACGGCCGCTGGGAGCTCGAGCGGAGCCGCCTGTACATGGGCGGGGGCCGTCAGTACTGGCTCCGCCGCAAGGTGATGCTGGTCGAGCGGACGGCGTAGCCGGGGCCCCCGGCACGTCGCGCCGGCTCCCGGAGACCTGCGCGGGCTGTCACGAATGCGGGGCGACGTAGGGCAGCGGCACCGCGATCTTCCCGTGGGAGCGCGGGATCGTGATGCCGGGCGCGAGCGCATCGATCGTCCGGTCCGCGTGGTCGAGGGCCGCGAGCACTCGGGCGTAGTCGGCTTCCGTCTGGCTCGTGTGCCACGCCGTCGCGGCGGCCTGGAGCTCGCCTTGGTCGCCCATGATCACGCTCCAGTCGTCCACCGGCTGCGGCTCGTTGCCCCCGTAGACGTCGGCGGCGTCACCGAACGCTGTCTGGGCGGTGGAGACGAGCCCGCCCTGGTCCATGATGTTCCACCACAGCTCGAACCTGTCCGTGTCGTGGGCCAGCAGGTACTGGTGCCCCTGGTCGAACCGGTCCCTGTACCAGTTCGCGCTCGTCTTCAGGATCGCGACCGCACGCGCCGGCGCGCTCTGGAACTGCGACGGATCGGTGAGCGGCCCGACGGCGGCGGGGACGGTGGTCGCTGTCTCGCTCGGCACGGGCGCCAGAGTGGGGGTCGGCCCCGCGGCGCCCTCTGCGCCGGGCCCCGTCGGGAGCGGCTGCGGCGTTCCGCACGCGGCGAGGCCGAGGGAGGCCGCGAGCGCAGCGGCCAGCAGGCCGGCGCGCAGGGGGGAGGGCGGCGCGTTGGATACCGTGCGGGAGCGGCGCTTCCCCATGGCAGACCTCCCTGGAACTGGCGTCCGGTGGACAGATAGTGCGCGCCCTTCCGGGACGAGGTCAAGGGCCTTTCGCAGCCCTTCTGCCGGCAGATTCAGCCCGAGTAGTCGGCCGCGCGCGGGTGCGTACCGTTCGAGTAGTGGCCGCCCGGACGCCCCCGCCCATTCGCGTGGACACCACTCGTGACCGCGGCGGAGCGGGGGTTGTCTACTGGAGCCGGGCCCCGAGTTTCACACACGGATGTGATGCGGGAGACGGAGGGCCCGACGAGCCCGGGACGGCACCGGCCGCCCCGGCTCCCGTGCTAGTCGGCGAAGGGGGTCGAGCATCCATGGTGGCTTGGGAACTGCATCTCTTGGGGTCCTGGGAGCTGCTCAGGGACGGCACTCCGCTGCCGATCGGCAGGCGCCAGCAGCGGCTCGTCGCCTCGCTGGCCCTCATGGGCAGCCGTCCCCGCAGCTATCTCGCGGGGCTCCTGTGGCCGGAGAGCAGCGAGCACCAGGCCGCCGGCAATCTCAGGTCCTCCGTCTTCAAGCTCCGCCACCAGCTGCCGGACCTGCTGGACCGCAGCCTGGACCCGCTCCGGCTTGCCGACGGCATCATCGTCGATCTCGACCGGCTGCGCTGGGTGGCCCAGAAGGCGCTCGCCGGCGGCCTGCCGGGGCCGGGCGCCGAGGACTTCCTCTTCGGCTCCGAGCTGCTGCCGGGGTGGTACGACGACTGGGTCATGTACGAACAGGAGCGCCTCCGCGGACTGCGCGTGCTGGCGCTCGAGGCGATCGCCCGGAACCATCTCGCGACGGGCAACTACGAGGCCGCGATCTCGGCCGCCCGCTATGCGGCCGCGCTCGAGCCGCTGCGCGAGTCGGCGCACAAGCTCATCAGCCGGGCGCAGACCGACAGTGGAAGCCGTGCGGACGCCCAGCGCACCCTGCTCGAGTTCCGGCGCAGGCTGTGGACCGAGATGGGGGTGGCCCCGGCCGAGCGGCAGGTCGTCAACCGCGGCCCAGCCGCCGCGCGCCCCCAGGCCGGATGGGCTGCGAGGGCAGCGGCCTCCCGGACCGAACGGTGAGTGCCGTACCGAACGCTGAGGGCCGCCTCTGAAGCACGACGACGGCCGGCGCCTTCCCCGCGGAGGGCGCCGGCCGTCGTCGTGCTTCTTGACGCCTCCGGCGCCGGAATGCCGCCGGAGGCTGTCAGGAGGACGCGGCAGCCGCCGGCGCGGAGGGCAGGAGGCCGGAGGAGAGCGCCGCCGCGAAGGCGCCGCGGGCATGGCCCACGCCGCTGCAGGTGTCCGCGGCCTCGGGCTCGCCGGTGCCGTCCTGCCTCTGGCTCTCTCCCGGGGAGCAGGGGCGGTCCCGGTTGAGGGACCACATGGACAGGCGGGCGATTCCGTGGTCGTGGATGAACTTGTTCAGGCCCTGGGCTGCCTGGAGGTCGAACGTCTCCCCCAGGACGTCGTTGACTCCGATCATCGGGGTGAGGCCGAGCTTCTTCCACGCGGCAGCCTCCTGGCCGCGCCCCAGCCCGAACAGCTGCACGAGCTGCCCGTGCGTGCTCGTGGCGGCCTGGATCGAGGTCGCCAGCATCTTCTGGCCCGACGCGGGGCCCTCGTAGTCCATGGTCATGATGTTCACGCCCGCCACGTCGACGCCTCCGCGGAGCGTCTGGAGGACGACGGCGGACGCTTCAGCGGTCAGCCCCTGGGCCGTGACGGGCAGCGTGAGCCACACCTGGGGCATGCGGGCCGCGCCCACCTCCCCTGCGACCTGGCGGAGGGCCTGGGCACGCCGTTCGGTTGCCCCGACATCGGAGAGGTTCTTGGCCTCGATGTCGAAGTCGAGGACATCGGGGGCGTACCGGTCGATCACCTTCCTGTAGGCCTGGGCGAGCGCCCGCGCGTCCGGGCAGGCCCTCGCCAGCTCTTCGCCCGCGGCCCCCCCGAAGGAGAGCGCCACCCCGTGCCCCTTCTGCCGCAGCCGGCTCACGCGCTGGTCGAGGTCCAGCTCGGCCGCTGCCTTGTCCAACGAGTACTGGCCGCCCCACGACGGCTCGCACGGGTTGCCCGGCTCCGCGATGACGAAGGCGAGGACGGCCCTGCCGTCCGAGGTGGTGTCGTCGAAGGGGTAGAGCGGCTTCAGGGTCACGTCGGCATAGCCGCCGAACCACGGCGCGCTGCCGTGGGTGGACGAGGAGGGCGAGGGCGACGCGGAGTCGGTGGGCGGTGCCGGGCTCCCCGATGCCTGGCCGTCCGACGGCTGGCTGCCGGGGCCGCCGGCAGCGCCGGCCGAGCAGGCTGCGAGCGCCGCGCCCAGCGCCACGGCGGCGGCCAGAGGTCCCAGCCTGAGCAGCTGGAAGGGGGTTCTGCGCTGTGAGGACGGAGGGGCCATGGGTCAGCCCGTGCTCACCGGTGGTCCTTGGACAGCGCGGGCAGGGCTTGCTTCTGTGGAGAGCACGGGAACGACAGCAGGCTTGCCCGGGCGCGGCTTCTCGCGCGCCGGTGCCTGGACGGTCTGGGTCGCGGCCGAGGGGACCGCCACACTGTTGGTCCGCTCGGGGCGGTACCAGCCCACCATGCGCCCGCGTGCGGCGTGCACGAGGGACCCGTAGAGCACGTAGGCCCGCAGCGGCTCGTAGATGAGCCGATAGAGCGGCACCATCAGGAGGTGGCGCGGGCTCTCGCGGACCATGACCACGGCCACGGTGGAGATGATGAGGTGCGCACCGGCCACGAAGGCGGCGAAGATCGCGATCGGCGCCCACTGGCCCTGGGCCAGGATGAGGCCGGCGACCACGAAGGTCATCGGCATGAAGACCAGCGGGATGAGCACCGAGATCAGCGCGTAGGGCATGCTCACGAGTCCGAGGACCCCGTAGCGGGGGTTGAACAGCATGCGCCGGTGCTTGTACAGCGCCTGGATGTTGCCGTAGGTCCAGCGCAGGCGCTGCTTGGCGAGGCCCTTGAGGGTCATGGGGGCCTCCGTCCAGGCCACCGCCTTGTTCTCCTGGACGATGCTGTAGCCCAGGCTCTGGATGGTGAGGGTGAGATCCGAGTCCTCGGCCAGGGTGTCGTGGGAGTAGCCGCCGGCGCGGACCAGGGCCTCCCGCCGCCAGGCGGCGCAGGCCCCGGGCACGATGGAGATCGCGCCGACGGCGCCCTCGGCCATCCTCGTGACGCAGATGCCGGAGATGTACTCGAGGGCCTGCCAGGCCGTGACGATGTTGTGCCGGTTGCCGACCTTCACGTGGCCTGCCACGGCGCCGAGCGGCTTCTTGTGTGACGGGTCCAGGAAGTGCCGGGCGAACATCCTGATCGTCTGCGGCTCGAAGATCGTGTCGCCGTCGAGCGTGACGATGACCTCGCCGCGGGAGTGGGCGATCCCGTTGTTGCTCGCTGCGGACTTGCCGCCGTTCGGCTGGTCCACCACCCGCAGCTGCGGCCAGGAGCGGGCATACTCCCGCAGGATGGCCAGCGTGCGGTCGGTCGATCCGTCGTTCACCGCCACGACCTCGAAGGCCGGGTAGTCGCTGGCCCGGAGCGCATCGAGGGTCTTGGTGACCACGGCTTCCTCGTTGAAGACCGGGAGGATCACACTGACGAAGGGCAGCTGCGCCTCGGGGATCGCCTCCCAGCGCTTCCGGTGCTGCCGGCCGTTGGAGATGAGGGCGAGGATGACGTACAGGACGGACATGAGGGTCAGCGACCCGATCCCGAACCAGAACAGCCACGAGATGACGATGTCCGGGACGAGGGTCAGCGATGCGCCGACCGCCACCGTTGTCAGGTCATCGGCGTTGGGAGTGATCTTCTGCGGCAGCTCCTGGGGGGTCAGCAGAGGTGCCAGCGTCGTGAAGGTGTAGCCCTCGGCCTTGGCCTTGGTGATGAAGTCCTGGAGCATGTGGACGGTGGCCGTCCGGTCTCCGCCGCCGTCATGCATGAGGACCACGTGGCCCCTGCCGTCCAGCTCCGGCGTGGGGACGGGCACGCCCGGCGGGTACGACCAGTCCTCGGTGTCGAGGTCGAAGTCCACGTGGATGTAGCCGAGCTGCTGGGCCTCGAGGACACCGACGGGGTTGCCCTGGGGGTTGCCCTCGGGGAGGCGGAACATGCGCGACGCGTAGCCGGTGAGGCCCCGGATGAGGTGGTCGTTGCCGATCAGCTCCTCGCGGTTGATGACGTCGGGGTTGTTGGTGAAGCTCGCGTGGGTGAGGGTGTGGTTCCCGACCATGTGGCCCTCTCGGACCTCCCGCTGGACGAGCTCAGGGAAGGCAGACATCTCGTAGCCCACGTTGAAGAAGGTCGCCGGCACCTTCTCCTTGGACAGCAGGTCCAGGAGAGCCGGCGTGTTCCGCGGGTCCGGGCCGTCGTCGAACGTGAGGATCAGCTGCTTGTCGTCGGGGACCCCCCAGTTGTCGATGACGTACGGGTGGTCGCCGATGGTCCTGGCCTCGTCCGGAGTCGCCTGCCGGAAGATGGTGTTGCTGAAGGGGTCCTTGAGGTAGACGTTCCGGCCCTGGCGCACGGTGAGCTCGATCCTCTGGAAGATCCCGTTCTCGTCCCCGACGACCGGCATGTCCTCGACATCGTCCTTGGCCAGCAGCTGGCGGGGATACGACGGGTCGCCGTTCTGGGAGACGGCCCACAGCGGAGCCGTGGCACTGGGCAGGATCCACACGAGCGGCACGGTCAGGACGATGAGCACCGTAACGAGGGTGCCGAGCACCCGCGACCACCGGTTTCCGCTCGGGTCGAAGAAGACGGGCTTCCCTGCGCCGGGTTGCGGACGTCTCATGGAGGAACCCCCAAGAAGTAAGGCAGCGCGGTTGGATTGGGGAGGGCCCTCGGCTCGTGCACTGCACGCGCCGGAGTGAACTGGCTGTCCGGTCTCCCTGGTGGCCCGGTGAGCTTTTGGCTCCGTAGAAGGAGTAGAGCGGGAGGGCCGTTGCGTCGCCGTTATCGCTCGGGGCGGGGGCGCCCGCTCGGCGCCGGCGGCCGATAACGCGGGCGCAACGGGTGCTGGGATTCACTCGTCTGCGATGGCAGGGGGACCGGGAATGGCCCGTCGTCGAGACGTCCCGGGAGGAGCCATCGCGGAGGCAGGGCGGGAGCGGAACCGCCGGCCCCGCTCTCGTGCCCGGTGCCCTCGGAGCACCCTGTCTCAGAAGAGGTACAGCTGATGGGGATCGAATTCGGAAGGATGCTCCGGGCCGAACGCCTCCGGCGCGGACTCACCCAGGCGCAGTTGGGCGAAGGCGCCTACGAGCCGAGCTACATCTCGATGCTGGAGACCGGGCGCCTCGAGCCCTCGGCGCAGGCGATCCAGGAGCTCGCGGGGCGGCTGGCCAGCGCACCCCACGCCATGCCGTGGTGGAGCGGGCCGCCCATGGTCGGGGAGGCCGAGTACGTCTTCTCGAGCCTGTGCGCGCAGGCGGCCTGCGACGTCCGCGAGTACGCGCGGGCCTCGTCCCACGCCGCGATTGCCGCGCGTCTGGCCGAGGAAGGGTCGGACACGTCCGGCTGGTGGGAGATGACCTTCATCCAGGCCGAATGCCTCATGCGGGAGGGCCGGCTCACGAGGTCCCTCCGTACCGCGCGCGACCTGCTCGAGCACTCCGCGCTCGCCGGCGACCGGGAGCTCGAGGCCCGGGCCCACCAGCTCTACGCCGAGATCTGCCACCGCCACGGGCGGCTCGAGGCCGCGGTCGAGCACGCCCACCGCGCCACCGAGCTCTCCGAGGGCCTCCCGGGCCGCTCCGCGACCCGCGTCGCGTCGCTGTGCACGCTCATCCACGCGCTCGCGGACAGCGGCAGGACCGAGGCTGCGTGGGAGTGGTGCGCGAACCTCGGTGCGCTCGTGGCGAAGGCCGCCATGGACCGCCTGGTCTGCCGGGCGGAGTGGGTCATCGGGAAGGTTGCCTTCGTGCGGTCAGACGAGGCCGAGGGTGCGCGGCACCACGAGCGGGCCGCCCAGTTCCTGCTGGCCCTCGAGGACATCGAGCTATGGGCCTGCTTCAACAGGAGTGCTGCGGCGGCGCGGCTCGATGGAGGCATCCTCGGCCCGGACACCATCACGGCGATCGAGCGCGCCGAACTGGCGCTTGCTATCGCGGGCGGCAGCGATGCCGACCAGCTCGAAACCGCGCTGGTCCGTGCCCGGTGGCTCTACCTGACGGGGCAGCTGGCGCAGTCGGCCCAGATCCTCCAGGGCATCCACAGGGAGAGGAACCTCCTCGGCCCGCACGTCACGGCGGAGGCGTGCCTCCTGTACGGCCAGTGCCTGAAGGACCTCGGCCAGGACGACGAGGCGCTGCGGGCCCTGGAGGAGGCGCACGAGCAGTTCAGGTACGCGGGCATCCCCCTCAAGGCCGAGCGGGCCAAGGAACGGATCCTTGAGCTGCGGCAGTCCGCGCACGGACAGGGCGACGCTCCTCATGCCGTTCCAGACCCGGTCGGGCCCGTGAGAGCCGGATAGCCGGATCCCTGGAGGTGCCCGGCCCGCTAATCCTCGAGCGGCCCCAGGAGGTTCGTCGCGACGGTCGAGTGCGCCGACTCGGGATCGGAGGGGTGGTAGAGGCCCGCGAGGACGTCCCGGTACAGCCGTTCGAGCTCATGGCCGCGGAAGTAGCCGCCGCCCCCGCCCACGCGCATCGCGCCGTCCACCACGGCCTTCGCGGTCTGGGTGGCACGGTGCTTGAGGCCGCTCAGGTGCCGGAACCAGGCGCTCCCCCGGTCCGCCCCGGCGTCCAGGTCCGCGGCGACGGCGTCGAGCTGCGGGACGATCGCGTCGACGGCCATGGCGAGCTCCGCAATCTGCCACCGGATGTCCGGGTCCTGCGAGTAGGGCCGGCCGCCGCTGCGGTGCGAGCGGCGGCGGTGGGCGGCCTCGACCGCGAGGTCCAGGGCGCGCTCGGCGATGCCGGTGTACACGGCCGCGAGCAGCGTCTCGAACACCGCGAAGATGCCGAACACAAGCAGGTCGGGGTGCGGGCCCACCGGCAGCCGGCGCACGATCCGGTCGGACGGCGCCACAGCGCCCTCCAGGACCGTGGTGCGTGACTGGCTCGCGCGCATGCCGAGCGTGTTCCAGTCGTCGAGGTGCCGCCAGCCTGGCCGGTCGCGGCGGATGAACCCCCACACGAGGGCAGGTTCCTCCCCGGTCGTATCCTTGCCGAACGTCCCCATGCGGGTCCAGGCCGGAGCGAGGCTCGTGAAGACCTTCGTGCCCGTGAAGCTGTAGCCGCCATCGGGCTGTGGGACGGCCTCGGTCACGGAGTCGAAGAGCACGGCGTCGTTGCCGGCCTCCGAGACGCCGAAGGCGAACACCTCCCCCGCGGCGGCCTCGTCGAGGACGAAGGCAAGGCTCGCGTCCCCCCGGTCCGCCAGCATCTTCGCCACGCCGGTCCATACGAGGTGCATGTTGACGGCGAGGGCCGTGGCGGGCGCGGCCTGGGCGAGGCGCCGCTGGAGACGGACGACGTCGGCCACCCCGGCTCCCAGCCCGCCCTCGCCCTCCGGGACGAAGGCCTTCAGGTACGCGGCCGCGACGAGGGCGTCGAGGTCCTCCTGGAAGAACTCGTTGCGCTCGTCGTAGCCGGGCGCGCGCGAACGGATCTCCTCCAGGAGCCCGTCGGCCAGCACTGCGGCAGGGTCAAGGGCCACGCTGCTCCCCCTCCTCTCGTTGTGGGGTCTCTGGCAGGCCGTTGCGGGGTCTTCGGCCCGGTCAGTACGTGGTCAGCAGGCGGCGCAGCACGCGCGCGCCGAACTGCAGCGAGTCCGCGGGGACCCGCTCGTCCACACCGTGGAACATGGCGGGGAAGTCCAGCTCGGCCGGGAGCCGGAGCGGGGCGAAGCCGTAGCCGGTGATGCCGAGCCTGCTCAGGGACTTGTTGTCGGTTCCGCCGGAGAGCGTGTACGGCAGCACCACCGCGTCCGGGTCCTCGGCGGCGAGGGCGCCGACCATCGCGTCGACGAGGGGCCCCTCGAACGGGGTCTCGAGGGAGACGTCGTGGTGGATGTAGCTGAAGTCGACGCCGTCGCCTGCGAGTTCCTTGAGCTTGGCCAGGACGAGTTCGTCTTGGCCGGGGAGCGTGCGGGTGTCGACGCGGGCCTCGGCGGTGCCGGGGATGACGTTGTCCTTGTAGCCGGCCTTGAGGACGGTCGGGTTGGAGGTGTTCTGGAGAGTGGCACCGACGAACCGGGCCACCGTGCCGAGCTCCTTGAGGAGGATCTCGGGGTTCTCGGGATCGAACTCGACCCCGGTGAGCTCGGTGACGCCGTCGAGGAACCGCCGCGTGGTGTCGGTCAACTCGATGGGCCAGGTGTAGTCGCCGATGCGGGACACGGCCCGCGCCAGGCGCGTCACGGCGTTGTCGTCGTTGACCTGCGATCCGTGGCCGGCGCGGCCCTGGGCCTTGAGGCTCAGCCAGCCGAGGCCCTTCTCGGCGGTCTGGAGGAGGTAGGCCCGCTTGCCGCCGATCTGGGCCGAGAAGCCGCCCACCTCGCTGATGGCCTCGGTGGCGCCGTCGAACAGCTCGGGCCTATTGTCGACCGCCCAGCTCGCGCCGTAGGCACCGCCGGCCTCCTCGTCGGCGAACATGGCGATGACGAGGTCCCTGCGCGGCCGGGTGCCGGTGCGCTGCATCTCGCGGACCACCGACAGGATCATGGCGTCCATGTCCTTCATGTCCACAGCGCCGCGGCCCCAGATGAGACCGTCCTTGAGCTCGGCCGCGAAGGGGTCGACGCTCCAGTCCTCCTTCTGGGCGGGGACCACGTCGAGGTGGCCGTGGACCACGAGGGCTCCGGCGCTCGGATCCGTGCCCTCGAGGCGCACCACCACGCTCGCCCGCCCGGGCGCGGACTCGAACAGCTCCGGCTCGAGCCCGACCTCGGCGAGGAGGCCGGCGGTGTACTCCGCCGCGGCCCGCTCCCCCGGCCCCGAGCCGTCTCCGAAGTTGGAGGTGTCGATGCGGATGAGGTCCTGGCAGATCCCCACCACCTCGTCCTCGGCGGTGGCCTGGCCCTGGGCGGCATGGTCGGTCATGGGTCCTCCTCGGCGTCTCCGGTGCCCCCAGCCTAGCCCCGCGCCCGTGCGGCCCTGTGCGCTGGCGCCGCGGGCGCCGATTTCGGCTTGGGACGCGGATCGTGTAGAGTCTTTCTCGCCGCCCGGGAGGGAAACGAGTGATCGCTTCGCTTCCGAGGTTGCCGCCTGCGCGGGTGGCGGAATGGCAGACGCGCTAGCTTGAGGTGCTAGTGCCCGAATAGGGCGTGGGGGTTCAAGTCCCCCTCCGCGCACAGATGGAGCCCCGGTCTTCTGACCGGGGCTCCTTGCGTCTGTCCGGGCGGTCTGGCCGCCCTCTCGCTGGCCTGTCCGCTCGGCCCCGCGTGCGCAGCGGGGACTGGAATGGTGTATGGTTATATACCGCTGCCGAGGACGGAAACCGTGGTTTCCGAGGTCTTCGGAGGCTGCCCGCGCGGGTGGCGGAATGGCAGACGCGCTAGCTTGAGGTGCTAGTGCCCGAATAGGGCGTGGGGGTTCAAGTCCCCCTCCGCGCACAGACGGAGCCCCGGTCTTCTGACCGGGGCTCCTTTGCGTTGCCCGTCGGCAGTCCCCGGCCCGCCATCCGCGGCGCCGGCACGCGAAACGCTCACGCAGCCGTGTGGAAGACGTACTCGCCGCCGGGGAACTCGACCCTGTGGCCGATCAGCTCCCGCGTCCCGGGCAGCGGGGGCGCGGTCGATCTGTACCGGTGGCCGGTCGGCGTGGCGACCGTGAGGGTGTGCCGGATCGCCGGCGTGGTCGCGTGTCCCCAGCCGGGTGCTTCCTTCGCCTGATTGCAGCGTTCGCACAGGCCCTGTCCGTTGACGGCGCTGGTGGGGCCGCCTCGTGCCGCCGGGATGACGTGGTCGTGATGGCGGATCGGGGCATCGCACCAGGGGTTCCGGCAGGTGTGGTCCCGCAGGGCAATGAAGTCTTTGAGCCCGGCCGGGAACGCCCGGGACCTCGGTTCCAGGGCCGTCATCGATCCAGTGGCGGGTGACGCGTAGACACGACGGAGCGTCGCGTCCGGGGAGGCGAGGACGAGGTCCCGGGCGATCTGGGCCGGCAGGACTCCATAGCCCGCGAGCGCGGCGGGTTCCGGTGTTCCGCCGATCAGGGCGGCGTCTGACATCACGAGGTTCACAGCGATCCGGATGTTCCCGGCGCTGCCCTGCCCGGTGAGCCGTTCGACGAGCGTGTCCGCCATGGCCTGGTCCTTGGTGCGGCCGTCGCCATCCCGCGGGGTGCGCGGGCCGCCGCCCGGCGCCTGAGTGCAAGAGGTCCGGGCAGAATCAGCGGCGGCGCACAGGGCCTTGTAGGCGGCCACCGCCTGGGCAGCGGGAAGCAGGCAGGACAGCACCGCCATGGAATCCGGGGCGGCCTTGAGCCAGACTCGTCGCTGCGCGACAGCCCGTCGTGCCCGCTTCACTGCGGCCGCAGGATCGAGCCGCTTCGCGTGGGCCCGCGCTTCGGCGGCGAGCTGGCGGTCGCCGACACCACCCCGCGCGTAGGCGGGTACGAGCGCCTCGTCGACGCGGGCACGGTCCTCGGCCTCGAGGCAGGCGGTCTCGCGGGCCACCAGTGTGGCGCGCCATTCGTTGATGTGGCCGGCCGCGAGCGCGTTGAGGGTGTGCGGCATCTCGTGAACGAGGGCTTTGGCGAGCCCGAGGAGCCGACCGCCCCGCGAGGGTGACTCGCCGCGGGCCAACGCGATTGCCTGCCGCGCCTCGGTCGACGGATCGACGACTCCGGGCCGTACGCCGCCCTCTGCATCTCCCCACTCGATCGAGCAAGATGCCGCCTCATCGCCACCCGCACGCGGCTCCCGGATGCGCTGCTCGAGCAGGACGCTGTAGCGGGCCTGGCTCGCCGAGGCGGCAGCCTTCCCCCACGGCCACGAGGACGTCAGCGATGAGCCGCGAGAGGTCGGCCGCATCCTGCGGCCCTCCCAACTGCTGCTGGCATCACCGTTTATTCGAATATAGTTTCGATTCTACCGAACCGGCCTCCTCGCGCCCAGCCCTGTGGAGGACCAATGCCACGCCGAAAGGCGGCGCCGCTCATTCCCCACGTGAGCGACGCCGCCGGCCTTCGGACGGCTACTTGCCGTAGCTCCACTCCCACCCTGCGGACGCGCCGGGCTCGGTGTAGACCAGCGTTCCCGCTCCGGCAGGGACGTCGAATGCGATCTTGCCCGTGGCCTTCTCCCCCGGCCCGATCGCGTGGGGCAGCTCCTCAGCACTGTCGAGGCACATGATCGGCACGATGTTCCCGTTCACGGTGGTCCCATTCCCCGCGATGGCCTTCCACCCGAACATGTTGAGGGAGAAGTCCTTCGAGATGGTCTTCGACAGCGCCGCAGTGGTTTCGACGTCGAAGGTCGCCACCACGATCTGCCCGTTCTTGGGCGCCGAAGCGTACTGGCCCGGGCAGGACGGCACCACCTTGATGGACTTCGCCACGAACGTGGCGATCGTCTCCCCGTTGTACGTTTCGCTCGCCGGCTCGCCGACCTTCTTGACGAGGTTGCCGCGGCTGCTCTTCGCGCCGTCTGCGGCGGACGACGACGTCGGCGCGGCCTGGGCGCTCCCTCCAGCGGCCGCCGGTGCCACCGACGGCGTCGAAGTCGGCGCGCCGGCAGCAGTGGTCCCGCACGCCGAAAGTACACCTGCGAGCGCGAGCCCGGTCACGGTGGCGGCGATGGTCTTCTTCATGGCTTCTCCTTGAGTGATGTTGGGGAAGGTGGACCCGGCCCGGATGCCCCCAATGCACCCGGGCCGGGAGTCTGCGGCTAGTGCGAGGCGAGCTCGACCAGGAGGTTCATGCCGTTGTCCGGGTGGTAGGTCCACGACGCTTCGAGGTCCTTCCAGTGCGCCGATTGCCGGCCGTCGAGAGCGCGGGTCGTGTCCATGCGGGTCACGACCGAGTCCGGCACCTCGAGCTGCTGCAGGACGCAGGCGACCTTGGCGTAGTCCGCGCCGACCTCCTCCTTGCCTTCGGACTGGATGGTCAGCGACGCATCTATGTCGCCCAAGCGGAAGTAGGTGCTGTCGGCGACATCGCACGCCTTGAGCGCGCCAGGGAACGGCGACCCCGTGGGCCACTCAACCTTTGCGAGACCGAAGCCAAGGAGCCCTCCGATGACGACGCATCCCAGCGCGCCGGCTGCGGGCAGCATCCAGGGACGGAGCCGGCGACGCGGCGCTGCGTCCTCGCGTTCGGCCTGTGCCGTGGACGAGTAGGATGGGGCGGCATTGCCGGCGGCCGGCGGCACAGGATGCTCGTCGGTGGGGGCAGTCTGACCGCCGGGCTGCGGCAGGGCCGCGTGGTCGTCTGGGCTGAGGCTCATCGGTGCTCCTTCGGTGCGCTGTGGTGCTAAGCCAGACGCTAGGAGACCCGGGATCCGCATTGACGTAGAACTCCTGATAACCCCTCTTATCGCACCGCGTCCGGAAATTGTCGGACCAGCACATAAGCTCGTCTCAGTACCGCACCCGCGGCGCACCACATGGGAGGGGGACCCGATGTCGCAGCATCTCGACGCGCCACTGCTGACCCTCCCCGACGTGGCCCGCCTCGCACGGGTGAAGCGCCCCGTCGTCTCGGTATGGCGCACCCGCGCCGCCGGCACGGACCACCCGTTCCCCGCCGCCCGGGGTACCCGCGCCAACCAGGAGCTCTTCGATGCAAGCGAGATCGGCGAATGGCTCGAGGCCACGCGCCGCGGCAACAACCCGGAAGCCCTGGCCGACGCCGATGCCTTCAGCATCCGCAGCGCCCTGGACCACGGCAGCCCCCGGATTGCCGCAGGACTCGAAGCCCTCCTCGCACTCGCGCGGCTCGTCGACAGCCCGCTCGACACGCTCTCCTCGGACGGACTCCTCGACGAGGCCGACGACGCCGATCCAGAGGATTCCTGCCTCTGGACCGAGCTGAACGATCTGGGCGACGAGCTCTCCACGGCCGCCCGCTACACCCGCAGGCTCATCAACGCCGCGTACAACCCTGCGGCCGCCTTCGAACAGCTCACGGCGGCCCACCTCGAGCGCACCTCCCTTCCCAGCCCTGAGGCGATAGCCCTCATCGGGTCCGCCGGCGCGGAACTCCTGCGGGGCCTTATCCCAGAAGCAGCCCTCGCCGACCCCGTCCCGGGTTGCAGCGAGCTCACCCTCGCTGTGCTGCGCGCGCTCCCCGAAGGCGCCGAGCCTCGCATCCTACTCGCGGACGACGGCGGGCCCTCCTGCCGCGGGGCACGTCGCCGCCTGCTCGTCCACGGCACGCAGCCGGAGGCGCTCGCGGTCGACTCCGAGGGGCACTTTGCAGTCACCGGCGCCGCGGTCCTGGTGGCGCACCTCGTCGGGAGTGGCCAGGAGCAGACCCTGGGCCGCGTCGAGAACATCGCGCTGCAGATGGACGACCGCCAGCGCGCGGTTGTCCTCGCCCCCGCGCGGGCGCTGACCGACCCGCTCTCGGACAAGGCGGCTGAGGCCCTCCGCGCCGACCTCCTCCGCGGCGGGCGTGTCCGCGCCGTCGTCCGGCTGCCCGAGGGCGCGCTGCCATCGAGGCCGCGCGAGGCACAGGCGCTCTGGATCCTAGGACCTGCCCACGCCGACGTGGAGCTCTCCGACCGGTGGACCATGGTCGCCGACCTCACCGGCCACCAGCTCACGCGGGCCGTCCGCGAGGACCTGGTGGGGGACATCGCCGCGTCCCTCCTCGACCAAGACTCCATCTGGACGCACTCGTACCGCTTCGCGCGCATCACCTACACGCGCACCCTCCTCGCAACCCGCGGCTCCCTGGTTCAGCTCGCCGGCCAGCCCGCGAAGCCCAGCAGCCGCCCCGCGGAGCTCGAGCTGCACCTCGACGCGCTCCTCGACGCGCTCGGCACCGACGCACGTGAACTCCTGGGCCACACGCTGTCTCCGGGCGCCCACACGCCCCTCCCGGCCGAGTCCATCGAGCGCCTCATAGCTGCGGGGAACCTCGCCTGCCTGCCGGGGACCAGGATGGACAGCGGCGAGGCCTCCTCCGCGGGAGACGGCACCCGGCTGCTGGGCGTGCGCGAGCTGATGGACCCGACGGCGATCCGCCGCACAGTGGACCTGCTCGAGTTCACGGCGCTCCACCCGAGCGCGCGCCTGACCGAGCCCGGCGACGTCGTCTTCTGCACGAGCCCGCGGCCGGCCGCCGTCGTGGACGAGGAAGGGGCCTCAGCCGTGCCCTACCCCGCGCGGATCCTCCGGATCAGCCAGGCCGATCCCGGCGGCCTCTCCCCCGCGCTCCTCGCCGCCGATATCAACGCCCGCCCGGCCGGCGACCGCCACTGGAAGCAGTGGCGCGCCCGGCGGCTCCCCGAAGCCCAACGGGGCCCGCTCGCGGAGGCGATGGGCGCCGTCGTGCGCGAACAGGCCGCGGCGAGGGTGCGCCTCGAAAGGCTCGCCGAGCTGAACAGACTACTGGCGGATGCCGTCGCTTCCGGCGCGCTCGCCCTAGAACCAACAGAACCCGCACGAGAGGAAGGACGCTGATGCCCCCGCGCAAAGCGAAGGTGGACGCCGCGCCGTCGACCATGAAGGAGCTCAAGGACACGCTGTGGAAGGCCGCGGACAAGCTGCGCGGCTCCATGGACGCGTCGCAGTACAAGGACGTGATCCTGGGGCTCGTGTTCCTCAAGTACGTCTCGGACGCGTACGCCGAGCGACGGGCGCAGATCGAGGCGGAGCTGCTCGCGGACGGGATCGGCGAGGACCAGCTCGGCCAGTTCACCGATGACGTGGACGAGTACACGGGCAACGGCGTGTTCTGGGTGCCGTGGCACGCCCGCTGGGAGTACCTGGCCGAGCACGCGAAGGGGCTGCCGGCGCAGGACGGCGAGCCGGCCAAGTCGGTCGGGCAGCTCGTGGACGAGGCGATGGACAAGCTCATGGCGTCCAACGAGTCGCTGCAGGGCACGCTCCCACGCATCTACAACCGCGACAACGTGGACCAGAAGCGCCTGGGCGAGCTGATCGACCTCTTCAACGCGCGGAACCTCTCGTTCGCCGGCGCCGGGGCGAAGAAGGCCCGCGACCTGCTGGGCGAGGTGTACGAGTACTTCCTCGAGAAGTTCGCCCGCGCGGAGGGCAAGCGGGGCGGCGAGTTCTACACGCCCGCCGGCGTGGTGCGCGTGCTCGTCGAGGTGCTCGAGCCTGACCACGGGCGCGTGTACGACCCGTGCTGCGGCTCGGGCGGCATGTTCGTGCAGGCGGAGAAGTTCCTCGAGGCGCACCACCGCGACCGCACCGCGATCTCCGTGTATGGGCAGGAGCTCAACGAGCGCACGTGGCGGATGGCGAAGATGAACCTCGCGATCCACGGGCTCAACGGCAACCTGGCCTCGCGCTGGGGCGACACGTTCGCCCGCGACCAGCACCCGGACATGATGGCCGACTTCGTCATGGCCAACCCGCCGTTCAACATCAAGGACTGGGCGCGCAACGAGTCCGACCCGCGGTGGAAGTACGGCGTGCCGCCGGCCGGGAACGCGAACTACGCCTGGATCCAGCACATCCTCTCCAAGCTCGCCCCGGGCGGGTCCGCGGGCGTGGTCATGGCGAACGGGTCGATGTCCTCTAACTCCGGCGGCGAGGGCGACATCCGGGCGCAGCTCGTCGAGGCGGACCTGGTCTCCTGCATGGTCGCGCTGCCCACGCAGCTGTTCCGCTCCACCGGCATCCCGGTGTGCGTGTGGTTCTTTGCGAAGGACAAGTCGGCCGGGGCGCAAGGGTCCGTGGACCGGCGCGGGCAAGTGCTGTTCATCGACGCCCGGAACCTGGGGCACATGGTGGACCGCGCCGAGCGGGCGCTCTCCGACGAGGACATCGCGAAGATCGCGGGGGCGTACCACGCGTGGCGCGGCAAAACGGTGGTTGAGCGGAGCGAAGCGGAGTCGAAACCATACGAAGACGTCCCCGGCTTCTGCTACTCGGCGTCCTTGGCGGAGATCAAGGCTGCCGACTATGCGCTGACTCCTGGTAGGTACGTCGGCGCGGCCGAGGTCGAGGATGATGGGGAACCGATCGAGGAGAAGATCGCTCGCCTCAAGGCGGAGCTGTTTGCGCAGTTCGCCGAGTCTGAGCGCCTCGCCGCCCTGGTGCGGGAGCAGCTGGGGAGGGTGTCATGAAGGCAACCCTTGCCGCGATCTGCTCTCACATCGTCGACTGCGAACATAAGACCGCACCCATCGATGAGTCAGGCGCCTACTTCGCTGTGGGAACCCCGGCGATGCGGGGGAACGTAATCAACTATTCGGAGGCGCGCCGAATTTCAGCGGAAACATACAGTGCATGGACACGGCGTTTGACGCCGAAGGCCGGCGACCTCCTGTTTGCGCGTGAGGCCCCAGTCGGTCCAGTCGTGCGCATACCTCCTGAGGAGAACGTAGCGCCCGGACAGCGCACCGTGCTCTTACGAGTTGATCCGCTCTTTGCATCCCCTGACTTTCTCTTCTACTGGTTGAGTTCGCCAGTCCAGCAAGATCGAATCCTGTCGCTGGGCGCCGGTTCAACTGTCGCTCATCTCAACGTCGCCGACGTGCGTGCTCTCGGGATCGAGCTGCCCGAACTCGCCCAGCAGCAGGCCATCGCGGAGGTTCTGGGTGCCCTCGACGACAAGATCGCCGCCAACACCAAGCTGGTCGCAGTCCATGCCAAGCTTTCCCAGACCCTCTATTCAACACTTGCTGGATCACCCACCCAACGAGTTCACCTCAGCGAAGCCGTGACGACCCAATACGGCTTGACGGCTTCGGCGAGCGATCAGGACGGCCCACGATTCCTCAGAGTCATGGATATAAACAAGCAGCCCTGGATCGACTGGTCGAATGTCCCTGGATTCACGACCGATCAGAACGACATCAGCAAGTATCTTCTCTCAGCCGGAGATATTGTCGTCGCGAGAATGGCTGACCCTGGCAAGGCAGCTTATATCGATGCGGGGACACCACCGGCGGCATTTGCGTCATATCTTGTGAGACTCCAGGCGCTCAACCCAGCACATTCATTGTTCATTTATCACTTCCTCTGCTCCGGGGCCTACAGGAATTATGCAGAAGGCGCCATGCAGGGCTCTGTACAGAAGAACATGAATGCCAAGGTTATAGTCAACACCGCGCTGAATCTTCCCGAAATCGGCCTGCTCCAAAAGTTCAACGAGGAAGTTGGCACCCTACGGGCGTCAATGCACGCGACTCTGAGCGAATCGCGGGCTCTCGCCGCCACGCGCGACGCCCTCCTCCCCCAGCTTATGTCCGGCAAGCTGCGGGTCAAGGATGCCGAGAAGGTCGTTGGTGCAGCAGTGTGACGACAAGTGGAACGAGGTAGACGAAGGGAGGCCGCCGTGGCGACCACAGCGCAAGTCCGCGAATACGCAGCGGCGGCCGCCCGCCGTCGTCCTCAAGACCAATGTTGCAACGCGCCGCTGCAACATTGACGTGGTACAAACCATCTATGGGGGAAGCATGACCACGACGTCAGCGCCGTACACGGAGGCCGACTGGGAAGGCCTCGCCAAGGAGTCGCTCGCGGAGCTCGGGTGGGCGCCGGTCGCGGGCGAGCAGATCGCGCCCGGCTCCGGCGAGCGGGAGTCCTGGGACGAGCTGCTCATCCGGCCGCGCCTGCTAGCGGCGATGCAGAAGCTCAACCCCGAGGTCCCGGCGGAATACCTGCGCCAAGCCCTCGCCGAGCTCGCGCAACCCAAGTCGCAGGACGCGATAACCGAGAACCACCGCATCCACGAGTGCCTCGTGCACGGCTACCGGCTCAGCTACCTCGACGCGGACGGCACCGAGCGCAACCCGACCATCCGGATCCTGAGCGAGGATCCCGATCAGAACGACTGGCTCGTGGCCAACCAGGTCACGATCGTCCAAGGCGACTACCGGCGCCGCTTCGACGTGGTGCTGTACTGCAACGGGATGCCGGTGAGCGCCGTCGAGCTCAAGAAGGCCGGCGCCGAGCACGGCGACGTCGCCGCCGCCCACGCCCAGCTCGCCACCTACCTGCGCGAGTTCCCGCTCGCCTTCCGCTTCGCCGTGTTCAACCTCGCCTCGGACGGGATCGACGCCAAGTACGGCACCCCGTTCACACCCCTGAACCACATCTCGCCGTGGAACGTGGACGACGACGGCGTGCCCGTCCCCGTCGGCGCGACGTTCGACGGCGATGTGGTCACCCCGCTCGAGACAGCACTCGCCGGCCTGTACAACCAGGAGCGGTTCCTGCAGTTCGTGCGCTCGTACACGGCGTTCGACGAGGGAGCCGAGGGGCTCGTCAAACGCATCGCCAAGCCGCACCAGTACTTCGCCGTGACCAAGGCCGTGGGCTCCACGGTGCAGGCGGTGGCAAGCAACGGCAAGGCCGGCGTCGTGTGGCACACGCAGGGCTCCGGGAAGTCCATGGAGATGGAGCTGTACACGAACCTCGTGATGCAGCACCCGCGGCTGAAGAACCCCACGATCGTGGTGATCACCGACCGCAACGAGCTGGACGGGCAGCTGTTCTCGGGGTTCGAGCGGAGCCTACTGCTCCCCGAGAAGGCGCGCCAGATCCGGCGGCGCGCCGAGCTGCGCTCCGAACTGTCCGGGCGGACCACGGGCGGGATCTACTTCACCACGCTTCAGAAGTTCGGGCTCAGTAAGGCCGAGAAGGAGGCCGGCCAGGACCACCCGCTGCTGTCCGACCGGAAGAACATCATCGTGGTGGTCGAGGAGGCGCACCGCTCGCATTACGACGACCTCGACGGGTACGCCCGGCACCTGCGCGACGCCCTGCCGAACGCGACGCTCATCGCGTTCACAGGTACGCCGATCTCCTTCGAGGAGCGCAACACCCGCGACGTGTTCGGCGACTACATCGACATCTACGACCTCACCCGGGCCGTGGAGGACGGCGCGACCGTGCCGGTGTACTTCGAGCCGCGGCTCATCAAGGTCGAGAACCAGCTCTCAGAGGAGCAGCTCGACCTCGCCGCCGACGAGGCCACGGTCGGCCTCGACGACACGGAGCGGGCGCGCATCGAGGCGAGCGTCGCCGTCGTCAACGCGATCTACGGCGCGCCCGAACGGATCCGCGCGCTGGCCGCGGACCTCGTGGCGCACTGGGAGAACCGACGAGCGCAGATGCACAAGTTCATCGAGGGGCCGGGCAAGGCGCTCATCGTCGGGGCGACGCGGGAGATCTGCGCGAACCTGTACTCGGCCATCGTTCAGCTGCGGCCGGACTGGCACGCGGACGAGCTGGACCGCGGGCGGATCAAGGTCGTCTACTCGGGGACGGCGTCCGACCAGCCGCCCGTGGCCGACCACGTGCGGCGGGACTCGCAGAACGCCGCCATCAAGGAGCGGCTGAAGGACCCGGACGACGAGCTCGAGATCGTGATCGTCAAGGACATGATGCTCACCGGGTACGACTCCCCTCCCCTGCACACCCTGTACCTGGACCGGCCGCTCAAGGGCGCGCTGCTGATGCAGACGCTCGCGCGCGTGAACCGGACGTTCCGCGGCAAGGAGGACGGCCTGCTCGTGGCGTACGCGCCGCTGGCCGAGAACCTCGCGAAGGCGCTTGAGGAGTACACGCAGACCGACCGGGCGAAGAAGCCGGCGGGGCGCGACATTGGCGCGGCTGTTGAGCTCACGCAGCAGCTCGTAGAACAGCTGCGTGGCACGCTCGCCGGTTACGACTGGAAGGCCGTGCTCGCCAAGCCGGGGCCGAAGGCGTTCCTCAACGCGACGACCGGGGCGACCTCCTACCTGCGGTCGCCGGAGCACGGGAACGGCGCCGACTCGCTCGGCGGGAAGTTCCGCCGGCTGTCCGGGCAGCTCGCCCGGGCCTGGGCCCTGTGCTCGGGCTCGACGACGCTCGCGGAGCTGCAGCCGGAGGTGCGCTTCTACGAAGAGGTCCGGGTGTGGATGGCGAAGTTCGACGCCGCCGACCGCCAGGCCTCGGGCGAGCCCGTGCCCGAGGAGATCCAGCGGCTGCTGGGCGAGCTGATCGCGACGGCGACCGCGTCCGGCGAGGTCCTGGACATCTACGACGCCGCGGGCATGCCCAAGCCGTCTCTGGACGACCTCACGCCGGAGTTCATCGAGAAGACGCGGCACGCGCGCAACCCGCAGCTCGCGATCGAGGGGCTGCGAAAGCTTGTGGCCGAGGAGTCGGCGAAGGCGACGCGGAACAACGTTGTGCGGCAGCGGGCGTTCTCGGAGCGGATCACCGAGCTCATGCGGAAGTACACCAACTCGCAGCTGACTGCTGCCGAGGTGATCGCCGAGCTGATCGAGATGTCGCGCGAGGTGGCTGCCGAGGGAAACCGCGGGCAGCGGTTCTCTCCCCCGCTGAACTCGGACGAACTCGCGTTCTACGACGCGGTGGCCCAGAACGAGTCCGCGGTGGACGTGATGGGCGACGGCATCCTGGCCGAAATCGCTCGGCAGCTCGTCGAAGTGCTGCGTCGCGACGTCCGCACCGACTGGACTGTCCGAGAGGACGTCCGGGCCAAGCTGCGGACCTCCATCAAACGACTACTCGTCAAGAACGGCTACCCGCCGGACAAGCAACAGGGCGCCATCAAGCTGGTGATGGAGCAGATGGAGACGATGGCGGGAAGATATGCAGTCCGGGCAACAACTGGTGATAAGTGATCAAGCTCGCCTTCCAGCAAGTTAAGTGCCTAGGATGCGGAGCTCGGCGGCTCAGGGGACTGTCATGCCCAGAATGCGGCAAGAAACCTGAGCATCACGAGGTAGGCAGCGAGCAAGCCCTTCGAAGTCGATCCGCCCGCAGTGTCATAAGCGCCGCAACGTCTCAGATTAGAGTGGGAACTCCTTTCAGCGTGCAAGAGCTCAGTGGGCTGGAGGCAATGAACGGTGTAACTTCATGGATACAAGACTTTACGGAATGCTTGGAACGATTCTCCCAAAATCACGATAAGGAACGCAAAGCCCTCGAGGGCAAGCTGACCTGGATCCTGAACCTTGACGCATCTATTCGAGCCACGCCACTACGCGAAGTCGACCGCAGGCAACATGAGCTCATGTCAGAATTGGCACAATCGTGCACTGAATTTGCTCTATCCTTCCTGCGCGCCTTAGCTGACATAACCCCGTTAGGCGCAAAGCATCACGCCCGATCCGGCCAACTGGCTCTTGATCATGCCACAGCTACCCTCGCAGCATACAACAAGGAATCCTTGAGAATCGAAAAGCTTGCGTCGGCAGAGTCGGTGTCGCAGCTAGTCGAGTTCAGTCTGGAAAACGCACAAGAAATGTTCCATGCGAAGAGTTTAATTGAGCTTCGCAGCGCTGCCTCAGCTGAGTTTAGGACCGTTTTTGGTGAGAAGTCATCTGATGACCTCGTGCTCGATTATGCACTTGTGCTCGCTCAGCGGAGCAGCGCCAAGCAGCAAGACGATGCGCGTCGATTGATGAAAGGATTCCACCGAATCTCTTCTTCACTTCCATTGGATTCCTTTAGCGCCGAGGACCTTTCCAATCTTGCGGGCGATACGCGCGAGGCACTCCTGAGTGTTTTCGACGCAGCGCATGCGTTGCTCTTTAGGGTTCAGTCCGCTCAGACCTCCCGGCAGTCATTACTGGCCCTGGTAGCCGTTCACAACGACCTGATGGAAAACGCAGGCAAGTGCTTGGCCGCCGTTGCATTATTGTCCGCCAGAACTCGAACCACCCCGTATTCAACCCTTCGCCATAAGGACGCATCCGCGCTTATCAAGCGAGCCCGTGAAGCTGGGATGAGTGAGTATTTGTCCGGCTTCGACCTAGACATTCGAAATGCGGGAAGCCACGGCGCAATTCGGCTTGCTGGCGAGAAAATCATCTTGGACGCTAGGTCGGTTCAAAAGGAGACAACACTCGATGCAATTATTGATCGTATCTACACGGCAATCCTGACTGCCTCCTCCGCGCTTATTGCCTTCCGAGTAGTACTTCACACTGGGTATCCAACAGTAAACCCAGAGATTGCATTGGACGATCTGGGGATAGGTACGCTCGAGGCAATTCGGATGTTGGCCTTTGGGTTCACTGGCGAGAGGCCTGCGGTTGCTTTGGAAGGGGACTGTCTCGTGATGAGCTTCGAAGATCGCCCGAATACGCCGCTACTCACACTTGCGGCCGCCCTTTCCTCGATCATATCCAAATCGGCCAAACGGATCCGTTACGTTTTGGATGGGGATATCTACGACGGGTCGGTGCCGCACTCGGACCATGAAGGATTCTCCGGGCTGGAACTATTGAAGTTGTACGCGACCTGGAACAAGAATGGTGAACCCATCGTTTCGGAGCAAGATGTGAACTGCTATCTGGCACGGCTAGCGCTACGGGTCGACATGTCAGACTATTCAGTTCTTGTCCGCGAACTGCGACCACTGCGTCAAGCCGCTATAGAAATGGGGAAGCATGAAATTGACAGGCTCCTTCGAACGTGCGTGGGGTTGGCGCGCAAGAACGCGGACGAACCTCGGAATTTCGAGCAAATTTTCCGTTTGCAACTGCGACCGTATCTGACGGAGGCTGTCACGCTACCGACGATATGAGAACGCCGCGGCGATTCGCCTGCCCGGCGCACGACGCGATTCGAGGAACGGTATCGCCGACGAGAGAGCCTCAGTGCGCTCCGGGGCGAGCGGGCCGCCGCTCAATCTCGGACCGCCGGGCTCGTGGCACAAATCTCGCCACGAAGGACTGCTAGGCCGGAGTTGGGACTGAACCACACCGAACGGCGCCGCTCACCGGGAAGGTGAGCGGCGCCATCGTGCGTCTGAAGGAGCCCCCCGCGCGACTTCGACCACCTCAGGCCGCCCAGCGAGGATGGCCGCGTTCTGCTCCACGGCGCGCCGGTTGAGCGGGCACGAGAACACGAGGACGAGGGCGATCACGAGGTAGAACGCGGCGAGGTCGACGGTCGAGAAGGCGAACAGCCCGTCAAGCGTCCCTGCCGACTGCTGGACGTGCTTGCCGGTTGTGGCCTGGTACCCGATGAACGTCAGCACGGCGCCGCTGAGGCCGCCCAAGAGCGCTGGGCCGACCTTGTGGGCCCACGAGAAGGTCGCGTAGACGGTGCCGTCGTCGCGCTGCCCGGTGCGGACCTCCTGGAAGTCGATCACGTCTGTGATGAACGCCCAGATGAGCATGTTGAAGAGGCCCAGGCTCACGCCGGCGATGAGGTTCGCGACGGTGTAGACCCACGGGTTGTGCGAGTGGCTGAAGTACAGGACTGTCAGCGCGACGACGGTGAGGACGAGCCCCGCCACGGCGAACTCCTTCTTGCCGAGCCGCAGGCCCAGTCGGGTCGCGAACGGCGCGATGACGAAGGCGGGGAGGTAGGTGGCGAGGCTCGCCAGCGCCTTGAGCGAGCCGTTGCCGAAGTAGTCGAGCCACAGGGACGCCGTAACGCCCTGGGTGATGCCCATCGCGACCAGCAGCACGAGCGCGGCGACGATGAGGGAGACGAGGCCGCGGTTGGGGGCCAGGGAGCGGAGGACGGCGGCGGGCTTGGGCCGCTCGGCCTTCGGCTTCGGGGCGATCGGAGCCGCTCGGTCACGTTGGCGTAGCTCAGGTAGTAGAAGCCGGCGATGAACATCCGGACCGGGTCCAGGACCTGCGCCCCCCGAGGCCCGGGTCCTTCGAGTACACGACGAGCGGCAGTTGCCGTCCTGAGAGGTACAGCGGCGTTGGTCGACACACGACGACGTGGCCCCCTCCCGCTGTGGCGGCACGGCCGCACCGGGCGTGGCCGAGGAATGTCGGACCCCTTGGTTAGGGTCCACCCATCGAGACCACCGTTCCGAGGGGGGACACGGACCATGGTTGATGCCAAGAGTCACGCCTATGGTGACCAGAGGAAGTCAGCACCGACGCCGGCGACGGGGCCGGGCACACGCGCAGCAGCATCAGACGAGGCTGTGCATGGCGCGCTGCGACAGTCGCGGCGCCCGCCGCAGGAGCGGCCGCGCAGCACTTCGGGGCTCCCGATCGAATGGCCACACGTGCCGACGAGGATGTGAACGCGGAGCGGCCCGCCCCCCCACGGGGACGGGCCGCGCAGCGGCGCGTCAGGCCGAGCGCTCACCCGAGCCGGGAGACGCTCCCGACGAAGTGCCGCCGCCCCGACTTGGGGTTCCATCCGACGAACTCGGACCGCTCCCAGGCGCCCTCGGCGTCGACGGAGTCCGCGATGTTCAGCGAGACCCGGGCCGGCAGGAACACGGCTGCCTCGAACTTCACATCCCAGGCGAACGCGTCGCCCTTCTGAGTCCCGACCTCGGCCAGGGCCCGTGAGGCCGAATACATCCCGTGGGCGATCGAGCGGCGCATGCCGAGGGCCTTCGCGGACAGGGAGGAGAGATGGATCGGGTTGTAGTCCCCCGATACGGCCGCGTACTCGCGCCCGGTCTCCGCCCCGAGACGCCACAGGGCAGTCTGCAGCGGTGGCCGGAAGTCCTCCCGCTCCCCGTTGGCGAGGGCCTTGTCCACGCCGGGCAGGAAGACGCCCTTGGCGATGTTGGTCGAAACGCCGCGCCACACCGGCTCCCCTCCCCCGGCACGGCGCACCTCGGCCACGACGTCCACGAGCGTCCCGGCCCGGTGCCCGGCGAGGTTCTCCGTCCATGCCGTGATCTCGAGCTCATCGTCGTAGGCGACGGGCTCGCGGTACTCAATGCGGTTGCGCACATGCACCATGCCGAGCAACGGCAAAGGGAAGTCCTCGCGGGCCATCACGCTCATCGCCACCGGGAACGCCAGCGTGTGGAGGTAGCCTGCGGGCAGCACGTCACGCGCCGGCTCCCCGACCAGGTGCTGGTAGGCGGTGAGCCGTTCCAGCTCCGGCCGCACCGCGGCCACGTGGTGACGGGCTCGGGGCAGCCGCCGCGCGCCGTCGCGCTTAGCGATCATGAGGCGGGCAGCGGCCGCCGCCGCGCCCGCGTAGAGCCGGGTGAGACTGGGGAGCTCGGGCAGCTCGACCGTCTCGATCCCGCGCGCCGGGGCGCTCACTGCCCCACCAGGTTCTGCCCGCACACCCGCAGCACGTTGCCGGAGATGCCCCCGGCCGCGTCGGAGGCGAGGAACGCGATCGCCTCGGCCACGTCGAGCGGAAGCCCGCCCTGCTGGAGCGAGTTCAGGCGCCGGGCCACCTCGCGGGTCGCGAACGGGATCTTGGCCGTCATCTCGGTCTCGATGAACCCCGGGGCCACGGCGTTCGCCGTCCCCCCGATCGGGGCGAGCCGGGCCGCGGTGGAGCGGACCATCCCGATGACGCCAGCCTTGGAGGCCGCGTAGTTGGTCTGCCCGCGATTGCCCGCGATCCCCGAGGTCGAGGCGACCGAGACGATGCGGAACCCCTCGCCCAGCCGGCCGGAGCCGAGCAGCGCGTCGTTGATGCGCAGCTGGGCCGCGATGTTCACGGCGATGACCGAGTCCCAGCGCCAGGCGTCCATGTTGGCCAGGAGCTTGTCCCGGGTGACGCCGGCGTTGTGCACGAGGATGTCCAGGGCGCCGTGCCGGCCGAGCGCGTGCTCGAGGATCCGCTCGCCCGCCTCGGGCTTGGTGATGTCGAGCTGGAGGGCGGTGCCGCGGACCTCGTTGGCGACCTTCGCGAGGGCGTCGCCCGCCGCGGGCACGTCCACGACGACCACCTTGGCGCCGTCGCGGGCCAGCGTGCGGGCGATCGCCGCGCCGATCCCCCGCGCGGCCCCGGTGACCACCGCGACCTTCCCGGCGAGGGGCTTCTCGGGATCGCCGGGCCGCTCGCCCTTGGCCGTGCCGACGGTGACGAATTGGCCGTCGACGAAGGCGGACCGCCCGGAGAGCAGGAAGCGCAGCGCCCCGAGCGCGCTGGGGGCGTCCGCCCCGACGCCCTCGGCGAGCAGGATGCCGTTGCCGGTCGCACCGCTGCGCAGTTCCTTGGCCAGCGAGCGCAGGATGCCGTCCACGCCGGCCCGGGCGGCGGCGAGCGCCGGCTCGTCCGCGGTCGAGGACCGCCGCGAGACCGTGACGACGCGCGCGTTGGGGGCCAGCGAGCGCAGGGCGCGGCCGGCGGCGAGGATCGGCGCGGACAGGTCCTCGGGCCGGGCCACCGTGTCGAGGGCGAGCACGATGCCGCCGAGCTTCGCCGCCCCTCCCCTTCCGGAGCCGGCCGAAGCGGCGGGCGAGGCGGACGACGCCGGCGAGGCACCGGCGTCGTGCGTCCCCCCGTCGGCGGGGACCACTGCGGGGTCCCTGACGACCTCGACATCCCAGCCCTTCAGCGCCGTCTCGAGGGCGTCCGCCCCGGCGCCGGCGCCGATGAGCAGGACGGGCCCGGGCACGAGTGGCGCTCCTGGCTCGTAGCGGCGCAGGGCCACGGGCTGCGGGAGCCCGAGGCGCTTGGCGAGGTCCCGTCCCCAGCCGCGCGAGACGAAGTCGGTGTACTTGTCAGCCATGCCTGTCCCCTTCCCCAGCCTCAGCGTCCCTCGAGGACGGCGACGACGCCCATGCCGCCGGCCGCGCAGACGGAGATGAGCCCGCGGGCCGGCCGGCCGAGGTCGCCGGCGGCGGTGCGCTCGTGGAGCTGCTTGGCCAGGCTCGCGACGATGCGGCCGCCGGTCGCGGCGAAGGGGTGGCCGGCGGCGAGCGAGGAGCCGTTGACGTTGAGCTTGGCGCGGTCCACCTTGCCGAAGGCGCCGTCGAGACCGAGGCGCTCGCGGCAGAAGTCGGCGTCCTCCCACGCGGCGAGGGTCGCGAGCACGGTGCCGGCAAAGGCCTCGTGGATCTCGAAGTAGTCGATGTCCTCGAGCGTCAGGCCGAGCCGGCCGAGCAGGCGCGGCACCGCGAACACCGGCGCCATGAGGAGGCCGTCCTTGCCGTGCACGAAGTCCACGGCCGCGGCCTCGCCGTCCACGATGTCGGCGAGGATGGGAAGGTCGCGCTCGGCAGCCCAGTCCTCGGAGGCGAGCAGCACGGTCGAGGCGCCGTCCGTGAGCGGGGTCGAGTTCCCCGCGGTCATGCTGGCCCCGGAGCCGAGCTGGCGGCCGAAGACCGGCGACAGCTTGCCGAGCTTCTCCATCGAGGTGTCGGCGCGCAGGTTCGAGTCCTTCGTGAGCCCGCGGTACGGGGTCACGAGGTCGTCGAAGAAGCCCCGCTCGTAGGCCGCGGCCAGGTTGCGATGGGACGCGAGCGCCAGCTCGTCCTGGGCCTCGCGGGTGATGTTCCACTGCTTGGTGGTCAGGGCCTGGTGCTCGCCCATGGACAGCCCGGTGCGGGGCTCGTTGGTGCCCGGCGCCATGGGCGCAAGGTCCTTGGGGCGCAGCTTCGAGACGGCCTTGAGCTTCTGCTGGAGGGTCTTGGCGCGGCTGAGCTCGAGGATCGTCTCGCGCAGGCCCTCGCTGACCACGATCGGGGCGTCCGAGGCCGAGTCGACGCCGCCGGCGATCGCCGAGTCGAGGCGGCCGAGCTTGATCTTGTCCGAGAGCTGGAGGACGGTCTCGAGGCCCGTCGCGCAGGCCTGCTGCACGTCGTAGGCCGGGGTCTCGGGGCGCAGGGCCGAGCCGAGGACGGACTCCCGGGTGAGGTTGAAGTCGCGGCTGTGCTTGAGCACCGCGCCCGCGGCGACCTCGCCGATCTGCTCGTCCTGCAGGCCGAAGCGGGCCACGAGCCCGTCGATCGCGGCGATGAGCATGTCCTGGTTCGAGGTCCGGGTGTAGGCGCCGTTGGCCCGCGCGAACGGGATGCGGTTGCCGCCGACGACGACGGCCTTGCGGATGCCGGGCGAGGAAGAGGTGGGCATAGCGTCCTCCGGTCGAGAGCTGTGATCTGAATTACCGATACCTAGCGTACCTGATACGCTGAGTACCGTGAACCAATCCACTGCGAACGACGCCGTGCCCTCGCCCGGCGTCGACGGCCGCACCGCGCGCTGGGCGAGCCACCGCGAGGAACGCCGCGCCGACCTCGTCCACGCCGCGCGCCGGGCCGTGCACCGGCTCGGCCCGGACGTGCCCATGGAGGACATCGCAGCCGCGGCCGGCACGTCGAAGTCCGTCTTCTACCGGTACTTCCGGGACAAGGCCGGCCTCCAGGCCGCGATGGGCTCGCTCGTCCTGGCGCAGATGCAGGAGCGCATCGGAGCAGCGGCCGCCGCCGCGCAGACGCCCTACGAGGGGCTGCGGGCCATGGTCGCCGCCTACCTCGGCATGGCCGCGCGCTCGCCGCACGTGTACGAGTTCGTCACGCGGGTCCCGGCGGACCCGGACCGCGCCTTCGGCAGCTTCTTCGATGCCGTGGGGTCGATGATCCAGGCCCCCATGGCCCGGTACCTCGGCCCCGCCGCCTCCGCGACGCTCGACTACTGGCCCCCCGCCGCGATCGGCCTCGTCCGCGCCGCCGGCGAGCGCTGGCTCACCGCCGCGCCCTCCGACCACAAGCCCTCCCTCGACGACATGGCAGGCCTGATCGCCGACTGGCTCTTCGCGGGAATCGCCGCCCAGGCGGCCGTTCCCGTCGGATCAGCCGCCGACGCCGACCGCAGGCAGGCCCCACCCCTTCCACCACAGGAGACACGATGACCCACCAGACCGCTGGCCTCTCCACCTCCCCCTCCGCGGAGGCGGAGACCGACGTGGCCGACCTCGAGCAGTCGCCGAAGATCGACGTCGCCGCGCTGGGCGAGCTGCTGCTGGGAACCTGGGCCGACGTGCGCAAGCAGGCCCGCGAGCTCGCCGCCCGCCCCGAACTGCACAAGCTCGAGGGACTGACCCACACCGAGCACCGCGAGCGCGTGTTCGGCCAGCTCAAGTACCTCGTGGACCACCGCGCCATCCAGCGCGCGTTCCCGAAGGCGCTTGGCGGGGAGGACAACCACGGCGGCAACATCGCCGGGTTCGAGGAGCTCGTCACCGCCGACCCGTCGCTGCAGATCAAGTCCGGCGTGCAGTGGGGCCTGTTCGGCGCGGCCGTGCTGCACCTCGGCACCGCCGAGCACCATGCGAAGTGGCTGCCGGACATCATGGACCTCACTGTGCCCGGCGCCTTCGCCATGACCGAGATCGGCCACGGCTCCGACGTCGCGAGCATCGGCACCACCGCCACGTATGACCCCGAGACCGGCGAGTTCGTCCTCAACACCCCGTTCCGGGCCGCGTGGAAGGAGTACCTGGGCAACGCGGCCAAGGACGGCATCGCCGCCGTGGTGTTCGCCCAGCTCATCACCCGCGGGGTCAACCACGGCGTGCACGCCTTCTACGTCCCCATCCGCGACCCCCAGACCAAGGAGTGCCTGCCGGGCGTCTCGAGCGAGGACGACGGCATCAAGGGCGGCCTCAACGGGATCGACAACGGCCGGCTGGCGTTCGACCACGTGCGCATCCCGCGCACCAACCTGCTCAACCGCTACGGGGACGTGGCCGAGGACGGCACCTACAGCTCGCCCATCGCCACCCCGGGCCGGCGCTTCTTCACGATGCTCGGCACCCTGGTGCAGGGCCGCGTCTCGCTCGACGGCGCCGCCGTCGCCGCCTCCAAGGTGGGCCTCACGGCCGCCATCCGGTACGCCGCAGAGCGCCGCCAGTTCAACGCCTCCTCGGACACCGCCGAGGAGGTGCTGCTGGACTACCAGCGCCACCAGCGCCGCCTCTTCCCGCTGCTCGCCGCGACCTACGCGATGAGCTTCGCCCACGAGGAGCTCCTGGCGAAGTTCGACGGCGTGTTCTCCGGGGCGCAGGACACGGACGAGGACCGGCAGGACCTCGAGACGCTGGCCGCGGCCCTCAAGCCCCTGTCCACGTGGCACGCGCTCACCACGCTCCAGGAGTGCCGCGAGGCGTGCGGCGGCTCCGGGTTCATGATCGAGAACCGCTTCGCGTCCCTGCGCGCGGACCTCGACATCTACGTGACCTTCGAGGGCGACAACAACGTGCTGCTGCAGCTCGTGGCCAAGCGGCTCCTGAACGACTACGCCAAGGAGTTCCGCTCCATGAACGTCGGGGCGCTGGCGAAGTTCGCGCTCGGCCAGGCCCGCGGCGTGGCCCTCAAGACGGGACTGGGCGCGGTGGCGCAGTTCGCGGCGGACTCCGGCCGCGCGCAGCGCTCCGCCCTCGCGCTGCGCGACCCCGACACGCAGCGGCTCCTGCTGGCCGAGCGGGTCCAGACCATGGTGGCGCAGGCCGCGCAGGCCCTCGCCGGGGCCACCAAGCTCCCCCAGGTCGAGGCCGCCGCGCGCTTCAACGCGCACCAGAACGAGCTCATCGAGGCCGCCCGCGCCCACGGCGAGCTGCTCCAGTGGGAGGCGTTCACCGAGGCCCTGGAGAAGATCGAGGACCCGGGCACCAAGCAGGTCCTCACCTGGCTGCGCGACCTGTTCGGCCTGACCCTCATCGAGGCGCACCTCGAGTGGTACCTCATGAACGGCCGGCTCTCCATGCAGCGCGGGCGCACCGTGGGCGAGTACATCAACCGCCTGCTCGCCCGGCTGCGCCCGCACGCCCTCGACCTGGTCGAGGCGTTCGGCTACACCCAGGACCACCTGCGGGCCACCGTGGCGAGCGGCATCGAGGCCCGTCGGCAGGAGGAGGCCGCGGCCTACTACGCCGCGCAGCGCGCCTCGGGCGAGGCGCCCACCAAGGAGAAGGACCTCAAGAAGTAGGTCCTTTCCCCCTCCCCGCGGCCGGGTCTAGCCTGAAGGCAGGACCCGGCCGCACCGGTGCCCGGGGCACGTCAGGAGGAATCCATGGTCGAGGGATGGGGCCGCAGGGGCCCATGGGACATGATGCCGGAGGGCATGCGCAGGTTCGGGTTCCCCGAACAGTTCAAGCGCTTCGTCGACGAGTGGGAGACGACGTGGCTGCGCACCGAGCAGTTCCGCGACGGCGACTACCTCGTGGTGCGCGCCGAGCTGCCGGGGATCGACCCCGAGCGGGACGTCGAGGTCACGGTCCACGACTCGACCCTCTCGATCAAGGCCGAGCGGCGCGAGGACACGGCCAACCGCACCAGGGGCGGGTACCGCAGCGAGTTCCGCTACGGAACCTATGCGCGCACGGTCGACCTCCCGCGCGGGGCGCGCGGCGAGGACGTCAAGGCGAGCTACCACGACGGCGTGCTCGAGGTGCGGGTTCCCGTCGCGCCGGAGGCCGGGCCCGGGCCCACCAAGGTCAACGTGAGCCGGGACTGAATCCCGGCGTCAGGGCCGCAGGCACAGCGACGGCGGCGACGCTCCCCTTACGGGGTGCGCCGCCGCCGTCGTGCGCTCGCTTCTCGCCTCCAGCCTACGCGAGTACCGACCGGTAGACCTCGAGGGTGGTCTCGGCGATGCTCTCCCACGAGAAGTTCGCCTCGGCCCGGACGCGGCCGGCCTCGCCCATGGCGCGGGCCCTGTCCGGGTCGGCCACGACCTCGGTCAGCGCCGCCGCGAAGTCGGCCACGAACTTCTCCGCGTCCAGCGGCGTGCCGGTGCCGTCGCTGACCTGCTCGATCGGGACGAGCAGACCCGTGGTGCCGTGGTCGACGACCTCGGGGATCCCGCCGGTGGCCGTGGCCACGACCGCCGCGCCGCACGCCATGGCCTCGAGGTTCACGATCCCGAGGGGCTCGTAGATGCTGGGGCACGCGAAGGCCGTCGCGTGGCTGAGGACCTGGATGAGCTCGGCGCGCGGGAGCATCCGCTCGATGAGGACCACACCCTCCCGCTCGGCGCGCAGGCCGTCGATCAGCGCGGCGGTCTCGGACGCGAGCTCCGGGGTGTCCGCGGCCCCGAGGCAGAGGACGAGCTGGACGTCCGCGGGGAGCTTCGACGCCGCGCGCAGCAGGTAGGGCACGCCCTTCTGGCGCGTATTGCGGCCCACGAACACGACCGAGGGCTTGGCCGGGTCGATCCCGAGGCCGGCCAGGTGCTCGGTGCCCTCGTCGCGGCCCCACAGCGAGACGTCGATGCCGTTGTGGACCACCTTGACCTTCGCCGGGTCCACCTCCGGGTAGCAGCGCAGGATGTCGGCGCGCATGCCGTGGGAGACGGCGATGATGGCGTCCGCGGCCTCGTAGGCCGTCTTCTCCACCCACGACGAGAGGCGGTAGCCGCCGCCGAGCTGCTCGGCCTTCCACGGGCGCAGGGGCTCGAGGCTGTGCGCGGAGAGCACGTGCGGGATGCCGTGCATGAGCGAGGCGAGGTGTCCCGCCATGTTCGCGTACCACGTGTGCGAATGGACGAGGTCGGCGCCGGCGACGTCGGGCACGATGCCGAGGTCGATCCCGAGGGTCTGGAGCGCGGCGTTGGCGTCGGAGAGGTATTCGGGGACCTGGTACGAGGTGACCGCCGCGCCGTTGACCTGGGCCTCGCGGGGGGCTCCGAAGGCGTGCACGCGCAGGTCCACCTCGCGGGCGAGGACCCTGCTGAGCTCGGCCACATGCACCCCAGCGCCGCCGTAGATCTCCGGGGGGAATTCCTTGGTCACAATGTCGATTCGCACGGTTTCAACGTAGTCGGTCATTGGAACCTGAACTAGTGTGAAGGGGACCGCGTTTCGCATCCGCGGAGGCCGGGAAAACTGGTCTTGAACGAGAGATGACGGGGGTTGCGCAGTGGCAGCGAAGAAGGTATTGGCGATCGTCCTCGCAGGTGGGGAGGGCAAGCGGCTGATGCCCCTGACGGCTGACCGGGCCAAGCCCGCGGTGCCGTTCGCGGGAGGGTACCGGCTCATCGATTTCGCGATGTCGAATCTCGTGAATTCCGGCTACCTGCAGATTGTGGTGCTGACGCAGTACAAGTCGCACTCCTTGGACAGGCACATTTCGGAGACGTGGAGGCTCTCCCCCCAGCTGGGCAACTACGTGGCGTCCGTGCCCGCCCAGCAGCGCGTCGGGAAGAGCTGGTTCCTGGGCAGCGCCAACGCGATCTACCAGTCCCTGAACCTCATCCACGACGCCCAGCCGGAGATCGTGGTCGTGGTCGGCGCCGACCACGTGTACCGGATGGACTTCGAGCAGATGGTGGCCTCGCACGTGGCCTCCGGCGCCAAGGCGACCGTGGCCGCGGTCCGCCAGCCGCTGGACATGGCCAACCAGTTCGGCGTCATCGAGACGGACTCCTCGAAGCCGTCCATGATCTCCGCGTTCGTCGAGAAGCCGGCAACGACGCCGGGGCTGCCCGACGATCCCGCGCAGTTCCTGGCCTCGATGGGCAACTACGTCTTCGACGCCGATGCCCTCGTCGAGGCGCTCAAGAGCGACGCCGAGCGGCTCGACACGAAGCACGACATGGGCGGGGACATCATCCCCTACTTCGTGGACCGCGGCGAGGCCGGCGTCTACGACTTCACCAAGAACGAGATCCCGGGTGCCACGGAACGCGACCGCACCTACTGGCGCGACGTGGGCACCCTGGACTCGTTCTACGACGCCCACATGGACCTCATCTCCCCGCTGCCGGTGTTCAACCTCTACAACTCCCGGTGGCCGATCTACACCCACCAGAGCGTCTCGCCGCCGGCGAAGTTCGTCCGCGGCGAGGGCGGCACCGTCGGCATCGCGCTCGACTCCATCGTCTCCAGCGGCGTGGTCATCACCGGCGGCATCGTCGAGGGGTCCGTGATCTCGCACGACGTCCGGGTCAACTCCGCCGCGCGCGTCCTCGACTCGGTCATCATGGACGGAGTCCAGATCGGGGCCGGGGCCGTGGTGAACCGGGCGATCGTCGACAAGAACGTCGTGGTGCCCCCGGGCGCGACGATCGGGGTGGACGAGAAGCTCGACCGGCGCCGCGGCTTCGAGGTCACCGCCTCGGGGATCACGGTCCTCGCCAAGGGCCAGCTCGTCCCCGAGCCCGATGCGGACGAACGCCGCCTCGCCGCCGCCTGGCTGTCGAAGATGCCGGCCGCGCTCGAGGACGTCGCCGCGGAGATGCCCGAGGTCGCCGAGAAGATCCAGGAACGCCACGCCACGGCAGCGGCGCAGGCCGCCGCCGGTGACGGCACCGCCGACGGCGCGTCCTCGCCGTCGTCCGCGTCCCGCCGCTCCGCGGTCTGAACCGCCCCCGCCGACCTGGCCAGCGGCGCGGGGGGCCGCGCCCCCGCCCCCCCCCCCCCGGGGGCCCCCCCGCCGGGCCCCCCCCCCCCCCCCCCCACAAAAATAACCCCCCAAGAACACCCCGACGATAAAAACCCCCCCCACCACGGAAGGCGCCACCA
>NZ_JAUSTE010000011.1 GCF_030812675.1 Sinomonas atrocyanea | reverse complement strand
CCGTCCACGACCAGGTCCGCGCCGGCCTCGGCCGCGGCGGTGACGATGGACTTCATCCGGTCCCTGGACGCGGCGGTGATGATCGGGCCCATCTCCGCGTCCGGCTCGGTGCCCTCGGCGACCCTGACGGCCTGGGCGCGGTCCTTGACCCTGCCCACGAGGGCGTCGGCGGCCTCGCCGACGGCCACGGCGACGGAGATGGCCATGCAGCGTTCCCCGGCGGAGCCGAACGCGGCGGCGGCGAGGTGGTCGGCGGCGTTGTCCATGTCGGCGTCGGGGAGGATGATCGCGTGGTTCTTCGCCCCGCCCAGGGCCTGGACGCGCTTGCCGTGCGCGGTGGCGGTCTCGTGGACGTACTTGGCGATCGGGGTCGAGCCGACGAACGAGATCGCGTCGACGTCGGGGTGGGTCAGGAGCCCGTCCACGGTCTCCTTCCCGCCGTGGAGGACCTGGAAGACCCCCTCGGGCAGGCCCGCCTCGGTCCACAGGCGGGCCAGGAGCATGGCGGCGGAGGGGTCCCGCTCCGAGGGCTTGAGGATGAAGGCGTTGCCGGTGGCGATCGCGACCGGGGCCATCCACAGCGGGACCATGACGGGGAAGTTGAACGGGGTGATCCCGGCGACGACGCCGACGGGCTGGCGGTAGGAGAAGACGTCGATGCCGGTGGAGGCCTGGTCGGAGTAGGCGCCCTTGAGCAGCTGCGGGATCCCGCAGGCGAACTCGATGACCTCCAGGCCCCGGCCGATCTCGCCCTTCGCATCCGAGATCACCTTCCCGTGCTCGGCCGTGACCAGGGCCGCGAGGTCCTCGACGTGGGCGGCGACGAGCTCGCGGAAGCGGAACAGGACCGCGGTGCGCCTGGCCAGGGAGATGTCCCCCCAGGACTCGACGGCCTTGCGGGCGTTCGCGACCGCAGCCTCCAGGTCCGCCCGGTCGGCCAGGCGCAGCTCGCCCGTCTGCTCCCCGGTGGCCGGGTTGAACACCGGCTGCGTCCGCTCGCCGACGCCCTGGGTCTCCTCACCATTGAGGAAGTGCGGAATGGTCTTGACAGTCATGGTTCTGTGCTCCTGGGTGACGTGGAAGGGGACTGGGGGATTCAGCCGTAGATGGCCGCGTAGAGCTGCTCGATCTCCTCGGCGGTGGGGACCACCGGGTTGTTCCCGGGCGAGCCGGAGGCGAGGGCCTGCTCGGCCATGACCGGGACGGCGCGGTCCCAGTCCTCCCGGCTGATCCCGCGGGAGGCAGGGGTGGGCACGGCGAGGTCGCGGGCGAGGGCCTTGAGCTCGTCGACGAGCGCCTGGGCTGCGGTGGCGTCGTCGTCCTCCTCTCCCGCGACGGCGAGGGCCCGCGCGCAGTCGGCGTAGCGGGACTCGGCCCCTGAGACCGAGAACTCGGTCACGGCCGGGAAGAGCATCGCGTTGGCGAGGCCGTGGGCGATGTGGAAGTGCGCGCCGATGGGCCGGCTCATGCCGTGCACGAGGGCCACGCTCGAGTTGGAGAACGCGATGCCGGCCTGCGTGGCGGCGAGCATCATGGCCTCGCGGGCCGCCTGGTTCGAGCCGTCCTTGTAGACCTCGCGGAGGTTCGCGCCGATCGCGGCCATGGCGGCCAGGGCGAAGCCGTCGGAGAAGGGGTTCGCACGGCGGCTCACGTAGGCCTCGATGGCGTGGGTGAGGGCGTCCACGCCGGTGTCCGCGCTGAGCCGGGCCGGCATGGACAGGGTCAGCTCGTAGTCCACCACCGCCGCGACCGGCAGGAATGAGGGGCCCGTGCAGAGCATCTTCTCGTCGGTCGCGGAGTCGCTGATGATCGTGAACTGGGTGGCCTCGGAGCCGGTGCCGGCCGTGGTCGGGACGGCGACGACGGGCAGCGCCGGGCCGGTGTTGACGCGGGGCGCCTTGTAGTCCCTCATGGGGCCGGGGTTCTGGGAGAGGAAGCCGAGGGCCTTGGCAGTGTCGATGGAGCTGCCGCCGCCGAAGCCGATGAGGAGGTCCGCGCCGTGCTCCTGGACGGCGGCGAGGCCGGCCTGGAGGGAGTCCGTGGTGGGGTCGGGGACGCACTCGGCGTACAGGCCGGTCGCCAGCCCGGCATCGCGGAGGGAGGCCAGGGCGGCGTCGACCGTTCCGGAATCCTTCATGAACGGGTCCGTCACCACCAGCGGCCGCGTTGCCCCGAGGTCCCTCACGGTGGTTCCCAGCTCGCGGACGGCACCGGCGCCCACGGCCATGAGTCGTGGCAGGGAAATCTGAAAGGTCATCGCGGCGCCTCCCGGCAGTAGTGGGCTGGACCTCCCGGCGGCCTGGTCCGCGGCGCCGGGAACGCCTTCAGTCTGTGTGCACCTGGCGCCGACGGCAAGGGTGATTTCAGCCCAGCGGTGTGCACGCACGCACATCCGGCCATAGGGTGGCTGCGTGATCCAAGCAGACGATCTCCGCTTCTTCCTCGAAGTGGCCCGCACCGGGAGGCTCGTCGCCGCCGCGAGAGCGCTGGGAGTCGAGCACACTACCGTGGGCAGGAGGGTGAGCCAGCTCGAGAGGGCTGCCGGCACCCGCCTGTTCGACCGCACCCCGGGCGGGTGGGAACTCACCGAGGCAGGGCAGGGTCTCCTCGTCCACGCGGAGGCCATCGAGTCGTCCCTCCTTGCGGCGGCCGAGGAACTCGGTTCGGCCCGCGGCCGGCTCTCGGGCACGCTCCGCGTCGCCGCCCCGGACGGCTTCGGCGCGTTCGTGCTCTCTCCGGGCCTCGGCCCTCTCCGGGGCGACTACCCCGACCTGACGATCGAGGTGGTCACCGAGACGCGCCTGAGCCTGCTCGCCACGCGCGAGTTCGACATCGGCATCGCACTGGAGGAGCCGACGACCAGAGGGGTCCGGTCGAGGCCCTTGGCGACGTACGGGCTCAGCTTCTACGCGAGCCGGGACTACCTCGACCGCCGGGGGTGGCCTGCCGACCTTGCCGACTTGGCCAGCCATCCGATGATCGGATACGTCGATGCCCTGCTCGACATCCCGGCCCTGCGGTTCCTCGACGAGACGCTCCCGGGAGTGCGGCCGGCCGTGCAGACCAACAACGTCACCGGCCAGTGGATGGCCGCCGTTGCCGGTCTCGGCGTTGCCGTCCTGCCTGACTTCGTGGTGGCGGGCGACCCGCGGCTGGTGCGCATCCTCGAGGGCATCACCATCCAGCGCACCTACTGGATCGCGGTGCCCTCGGAGCACCAGCGGCTCGCGCGGACCAGGGCCGCCGAGTCAGCCCTGGTCGAGCTCGTCCGCGGGCACAGGTACCTTCGCGCCGTGTGAGCCGCTACGGTCCTCGCCGACTGGGACGAGCTGGTTCGCGCAGCGGAGGACGCGGCGGTCGCTCAGGTCGGAGACGGTGAGGGGCTGCGTGGTCCTGATCCGGAACTCGGCGGATTCCCCGGGCAGCAGCGTCACGAGTGCCCGGTCGACGGTGGCGACCGGGTCGAGCTTGTCGGCGAGGACCGTGACATCGCGCAGGAGGGTGCGGGCGGTGATCCGGAGCAGGGTGCCGTCCTCGCGCGGTTCGGCTTCCGCCAGGAAGTCGGCCGCCTCGAGGTCCTGGTCGCGGTATTCGGCGAAGTGCCAGAGTGCCCGGACCGCTCCCAGGACGGCGACCAGCATCTCCGAGGCCGGGTCCTCCGGGAGGCTGAGGTTCTGTGCGAGCGGGGTTCTGGCGACCGATCTGGGGGGAACCTCCAGCCGCACCCGGGTATCGCTGAGGACCCCGCCCGCGAGGGTGCGGCGCTCGATGCGGAGCTCGCCCTCCCAGGCCTGGTCGGTGTCGTTGACGGCGTCCACCTCCAGCGGGGATTGGGCCGAGGCGGGGTCCGCCGGCTGGATCGTCAGGAGCCTGTCCGCATTCGCCGCCCGGAGGGCGGCGTAGAGCGGCTTCTCCCGGCCGTCGCCGTCGATGGCGGCCCACGAGACGACCGGCCAGCAGTCGTTCAGCTGCCAGACGATCGACCCGGTGCAGTGCGGGGCGAGGGAGCGGAACCACTCGACGCCCGTCCTGACGGCGTTGGCCTGATTGAGCTGCATGGCCCAGTGCCAGTCGTGCATCTCGTCCGGCAGCGGCAGGTGTCCCACGAGCCCACGGGTGAGCTTGGTGTTCCCGTCCGCGGCCTTCTGGTGCGAGATCATCCCCGGTGACTCGGGCGTGAGCGGATCGTCGCTGAGCGCACGGGTGAGCGTGGACCAGGCGGGCGGCCCCTGCCAGCCGAATTCCGCGGCGAAGCGTGGCCGGTAGTCGCGGTAGTGGAGGTAGTCCTTCTCGTTCCACAGGTCCCAGAGGTGCATGGTGCCCCTCGACGGATCATTGGGGTCCGCCCGCGGGTCGAAGCCGGAGGGTGCGGGGGTGAAGGGCGAGCCCGGCGTGTAGGCGACGTGCGGGGCCAGCTCGGCCGCGATGCCGGGCAGGATGGTGCAGTAGTAGTCCCTGCCCCAGGAACGGCCCTCGAGGAGGGTCTGCCAGTCCCAGTCCGTGTAGCCCCAGAGGTTCTCGTTGTTGCCGTTGAGGACGACCAGCGAGGGGTGTGCCGCGAGCCGGGCGACCGCCTCGCGCGCCTCCGCCTCGATCTCCGAACGGAGGGGCTCCTCCTCCGAGTAGGCGGCGCAGGCCAGGAGGAAGTCCTGCCACGTGAGGATCCCGCGCTCGTCGCACAGGGAGTAGAAGTCCTCGGACTCGTAGATACCTCCGCCCCACACCCGCAGCAGGTTCAGGCCGGCCGCGGCGGCCTGGCCGATGCGGTGGGCATAGCGTGCCCGATCCACGCGGTGGGGGAAGGCATCGTCGGGAATCCAGTTGGCGCCTCTGACGAATACCGGCCGGCCGTTCACCTCGAGGCCGAACCCGGTGCCCGCGCTGTCCTCGGCCATGGCCAGCGTCACGGTGCGGAAGCCGATGGCCTGGCTCCAGGTGTCCAGCGCCCCCGCGGGTCGGCCGTCCGCGGGGCTGAGCTCGACGTCGAGCCGGTAGAGCGGCTGCCCACCGTAGCCCCGGGGCCACCACAGGTCCACGGACGGGAGCCGGAGCGTGAGGACGGCCGAGGACGAGCCGGGGGAGATCACGGCCGTGGCCCTGGCACCGCCCGCCGTCGCCGTGGCCACGAGGGGCTGGTGCCCGGCGGCCCGGGCGACCTCGACGTGGACTTCCACCACGCCGTCGGCCCCGTCCACGGTGGCGACCGGGCGCACTGAGGCGAGGCGCGCCGTCGACCACTGCTCCAGGTGCACGGGCTTCCAGATCCCTGCCGTGGCGGTGTCGATGCCCCAGTCCCAGCCGAAGCTGCACGCCATCTTCCGCAGGGCGTTGTACGGGTGGTGGTTGGCGTGGGGGCGGGAGCCGAGCTCGAGGGAGCGCCGGTCGGCCTCCCTGACGGCGGAGGAGAACTCGACCGCGAGGTGGTTGGTGCCGGGCACGAGGTACGCCGTGGCATCGACCCTGTGGGTGCGGTGCATGTTCTCCGCGTGGAGGACAGGGTGTCCGTTGAGGTCGACAGCGGCCACGGTGTCCAGGCCCTCGAAGACGAGCTCGCTCCGCTCGTCCCCGGGTTGCCACTCGAACGACGTGGTGTAGCGCCAGTCGGACCGGGCTATCCAGGCCTGCAGGGCTTCGTTGCCGTCGAGGTAGGGGTCCTCGATGATCCCGGCTGCCAGGAGGTCGGTGTGCACAGTGCCCGGGACGGTGGCGGGAATGCCCCTGAGGCTGCCCACGGACGAGGGCCGCGGGCCCGCCGTGTGGGAAAGGGCCCAGCCGTGGGAGAGGGCGGTGCGTTTCATGGGAGGCTCCGAGGTCGGCCGGGCTGGTCCCGGGCAGGGCATGGAGGGGTCGGACCGGCCCGAGGGGGGTACGGGGCGGTCCGACGTCTTGAGGGGGTCAGCGGCGGGAGATGCTGAACCCTCCGGTGGCGGGGGCCCGGAGAGTCAGCCCGGAGCTGCCGCCGAGGGAGAGGGCCGCGGTGGACGGCTGGAGGAGCAGGGCATCGATCTTTGCCGATCCGCCGCTGACCTGGGCGGTGATGCTCACCGCGCTGGCCGGCACGGTGCCCGGGAGCGTCAGGGGGAGCAGGGCGTCGGGGGTGGGGGCGATGCCCTGGCTGCCGAGGCCGCCGTTGTCCGTGGTGCCGAGGCGGAGGGTGGTTCCGTCGCGCAGGGTTGCCGTCCACGTGGTGGTGCCGGAGGGGGCAGCGGCGACGTCCACGACTGGGTGCACGCGGGTCGCGCCGACGAGCTGGCCCAGCGGGATGGTCACGGTCGATCCGTCGGCGGCGTCTACGAAGGATCCCGACCAGTTCGCGGAACCCGTCCAGGCGCTGATGGGTGCAGAGACCTTGGCGGGGCCGCTGAGCGTTCCGCCCTCTGCTTCCACCACGTTCAGTCCGGCGGCGGATTCGATCGAGGTGGCCCGGGTGGCGACGGCGCGGACCTCGGGATGGGCGTCGAGGGCCAGCATCGTCATCTCGGTGTGGATCGTCGACTCGGCGCCGCAGTTGTGGTTCACCGTCCCGTCGCCGCCGATGCCGTCGACGCATACGCCAGTGGCAGGGTCATAGAGGGGCCTGCCGGTGCGGTTGGCTCCGAAGAACCAGCCGGCGGCGATTCCGGCGAGGCCCTTCAGGGCCGGGTCGTGCGACTGGGCCGCAACGGCGAGGACGGACTGGACGACGGCGTCGGCTCCGTAGGCGATCTGCGAGCGGTCGAACGGGGTCGGGGTCCAGCCGTTGTCCGGGCCTCCTGTCGCGAGGACCTGCGGGATGAAGTTCCGCACAGCGTTCTCGGCGGTCCGCTGGTAGTCGGGCCGGTCCAGAGCTGCTGCCGCGTCGGCGAGGGCCGCGGGCGCTTCCCCTCCCCAGCCGTTCCACATGGACCGCGACGTCGTCGTGGCGAGGAATCCCCCGAAGGGCCAGCGCCCGGGATCTCCGGCGGCCATCGCGGCGATGCCGGCTGCCTCCTTCTCGAGTGCAGATCGGCTTGCTGCATCGGTCGGATCGGCCCTGAGGAACGCGGTCACACCCAGGGCGGCCTCGGAGGTCGCGGTCGTGCTCTGGGAGACGAGCCACGCGGGCACGCGGGCTCCGTTGGCGGTGTCCCACTGGCCGTACTTCGCCAGCGATCCTCGGTTGAGGGCGGCCAGGGCCAGGCTGTAGCGGTCCTTGAGGAAGGAGGCGAAAGCCGGGTCGGCGTCGTGGAAGGCGGGGTAGGCCTCCCCGAGCGCCCAGAGGGTGCGGGCGAGCCAGAAGGACTCGCCGGCATCACTCGGGTTGGGGCTGTCCGCGGGGGTGGGACTCGGGTTCAGGGTGCCGTCCGGCTGCTGCCACAGCACGACGTTGCCGGCGGTCGGGCCCGAGGAGGTCTGCAGGTAGGTGAGCTCGCGCAGCAGCTGGTAGGCATGGTCGCGGCTCGAGGGCGAACGGTTCTGCTGCCAGTCGCGCACGTACACGACTGCCGCACGGGCGATGTCATCGGCGTCGAAGGACCCCTGCCCCCAGTGGCCAGTCACCGGATCGTGCGCCCCGCCGCCGACCCGCTTGAAGGAGCCGTCGGCTTGGTGGTCCGCGTAGACCCAGGGAGCCTCTGCCGACGGCTCCTGCGACTGCCGGTAGGTCGTGTGGCCCGGGATGCCGGGCAGGAGCGGCGCCGCATCGAGCAGGAAGTCCAGATGGGCCAGATGCGTGACGTCGGCGGCCGGCGCAGACGGTGGCGACGCGTGCGCCGCGGGCACCTGCGCCTGAGCCGGCAGCGCGGCCGCGGCGGCCAGGGCGAGCGCGGCGAGGGATGCCAGGGCGGGTCTGATCACGGGATGTCCTCCGGTCGGGTTCTCACCTGCGGTCAAGGCGGGCCACGCCGATCTTGGAGTCGGCCATGCCGTAGAAGACGAACAGGGTGCCGTCCACCTCTTCGATCGCGGTGGGGAAGACGACGTTGGGCACGATCCCGTCGCGTTCGTCGTCGGTGTCGGCGGAGAGCAGCGGAGCCTCCGTGCGCGCCGTGACGCGCCACGGTTGCTCCGAGTCGAGGATCATGGCGCCGGCCGCGTAGTTGACATTCTTCTGTTGGGCGACGCCGGGGACGAGCTCGCCGACGACGCCGTGGTGGAGCAGCAGCCAGCCCTCCTCAACCCGGATGGGCGCGGGGCCGCTTCCGATCTTGGTCTGCTCGAACGGCGCCTCGGGCGAGGCGACGACCCGGTGGCCGCGCCAGCGTGCGAGTGCCCTGATGTCCTCCTGGACCTGGTCGACGGGAATGAAGCTGATCCAGATGCTGGGCCGTTCGTCCGGCAGGCCTACCGGCGGCATGGCGACCTCGCCGGGACGGACGTCCTGCAGGTCCCACGAGGGGCGGTGCAGGACGGCGAAGCTGGGCACCCCGTCCGGGTCGCGCACGACCTCGGGGAAGAAGACGGCGTCCTTGTTCGGGTACAGGCCCAGGTCGACGTCGAGGCCGTCGTCGTACTCGAACGAGACGGGGCCGAGCCGCCGCCAGGACCTCTCATCGGGGGAGACGGCGAGGGCCGTGCGGGGGCCGAGGGGTCCGTACGCGACGTAGGTCATCACGTTGAGCCCGAGCTCCGGGATGAACGTGACGCGCGGGTCCTCGACGCCCGCATTCTGCGCCCCGTGCTCCCAGGAACGGTCTGGGGCAAGGACAACGCCCTCGCGGGCCACGTCCACGGGCACGCCGTCGGCGACCTTGATCTCGGCGAGGCCGATGCGGGACACATTCCCTGCGGCCACCAGACGCGGCAGCAGGTAGAGGGTGCCGTCCGCGCCCCTGACGGTGGCGGGGTTGAGCACACCCTCGGCCTCGAGCTCGTTGTCGGGCTCGGGGGACATGATGACGCCGGCGCGGGTGAGGGCATAGGGGAACTGGGTGGTGGTCATGGTGTGGTGCTCCAGGAGTCTCGGTACGGAGGCGGTCGGGAAGAGGCGGGGTCAGTTCTCTGAGCGGTAGACGTACAGCTCCCGCTGGCCGGCGGGGGCGTCCCATCCTTGGGCGAAGGCCCACCGGCCGCGGTAGCGGATCAGGCCGCCCCAGGCGAGGGAGCCTCCGCGGTGGAGGGCGATCTGGGTGAAGGGCTCCTCGAGCGAGTAGAGCGCCTGGGCCGCCGCGAACTCGCCGTCGTGGTCGCCGTAGAAGAAGTCCAGGACGAGCTTCCCGTCCGCGGCCACTGCGCAGGCGACCTCGTGGAGGGACCCGAGAGTGGAGACGTCCAGGTAGGGCTGCTCGGCGAAGGTCCAGTGCTCCATGTCCTTCGACCGGCCGACGACGGCCCTGCCGTCGCACCCTTCCGAGAGGAACATCAGGTACTCGCCGCCGATCTTCACCGCTTCGCCGGTGCCATCGGTCGGGATCACGGCGCCCTTCGCCCAGAGGTGGGAGACCTCGTGCGGGACAATCCGTCCGCGCTTCTCCCAGTGCACCAGATCGTCGGAGACCGCGAGATTGATGTCGCAGCCCACCTCTCCGAGGGGCCACCCGGGGGAGGGGTACGCCTCGGCCTCGCTGGTCCCGGCCAGCGGCCAGATCCCGTTGTAGAAGAGGTAGTAGCGCCCGTCGGCCGAGTAGACCTTGGGGTCCTCCACGCCGAGCAGCTCATTGTCCAGGGTGGGGTAGATGACCGGGTTCTCCCCGTCGGCCCACCCGTGGCGCGGGGTGTAGACGGCGGAGCCGATGCGGCTCTCGAGGCTCTCCTTCCGCGGCGAGGCGCGGTAGAAGAGGTGGAGCACGCCGTCATGCTCGATCAGGCTCGGGTTGAAGATCGAGGCGCTCGTCCAGCCGATCCCGGTCGGGTCCGGCCATTGGCCTTCAGGCCTGAAGGTGAGGTCCTCGTCCTTCGCGAAGGGCCCGATCGCCCAGTCCGGACGGTCGTCCCAGCCGGCGGAGAACTGGTCGGTGGAGAGCGCATCGGTGGACGCGTTGGCGTGGCTCAGGGCGCGGGCCAGGCCGTCTCGGAGCGCTGCCGTAGTGAGGGGATGCATGGGTCCTTCCGGGTCAGCCCTTGATGCTGGAGCCGAGGTCGGTGGCGGTGAACTGCTTCTGGAACACGATGAACAGCACCACGGCGGGCAGGGCGAGCACGCAGGCACCCGCCAGGATCGCGCCGAAGGGGTTCGATGTGGCCGAGGCGACGGTGGAGATGTAGTTGGCCAGGGACACTGCGAGCGGCTGCATCGAGGCGTCCTTGGTCACAAGGAACGGCCAGAGGAACTCGTTCCAGGGGCCGATGAACGTCAGGAGGACGGCTGTGACCAGCGCGGGACGGACCAGCGGCAGTGCGATCCTGAAGAGGATGCCCAGCTCACCGGCGCCATCGATCCGGGCGGCCTCGAACAGGGACGCCGGGACCTGCAGGAAGTACTGGCGGAAGACGAACACTGCCGTCGAGTTGATCGCGAAGGGCAGGATCATCCCGAGGTAGCTGTCACCGAGGCCGTAGTCGCGCACGATCATGATGTACAGGGGAATGAGCAGGAGCTGGAACGGGATCATCTGCACCAGGAGCATGAGGGCGAAGACGAACCCGCGTCCCCGGAATCGCATCTGCGCCATCGCGTATCCGGCGAGGATGCCGAAGACCACCGTGCACAGGATCACCCCTCCCGTGAAGATCCCCGAGTTCACGAGGGCCCGGAGCAGGCTGATCGAGTCGTTGATGTTGGCGTAGTTCTCCCCCGTCAGGTTCCCCGGTTGAGGGAAGGCCCCGGCGACGCTCGTGTCCGGGCTCGACTGCAGCGACCCGACCACCATGTAGTAGAACGGGAAGAGGAACGCCAGGGCCCCGAGGGAGAGCAGGACGATGCTCCCGGCGCCGAGGGGGCGGCGCGTGCGGCGGCGGGGCGCCCCGTGCGTGCTTCTGGTAATGCTCATGGTCATTCTTCCTTCCCCCCGACGAGCCTCTTCTGGATGAGCGTGACCACGAGGATCCCGGCCACCAGCACCACACCGAGGGCGGCGGCGACGTCCGGGTTCCCCTGCAGGATCCCCTTCTGGTACATGAGGAACACCGGCGAGGAGGAGGCCCCGTCCGGGCCGCCGCCCGCGGTGAGGAGGTACGGCTCAGTGAAGAGGTTCGCTCCCGTGATGGTGGCGAGGATGACGACGAGGACGCTGGCGGAGCGGACGCCCGGAACGGTGACGTTCCAGAACTGGACCCACCTGCTCCCTCCGTCCACGGCGGCGGATTCGTAGAGCTCGTTCGGGATGTTCTGCAGAGCTGCTAGGTAGAGCAGGATGAAGAACCCCAGTTGCTTCCAGGTGACGAAGAGCGCCACCGTGGGCATGGCGAGCCACGAGTTGACCAGCCAGGATGGCTCGGGCGCGAGCGGACCCAGCACCGAATTCACCAGGCCGTGCTGCTGGAACAGGAACAGCCATACACCGACGACGGCGACGCTGGCGGTCACGTACGGGACGTAGTAGCAGACCCTGAAGAAGGTGCGCAGCCACTGCACTCGGTTCAGGGCAGTCGCGAGGACGAGGGAGAGCCCGACCGTCAGCGGGACGTTGATCACCAGGAACACCAGGATGTTCAGGAAGGACTGCTGGACAGCCGGGTCCGAGAGCACGTTGACGTAGTTGTCCAGTCCCACGAAAGGCCGGTCCACGTCCACCCCGGGAGCGGTGAAGTAGTACTGGTGGACCGAGATGTAGACCGCGAACCCGAACGGGACAGCGAGCACGCCCATCACGTACACGACGTACGGGAGGGAGAAGACGATTCCGAGTGGGTGCTGCCCGAGCAGCCTGCCACGGGGGCGTCGGCCCCCGTGCCGGGCGGTGGAGGCAGTCTTCGCCTCCGCGGCCGCCGGCACGGGGGACGTCGTCTGGGGGTTGGCCATCATGCTACTTCTGCGACACGAGCTGGTTGATCTTGTCCGAGGCGCCCTTGAACGCGTCGTCGATGCTCTGGTTGCCGAAGATCACGGCCTTTGACCAGGCATCGCGGAACGTCTGCCACACCTGGACGGAGTTGGAGACGTTGGGGACCTCGACGGTGCGTGAGGCCTGGTCTGCGAACTGGCTGTAGGACGGGTTCTTCGCGAAGTAGTCCGTGTAGGCCGTGGTGAGCCCTTGGCGCATCGGCATCTGGCCGGTCTCCTGGAGGAGCTTGCCGTCCTCGTCCTTGCTGGTCGCGAACTTCAGGACCTCCCATGCCGTGCCCCTGTTCTTGCAGGCGGAGTACATGGCAACGTTCTTCGCGTCCGAGAAGGTCGAGACCTTGTCCTGCTGCTCGGGAGCGGGGATCGGCACGGCGCCCCAGTTGACCTTGCCCTTGTAGGCGTCGATCGCCCACGGGCCGGCCAGGGCCATCGCGGACTTCCCCTCCCCGAAGGAGTCGCCCTGGTAGGTCTCCTTCGAGGCCAGGTTCTCCTTGTAGAGGGTCTGGAACAGGTTCGCGACCTGCTTGCCCTGGTCGTCATCGAAGGTCGCCTTGCCGTCATTGACCAGCTGGCTGCCGCCGGTGGCCGCGGCGTAGAACGGGTAGAAGTCGAACCAGGACTGGTAGAAGTCGCTCGCGGGAGACGGCCAGACGGCGGTCTTGACGGCCCCGGACTTCACCAGAGCGCGGGCCGTGTCCAGGAACTGCTGCTGGGTGGCCAGCTGCGGGTGCTCGGGGTCGAGGCCGGCCTTCTTGAACAGGTCCTTGTTGTAGAACAGCACCACCGGGTTCGACTTCCACGGCAGCTGGTAGAACTTGCCGTCGGAGGACTTGTACTGGTCCGCCAGCGCCCCGGTGCGGTCCTTGATGTACTGCGCGGCGTCGGGGAAGGAGTCGAGCGGGACGAGTCCGCCCTGCTTCTGGAACTGCGGGACCGCTGCGGGCGAGGTGTTGAATACCAGGCACGGCGCGCTGCCGGCGGAGATCGCCGCCCCGATGACCTCCTCCGAGCTCTTGCCCGCCGGGATCTCCTGCCCCTCGACCTGCTGGTCGGGGTGCGCCGCGTTCCAGGCGGAGACCATCTCCTTGCCCCACTTCACTTCGGCGGCGTTGTTCGAGTACCAGACTTTGATGGGACCCTTGGCCGTGGCGGCCGACTGGGCCGACGAGGCGCCGCCGCCGCAGGCTGCGAGGCTGGCTCCGAGCACCGCGACAGCGGCAGCGGACAGAATTCGGGCAGGCGTGATCGCACGCACCATTGCGTCTCCTTGTGGTGGGGATGGAGTTCTTGGAAGGGGTTCAGGCGTCGGCGGTGACCGGGGGCGGTCCCGTCGACGCCCGCACGATGAGGCGGGGCGGGGGCATCATGATGTCCTCACCGGTACTGGTGTTGTGGATGAGCGAGAGAAGCGCGGTCGCGGCCTCATGCCCCCACGGGATGGGATCGGCGGCGATCGTGGTCAGAGGGGGATTGAGGTACTGCGCGAACTCTGCATTGTCGTAGCCCACGATCGACAGCTGGTCGGGAATCGAGAAGCCGAGGGTCTGGGCCTTCGATTGGCCCGCGGTCGCCATGAGGTCATTGGCGTAGACGATGGCCGTCGGCGGCTTCGCGAGGGCCAGGAGTTGGGCCGTGGCCTCCACGCCCGCCTCGGCGGTGAAGTCGGCTTCGAGGAACAGCGCGGGCTCCAGGCCCGCCTCCGCCATGGCGTCAGCCCAGGCCAGCCTGCGCCCGTGCCCGTGCACGAACGCCTGCGGCCCGCCGACGTGGGCAATGCGCCGGTGGCCGAGGCTGACCAGATGGCGCACGGCCTCCTTGACGCTCTCGCTCCCGTCCATGCAGACCGCCGGGAACGGCGAATGGATGACCGGCCGATTGAGGGTCACGGCGGGAAGCCCGAAGCCCTTGAGGAGTTCCACGCGCGGATCGTCCGTGCGCAGGTCGGTCAGGATGAAGCCGTCCACCCGTCCCGCCGCGAGCTTGCGGTAGCCGGCCTCGGCAGCCTCCCCGTGGGCCACGGCCAGGACCAGGGTGTACTCATGGGCTGCGAGCACCGTCTCGATTCCGGCGATGAAGCCGGCGAAGAACGGGTCGGTTCCGAGCAGCCGCGGGTCGCGCTCGAGGATCAGCCCGATGGCGAAGGACCGCGACGAGGCCAATCCCTTGGCCCTCAGGCTCGGTGTCCACCCGAGCCCCCGTGCAACGGCGAGGATCCGGTTCCGGGTCTCCTCTCCGACGCCCTTCTGCCCGTTCAGGGCCAGGGACACGGCGCCCTTGCTGACGCCGGCAGCAGCCGCCACATCGCTGATCGTTACGGCCACTGCGAGTTCCTCCCTCCTGTGACTGCTGCCACAAAACCGGTTTAGTGGGTCCAAACTAAACCGGTTCAGCGGGGACGTCAACCCCTGAGGGGACTGTGGCCCGCTGCGGCCCTACGGCCTCGACGCGAGGGCCGAGGCGAACGCCGACGCGGAGGACGAGGAGCTGTCGATCCGCCAGTCCACCTCCTTGCTGAGGTCGAACCAGGCGAAGCCCATGATGCTGGGGTTGGCGGCGAGGTACTGGATGAGGGCCTGGTTCCATCCGGCCTTGTCGCCGCCCTGCTCGGCCGAGGCGGTCTCGGCGATCAGTACCTGCTTGGACGGGGCTAGGGCCGCGAGTGCGGACAGGCCCTGCCCGAACAGCGCGTCGGGCATGACCCACGTGCTGCCCCAGGACTGGGTGGTGCCCCAGTTGTAGCCGTCGAGGCCCACCAGGTCCGCGTAGGCGTCGCCAGGGTAGAGCCCGGCCAGGTCGGTCGAGCCGGCGTAGGGGACGTTGGGGCACCAGACCCACTGGACGTTCGTCACGCCGGCGGAGGCGAAGAGGCCCCGCACGTGCCGGAAGGCCCTCACGTAGTCGCCGGGGGCGTTGCCGTTGACCTGCTCCGACCACGGGTACCAGTTCCCGTTCATCTCGTGGGCGAAGCGCAGCAGCACCGGGCCGCCATAGGCCTTGAGGCCGCTCGCCCACTGGCCGATGTAGGAGTCATACGCTCCGCCGTAGATCGCGCTGAGCGCGTAGGCGGGCTGGGCGGTGCCGCCGACCGAGGCGTCCCACGGTTCCCAGGTCAGCAGCGGGGTCGCGCCGCGGCCGGCCACCGAGGCCAGACCGCTGGTGGGCAACGGGCTCGTCCAGTCGCAGTAGGCCTGGACGATCGAGGGTCCCTCCCCGGTGATCGTGGCGACCTGGTCCAGCTCGGCGGCGGAGCCGTAGCCGCTGGGCGTTGCCACGCCGAAGCGCAGCGGGTGGTTCAGGTTGGGGCCGGGGACCGCGGCGACGGCAGTGACGGCGAAGGGCGCCTGCGCCGAGGAGGAGCCGATCGTGGCGGTGGCGTACGCGGTGCCGGACAGGGCGCCGGGGACGGTGATCGTGGTCTGGAAGTAGCCGGAGGCGGAGGTGGTGACGGCGGCCGACGCCGAGCCGAGGGTCACGCTGCCCTTGGCCTTCTTGGGGAAGTTCGTCCCGGTGACCGTGATGGCGGTTCCGACGGGGCCGGAGGTCGGGCTGAGCGCGAGGGCCCCGGCGGACGCGCTCGCGGCGGTGCTGCCCAGGGCGGCGGCGGCCACCCCCAGCGAGGCGCCGAGGAGCACGTCACGGCGGCGGAGGGTCTTCGTCATGGTGTGGGCAGCCTTCCGGATCATGGGCAGGGGAGGGGAATCGTCTCATCCAGTCCACCGCACCGCCAGCCACAGGAGCACCGTTCTGTCCCAAACCTGCGGGAATCCTCGGGGAGCGGACGACGGCGGGCGGTCACCCGCCGTCGTCCGCGGACCTCTGCCGGTCTGACCCGTCCCGAGGCGGGTAAAAGGCAGGCACAGCAACGCTCCCGGATCGGCCCAAGGAGGACACGATGCCCAAGACGGACAAGAGCGGGAAGGCGAGGAAGGACGAGCTCCCCTCGACGCTCCAGCGCTCCGGCGCCAAGGCCCAGCAGACCTTCGCCAAGGCGCACGACTCGGCCGAGGAGACGTACCACGACGAGGAGAGGGCCCACCGCGTCGGCTACTCGGCCCTGAAGCACACGCACGAGAAGGTCGGCGACCACTGGGAGCCCAAGGAGCAGAAGGGCCCCTCCGACGAGCAGGCCGCCGGGGGGCGGTCGACGCGGCGCGTGACCCACGGCGGCGTCGACGCCAACGCCTCGAAGCAGCACCTCTACGATCTGGCCAAGAAGCTCGACGTCCCGGGCCGCTCGAGCATGACCAAGGACCAGCTGGTCGAGGCGCTGGAGAAGGCGAACACCAAGAAGACAGCGCAGAGCCGCAAGAAGTAGGGCTGCAGGCTCTCCTCCGGTTGGACAGCGATGCTCAGCCCTCGCTGAGAACCCGGAGGGCGAGAAGGCACGTGGCCCGGGCTTCACCATCGGCGAGATCGAGGCCCATGAGGTCTTGGATCCTGCGTAGCCTGTACGCCAAGGTATTGCGGTGAATGAAGAGCTCGTCGCAGACCTTGCGGGAGTTGGCTGCGTTGCGCAGGTAGGACTCGAGGGTTTCGCGCAGGGCTCCGGTGGGGTCCGAGTCCAGCGGAGCGATCAGCCTACGTGCCATGGTGGCGAGTCCTCGATGCGGCAGGCTCTGGACGATGGCGGCGAGATCGGCCGCGGGGGCAACTCGGACCCCTGCTGTGCCCGTCTGGCGACTGGCGAGCTTGAGGGCGAGGGGCAGTTCCTCCAAGTTGTCTGCCTCGGTAAGGACCACGGACAGCTGCGGGATGTCGGCGAAGAGGGCCCGTGCCTGGTCAAGGAGGTTCACGCGCTCGAGCGGCTCCTGGACGAGGAGCGTGGTCATCGTGGGCTCCTCCATGAAGCGGACGGTGCGAAACCACTCCTCGAGGCGCACGCGAGCCCGCCACGCCAGCGTCCTCAGCCGGAATCGGTCCATGTCCTCGCCCGCGGTGACGAGGAGCGCGCCCCACGGCTCGCCCGCCCCGAACCCCGCTTCGGCAGCGAGCCGTTCGAGCGTCGCCTCAGGAATGGGCTGTTCGTCGTAGAGCGCATCCATGAAGCGGACGGCCTCGCGGGAGTGCAGGGGTGTCCGTGATCCGAGGGTGTAGCTGAGCTGCACGGCGAGCACGGCGGCCACCGGGCCCAGCAGGGGCTGGAGCAGTACGTTGCTGCTCACACCCTCGACGTGGAGCCTGAAGGAGTGCGGGTCGCCGCTGGGGAGCCTGAGCGCCGAACGCGGTGCACCGGGCGGCGCCTTCCCAGCGCTGACGAGCTCCGCACCGCTCTCGTCCGTCACCGCGACCCGGGCCCCGATGGATTCCGCCACTCGGTCCACGACGGTGACGAGCGAGCGTCCCTGGGCGGCCAGACGGGTGCATTCATCGGCCAGATCCCACCCACGGCGGTGCACGTCGTAGCGCTCTGTCGCCAGCGTCTGCTCCACCTGCCGCATCACGAGGAGGAACGGAACGTCCGGGGGCAGTTCAAAAAGGGGAAGCTCGTGGGACTCGCAGGCCCTGGCCAGGCCCTCGGGAAGCTGGCGGTGCGCGGCCCCAGTCCCGAAGACGAGGCCGGCGACGGGAACGCTGACCAGGCGCTCCACGTACGCATCCCAGATGCGGTAGTCCGTGACGTTCAGCCCCATCCCGCTGGTCAGCACCAAGGCGTTGACGGACAGGAAGGGCGTGGGGTCCATGTGTTCGGTCGGGGCACACCATGCGATGGGCCGGGAGAGCCGCTCGTCCGAGACTCCCACCCGCAGGCCGATGTCGAGCCCAGGGAGGTCGCTGAGGTCGCGAAGGAGCATGGGTGTCCGATCGGGGCGAGAAGCGGTAGTGCATCGAGCATAATTGACGCCGTGCCTTTCAGCACATGGCACAATTCCACGGGACGCAATCGATTGGCTACCGTGATGGGCATGCCAGAATCTGTGACCTCCACCACGCAGCCACGGGTGCTCCTCAACTCGGACATGGGCGAGGGCTTCGGGCTCCATGAGTTCGGCAATGATGCCGAGCTCATGAAGGTGATCGACGTCGCCAACGTGGCCTGCGGGTTCCACGCGGGCGACCCCGACGTCATGAACCGCACCGTGGGACTCGCCGCCGAGAACGACGTGGCGGTGGGAGCCCACCCGGGCCTCCCGGATCCAACCGGATTCGGACGCCGCCGCATGGCGCTCAGCCCTGACGAGGTCGAGTCCGTGATCCTCTACCAAGTGGGCGCCCTGACCGCCTTCCTGTCGAAGCACGGGCTCGAGCTCCACCACCTCAAGCCACACGGCGCGCTCTACGGGATGCTCGCCGGAGATGAGGAGCTCATGGCGGCAGCGGCCGGGGTTGCGAGGCAGTTCGGCGTGCCGTTCTACGGACTCGCCGGCACGGCCCACGAATCGGTCTGCCGCGCGCTGGACGTCGACTTCGTCCCCGAACTCTACGTCGACCTGAACTACGGGCCGCAGGGACAGCTGCTCATCCAGCGGCGGCCTGAGCCAACTGATCCCGCCGCCGCTGCAGAGCGCGTGCGGCGGGCCATCGCCGGCGAGCCGGTCCACGCCGTTGACGGCTCGCCCCTCAGCATCACGTTCCGCAGCATCTGCGTCCACTCAGACGCCCCCAACTCTGTCGCAGTCGCCTCGGCCGTCCGCGACGTCCTCACCAACCGCTGAGCACGCGCCTCGGCAGGAAGCAGGAATCACCATGGCAAACGTCATCTCCCCGCTGCCCGGGATCTTCTACCGCAAGCCCGGACCCGGCAAGGACCCGTTCGTGGAGGTGGGGGACACGATCGAATCCGGCCAGACGATCGGCATCGTCGAGATCATGAAGCAGTTCACGGAGGTCCAGTCCGATACTGCAGGCGTCATCGAGTCCTTCGAGGCGGCCGACGGCGCGATGGTCAATCCCGGCGACACCCTGGTAGTAGTGCGCGAGGGGCAGGCATGAGGAAGCTCTTCATCGCGAACCGGGGCGAGATCGCGGTGCGTATTGCCCGAACCGCAAAGGAAATGGGGATCCGTACTGTCGTAGGCGTGAGTGAGGCGGACCTCGGTTCCCTCGCCGCCCAGGTCGCCGACGAGCACGTCGTCCTCGGCCCGGCACCGGCGACAGCCAGTTATCTTGACCACGACGCGGTCATCAGCGCCGCCGTGGAGCGGGGCTGCGACGCCGTCCACCCCGGCTACGGCTTCCTCTCCGAGAATGCGGTGTTCGCCGGCCGGGTGGTAGCGGCAGGGCTCATCTGGGTAGGTCCGCCGGCGGAGGCCATTGAGACGATGGGGAACAAGGCGGAGGCCCGTGCGGCAGCGCGCCGCGCCGGCGTTCCAGTGCTCAAAGGCACCGACGGGCCCTTGGACCCCGAGGCCGATGCCCTCGAGATCGCACGTGCGATCGGCTACCCCCTCGTCGTGAAGGCGTCGGCCGGCGGCGGCGGCCGAGGCATCCGCTTCGTCCACGACGAGTCGGAGCTTCTGGACACGATCGACCTGGCGCGAGGCGAGGCATCGGCCGTTTTCGGCGACCCGACCGTCTACCTCGAGCGCTTCGTCGAGTCCGCGCGGCACGTCGAGGTACAGGTCCTGGGGGACGGCAGCAGCTTCATCCACCTCGGCGACCGCGACTGCTCCATGCAGCGCCGCTCCCAGAAGGTGATCGAGGAAGCCCCTGCGCCGGACCTGCCCGACGACGTGCGACAGACGATCCGTGAGTCCTCGGTCGAGCTCGCGCGCCAATGCGGGTACCACGGGGCCGGAACGGTCGAATTCCTCTATGACCCCGTCCGCCAGGAGGCTGCCTTCATCGAGATGAACACCCGCATCCAGGTCGAGCACCCCATCACGGAGGAGATCACGGGCGTGGACCTCGTCCGGGAACAGCTCCTGATCGCGTATGACGGCGTCCTGTCCCTGTCCCAGGAGGACATTGCCTTCCGAGGGCACGCCATCGAGTGCCGTATCAATGCTGAGGACCCGGACAACAACTTCTTCCCCAGCCCGGGGCGAATCGGGCGTCTCGCGTGGCCACAGGGCCCAGGCATCCGCGTCGACAGCGGTGTTGTCGAGGGTTCCGTGGTGACGCCCTTCTACGACTCGATGCTGGCCAAGCTCATCGTCCATGCCGATGACCGCCCGACGGCGATCACCGCAGCGCTGCAGGCTCTGGCGGCGACCGAGATCGAGGGCATCAAGACCACTATCCCCATGCACTCCAAGCTCCTGGCGCGCTCGGAGTTCGCGGACGTGGCCCACCATTCCAAGTTCATCGAGACAGCTCCCGACATGCTGGAGGCATCATGAGCACCCAGGCCCTCGAGCGCGAGGCCCGCTACACCTGGGGCGGCGACGAGTTCCTGTTCGTCGAAGTGGACGAGGCCATGAGCCTTGCCGCGAACTTCAAGGTCATGACCCTGGCCTCCAAGCTCTCAGGGGCAGCCCTGGAGGGCGTCACCGACATCTGCCCGGCCAACGCGTCCCTCCTCATCCGCTTCAACCCGGACGTCCTCGCGCCCTCGGTCCTCGAGGCAGCCGTCCGCGGGTTCGAGCAGGAGGCCGCGCGGGGCGGTGCCGAGACCCTCGAGACCCGCATCGTCGAGGTGCCGGTCTGGTACGACGACCCGTTCACCGCGGAGGTCGCCCAGCGCTTCCGCGAAGGATTCCACCAGGAACCGGAGGGCACCGATCTGGACTACGCCGCGAAGGTCAACGGCCTCGCGGACGCCGCCGAATTCATCCGGCGGCACCACGAGCAGCCGTGGCTGGTCTCCATGGTCGGGTTCGTGGCCGGCCTGCCGTTCCTGTTCCAGCTGGTGGAGCGGCAGAAGCAGCTCGAGGTGCCGAAGTACCTGAGCCCGCGCACTGACACCCCCAAGCTGACGGTTGGCCACGGAGGCTGCTTCGGCGCAATCTACTCGGTCAGAGGTGCTGGGGGTTACCAGATGTTCGGCGTCGCCGCGGCCCCGATCTACGACCCAGCACAGACCCTCGCCGACTTCAAGGACTTCATGGTCTTCTTCCGACCCGGCGACATCGTCAAGTTCAAGCCGGTCACCGAGCAGGAGTATGCCGCGATCCAGGCCGAGGTCGAGAACGGAACGTTCCGCTACAGGCAGGCGCCTGTGGTCTTCGAGCTGCACAGGGCGCTCGAAGACCCGGAGCGCTACAACCGAGAACTGATGGAGGCCCTCGATGGCGTGTGAGGTCAAGAGTCCCGGCCTGTCCACCACGATCCAGGACCAGGGGCGCCCCGGGTACTACAACGTGGGCATTCCCGAGGGCGGCTCGATGGACCAGTATTCGGCGGCCATGGCGAATGCCCTCGTCGGGAACCCCGCCGACGCGGCCGTCCTCGAGTGCACCTACCTCGGCCCGGTCCTGCGTTTCACCGACTCGGCGACGATCGCCGTGACAGGGGCGCCGGTCCCCATCAAGGTCAACGGCGAGGAGCGCCCGGAGTGGACGCAGCTGCGCGTGGAGGCTGGGGACGAGCTCAGTTTCGGACCGCTGCTCGGCGGGACGCGCTACTATGTCGCCTTCGCCGGTGGGATCGACGTGCCCCAGGTCCTGGGCAGCCGGTCGACCTACATCTTGGGAGGCATCGGCGGCCTGAACGGCAGGAAACTGGAGGCAGGCGACGTCGTCCCGGTCGGTGCTGCCGGGCCCGTCCCCGCGGACGCCCCGACCCTTCCCGAGGAGTTCCGGCCCGCCTACGGCAAGGAGCAGACGGTCCGGGTCGTGATGGGCCTCTACGACCACCGGCTCACCGACGCCGGCCGTCAGAGCCTTCTGTCGGGCGAGTGGAAGGTCACCCCGGTGGCCGACCGCATGGGAATCCGCTATTCCGGGCCCGGCGTCGAGTGGCGGGACCGCGAGCAGCCGTTCGGGGCAGGTTCCGACCCCTCGAACATCGTCGATGCGGGCTACGCGGTCGGCTCGATCCAGATCCCGGGTGGAACCCAGCCCATCATCCTGCACCGTGACGCGGTCTCGGGAGGCGGCTATGCGATGGTCGCGACCGTGATCAGTGCCGACATGGACCTGCTGGCCCGCGCCGCACCCGGGACCTCGACGCATTTCGTCGAGGTGAGCCTGGAGGAGGCCCTCGGGGCGCGCAAGGAACGTTCGGCCTTCACAGCCCGTGCGCTCGCCGCCCTCGGAATCACCTAGGACGAGGTCCTTCTGTGCTGCCACCGCCGCCCGCGGGTCGCAGCACGGAGGACCGGCCTCAGGCGCTGCTCTCGCGCACCTGGAGGCTGGGCTCGAGTCGGACCGACTCGACTGCTTCGCCGCGGAGCACTCCCTCGAGCAGCCCTACGGCCTGGCGGCCGATTTCCGCCATGGGGGAGCGTACCGACGACAGCGGGATGGGCAGTTCGGCAGCGAGGGAGGTGTCGTTGTACCCGACGACAGCGCAGTCCTGTCCCACGATCATCCCGTGGGAGCGCAGGGCGCCCATCGCCCCGATCGCTGCGAAGTCGTTGACCGCGAAGATCGCTGTCGGGGCAGAGCGGGCGGAGAGGATCTTCTCGGCGGCCTCGCGACCGCCCTGGGTGTCGAAGCGCGACCAGACGATGGACCCGTCCGGGAGTTCACCGCCGAGGGCGTGCCAGCGGTCTACGAACCCGCCGGTCCGGTCCACTGCGGTGCTCGCATACGGTTCGCCGGCGATCACGGAAACCCGGCGGTGGCCCTTCGCCCAGAGGTGCTCGGCGACCAGTTCCCCGCCCCTGGTGTCGTCGCAGGTCGAGGAGGGGAATCCGGGGTGGCGGCGGTTCATGAGGACGAACGGGACGGCACGGTCCCTGAGCTCGGGCAGGACGTCTACGTCGAGGTGGGAGTCTCCGATAATAAGCCCGTCGACCCGTCGGGCCAGCATGATCTCCACCTGGCGGCGCTGCTCCGCGACGTCATCATGGGAGTTGGTGACAAAGGCCGAATAGCCGATGGCGGCGGCCGCCTCCTCGATGCCCTCATACATGATGGCGAGCACCAGGTCGGAGAGGCGCGGAACGATGACGCCGAGCAACTGCGTGCGGCGAGTGCGCAGGCTCGTGGCTTGGGGGTCGGGGGAGTAGCCGACCTCCGCAGCCAGCTCACGGATCCGCCGCGCGGTGGCAGCGGAGGCCGCCCCCCTGGCAGAGTCCGGGTCAGAGTGCAGCACCCGCGAGACCGTAGACGGGTGGATGCCCAATTCCCGTGCCAGGTCCTTGAGGGTCACCGCCCTCTCGGTCGTGTTGTTGCCCATGCTCAAGCCCTTCCAGTCCCGGATTCCATTCTGCCCGCCACGCGCCGCCCTCGAAAACAATCTCCCGAGTGGCCCTTGACCGTGACCGCGACCACACCTTACAGTCGAAAACAGCTTACCCAATCGATTGGGTACACCGTATTCAGACAGGGCTCCACCTGTCCGGAGCGTCTGAGAATCCAAGCCCCACCCAACACGCCGCCCAGAACGCGGCGACGGTTCTACCCAAACGATTGGGCACGGCGGTCAGCAACCGTCACCCCAGTAGCCAGAGTCACGAGCAGGAGCAGGCATGACACCGAGCATGAGCGAGGAGCATTTGGTGCTCCTCGCCACCGGCGGCACGATCTCCTCGCGCACCCGAGCGGACCTCGGCGGCGCAGCGGTCGCGTCCGACGGGGCAGACGAGCTGCTCCGGAGCGTCGGCGGGGCGCACGCCTTCCCAGTCCAAGTGGTCGACGTCCTCCGCGTCGGCTCGTACGCGCTGGACGTCGACGACATGCTCCTCGTGTGCAGCCGCATCCGCGAGGCGCTCGCCGATCCCTCGGTGGTCGGCGTCGTCGTCACCCACGGCACGGACACCATGGAGGAGACGGCTTTCCTCGCCGACCTCGTCCAGGGCGATCCGCGCCCGGTGGTCTTCACCGGCGCCCAGAAGGCAGCCGACGCAGAGGATCCGGACGGCCCGGCCAACCTCGCGCGCGCCATCGCGCTCGCAGGGTCGGCCGAAGCCAAAGGGCGGGGAGTCCTGCTGAGCTTCGCAGGGGAGGTCTTCCCTGCCCGCGGGGTCCGGAAGACCGAGACCGTGCGTGTCCACGCCTTCGGCAACCCGGACTACGGGCGGGACGGGTCCATCGCCGACGACGGGCGGCTGAATCTTGCCGCAGCCAAGGCTCGCCGCCCCGCGGCCCTGCCCCTGCCGCACCCCGGGGCGGCGTGCAGGGTGGACCTCGTCGCCTCCTACCCCGGGGCCGATGGGGCCCACCTGCGGGCGTCCCTCGACGCCGGGGCTGCGGGCATCGTCCTGCAGGGCACCGGCATCGGGAACGCCAACCCGCTGCTGTGCCAGGCCGTCGCCGAGGCGACCGCGGGAGGAGCCGTCGTGGTCACCAGCACCCGCGTCAACGCCGGTCCCGTCGTCCCTGTGTACGGAGCAGGCGGCGGCAAGGACCTGCTCGCTGCAGGCGCCATCCCGTCGGGGTTCCTACGCCCCTCCCAGTCCCTGGTGCTCCTGTCGCTCCTGCTCCGATTGGGGAGCTCGCGCGAGGAGATCGCCGCGGCCTTCGCTGAGAGAGGGGGCACCGGCTGAGCAAACCTTCCCCACAACCCCAGCACCTCCGTTCCACCCCCAGTTGCACCTCCAGAAAGGCCCACCCGTGACCAAGGACATTCAGGTTGCCTTCGGCGTCGACGTTGACGCCGTCGCCGGCATGCTCGGCTCCTACGGCGGCGAGGACTCGCCCTGCGACATCTCCCGCGGCCTCTTCAGCGGCGAGGTCGGAGCTCCCCGCCTCCTCCGCCTCTTCGAGAAGTACTCCCTGCCCTCCACATGGTTCGTCCCGGGCCACTCCATCGAGACCTTCCCCGACCTCACCCGCGCCATCGTTGACGCCGGCCACGAGATCGGGGTCCACGGCTACTCCCACGAGAACCCGATCGCCATGACCCGCGAGCAGGAGACAGCGATCTTGGACCGCTCGATCGAGCTCATCGAGAAGGTTTCCGGCCGGCGCCCCACCGGCTATGTAGCACCGTGGTGGGAATTCTCCCCGGTGACCAACGAGATCCTCCTCGAGCGTGGGATCAAGTACGACCATTCCCTCATGCACCGCGACTTCGAGCCCTACTACGTCCGCGTCGGCGACAGCTGGAAGAAGATCGACTACACCCAGCCCGCCCAGACATGGATGGAGCCGCTCGTGCGCGGCGAGGAGACCGATCTCGTGGAGATCCCCGCCAACTGGTACCTGGACGACCTCCCGCCCATGATGTTCATCAAGGCATCGCCCAACTCCCATGGCTTCGTCAGCCCCCGGGACATCGAGCAGATGTGGCGCGACCAGTTCGACTGGGTCTACCGCGAGATGGACCAGGCCGTCTTCACCATGACCGTCCACCCCGACGTCTCCGGCCGCCCGCAGGTCCTCCTCATGCTCGAGCGCCTCATCGAGCACATCAACAGCCACGAAGGCGTCACCTGGATGCAGTTCGACCAGATCGCTGACTCGTTCCTCGCCCGCAGCCCCCGGAAGGCCACCACGAAGTGAGCACCAACCAGACCATCGACCTGACGCCGCCCGCCGTCAACGAGAAGCGCCGCTTCCCGTCCTTCTCCAAGGGCGCCACCCGCACGGCTACCGTTCTGGCACTCCTTGCCTGGACCATCGCGGTGTTCGACTACGGACTCTTCGGGACCCTCCTGCCGGCAATGCAGGAATCCTTCGGCTGGAGCGAGTCCGAGGCGTACGCGATCAACACATGGATCGCCGTCGGCACTGCCATTGTGGCGTTCGGCCTGGGGCCTATCATCGACCGCCTCGGCCGGCGCAAGGGCATGATGACGACTATCGGTGGAACAGCCATCGTCTCGACCCTCACCGCCGCGATCCCTGCCGGCCTCGGGGTCCTGAGCAGCGTCCTGCTCACTGTGGTTCGCTCGTTCGGCGGCCTCGGCTTCTCTGAGCAGGCCGTGAATGCCACCTACATGAATGAGGTCTACCAAGTCACCGAGGACGAGAAGAAGCGCAGACGGCCCGGATTCCATTACTCCTTCATCCAGGGCGGCTGGCCTCTCGGATTCCTCCTGTCCAGCGCACTTGCGCTCGCGTTCCTTCCCTCGCTGGGTTGGCGGAGCCTCTACGTCATGGCGGCTATACCTGCGGCGATCATCGTGTGGCTCGTCTTCCGCAAGCTCCGGGAGACCCCCCAGTTCGAGCTCCACCACAAGCTGACTGAGCTCGAGAAGCACGGCAAGCGCGAGGACGCACACGCCCTCGCGGCCTCCTACGGGGTGGAGCACTCTTCGACCGCGCCCCTCAAGCGCCTCTGGGAGCCCCACCTGCGCCGAAACACCATCGTGCTTTCGCTGGCATGGATCATCAACTTCTTCGGCATCGCGATCTTCAGCGTCTTGGGCAGCTCCGTGCTGAAGAACGCCAAGGGCGTCGAGCTCTCGGACGCGTTCTGGATGCTCATCGTGATCAACCTGCTCGCCTACTTCGGCTACGTCTTCCACGGCTGGCTCGGCGACAAGATCGGCCGCAAGAAGACAATCGTCATCGGCTGGATCATCTCGGGCCTCTCCTTCGCCCTCATGCTCAGCCCGATCGCCTCCGACCCGTTCCTGATCATCGTCACCTACGGTGCCGGTCTGTTCTTCCTCGTCGGCCCCTATGCGGCAATCCAGTACTTCATGGCCGAGTGCTACCCGGTCAGCTGCCGCGCGCCGGCACGACCTTCATTGGCGCCATGAGCCAGCCCGGCACGATCATCGGCGGCGCGCTCTTCACGGCCCTCGCCGCCGGCGCCGGAACGGGGACCGCCGCCCTGTGGGTCGGCGCCCTCGGCACCCTGCTCTCGGGCATCTTGATGCTCGCAGCCAAGCCTCCCGTCGAAGCACTCCTGGAGGATCACCCCCATGCCTGAAGCAAAAGCAGCAGCCATTGTCACCGGCGCGGCCAGCGGCATCGGGCGGGCAGTGGCCGGCCACTATGCCTCCCGCAAGATCAGCACAGTGATCGGCACCTTCCCGGGAGATCCCCACGACCCCGAGGAGACCCTCCGTCTGGTGAAGGAGGCCGGCGGAGAGGCGGTGATCCACGAAGTCGACGTGCGCAGCACAGACTCCGTGGAGGCCTTCGCCCAGCGGGCCGTCGACGAGTACGGCCGGCTCGACTACGCCGTCGCGAACGCCGGGATCCTGCGCAACGCCCCGCTGGCCGAGCTCTCCGACGAGCGCTGGCACGACATGCTCGACGTGGACCTCACCGGCGTGCTGCGCACCCTGCGCGCAGGCGCGGCCCGCATGGGGGAGGGCGGCGCCATGGTGGCCGTCTCCTCGATCGCCGGCGGCGTGTACGGATGGGAGGAGCATGCCCACTACGCTGCGGCCAAGGCCGGCGTCCTGGGGCTCATCCGCAGCGTCGCGGTTGAGCTCGGCCCACGGCAGATCCGTGCGAATGCTGTCATCCCCGGCCTCATCGAGACCCCGCAATCCCTCGACCCGGTCAACTCGCTCGGGCCCGAGGGCCTGCAGCGGGCGGGAGACGACATCCCATGGGGCCGGGTCGGACGCCCGGAAGAGGTCGCTGAAGTCATCGGCTTCCTCACTTCCCCGGCCGCCAACTACGTCACCGGACAGGCACTCGTCGTGGACGGCGGACTGACCGTGAAGATGCGGGCATGAGCGCCGGCATCCCGCACCGTGCCTCGGGCCGGACGGTCGTCGTGACCGGTGGTGCCAGTGGGATCGGCAAGGCCGTCGCCACGGCCTTCCGTGCCAACGGCGACCGCGTGGCGGTCCTAGACCGGGCTGAGGGGCCGGACGTGATCCGGGTGGACGTGGCAGACGAGGACAGCGTGCGCAGCGCCTTCTCCTCGGTGCGCGAACAGTTCGGCACCGTGGATGTCCTCGTGAACTCCGCGGGACTCCTCACTGAGGCACCGGTGGAGGACATGGACCTCGCCATGTGGAACGAGACCATCCGTGTGGACCTCACGGGCGTCTTCCTCTGCTGCCGAGAGGTCCTCAAGCCCATGCGTGCACAGCGATGGGGCAGGATCATCAATGTGGCCTCGCAGCTGGGCATCAAGGGCGGGGTAGGACTCGGCCACTACAGTGCGGCGAAGGCCGGGGTCATCGGCTTCACCAAGGCCCTGGCTCTTGAGGCCGCACCGGGCAACGTGCTGGTCAACAGCATCGCCCCGGGCCCGATCGAGACCCCGCTCGTCGACGGGATCTCGGAGGACTGGAAGAAGGCGAAGCGGGCCGAGTTGCCGCTGGGGCGGTTCGGCACCCCTGCCGAGGTCGCCCCGACCGCACTTCTCCTGGCCAGTGATCCCGGAGGGAATCTCTTCGTCGGCCAGACCCTCGGACCGAACTCCGGCGACGTGATGCCCTGAGAGGAGGGAAGCCCAGATGTGCGGTGCCTGCGGACGTAGTGTTGCTGACGACCCGGTGTTCCCCGATGGCCGCACCACCAGGGGAAACCTGATAGCAGCCCAGATGATCGTTGAACTCTGCCCGTCGCCGGCTGGCCGGGTCAAGGTCAGGGCCACGGCGGAGGGCTTCGTCCTCTCCGTCCCCGGCGGACGGCAGATCGTCTGTACGACGGTGGACGCCGTGTGGGCGACGCTTCACACTCAGGCCCCGGTGAGTGGTGCGCTCCTCGAGTCCGCCTTCGACGGGCTCGAGGAGCGGTACCGGCGGGCAGGCGAACACCGGCTGCTCGCAGCCGTTGCTGCCTCCGGGCTACGGGTCGCGCACACGCCGAGGGAGGCTGTGGCAGGTCTGTAGCCACAGGGGTCTTCAACGCCGCGGGCCATAGGACCCTTCGGCGGCGCGTCGTCACGGACGCGGAAGGTTCCTTCCGTAGTGCTCCGCCAGCCTCGCCAGGCCCTCATCGAGTGACACCGAGGGCGTCCAGTCGAGGAGCTCCCGGGTTTCGCGCTGGTCGTACCAGTGCGCCGTCGAGAGCTGCTCGGCGAGGAACCTCGTCATCGGAGGCTCCTCCTTCCGCCCTGCCCAGGTCCACAGCCTCTCCACGACCGCGCCCGCCGCCCGAGCCACCGCGCCCGGAACGGCCCACGACGGCGCCGGGACGCCGCCCGCGGCGCAGATCCCGGCCAGCAGCTCACCGACCGGGCGGGGCTCGCCGTTGCTCACGACGACGGCCCTGCCGTGAACGTGGTCCATGCGGTCGAGCGCGGCGACGATGGCGGAGGCGGCGTTGTCGACGTACGTGGTGTCGATCAGGGCGGCCCCGGCGTCGAGCAGGGGCAGGCGGCGGCGGCCGGCGCGCTGCAGGACCCGTTCCACCAGCTGGGTGTCGCCGGGGCCCCATACGATGTGCGGGCGCACGGCGGCGACCCGGAATCCCGGCGCGTCCGCCGCCAGGGCGAGGAGCTCTGCCTCGGCCTTGGTGCGGGAGTACTCGCCGTGCGCACGCGCGGGGTCCGCCGGCTCCGCCCCCAGCCCGGCGATCGCCGCCCCCGAGTTGGCCACGGAGGGGGAGGAGACGAAGACCAGGTCCCGGACCCCGGCCGCCCGCGCGAGGCGCAGCAGGCGGCGGGTCCCCTCGACGTTCACCTCGTCGAACTCCGCCGCCCGGCCGGTGAAGGAGACCTTCGCGGCGAGGTGGATGACCGCCTCGGCGCCCTGGACCGCTGCGCGGACCGCTGCCTCGTCGGTGACGGACCCGCGGACGTCCGTCGCGCCGCTGATCCCGGCGGGGCGGCGCTGGAACGTGGTCACGGCATGCCCCCTGCGGACGAGGAGCCGGACCACTTCGCGCCCGAGCAGCCCGCTGGCCCCGGTGGCGAGGATCCTCACGGCGTCCCCGGGCGGCCGCCGGCCAGGACCCGCGACGCCCAGCGGGAGAGGCGGGTCCTGTCGATCTTCGCGTTGTGCCTGATGTCCACCGGCAGCGCGGGGACCGCGAGCACGGCGGAGACCTCGACCCCGGCCGTGTGGGCCGCGCTGCGGACGCGGTGTGCGAGCTGCTCCGCGGCGGGGCCGGCCTTGCGCGCGGGGGGCGCCGTCTCCACGACGGCGACGACGGCCTGCGTGCCCGCCGGCCCGACCCCTCCGATGGCCGCCAGCCGGACGCAGTCCAGATGCTCGATGGCCTGCTCGGCGCCGACGGGCGTCACCACGCCGCCGGGCACCGTCAGGACATGGGCGAGGCGCCCCTCCACCCAGAGCCGGCCGGCGGCGTCGAAGTGCCCGACGTCCCCGGTGCGGTGCCACCCCGGCAGACTGTCGCTCTCCCGCTGGGTCAGCCAGAGCCTGTCGTAGGCGTCCTTGACGTGCGGGGCGCTGACCAGGATCTCGCCGGTCACCCCCGCCTCGGTCACGGGACGGGACCCGGGCGCGGTGCCGTCCGCGGCGAGCGGGGCGACCGCGACGCGGGCGCCGTGGACGGGCTGGCCGACGCACACGCCGTTGCCGGCCCCCGCCACGGTCCCGGCGGCAGCGTCGGCGTCGGCAGCCTGGATCTGCTCGAGGCTGATGTCGGTGACCGGCAGCGCCTCCGTCATTCCGTACGGGGTACGCAGGGAGGCCCGCGGCATCAGCCGCTGCACCTGCGCCAGGAGCGGCTCCGGCACGGGGGCCCCCGCGGAGAGCAGCAGGTCGATCCGTTCCAGGGCCTCCCGCCCGGCCTCGTCCATCGCGTCCCGGGTCGCCAGGACGTTGCGCAGCGCGGCAGGCGAGGCGAAGACCACCGTGGCGCCGATGGCCGCCGCGGCGTCCCCCAGCGCGCGGGCGGTCAGGGTGCGCGGCGCGGTGACGTCCATCGAGGGGGTCACCGACACCGCGCCGAGCGCCGGCCCCAGCAGGGCGAACGGGGCGAAACCGGCCACCAGCCGCGCTCCGGAGCGGATCCCGAAGGTCCGGGCCACGGTGTCCCGCATCGCCGCCAGCTGCCGATGCGTGTAGACCACGCCCTTCGCGGGGCCGGTGGAGCCGGACGTGAAGAGGACCGCGGCGGGGGCCGCGGGGTCGGGAAGGGGCAGCGGCAGGTCCGGGCCGAGCACCGCACCGCGCCGGGCCAGGGCGGCGAGCGAGGTCTCGGCGCCGAGGACGCGGCGGCGCGCCGCGGGGAGGTCGTGGACGCTGATCCGCCGGCCCGGCCAGCCCAGCGCCGCCGCGGCGGCCAGCGCGCGGTCGATGCCGATCAGGACATCGGGGGCCGCGCCCTTCACGGCCCGGCTCAGGCCCCGGGTGCCCAGACCGGCGTCGGCCACCACCACGACGGCGCCCAGACGCAGGCACGCGTACAGGGCCACGGTGAGGTCCACACCGGGCGGAACCATCAGGCTCACCCGGCTGCCGGAGCCCACGCCGGCCTCCCGCAGCCCGGCGGCGAGCTCGGTGATGCCGCGGTCCAGCTGCTTCCAGCTGAGCGAGCGGCTGACGGTGCCCGCGGGCGACATCTCCGCCACGGCCAGGTCTGCCGCCGCCGGACCCGCGGCGTGCTCGCCGAGCAGGTCCCACAGCGGACGGAACCCGTCCGGTCCCGGCCCAGGGGCGGCCTCCTGCCCTCCGGCGGCCGCGGCAGCGTCCGACGCCGGCCGCTCGCCGCGGTGGGCGACGTCCCGGTCGGCGAGCCACTGGAAGATCGGCGCGGCGATGTCCCGGTCTTCGGCCAGCAGGTGCCCGGCACCTTCGAAGCGGTGCACGTCCGCGTGCGGAAGCCGCCCGATCAGGTCCTTGAGATACCGGTCCGAGAAGATCGGGTCCTTCGGGCCCCAGAGCATCAGGGCCGGCACCCGCAGGTCCCGCACACCCTCCGCGACCGCGCCGAGCGCGGCGAAGCTCGGATGGGAGGCGTCGAGCGGGATGTCCGCCACGAAGTTCCCCACGCCGGCCCGCCGGCCCGCACCGCGGTAGGGGGCCATGTAGGCCCTGCGGACCTCCGCCGGCAGCGCCGGGCTCGCCAGGGCGTGCGTCACCCGCAGGAAGGCGTCCGACGTCGTGGTGCCCCACCGGTGCACCGCGGGGTGCATCGCGAGCCGCAGCGCGGGCGGAGTCCCCGCGCCGGCCGGCTGGTGGACGGCGGTGTTCGTCAGCACCACCCCGGCCGTGAGCTGCGGGTGTGCCAGGGCCCAGCCGAGGCTGATGGATCCGCCCCAGTCGTGGCCCACGGTGACGACCGGCCCGGCGAGGCCCAGCGCGTCGGTGAGGTCGCCGAGGTCGTTGATCCGGTCCGCGAGCCGGCGGAAGGTGCCGGTGCGCTCGGAGTAGCCCATGTCGAGCTGGTCCACCGCCACCACCCGCCACGGATGGGCCGGGTCAGAACCGGCGCCGAGGAGCGCGCGCCACAGGTAGGACCAGGTCGGGTTTCCGTGGACGCACAGCAGCGTCCCCGCCGGCTCCAGGCCTCGGCGGGAGAGCTGGGCCGCGTTGTCCAGCACGTGCCAGCGGCGCACGGTGCCCGGCGGATCGATGGAGGAGGTGGACTCGACAGAGACGGTGCGGGACCACTCCGGATCGACCCCGGGCCACTGCGGAGTCACCAGACGATCTCCATCATGGCGGTGTTGAGCCCGGAGCCAACGCCCATGCAGAGGACCCGGTCCCCGGCGGCCAGGGACTGCGCCTCGGCGGCAAGCGTCATGGGGAGCGACGCGGGGCCCACGTTGCCCCAATGCGGGAACGTGATCGGGACCTTGTCCGGGTCCAGGTCGATCGCCCTGATGATCGCCTGCGTGTAGGCGTTGCTGACCTGGTGGGTGACGTAGCGGTCCATGGCCGCCCAGTCCCACTCCAGCTGGGCCTCGTGCCATGCGTCCACCACGAGCCGGAGGCCGCCGTCGAGCAGGCCCTTCGTGTCCGTGGTCATGCCGTCGACGCCACCCACACACAGCTCGTGGTGCTCGGTTCCGGCCCGCATCACCCCGCCGACGAGGCGGTGCGCGCCGGGGTGCTGGTCGGCCGGGCCGAGGACGGCGGCAGCCGCCCCGGAGCCGAGCGTGAGCGTGGCGAACTCGCGGCCGAAGTCCTCGCGGGTGGTCTCCGGCCGCTGCAGCCGCGCGAGGGTGGCCTCCTGGGTGGCCTGGGCATCCTCGCCGTTGACGATCACCGCGTATCTGATCTGGCCCGAGTCGATCATGTTGGCCGCGAGGATGACCCCGTTGACGAATCCGAGGCAGGCGTTGGCCAGGTCGAAGTTCATGGCCGAGGACGGCAGGCCGAGCCCGTGGTGGATCTTCACCGCGACCGAGGGCTCGAGGTTGCGCCGGGTCACCGAGGTGTTGATCAGGAGCCCGACGTCGGAGGCTTCGACGCCGGACTCCGCCAGCGCCTTGGCACCCGCTTCGAGGGCGGCGTCGTCGAACGACGTCCCGGCCGCCCACCAGCGCCGGTGCGTCACGCCGGCCACGCGCTCCAGCAGCCGAGGGGGGAACTTCAGGCGGCGCAGGGTCGACGCCAGCCTCCGGTCGAAGTCCGTGGAGCTCACGATCCTCGGAGCCTCGACGCTGCTCACTGAAAGCAGCGCCGTGTTGCGGTGGCGGAAGGTCGCATTCCCTGCCAAGTCATGCCTCTGTTCGGGTCCGTGCTGCATTCATGCGGTGACTGTACCCGCATGAGCGCGGGCCCAGACGAAACCGCAGGCCCAACGAAGCGCAGCTTACGCCCGGGCGCCCCCGGACCCGTAGCCGGGCGGCCGGTCCGGAGGCAGCGGAGGTGGGTGGCCAGCGGCGGGTGCAGCACCCCGACGGGCCTCGACGGGCCCGTCGCCTCAGGCGAGGAGCTTGCCCCAGTGCGCCTCGAGGAGCGGGGCGCCGGCGAGCTGGAGGCAGCGCCAGAGGGTCACGGCCACCGAGTCGAGCACCGGGACGCCGGTGCGTTCCTCGACCTCCGCTGCGACGGGGGCGCCATAGAGGTTCGTGCACAGGTACACGAGCGCATCGGGACGGTCCGCGGCGAGCTCGAGCGAGCCCGGGACGAGCTCCTCGGGGGCCACCCGGGCAAAGGACTCGTTGTCGCTGAGCCCCAGCGCGCGGTGCCCGCCCGTGCGGACGCCCTCCGCCGCGTAGCGGGCGATCACCTGCTCGTTGACGTCCTCGGTGTAGGGCGTGAGGAGGCCGATGGTCCGGACACCGAACTGGGCGAACGCGTCGAAGTACGCGAGCGTGGACGTCGTGGCGGGGATCCCGGTGGCAGCGGTGATCTCGGCGGCGATCTGCCGGTCGTGCCCGAGCCCGAGCCACGAGCCAGAGGTGCCGTTCCAGGCGATGACGTCCACATCCGCCGTGGCGAGCAGCTCGGCCGCAGCCCGCATGCCCTCGACGTCGAACTGGCGGTCCGAGCCCGCATCGAGGGCGATCCGAGTCACGGGGATCCGGGCCGAGTGCAGGGTGACGTCCTCGCGGCCGCCGAGGATCCGGTAGCTCATCGGCTCGAGGCACGTGTTGGACGAGGGGACGATCATGCCCAGCCGGGCGGGACGCGCGGTGTGGACCACGGCTCAGGCTCCTTCCGGGACGGCGGCACCCACAGGGGTGGCGGGGACGGGGACGGCAGCGGCGGGGAGGGCCCGCGCGCGGGCGAGCGACTCGCGGTACCCGAGGCGGGCCACGACGCGGCCCACAGGCCCGGGGTCGTGGAACCCCTCCTCGTCGAGCACCACGCGGCCGCCGGCGACGACGTGCTGCGGCCAGCCACGCAGCCTCCGGCCGTGGAACGGGGAGAAGTCGGTGCCCATGTGCAGCCCGCCGCCGTCCACGGTGCGGGCCTCGGACGGGTCGAAGACCACGAGGTCCGCATCGAATCCGGGCGCGATCGCCCCCTTGCCCGGGAGCGCGTTGATCCGCGCGGGCGCGGCGGCGAAGAGGTCGACGAACCGCTCGAGGAGGCCCCCGCCGTCGTGCGCGTCCCCGCTGGCCCCGGCGCCTGCAGGATCCGCGTACTCCCAGCCCTCGGCGAGGGCGGTGAAGGCCACGGGCATGCGGGTCTCGACGCCGGGGAGGCCGTGCGGCATCTGCCGGATGTCGTCGGTGCGCTCGCGCTTCTGCGTGAGGTCGTAGCACGAGTGGTCGCTCGAGACGGTATGGATGGAGCCGTCGGCGAAGCGCTCGCGCAGGGCCGCGACGGTCTCCGCCGAGCGCATCGGCGGGCAGCACGCGTACCACTCGGGGAACCGCGAGGAGTACACGCCGTCGTCGAGGACGAGGTAGTGCGGGCAGGTCTCCGAGTGTGCCTCGACGCCGCGGGCACGGGCCTCGGCGACCAGGTCGACGGCGCCCGGGGTGGACTGGTGGACGAAGTACACGGGCGCGCCGGCGTACTCGGCCATCGCGAGCACCTCCCGGACGGAGGCCTCCTCGGCGAGCTCCGGCCGCGTCTCGTGCAGGTGCCCGATGCCGATCCGGCCGGCGTCGGCGTGCTCCTGGGTGCAGTCCGCGATCATCGCGTCGTGCTCGGCGTGGATGTAGGTGAGCCCGTCGAGGCGCACCATCTCGCGCATGACCTTCAGGACCGTGTCGTTGTCCGCCATGGTCGAGCCCCGGTTCGTCATGTACATCTTGACGGACCGGACGCCGAGCCGCGCGAGCTCCTCGAGCTGGGCCGGGACGGTCTCGTCCCAGTCGATGACGGCCCCGTGCAGGGCCACGTCGCAGCGCGCCCCGGCGGCGAGGGCGAGCTTGTTGGCGGCGGCCTCGAGCGGGGTCTCCTGCGCATCCCGGGGGATGCCGAAGTCCATGATGGTCGTGGTCCCGCCCCAGAGGGCGGCCGCCGAGGTGACGGCGTAGTCGTCGAGGGTCCGCCACCGTCCGGTGACCTGGGCGACGTGGCAGTGCCCGTCGATCCCGCCGGGGATGACCACGCGTCCGGACGCGTCGATCACGCGCTCGGCGGCGGGCACCGGCTCGGCGGCGTCGACGACGGCGGTGACGCGGCCGGCGTCGACCACCACGTGGGCCAGGCGGCGGCCGGCCGCGTTGACCACGAGGCCGTGGGCGATGACGAGGCTGGCCACCCCGTTCCGCTGGGCGGCGCTCATGCCCGCACCGCCGTTGCGGCGCCGGCGCCCGGGGAGGCCAGCTGGCCGGCGTCGAGCGCGGCGTCGAGCGCGGGGGAGAGCCCCGCGCGGCGCTTGGGCGGCGGCGCGGCGAACGAGCCGGCCCGGTGCGCCCCGGCGGACAGGCCCACGAGGGCCTCCGTCAGCCGGATCCCGGCGCCGATCCCGTCGATCACCGGCACCGGGAGCTCCTCCGCGACGTCCCGGGCAAGGCCCGCCAGCGGCGCCCCCGCGAGGATCACGACGTCGGCGCCGTCCTCCGCGACGGCGAGCCGCGCGAGCTCCACGAGGGTCGGGCGGAAGTCCTCCTGCACGCTCCCGATGCCCCGCAGCGCGGCCTTGATCGAGCGGATCGAGGCGAGCCGTGAGGCCAGCCCGAAGCCCTCGACGCACTCCCGGTACCAGGCGGTGATGCGGTCCGAGATCGCGATGATCGAGAAGCGCCGGCCGGTCAGGGCGGCGGCGCACAGCGCGGCCTCCGTGATGCCGACGACGGGGACGCTGACGAGCTCCTTGAGCGCCGGCATGCCGGGGTCGCCGAACGCGGCGACCACGACGCCGTCGACCTCGCCGGCGTGCTCGGCGATGAGCTCGGCCACCGCCCCCGCGGCGACGAGGGACTCGAAGCGGGTCTCGATGTACTCGACGCCGTGGCCGGCGGTGCGCACGAGGAGCTCGGTGCCGGGGGCGGCAGACCGTTCGGCCTCGGCGCGGATCAGGGACGTGACGTCCTCGCTGATGTTGGGGTTGATGACCAGAAGTCTCATGGCGGTTCCTTGGGTTGAAGCTGGGGCGCCGGGCGGTCAGACCGTGTCCGGGTACTGCTCCCTGTACTTGCCGATGTGCCTGCTCGACTGCGCCGCCGCCCGCTCGGGGTCGCCGCTCGCGATGGCCGCGAGGAGGTCCCGGTGCTCCTCGATCAGCTCGGGCAGGTCCGTGACATGGCGGAAGAGCCAGTGCATGCGGCCCTGCAGCGGCTCGAGCGCGGTGCGGAGGAAGGTGTTGTCCGCGATCCTCGTGACCTCGTCGTGGAAGTCGTTGTTGAAGCGGTGTGCCTCGTTGATGCTCCCGCGAGCGAGGGCGTCGGCGGCGGCCGTCAGGAGGCCACCCAGCCGGTCGAGGTCCTCGGTCGTGGCCCGCTGGGACGCAAGCCGGCAGGCGAGGACCTCGAGGGAGGCTCGGACGTCGAAGAGGTCCTCGACCTCCTTCTCGCTCAGACCGGCGACGACCGAGCCGCGGGTGGCCCGTTCCGCGAGCAGCCCCTCCTGACCGAGCATCCTCAGGGCCTCGCGGACCGGAAGCCGGGAGACCTTGAACTCGGCGGCGAGGTCGCGCTCGATCAGCCGCGTCCCCGGCGCATAGTAGCCCTCGAAGATGCGGGTCCGGAGGGTGTCACGGATGACCTCGCGGAGGGGCCGGTCCCGGAGGGACTCCTCGACTGGCTGTGCCATTGAACGCTCCTGACGGATGGTCGGGGCCGGTGGGCCGGCGCGCCTGATGTGGTCCATTCGACCACGGTGGGATGGGGCCCGGGCGGGCGGCGCGGGGCCGCCCGCCCTGCTGTGTCTCAGACCGGGAGCCTGCGGCTGTAGTCCAGCGTGAGCACCGAGATGCCCATGATGATCGCCGACCCGACGAAGTACAGCAGCGCCCAGGTGTAGCCGCCGGTGGCGCCGACGATGAGGCCGACGGCGATCGGGGTGACGAAGCCGGCGATGTTGCCGCTGAGGTTCATCGCCCCTCCGAGGACGCCGGCGTTGGTGCGGCCGCCGAGCGTTGCCGGGACCGCCCAGAAGAGGCCCACCCAGCGCAGGAAGAACAGGACCACGGACAGGAGGGCGACGGCGGTGATGGGGTCTCCGACGACCGTCACCCCGACGAGGCCGCCGGCCACGATCAGGCTCGAGACACCGAGGAGCGAGCGCATGACGAGGTTGGCGCCGTGGCCCCGAGCGCGGAGCCTGTCCGCGAGGGCACCGCCGAGGATCTCCCCGACGAACCCTGCACCGAAGATCACGAACGTGGACCAGCCGATCGAACTCAGGTTGAAGTGCTTGGCCTGGGCCAGGTACAGCGGCCCCCACGTCAGCAGACCGTAGAACACGCCGTTGAAGCCGAGCCAGCCGAAGCACATGGCCCAGAAGGAGCGGAACCTCAGGTACGGCAGCAGGCCGCGCTTGGACGTGCTGCCCGCGGCCGCGGCTTCGGCGTCCTCGGCGGCGTGCGAGGCCTCGAGGTACTCCGCCTCCGCGGCGTTGACCGCCCGGTGGTCGCGGGGGTTGTCCCGCACGTACCACCAGATGAGGGCGCCGAGGACTACGGTGGCGATGCCGGCGATGACGAAGGACATCCGCCAGCCGCCGGTGGCGGCGATGAGCCAGGTGATGAGGATGCCGCCGACGCCGGCGCCGAGCGGTGCGCCCGCATCGAGGATCGTGGCGCCCCGTCCGCGCTCCTTCGAGTGCATCCACAGGGCGTTCAGCTTGCCGCCCGCGGGCATGACCCCGGCCTCGGTGACGCCGATGGCGGCGCGGGCGATGAACATGCTCAGGAATCCGCCGGCCATGCCGGACGCGGCGGTGGCCGCGCCCCAGCCCACGCACGAGGCCGTGACGACCTTGCGGGGGCCGAACCGGTCGATGAGCCAGCCGACCGGGACCTGCATGAGCGCGTAGGTCCAGAAGAAGGCGGAGAGCAGGAGCCCGACGAGCTCGGGGGAGAGGGCGAACTCCTTCTGGATGATGGGCAGCGCCACGGAGATGGAGCCGCGGTCCACGTAGTTCACGGTCACGAGGACCAGCAGCAGGAGGAACAGCCTCCAGCGGACGCCGGTGGGCCTGGCCGGTGCCTGGGCGGTGGCCCGAGCCGGGGCCTCGGCGACGATCGCCGGGGCGTCGGCCAGGCCGGGGTGGTCTGGGTGTTCTTCTCGAAGGGACATGCGTCCTCCTTCACGGCATTGGGGAGAAGGTGGCAGGCGGGAAGGCGCCGGCCGTGCCCGAACGGGCTGCGCAACGGTCGAGAACTCGATGGGATACCGGTTTGGGATCCCAAAAGGAGCGTACGGGGTGAGGGCCACCACAGTCAAGGATTTGGGATCCCAACGTGGGATCCTGGGATCTCCGGGTCCGAGGACCTTCTCGGACGCCGCCGGAGCGTCTAAAATCTAGAAATAAAATTATGGAAGATCCTAGAAGCTAGGGAGGAGGGAGGCGGCGGTGGACTGGGCCAGGTGGGCGGTCTTCGGGCTCATGGCAACCGGGGCCCTGACCGCAGCGATGATCGTCGCCCAGATGGCAGGGCTCACCCGGATGGACCTGCCGCTGCTCCTGGGGACCATGGTCACCCCGGACCCGGACCGGGCACGGGTCCTCGGCTTCTTCCTGCATCTGGCCGCCGGGCAGTGCTTCGCCCTCGGCTACGCGGCGGCGTTCGCCCTGTTGGGCGCGAGCAGCTGGTGGGCGGGGGCCCTCCTGGGGGCACTGCACGGTTCGGTGGCCCTGACGGTGGTCCTGCCGCTCCTGCCGGGGGCCCATCCGAGGATGGCGACGGCGCGCTCCGGCCCGTCGACGCGTGCCGTCCTCGAGCCTCCGGGCCTGCTCGGACTTAACTACGGGATCCAGACCCCCGTGGTGACCGCGGTAGCCCATGTCCTGTACGGCACGGTCCTCGGCCTGCTCCTGGGGCCTCAGTAGGGAGACCGCAACCATGGCCAGCACTGTGGGGGTCCCGATCGCCGACTACGGGCTGCTGGGCGATACCCGCACGGCGGCACTCGCGTCCTCTGCCGGCTCGGTCGACTGGCTCTGCGCGCCCTCCTTCGATGGCACTCCCGTCTTCGGAGCCCTCGTCGGAGGAGAGCGGAGCGGGTCCTTCGCCGTTGGCCCCCAGCAGGCCGTGCCGCCTGTCACCCGGCGGTACCGGCGCGGGACCGCCACGCTGGAGACGGAGTGGGAGGCCAACGGCGGCCGGCTGCTGCTGGAGGAGGCGATGGTGGCGGAGACGGCCGGGACGCTCGCTCCGGCCTCGGTCCTGGTGCGCCGACTCAGCGCCTCCCGAGGACCCGTGGAGGTCTCGATCATGCTCGACCCCCGGCCCGGCGGGTCCGCCTGCCGCTGGAGCCGTCGGGGAGCGCACCTCGTGGCCGAGGCCGGGCGCCTGGCCCTGTCGTTCTCCGCAGATGCGCCCCTGGCCGTCCGGCCCGGAGCACCGTCGCGGGCCGTCGTCGTCCCCGGCAGGCCCCTGACACTGGTCCTCTCCATCGCGTCCGGTGAGCCCCTCGTGCTCCTGGATCCGGCCGCCGCCTGGGATCTGGTCGCCGCGGACGAGGAGAGGTGGCGGGCGTGGTCCGCGGAAGTCGACGACGACCTCCCCCACCGCGAAGCCGTGGTCCGGAGCCTGCTGACGCTGCGGCTGCTGAGCTTCTCGCCCTCTGGTGCGCCCGTCGCGGCGCCGACCACGTCCCTGCCGGAGGAACCGGGAGGCCTGCGGAACTGGGATTACCGCTACACGTGGCCCCGGGACGCGAGCCTGGGGGCGCGGACCTTCCTCGCGGTCGGGAAGGGTGACGACGCCGCGCGGTTCCTGGGCTGGCTGCTCCATGCCAGCAGGTTGGACCGGCCGCGCCTGCCGGCCCTGCTCACGCTGTGGGGGACGCCCGTGCCCACCGAGCGGACCCTGCCGGGCTGGCCCGGCTACCGGGGCAGCGAACCCGTCCGCGTCGGGAACCTGGCGGCGGCCCAGCATCAGCTCGACGGGTACGGCTGGGTGCTGGATGCGGCCTGGGCGTCTGTCGAGGCCGGCCATCCCCTCTCCTCGGAGATGTGGCGGGCCATGCGCTCCTTCGCCGACTACGTGGCAGCGCGCTGGCAGGACCCCGACGCCGGGATCTGGGAGGTCCGCGGCGCCCCCGCACACCACGTGCACTCGAAGGTGATGGCGTGGGTCGCGCTGGACCGGGCGCTCCGGATCGCCTCGCGTCAAGGGGCGCGGGCGCGGAAGCTGCGCCGCTGGCAGGAGGCCCGGGAGGGGATCGAAGCGGAGGTCCGGGCGCGGGGGATCCATCCGTCCACCGGGAGCTACCGCCGCGCCTACGGCTCGGACGATCCCGATGCGGCCCTGCTGATGCTGCCCGGGCTCGGGTTCGAGGACCCCGGGTCCCCGCGCCTGGCGGCCACTGTCGAACGGATCGGCCGCGAGCTCGCGGCGGGAGGACCCCTCCTGTACCGGTACCCTCCGGGCCGGGACGGGCTTCCCGGGGGAGAAGGGGCCTTCCTTCCCTGCTCCTTCTGGATGGTCGAGGCGCTCGCGGTCACCGGCCGCCGCGGCGAGGCGGAGAGCGCCTTCGAGGACCTCCTGCGGCTGGCGACGCCCCTCGGCCTCTATGGCGAGGAGATGGATCCGGAGACCCTCGAACAGCTCGGCAACTTCCCGCAGTGCCTCACCCATGCGGCCCTCGTGCAGGCCGCTATCGCCCTGCGGGCCGCCGATTCCCCTCGCTCTCCAGCAGGCGCTTGAGCGATGCCCAGATGCGCTCCTCCTGGCGCCGCCCCGCACGCGCGAACAGCGGGCCCAGCAGCCGCATTGGCCCGCGGAGCCGGAGGCTCCAGTCCCAGCTCATCACGGTCCCGCCCCGCGCAGGGGTGAGCGTGAGCGCCCCCGTGACGGTCGCCGTCGTCATCCGCGTGACCGTCCCGAGCCGGGTGGGCCGGGAGAACTCGGTGACCTCGAGCTCCATGTCCGTGGGCCGGCCCCGGGCCATCATGGTGGCGCGCCACCGTGTCCCGACCCCGACCGGCCCCCCGGTCAGCTTCTCGACCGAGGTCATGGCGGGGTTGTAGAGCGGCTCGTTGCGCTCGTCGGCCACCACGTCGAACACGGCCTCCGGCGGCCGCGCGATCGTGATGGACCCCGCAAGGCGGACCATCAGGCCATCGGCACCCGCAGCGCGAGGCCCGGGTAGAGGACGTCCGGGGTGAAGAGGATGTCGCGGTTCGCCGTGAAGAGGAGCCCGGCCCGGCCCTCGTCGCCGTAGACGTCCCGTGCGATCCCCGAGAGCGTGTCCCCCTCCTGGACGGTGTGCAGCGTGAACCCCGAGTACGTCCCGCCCATGAGGGTCCGGCCGAAGGTCACCGGGACCGTCACGGAGGCGGCGTTCTCGGGCAGGCCGCTGGGGTTGGTGGCCTGCACGGTCACGGTGCCCTCCGGGGTGGACGGCACCCCCAGTCCGAACGCGCTGTGGAAGAGCGAGAACCCGTTGCCCCCGCCGAGCAGGTTCGACTCGGCGACCACGTGCCCGGCACCGTCGCGCACCACGACGGACCCGTACACGCCCTCGAATGCGGACCCCAGTCCTGTCACGGCCACCTGGGCGCCGAGGATGTCGAAGGGGAGCGGGGTGCGGAGGCTGATCTGCGGCAGGATCGACATGCCCCCAGTCTCAGGCCCGCGCCTCGCGCGCGACAAGGCCGGAGGGCCCGGGCGGCCCGCGCGTGCCGCACGGCCCGGCGCACCAGAGGCTATGGGCCTCCCCTGGGGCCGGGGCGCGGGCGCACACTGGTGGCATGGCGGAGAACGTGCCTGCTGACAGCTGGACCCACGCCCTCGATGACCTGGTCGCCCTGATCGACCACCCCATCCCCGTGCCGGCGCACTGGATCGAGAACGGCTCGCGGGAGGAGCTGGACGAGGCCCGCGCCGTCGCCGTGGCCTGGGGCTGGCTCATGCGGGCCAAGCGCACGGCGCAGGCGGTGCTCGGGCTCGACCGCCTCGGCTTCGGCGCCGAGACCGCGCCGCTCGTGTGCTCGTTCGTGGAGCACGCCGCGCGTCTCGTATGGGCGGGGCGCCGGGAGCGCTCCGAGGCCGTGGAGATCCTCGTTGGCGTCCACCTCGACGCCGGCCGCGGGCTGAGCGAGGAGGAGCTCGAGCTCCTCGGCGCGCTGCAGCATGATCACCTGGGCCAGGCGGTGGAGCCCGACGGCGGCTCGGACCTCCTGCGCCTCTTCACCCGGGCGCAGCGCGAATCCCACCCGGGCACGGCCAGCGCCTCGGCGTACCTCGAGGAGTCCGCGGACCGGCACGGCTGGCTGCTCCGGCTCCTTCCCAAGGAGCGGGAGCCCGCGCTCGACGCGCACATCACCGCGCTCCTCCTGCTGGCCTTCGAGGGCTATGTGCGCATCGCGGGCCTCGGGGGCCAGTTCGGCTCGAGCATCGACGCGCTCGGGGGCCGCATGGAGAAGCTCGTGGTGGGCGGCAGGGCGCCGGCCGCCGGCTGACGGGCCTGAGAGGGGCCGCACGTGCGGATCGCGTTCGTGGGCGACGTCATGCTCGGCCGCCTCGTCGACGAGCGGCTGCGCACCGCGGCGCCCGCGTCGGTCTGGGGCGACACCCTGCCGGTGCTCGCGCGCGCCGACCTGCGCATCGCCAACCTCGAGTGCGTCCTCGCGCGGGACGGCGCGCCCTGGCCCGGGAAGGCCTTCCACTTCCGCTCCGCCCCGGAGAACGTCGCGTGCCTGACCGCGGCCGGCATCGACGCGGTCTCGCTCGCCAACAACCACACCCTCGACTTCGGCGCCGCGGCGCTGCTCGAGTCGGTCGCGGTGCTCGACGGCGCGGGCATCGCCCACGCCGGAGCGGGAAGGGACGACGACGCCGCGTGGTCGCCGGCCGTCGTGCGCGCCGGAGGGCTCGACGTCGGCCTCGTCGCCTTCACCGACAACACCCCCGACTGGGCCGCCGCCCCGCAGTCCGCGGGGGTGGCCTACGCCCCCGCGGATGCCGCGCACCCGCTCGGGCGCCGGCTCCGCGAGCTCGTCCGGGCCACGCGGGACGCGGTGGACGTCCTCATCGTCTCGGCGCACTGGGGCGGAAACTGGGGCTCCGACGTCCCCGCCGCGCACCGGGCGCTGGCGCACGCCCTCGTCGAGGACGGCGCCGACGTCGTCTTCGGCCACTCGCCGCACATCGTCCGCGGCGTCGAGGTCCACCGCGGGCGACCCATCCTCTACGGCGCGGGCGACTTCATCGACGACTACGCCGTCGACCCGGTCGAGCGCAACGACCAGTCCTTCGTCTTCCTGCTCGAGCTGCGCGACGGCGGCCACCTCGACGGCGGGGCCGGCCGCGGCGCTCCCGCGGGGCTCCTGCTCTGGCCGACCCTCATCATGGACCGCCGAGCATCCCTCGCCGGCCGCGCCGCGCAGCCCATCGCCGCGAGGATGGAACGGCTCTGCGCCGAACTCGGCACCCGTCCGGTGTGGCAGGCCGCCGAGGGATGCCTGGCCCTGGCGCTCGGCTGACCCACGACGGGACGGCAGGGGGCCGGGGACAGCGGGAGGCCTAGCGCTGCTCCCGCCCCGCCTCGTCGACGCGGATCCGTGCCCGGTCGGGGCGGAAGCCGTGCTCGATGCCCCACAGGATGGCCTGGCTCCGGTTCGTCACCCCGATCCGGCGGTAGCAGCTGCGGATGAACGTCTTGACGGAGTTGATGGAGAGGTGCGTCCTCTCGCAGATCTCCGCGTTGCCCAGGCCCTGGGTGATGAGGGCCAGCACCTCGGCCTCGCGCGGCGTGAGGCCCTCCTCCCTGCCAGGCCAGTCGCCGCGGACTCCGGTCCCGGATCCGTCGGCTGGCGCCAGCGCCCGCAGCTCACCGCGGTGCACGGCCTGGAGCGCCGAGACGAGGTGGCGCGCGGGGAGGCTCTTGGAGACGTAGGCCGTGGCCCCGTTGGCGAGCGCCGCCGAGACGAGCGCGGGGTCCAGATTCCACGAGTAGACCACGACCTTGCCCGCCAGCGGGTTGGCCGCGAGCTTGCGCACCGCCTCGCCGTCTCCCTGCGTGGCCGCGAAGGTGTCGTACAGCGTGATGTCCACCGGCTGCCCCACGGTCCTGCTGAGGTCCACCTCGACGACGCGGACGGCGTCGCGGTACTCCCGCAGCATGCTGACCAGGCCCTGGGCCACGACCTCGTAGTCGTTGACCAAGGCCGCACGAATCGCACCCATGGTCCTCATTCTATGCATCCGGCCTTCACCCTTTGGGGTGAAGACAGACTTGTCTGTTCCTCCTAGCGTGGACGTTATGTTGCAGAGGCCAGCCGAAAGGGACCACGCCACGGTCCGCGAACTCATCGTGGAGCTCGCCGAAGTGGAGGATGCCCTGCGCCAGGCGGGCGACCGCGGGACGCGTGGATCCGCTGACGCGCTGGCGGAGCGCGAGCAGGAGATCGTCGCGGCGCTGCACGAGCGCGGCCTCTCGTTCCACGCCCAGGGGGCAGACCGCACGTGACGTCCCCTGACGCCCAGAGGGTCATCGTCAGGGACGGCGGGATGGAGGTCCACGGGTACGCCGTGGCGACCGACGGCCGCCGGGTCTACGTCGTCTGGGAGGTCGCCTCCGGGCGCCGCCGGCAGCGCAGCTTCAACGCTGAGACGGTCTTCGTCCCGGGAACCACCCTGCCGTGGGCGGGTGTCCCGATTCCGGTCGGCCAGCTCGGCGGCCCGTACCGCCTCCGTCGGCGCTGACCCGGGGGCGGCCGCTGCCGCCCGTGATCCGCACCACACATCTGCAACCAGCCTGCAACCCCTCCACTCCTACGCTCACTGCAACGCCGGTCCACCGGCACCAGGAGACAAGGGAGTTTCGCCATGACCGTCTACGCCTTCCCCGGTACCGAGGGATCCAAGGTCACCTTCAAGGACCGCTACGAGAACTTCATCGGCGGCGAGTGGGTCGCCCCCGTCGGCGGAGAGTACTTCGAGAACATCACCCCGGTCACCGGCAAGGTGTTCTGCGAGGTCGCCCGCTCGCAGGCCGCGGACATCGACCTCGCCCTCGACGCCGCCCACAAGGCCGCCCCGGGCTGGGGCAAGACCTCCGTGGCCGAGCGCGCGCTCATCCTGCACCGCATCGCGGAGCGCATCGAGGAGAACCTCGAGATGCTCGCCGTCGCCGAGACGTGGGACAACGGCAAGCCCGTCCGCGAGACCCTCGCCGCCGACCTGCCGCTCGCCGTCGACCACTTCCGCTACTACGCCGGCGCCATCCGCGCCCAGGAGGGCTCGCTCTCCCAGATCGACGAGAACACCACCGCGTACCACTTCCACGAGCCGCTCGGCGTGGTCGGGCAGATCATCCCGTGGAACTTCCCGCTCCTCATGGCCACGTGGAAGCTCGCCCCCGCCCTCGCTGCCGGCAACGCCGTGGTCCTCAAGCCGGCCGAGCAGACCCCGGCGAGCATCCTCGTCCTGGCCGAGCTGATCGGCGACCTCCTCCCCGCCGGCGTGCTCAACATCGTGAACGGGTTCGGCGTCGAGGCCGGCAAGCCGCTGGCCTCGAGCCCGCGCATCCGCAAGATCGCCTTCACCGGCGAGACCACCACGGGCCGGCTCATCATGCAGTACGCGTCCCAGAACCTCATCCCGGTCACCCTCGAGCTTGGCGGCAAGAGCCCGAACATCTTCTTCGACGACGTCGCCGCGAAGGACGATGCCTTCTACGACAAGGCCCAGGAGGGCTTCACCCTCTTCGCCCTCAACCAGGGCGAGGTCTGCACCTGCCCGTCCCGCGCGCTGATCCAGGAGGGCATCTACGATCGCTTCCTCGGCGACGTCGTGGAGCGCACCAAGAAGATCAAGCAGGGCAATCCGCTCGACACCGAGACGATGATCGGCGCGCAGGCCTCCAACGACCAGCTCGAGAAGATCCTCTCCTACATCGAGATCGGCAAGGCCGAGGGTGCCAAGGTCCTCACCGGCGGCAGGCGCGCTGACCTCGGCGGGGAGCTCTCCGGCGGCTACTACGTCGAGCCCACCGTGTTCGAGGGCAGCAACCGGATGCGTATCTTCCAGGAGGAGATCTTCGGCCCCGTCGTCTCCGTCACCAAGTTCTCCGACTACGAGGAAGCCCTCGAGATCGCCAACGACACCCTCTACGGGCTCGGCGCCGGCGTCTGGTCCCGCGACGGCAACACCGCCTACCGCGCAGGCCGCGACATCCAGGCCGGGCGCGTCTGGGTGAACAACTACCACGCCTACCCCGCGCACGCGGCGTTCGGCGGCTACAAGTCCTCCGGCATCGGGCGCGAGACCCACCTCATGATGCTCGAGCACTACCAGCAGACCAAGAACCTGCTCGTCTCCTACGCCGAGTCCAAGCTCGGCTTCTTCTAGGCCGCACCCCACGCCTGCCCCAGGGCGCACGACGGCGGCGACCCCCCGCCGTCGTGCGCCCCGCCTTCCACCCCCACCCCGCCATGCAAAGGAGCATGACCATGACCACTCCCACGACCTTCAAGGCCGCCGTCGTCCACACCTTCGGGGACGAGCTGACCGTCGACGAGCTGCAGGTGCCCACGCCCGGCCCGGGCCAGGCGCTCGTGAAGCTCATCTCGAGCGGCGTCTGCCACACCGACCTCCACGCGGCCCAGGGCGACTGGCCCGTCAAGCCCAAGCTCCCGCTCGTCCCCGGCCACGAGGGCGTGGGCACCGTCGTCGCCGTCGGCGAGGGCGTCACCGACGTCGCCGAGGGCGACCTCGTCGGCAACGCCTGGCTGTGGAGCGCGTGCGGCACGTGCCAGTACTGCCGCACCGGCTGGGAGACCCTGTGCGAGGCCCAGCAGAACGGCGGCTACGGCGTGGACGGCTCGTTCGGGCAGTACATGCTGGTGGACACCAGGTTCGCCGCCCGGATCCCCGAGGGCTCCGACCCGTACGAGGTGGCCCCGGTCCTGTGCGCCGGGGTCACCGTGTACAAGGGCCTCAAGCAGACCGAGGTCCGTCCCGGCGAGTGGGTCGTCATCTCCGGCATCGGCGGCCTCGGCCACATCGCCGTGCAGTACGCGGTGGCGATGGGCATGCGCGTGGCCGCCGTCGACGTCGCGGACGAGAAGCTCGCCCTCGCGAAGAAGCACGGCGCCGAGGTGACCGTGAACGCGTTCGCCGAGGATCCGGCGTCGGCCATCCAGGAGGCCACCGGCGGCGCCCACGGCGTCCTCGTCACGGCCGTCCACCCGGCCGCCTTCGGCCAGGCGATCGGCATGGCGCGGCGCGGCGGGACGATCGTGTTCAACGGGCTGCCCCCGGGCGACTTCCCGGCGCCGATCTTCGACATCGTGCTCAAGGGCCTCACGATCCGCGGCTCGATCGTCGGCACGCGGCAGGACCTCGAGGAGGCGCTCGACTTCTACTCGCGCGGGCTCATCCACCCGACGTTCCACACGCGGGACCTGGAGGAGATCAACCAGGTCTTCGACGAGATGCACCACGCCAAGATCGACGGCCGCGTGGTCATCAAGTACTGATGGCCACCGAGCACGCGGCAGCGCTCGCGGCACGGCCGGTGCGGCCCGGCGAGGACTTCTCCCGGGTCGCGCTGACCGCGCCCGCGCTGGCCCTCCTGGACACCCTCTGGGAGCGCCACGGGCCGCTCATGTTCCACCAGTCCGGCGGCTGCTGCGACGGGTCCGCGCCCATGTGCTACCCCGACGGGGACCTCATCACGGGCGACGCGGACGTGCTCCTGGGCGTGTTCGACCTGCCCGGGCGCGGGGAGCTGCCCTTCTGGATGTCCCGGGAGCAGTTCGGCTACTGGTCCCACACGCAGCTCACGGTGGATGTGGTGATGGGGCGGGGGAGCGGCTTCTCCCTCGAGGCCCCTGAGGGGCAGCGGTTCCTGATCCGCAGCGAGATCCTGGACATCCCGTAGGGCCCGTCCGTTCCCGCCTCGGTCACCGGGATGCCACGGCGGCTGGGCGCCCGTCGAGGATCGGGTGGCGAATGAGCTCCTCGGGGTAGCAGACCAGCGCCGTGGTGGTGGACACGTGCTGCCGCAGCACCTCGAGCCCGGTCCTCTTGTCCCGCGCGGTCCGGTAGATGGAGTTGTGCCGGTAGACGTTCCCGTCCTGCCGGAAGAAGCAGGAGTCCTGCTCATGGACGTGGTACTTGAGCGGGAGGGCGGATTCGGCGCGGAGCTCCCCGGAGAGGTATTCGGCCCCGGCGGAGACCCGCAGCTGGAACGTCTGCGGGGTGGGATTCCGGAAGCGGTAGTCCAGGTAGTTGTACACGATCGAGGTCCCCGTGCCGAAGGGGATCTGGCGGTTGAAGTCCGGGAAGAGGTCGAGCCCGGAGTGGTGATGGTGCTCCACGACCTCGAGGGGCGCGTGGAGCACCATCCAATGGATGAGGTTGGTGAACTGGCACATTCCGCCGCCGATCCCGCTCGCGGCCCGGTCGTGGTCGATCGTGAGGCCTTCCCTGTAGCCGCGCCGGGCGGTCACCGGCCCCACGAGCTTCCAGAACGAGAACACCTCTCCGGGGCGGATCAGCACGCCGTCCACCTTCGGCGCCGCGATGGACAGGCTCACCGCCTTGTTCTCCCGGAGCTCCGGGTCCACGTTGCCCAGGCGCCTGCGGATCAGGGAACTGTGCCGGTACACGACCGCCGGGAGGTCGGCCGCATCGCGGGCCCTCGCCAGGCGCAAGGACGGCCGGAGGTCACTCACATTCCGCAGGACCCTGCCCTTTGCCACGGACATGCGGTAGGTGATCGGGTGAATCTCGCCGAATAGCCTGCGCGCCATGGATCCCACCTCAGCTGCCTCGATGATGGCCCCAGCATAGGGCGGTGGACCGCGCCCGCCGGCGTGCGGCGGCCGCGCGCCGCCGGGCGGTGCCCCGGGGCCGCCCGGGAGTCCGCTGGGAGCTGCCTCGGCGTCCGCCCAGAATCCGTTTCGACGCCCCCACCCGCGGGAAGCCTTCACGCGAGAGAGACAACGGACAGCGACAGGATGGAAGGTGGACCCCGTGAGGGCTTTGGGCGTACGACCGGGTGTGAAGGATTCCCTCGAGCTGCTGCAGGTGGACGCGCCGGCAGAGGGCGAGGGCAGCGTGCTGGTGGAGGTGATCGCCGTCGGCCTCTGCGGGACAGACAAGGAGATCGTCTCCGGCGAGTACGGGGAGGCGCCGGACGGCAGCGACCACCTCATCCTCGGCCACGAGAACCTCGGCCGCGTCCTCTCGGCGCCCGAGGGCTCCGGCCTCGCGGAGGGCGACCTCGTGGTGGGCATCGTGCGCCGGCCCGACCCGGTGCCGTGCCCAGCGTGCGCCCAGGGCCAGTGGGACATGTGCCGCAACGGCAAGTACACCGAGCACGGCATCAAGGGCCTCCACGGGTTCGCCCGCGAGCAGTACCGCGCCGACCCGGACGCCGTCGTGAAGCTCGATCCCGCGCTCGCCGACGTGGGCGTCCTGCTCGAGCCGACCACGATCGTGGCCAAGGCCTGGCAGCACACCGAGGCCATCGGGGAGCGGGCGTTCTTCGACCCGAAGGTCGCGGTCGTGACGGGCGCGGGCCCGGTCGGGCTGCTCGCCGCGCTGCTGGGAGTCCAGCGGGGCCTCGAGGTGCACGTCTTCGACCAGGTGAAGGACGGCCCGAAGCCGGAGCTCGTCAAGGCGCTCGGGGCGACCTACCACACGGACACGCTCACCGATTCGGGGGTCCTCGCCGACGTCCTCGTCGAGTGCACCGGCGTGCCCTCCGTGGTCATGGAGACCATCACCCGGCACGGCCTGGACGCCGTCACGTGCCTCACGGGCGTCTCGTCCACGGGGAAGCGGCTCCCGGTCGACGTCGGCGCGGCGAACCGCGAGGCCGTGCTCGGCAACGACGTGGTCTTCGGCTCGGTCAACGCCAACCGCGGCCACTACGAGGCCGCCGCGGAGGCGCTGAAGAAGGCCGACGGCGACTGGCTGGCCCGGCTGATCACCCGCCGGGTGCCCCTGGAGGACTTCGCGAAGGCCTTCGAGCGCCAGCAGGACGACGTCAAGGTAGTCCTCGACGTCCAGGGGGCCTGAGATGGCGCGGATCGAGGACTACGCCCTCATCGGCGACCTGCACACGGCGGCCCTCGTGGCCACCGACGGGTCGATCGACTGGCTGTGCCTGCCGCACTTCGACTCACCGGCCTGCTTCGCGTCCCTTCTGGCTGACTCCGAGGCGGGGCGGTGGATCATCGCCCCGGAGGGCGCCGGGGCCTGCACCCGCCGGCACTACCGCGAGGGAACGCTCATCCTCGAGACGGAGTGGGAGTCCGAGGGCGGCACCGTCCGGGTCATCGACTTCATGCCCCCGCGCGACGGGGTGGCCGATGTGGTGCGGATCGTCGAGGGCGTCAGCGGCAGCGTGAAGATGCACACCGAGCTCGTGCTCAGGTTCGACTACGGGCACGTTGTCCCGTGGGTGCGGCGCACCGAGAGGGGCGTGCACGCCGTCGCCGGCCCCGACTCGGTCTACCTTGCCAGCAGCGTCCCGGTCCGCGGCGAGCACTTCCGCACGGTGGGCGACTTCACCGTCGCCGCAGGGGAGAGGGCATCCTTTGTCCTCACGTGGGGCCCGAGCCACGAGAAGCCTCCCCGGGGCGTGGACGCCGAGAAGGCCCTGAAGCGGACCGTGGACTACTGGGAGCAGTGGACGGCCCGGAGCCAGGCCACGGGACCGTACCGCGAGGCGATCCAGCGCTCGCTGATCACGCTCAAGGCCCTGACCTACATGCCCACCGGCGGGATCGTCGCGGCCGCGACCACGTCCCTGCCCGAGCAGATCGGCGGCCCCCGCAACTGGGACTACCGCTACTGCTGGCTGCGGGATGCGACGTGGACGCTGCAGTCCCTCATGGCAGGCGGGTACACCGACGAGGCCGCGGCGTGGCGGGACTGGCTCCTGCGCGCGGTGGCCGGCGACCCCGCCGACCTGCAGATCATGTACTCGCTCCACGGGGCCCGCCGCCTGCCGGAGGCGGAGCTCGACTGGCTGCCCGGCTTCGAGGGGTCCTCCCCTGTACGCACGGGGAACGCGGCCGCGGGCCAGTTCCAGCTCGACGTCTGGGGCGAGGTGCTCGACGGCCTCGCGCTGACCCGCAACACCCTCTCCGACGACGGCGACGAGTCGTGGGACCTCCAGATCGCCATCATGGAGCACCTCGAGAAGATCTGGGACCAGCCGGACAACGGGCTGTGGGAGATGCGGGGGCCCCGCCGGCACTTCACCCATTCGAAGGTGATGGCGTGGGTCGCCGCCGACCGCATGGTCAAAGGGGTTGAGGAGTCAGGGCTGCCCGGGCCGGTGGACCGCTGGCGTGCGCTGCGCGACCGCATCCACGCCGACATACTCGAGCACGGCTTCGACCAGGAGCGGAACACGTTCGTCCAGTCCTATGGCAGCGACCAGCTCGACGCGAGCCTGCTGCTCATCCCGCGCGTGGGCTTCCTCCCGCGCGACGACCCCCGCGTGATCGGCACGATCGAGGCCATCCAGCGCGACCTGACGCAGGACGGCTTCGTGCTCAGGTACAACCCCCAGAGCAGCGACGACGGGCTCCCGGGCCGCGAGGGCATCTTCGTGGCCTGCTCGTTCTGGCTCGTCGAGGCCCTCCTCGGGGCCGGCCGGAGGGACGAGGCCGAGAAGCTGTTCTCCCGCCTGCTCGAGCTGCGCAACGACGTGGGCCTGCTGAGCGAGGAATGGGACCCGGACGCGCGCCGTCAGCTCGGCAACACGCCCCAGGCATTCAGCCACTTCGCGCTGATCACGACGGCGATGCAGCTCCACCACGGGCGCGCCCACGGCAGCGACGCGCCCGTGGGCGGACACAAGCGGCGCCGGCACCCCCAGAAGGACCCCGCATCGACAGGGACATGACCCCTCAACGCAGGGACATGACCCCTCAACGGTGTTCGCGTTGAGGGGTCATGTCCCTGATGGTGAGGAGTGGGATCCGCCCGTCTGAGGGGTCAGGTCCGCCGGCCGCTGGGGGCCGGGGGCCTACTTGCTGCCGCGGACGGGGTTGCCGAGCTCGTGGATCGGCGTCCGGAACGTCTCGCGGGCCCAGATGGCGCCGATGAGGGCGAGGATCGTGGAGCCTGCCACGATCCAGGCGGCCGGTCCCCAGTTGGCCGCGACCTTGCCGACGAGGGCGGTGCCGAGCAGCGGCGTGAAGCCTGCGCAGAGGATGCCGATCTGGAGGCCGACGGCCATTCCCGAGTAGCGGACGCGGACGTTGAACAGCTCGGCGAACCAGGCCGGGTAGATGGCGTTGGACATCGCGTACGTGCCCGCCGTGATGAGCGTCGAGACCACGAAGACGAGCGGGATGTTCGCCGTCGAGATGGCCCAGAAGTAGACGAAGATGAGCACGGCCGAGCCGCTGACGCCGGCGATGAAGATCGGCTTCCGGCCGAACTTGTCGGCGAACATCGCGGAGAGCGGCTGGGTGGCGATGGCGATGACGTTGCCGACGATGCTGACCCACAGCATGGTCTGGGCGTTGATGCCCACCGAGACGGCGTAGGCCAGGCCGAAGGACTGCATGAACGTGTTGGTCACGGTCTCGAAGGACATCAGGGCGACCTGGATGAACTGCGCCGGGTGGGTCCGGAGCATGTCCAGGAAGGGAAGCTTGACCAGCTCGTGGTGCTGGGCCTTCTCCTCGAAGACCTCGGGCTCCTCGAGGGTGCGCCGGACGAGGAACGCGACGATCAGGACCACGATCGAGGACCAGAACGGGATCCTCCAGCCCCAGGCGAGGCGGTCGGCGTTGGACATCGCGGCGACGGGGAGGAACACGAGCGAGGCCAGGACGATGCCCGTGGAGATGCCGCTCATCGAGAACGACGGGAAGAATGCGCGGCGTCCCACCGGGGACTCCTCCATGGTCAGGGCCGATGCGCCCGCGGTCTCGGCCCCGGCCGAGAGCCCCTGCAGCAGCCGCAGGGCCACGAGCAGGACCGGTGCGAGGTAGCCGACCGCATGGAAGTCCGGCAGCGCGCCGATGAGGAACGTCGATGCGCCCATGAGCACGAGCGTGAGCACGAGCGTGTTCTTGCGCCCGATCCGGTCGCCGAGGTGCCCGAAGACGATCGCGCCGAACGGCCGTGCCACGTAGGCCACGCCGAAGGTGGCGAACGAGGAGATCTGCGCGACCACCGGATCACCGGCGGGGAAGAAGATCTTGGAGAACACGAGGGACGCCGCGGTCGCGTACACGAAGAAGTCGTAGTACTCGAGGGCGCCGCCGAGGAAGGCGGCGAGGGCGGCCTTCTTGGCCCGACGGACGCGGCGCGTCTGCTCCTCGGGGGTTGCGATGTCGGGATCGACGATGCCGGACGGCGTGTCGGAGTAGCTGCTCATGAGCTCGTCTTTCGTCACTGAGGGCGGAACGGAGAAGGGGGAGCGCGGGGCCGGTCAGGCGAGCGCGGGGGCGGGGCCAGTGCTGTCGCGGACCACGAGGTCCCCCGACAGATGGACCGTGCTGGCCGGGCGATCGGGGTCGCCGATGCGCTCGGTCAGCATGCGGAGGGCGACGGCGCCGCCCCGCTCGTACGGTGTGTTCACCGTGGTCAGGGTGGGACGGGAGGCGGAGGCGAGCCAGACGTCGTCGAACCCGATGACGCTGACGTCCTTGCCCACGCGGATCCCGCGGTCCGCGAGGCGGTTCATGCACCCGAAGGCCATGAGGTCGTTGTGCGCGATCACGGCGGTGACGGGCTCGGCCAGGACCAGGTCCGCTCCCCGCACCCCCGCGATGTAGGTCGGCTCGGCGTGCGTGAGCACGCGCAGGGTGACGCCGAGGTGGTCGGCGGCCTCCTCCGCGGCGGCCAGGCGTACCCGGGAGGTGTAGTTGTCCTCCCAGCTGGCGAGGTACGCGATGGCCCGGTGGCCGAGCGCCGCAAGGTGCTCGACCGCCTGGCGGGCCCCCTCCGGTGCGGAGAGGATCACCGAGGGCAGGCCCTCGACCACGTGGTTGATGAGCACCACGGGCGAGACGGCGTCGAGCGCGTGGATGCGGGCGGCGTCCAGCCTCGGGGCGAAGACGATCGCGCCGTCCACGCGCCCGATGATCCGCTCGAGCTCCTCGGCGTCGGCCTCGGGGTCGTCGTCGCCGTCGACCATGATGAGCGAGAGCGACTGCCTGCGGCACGAGGACTGGATGGCCCGCACGAGCGGCGGGTAGTAGGGGTTGGAGATGTCCGGGATGTACAGGGCGACGGTCCCGGTCGACTCGGCCTTGGCCGGAGCGGCGCTGTAGCCCAGTTCCGCGGCCACGGCCAGGACCCGCTCCCGCGTCTCGGTGTTGACCGAGTCGGGGCGCGTGAAGGACCGGGAGACCGTGGACTTGGAGACGCCGGCGGCGCTGGCGATGTCAGCGATCGTCGCCATCGGGACCTCCTCGTTCCGGTTCACATCCTGTGGCCGCCATCACAGCGACCACTCCAGATTGACACCGTTTCTGCAACGCGTCAAGCCGTTGCAGAAATCGGCTGGAACCGGTGCAGTGGCGACCTACGCTTCTGCGGCGGAGAGCCTCCGGCTGCCGCGGCCGCCTCCCGCGGGCGCGGGCGGAGCGGCGGTCGGGTGCGGTTCGGGCGCCCGGTAGCCCATGGCCTCGCTCGCCTCGCGGGCGGCGCGCGCCACCGCGGGCCCCAGCCTGTCGACGTCGTCCGGGCCGACCCGCTGGACGGGGAAGCCGACGCCGAGCACGGCTGCGAGGTCTCCGGTGTGGCTGTAGACCGGGGCGCTGATGGAGCCGACGTCGCTGTTGCGCTCGCCGAAGGCGGCGAAGAACCCCTGCAGGCGGGCCTGTTCCACCTGCTCGTCCAGCTGCTCCCAGCTGTCCGGGGTGTGGGCCGTGAACCTGGTCAGTTCGGCGTCCTCGATCGCGGCCCGGGCCTCGGGGTCGAACGCGAGGAAGATCTTCCCCGGCGCCCCGGCGTGGATCGGCATCACCTGGCCCACGTAGAACGGCCGCATGACCACGTGGCGGGTCTCGGCCACGGACACCACGGTGCGGTGCGCGCCGTCTCGCACGTAGAGGCAGGCCGTCTCCCCGGTCTCGTCGCGCAGGGCGTGGAGGATGGGCCGAACCGTGCGCACGATGTCGAGGCCGATCGTGCCCGGCGTTGCCCACCGGACGAGCTGGATCCCGATCCGGTACGTGTCGCCGTCCTTGTCGAGGAAACCCTCGCGCACCATGTTCTGCACGAGGCGCTGGCACGTGCTCTGGGGCAGGCCCGTGCCCCGGATGATCTGCTGCAGCGTGGGCTCGGGCGCCTCCGCCGAGAAGCAGTCGAGGATCGCCGAGACCTTGGCGAGCACCAGGAGGGGTGCGCCGACGCTGCCTGATTCCTTCGCCATCACTGCGATGCCTCCTCCTGGGCGGCTGGCTGCCGTGGCCCAGCTCACATTCTCTGATGAAAAACCGTTGACATGCCGATTGTTCAACCCGGAATATGGGTACGCAAATCACAATACGGGTTTCGCAGCTCGAAGACGAGCAGGGAAAGCGCTTGCAGACGAGCCGGGAGATCGCCCCGAAGACAGGGCCCACTGGACCCCGCATCATGCCAATGGAGGACTGATGAGTGTTCACGCAGTAACCCGCGAACAGGCCGTGCGCCGAGCCACCTATGCGAGCGTGGTGGGCACCACGATCGAGTGGTACGACTTCTTCCTCTACGGGACGGCGGCCGCCCTCGTGTTCCCGCACCTGTTCTTCCCGGGCGGGGACAACTTCGCCGGGATCATCGCCGCCTTCGGCACCCAGTTCGTCGGCTTCGTGGCCCGCCCCGTCGGTGCGGCCATCTTCGGGCACTACGGCGACCGGATCGGGCGCAAGACGACGCTCATGGTCACCCTGTTCCTCATGGCGTTCGGCACCGTGCTGATCGGCGTGCTCCCGACCTATCAGGTCATCGGCGTCTGGGCCCCGATCCTCCTGACCGTGCTGCGCATCATCCAGGGCATCGGCGTGGGCGGCGAGTGGGGCGGCTCCGTGCTCATCGCGATGGAGTGGGGCCACAAGGAGCGCCGCGGCCTCTCGGCGAGCTGGCCGCAGATGGGCGTCCCGCTGGGCCTCGTGCTCTCGACCGGCCTGGTCCGCCTGACCTCCGGGGTCACCGGCGCGGACTTCTCCGCCTGGGGCTGGCGCGTGCCCTTCCTGCTGAGCATCATCCTGGTCGGCGTCGGCCTGTTCGTGCGGCTGCGCGTGGTGGAGAGCCCGGAGTTCGAGGAGGTCCGCACCCAGGACAAGGTGGTGCGCGTGCCGCTGCTCGAGGCCATCCGCCGCCAGCCCAAGGAGATCCTCCTGACCGCGCTCGTGCGCACCTCCGAGCAGGCGCCGTTCTACCTGTTCATCACGTTCGTCATCACCTACGCGACCAAGCAGCTGAAGTTCAACAGCGACGCGATCCTCGTGGACACCCTCATCGCCGCGGCCCTCGGGCTCATCAGCATCCCGGTGTTCGGCAGGCTCTCCGACCGGTTCGGCAGGAAGCTCATCTACGGCATCGGCGTGGTGCTCACCGCCCTCTACGCCTTCCCGTACTTCGGGCTGATGAACACCGGCAACGCACTGTTCATCGGCATCGCCGTGGTGGTGAGCCTCATCTTCCACGACATCCAGTACGGGCCCCAGGCCGCCCTCATCGCGGAGAGCTTCGACGCCGACATCCGGTACACCGGGGCGGGCCTGGGCTACCAGCTCGCGAGCGTGATCGCCGGCGGCCCGGCTCCGCTCATCGCCGCCGCCCTCCTGGCGGGCACGGGCAGCTCCGTCCCGATCTCGATCTACATCATCATCTGCGCGGCGGTCAGCATGGCGGCGCTCCTGCTGCTGCCCAGCAGGCGGACGGCGGGGGCCGCGGCGCCCGCGGCCCGCTCGCACAAGTCCATGAGGCACGCATGACGGTGCACCAGACCGGCGTCCGCCCGGGCGCGGCCCACCCGGTGGCGCCCGGCGCGGCCCGGGGCACCGCGCCCGGCACCAGCCCAGACCAGTCCTCCGCCCCGGAGGGTCCGCTGCGCGACCTCGTGGTCCTGGACCTGAGCCGCATCCTCTCGGGCCCGTTCGCCACCATGACCCTCGCGGACCTCGGGGCGGACGTGATCAAGGTCGAGCAGCCCGGCCACGGCGACGACACGAGGCAGTGGGGCCCGCCGTTCCAGGGCGAGGAGGCCGCCTACTACCTCTCCGTGAACCGCAACAAGCGCAGCCTCGCGGTGGACCTCAAGTCCGAGGAGGGGCTCGCCGCGGTCCGCCGCCTCGCACGCCGCGCCGACGTGGTGGTGGAGAACTTCCGCCCGGGGACCGCGCAGCGGCTCGGCCTCGGCTACGAGGACCTCGCCGCCGAGAACCCGGGCCTGATCTACGCCTCGATCAGCGGCTACGGGCAGACCGGGCCCGAGGCCTCCAGCGCCGGGTACGACGCGATCGCCCAGGCCCGCAGCGGGATCATGAGCGTCACGGGGGAGACGGACGGCCCCCCGGTGCGGTTCGGCGTGAGCGGCTCGGACCTCATCGCGGGCACCTGGGCCGTGATCGGCATCCTTGCGGCCCTGCACGAGCGCGACCGCACGGGCCGCGGCCAATGGGTGGACATCAGCTTGCTCGACGGCTCGGTCTCCTGGCTCACCTACGTGGCCAGCGGCTACTTCGCCAGCGGCGAGACTCCGAAGCGGTACGGTTCGGCCCACCCCACCATCGCCCCCTACCAGGCGTTCCCCACCGCCGACGGCTGGATCATGGTCGCGGTGGGCAACGACGGGCTCTGGCGCCGCTTCACCGACGCCGTGGGGCGCCCCGACCTCGCCGAGGACCCCCGCTTCCGCGCCAACCCGCTCCGCGTGGCCCACCGCGACGAGCTCATCCCCCTCCTCGAGGAGATCCTGCGGACACGGCCGACGGCGGACTGGCTCGCCGCGCTCGCCGACGCAGGCGTCCCCGTGGGCCCGATCCAGACCGTCGCCGAGGCGGTCCGGGACCCGCAGGTCCTGGCCCGGGGGATGGTCGCCGAGATCGAGCACCCCACCGCGGGGCGCCTCAGGACGCTGGCCTGCCCCATCCGCCTCACGCGCACCCCCGCCGCCGTGCGGACGCCCCCGCCGCTGCTCGGCCAGCACAGCGACGAGGTGCTCGCGGGCCTCGGCTACAGCCAGGACGACCTCGAGCGCCTCCACGCCACGGGGGCGCTGGGATGACGGGCGTGGCGGTGCAGGCCGCGGACGTGACGGTCGACGACGACGGCTCGCTCGCCGTCATCACCTTCGGCAGCGGGCGGCGCCTCAATGCGCTGCGGACCGAGCACTGGGAGGCGCTCGCCCGGGCCGCCGCCTCCCTGGCCGGCCGCAGCGGGCTGCGCGCGGTGGTGCTGCGCGGCCGCGGCGGCGTGTTCTGCGCCGGGTCCGACCTGCGCGAGTGGGAGCACGCGCCGATGGCCGAGGTGGACCGCAGCTTCTGGCAGCTCGAGCAGGCGCTGCGGGCCATCGAGGACCTGCCTATGCCCACGGTCGCGGTGATCGAGGGCGTGGCCGCCGGGGGCGGCTGCCAGCTCGCGCTCGCGTGCGACCTGCAGATCACCGCCGCGACGGCGCAGGTGGGCATGCCCATCTCCCGGCTGGGGATCCTGCCCTCGGCCTCCTTCGCCGCCCGCATGGCGCTGCGGATCGGGCCCTCGCGGACCAAGGACCTGCTGTACGGCGGCCGGATGCTCAGCGGGGAGGAGGCCCACCGGATCGGCCTCGTGAGCACGCTCGTCGAGGACGGCGGCGCCGAGGCCGAGCTCGAGCGGCTCCTCGCCCAGTGGGCCGCGCTCGCGCCGGCGTCCCTGCGCGCCGCGAAGGCCGCCGTGGACCGCGGGCTGCAGCCGCTCACCGGGCCGGCCCGGCGGGAGCCGCCCGGCCCCGCCGTCGACGCGGAGGACTTCCCGCCGCGCATCGCCGCCTTCTTCGACCGCCGGAGGTGACGGTCCTCGCCCCGGCTCCCGCCGTCGTCCGCGACCCGGCTATTGCCACAGAGCGAACGACGTTGCCACGATATGAAAATCGTGCGACCATCGGTGCATGACCTCCATCACGTCCGACGACGCCGCTGACGCCGCCGTCGGCGACGAGAAGCGCGGCAAGACCGACATGGTGGGCAAGGCGCTGAGCCTGCTCGTCATGCTCGGCGACGGCCCCGGCGCCACCACGGCCGCGGACCTGTCCCGCCGCGCCGAGCTGCCGTTCAGCACCGCGTACCGCCTCCTGCAGTCCCTCCAGCGCGCGGGCTTCGTGGACTTCGAGCCGGAGGGCAAGAAGTACAGCCTCGGCCTGCGCGTGTTCCAGCTCGGCCTGCACGTCTCCAACACGCTCGGCTTCGCGGGCACCGCGACCCCCGTGCTCGAGCGGCTGACCGCGACGACCGGAGAGGCGAGCATCCTCGCCGTCCTCGACGGGGACCGCTTCCTCACCGTGGCCAAGGTGGACGGCCCCAAGGCCTTCCGCGTCACGAGCGATCCCGGCTACCGCGGCCACCTCCACTGCTCGGCCTTCGGCAAGGCGCTCATCGCCTTCGCGCCCGAGCCGGAGCGGGAGCACCTCGTGGACTCGGTCGAGCTGGTCCCGGTGGCCCCGAGGACCATCACCGACCGCGCCCGGTTCCGCGCCGAGATCGAGCGCGTCCGCGCCCAGGGCTACGCCGTCATGGACGAGGAGAACGAGGTGGGCATGCGCGCCATCGCCGTGCCCGTCCTCGAGGCGGCCGCGGACGGCGAGCCGCGTCTGCTCGCGGCCATCGCCTGCTCCGCGCCCACCGTCCGCATGGGCGTGGACGAGCTCGTCGCCCAGCTCCCGGCCCTCCGCCAGGCAGCCGACGAGCTCGCGGCACGCCTGCCCCGCCCCTGACCTTCCCCGGACCTTCGAAAGGACTCCGACGTGAGCCTGCCCAGCGAGTCGTACCTGATCGGCCTGATCGGTGACGGCGTCACCCCCTCCCTCACCCCGGCCATGCACGAGCGCGAGGGGGCCGCGCACGGGCTCCTCTACCTGTACCGGCCCATCGACCTCGAGGTCCTCGGGCTCCCGCCCGAGAGCGTGGGCGAGCTGGTCCGGGCGGCACGGAGCCTCGGCTACAACGGCCTGAACATCACCCACCCGTGCAAGCAGCTCGTGATCGGCCACCTCGACGAGGTGGACGAGAACGCCGCCCGGCTCGGCGCCGTGAACACCGTGGTGGTCGGCGCGGACGGGCGCACCGTGGGCCACAACACCGACTTCTCCGGCTTCCTCACCGCGTTCCGCGCGGGCCTGCCCGACGCCGCGCTCGGCCGGGTGGTCCAGCTCGGCGCGGGCGGCGCCGGCTCCGCCGTGGCCTACGCCCTGCTCACCGCCGGCGTCCGGCGCCTCACCATCGTGGACCTCGACCCGGCACGCGCCGGGGAGCGCGCCGCCGAGCTGGCCGCGCTCTTCCCCGCGGCGTCCGTCACGGCGGGCACGACGCCGGCCCTCGCCACGCTGCTCGCGGAGGCGGACGGCGTCGTGCACTGCACCCCTGTGGGGATGGCCGCCCACCCGGGCACCCCTTTCGACACCTCGCTCCTGACCCCGCGCCACTGGGTCGCGGACATCGTCTACCGGCCCATCGAGACCCAGCTGGTGCGCGAGGCCCGGGCGATCGGCTGCCGCGTGCTCGACGGCGGCCGCATGGCCGTGGGCCAAGCCGTGGACGCGTTCCGCATCTTCACCGGCCTCGAGCCTGATGCCGAGCGGATGCGCGCGCACTTCCTCGCGCTCATCGAGGAGGAGAACGGGCGCGGGGCGCTCGCGGCGGGGGCCGCCTGATGCGCACCGGGATCGCGACCGTCTGCCTCTCGGGCACGCTCGAGGAGAAGCTGCGCGCGGCCGCGAAGGCCGGGTTCGGCGGCGTCGAGATCTTCGAGACGGACCTCGTCACCTCACCCCTGAGCCCCGAGCGCGTGCGTGCCCTCGCCGCGGACCTCGGCCTCGGGCTGGACCTGTACCAGCCGTTCCGGGACTTCGACTCCGTGCCCGAGGAGCTCTACCGCGCCAACCTGCGCCGCGCCGAGGCGAAGTTCCGCCTCATGGGCCGGCTCGGGATGGACACGGTCCTCGTGTGCTCGAACGTGGCCACCGCGAGCATCGACGACGACGCCCTGCGCGCCGAGCAGCTCCACGGGCTCGCCGAACTCGCTGGGGACCACGGCGTGAAGGTCGCGTATGAGGCACTCGCGTGGGGCACGTACGTGAACGACTACGAGCACGCCGTCAAGATCGTGGCCGACGCCGACCACCCGAACCTCGGCACGTGCCTCGACACGTTCCACATCCTCTCCCGCGGCTGGGACACCGAGCCGATCGAGAAGATCCCCGGGGAGAAGATCTTCTTCGTCCAGGTCGCCGACGCCCCCAAGCTCTCTCTCGATGTGCTCTCCTGGAGCCGCCACTACCGCGTGTTCCCGGGGGAGGGGCAGTTCGACCTGCCCAAGTTCCTCGGCCATGTAGCACGGGCGGGCTACAACGGCCCGGTATCCCTCGAGGTCTTCAACGACACCTTCCGCCAGGCCGACGTGGCGCGCACCGCCGTGGACGCCATGCGCTCGCTCATCTGGCTCGAGGAGCGCACCGCGCGGCACCTCGCCGCCGAGGCCTCGGGGCCCGGCGCCGACGCGCCCTCGCCTGCCGAGCTCGCCCGGGCCTCCCGCGCCTACGCCATGCCCCTCACCACGCTCCCGCAGGTCGCCCCGCCCACCGGCATCAACTTCGCCGAGGTCATCTCGGCCGACGGCGCGCCCCGCACGGCCGAGCTCGAGCGGCTCCTGGCCCAGCTCGGCTTCGCCTCTCGCGGCGAGCACCGCACCAAGCCCGTCTCGCTGTGGACCCTCGGCGACGCCCGGATCGTGCTCAACCGGCAGCAGGCCCGCGGGCTCGAGCCGGCGATCTCCGCGCTCGGCTTCGACGTCGAGGACGGCGTCGCCGCCGCCGCCCGCGCCGTGCAGCTGCGGGCCGTGCCCGTGCCCCGGCCCTCGCAGGCCAACGAGGAGATCCTCCAGGCTGTCAACGCCCCGGACGGCACCGAGGTCTTCCTCTGCGAGGATACCCGTTGGATCGCCGAGTTCGGCGAGGACCAGGCCCGCACCCCGGCGGCAGCCGGGGGGACGGAGGACGGCGAGTGGTCGCCGTCGTCCGCCGGCGCGCCGCCGGCGGGATCCGGCGCCGCGCGGATCGACCACATCAACCTCGCCCAGCCCTGGCAGCACTTCGACGAGGCGGTGCTGTTCTACTCCTCGGTGCTCGCCCTCACGCCCGAGGCGTCGCAGGACGTCTCGAGCCCCTCGGGGCTCGTGCGCTCGCAGGTGATGCAGACGGCCCGGCCCGAGGACGAGGCTGGCCGGCGGGACGTGCGGCTCGCGCTGAACCTCGCGCCGTGGATCCAGTCGGACTCGGTCAAGGGCGCACGGACGGACACCTTCCAGGAGCACGTGGCGATCGAGGTGGACGACCTCGTGGCCCACGCCCGGGCCTGCCGGGGCCGCGGCCTGCCGTTCCTGCCGATCCCCGAGAACTACTACGAGGACCTCGACGCGCGGTACGGCCTCGAGCCCGGGTTCCTGGCGACGCTGCGCGAGCTCGACCTGCTCTACGACCGGGACGCCCAGGGCGCATTCCTGCACTTCTACACCGCGAGCGTGGGCAGCGTCTTCTTCGAGGTGGTGCAGCGGCTCGGCGGGTACGACGGCTTCGGCGCGCCCAACGCGCCCGTGCGCCACGCGGTGCAGCACGCGGCGCGGCACGGGGGCTGAGCGGGGGCTGGTCGGACGGCATGTCCGACCGGCTGCCCCGACCGGCTGACCTGAGCGGCGCCGTCAGGAGGCACACGCCGGACCGTGGCCGGCGGCCCCTGCCCGCCCCCCGAGGCAGGGGGAACGGCTGTGCCGCGCTTCTGAGGATCACCGATCCTCGGTGCCGCCGGTACCCGCCTGCAGGGTCCAGGCCAGCGTAGCGAGGACATGTTCCCGGGCGGCACGCTCGACCTCGTCGTCGGGTGCCCGGCGCGCGATGAGGTCGAGGAGATGACGGTGCTCGTGCACCGTCTCCCGCGCACGGGGTTCATCGACAATCTGGGACGGGGAGCGGACGTTGGCGAAGCGTGCCCATTCGGCCCGGGCCAGTTCTAGCACCCGGTCGTTCGGGCAGCGGCCGAAGAGGGCCTCGTGGAAGGCCATATTCAAGGCGCTGTAGCGGCCGGGGTCGAAGTCCTCGAGGAGCGCGATGATCTCCTCGTTGATCGCCTCCGCGCGGGCAAGGTCGTCGAAGGTGAGCTCCCCGGCGGCCAAGGCGGTCGCTGCGCCGTCGATGATCGCGAGCGCCTCCATGCCATGCCGGTAGGCCGCGTCGTCCAAGGCTGCGACCCTCGCACCGACGTTGTGCTCGACAGTGACGAATCGCTCCGCTTCGAGGCGGCGGATCGCCTCCCTCACTGGGACGATGCTGATCTCCAGCTCAGCCGCGATCTGGCCGGCCAGGATGCGTTCCCCAGGCTCCAGCTCCCCGCGTTCGATCAGACCGCGCAGGTGATCGTAGGCCCTCCTTGCTTTGCTCGTCGGGCGCGCGTTGGCAGGGCCGATGCCTGCGGGGGCCATATGCCTCCACCTTCCACTCTGGGCCAGCGGCCAAGCCACGCCCATGCCGAGCTGACGGTCCGACGATAACGCACCCGGCCGAGCCCTTGACTCGAGGATATTATAATATAATATCGGTTCAGCAGCGCTCCGCTGCTCCCAGTTCCCGATGACAAAGGAGTCATTCGTCCATGAGTCTCTCCTCAGCCCTCTCCGAGGCCGAGTCCATCTCCGCTGCCCGGGACCGCCGCCGGGTCGCCTTCGCCACGGTGGTCGGCACAACTGTCGAGTGGTACGACTTCTTCATCTATGCCTCGGCGGCCGGCCTGGTGTTCGGAAAGCTGTACTTCGCGCCCGCTGGCCCCGAGTTCGCCACGGTCCTGTCGTTCATCACGGTCGGGATCAGCTTCCTGTTCCGGCCTCTTGGCGCCTTCCTCGCAGGTCACTTCGGCGATCGGCACGGGCGCCGGATGGTCCTCGTCTTCACGCTCGTCCTCATGGGTCTCGCGACCGCGCTCGTGGGCCTTCTCCCCGACTACTCGGTGATCGGTCTCGCAGCCCCAGCTCTGCTGATCCTGCTGCGCGTACTCCAGGGCATCTCCGCCGGAGGGGAGTGGGGCGGAGCGGTCCTGATGGCCGTGGAGCATGCTCCCAAGGAGCGCCGGGGACTCTTCGGATCCTCCCCTCAGGTCGGTGTGCCGATCGGACTGCTCCTGGCCTCGGGCGCGATGGCCCTCATGGCTGCCCTCGCCCCGGGCGCCGCCTTCAGCCAGTGGGGCTGGCGGGTCCCCTTCCTGTTCTCTGTCGTGCTGATCCTCGTCGGCTACTACGTCCGCCGGAGGGTCGAGGAGAGTCCGGTCTTCCTTGAGATCGCCGAGCGGCGCCAGCGCACGAGCCGGCCCGTCGCGAAGCTGTTCAAAAGGCACACCCTCCTGGTACTCGTGGCTGCGCTGCTCGTGGCAGGGAACAACGCCGTGGGCTACATGACGACCGGGGGATACATCCAGAACTACGCCACCGACCCCGCCGGGAAGCTGCACCTGGATCGCGGCCAGGTGCTGCTCGCGGTGGCAGCCTCAGGGGTGACCTGGCTGCTCTCCACCTGGTTCGCCGGCTGGCTCAGCGACAGGATCAATCGCCGCACCACCTACATCCTCGGCTGGGTGCTGCAGCTGGTCGGCGTCCTGGCAGTCTTCCCGCTCGTGAACACCGGGCACGTCGGCATGCTCTTCTTGGGAGTGGCCCTGCTCACGGTCGGGCTGGGGTTCACCTACGGGCCGCAGGCAGCCCTGTACGCGGAGCTCTTCCCTGCCTCCGTGCGCTTCTCAGGGGTGTCGATCGCCTACGCCCTCGGATGCATCCTCGGGGGGGCCTTCGCCCCGACGATCGCCACCCTCCTCGTGCAGCAGACAGGCTCGACCGACGCCGTGAGCTGGTACCTGGCCGGAATGACACTCGTCGGCCTGGCGGCGACCCTCATCCTCCGCGACCGCAGCGGCATTCCCCTCGGGCCCGAGCACGAGGAAGAGCAGGCCCGTAGCCCGATCTTTGGGCTCGCCAAGCACTGAAACGGCTCAGGCCCCAAGTGCAGACACCTCCGTCATCCACCCCTTCAAGGAATGAAACGACTCATGGAAACAACCACGCGGACCGTCAGGCCGCCGGCCATCGCTGCACTCGACGAGCTGCAGCAGCTCATCGGGGAGCGGGTCGTCCTTGATCCCGTCCAGCTCGCCCGCGCATCCCGGGACAGCTCGCGCTTCCAGCCCGCGGGCCTCCCGCTGGCCCTGGTGCGGGCGGAATCGACGGAAGACGTCTCCCTGGCGCTCTCCTGGGCGCACGCCCATTCCGTTCCTGTCTCGGTGCGCGGGGCCGGCACCGGGCTTGCAGGGGGGGCGGTGGCCTACCAGGGAGGCCTCGTCCTCTCCCTTGAACGGATGGACCGCATCGTGGAGCTCGATGTACCCAACTGTCTTGCAACGGTTCAGGCGGGGGTCGTCACCGCGGACCTCGACGCGGCCGCACGGGAGCACGGACTCTTCTTCCCGCCCGATCCGGCAAGCGCCCAGACATCCACGATCGGCGGCAACATCGCGACGAATGCCGGCGGGCTCAGGTGCATCGCCCATGGTGTCACCCGTGACGCGGTTGCGGCCCTCGAAGTCGTCCTCGCCGACGGCAGGATCATCCGCACGGGTGCCAGGACGCGCAAGAACGTCGTCGGCCTTGATCTGACGAGCCTCTTCGTCGGCTCGGAGGGAACCCTCGGCGTCATCACTGCTGCCACCGTCCGCCTCAAGCCCGTCCCCCCAGGCAGGCCCCGCACCTTCCGGGCGAGCTTCGATTCCATCGAAGCAGCCGGAAGGGCCGTGACGGCCATCGCCGCCGGAACAGCCCAGCCGGAAGTGCTCGAGCTCCTCGACGCACAGAGCGTGGCCATCATCGAGCAGTACAGCCCCTCCGGGCTTCCGATGCCGAAAGCGGCCGTGCTCATCGGCCAGACCGTCGGCCACGACGCCGCCGAGGCAGCTGAGGTGCTCGTCGCGGTGTGCCGGACCCACGGGGCGGTCGAGGTGGGCACCTCGGAGGGCGACGAACTCCTGGAGGCCCGCCGGCTGGCGAATCCCGCCCTCACCGCCCAAGGACTCCGGGTGTCCTGCGACGTGGGCGTCCCCGTCGCCCAGCTCGCCGCAATGTTCCACGGCATCGGCGAGATCTCGGAGAGGCACAGGCGCAGGATCTCCATCGTCGCGCACGCCGGCGACGGAAACCTGCACCCCACCGTCGAAGCGGGGGACACCCCAGAGGAGCACCGCCTCGCCGAAGGCGTCCTCGATGACATCACAAGGCTGGCCCTGTCCCTGGGGGGCACCATCAGCGGCGAACACGGCATCGGCGCGGTGAAGCACCACGAACTGCACCTCCAGCTCGATGCAGGCCTCCTCGAGGTCCAGCGCGCCGTCAAACACGCGCTCGACCCGAAGCAGATCCTCACGCCCGGTCGCGGGATCTGAGAAAGACTTTCCGAGCCGAAACCGGCCCACCACCGACGAGTCCCCTCCCATCCCAAGGAACCCACATGACCTCACCAACTGTCTCGGAGCGCGTCGCGCAGGCCCTCGTCCCGCACATCAGCGACATCTTCGGAGTCATGGGGAACGGCAACGCCTACTTCCTCGACGCCGCCGAACGCCTCGGCCTGACGTTCACGGCAGTCCGCCACGAAGGCGCAGCAGTGGCAGCGGCCGACGCCTACTACCGCACCTCCGGCCGCCTCGCCGCCGCCACGACCACCTACGGGGCCGGCTACACCAACTCCCTCACGGGCCTGATCGAGGCCGTCCGCGCCCAGATCCCCGCCGTACTGATCACCGGCGACATCCCCACGGGCGGCCCGCGGCCCTGGGACATCGACCAGCCTGCCGTCGCAGAGGCCGTCGGGGCGCCGACCTTCACCGTCACCCGTTCCGCAGCCGCCTCCATCACCCGCCAGGCCATCGAGCACGCCATCGAGCACAGGACCGCCGTTGTCCTCGCCATCCCCTACGATCTCGCCGCAGAGCCGGCAGAAGACGAACAGGTGGATGCATCACCCCTTCCCGCCAGGACGAAGCCACCACTCGTCCACGAGCTCCTCGAGATGGCCGCCGAGCTCCTCGCCAGCGCCCGGCGCCCGCTGATCCTGGCCGGCCGAGGGGCACACCTCGCCGGAGCCGGGCCCGCCCTGCGCGTCCTGGCGGCCACGACCGGCGCGCTCACCGCCGGCACCGTGCTCGGCCAGGGCATCTTCGCCCACGAGGGCGACCTCGGGGTCGCCGGCGGATTCTCAAGCGAGGTCTCGGCGGAGCTGATGGCCGAGGCCGATGTCGTCCTGGCTGTCGGGGCCCGCCTCAACCAGTTCACCATGCGCTTCGGAGACCTCGTCGGAGAGACGGCCACCCTGATCCAGATCGACACTGCGCCTGAGCCGACCAGCCCGCGCGTGGACCACTTCATCCACGCCGACGCGCGCGACGCCGTCGAGATCCTCACCCGCCTGGTCCCTGAAGAGGCGCCTCCAACGACGTGGCGCACGCAGTCTGCGCCCCGTACCGCCCGCGCCTCCGACCGCGCGCAGGGGGAGGAGCTCGCAGAGGATGGCAGGCTCGACCCGCGCTCGACCGCCCGGGCCCTGAACGCACTGCTGCCCGCCCACCGGGTCGTCGTTCAGGACGGCGGGCACTTCAGCGGGTGGGTACCCATGTACTGGGACATCCAGCGCCCCCAGGACCTGGCCATGGTCGGCACCGCGTACCAGACCATCGGGCTTGGCCTCGCCAGCCTTGCCGGAGCCTCGGCGGCTGCTGCCCCGGGCCGCACCGCGGTCCTCACGACAGGAGACGGCGGCCTGCTCATGGGACTCGCCGACCTCGAGACCGTCGCCCGCACCGCCACGAGCGCCGTCATCGTCGTCTTCAACGACGGCGCCTACGGCGCCGAGATCCACCAGTACGCCAGCCAGGGGCTCAGCAGGGCCCCCATGCTCATCCCCGATGTGGACTTCGCCTCCCTCGCCCGGGCCGTAGGCGCCACGGGCACCACGGTGACCCGCCTCGAAGACCTCGAGGGTCTGAGGGAGTGGATCGCCCTCGGCGCGCGTGGCCTCCACCTCGTCGACTGCCGCATCAGTCCAGCCGTTCGCGCTCCCTACATGGACGAGGTTCTTGCCGCCGCCTCCAAGGCGCGCGAGCGAGACGCTTCGGCATCTCGCCGGTAGCACCTCGGTGGACTGCCGTTCCTGTCCGGGTGCTCGGCCGCATCGGCGCGGCGCGCCCTGACGGCCGCGGCCACCCCGGCGACGTAGTCTCACCCCATGACGCAGGTGACCGGCCTCCGCCCGGATGACAGCGCGCTCGCAGGCCAGGTGTGGGCCATCCTCCACGAGGTCCTCGAAGGCCCTCGCCTCCCGGAGGACTCCAAGGACCGCCTCCGCCTCCTCATCGCCCAGCATCCCGGGCGCCCGGAGCTGGCGCTCGTCGAGCACTTCCGGGCTCTGAGGACGGATGCCCCGGCCGGCAGCGAGCTGCTCGGCGTCTGACGCATCAGGGAATGCTGCGCCCGCGCGCGGTCTGGTAGAGCGCGAACCACTCCTCGCGGGTCATCGCGCCGCCCACGGCCTCGGCGTCGGCGCACGCCGCGATGCGCTGCGGAGTGGCGGAGCCGATGACAGGGGCGATCCGCGCCGGGTGGCGCAGGAGCCAGCCGAGCACCACGGCCTCGACAGTGGTGCCCTTCGCGGCGGCGAGCTCGGAGACGAGCGCCGCCACGGCGCCGTCGTGCGGGCCCGGCTCCGCGACGTTGCGCCCCGTGTAGCGGCCGCCCGCGAGCGGCGACCACGCCTGGACCTCGATCCCGTGCCGGAGGCAGTGCTCGAGGGTGCCGTGGGGGAAGCCCGTGGCGGCGCCGTCCGCATGGTTCACGAGCACCGTGCTGTCCACGAAGCAGTGGTGGTGCAGGCTCAGCTCGAGCTGGTCCGCGGCGAGCGGCACGTGGAGGTGGTCCTGGAGGGCGCCCATCTGCGCCGCGGACATGTTCGAGACGCCCACGGCGCGGACCGCACCGTCGGCGAGCAGGCGGGTCAGCGCGGAGCCCACCTCGGCGGGGTCGAGCAGCGGATCGGGGCGGTGCAGGAGGAGCAGGTCGAGGTAGTCCGTGCGCAGCCGGCGGAGCGTCCCGGCCACGCCGTCGAGGATCGCCGAGGCGCTGAGGTCGTAGTGCCCGAATCCGCCGCCCTCGCCGAGCCGGATGCCGACCTTGCTCTGGAGCTGGATCCGGTCCCGCAGGCCCGGGCTGCCCTGCAGGAGCTCGCCGAACACCGCCTCCGACTTGCCCATGCCGTAGATGTCCGCGTGGTCGAACCGCGTGATGCCGAGGGCCAGGGCGGCCTCGACGGCCGCCTCCGCCTGGCGGACCTGCTCGGACCCGTAGTCCGGGGCGTCCCAGGGGCCGCCGAGGCCCATGCATCCATAGATGAGGCGGGAAGCCATCATCGTCCTCCTTGGTCCGGGGCCAGCGGGCCGGCCCGTCAGCAGTGCGGCACGCCGCTCTGCGCCGGCCCGCCGATGGTCACGTTGTTGTCCTCCTGCCAGCGGTTCGCGTAGCTCCTGCCCTGATAGCTGCCGGCGATGATGTGGTAGAAGTCCTTCGGACCATACCGCGTGTTGATGGTGCTCCAGCAGTTCACCGTGATGGTGGTCCCCGGGTAGAGCCAGGGGAAGCCGTTGGTGACCCCGTCGCAGGTGTGGGCGGTGGTGGTCGGGCTGTACCACGACTGCCCCGAGCCGTTGTCCGTGCAGTTTCGGGTGGCGGAGCCCGAGAGCTGCGTCTGCCACGAGGTCTGCTGCGGGCCGCTGCGCGCCGAGGCGCTCGCCACCCCGCCGCCCGTGCCGACCGAGTTGAAGGTCTGGACGCGGATGGAGTGGGTCTCGCTGTAGCCCGAGGTGTTGACGGTGCGCGAGCCGGACGCCGCGACGTTCTCCCACGCCCCGCCGTCGATGCTGATGGCTGTCCGGGCCACATCGTTGGTCGAGGTCGATGGAGAGGACCAGCTCAGGGTGAGCGAGCGCTGGTTCGTCGCCCCGTCCTGGCCCGACGCCGAGGGGGTCCCCGGCGACCCGTAGGGCCTGGTCTGCGGCGCGCTCGCCGGGTCGGAGTCCGCCGCGCCCGTGCTCGAGTGGGCGATGACCGAGATGGTTGTGGCCGCGCCGTTCTGGAAGCCGCCCACGGTCTGGCCCGGCGCGATCGGTCCTGACTGGCCCGTGGAGGCCGAGTAGGTGTAGCTGACCTCGTTGGCCGCCGAGCCATTGCGCTGGCTGGCCGTGAGCGGGGTGAAGTTGACCGTCAGCTGGGTTCCGGTGCCGCCGGTGTTCGCCGGAGTGGCGCTCACGTTCGTCACCGGCCCGAGCTTCCCGACCGCACGGCGGGGCGCCGAGGGCGGGCTGGCCGAGCCCTTGCCGGCCTTGTTCTCGGCCTGCACGGTGAACGTGTACGGGTTCTCCGACGTCGGCGCGTCGAACGTGGCCGTGGTCGAGGTGCCGGCGACCTTCTGCGTGCGGTCCGCTCCGCCCCCGCCGCTCATCGTGACGTAGTACGCGCTGATCGCGTCCCCGTTCGTGGCCGGCTCCTTCCAGGACACGGACACCTGCGCCGTGCTGCCCAGCGCGGGGGCGCTCTGCGCGAGGGGGGCCGCCGGCTGCCCGGGCGGCGCCGCGGGGCTCACGGGCGCCGAGTACGGGCTCCAGTCCGAGGGCTTGGGCGCGTTGTTCACCGCCTGGACCCGCACCGTGTACTTCACCCCGTTGGTCAGGCCCGTCCACGTGGTGGACGTCCCGGTGACGCCCTGCTTGCCCGAGTTCCCGCTCGCCGGCGGGGGCGAGATCTCGAGGTTGTACGAGGTCACGGGCGAGCCGGTGGTCTTCGCGGCGCCCCACGAGAGGTCGAGCCTGCCGTCGCCGAACACCGCCACGGGCGCGCCGGGGGCGCTGGGACGGGCGTCGGGCCGCACCTCCGGCGAGGCGGACGACGGCGCCGACTCGCCGACGTCGTTCGTCGCCGTCACGGTGAAGTGGTACACCTTGTTGTTCGTCAGCCCGGAGAGCGTGCAGGTCGTGGCCGGGCAGTCCTGGCTGAAGCCGTCGCCGCGGACCGTGTACTTCAGGATCGGCGCGCCGTTGTCCGCGGCCGGGGCCCAGTGCAGCACCGCGGTCTGGTCGCGGATGTCCGTGGCGGTGGGCGCCCCGGGCGCGTCGGGCACCCCGCGGACGGTGAGGCGGATGCGCCCGTCCACCTGGCGGCCCGGGTCGCCGGTCTTGTCCTGGACCGTGTAGCGCACCACGAGCATGCCGCGGTAGTCCTTGGCGGGCGTGACGATGACGTTCCCGCCGTCGATCTGGGCGCCGCCCTCGGCCTGGCCCGCCTCCACGACCGCAGAGACGATCGTCAGCGGCGCCTCGGGGAACGGGTCCACCGTGTGGGAGAGGACGTCCACCCGCTCGGTCCGTCCCGCGTTCGCGTCCGGCACGAGGACGTCGTTTGCGATCGCGAGCGGCCTGTTCGACGCCGTCGCGGTGAGCGTGAACTGTGCGGCGACAGGCTCGGAGTGCCCGTCGGTCACCGTGACGGTGAGCGCTCCGGTGCGGCCGGCCAGCACGCCGTCCTTCGTGCGGACCTTGAGCGTGGAGCCGTCCACGGACGCCGTGAAGCCGTCCGGCACCGCGCCCCGGAGGGCGAAGGCGAGGTGCCCCTGGTCGGCGGAGTCCGGGTCCTGCGCGAGGGGGCCGAGGTCGAGCCGGGCCTCCTCGCCGGCCGGGACGTCCACGGCGGAGCCCTGGAACGCGGGCGGGTGGTTCGCGTCCGAGGGCAGCACCTTGGTCTGGAGCGTGATCGTGGACTTCAGGCCGGTCGGGTCGTCGGGCCCCGAGCCGTCCGTGACCTCGAACGTGACCGAGCCCGGGCCCACGAAGTCGGGCAGCGCTGCGTAGTGCAGCACGCTGTCCGAGGCCACGAGGCCGCGGTCCGACGCGCCGACCGCGCTCACCCGGTCCACCGAGGTGATGCGCGGCGTGCGCCCGTCCCGGACGGCCACCCAGTCCCTGAGGTTGAAGTCCACGGACGTTCCGGCCTTGACCTCCGTCACGTCCTCCTTGGACAGGTGCGGCCGCTGGAGGTCCACTCCCGGGACCCAGATGAAGGCGGTGTCGGTGAGGCCGTCCACATCGGTCACGGTGTACGGGAGGATCTGGTCGCCCGCAGTGAGCGGCACCACGACGGTCTGGTCCGGGGCGAGGTGGGCGGGGGAGCCTGCCGGGAGGGAGACCTTCAGGTCCTCGGCGCGGCCGTCCGGGTCGTAGTCGTTGGCGAGCACCGGGACCTGGGCGGTGGTGTGCCCCTCGGCCTCAGCATTGGTCACGAAGTCGTCCACGGCGGTCGGGGCCAGCAGCGGGGCATCGGCCTTCGACTCGACCCGCAGGGTCGCGGAGGAGCGGGCACCCTTGGGGTCCTGCACGGTGTAGCGCAGGTTCTCGACGCTCGGGGTCGAGGGCGTGACGACCTCGGCGAAGCCGTGCTTGTCCGCCTCGGCCTTGAGCGCCTGGCTGCCCTCGAACCCGTCCGGCACGAGGCTGAGCGGATCTCCGTCCGGGTCGGAGTCGTTCTGCAGGACGTCGACGGCGACGTGCCGCCCGGGCCGCACCAGCAGGCGGTCGTCGACAGGCTGGGGGGCATGGTTGACGGCGCTCGGCGGTGCGATCCCGACGATCACGGTGCCGATGGCCTCGGCGCCGACGCGGTCCCGCACGCGGTACGTGAAGGTGTCCACTCCTGCGGCCTTGGGGCCGGCGGTGTAGTCGAACGCGAGTGCCCCGGCGCTCGCGGTGCCCTGCGCGGCCCCGCGGTCGAGCCCGATGAGCTTGACCGAGTCCCCGTCCGGGTCGATCCCGTCGAGCGGGACCGGGATGCGGACGGTCTGCCCGGCGATCACCCGCGCGGTGAGGCTGCGCGGCTGCGGCGCGACGTTCGAGCTGTCCCGCGCGTGGATGCGGATCGCGACCTGGGCGGAGTTGACCTGCCCGGAGGCGTTGCGCACCTGGTAGATCGCGTAGACGGTCTTCGCGGTCGGCCCGGCGATGAACCGCAGGGCCTTGCCCGAGACGAACATGGTCCCGTCCGCCGGGTCGGGGGTCTGCACGAGCTTGTGGTCGAGGGTGAGGTCGCCGCCGTTGGGGTCGGAGTCGTTCGCGAGGACCGGGACCGTCACGAGGTCTCCCGCACGCACGTCTGCCGAGTCGGGGACGGCCTCGGGGGGCAGCGGCTTCTCCGGCGGAGGCAGCACGAGGACGGAGATCTCGCCGACCGCGCTGTCGTGGCCGTTGGAGATCGTGTAGTGGACTGTCACGGGATCCTGCGCGTGGACGTCCGTCACGCGCACCACCGAGTGGTCGAGGATGGACACGCTCAGCCCGGACTGCTGGGGCGCATCGACGGACTGGACCACCAGGACGCCGCCGGCCGGGTCGGAGTCGTTCGCCAGCACGTCCACGAGCGTGCTGCCTCCGGCGGGCACCGCCGCGAGGTCGCGGACCGCGACCGGCTTGCCCTGGCCGTCGGGAGGCACGACGTCGACCCTCACCAACTGCTTGGCGCTCGCCGGCCCATTGGTCACCACGTACTCGACGTAGTACGTGCCGGCGGTGTCGGAGCGGAAGGTGAAGGTCTGCTGGTTCGCGTCGATCGTCGAGGTGACCCCCGCGGGCGGCGTGACGAGGGCCAGGCGGAGGTTCCCGCCCTCGGGATCGGAGTCGTTCAGGAGGGGGGAGACCTTGGTGTCGATGCCGGCGATCGCGGTCACGTGGTCTGCCACCGCGGCGGGGGCGTCCTTGCCGCCGGCACGGACCTCGACCGCGATGTCCGCGGTCGTCGTCGAGCGTCCGTCTGAGACGGTGATCGTCACGGCCTTGCGGCCGGGCGCCGTGCCCGAGTCGGTGAACGTGAGTGTGCCCTGGGGGGTGAACTTGACCTTGTCCGCCGGGTCCTTCGTCGTGGCGGACGCCAGGAACATGTCGTCGCCGTCGGGATCGGCCCAGTCGTCGAGGACGTTGCGGGAGGATTCCTTGCCGAGGCCCACGATCATGGGGTTGTTGCGACCGGGCTTGAGCTGCGGGGGCCGGTTCGTGTCGAGCGGGACGACGTCGACGTTCACCGGCGCGGTCGCCGTGCCGCCCCGGCCGTCGTCGGCGGTGTACGTGAAGGACGTCGAGCCGTGGGCGTCGGGCGGCACGGTGACCTGGAACCCGGTGGCGCCGTAGACCTGCTCGAGGGTGCCGACCGAGGGCTGCGACTGCGCCTTGACGGTGAGGAGGTCGCCGTCGGGGTCCGAGTCGTTGTCGAGGACCGGCAGCAGGGTGGTGCGGCCGGGGCGGACGCCGAAGTGGTCCGGCTTCGCGACCGGCGGCTGGTTCGGCTTGGTCCGGTCCGGGAGCTGCGTGGTCTGGACCTCGTCCGGGGACTCCTTCTCGGCGTCCTGCGTGCTCGACTGGATCGGGATGACCTCGTCCCAGTTGTTGACGATGTACATGTTCTCTGTGACGAGCCACACGGTTCCGGCAGCGACGTCGTTGAGGACCACGAGGTTGCGGTTCACGCGGAACACGAAGTCCGACTTGGGCGTGGCGGACGGGATCGGCCTGCGCTCGACGTCGCTCCCGCAGGCGCGAACGTACACGCCGGGGCCGGCCCACGCGGCGTGGACGCAGCCGTTGACGTCCACGGGTGCAGCGGGGAGCCCCTTGGCATTGGCGGGGATGACGGTGGGCTGCCCGCCGTCGAGCGGGGCGAGGACGAGCCCCGTCGGCGTCGCGACGGCGACCGAGCCGCTGGCCGCGCTGCTCTGCTGGAGCTTCCCGTCCACGCCGCCCGGGACGTCCACGGTCCTGCCACCGGGCAGGAACAGCCGCCCGGCCCCGGGATCGTAGGCCACGGCCTGCTCCCCGACCACGGCGGACTGGACGTCCCGGACGCCCTTGAGCTGTGTGTAGGAATCTTCGGACACGGCCGGGGCGCCTGGGGCGGCCCGGACGGTCGAGACCACGCCGGTCGCGGGCTGGGCGACGGCCACGGCATCCGTGGGGCCGATCGCGGCGACGGCGCCCTTGCCGCCCTCGAGGGAGGGGGGAGTCTGGGACAGGTCCGTGCCCGGGATCGCCGATTCGGGCAGGGTCCAGACCCGCCCGGTGCCCGGATCGTCGACCGCCACGCTCGAGGCCCCGAGCGCCACGTGCGTCCCGGCCGGGAGGGACTGGATGCTGCCGAGCCTGACCTCCGCGGGATCGATCTTCTGCGCAGCCGACGCCCCGGAGTCGTCGACCACCACCGTCTTCTCGTGCTGGAGGACGTCGAACGACGGCGAGGCGGCGACCACTGCGCCGTCGAGCGTCTTCGACGCGAAGTTGAGTCGCCCGACCGCGTTGCGGCCGTTGTTGGTCACCCACACCCGCCGTCCGAGAGGTCGAGGTTCGTCTGGGTGAAGCCCGGGTACAGGAGGGCCGCGGCGGTGACCGCGCTCGCCGTCGTGATGCTCGCCGCCGCGGCGACGCCACGACGGCGCCGGTCAAGCCATGCCCTGATTCCCACGTGATCCCCCCTGCGAGCAGCGCGCCCGGTCGCGCCGCGCCCCGCGTCACCCTACCGTCCCGCAGTGGACGGGCAACACCTCGCGGGGAGTTCTCCCCAGACCGCGCGGTCTGTTCCCTCAGGCGCTCACCCCACCCGGTCGGCCTCGAGTCCGGGCAGGTCGGTAGCGGGCCGGACAGCCGTACGACGCCGGGCCGCCCACGCTGCGCCGACCATGACCACGAGCGCCGGCGCGGTGATGAGCGCCCCGATCCACAGGGGAGAGGTGTAGCCGAGCCCGGCGCTGATGCCGAGCCCGCCGGCCCATGCGCCGAGCGCGTTGCCCACGTTGAACGCCCCGATGTTCGCGCCCGAGGCCAGGGTCGGCGCGTGGGAGGCATAGCGCATGATCCGCGCCTGCAGCCCGGGCACGGTGCCGAAGCCGAACCCGCCCATCAGGAAGAGGGCGACGGCGGCGGCTGCCGCATCCGCTGCCAGGAGCGCGAAGAGCACGAGGACGGCCAGGAGGGCGGCGATGAAGAGGATGAGGGTGCGGTCGATGCCCCGGTCGGCGAGCCGGCCGCCGAGCGCGTTGCCCGCGAACAGGCCCACCCCGAACAGGACCAGGAGCCACGGCACGGCGGCCGCCGCGAAGCCCGAGACGTCCGTGAGCGTGTAGGCGATGTAGGTGAAGGCCCCGAACATCCCGCCGTAGGCCAGGATCGTCACGAGCAGGGACAGCCACACCTGGCCGTTCCGGAACGCCGCGAGCTCGCGGCGCAGGCTGGGTGCCTGCTGGGCGGGGGAATCGGCCGGGACGAGCGCGGCGATGCCGACCAGGGCGAGAACGCCGATGGCGGAGATGGCCCAGAAGGTGGCGCGCCAGCCGGCCTGCTGGCCGAGGAAGGTCCCGAACGGGACGCCGAGCACGTTGGCGGCGGTGAGGCCGGTGAACATGATCGCGACCGCACGGGCCTGGCGCGCCGCCGGGACGAGCCCCGTGGCGACCACGGAGCCGATGCCGAAGAACGCCCCGTGGCACAGGGCCGCGATGATGCGCCCGGCCATCATGGTGCCGTAGTCGCCGGCCGCGGCGGAGAGGGCGTTGCCCACGATGAAGAGGACCAGCAGCCCCAGCAGCACGCGCTTGCGCGGCAGCCGGGTGGTGGCCGCGGTGAGGAGGAGGGCGCCGACCACGACGCTGAGCGCGTACCCGGAGATGAGCCAGCCGGCGGTCGCCTCCGAGACGGCGAAGTCGGCGGCCACCTCGGGCAGCAGCCCCATGATCACGAACTCGGTGAGCCCGATTCCGAACGCGCCGATCGACAGCGCAAGAAGCCCCATGGGCATGGCAGATGACCCCTCTGCTAGACTCGAGATAGTTGCAGACGCTGGATATTGCGATTGCAGACGCAATAGTTGCACACGCAAAGACTTGCCCGCAAGCCTGGTCTGCATACCCGTCCCCGAGGAGGTCCGCATGAGCATCGACGACGGCGCCGTCGAGGTGCGCGCGCAGGGGTGGCGCACCCTCGCCGCGCTGCACGGGATGATCGAGTCGGAGCTCGAGCGCTCCCTCACGGCGCTCAGGCTCTCGGTGGTCGAGTACACAGTGCTCGACGCCCTCAGCCGCCAGGACGGCTGGCACATGCGCATGCAGCAGCTCGCGCGCGCCACGGCCCTCAGTCCGAGTGCCACGACGCGCCTCGTGACGCGGCTCGAGGACCGAGGTCTGCTCACCCGGATCCTCTGCGCTGACGACCGCCGCGGGATCTACACCGAGCTCACCGCGGCGGGGCGCGAGCTGTACCTGGAGGCCAGGCCCGTCCACGACGAGACCCTGGAGCGCGTCCTCGCCGAGGCTGAGGACCGGCCCGAGCTCGCGGTCCTCGCCCGCGCCCTCCACGGCATCCCGGTCGCCGCGGTTCAGTAGCTCCGCCGCGGGTAACCCTCCCTGCGGAAGGGGCGGCGCGCCGTCGTCGTCCGCCGGACGCCAGGGAGGTGAGCCAGCATGAAGCTGAACAAGAAGGCCTACGAGCACGCGAAGGCGCTCGTGCGCGAGGGCAAAGTGGTGCGCGACTCGCGCGACGACTGGAGCGAGCACTCGCCGGCCACGAAGGAGCTGAGCGCATTCCTCGACAAGCACGGTGAGGGCGAGTACTCGCAGTGGTTCCTCGGGATTGACGACGACGCCCCCGAGGGCAGCAAGTCCAGGTACAAGTTCCCCTTCAGTGACCTGAAGAAGGTGCACCGCTGCGCCGTGATCTCGGGGGAGAGCCGGGCATCCCAGTACGACCACGACGAGATCCGGGAGGCGCTCGGCGACCTGCTCAAGCGGATCGACGAGTCGTAGGGATCACACCGCCCGAGGGGTGGGCAGCTTCTTGCAGAGTGTGTAAACTTGCAGAGCCTGCAAAGTTGCGTGGCTCCCACATCCCACCCGAGAAGATTCGGACCCCTCATGTCTCAAGCAGCGACAGGCCCCTCGACGAGTGCCGCGCCGTCCGGCGCCGTGATGACCCAACGGCAGATCATGCTGGTCATCTACGCCCTCATGGCCGGCATGTTCCTCTCCTCGCTCGACCAGACGGTGGTCGGCACCGCCATCCGCACGATCGGCGACGACCTCCACGGCCTCGACCAGCAGGCCTGGGTCACCACCGCCTACCTGATCACCTCGACGATCGCGACGCCCATCTACGGCAAGCTCTCCGACATCTTCGGCCGCCGCCCGCTGTACATCTTCGGCCTGGTCGTGTTCATCCTGGGCTCGTTCCTGTCCTCGTTCTCGACGTCGATGATCATGCTCGCCGCGTTCCGGGCCTTCCAGGGCATCGGCGCGGGCGCGCTCATGTCGCTGCCGCTCGCGATCATGGGCGACATCCTCGCGCCGCGCGAGCGCGCCAAGTACCAGGGCTTCTTCCTCGCCGTCTTCGGCGTCTCCTCGGTGGTGGGACCGCTGATCGGCGGCGTCTTCGCCGACGCGAGCCAGATCGCCTGGATCACCGGTTGGCGCTGGGTGTTCCTCATCAACGTCCCGATCGGCGTCGTCGCCCTGCTCATGGTGCTCGCCTTCCTGCACCTGCCCAAGTTCCACAAGCACGCCGCGCCGCGCATCGACTGGTGGGGCGCCACCGCCGTGGTCGTCACCCTCGTCCCGCTCCTCCTCGTGGCCGAGCAGGGCCGCGAATGGGGCTGGGGATCCGCCGCGTCCATCACGTGCTTCGTGGTCGGCGGCGTGGGGCTCATCGCCTTCATCCTCATCGAGCGGGCCATGGGGGCGGACGCGATCATCCCGCTGCGCCTCTTCCACTCCCGCACGTTCTCCATGGCCACCGTCCTCGGCTTCCTCGTGGGCTTCGCCATGTTCGGCGCCATGCTGACCCTCCCGCTCTACCTCCAGCTCGTCACGGGCCTGACGCCCACCGAGTCCGGCTTCGCGACGCTGCCCATGATCGGCGGCCTCATGATCGCCTCGATCGCCTCGGGCCAGATCGTCTCCCGCACCGGCAAGTACCGCATCTTCCCCATCACGGGCACGTTCCTCGTGGCCCTGGGCTACCTCGTCCTGACGGGAATGTCGATCGACAAGCCGCTCTGGTACCTCATGGGCGCCATGTTCCTGATCGGCCTCGGCCTCGGCCAGCTCATGCAGTCGCTCGTGCTCGCCTCGCAGAACTCCGTCGCCCCGCGGGACATGGGCGTGGCCACGAGCTCGTCCACGTTCTTCCGCCAGATCGGCGGAACCATGGGCACCGCCGTCCTGCTCTCCATCCTCTTCGCCCTGATGCCGGCCAACATCGCCACGGCCATGCAGAACAAGGGCGACCTCACGAGCGCGCTCGACGCGGCCCTCACCCCCTCCGTCGCGGCGAACCCGGCCAACAAGGGCGTCATGGACCAGATCTGGTCCCCGATCGTCACCCCCGTCAAGGCCCAGGTGCAGTCCGGCCTCGACCAGGGCGCGGCCGCCGCGAAGGCCGCAGCCGACCAGGCCGTCACCGCCCAGGTGACCGCCGCCGTCCAGAAGCAGGTCGCCGCCGGTGTGGTGCCGGCGTCGGCCGCGCCGGGGATCATCGACAGCCAGGTCGCGGCAGCGAAGCCCGCCGCGGAGCAGTCCGCGCTGCAGGCGGCCGCCCAGAAGGCCGGCGCCTCGGTGGTCAACGGCAAGCTCGCCGTCGACTACGCCGACCAGGGCCAGCGCAACGCGATCGTGGACAAGGTCGCGCCGACGCTGATCGACAAGCTCAAGGAGAACTCGTCCTCGAACAGCTCCTCGTCCTCCACGACCTCGGACACGTCCTTCCTCAAGGGCGCCGACGCGCGGCTCACCCGCCCGTTCATGACGGGCTTCAACAGCTCCGCCGTGGTCATCTACTGGGTCGGCTTCGGGGTGATCGTCCTCGCGTTCATCCTCTCGTGGTTCTTCAAGGTCCCGCCGCTGCGCCAGCGCTCGGCCCTGCAGGAGCAGGCCGACGCCGCCGGCACCGCCGACGACCTCGGCTCCGACGCGGCCCTGGCCGCGGCCGAGACCGGCTCGCCGACCAGCCCGGACACCGGCGCCATCCGGGTCCACCGGGGGTGAGCGGGGTGGAGCACGGCGCCGCGGTCGAGGACGGGCCGGGGACGCTGCGCGAACGCAAGAAGCAGCTGACCCGGCGCGCCATCCACGACGCAGCGTTCGCGCTCGCGGCCGAGCGGGGGCTCGCGCAGGTGACCGTCGCGGACATCTGCGCGGGCGCCGGGATCTCGGAGCGGACGTTCTTCAACTACTTCCCCTCGAAGGCGGCCGCGGTGCTCGGCCTGCCGGCCACGGCGCTCTCCGAGGAGCAGGAGCGGACGTTCCTCGCCGGCCACGGGACCCTCGTGGACGACCTCTGCGAGCTCGTCTCGGGCATCGCCGGCGGCCCCGAGGGGGACATCCCGCGGATCAAGGAGCTCATGGGGTTCGAGCCGGACCTCCTGGCCGCCCTGCACCAGTGGTCCTCCGGGGCCCGCAAGGGCGTGATCCGGCTCGCCGAGGAGCGTGCCGCGCCGCAGCGCGCCCGCCTCGCCGTCGGCCTGGTCTTCGCCGCGCTCATGCTCCACGCGGACGCCTCCTACTCGGGGGGCACCGGGCCGGCCTCGCCGGCCGACCTGCGCGAGACCGTGGCCCGGCTGTGCGCGGTCGGCAGGGGCGAGGGGGAATCTGGTTCGGCCTGATCCCGGACCGGGTACATCAGAGGCCGACGGAAGGAGTTCCATGGACTACAGGACAGTGGGCGCCACGGGCGTCCAGGTCTCGCCGCTGTGCTTCGGCACGATGTCGTTCGGCTCGGAGGCCGACGAGGACACCTCGGCAGCGATGTACCGCAGGGCCCGCGAGCTCGGCATCAACTTCTTCGACACGGCCAACATCTACAGCGGCGGCCGATCCGAGGAGATCCTCGGCCGGCTCGCGGCCCACGAGCGGGATGACATCGTCATCACCTCCAAGGTCTTCTTCCCCACGGGCGAGGACCCCAACGCGGGAGGCCTCTCACGCCGGCACATCCTGCAGGCCGTGGAGGCCAGCCTGTCCCGGCTCGGGACGGACCGGATCGACTTCTACTTCGTCCACGCCTTCGACCCCCGCACGCCGATCGAGCAGACGCTGCGGGCGCTCGACGACCTCCAACGGCAGGGCAAGATCCTCTACCCGGCCGTGAGCAATTGGGCGGCCTGGCAGATTGCGACCGCGCTCGGGATCTCGGCCCGCGAGGGGCTCGCCCGGTTCGAGCTCATCGAGCCGATGTACAACCTCGTCAAGCGGCAGGCCGAGGTCGAGATCCTGCCCCTGGCCCAGGCTGAGAACCTCGGCGTCATCACCTACAGCCCCCTCGGCGGCGGCCTGCTCACCGGCAAGTACCGCGGCGGACAGCGGCCCGAGGGCGGCCGGCTCGTCGAGAACGAGCGGTACGCCCGGCGCTACGGCCTCGAGGGCGACCGGGCCACCGCGGAGCGCTTCGCGGCCTTCGCGGACGACGCCGGGATCGCACCGGCCGCGCTCGCCGTCGCCTGGGCGATGGGCCACCCGGGCGTCACGGCCCCGATCGTCGGCGCACGGAACCTCGAGCAGCTCGAGGGCTCCCTCGCCGCGCTCGAGGTCGAGATGACGCCCGAGCTGCGGCGGAAGGTCTCCGAGCTCTCCGCGACACCGCCGCCGGCCACGGACCGGACCGAGACGCTCGCCGGGACCTGGACTTAGTGCCCGCCGGGACCGGGACCGCCGCGCGCCAGCCGGCCATGACGCGCGGCCTGACGCTCCTGTTCGCCCTCGCCTCCGGCGCCGCCGTGGGCAACCTCTACTGGGCCCAGCCCCTGCTCGAGACCATCGCCCGCGAGTTCCACACCACGACGGCCTCGGCCGGCTGGCTCGTGACCGCCACCCAGATCGGTTATGCGGTCGGGATCCTGCTCATCGTCCCGCTCGGCGACGTGGTCGACCGGCGGCGGCTCACGGCCGCGATGATGCTGGTCTCGGCCGCGGTGCTCGTCGCGTGCGCGCTCGCGCCGTCCTTCCCGTTCCTGCTCGTGGCGCTGTGCCTGCTCGGGGTCACGACGATCGCCGGGCAGATCCTGACCCCGCTCGCCGGGGACCTCGCCGAGGACGCCCACCGGGGCCGGGTGGTCGGGACCGTCGTGGCCGGGATCCTCACCGGGATCCTGGCCTCGCGCGCCGTCAGCGGCCTCGTCGCCGGGATCGGCGGCTGGCGCCTCGTGTACGGCGCGGCGGCCGTCGCGATGGTGCTCCTCGCCGGGCTCGTGTGGCGCGCGCTGCCGCCGCTCGCGCCCAAGGCGCGGGTCGCGTACCCGAAGCTGATCGCCTCGGTGGGGGCCGTCGTCGTCCGCGAGCGGGCGGTGCGGTGGACGCTCATCCTGTCCACCACCGGGTTCGCGGTGTTCACGCTGTTCTGGACCTCGCTGACGTTCCTGCTCGCGGGGCCGCCGTTCCACTACCCGGTGTCGGTGATCGGCCTGTTCGGGCTCGTCGGGATCGCCGGGGCGGTCACGGCCCAGCGGGCCGGGCGCCTCCACGACCGGGGCTGGTCCCTGCCGGCCACCGGCATCGCGTGGGTGCTCGTGCTCGCCTCGTTCGCCATCGCGGCGTTGTCCGGCTCTGCCGTGTGGATGCTCGTGCTCGTGGTGTTCCTCCTCGACATCGCGATCCAGGGGCAGAACGTGCTCAACCAGACCCGCCTGCTCTCGCTGTCCCACGAGGGCCGCAGCCGGCTCAACACGGCGTACATCACGTCCAACTTCATCGGCGGCGCCGCGGGCTCGGGCGCCGCAGCGCTCCTCTGGTCAGCCGGCGGCTGGACGGCGGTCAGCCTCGCCGGGGCCGCCCTGAGCCTCATGGCCCTCGCCGCGTGGGCCCTCGGCCGGCGCGGCCCGCTCGTGACCGGGTGACCGGCTGACCCGCGGCGCCCCTCCCGTCTGAGGGTCACCTCCTGGGAGTCAGCTCTTGCGGGTGTGCCCTCGGGAGGTGACCCTCAGAAGGTGACCCTCAGAAGGTGACCTCCAGGAGGTGACTCCCAGACCGGGTTTGGGGGGTTCTCACAGGCCCACCCTCAGGGGCGGCAACGCCCTTCCCGCGGCTCTCAGCGGCCCCTAGGGTGGGCAGGGATCCCACCAGTCCCCTTTCTCGAAGGAGCATTCATGGAGTACCGCACGCTCGGGCGCAGCGGCGCCATCGTCTCGGAGTTCGCCCTCGGAACCATGACGTTCGGAGCGGAAGCCGACGAGCCGACATCGCACGCCATCCTCGACGACTACGCCGCCGCCGGCGGCACGTTCCTCGACACCGCCGACGTCTACACGCGCGGCACGTCCGAGGAGATCGTGGGCCGCTGGCTCGCCGCGAACCCCGCCAAGGCCGAGCAGATGGTGGTCGCCACGAAGGGCCGGTTCCCGATGGGGGAGGGCCCCAACGACCTCGGCACCTCCCGCCGCCACCTGCGCACCGCCCTCGACGCGTCGCTGCGCCGGCTCGGCGTCGAGCACGTCGACCTGTACCAGATGCACGCCTGGGACCCGCACACGCCCATCGAGGAGACGCTGCGCTTCCTCGACGACGCCGTCGCCGCGGGCAAGATCGGCTACTACGGCTTCTCCAACTTCCTCGGCTGGCAGCTCACCAAGGCCGTCTATGAGGCCAGGGCCCACGGCTGGGCCGCACCCGTGACCCTTCAGCCGCAGTACAGCCTGCTGGTACGCGGGATCGAGGCGGAGATCGTGCCCGCCGCGCTCGACGCCGGCATGGGGCTCCTGCCGTGGTCTCCCCTGGGCGGGGGCTGGCTCAGCGGCAAGTACCAGCGCGACACCGAGCCGACCGGCGCGACCCGCCTCGGCGAGAACCCGCAGCGCGGCATGGAGGCGTGGGGGCCGCGCAACGCCCGCGAGAAGACCTGGAACATCATCGACACGGTCGGCTCGGTTGCCCAGGCCCACGGCGTCTCCCACGCCCAGGTCGCGCTGCGCTGGGTCGCGGACCAGCCCGCCGTGACGTCGGTGATCCTCGGCGCCCGCACCCGCGAGCAGCTCGCCGACAACCTCGCGGCTGCGGACCTGCGCCTGACCCCGGAGGAGAACGACGAGCTCACGCGAGTGAGCGAGCCGGAGCACGAGGTGTACCCGTATGGGTCGCAGGCGATCCAGCAGCGCAGCCGCAAGGTCGAGGGCGGCCGGTAGGGGCGCTCCGGCGGGGCCGGTCTGGCGTCGGCGCCGTCCTGCCCGCGGCGGTTGATCTGCCCGCGGCCGGGTAGGAGTCAGGGCGTCCGCACCCGACTACCGGCACAGGGAGAGGAACGATGAGCGAAGAGCAGCCGAAGGGCACCCGTCCCGAGGACGTCCACCCCGACGAGATCCAGCCCGACCAGGAGCGCCTCGACGGGTTCCAGCGCGACACCGGCATCGCCTCGGACAAAGGCGACGAGAAGGCCAAGGACCTCGAGGAGAAGGCCTACGGCGGCGACGACGAGCCGCCGAACGTGCCGCTGCCCGGCTGAGCGGGGGCGCGCACCAGAGGTCCACACACCACAGGTCCGGCCACGCAGTGCTCTGCACCGCGCGGCCGGACCTGCTGTGTGCCGATCAGCCCCTCAGAGCCTCACTCCGCCTCGCGGGCGGCCCGCGCCGCGGGATCGGAATCCGGCCCGAGGTCCCGTTCGACGGCGGCCCGGGTCTCCACATCGTCCGTGTCGTCCGGGAACGGCTCCGGGTTCTGCCAGTCCTGATCGCCGGAGGGGAGGCCGCCCCTGACTTCCTCCTCGACCTCGTGCTTCATCTGCTCGTCGAGTTCCGGACCGTGCTTGTTGCTGCCGCGTTCGATCATGATCCACTCCTTCGGTTCGCAGGTGCTGGGCGCTGCCGCGTCCCGCACCTGCCGACTTACCCGCCGGGACGGCGCCCAATCCCGCGGAGCTCAGCGCCAGAAGGCGATGAGCTGCTCCGCCAGGGCCATTCCCTGGCGGTGGCCGGCGCGGGCGGCCGGGGGCCGTGCCGACAGGTCCATCATGTTGCCGCCGAACGCCTCACGGGAAGGGCCGTCGGGGAAGACCGTCTCGACCTCGCTGCCCGCGGCGCGCAGCTCGGCGACCTGCGCCGCGAGCTGCATGCCCCACTCGAGCGGGTGGCGGGTCCGGCCGCCGAACGGCGAGAGCACCAGGACCCGCCGATATCCCAGTGCAAGGTCGGCGTTCTCGTTGCGGCGGTAGCCGCCGTCGATGTACTGCCGGTCCCCGATGGCGTACGGAACGCCGCTCGAGCAGCTCGCCGCGACGGCGTCCACGAGGCCGACGCCGCTGTGGCGGTCGAAGACCACCGGTTCGCCGGTGCGGGCGTCCACGGCCGTGATGAGGACCTCCTGCTCCGGCCAGCCCTCACGGGGCAGCCGCGCGCCGACCGTGGCGCGCCAGCGCTCCCGGACGGAGGGGTCGGAGGCCCCCTCCAGCTCCAGCGCGGCCGCACCCATCCGGCGGCGCATGTCCGCCGCCGAGTGCGCGGCGGCGATGATCCTGCCCGTGCGCTCCAGGTGGTCCACGGCCGGCCGCCCCGGCCCGCGCGCTGCTCCGGCGCCGCCTGGCCGGGTCCTCGGCTGGTGCTCAGCGTCGAGGATGGCGGCCATCAGCTCGGCGGGGCTCGCGGCCGTGATCTGGGCCGCCGCGGTCGAGCCGGCCGAGGTGCCGATGATGAGGTCGGCCGCGGTCACGTCGAGGCCTGCCTCGGAAAGACCGGCGATGATGCCGATCTCCCACGCGTTGCCCGCCGATCCGCCGCCGTGGAGGACCAGTGCGCGGCCGCCGGTGCCAGGGGTCCGGCGGGTGGCGCCAGGCTGCCCGGGGCCGGAGTGCGGGGGTTCGGGATGAAGGGGTGAAGATGATGCTGCGTCCATGGGAGTCGCCTTTCGCGATCGGTGCCTGCAGGGCGCTCCCGGTGGCGACTGCGTCAGTCGCGCGCTCGTGGACGGCGGGGGAGCACCCACTCCTGTGCGTTCATGGGTCTCACCTCCTGCCGACGGGCCACGATTCCTCTGAACGATCGCACACAGGGGCGGGGCACGCAACCGGCGCGGGCCCGGCCGCGCCGGCCGCCCGTGGGCGACCGGCGTCTAGCGCTACTCGGCGAAGACCTTGCCGGGGTTGAGGATGCCGTGGGGGTCGAAGACGCGCTTGATCTCGCGCTGGAGGGCGTACTGTTCCGCGCCCAGCTCGTCGCCGAGCCACCGGCGCTTGAGCAGGCCGATGCCGTGCTCGCCCGTGAGCGTCCCGCCGAGGTCCAGGGCGGTCGCGAAGATCTCTCCGGCCGCGGCCCAGACGTGCTCGGGGACGTCCTCGCCGGTGAAGACGAACGTGGGGTGCAGGTTCCCGTCCCCGGCGTGGCAGGTGGTCGGGATCATCACCTGGTACTTCTCCTCGATCCGGCGGACCGCGGCGAAGGCCTCGCCCACCCTGTCCCGGGGCACGGCGATGTCCTCGACCAGCAGGGTGCCCATCGCCTCGAGCGCCGGGAAGGCGCTGCGGCGGAAGCCGACCAGGCGCGCGGACTCCTCGGGGTCGGTGGTGGTCCGGACAGTGGCACCGGCGCCGCGCGCCAGGGCGGCGATCTGCTCGGCGGTGGCGAGGGCGGAGGGGCCGTCGCACTGGACGAGCACGTAGGCCTCGGCGCCCGGTGCCACGTCGTGGCCCGTGTGCTGGCGCACGCAGTCGAGCGTGCGGCGGTCCATGAGCTCCATGATCGCGGGCACGTGCCCCTGCCGGGTCACCTCGGTGACGGCCGCGACGGCGTCCTCGAGCGTGGCGAAGAACGCCCCGAGCGTGGCGGTCTCCCCGGTGACGAGCGGGGTGAGCTTGAGGGTGCACTCGACGATGATCCCGAGGGTCCCCTCGGAGCCGATCATGAGGGCGCACGGGTCGTAGCCGGTGACCCCTTTGACGGTGCGGTGGCCCACGGAGATGAGCCGCCCGTCGGCCAGGACCACCTTCAGGGCGAGCACCGCCTCCCGCGTGACCCCGTACTTCGCGCAGAGCAGTCCGCCGGCGTTCATGGCGATGTTCCCGCCCACGGTGGAGATGTCCTTGCTCGCCGGGTCGGGCGCCCACCACAGGCCGTGCCCGGCGAGGGCCCGGTTGAGGTCGCCGTTGAGGATGCCGGGCTGGACGACGGCGAGCCGGTTCGCCTCGGAGACCTCCAGGATCCGGTCCATGTCCCTCAGGGACAGCACGATCTCTCCCGGGCCGGCGATGGCCCCGCCGGCGAGCCCGGTGCCGGCGCCGCGGCCCACGATCGGCACCCCGGCCGCGGACGCGATCCGGCACACGGCCTGCACGTCCTCGACGCTGGCCGGGTACACCGCGGCCAGCGGGGCTCCGGCTGAGCGGTGGCCCGAGCGGTCGGTGGTGTACGGCAGGAGCCGCCCGGGGTCGGCCTCCACCCTGCCCGGCAGGGCTGCGTGGAGGGACTCGACGACGGCGGCGAGCTGGGCGAGGGGCATGGAGGTCCTCCGGTCGGGTTCCGGGGTCAGGCCTCGGTGCGCCACTTCGCGCGGGTGTACTGCGGCGGCCAGTAGTCGAGCTCGACTCCGAGCTCGTGCGCGGCCCGGAGCCCGAAGTGGGGATCGCGGAGGAACTCGCGCGCCACCATGACGGCGTCGGCCTCGTCGTTGCCCACGATCTGCGCGGCCTCCTGCGGGGTGGTGATGAGGCCGACGGCGTTGACCGGCATCCCGGTGCCCTGGCGGACGGCCGTGGCGAACCCCACCTGGTACATGGGCTTGACCGGGATGCTGGCCCGGGCCACGAGGCCGCCGGAGGACAGGTCGAACCAGTCGGCGCCCTCCTCGGCCGCCCATCCGGCCACCGTGATGGTGTCCTCGAGGTTCCAGCCGCCGTCCACCCAGTCGGTCGCCGAGAGGCGCACGAGGAGGGGGACGGCGTCGCCCGCCTCTGCCCGAACGGCCCGGACGATCTCGAGCAGGATGCGGGCCCGGTTCTCGAGGCTGCCGCCGTACTCGTCGGTGCGCAGGTTGGAGAGCGGGGACAGGAACTGGTGCACGAGGTAGCCATGGGCGCCGTGGATCTCGAGCACGTCGAAGCCGGCGTCCAGCGCCCGGCGGGCCGCGGCGGCGAAGTCCGCGACGATGCCCGCGATCTCCTCCACGCTCAGCTCGCGCGGCGTCGCGTAGCCGTCGAAGGCGACCGCGGACGGCGCCACGGTCTCCCAGCCGCCGTCCTCGATCGGCTGGCTGCCCCTGCCGCTCCACTCGCGGAAGGTCGAGGCCTTGCGGCCCGCGTGGGCGAGCTGCATCGCGGCGGTGGCCCCCTGGGAGTGGACGAAGCCGACGATCCGGCGCCACGCGTCCGCCTGGGCATCGTTCCAGATGCCCGTGTCCCAGTTGGTGATGCGCCCCTCGGGGTTGACGGCGCTGGCCTCGGTCATCACGAGGCCGGCGCCGCCGCGGGAGAGGGAGCCGAGGTGGGCGAGGTGCCAGTCGGTGGGCACCCCGTCCCATTCCTCGACCGAGTACTGGCACATGGGCGAGGCCCACAGGCGGTTCCTGACATGGACGCCCCGGATGTCGACGGGGGTGAAGAGCTTCTCGGCACGCATGGTGCCAAGGCTTCCGCGCGGTGCCCCCGCCGTCAAATGGCGCCCACGGCGTGGCTCACTCCGGCTTCGCGAAGACCGCGGCGCTGAGGAACTCCAGCCCCACGAACTTCTCCTCGCCCACGACCCAGGCGTCGTGGCCCGGCGGGATCGTGTACGAGCTGCCGGCCGTGATCGTTGCGCTTTCACCCGTGGCGAGGCGGACCTCGAGGGTGCCGGAAACGCAATAGCCCACGTGGTTGTTCTGGCAGGTGTCGGTACCCGCGACCGGCTTGATGCAGTCCGACCAGCGCCAGCCGGGGGCGAACGTGAGGCGCCCGATCGTGTAGTCCCCCACGGTCACGAGGTCGATCTCGGACTTGTCGGGCCGGCGCTTCTCGTCGGGGTCGTCGTGGGACTTCACGTTCAGGCTCGTGACGGTGTTGATGGACGCGTTGGTGCTCATGGCGTGCTCCTTGGACTCGAAGCCGCCCCAGACGAGCCTCCAGCTTCCCAGCGGGGACGGTCTCTGTGGACGGTTTCAGGGTAGGCCCGCCGGGCGCCCGCGGGAAGGCCGCCCTGCACCCTTGCGGGCCGCGGCACCGCTTCCTACCATGAGCAGCGGTCTCACTTAGCAGGAGGTCAATCGCCATGTCTGTCATCGTCGCGGTCAAGGTTTCCGGGGACACAGGCGTCTTCACGAAGTCCCTCGAGGACCATGCTGAGGAGTACCGGAAGATTGCCGCGAGTGCCAAGGAGCACGGCGCCCTCCACCACCAGTTCGGTGTGGGAGAGGGCTACATCCTCATCAACGACGAGTGGGAATCCGCGCAGGAGTTCGAGAGCTTCTTCAGCGATCCGGCGCTGCGGGACTTCATGGGCACGGTCGGCGCCGACCTCACCGTGGCCCCGCAGATCACCGTCGGGGAGCGGGTCGACTCACCGGACATGTTCTGACCGGGGCGATCTCCTGGCCGCCCCTACCGCGCCCGACGCCGCTGCCACGCCGAGTGCCCGGCCGTCACCACCGCGATGAGCACCGCCGTGGCGCCGAGCCCGAGCAGGAAGATCGCCCCGTACTGGCCGGCCCCGGCGAGCGGCGCCGTGAGGAAGGTCCCCACCGAGCTGCCGAGGAACAGCGCACAGGCGAACAGGGCCACCGCGGTGGCCCTGGCCGCCGGCGCGACCTCGGTGGCCCAGCCCTGCACCGAGGAGTGCAGGATCGCGTTCGAGGCCCCGACGAGGACCGCGGTGGCGGTGATCGCCGCCGGATTCTGCACGACCGACGACGCCGCATAGCCCACCAGCAGCACCGCCCCGCCCAGGCCCATGAGCCGCGTGCGCGAGAGGCGCTGCACGAGCCGGCGCATGAGCCGGGCGCCCGCAATCACCCCGACGCCGTAGCCGGCGGCGAGCACTCCCGCGAGGGCGATGGGCACGTCCGCGTGCTGCAGTGCCGGCACGAAGTAGGTCAGCACGCCCATGAGCACCGCGCCCTCGAGCACGGCCACCCCGTACACGCCGAGGGCCGCGCCCGAGAACGCCGCGCGGAAGTCGACGGGACCGCGGCGGTGCGTGCCGCCGTCGTGCGCGCGGCGGAGGAGGATCAGGAGGGCGAGGCAGCCGAGGGCGGGCAGCCCGAACACCACCCGCCAATCCGTGTACGCCGCGATGGTGCCGGCGGCGAGGGTGGCCCCGGTGGTGCCGAGGGCCGAGTAGACCTGCAGCTCGGAGAGGCCGCGGGCCTTCGCGACGCCGGTGCGCGTGTCGCCGATGATGGTCAGGAGTGTCGGGTACAGGCACCCGGCCATGAGCCCGGCGGCCGAGCGGGCAACGAGCAGCGGGACGTGCGCGCTGAACAGCGTGCTGGCCACCGCCGCCACGGCCAGGCCGGCCAGGGCCGTGCGGAGCACCGCCACCCGGCCGAACCGGTCGCTGATGAACCCCCACACGGGCTGCCCGAGGGCGTACAGGAGCGAGTAGGCGGCCACCAGTCCCACCGCCTCCGCGAGGGACATGCCGGTCCGGGCCGCGAGGACCACGAGCATCGGGGGAGTGGCGAACCGGTCGAAGAAGGACAGGAAGCCGATGGACATCAGCACCCGGTCCGGGATCCCCTCGGTGGGCAGTGCTGTGGGGGAGTCCTTCGCCGCGGTCACCCGTCCACCCTACTCAGCCGCCCGGCGGGGGCGGGGAGCCGGGAGCGGCTGGGCAGGTGCTTGAATGGGCCCGTGGAGATCAGGTGGCTCGAGGCGTTCGTCGCCGTGGCCGAGGAGCTGCACTTCGGGCGCGCAGCCACGCGGCTGCACATGGCCCAGTCGCCGCTGAGCCAGACCATCCGCAAGCTCGAGAAGGACATGGGCGTGCCGCTGTTCGACCGCAGCACGCGCAGCGTGGCCCTCACCCCCGCCGGCCGCTCCCTGCTGCCGCACGCCTACCGCGCCCTGGACGAGCTCGAGGTCGCCCGGCAGGCCGCCCACGCCTCCGTGGGGACCGTCTACGGGCACCTGACCATGAGCTTCACCGGCGCCATCAACCACCGCACCCTCCCGCGGCTCACCCGGGCGCTGCGCCGCCGCTACCCGGACGTGGTCCTCTCGCTGCAGGGCCGCGTGGTGACGGGCGACGCCGTCGCGCAGCTCATGCAGGGAACGCTCGACCTGGCCTTCGTGGGACTCCCGCTCGACCCGTCCCCGCTCGCCTCCCGCCTGATCGCGCGGGAGGCGCTCGGCGCCGTCGTCCCTGTGGACCACGCCCTCGCCCACCGGCCCTCGCTCGACCTCGCAGAGCTGCGCGGCGAGGACTTCGTCATGATGCCCTCCGGCGGCGGGTCGGACCTCGAGCGCACGGCCACGGCCGCCTGCGTCGCGGCGGGGTTCCGGCCGCGCGTGGTGCAGACGATCGGCGACCCGTTCATGATCCTCACGTTCGTCGCCGCCGGGATGGGCGTGAGCCTCGTGAGCGAGGGCATGAGCGACATCCTGCCGCACGGGGCCGTGTACATCCCGCTCTCCGGCCCGCAGCCCTACCTCCAGCACGGGCTCGCGTGGGCGCCCGCCAACCCCTCGCGCGTGCTGCCGCACGTGCTCGAGGTTGCCGAGCAGGTGCTGCCCACCCCGGCCTGACCCGCGGCGCCCGGTTCCCGGCCACCTGGAATTGGTAGGATCCGGCAGTGAGCGTGAACGCGTCGGTTCCGGCCTATTTCCCTTCCCCCACAGTGAGCGGCTTCCCCCTTGGGCCGCTGACCATCCACTTCTATGCCCTGTGCATCATGCTCGGCATCGCCGTCGCCGTGTGGATCACGGCACGCCGGTGGCGGCAGCGGGGCGGGCGGGCCGGAGAGGCGATCGACATCAGCCTGTGGGCCATTCCGTTCGGGATCGTGGGCGGGCGCATCTACCACGTCATCACCGACCCCGAGCTGTACTTCCTGCCGGGCAGGAACCCCTGGAACGCGTTCGCGATCTGGGACGGCGGGCTCGGCATCTGGGGCGCTGTGGCGCTCGGCGCCGTGGGCGTGTGGATCGGGTGCCGACGCGCGGGCGCCTCCTTCCTGGCGTTCGCGGACGCCGTGGCGCCCGGGGTGCTCGCTGCCCAGGGGATCGGACGGTGGGGCAACTGGTTCAACAACGAGCTCTACGGCGACCCGACCGACCTTCCCTGGGGGCTGCAGATCCACCAGATGGACCTCTCCACGGGCCGTGCGGTCACGGATGCCGCCGGCAACCCCGTCGTGCTCGGCTACTTCCAGCCCACCTTCCTCTACGAGTCGATCTGGTGCCTCGCGACCGCGGCAGCGATCATCTGGCTCGACCGGAAGGTCCGGCTCGGCGCCGGGAGCGTGCTCGCCCTCTACATTGCCGTCTACACGGCCGGGCGGTTCGTCTTCGAGCTCATGCGCTCGGACTACGCGAACCTCATCCTCGGGCTCCGGGTCAACACCTGGGTCTCCGGCCTGCTGTTCGTGGCGGCCGTGATCGCGTTCCTGCTCACGTTCCGGCGCCCGCGCTCGCAGGCCCGGCCCGAGGAGGCCGCGGCCCCCGCCGTGGAGTGACCCTCCAGAATTGTGCGTGATACGCACATAGTCCTAGATCAACTAAGTGTTGGACGCGCCACAATGGGCGCCCCCATGCTGGATGAGCCGCCACCTCCCGTGGGCGGCATCACCCGAAGGGAGCATCCATGTCAGCGTCGACATCCACCGACTCCCGCACGCCGCGCACCCAGAACGCGCGGATTGCGGCCCTGTCCGGTTTCCTGGGCAGCACGCTCGAGTACTACGACTTCTTCATCTTCGGCTCCGCCGCGGCCCTGTTCTTCGGCAAGCTGTTCTTCCCCGACGCCGGCGCGGCCGGGACGCTGCTCTCGTTCGCCACCCTCGGGGTCGCCTACGTCGCCCGCCCGCTCGGCGCCGTCATCTGGGGCCACTTCGGCGACCGGATGGGGCGGAAGAACGTCCTGCTGCTGACCCTCGTGCTCATGGGCGCCTCGACGTTCCTCATCGGCTGCCTCCCCACCTACAGCGCCGTCGGGGGCCTCGCCCCGGCCGCGCTCATCGCGCTGCGCTTCATCCAGGGGCTCTCCGCCGGCGGAGAGTCGCCGGGCTCGAGCTCCCTGACGCTCGAGCACGCGCCGGAGGGCCGCCGGGCCTTCTTCACGAGCTTCACCATGAGCGGGATCCAGTTCGGCATCGTGGTCTCGAGCATCGTGTTCATCCCGGTCACCATGCTCCCGCAGCCGGTCCTCATGTCCTGGGGCTGGCGCATCCCGTTCCTGCTCAGCGCAGTGGTCACGTTCGTCGCCTTCTACCTGCGCCGCCGGCTCGAGGAGCCCGAGCTGTTCGCCGAGATCAAGGAGGACGCCCAGACTGCCGCGGTCCCGCTCGTGGACCTGTTCCGCAACGACTTCCCCAACGTGGTCCGCGTGACCCTCGCCGCCCTCGTGACGATGGTCGGCACCGTCTTCACCGTCTTCGCGCTGACCTACGCGACCGCGGTGGTGAAGCTGGACAAGCCGACCATGCTGGTGGTCATCGCTGTGGCCAATGCCGTCACGGTCTTCACGCAGCCGCTCTTCGCACTCCTGGCAGACAAGATCGGCCGCAAGCCGGTCTTCATCGTCGGCGCCCTGGGCAGCGCCGTCATGGTCTTCGTGTTCTTCGGAGCCCTCTCGACCCGGAGCTGGCCGCTGATCTTCGCCGCCGGGATCGGCCTCACGGGCATCTTCTACGCCATGCCCAACGGCGTCTACCCCGCCTACTTCCCCGAGCTGTTCCCGGCCAGGACGCGCTACTCCGGCATGGCAGTGAGCCTCATGCTCGGCCTCGTCGTGGCCGGCTTCACCCCGGCCATCGGCGCCGCGATCACCGCGGGCAACTCCGCCAACTGGGGCCCCGTGGGCTGGATGACGGTGGCCTTCTGCCTCGTCTCCGCCCTGGCCGTGCTCTCGGCCCGCGAGACGTACCGGGTGCCCAAGGACGAGCTCGGCCGCCGCTCCCGCCGCGCGGACCCGGCCCAGGCGCTCGCCGTCCCGGCCCCTGGAACGGCGGGGAACTGATGGCGCGCAGTGGGCCAGTCCCTGCGGGGCGCCGGTGCCTCGTGATCGGGGCCGCGTCGGGCATCGGCCGCGCGGTGGTCGAGCGCCTCGCCCCTGCCGCGGCGGCCCTGGTCGCCGCCGACCTGCCCGGTGCCCCGCGGCACGGCGCCGACGCCGGCGTGGCCCACGTGGACCTCGACGTCTCCGATCAGGCGTCCGTCGAGGCGGGCGTCGCCAAGGCCCTCGCCGAGACCGGCGGGCGGCTCGACGTCGTCGTCAACACCGCAGGGATCGTCGGCGAGGTCCGTCCGGCGGCCGAGGAGACCGTCGAGTCCTTCGAGCGGATGCTGCGGGTCAACCTCACGGGGGCGTTCCTCGTCTCCCGGGCCGTCCTGCCGCACCTGGCGCGCAGCGGCTCGGGCCGGCTCATCCACTTCGCCTCGACCGCCGGCAAGGAGGGCGTGGCGGGAATGGCCGCCTACTCCGCGAGCAAGGCCGGGCTCATGGGCCTCACCAAGGCCCTGGCCAAGGAGTGCGCGGCCTCGGGCGTCACCGTGAACGCGGTGGCGCCCGGCAAGGTCGCCACGCCCCTCATCCGGGACCTCGCGGTGACGGACGCGGACCTCGCCCGGATCCCGATGGGCCGGCTCGGCACGGCCGAGGAGGCCGCGGCGCTCGTCGAGTACATCGCCTCCCGGGGCGCCTCCTACACCACCGGGTTCGTGTACGACCTCTCCGGCGGCCGCGCCACCTACTGACCCCCACCGACAAGGACCACCATGACCGCCCCCAGCCACCTCATCGGACTCATCGGCGCCAACGTCGCCGGCTCGCTCAGCCCGCTCCTGCACGAGCGCGAGGCCGCCGCCCACGGCCTCCGCTACGCCTACCGCACGCTGGACCTCGACGCGCTCGGCCTCGCGCCCGACGACGCCGGGCAGCTCGCGCGGGACGCCGCCCGGCTCGGCTACACGGGCCTGAACGTGACGCACCCGTGCAAGCAGTCGGTCATCGCCGGCCTCGACGGGCTCTCCGACGACGCGCGGGAGCTGGGGGCGGTCAACACGGTGGTCATCGACACGCACGATCGCGGCCCGCGCCGCGGCGGATCCGGCGCCGCCGCGCGGCTCACCGGCCGCAACACCGACCACACGGGCTTCCGCGCAGCGCTCCTGGAGGGCCTGCCCGGGGCGGCCCTCGGCACGGTGCTGCTCGTCGGCGCGGGCGGGGCCGGCTCGGCCGTGGCCCGCGCCCTCCTCGACGCCGGCGCCGGGACCCTGCTCGTGGCGGACGCCGAGCCCGCCCGCGCCGAGCAGCTCGCTGCCCGCCTCGCCGGGCACCGCGCCGGGAACCCAGCCGCGGCCGACGGCGCGGGGCGGGTCGCCGCCGTCGTCCTCGACGAGGTGCCCACCCGCCTCGCGGGGGCCGACGGCGTGGTCAACGCGACGCCGATCGGCATGGTCGGGCACCCGGGCACCCCCTTCGACGCCTCCGCGCTCACGCCGCGGCACTGGGTGGCCGACGTCGTCTACCGCCCCCTCGAGACCCAGCTCGTGAAGGCCGCCCTGGCCGCCGGGTGCCGCGTGCTCGACGGCGGCTGGATGGCCGTGGCGCAGGCCGCCGACTCGTTCGAGCTCTTCACCGGCCGCCGCGCAGACCGTGCCCGCATGCGCGCCCACTTCCTCGAGCTGGCCGCGCGGGCCGGAACGGAGGTGTCATGAGCGCGCCCTACCGCGTCGGGATCGTGGGCTGCGGAGCCATCAGCCGCAACCACCTCGAGGCGTTCGCCGCGATCCCCGAGGCCGCGGTGGTGGCCGTGTGCGACGTCGACCCGGGCCGCGCCCGCGAGACCGCCGAGCGCTGGGGGATCCCCCACGCGTTCGGCTCGGTCGGGGAGCTGCTGGCCGCCGGCGTCGACCTCGTCTCGGTGTGCACCCCGCACCCCACCCATGAGGCCGTGGTCCTCGCCGCCGCGGCGGCGGGGGCGCACGTCCTCTGCGAGAAGCCGATCGCGATCGACCTCGCCTCCGCCGAGCGGATGGTCGCCGCGTGCGACGCCGCCGGCGTGCGTCTGGGAGTCCTGTTCCAGCGCCGCTTCTGGCCGGCCGCGCAGCGCCTCCGCGCCGCGGTGGACGACGGCACGCTCGGGCGGCCGATCCTCGGCCACGCCTCGGTGCTGCTGCACCGGGAGCCGGAGTACTACAGCGCGGCCGCCTGGCGGGGGACGTGGGCCACCGACGGCGGCGGCGTGCTCATGACCCAGGCCATCCACTACCTCGACCTCCTGCAGTGGCTCATGGGCGAGGTCGTCGAGGTGCACGGCTGCCTCGGCACCTTCACGCACGCGATCGAGGTCGAGGACACCGCCGCCGCCCTGCTCCGCTTCGCCTCCGGGGCGATGGCCACGCTCTCCGCGACGACTGCCGCCGCCCCGAGCCTCGGGGTCAGCATCCGCATCACGGGCGAGACCGGCGCGACCGCCGAGCTCACGGAGTTCCCCGAGGGCACCGACGGCCGGGTGACCATCCTCGCCCGCGGCCGCACCATTGAGTCCCAGCCCGCTCACCCCGCCGGCATCGACCCGGACGTGGACCTGGCCACGATCAACGGCCAGCTCGTCCCGCACCACACCACCCAGATCCGCGACTTCGTCGAGGCCCTCGGCGCCGGCCGCGCGCCCGCCGTCACGGGTCGCGACGCCACCGCGGCCCTGACGATCCTCCTCGCCGTCTACGAGTCCTCCCGCACCGGGCGTCCGGTCCGCCTGGCCCAGCCCGCCGCCGCCCCAGAAGGTGCCTCATGACCCACCATGCCTCCCAGCCGCTCGTCCTGGGCCGCAACGGCCGCCCGGCGCGCACCCTCCGCAACCGGCTCGTGAGCTCCCCGATGGAGCGCAACTACGGCACCACCGACGGTCGCATGACCGCCCAGTACACGGACTACCTCGTGGCCCGCGCCCGGGCAGGCCTCGCCATCGTCACCACCGAGGCCACGTACGTGCGCGCCGACGGCAAGGGCCGCACCCACCAGCTCGGCCTGCACACCGACGCCGTCCTCCCGGGATTCCGGGAGCTCACCGACGCCATCCACGCAGCGGGTGCGCTCGCCGCCGTCGAGATCAACCATGGCGGATGCACCGCGCAGTCCGCGGTGAGCGGGCTCCCGCCCGTCGCGCCCGCCGCGGTTGCGTGCGAGGTCGCAGGCGGCGAGCTGCCCCGGGCGCTCAGCACGCGCGAGTGCCACGAGCTCGTGGACGCCTACGCCCAGGCGGCCCGCCGGGCCGTCGCGGCCGGGTTCGACGCCATCAGCATCCACGGCGGCCACGGCTACCTCGTCCACCAGTTCATGTCCGCCCGCACCAACGGCCGCTCCGACGAGTTCGGCGCCCCGGAGCGGTTCGCCAACCTCGTGATCCGGGCTGTCCGGGCGGCCGCGCCCGAGGCACTCGTCGGGATCCGCCTCTCCGTGCTCGAGGGCGTCCCGGACGGACTCGGCGCCGAGCAGACCCTCGAGGTCGTCTCGCGGCTCGACCTGGCGGCGCTGGACTTCCTGGACCTCTCCGCCGGCTCCTACGAGGCCGGCGAGTGGATCGTGCAGCCGGGGGAGTGGAGGCCCGGCATCCTCGCCGACTACGCCCGCGCCTACCGGCGCTTCGGCCTGCCCCTCGGCCTCGCGGGGCGGCTCAACTCGCCCGAGGCCATCGAGGCGGTGCTCGCCGACGGCGTGTGCGACTTCGTCTCCCTCGGCCGTGCGGTGCACGCCGACCCGGCCTTCGTCCGGGGCGTCCTGGACGGCTCGCCGTACCGGCCGTGCATCGCCTGCAACGTCTGCATCGACAACCTCGGCCTTGGCCAGGTGACGTGCACCGTCAATCCAGCGGTCGGGCGCTCGCGGGTTCCCGTGGCGGCCCCGCGCCTCGTGGCGGCCGACGACGCGGGGCGGCCGGGCGCCGTCGTGCGCCCCGCCCCGCCTCGCACCGTGGTCCTCGGCGCCGGGCCCGCGGGCCTGACCGCCGCGCGCGAGCTCGCCGAGGCCGGTGCGCGCGTCACGTTGCTCGAGGCGGGGGAGCGGATCGGCGGCCAGTTCGCGCTCGCCGCCGGGATGCGCCCAACTCCCGACTTCCACCGCTACCTCGACTGGAACCGCGCCGAGCTCGCGCGCCTCGGGGTCGAGGTGCGCCTCGGCGCCGCCGCGGACGTCCGGGACCTCGCAGGCCTCGCGCAGACGCTCGGCGCCGACGGGATCGTCCTCGCCACCGGCGGGGCCCGCCCCGCACCCGGCTTTCCGGTCACCGGCAGTCGCGCCGAGGCGCCCGACGGCGTGCTCGACGTCCGCGACTGGCTCGCCGCCCGCCCGGGCCTCCTCGACGGCGACCGCCGCGCCGAAGAGGGCGCCTGGCCCGCCGCGGTGACGATCTGGGGCGCCGACTCGGTGGCCCTGTCTGTGGCGGACACCCTCGCGGCCCACGGCACGCGCGTGCTGCTCATCGGGCCCGAGCAGGCCATCGCCCCGGAATCCGGGCGCCGCGCCAAGATCCTCGCCGTCCCGCGGCTCGAGGCCAGTCCGCACGTGCGGATCGTGCTCGACGCGCGCATCATCGAGGCGGTTGCGCCCGGCACGCCGGAAGGCCGCGTCCGCGTCGTCGGGGCCGACGGCGAGCGGTGGCTCGGGGCGCCCGGACCCCTCCTGGTCTCCCGCGGCGTGGTGCCCCTCAGCGCGGCCGTGGACCGGGAGGGCCGCGAGGCCGCGCTCGGGCTCGGCGCGGGCGTTCCGGTGGTGCTTGCCGGGACTGTGGTCGACCAGACCCCGCCCACGGCGTCGAATGCGATCAAGAGCGGGTACGACGCCGCCCAGCGCCTCGCCGCCGCCCTCGCACCCGCCGCATCGCCCACCCCCTCCGCCCCGATCCTCGAAGGAGCATCTGCATGACCGCCGCCCAGACCGCCTCCGCGCCGCGGCGCCCCGTGGGCCTCGCCCAGCTCTCCCTCCTCGGGACCGCCCCGCCCGACCTCGTCCTCGTCGCCGCCGAGGCGGGGTTCGACTTCATCGGCGCCCGCGTCCGTCCCGTGACCTCGGCCGAGCGGCCGTACGACCTGCAGCCCGGCTCGCCGATGCTCGCCCAGACGCTCGCCAACGCCCGCGCCACCGGCGTCCGCCTGGTGGACATCGAATTCCTCCTCATGGACGGAACAAGCGGGGCCCATGGCCAGCGCGACGCCTGGCTGCGCATGTTCGAGGCCGGGCACGCCCTCGGCGCCCGGACTATGACCGTGGCGGGAGCCGATCCCGAGCCTGCCCGGTTCGCCGAGAACCTCGCCCGGATGGCCGAGGACGGACGGGAATTCGGCATCACCCCCACGCTCGAGCCCATCTCCTACCAGCGCATCAGCTCGCTGCCCGCCGCCGCGACGGCCGCCCGGGCCGCCGGCGCCCAGGTCGTCGTCGACACCCTGCACTTCCGCCGCTTCGGCGGCACGCTCGGGGAGCTCGCGGCCATCGCCGACCTCGTCCCGATGCTCCAGCTCTGCGACGCCCCCGCCCAGCGCCCCGGCGACCGCGAGGGCCTCGTCCACGAGTCCCGCGCCGCCCGCCTGGTCCCGGGCGAGGGAGGCCTCGCGCTCGCCGAGATCGTCGCCGCCCTGGCCCCGGCGCTGCCGGTGAGCGTCGAGACGCCGTCACCGCGAGACGTCGAGCGCCTCGGCGCGCTCGGCTGGGCGCGGCGCCTGAAGCAGGGCGCCGACCGCGTGCTCGCGGACGCCGAGGCGCTCGTCCGAGCACGGGCCACCGGGCCTGCCCACCCCACCCGCACCGCACCGAACGGAGCCTCCGCATGACCGCCCCCGCCCCGACATCCTCTGCCGCCCCCGCCGTCCAGACCGACGTCCTCGTCATCGGCTCCGGCGCCGGCGGCCTGTCCGCGGCCGTGACGGCCGCCTACCACGGACTGCGCGTCGTGGTGGTCGAGAAGGCCGAGGTCTGCGGCGGCGCCACGGCATGGTCCGGCGGCTGGGCGTGGACCCCCGGCAACCCGCTCGCGAAGGCCGACGGCGTGGACGAGGATCCCGAGCAGTTCCGCACCTACCTCCGCCACCGGCTCGGAGACCGGTACGACGCCGCCCGCATCGACGCGTTCCTCGAGGCCGTGCCTCACATGGTCGGCTTCTTCGAGGACAGGACGCGGCTGCAGTTCACCCCCGGCGCGAAGATCAGGGACATCTACGGCAAGACCCCCGGCGCGGGGACGGGACACCGCTCCGTCGGCCCGGCGCCGATCAGCGCCCGCCGCCTCTCGCCCCGTGTGCGGAGGCTCCTGCGCGGTCAGCTCTACGAGACCTCGTTCCTCGGCATGGGCATCATGGCCGGCCCGGACCTGACCAGGTTCCTCTCGGCGTCCCAGGGCTCGCTGCAGGGCCTCGCGTACGCGGCCTGGCGGGTGGGGCGGCACATCCTCGACCTCGCGGTGCACCGCAGGGGCATGCACCTGGTGAACGGGATCGCGCTCGTGGGGCGGCTCCTGCAGAGCGCGGAGGACCTCGGCGTCGACGTACGGGTCTCGACCCCCGCCGTCAGGCTCACCACCGACGACTCGGGGCGCGTCACCGGCGCCGTGGTGAGCGGACCGGAAGGACGCTACGAGATCGAGGCCGCGCGCGGCGTCGTGCTCGCGGCCGGCGGATTCCCGAACGATGTGCAGCGGCGCGCCGCGCTGTTCCCCAAGACGCCCACCGGGCGCGAGCACTGGACGCTCGCGCCGAAGGAGGCCGACGGCGACGGGATCACGCTCGGCGAGTCGGTCGGGGCGCAGTTCGTCACCGACGTCGAGTCGCCCGCGGCGTGGTGCCCCGTCTCGCTCGTCCCGTACCGCAGCGGCCGGGTCGGGACCTTCCCGCACATCATGGACCGCGCCAAGCCCGGATCGATCGGCGTGCGCCGGGACGGGAAGCGGTTCGTCAACGAGGCCAACGGCTACTACGACTACGTCTCCGCGCTCGTCGCCGCGACGCCCGAGGGCGAAGCGGTCGAGTCGTGGCAGATCGCCGACTCGCGGTTCGTGCGCAGGTACCCGCTCGGCATGGCCAAGCCGCTTCCCGTGCCCCTGTTCCCGTACCTGCGCTCCGGCTACCTCAAGCGCGGGCGGACGCTCGAGGAGCTCGCCGCGGCGTGCGGCATCGACCCCGCCGGGCTGCGCGAGACGGTCGAGCGGTTCAACGAGGGCGCCCGGCGCGGGGCAGACCCTGAGTTCGAGCGCGGCGAGACCGAGTTCAACCGGTACGGCGGCGACCCCAAGGTCGGGCCGAACCCCTCGCTCGCGCCGATCGAGCAGGGCCCGTTCTACGCGGTCAAGGTGGTGCCCGGCTCGTTCGGGACCTTCGCCGGTCTCGCGGCAGACGGGCGGGCGCGGGTGCTCCGGGCGGACGGCTCCGCTGTCGAGGGGCTGTACGTGGCGGGAAACGACCAGGCCAGCATCATGGGCGGCTTCTACCCGGCCGGAGGGATCAACCTCGGGCCGGCGCTGACCTTCGGGTACGTCGCCGGCCGCGAGCTGGCCCGGGCCGAGCGCTACGAGGACGACGGCGCGGTGCCCGCCGAGCATACCCGGGCCTGACGCCGTCCGCTCCTGCCCAGATTGGCGGGGAGGGCCCGGCGTGGCGGGACAGACGCGCCGGGCCCACGGGTCCGAGCACGTCCAGTCTGAGCAGAACCGTCCGGTGCCCCCTCGGCCCTGGCCCTCAGCCCCGCACTCTCAGCCCCTCAGTCCTCGAACCCCGTGGACGCGCTCACCGACCCCCACGCGGCCACCTCGGCCGCCTGAGCCTCGGCGACCGCCCGGTAGCCGGCGAGGGCGTCCTGACCGAGCAGCAGGAACGCCGGTGTGTGCTCTGCGTCCACCGCGGCGATGATGGCCTCGGCGGCCCTGGCCGGGTCGCCGGCCTGCGTCCCGTGGACGGTGTCGTGCTCCTTGCGCCGCTGCCCGGCGGTCTGGGCGTAGTCCGCGATGGGCTCGGCCGACTGCGTCAGCGAACGGCCCGCGAAGTCCGTCCGGAATGCCCCCGGCTCGACGGCCGTCACCGAGATCCCCAGCGGCGCGAGCTCCTTCTGGGCCGAGCCCGAGATGCCCTCGAGCGCGGCCTTGGTGGCCGAGTAGTAGCCCGAGCCCACCGGGCAGAGCCGGGCGCCGATCGAGGAGATGTTCACGATCGCGCCCGAGCGGCGGGCCCGCATGCCCGGGAGCACGGCCTTCATCAGGGCCACCGGGCCGAACACGTTGGTCGCGAAGAGGCGCGCCACGTCGGCGTCATCGCCCTCCTCCACGGCTGCCCGATAGCCGTAGCCGGCGTTGTTCACGAGCACGTCGATGCGTCCGAAGCGGTCCTGCGCGGCCGCGGCGGCGGAGGCCACCTGCGCAGCGTCGGTGACGTCGAGCGCGAGCGCGAGGGCCGTGTCCGGGTGGGCCTCGACGAGGTCGGCGACCGAGCCGGCGTCGCGCGCGGTGACCACGGCGCGGTCGCCGCGCGCGAGGACCGCCTCGGCGAGGGCGCGGCCCAGTCCGGTGGAGCAGCCGGTGATGAGCCAGACGGGTGAGGCGTCCATGGGTTTCCTTCCGTGGGTCCAGCGGGTAACCACACCAGTCAACGCGCTCGCGGCCGTCGGCGGGAGGCAGGGCCGGTCCTCGGACGGGGAGTGCCTCCCACGGGCCGCGGCGCGGCGTTACATTCAGTGCGGGGCCCTGCGCGAAAGGTTGGACATGCTCGGTCTGGAACTCGTCGTCGCCCTGGGGGCGGCGGTGGTCGTCGCGAGCCTCCTCGCGCCCAGGATCAGGATCACCCAGCCCCTCCTGCTCGTGATCCTCGGCCTCGCGCTCACCCTGGTCCCGGAGTTCCGCGGTGTGGGGCTGCCGCCGGAGACGGTCCTGCTGCTGTTCCTCCCGGCCCTGCTGTACTGGGAGAGCCTCACCACGTCGCTGCGCGAGATCCGCAGGTTCATCCGCGGCATCATCCTCAGCGGGACGCTGCTCGTGGTCCTCACCGCGGCTGCCGTCGCGGCGGTGGCGCACGCGCTCGGGATGGACTGGGGGCCGGCGTGGATCATCGGGGCGGCCCTCGCGCCCACGGACGCAACAGCGGTGGCGGCGATCGCCCACGGGCTCCTCCCGCGCCGGCAGATGACCGTGCTGCACGCCGAGAGCCTCATCAACGACGGCACGGCGCTCGTGGTCTACGGGGTCGCGGTCGGATTCGCCACCGGGTCCGTGGAGATCACCCCGCTCATGGTCACGGGCGAGTTCCTGTACTCGTTCGTGGGCGGCGTGGCGGTGGGCGTCGCCGTCGCGTGGGCCTCGCTGTCCGTGCGCCGGCGCATCGAGAACCCGCTCGCCGGCAACGCCGCGACCCTCCTGACCCCCTTCGTGGCGTACCTCGGGGGCGAGCTCGTCCACGCCTCGGCCGTGCTCGCCGTCGTCTCGTGCGGGCTGTACATCTCCCAGGCCGCGCCGCTCACCATCTCCGCCTACACCCGCCAGCAGACGGCCGCCGTCTGGCGGATCGGCAGCTACCTCCTCAACGGCGCCCTGTTCGTCCTGGTGGGCCTCGCCCTGCCCTCTGCCATGGGCGGAATCCTCGCCGGGCAGTCCGGGCACGGGCAGCCGCTGGGCACCGTCCTGCTCGTGGGCGCGGCGGTGTACGGCACGATCCTCGTCACGCGGCTGGCGGTGCTCGTGGTCTCGGCGTACGTGATCAGGGCCGTGGACCGCCGGCCCCACCAGCGCAAGCTCCGCACCACGAACCGCGCCCGGGTCATGAGCACGACGGCGGGCGTCCGGGGCGCGGTCTCGCTCGCCGTCGCGCTCGCGGTCCCGCAGGACTACCCGGCGCGCGACGTCATCGTGTTCGTCACGGCCTTCGTGGTGGTCGCGTCACTGGCGCTCCAGGGTTCCGTGCTGCCGAGGGTCATCCGGTGGTCCCGCATCCCCGAGGACACGAAGGTCACCGAGGAGATCCTGCTCGCCAAGCGCACGGCCACGGAGGAGGCGTTCAAGGCGCTGCCCGATCTGGCCCGCCAGATCAACGTGGACGACGAGGTGCTCGAGCGCATTCATGCCGAGTACGACGAACATCTGGCGGCGATGACCGCCGGCTTCGACGACGAGGACCACCCGGCCGTGGTGCGTACGCGCCAGTACGCCCGGCTGCGGCTGGCGCTGATCGGCCACAAACGGGCCACGGTGGTGCGCCTGCGGGACGAGAAGACGATCGACGACACGGTGCTGCGCACCATCGAGGGCGAGCTCGACGCCGAGGAGGTGCGCCTGGGCCGCCAGCAGGAGACCGAGTGAGCGCCCCTTCTGAGGATCAGCTTCTGGGAGTCACCTCCTGGGGGTCACCTCCTGGGGGTCACCCCCGCCCGCCCCGGGGCGCCCGGTCACCCCCGCCCGCCCCGGGCGCCGCCGGCCTCGATCCATTCCTTCAGGCGGGAGCAGGTCCCCGGCGCCTCCCGCTCCACCCTCGCCGCCGAGGCGCCCTGCAGGCCCGCAATCGTGACCGTGAGCTCGCAGAGGCCTTCCTCCGCGTCCTCGATGCGGTACTCGAGAGTTCCCGGCGGTTCGTTCACCACGGCCGGGTCCCACCGGGGGTCGAAGGTCGCCTTGAGCCGCCGCGGAGGGTCGATCGCGATGAGGTGCCCGAGCGCCACCTCTGCACCGGCTGCCCGCATCTCGTAGGCCGCCTCGGGAGCCCAGGAGCTGTGGACCGTCCCACCGCCCATCCACGGCCGGGGCACGTCGGTGTCGGTGAGCGCGGACCACAGGGCCTCGGGTGTGCAGCGGATGCGGACACGGCAGACGGTTTCACTCATCCCCCCAGCCTCGGACATCCGGTCGGGGCGGTTCAACCGTCCGATCCTCGCCCTGCCAGGGCCTCCCTCGTGGTGGCCCGGCGGCGTAGCGTCGGTCTCATCCGTACCGCTGACGAAAGGACGTCCCTCCCATGCAGTACACCCGCCTCGGCACCTCCGGGCTCCGCGTGAGCCGCCTCGCCCTCGGCTGCATGAGCTTCGGCGACCCCTCACGGGGCTACAACGAGTGGGCCCTCGGCGATGAGGCGGCCGAGCCGCTGTTCCGCCAGGCGGTCGAGCTCGGCATCACGTTCTGGGACACCGCGAACGTCTACGGCTACGGCTCGAGCGAGGAGATCGTGGGCCGCGCCATCAAGGAGTACACGCGGCGCGAGGACGTGGTGCTGGCCACCAAGGTGTTCTTCCCCATGCATGAGGGCCCCGGCGGCCGCGGCCTGTCCCGCAGGGCCATCATGGAGCAGATCGACGCGTCCCTGAGCCGCCTCGGCACCGACTACGTGGACCTGTACCAGATCCACCGCTTCGACCCCGAGACCCCGGTCGAGGAGACGATGGAGGCGCTGCACGATGTGGTCAAGGCCGGCAAGGCCCGCTACCTCGGCGCCTCGTCCATGTGGGCCTGGCAGTTCCAAGCGATGCAGCACGCCGCCGAGGCCAACGGCTGGACCCGCTTCGTGTCCATGCAGGACCAGTACAGCCTCGTGGAACGCGAGGACGAGCGCGAGATGATGCCGCTGCTGGCCGAGACCGGCGTGGGCAGCATCCCGTGGAGCCCGCTCGCGAAGGGCCGCCTGACCCGGCCCTGGAGCGACCAGCAGACCGAGCGCGCCACCACGGACCCGCTCCAGAGCCGCTACTCAGGGGAGGTGAACAGGCCGATCGTCGACGCCCTCCAGAAGGTCGCACAGGACCGCGGCGTGCCCATGGCGCAGGTCGCGCTCGCCTGGGTGCTGCGCAATCCGGTGGTGTCCGCGCCGATCGTCGGCGCGACCAAGCCCCACCACCTCGCGGATGCCGCGGCTGCCCTCGACCTGGCGCTCACCGAGGAAGAGGCCTCGGTCCTCGAGGAGCACTACACGCCCAGGATGCCCTCGGGGTTCTGAGCGCGGCTGTCCCCTGAGCGGGGGCCGCAACCCCCTGAGGGGGCAGGGACCACAGTACTTTTGTCTCTGGGCGCCGCCCCGGGAGCCGGAGCACACTGGGGCGATGCGCGGGACACCGACCCTGCTCCCCTCGGGAGCCCATGCCCCGGGGGCACAGCATGCGCTGGATCCGGACCGCCTCTGGATCCGCCTCGCACGCGCCCTGGTGGGGGTCGCGGCGCTGGTTGCCCTCATCCAGAAGACCCTCGATGCCACCCTGCCGACCAACGACGTCGACATCCCCCAGCTCTACTCCGAGTTCACGGTCCAGTCCAACCTGGCCGCAGCGCTCGTCCTGGTCGCCTCGGCGGCCTGGCCCCGCACCCGTCTCCCGCGCTGGTGGGACCACCTCTTCGGCGCCCTGGCCTTCTACCTGGTCATGACGGGCATCATCTACGTGGTGCTCGTGGCGCCGCCCGAGGAACCATGGTGGACCCTTGAGCTGTACTGGCCGCAGATGATCCACCACCGGATCGTCCCGCTCGTGATGGCCATCGACTGGCTCCTGGTCACCCGGACCGTCCGCGGCCGCTGGTGGCGCCCCCTGGCCTGGATTGCGTACCCGGCGGCGTTCCTCGCGTTCTCGTGGATCCGGGGAGGGATCGACGGCTGGTACGTGTACAGCTTCCTCGATCCGACGCTCGACGGCGGCTGGCCGGCCGTGCTGGTGACCACCGGCGAGGTGTTGGCCGCCTTCCTTGTGGTGGCCTTCCTCATCCACCTCGCGGGCAACGTCCGCGCGGCGCTCGCCGGCGGCGGGAGGCGGCGAGCCGGCCCGGAGCGCCCCTGACGGCCCCAGACACAGCTGAACCGGGGCGCTCCCGCCAAGACGGGAGCGCCCCGGTTCAGGACAGATGCTCCCTAACGCCCCGGGGGCGTGGTGCGCCGGGCGCGGCGCGCGGCCGCGCGGAGCTGGATGATGCGGATGGCCCCGGCGATCGCCACGAGCACCCCGCCGGCGACCGCCGCGATGAACAGCGCCAGGCCCAGCGGCACCGGCCCGATCAGGCCGAGGAAGTGGACTTGGACCATGTCCTGGTTCTGGATGAAGAACACCACGAGCAGGATGAACACCACGAGCCCCGCGATAACCGCGGTCCAGGTGGCCCCGGCGCGGGACACGCCCTGCCGCCCCGGCCGCTCCTCCGAGACCCCGGAGGGCGGAGTCTCGGAGGCGGGGCCGGAGGCCGGCCGAGCTGAGGGCGGGGGAACGGACGAGCCTTCGGGGACCCGCGACCTGGTCACGTCGTGTCCCTCAGCGGGATCCGTGCTCATGAGGACTCCTTGTCCGTCTCGACCGGGGTGCCGTCGGCGGGCGTGGTCTGCACCGGGATCGGCTGGTTCATGCTGGTTCCGAGGGGGTGCCTGCGGAGGCGGCCCTCCCGCAGCTGCTTCCCGACTGGGCCCTCCTGCAGGGCCACCTCGTTCTGCGCGCGCTCGGTGTCCGCCAGCGCCGTCGGAGCCGAGCGGCCGTAGTGGCGGTAGAGGCGGTCCTCCTCGCCGGGCTCGAGCCGCTCGTCCGCGTCCACCCGGGGGGCGTCCTTGACGTGCTCCTTCGAGTAGGGGACCACGAGGTTCTCCTCGGCGATCCTCGCCCCTTCGAGGGGCACGAAGGACTCCTTGGTCCCGAAGAGCCCCGTCTTCACCGTGACCCACGTGGGGACGTCGGTCTCGTCGTCGAGGTAGAAGTCGCCGATCCCGCCGATCTTCTCCCCGTCCTGGGAGACCACGTCGCCGTGGCCGTCCTTGAGGTCCTCGAGGTCTGCGTTGGTGAGCATCGCGGTTCCTCCTTCGCGCGGGGGTGTCGTTGTCTGGCCAGGTCGCACGCCGTCAGTACCAGTGTGCGCTCAGTACTTGTGGGCGCCGCCGTCGGACGAGTCGGGCATGTGCGCGCGGGCGGCCTGCTTGATCTGCTCGCTCGCCGGGGGAGCGGACTCGGCGTGGGCCTTGACGCGCGGGGCCTCCTCTTCGGCCCGCGAGAGGTAGCGCTCCCAGCGCTGGGACATGGGCTTGATGAGGCCGCCGCCGACACCGACGATGACCACGCCGACGATCGCCGCGAGGACCGCGATGAGGATCGGCGTCGTGACCGTGACCGCGATGTCCACCTGGTTGAGGGCGGCGATGACGCCGATCCCGATGATGAAGATGCTCGCGATGTTGGCCAGGGTGCGGCCGTACGAGAGGCCGCCGAGCGAGCCCTGGATGAGCGTCTTGACCGCGGCCGCGATGGCGGCGGCCACGATCACGATGATGATGGCCACCACGATCTTGGGCAGGAAGGCGATGATGGCGGCCAGCAGCGTGCTGACCGGGTTGGGCCCGAAGACGCCGAAGGCGAACTGGAGCACGAAGAGCACGAGCGCGTAGTAGATGATCTTCGAGACGATCTCGCTCGCGTCGAGATTCGAATTGGCGAGGGCCCGCTTGACGCCGCCGCGCTCGACCCAGCGGTCGAACCCGACCTTGGTCAGGAGCCGGGAGAGCGCCTTGGCGATGGCCTTGGCCACCAGCAGCCCCACGATGAGGATGACGAGGAAGAGCAGGAACTGGGGGACGAACCGCGCCACTTCGGCGAGACCCGCGGTGAGTGAGTCAATCATGGCAGTGCCTTCCGTTCGGGTGTTTCGCGTGGTGCTCGAGTGGTTCGAGGTTTCCCCTCCGAGCGCTCCGAGAAACATTCCGCGGACGACGACGGCGCGGGGCCGCCTCCCGTACGGAAGGCGACCCCGCGCCGTCGTGCTTCGCGAAGCGGCCGGCCGGCCTGCTCAGACCTGCGCTGCCGTGCGGCCCTTGAGGACGCCGGCGAAGAACGCGCCGAGCTCGTCGGTGGCCGCGAGGGGCAGGACGTCGGCGACGTACTGGTCGGGGCGGACCACCACGACCACGCCGTCGCGGTCGATCCCGCGCTCGGCGAAGATGTCGTCGTCGGCCAGGGTGCCGAAGACGTTCTCGAGGTCGTTCAGGCCGAACTCGCCGACCTGGGGCTTGAAGACGGCGGGGACGTCGTTCAGGTCGAAGGAGCGGTGGTCCTGCTGGTAGATCACCTTGACGTCGAACCACGCGTTGCGGTCCAGGCCGTCCGGGGTCGCGACGACCGGGGAGGCCGGGTCGGTGGCGAGCCAGTCCGCGAACTTGGCGAGCGTCGAGTCGGGCGTGCCGGGCTTGGCGGCATCGGCGAAGACGTAGATGCGCCAGCGGCCGTCCGCCGCGGCCAGGTGGCCGAGGTGGAGCGGGTTCGTGTCGCAGATCCGGGCGGCGCGGGCCGACTTGAAGCGCTTGCCCACGGGGAACCCGGTGGCGAGGGCCTGGTGCTTGGGAGCGCCCACGATCATGGACTCGGTGTACTCGGTCATGAACCCGGCGGGGAACTCCGCGGTGCGCACGTAGAAGTCGGCGAGCTCCTGGGGGTTCTCGAACTCCTCGGGCTTCTTGGCCATCATCGAGGACCAGGTGCGGTCGAAGTCGATGAGGTTCTGCGCGATGACCTGGCGCTCGGCGGTGTAGGTCGACAGCAGGCTCTCGGGGCTGCGGCCCTCGAGGACGTGGCCGAGCTTCCAGCCGATGTTGAAGCCGTCCTGCATCGAGACGTTCATGCCCTGGCCGGCCTTGGCGCTGTGGGTGTGGCACGCGTCGCCGGTGATGAACACGCGGGGGGTGCGGGTGCCGGCGAGCTCGGTGGGGACGTCGTCGAAGCGGTGGGTCACGCGGTGGCCCACCTCGTAGACGCTGTTCCAGGCGACGCTCTTCACGTCAACGCTGTACGGGTGGAGGATCTTGTTCGCGCGGGCGATGATCTCCTCGAGGGGCGTCTGGCGGATCTTGCCGTGGTCGTCATCCGGCACCACGCCGAGGTCCACGTACATGCGGAACAGGTAGCCGCCCTCGCGCGGGATGTGCAGGATGCTGCCGCCGTCGTGGGACTGGATGGCGCACTTGGTGCGGATGTCCGGGAAGTCCGTGTTGGCCAGGACGTCCATGACGCCCCACGCGTGGTTGGCGCGGTCGCCGCTCATCTCGCAGCCGATCGCATCGCGCACCTTGGAGCGCGCGCCGTCCGAGCCGACCACGTACTTGGCGCTGATGGTGCGCTCCTGGCCCTGGTTGTCGTGGCCCGAGCCGACGATCCGCACGGTGACGGGGTACTCGCCCTCGCCGATCTCGAGGCCGAGGAACTCCCAGCCGTAGTCCGGGGTCATCCGGGTCGGCGAGTTCCGCATGACGTCGGCGAAGTAGTCGAGGACCCGGGCCTGGTTCACGATCAGGTGCGGGAACTCGCTGATGCCCATCTCGTCGTCGACCGCGCGGGAGGTCCGCACGATGTTGTGCGGGTCCTCGGGGTCTGGGCTCCAGAAGTTCATCTCGGTGATGTGGTAGGCCTCGGCGATGATCTCGGGTGCGAAGCCGAACGCCTGGAAGGTCTCGACGCTGCGCGCCTGGATGCCGTCAGCCTGGCCGATCTCGAGGCGGCCGGGGCGGCGCTCGATGATGCGCGTGGTCACGTCCGGGAACTGGGAGAGCTGCGCGGCGGTGATCATGCCGGCGGGGCCCGTGCCGATGATCAGGACGTCGACCTGGTCGGGGAGCTCCTCGGGGCGGTTGAGGCCGACGCCCGCGGCCGGCTGAACCTTGGGGTTCGTGGAGACGTAGCCGTGATGGTGGAACTGCACGGGTTTCCTCACTTCTCTGTGGGGTGGCGACCACTCGCCATCGCATTGCCTGTCCGATATCTGCTGTGTTCGATAATGGAACACGGTGTTCTAATATCGCTCACAACGATGGTACGCGAGGAGTGGGGCGCGCCACAAGGCCGGGTAACGGGCGCCGTCGGCGGCTCTTCGCGCGCTCTGGCGGGGTCTCGGATCCCAGACTCCGGTCGGCGGAAGGGGTGCGCTCGGATACCGTGTGCGCATGCCTGATGTTGCGCTCGTCACAGGAACCTCGTCGGGGATGGGGCTGCATGCCGCCGTCGAACTCGCCCGCCGCGGCCTGGCCGTGGTCGCGACGATGCGGGACACCACGCGGGCCGGGGACCTCCGAGCGGCGGCCGAGGCGGCCGGCGTCGTGCTCGACATCCGCGCCCTCGACGTCGTGGACCACCCCGCCGCGGAGGCTCTCGTGGCCGCGGTGGCCGCCGACCACGGCCGGATCGACGTCCTGGTCAACAACGCCGGGAGGGGCTGCGTCGGGACGGCCGAGCAGCTGCCGATGAAAGTGGTCCGGGACCAGCTCGAGGTCAACTACCTCGCGCCGGTGCACCTGGCCAAGCTCGTCCTGCCCGGCATGCGGGAGCGCCGCCACGGCCGCATCGTGACCGTGACGAGCGTGGGCGGGGCCGTCGGCCAGCCGTTCGCGGACGCGTACTGCGGTGCGAAGTTCGCCATCGAGGGCTTCATGCAGTCACTCGCGCCTGTCGTCGAGCCGTTCGGCGTGCGCGTGAGCGTCGTCGAGCCGGCCGCGGTGGCGAGCGAGTTCGTCGCGAACGTCGAGCGCCCCGCCGACATCGGCGCGTACGGCGCGCAGCTCGACGCCTACCTCGCGCGCGCCTCGGGCGCCTTCGCAGGGGCCCAGGCCGCCGCGGAGGCCGGGGCGGTGATCGCGGATGCCGCGACCTCGGCGGACTACCGCTTCCGCTGGCAGACCTCCGAGGCCGCGGTCCGCTTCGTCGGCGCCTCGCTCGCCGACCTCGACGGGGAGCGCGTGCTCGGGGTGACCCGCGCCTGGGTCGCCGGGGAACCGGGGGCCTGAGGCCAGCCGGGCCGCAGCGCGGCCGGGTGCACGACGGCGCGTGGACACCGCCGGCGCGCGCCCTCGCCTTCCGCGCCGGCCGCCCCGCGGATCGGAGCCGTCAGCCCCGGTGCAGGACCCCTTCCCGGGCGTTGGGGGCAAGCCTCGGTCCGCGGACCGGGACGTCGCCGAGGGCCTCGTCGATCGCGCTGAGGACGTCCGCGGACAGCTCCACCCCGGACGCGGCCGCGTTCGCGTGCACCTGCTCGGGGCGGGACGCGCCGGTGATCGCGGAGGCGAGCTCGCTGCGGCGCAGGACCCATGCGAGGGCCATGGTCGGCAGGCTCATCCCGGCGCCCTCAGCGATGGGGACGAGGCGCTGCACGGCCTCGAGGACCGGGTCGGACAGCACCAGGTCCTTGGCCATATTCATGGAGTCGTTGGCGAAGCGGCTGTCCGCCGGGATGTCCTGGCCGGGCCTGTACTTGCCGGTGAGGACGCCCTGCGCGAGCGGGGACCAGACGATCTGCGAGATGCCGTTGGCCGCGCACAGCCCGAAGACCTCGGCCTCGGGCGCCTGCCAGAGCATCGAGTACTGCGGCTGCGAGGACACGAAGAGGTCCGGCCCGGCGATGTCGATCGCGGACTGGATCTGCTCCGGGGTCCACTCGCTGAAGCCGAGGTAGCGGGCCTTGCCCTGCTCGACGACCTTCTGGAAGGCCTCGACGGTGTCCTCGATCGGCACCGACGTGTCGAAGCGGTGCGCCTGGTAGAGGTCCACGTAGTCCGTCTGCAGCCGCGAGAGCGAGGCGTCGATCTGCTTGGCGATCTGCGCGGGGGAGAGGCCGGACTCGGCCGGGTCGTCGGACATCTGGCCCATGACCTTGGTCGCGAGGATGTAGGAGTCGCGAGGATGAGCCGAGAGGATGTCGCCCCACGCGGTCTCCGACGCCCCGCGCCCGTAGACGTTCGCGGTGTCGAAGAAGTTGATGCCGGCGTCGAAGGCGGCCTCGGTGCAGGCCTGGGTCTGCTCCTGTTCGATGCCGCCGGAGAAGGTGAGCCACGAGCCGAGGGAGATCTCCGAGACTTCGAGGTCTGAACTGCCGAGCTTGCGGTAGCGCATGGTGGTGCTCCTTGGGGATGGGCGGGCTGTCCCTCCCGTGTCTACGCCGTTTGAGCGATGGAGGGAAGACGCAGGGAGGATGCCGAGAACTGCGAGCGTACGACCCGCGGGCGGCCTCGCACGCAAAGGTTCCGCAAAGGCCCCTCCGCGGGCGGCCCCGCGGCCTTATCCTGAGGCAGGTGCGCCGGGAAGTCTGGTCGGCATTGAAGTCGGTCCTGCTCCTGGCCCGGAGGTTCCCGTGCGCATGTCGTCCCGCATCCCATCCCAGTCCGGTCCCGGCCTGCTGCGCTCACGGTCCGCCCTGCTCCTGGGGTTCGCCTTCGCGGTGATGGCGGACCCGGTCTCCTCAGTCGCCTACGCGATCGAGGCCGCCCTGCGCGCGCTGGACGGCGATCTGGCCCTGCTCGCGCCCACCATGGTGCTCGTGGTGGCGATCATTGCGCTCGTGATCCTCAACTACCGCCAGCTCGTGGGACGGTACCCGGGCGGCGGGGGTGCCTCGGCCGCCGTGGGGGAGGCGTTCGGTGATGGCTGGTCCTTCCTGCCGATCGGGGCGCTCGTGGTGGATTTCGTCCTGACCATCGCGATCAGCGTCTCAGCCGGCGCCTCTGCGGTGATCGCCTACTTCCCCGTCCTCGCACCGTGGCGGCTCGTCCTCGCCGTCGCGCTGGTGCTGGTGGTCGGCGGCATGACTTGGTTCGGGCATCTGGGGCGGCTGGTCTTCGCTGCGATGACACTCGCATTCATCGCGGTTGCCGTCATCGTGCTGGCCTTCGGGCTCTTCGCACAGCCCCACGCCGCGGTGAACCCGGGAACGGCAGCCGGGCAGGGCCCGGTCCTGGCCGTCGTGCTCGCGTTCCCGGTGGCGATGGCGCTGGCCACCGGGGTGGAGGCGCCCTCCTCGGCCATCGCCCAGCTCGGCCAGCTCGACAATGCCGGACGCGTCGGATTCGGGCGGGTGACCCTGTGGCTGACCCTCGCGGTCGTCGGCGCGATCACCCTCGGCCTGACCTTCGAGGCTGTCCGCCTTGGCGTGGGCGTCCCACCGGCTGAGAGCACCCAGATCGCCGAGCTGGCGCGCCTCGTGGCCCCGGCCCCCGTCTTCGCCGCGTTCCAGCTGGTCACGGCGCTCCTGCTGCTCGCTGCCGCGAGCTCGTCCTTCCAGGCGGGCCCCGGACTGCTCAAGGCCCTTGCCCGGCACACGACCGCCCGGGGCGAGAACGTGGGGATCCTCGCCGTGCCCCTGGGCAGGACCAACGTCCACCACACCCCCTACTGGGGGACCGTCGTGTTCGCCGTCCTCGCCGCGGCCGCCACGGCCGCCGCCGGCGGCGACGACCAGGAGCTCGTGCTGTTCTACGCCGTGTCCGTCTTCCTGAGCTTCCTTGCCGGGCTGCTGTCCATGGCCCTGTTCTCCCACCGTGACGGGCGGCGCGGCCACCTGGTGCTGAACGCCGCGGGCGCCCTGGTCGTGGCCTTCACCCTGGCCGCCAACCTCGCCCGCGGCCTCCCCGCCATCAGCCTCGGCGCCGCCGGCCTGATCGCCGCTGGCCTCTTCGGCGCCTGGGTGAAGGCCGGAAGGCCTCGGGGGACGCGGAACGCCGAGGCCGAGGCCGAGGAGGGCCTCGCCGAAGACGGCCTCTGAGGGCGCTCCGCCGCGGTCTGCCGCCGGAAGTCAGGCCAGCGCTGCCAGAACCGCGGCCCCTTCCGCGAGCAGGGGCTCGCGGTCCGCAGCCTGGGGAACCATGCGCCGGACGTCGTCGAGGAGCGTCTCGACGTAGCGACGGACGACGGTGCGGTGGTCCTCCCCGCTGAGCGATCCGACATCGCGGCACACCCGCAGGAGAGCGCGGACCACGCGCGGCTCGTTGGCCCCATAGCGGCGCACCTGGCCGAGGGCGAGCTCCAGGAGGTACTCGAAGTCCCGCGCGGGCACGTGCAGCCGTACCAGTCCCTGCCGGTCCTTCACGGCGTAAGGGCCGTGCTGCCGGACGGTGAGGGCAGCGAGGATCGAGGCCAGGTGGTCCACAGCCTGGTTCGCCGTGTACGGGTCGTTGACCGCGGGCGAGAGCGCCTTGGAGGAGATATCGGCGAGCTGGCGGATGCCGAAGGCGATGTCCTGCTCGAGGGTGCGCTCGTACCCGACCCTGACGGTTCGCATGAGGGCCCGGCGCAGCTCGGTCCGAGACTGCGGGTCGAGGGAACGGGGGCCGGTGCTGTCCGTGTCCCAGACCCACGCGAGCGGCGTCCCGGCGACGACGTGGCGTCCGACCATGGGCACGATCCGGGCGCTCAGTCCTCTGGCCTCCAGAGCCCCGACGAAGGCTTCGGCATGGATCGCCTGGACGTACCCGGACCGCGTCGCCTCCAGGACGGCCGCGCCTTCGGGCGGCCCCGGGAGGCTCACCTGCGGATCGCCCGCTATGAAGGAGCGCTCGAGCACCCCCAGCGTCGCCTTCTCGACGCCCTTCATCACATGGTCGATCTGGATCGAATGGGCGAGGTGATGCACGAAGAAGACGAGCATGACCATGCTGACGAACAGAAGGAACAAGGCGCCGCTGACGGCTAGTCGAGGGTAGGTCTCGACGCGCTGCCCGCTGGCAATGCCGACCGTGTACAGCCCTGCGGTGCTGTAGGCGAAGGTCGCGACGAAGATGCTCAAGGTGAGCTGATTGGGGAGGTCGCGGAGGAAGTTCCTCAGCAGCCGAGGGCTGAACTGCGTCGACGCGAGCTGGAGAGCCACCACCGTGAGGCCGAGCACGAGGGCGATGACCGTGACCATGGTGCTGGCGATGCTCACGAGGAGGTTGCGCGCGTCGTCGGACGTTCCCTGGAACAGGAGGACAGCGAACGGAGAGGCGGGATCGACGAGGACCGAGGACAGTCCAGCCCCGAGGATGAGCGCAAGGATGACCGCAGCAGTCGGCATCGCCCAGAGCGCACCGGCCAAGTATTCGCGGACTGCCTCGCGCCTCACAGAGGACACTGTCGGACCGCTGCCCAGCATCGGTCAAGATGGGCGGTGATTCGGCGCCCTCCTCTCCCGCTACGATCGTGTGACGGCCCCCACAAAGGGCCGACCACGAAAACCAGGCAAGGAGAACCCGTGGCCAAGGGCGTCCGCGACATCGAAGATTCCATCCGCACCGACCTGCGCGGCGCCATGACCTACGGCAGGTACCTCGACCTCGAGCGGCTCCTGCACGCCCAGCACCCGGTGAGCGCCCCCGAGCACCACGACGAGATGCTGTTCATCATCCAGCACCAGACCTCGGAGCTGTGGCTCAAGCTCATGCTCCACGAGCTGCGGGAGGCCCGGGCGCGCTTCGCCGCCGACGACCTCGGCATGGCCCTCAAGTGCCTGGCCCGCGTCAAGGCGATCCAGAAGCAGCTCACGGACCAGTGGACCGTCCTGGCCACCCTCACCCCGCGCGAGTACGCGCAGTTCCGCGGCTTCCTCGGCAACGCCTCGGGGTTCCAGTCGTACCAGTACCGCGCCGTCGAGTTCATCCTCGGCAACAAGCACCGGCGCATGCTCGAGGTCTTCAGCTCCGAGCCCGAGGCTCAGGCGCTGCTCGAGGGGCTCCTCGCGGAGCCGACGGTCTACGACGAGTTCCTGCGCGCCGTCGCCCGCGCCGGCTACGCCGTGCCGCCCGAGATCCTCCAGCGGGACGTCACCGAGCCCTGGACTCTGCAACCGGCCCTCGTGCCGGTCTTCCGGCAGATCTACGAGTCCGACGACGCCCCGTGGGGCCTCTACGAGGCGTGCGAGGCCCTCGTGGACGTCGAGGACAACGTCCAGTTCTGGCGCTTCCGGCACCTGCGCACCGTCCAGCGGACCATCGGGTTCAAGAGAGGCACGGGCGGGTCCTCCGGCGTCGGCTTCCTCCAGCGCGCCCTGGACCTGACGTTCTTCCCCGAGCTGTACGCCGTCCGCACCGAGATCGGAGCCTGAGCCGTGAGCATGGACGCCCCCGAGTTCGGCGCCGCCGAGCACGACGCCGCCCTGGCCGCCGCCGCGGGCGACCTCACCGCCGCCGCGCTCGACGCCGCCGATCCCCTCGCGCGGTTCCGCGACCGCTTCCTGCGGCCTGCCGGCCCGCACGGCGAGGCGGTCGTGGCCTACCTCGACGGGAACTCGCTCGGCCGTCCGCTCGCCGAGACGCCCGCGAAGCTCGGCGAGTTCGTGGCCGGCCCGTGGGGCGAGCGGCTCATCCGCGCCTGGGATGAGGAGTGGATGGACGAGCCCACGTCCGTGGGCGACCGCCTCGGCGAGGTGGTGCTCGGCGCGGCCGCCGGCCAGACGATCGTCGCGGACTCGACCTCCGTGCTGCTCTACAAGCTCCTCCGTGCGGCGCTGGACGCGCAGGCCGCCGCGGGGGAGGGGCGCACCGAGATCGTCCTCGACCGGGACAACTTCCCGACCGACCGGTTCATCGTCGAGGGCATCGCCGCCGAGCGCGGCACCCGGATCGCCTGGATCGAGGCGGACCCCCTCACCGGGGTGCGGCCCGCGGACGTCGCGGCGGTCGCGGGGCCGCGCACCGCCGTCGTGCTCCTCTCGCACGTCGCCTACCGCTCGGGGTTCATGGCCGACGCCGCTGCCATCACCCAGGTGGCGCACGACGCCGGGGCGCTGATCCTGTGGGACCTGTGCCACTCCGCAGCCTCCGTGCCCGTGGAGCTGGACGCGTGGGGCGCGGACCTCGCGGTCGGCTGCACGTACAAGTACCTCAACGGCGGCCCAGGGGCACCCGCGTTCGCCTACGTCCGCTCCGACCTCCAGGGCCGCCTCCGCCAGCCGATCTGGGGGTGGATGGGGGCCGCCGATCCGTTCGGCATGACCCACGCCTACGAGCCTGCCGGGGATGTGCGCCGCTTCATCACGGGCACCCCTCCGATCCTCGCGATGCAGCCGCTCAAGCACATGCTCGAGCTCGTTGCCGAGGCCGGCATGGACGCCGTCCGGGCCAAGTCCGTGGCCCTGACCGAGCGGGCCATCGCCCTGCACGACGCGCTCCTGGCCCCGCTCGGCGTCGAGCTCGCGAGTCCGCGGGATCCGGCGGAGCGCGGCTCGCACATCACCGTGAACCACCCGCGCTTCCGCGAGGTCACGGCGCTGCTGTGGCAGCGGGGGGTCATCCCCGACTTCCGGCCGCCGCACGGGCTGCGGATCGGGCTCTCGCCGCTGAGCACCTCGTTCGCGGAGCTGCAGGCGGGCATGGAGGCGATCCGCGACGCCCTCGGGGACCTCGCCTGACCTCCGGTTGAGGGACATGACAGGGATATGACCCCTCATCGCAGGGACATGACCCCTCAACGTTGATGTGGGGTCATGTCCCAGAGTTGAGGGGTCACGTCGGCCCCGCCGATCTCCGCCGCGGCGGCGAGGACGAACAGGACGGCGGTCTTCAGGATGCCCACCCGCCCATGGTGCCCCAGCGCCGCCGCGGCCTCAGCCGAGCAGCTCCTCCACGAGCGAGCGGCACAGCCGGTACGCCTCGTGGCCGGGGTCGATCACGGCCCGGTGGTCGCCGGTGGTCACGTGCAGCACCGCCGGATCGCCGGCCGCGCGGGCTGCGGCCACGTAGTCCTCGGAGAGGGCGAACGGCACGGCCTCGTCGTCGCGGGAGTGGACCGCGTGGACCGGCACCCCGATCGGCAGCGCGCACATCGGATCGGCCAGGGCGAACGCCCGCGCGAGTTCGGCCGAGTCGGCCGACGCCCCGCCCATGAGGTTCCGTGCCGCGTGGTTGCTGAGCCCGCGGGCCTCCGCTTCGGCGAGGCTGAGCACGCCGGCCTGGCTCACGACGCCGCGCAGCGCCACCCGCGGCCCCGCGCCCGCCGCTCCATCCGGGGTCGCTCCATCCGGGGCCGCGCCGGGCGCGCCCGCTGGGAGCCGATGACGGCCCGCCGCCCAGACGGCGAGGTGCCCGCCGGCCGAGTGCCCCAGGCCCACCACCCGCCCCGCCGAGAGCACCCCTGCGAGCCGCGCGGCGTCGTCGTCCGCGAGGACTCCGAGGCCCGCCACGTCGGCGAGCCGGTCGATCCCGGCGGCGACGTCGAGGAACGTGGCCGGCCACCCGCCGTCGCCCGCCGTTGGCGTGCCGCCCGGGCCGTCCGCGGCCGCCCGCCGGTACTCGAGGTTCCACGCCGCGATGCCGTGCGCGACGAGGTCCCGGGCCACCGGGACGCCGAGCTCGGCCGTGTACTTCTCCCGCCAGTAGCCGCCGTGGATCACGACGGCGACCCCTCGCCACCCGCCGTCGTCGCGCCGGCCGCCGGGTCCGGGCCGCGGGCCGGGAGCCGGGAGGTACAGGTCGGCCCACTGGTCGGGGTGGGGGCCGTAGGGGACGCGGACGGGATCGAGCGTGGCCATGCTGCTCACGGTAGCGCCGCCAGCACGGCCCCGGGCACGAACGGCGCGGCCGAGCTTGTATCCTCGAAGGGCTGGAAGCGGAAGCTGTGGGGGAGGAACGTGGCGGCGAGACGCGGTACGGCAGACCGGACAGGGCTGCTCAAGGCCCTGGGCGTGACCGGGGAGCTGCTGATCACGTTCGCGGTGATTATCGGCCTGTTCATCCTCTGGTACGCGTACGTCAACCCGTGGGTGGTGGGGCTGCGCCAGGACAAGGTTGCCGCCGAACAGAGCAGGCAGCTCACCCAGCAGCTCAAGGCCAAGCCGCAGGCGGCCCCCCGGACGGCTCCGGCGCCGCAGCCCTCGGGCGGCACCGCCGGCCCGAAGGCCGCTCCGGCGGCGGCCACCATTCCCGTCGCCGCCGAGCCCCCCGCTGTGGCCGACACGATCGGCGTCATCTACATCCCGCGCCTCGGCGACGGCTGGCGCCGCATCGTGCGGCAGGCCGTGGACACGGAGCGGGTCCTCAACAGCGTCACGGCCGGCGTGGGCCACTACACCGGGACGGCCATGCCCGGCGGCCAGGGGAACTTCGCCGTGGCCGCGCACGACATCGGCTACGGCAACAGCTTCCTGAACCTGAGCAAGCTCCGCCTCGGCGACAAGGTCTACATCCAGACCTCCCTCGGCTGGTACACGTACACGTTCCGCAACTTCCAGTTCGTCCAGCCTGACGCGATCGACGTCCTCAACGCCGTGCCCACCGTGTCCGGCGCGGCCGCGCGCGAGCGGTTCATCACCCTGACCACGTGCTACCCGGCCATCTTCCCGCCGCTCGAGCGGCTGGCCGCCTACGGCACCTTCGTGGGCTTCGACACGGCACCGCCCGCGGAGCTCGCCCCCATCCTCGCGAAGGACGGCTGACATGTACCGAGCCCTGTGGAGGTCCCTTCCCGGTCCCACCCTCGTCCGGGTGCTGGTCCTCGCCCTGATGGTCGCGGTGCTCCTCATCGTCCTGGACCAGTGGGTCTTCCCGTGGCTCGCCGCGACCTTCGTCGATGACCAGGCCACCGTCGGCAACGGCGCGTAGGACGGCATGGACACTCGGATGAAGAACCTCGTGTGGGCGGCCGTGCTGGTGGTGCTCCTGGCGGTCGGCGCCATCGGGCTTGCGGGCGCGCTGCAGGGACTCGACCTGGGGGCGGCTGCCCGCGGCTCCACCGCCGGATCCACCGCAGCCCCCACCGCCCCGACCGGGGCCGGGAGGCCCGCCAGCGCCGCGCCGGCCACCCCGGCTCCCACGTCGTCGCCCGCCCGCAGCCTGAGCCGGTTCGACCCGGGCGCCTCGGCCGCGGAGAACCTCGAGGTGTTCAGGCGCGCCCTGGACGGTGCCGCCCGGTCGGCGTCGTCCTCCTCGGTCGACGCGGCGACCCTCACCGGGGCGCTGAAGGCCGCGGGCTTCGCGCCCTCGGCGATGCAGCGCAGTGCGGACCAGACGAGCGCCAACCTCCAGGCCCCGGTCCTCACCGTCGCGGTCCGGGTGGGCGGCGACTGCCTCGTGGGGCAGTTCGTCAGGTCGGACGCGAGCATCTCCACCGAGGTCGCGGCGCCGGTCGCCCAGGGGACCTGCCTGATCGGGCGCCAGCCGAAGGCCTGATCCCCCTGGGCCCGTACTCCTCGGCGGACGGCTGGGTCAGACGGCCCAGGGTCAGACGGCCCAGGTCAGCAGGACGCCGAGCCCGTTGAAGACCACGTGCCCCACGATGGCGCCGCCGAGCCGCCGGGTCGCGGCGGCGACCGCCCCCGCGAGGAGCGCGAACAGGAACGTCGAGACGCCGGTGAGCACCGCCTCGCCCGGGGTCCCGGCCAGCAGCAGCGCGTGGACCAGGGCGAACGCGGCCGCGGTGATGACGACGGCGGTGGCCCACCTGGCCGGGGCGGAGAGCCGGCCGAGCGCGCCGGCCAGGGAGCGCAGCACCAGCCCGCGGAAGTAGGTCTCCTCGAGGACCGGCGCGATGACCACGGGCGCGATGATCCCGAGGGCGACCGCCTGCACGCCCAGGCCGCCGATCGAGCTCAGGGTGGGCTGGGGCGCCAGGCCGGTCGATCCGGTGGCGGCCATCCGGACGAGGGCGTCGGCCGCGCGGGCGAGGCACCCGATGCCCACGCCCCACAGGAGGTCCATGGGGCGGAAGCGCAGCCCGAGGAAGGCGGCCGCGTCCCGCAGGGTCTCCCCGGCGAAGCTCAGGGCCAGCCCGAGGACGAGCGGGACCCAGACGAGCACATACGCGGCGACCCCCAGCAGGGCCGGGTCGAGGCGGGCGGCTGCCGCGGCCTCGACCGTCCAGCCGCACAGCACCGCGGCGACCAGTCCGAGCCCAGCCCACACGAGCCGCGGTACGCGGCGGCGGGTCTTCGTGACCATGGTCCTCCACTCACAGGGGCGGGCGGCACGAGGGCCGTCATCGCGGGCATCCGGCGCCCGGCGGCGCACGGATCGAAGGCTACCACCGGCCCTGTCACGGCGGTCCCGTAGGATGGCGGTGCCGAACGTCGCCGCCACGGCCGGATCGCCGGACAGGGGCGTTCGCTGCCGTGTGGCCCAGGGGGAAGGACCAGTCGTTGCGCCGGAGAAGCTCGTCGTCAGAGGTGCACGCTGAGGCTTCCGCCGAGAGCGGCCGACGGCGCGCGGCCGGCTCGCGCTCCGGCCGCCGCCTGCGCTGGCCGCGGGGACGGAAGCGGGCCTGGGCAACGGGCGCCGCCGTCGTGGTGCTGCTCCTGCTCGCGTGCTGCGCCTGGCTCGGGGTGCGCGCGTTCCTGGCCCAGAAGGAGATCGCCGAGGCCCAGCGCCTCGCCAAGGTGGTCCAGACGCAGGTGGTCGCGGGCCAGGGCGGCGACGCCCAGGACTCAGCCCGCCAGTTCGCCGCCCACGTCGACGCCGGCCGCTCCTACGTGGACGATCCGATCTGGAGCCTCGCGGGCCACGTGCCGTTCGTGGGCAGCAACTTCTCGACGGTCTCCCAGCTCGCGAACATCCTCGGCACCGTCACGCACCAGGCGGTGCTGCCGCTGGCCGACGTCGCCGGGACCCTCAGCCCCGCCAGCCTGAAGCCGTCCCACGGCGCCGTGGACCTGAAGCCGGTCACGGCCGCGCGCCCCGCGATCGTCCAGGCCGACAAGGCGCTCCAGGACGCGTCCGCCCAGCTCGCGGCGCTCACGCCGGCGAACGGGACGCTGCCCCCGGTCCGCGACGGGCTCGAGCGCTTCAAGACCGTGGTGGACGAGGCGGCGCAGCAGGTCTCCGCCGCGGACACGGCCACGAGCGTGCTTCCCGCCATGATGGGCAGCGACGCCCCGCGCACGTATCTGGTGCTCTTCCAGAACAACGCAGAGCTGCGGGCCACGGGAGGCATCCCCGGCGCCGCCGCCGAGGTCCGGGTGGACCACGGGAAGATCTCGCTCGGACGGCAGTCGGCGGGCAAGAACATCGGCCCGTTCGAGGAACCGGTCCTGCCGCTGTCGGACCAGACCCAGGGCCTCTACGAGCCGATCACCGGCCAGTACTTCCAGGACGTGAACCTCACCCCGCAGTTTCCCCTGAGCGCCCGCCTCGCCACCGAGATGTGGCGACGCCAGTTCGGGCAGAAGGTGGACGGGGTCTTCTCCCTCGACCCCGTGGCCCTCGGCTACCTGCTCAAGGCGACCGGGCCGGTCAAGCTCCCGGGCGGGGAGACGATGGACAGCGGCAACGCCGTCAAGCTCCTCCTCAGCGATGCCTATGCCGACTACCGCGTGGTGCAGCAGAAGGACGAGTTCTTCGCCACGGCCGCCGCGGCCGTGTTCCAGAAGGTCGCCGCCGGAGGCTTCCAGCCCAAGGCCATGCTGGACGCCCTGGGCCACGCGGCCTCGGAGCGGAGGCTCCTCGGGTGGAGCCCGAACCAGCAGGAGCAGGACGCGATAGCGGCCGCGGACCTCTCCGGCTGGCCGCCGGCCTCCAGCTCCTCCAAGGACTCGTTCGGCGTGTACCTCAATGACGCAACGGGGGCCAAGATGGACTACTACCTGCGCGAGGCCTACCGCGTGGGCGGGGCCATGTGCCGGCAGGACGGGAGGCCCGCCTGGCAGGTCGAGGTGACGCTGACGAGCACGGCCCCGGCGGACGCGGCCACGGCCCTTCCGAGATATGTGACCGGCGGCGGCGTGTTCGGGGTCCCGGCGGGAGTTGTGAAGACCCAGGTGAATGTCTACGCGCCCCAGTCCGCCGTCTTCCTCGGCGCGTGGAAGGATTCGAAGCCGCTCAATGTGCATCGCGACGCCGACGGCGGATACCCCGTCGCGCAGACCTACATATCGCTGGCCCCCGGCGCCTCGACGACCCTCCGCCTCCAATTCCTGGGCGGCGAGCACGCGGAAACAACGCCGGGATTGATTTCGACACCAACTGTTAATAAGCCCGCCTTTTCTCAAGCGGCCCTTTCATGCAAAGATGTAGCTCGGTAACGTGTCCGTGTAGCGCCTTAGTCGCGGGCGGTTGCAGAACTGACTGTTAACTATCAATCCTTCTGGGGGAGCCTCGTGATGCTGAAGAAAGCCATCGCAGTCCTAGCCGTCGCCTTTGCGGCGCTGGTCGCTGCGCCGTCCGCCGCCAACGCCGCCTACGTCGTGAGCAACAACATCACCGTCGCCGGCGATGCGACGCCCGGCGGCACCGTGACCGTCAACTTCGCTGCTGGCTCCTTCGCCCCGAACGAGGAGGTCAGCGCCTCCGTGACCGGGAACACGGCAGTGACCCTCTCGGTCGTGAAGGCCGCGGTCACCACCCAGTTCACCAAGCAGGCCTCCGCCACGGGCGCCGTGTCCTTCAACGTCACCCTTCCGGCTGACGCCTCGGGCACCTACACCCTGACCGCCAAGGGCCTCACCTCGGGCAACGTCGGCACCGCCACCATCACGGTCGTCCCGGCCAGCGTCGCCAACACCGGCACGAGCGCCTCGATGGGCAACGCCGGTGGCGCCGCCCTGGCCGAGACGGGTGCCTCGCTCCCGATGCTCATGGTCTGGATCGGTGCCGGCGCCCTCGTCCTCGGCGTCGCGATCGTTGCGACCCTCGGCTTCGTGCGCAAGCAGCGCCGCGCCTGATTTCCTGACGCGGAACGACCCGGCAGCCTTCTGGCCGCCGGGTCGTTTTCTGTGTGGGGAGCTCGTGGCCCTGCGCCTCGCCCCTAGCCCAAGGCGCTCAGCGGCCACCCGGAGGCTCCCCGGACGGACTCCGCGACCAGCGGCGGTAGGCGCTCCGCACCAGTCTCGCCGGGAGGTAGATGCCGAGGAAGAACACCGTCGGTGCCTTCAGGCGCTTGGAGTGGATGCCGTGCGCGGCGTAGGTGCGGCCGAACCGGGTGACGTAGAAGACGAAGTCCCGCGGCGAGTCGTCCAGCCTGCGGGAAGAGATGCCCGTGACCATCGACGGGCTGTAGGCGATGCGCAGGCCCCGACCGGCCAGATGGAGGGCCAGATCGATGTCCTCGTGCAGGCGGTCGTGCTCGTCCGGGCAGGTCTCGCCGCGGATGAGCTTCCACGCGCTCGCGCGGAGGGCCATGTTGGAGCCGAAGAGGAACCGGAACTCGTTCGGGACCGCCTGGAGCATCGCGCGGCGCACCAGCCTGTCGGCGGCCAGGAGGAGGCGGCGGAAGGGCAGGTCCCAGTAGTACACGGGGCCGGTCGCCGCCGCCACGGTGCCGTCAGCGAAGCAGGCCTCGACCTGTTCCACCCAGTCCGGGGAGGGGAGGCTGTCCGCGTCGAAGCGCCCGATGACCTCGCCGCGGGCCTCGTCGAAGCCACGGTTGCGCGTGGGCACGATGCCCGAGGCCCCGTCCTGTCGGACCAGCCGCACGCCGTGGCCCGGATGTGCCGACTGGAACTGCCGGACCACCTGCGCCGTGGCATCGGAGGAGCCGTTGTCGACGACGAGGATCTCCCGGGCGGGGACGGTCTGGCCGACAGCCGCCTCGAGGCTGCGACGGATGAGGGCCTCCTCGTTGAACGCGGGAATCACGATCGACACGGCGCCCATGCCCGTCATCCTTCCCTCGTCCGGCCGCCCGTCCCGGCGGACCGGCGCTGGCCCGCGGGCCTGGCGAGCAGCCACACGCCCGCCACGGCGGCGGCCCCGGCGGCGAGGAAGCCCGCAAAGGCGGCCGGCGGGGCGGCGTCGGCCTCGCCGAGCACGGCGATCCCGAGACCGACCGCCGTCATCGGGTCGACTACGGTCAGGCCGGCCACGACGAGCTCGTCGCTGCCGCCGGCGTGGGCCTTCTGGACGAGGCGGGCCCCGATGACGACAGCGACGGCGAGCCCGGCCACGCCGACGATCGAGAGCCACGCGAAGTCCCCCTGCACGAGCCGGCCGATCACGGCCTTCACGAGGGTCGCGACGAAGCCGTAGAGCACACCGGCCGCGGCCGTGGACAGGGTGGCGTTGGGACGCGAGCGGTTGCGGGCGCTGACGAGGAGCCCCGCGGCGACCGCCATGGCGAGGAGGATCAGGATCGTGCGCAGATGGGCGTCGCTGATCTCGACGTCCTGCGCCGAGGCAGAGGCCACGGCGACGAACGCGGCGATGCCGGCGACGCTGAGCAGGATCGCCGCCGTCTGCCGGCCACCGGGTGCCTGGCGGGACCCGCGGGCGTTGGCGAGGGCTGTCACCACGAGCGCCGCGGCGCCGATCGGCTGGACCACCATGAGGGGGGAGAACCGGAGGGCGGCGAGCTGCAGCAGCACGGCCGCCCCGAGCATCGCGCTCCCGGCGAGCCAGACGGGCCTGCGCGCGAGGGTCCGCAGGCTCGTCTCCCGCGTCCCGTGGGCGCCGACCCCGCGGCCCTGGAAGATGGTCCCGAAGGCCAGGAAGACGGCGCCGAGCAGCGCGATGGGGATCCCGAACCAGTGGGTCGAGGAGAAGACCTTCGCCGCGTGGCCCATGGCCACGGCTCCCGTCAGCATCTGCGTCCAGTACCCGCAGGGCAGGGCGATGAAACGCGGGGCACGGCACCACGCCAATCCACTTCTTCCGTTCATCGGAAGTTCTATAGATCACATCCGGGCCCCGTCCTACATTGGCAGGACAGCCCCGTACGTCCTCGGCGGCATATGGTGTTCGCATGCCGAACACTTGTGCAGGATGCGAACATCGCGCTACTCTGACAGAGGATGCCAGGCGAAGTGCGGGGCACTCTGCTGAGAAACGACTCTGCAAGGAAGCTAGAGGAGGAGAGCCCATGGGCGAGCCCGTCAAGTCGTCGGACGCCGCGGCTGACAATCAGGCGATCGTCAGCCAGGAGATCCGGGACATCGAGGAGTCCTACAAGGCCGGGCGCGCCGCAGGGGCACCCGCCGAGACGCAGCCCCGCGTCGACTACGCCCCGTACCGCAGCTCGATCCTGCGGCACCCCACCAAGAGCCTGCACCATGCCGATCCCGAGACGATCGAGCTCTACAGCCCGGCGTTCGGACACCAGGACGTGCATGCGCTCGAGTCGAACCTGACCATCCAGCACAACGGCGAGCCGCTCGGTGAACGCATGGTGCTCCGCGGCAAGGTGCTCGACGGCGACGGCCGCCCCGTCGCGGGCCAGCTCGTGGAGATCTGGCAGGCCAACTCGGCCGGCCGCTACATCCACAAGCGCGACCAGCACCCGGCCCCCATCGACCCGAACTTCACCGGCGTCGGCCGCTGCATCACCGGCCCGGACGGCTCCTACGAGTTCCTCACCATCAAGCCCGGCGCCTACCCGTGGAAGAACCACCTCAATGCGTGGCGCCCCGCGCACATCCACTTCAGCCTCTTCGGCTCGGAGTTCACCCAGCGCATCATCACGCAGATGTACTTCCCGGGAGACCAGCTGTTCCCGCTCGACCCGATCTACCAGTCGATCGTGGACCAGGATGCCCGCGATCGCCTGATCGCCAAGTACAACCACGACCTGACCTCGCCCGAGTGGGCGCTCGGCTACGAGTGGGACATCGTCCTCACCGGCCCGAAGCGCACCTGGACCGAGAACGAAGCCTACGGAGAGCAGGGCGACGATGAGCACTGAGAACGTGAACAGCACGAAGACCAGCCTGACCGAGACGCCGGCGCAGACCATCGGCCCGTTCTACGGCTTCGCGCTGCCGTTCGAGAAGGGCGGGGAGCTCGTACCGCCGGGCTCCCCGGACAGCATCACGCTGCACGGCACGGTGCTGGACGGTCACGGCGACCCGATTCCGGACGCGCTGCTGGAAATCTGGCAGGCGGACGCCAAGGGCAACGTGGTCGCCGAGACCGGCTCGCTGGTCCGCGATGGCCGCACGTTCACCGGCTGGGGCCGCGTCGCGGTGGGCAACACGGGCAAGTACGTCTTCACGACGGTCAACCCCGGACCCACCGAGCCCGGCAAGGCGCCGTTCATCGCCGTGACCGTGTTCGCCCGCGGCCTGCTGAACCGCCTGTTCACCCGCGTGTACCTGCCCGAAGACGCCGAGGCCCTCGCGAACGACCCCGTCCTGTCCGCCCTCGAGCCCGCCCGCCGCAAGACGCTCGTCGCAGAGCGCCTCGCCGACGGCTCGCTCCACTGGGACATCCGGCTGCAGGGCGAGGACGAGACCGTGTTCCTCGACTTCCACGGCCAGGCCTAGCCCGGGCAAGGAAGACACGATGACGGTTCCCGCCCCCCGCCCCGCCGGCGATCCAGCCGGCCCCGCCAGCCTCGACCCGGCCGACGTCGGCCTGCTCGCCCCCGTCTGGGCCTCGCCTTCCGTGGCGGCCCCGACGGGCGACGCCGCACTGGTCGCCGCGATGGCCGACCTCGAGGCGTGCTGGGCCGAGGCGCTCGAGGCCGCCGGCCTCGCGGGCCGGGGTGCGGGAGCGGCCGTGCGGTCCGTGGTGCGGGCTGCCGCCGGCTCCCCGGCGGGGCCGCTCAGCCCGGCCCGGCTCGCCGAGGCGGGCCAGGGCGGCGGGAACCCCGTCATCCCCCTGGTGAAGGCGCTGCGGGCCTCCGTTGCCGATGCGGACCCCGACGGTCCCGGGAAGGGCGCAGTCCACCAGGGGCTCACGAGCCAGGACGTGCTCGACTCGGCGCTGCAGCTCGTGGGCCGCCGCGCCGTGGTGGGGATCGCGGCCGACCTCGCGGCCGCCGCGGACGCCCTCGCGGACCTCGCGGCGCAGCACCGGGACACCCCCCAGGTGGCCCGCACCCTCGCGCAGCACTCCCTCCCCTCGAGCTTCGGGCTCAAGGCCGCCAACTGGCTCCAGGGCATCGCCCACGCCGAGGCCCGGCTCGCGGGCCTCCGCTTCCCCGTCCAGTGCGGGGGAGCAGCGGGCACCAACGCCTCCCTCGTCGCGCTCGGCGCCGAGCCCGCCACACTGGCGGCCGACTGGGCCCGCCGCGCGGGCCTGGACGCGGCCGTCGCACCGTGGCAGTCCTTCCGCGGGCCGGTCACCGACCTCGCCCACGCCCTCGCCGCCGCCTGCACGGCAGCCGGCCACGTGGCCAACGACGTCATGCTCCTCTCACGCCCCGAGATCGGGGAGCTGGGCGAGCCGCTCGCCGCCGGGCGCGGCGTCTCCTCGGCCATGCCGCAGAAGCAGAACCCTGCCCTCTCGACCCTCATCCGCTCCGCCGCGCTCCAGGCCCCGGCCCACGCAGCGCAGGTCGAGCTCGCCGCGGCCCTGGCCGAGGACGAGCGCACCGGCGGCGCGTGGCACACCGAGTGGCCCGCCCTCCGCACCCTCCTGCGCCTGGCCTCGGGCGCGGCGGCCGCCCTGCGCGAGCTCGCCGAAGGGCTGCGGGTCTTCCCTGGGCGCATGCGCGCCAACCTCGCAATCTCCGGGCCGCTGCTGACGAGCGAGCGGCTCATGCTCGAGCTCGCCCCCGTGGCCGAGGGCGGCCGCGAGGGCGTCCAGTCCGCCGTCGATGCCGCGATCGGCGCGGCCAGGGACGGCGCCGGGACCGACGAGCAGGCGAGGGTCCTGCGCGAGGCGCTGCGCGGCGTCGTGCGCACGGAGACGGTGACCGATGCCCGCCTCGACGAGCTGCTCGACCCGGCGGGCTACCGCGGCGACGCGGCCGGGATCGTGGACCGCGTGCTCGCCGACTACGAAGCCACCGCGGCCCAGCTCCGCGAACCGCTGCGGGGCCAGCTCCGCAGGGCCTGACCCTGCGCCACGCTGAGACCCGCTCCACGACATCCAGTGACACCTGAAGGAAAGGACCAGCACGTGAGCATGCCGAAGATCAAGGCCGTCCGCCTCAGCCCGCGCGAGCAGCTCGGGGACAAGGAGCTCGTGGTGCTCGGGCCGTCGCTCGGAACCTCGACCGTCATGTGGGACGACGCCGCGCGCCTCCTCGGCGACGACTACGACATCCTCGGCTGGGACCTGCCCGGCCACGGCATCTCGCCCGCCGCGGACCCCGACACCGAGTTCAGCATCGGGGAACTCGCGGACGCGGTCGTGGCCCTCGTCGACTCGATCGTCCCAGCCCGCGGTGATGAACGGCCGGTCCGCTTCCACTACGCCGGCGACTCCGTGGGCGGCGCCACGGGCGCCGAACTGGCCCTGCGGCACCCCGAACGGCTCCTGAGCCTGGCGATGTTCTGCTCCTCGGCCCGCTTCAACGGCGCCGAGGGCTACGCCGAGCGCGCCGACCAGGTCGCCAAGCAGGGCACCGCCGTCCGCCTGCAGGCCTCGGCCGAGATCTGGTTCGCCCCCGGCTTCCTGGGCTCCCACCCCACCGAGTCCTCGCGCCTCCTCCACACCCTGCGCGACGCCGACCGGTTCGGCTACGCGGCGGTCTGCCGCGCCATCGCCGCGTACGACGTCCGCGACCGCTTCGGCGAGATCGCGGTGCCGTTCCTCGCTGTGGCCGGCGAATTCGACTCGGTCTGCCCCATCGCCGATGCCCGGTGGATGGCCGAGCACGCGCAGGACGGCACCGCCGTCGAGGTCCCGGGCGTGGCGCACATCGCGCCCACCGAGGACCCGGCCCTCGTCGCAGACCTGCTCCGCAAGCACTTCGCCGCGGCCGCCCGCACGGTGAGCGGCGTGGACGGATCCGGCGCCGGGCAGGAGGCGCGATGAGCCACCAGCAGGCCGGCGAGAACTGGGTCCCGCAGGAGCGGGCCGGGGCCGTCCAGCCCGACGCCACCCAGCGCGAGCTGTACGACGGCGGCCTGGCCGTGCGCCGCGAGGTGCTCTCCGACGAGCACGTGGACCGCGCCAACGCGAACACCACCGAGTTCACGGCGGAGTTCCAGAACATGATCACCCGCATCGCGTGGGGCGGCATCTGGACGCGGCCCGGCCTCAGCCGCCAGATGCGCTCGGTCGCCGTGCTCACCGCGATGATCGCGCACGGGCACTGGGACGAGTTCGCGATGCACGTCCGCGCCGCCCTGCGCAACGGGCTCACGCGGGACGAGATCAAGGAGGTGATCCTGCAGAGCGCGATCTACTGCGGGGTCCCCTCGGCCAACACCGCCTTCAAGGTGGCCCAGAAGACCCTCGACCAGATTGATGCAGACAGCACTAAGGACTCGAACTCATGACTGACGCGTTCGTCTACGACGCCATCCGCACCCCGTTCGGCAAGTTCGGCAGCGGCCTGGCCGGCGTCCGCCCCGACGACCTCGCGGCCCACATGGTCCGCTCGATCGTGGACCGCGCCCCGGGCCTGACCCCCGAGGCCCTCGAGGGAGCGGGCGGCGAGCCCGGCGCGATCGACGAGGTCATCTTCGGCAACGCCAACGGTGCCGGCGAGGAGAACCGCAACGTGGCCCGCATGGCCACCCTCCTCGCGGGCCTGCCGGTCTCGATCCCGGGCACCACGGTGAACCGGCTCTGCGGCTCCTCCCTCGACGCCGCGATGATCGCCTCCCGCCAGATCCAGGTGGGCGACGCCGACGTCATGCTCGTGGGCGGCGTCGAGTCCATGTCCCGCGCGCCCTGGGTCCTGCCCAAGACCGAGAAGCCCTACCCGGCCGGCGACATGGCCCTCGCCTCCACCACGCTCGGCTGGCGCCTCGTGAACAAGAACATGCCCGCCGAGTGGACCGTCTCCCTCGGCGAGGCGACCGAGCAGCTGCGCGAGCGCTTCTCGATCGGCCGCGACCGCCAGGACGAGTTCGCCGCCCGCTCCCACAACCTCGCCGACGCCGCGTGGAACGCCGGCTTCTACGACGACCTCGTGGTCCCGGTGCCCGGCACCGACCTCACCCGCGACGAGGGCATCCGTCCCGGCTCCTCCGCCGAGAAGCTCGCCGGGCTCAAGACCGTGTTCCGCAAGGACAACGGCGACCGCTCGGGGACGACGGCGGGCGGCACCGTCACTGCCGGCAACGCCTCCCCGCTCTCCGACGGCGCCTCCGCCGTGCTGCTCGGCTCCGAGGGCGCCGCGGGCACGCTGGGCCTGGAGCCGATCGCGCGCATCGCCGGCCGCGGCGCCGCCGCCAACGAGCCGCAGTACTTCGGCTTCGCGCCGGTCGAGGCCGCGAACCGGGCCCTCGCCAAGGCGGGGATCGGCTGGGACGAGGTCGGCGCCGTCGAGCTCAACGAGGCCTTCGCCGCCCAGTCCCTCGCCTGCGTGGACGCGTGGAAGATCGACCCCGAGATCGTCAACCAGCACGGCGGCGCGATCGCGATGGGCCACCCGCTCGGTGCCTCGGGCGGCCGCATCCTCGGCACGCTCGCCCGCTCGCTCCAGCGCAGCGGCCAGCGGTGGGGCGTCGCGGCCATCTGCATCGGCGTGGGCCAGGGCCTCGCAGTGGTGCTCGAGAACGTCAACGCGAAGTAAGGGACCGGCATGGCACACACACTCCAGTTCAAGGACACCGCCGCGGAGGCCGTGGCGGCCGTCCGGGACGGCTCGACCGTGATGATCGGCGGATTCGGCAACGCCGGGCAGCCGTTCGAGCTCATCGACGCGCTGCTCCAGGGCGGGGCGAAGGAGCTCACCGTGGTCAACAACAACGCGGGCCAGGCCGACGAGGGCCTCGCGCTCCTCATCAAGGAGGGCCGCGTGAAGAAGATGATCTGCTCCTTCCCGAGGCAGAGCGACTCGTGGCACTTCGACGCGAAGTACCGCGCGGGGGAGATCGAGCTCGAGCTCGTCCCGCAGGGCAACCTCGCCGAGCGCATCCGCGCCGCGGGCGCCGGGATCGGCGGCTTCTTCACCCCGACCGGCTACGGCACCATGCTCGCCGAGGGCAAGGAGACCCGCTTCCTCGACGGGAAGTGGCAGGTCTTCGAGACCCCGATCCACGCCGACGTGGCCCTCATCAAGGCCCTCAAGGCGGACGGCAAGGGCAACCTCGTCTACCGCAAGACCGCCCGCAACTTCGGCCCCATCATGGCCGCCGCCGCGAAGCACACCGTGGTGCAGGTTGCCGAGGTCGTGCCGGTCGGCGGCCTCGACCCCGAGAACGTCATCACTCCGGGCATCTATGTCAACACGATCGTGAAGGTGGGCTGAAAGCATGGGCGAGCAGACGACGTCGGACCTCACCTCGGCGGACACCGCCTCGGGCACCGTGCCCCAGAGCAGCGACGCACCCCTGGGCCGCGACGACATGGCCAAGCTGGTGGCGAAGGACATCGCGCCGGGCTCCTTCGTGAACCTCGGCATCGGCCAGCCCACCAACGTGTCCAACTACCTCACCGAGGAGCAGGACATCACGCTGCACACCGAGAACGGGATGCTCGGGATGGGCCCGGTCGCGGTGGGCGACCAGATCGACCAGGACCTCATCAACGCGGGCAAGATCCCCGTCACCGAGCTGCCGGGCGCGAGCTACTTCCACCACGCCGACTCGTTCGCGATCATGCGCGGCGGCCACCTCGACGTGTGCGTGCTCGGCGCGTTCCAGGTCTCCGCGACGGGGGACCTCGCGAACTGGCACACCGGCGCCCCGGACGCGATCCCGGCCGTGGGCGGCGCGATGGACCTCGCGACCGGCGCGAAGGACGTCTACGTGATGATGACGCTGCTGACCAAGGACGGGAAGTCCAAGCTCGTCCCCGAGCTGACGTACCCTGTGACCGGCGTGGGCTGCGTGACCCGGGTGTACACGGAGAAGGCGGTCTTCCTCATCACGGAGGAGGGCGTGCGCGTCCGCGAGACGTTCGGCATCAGCTTCGAGGGCCTCCAGGGCCTCGTGGACGTGCCGCTGCTGCCCGCCGCCTGAGCCCAGAGCAGCCTGCCAGCAGAGAGGAACCCGTGGCCGAACCCCCGGTGGTTGAGCGGAGCGACGCGGAGTCGAGACCGGGCGACGCGTTCGTGCAGTCGCTCGCGCGCGGGCTCGCCGTGGTGCGCGCGTTCGACGCCGAGCACCAGGAGATGACGCTCTCGGAGGTGGCCGCGCGGACGGCGCTCACGCGGGCCACGGCCCGCCGGTTCCTCCACACGCTCGTCGAGCTGGGGTACGTGCGCACGGATGGGCGGACCTTCGCGCTCACCCCGCTCGTGCTCCAGCTCGGCTACGCCTACCTCTCCGGCCAGCAGCTGCCCGAGCTCGCCCAGCCGATCCTCGAGGAGCTCTCGCACCGGCACGGCGAGTCGACCTCGCTCGCGATCCTCGACGGCACCGACATCGTGTACCTGGCCCGGATCCACACACGCCGGATCATCTCGGTGGGCATCTCGCCGGGCACGCGGTTCCCCGCGCACGCGACGTCGATGGGCCGCGTCCTGCTCGCCGCCCTCCCGCCGGCCGAGCTCGCTGCCTACTTCGCCCGCGCGGAACTCACCCCGCTCACGCCGCGCACCCTGACCTCGCGCGAGGCGATCGAAGCCGAGGTGCGCCGGGTGCGCGAGGCGGGGTACGCCGTCGTCGACCAGGAGCTCGAGGTGGGCCTGCGCTCGCTCGCGGTCCCGGTGCTGGGGGCGGACGGGCGCACGCTCGCCGCAATCAACATGGCCCTCTCCGCGCGGATCGACGGCGACGGCCGGGATGCGGGGCGCGACGCCGAGCTCGCCCGCCTCGTGCCCGAGCTGCGCGCCGCCGCGGTGTCGATCGCCGAGGCCGCCCGCGCGGTCGGGGCCGCCTGAGGCGACCGCGCGGGCTCCCCGGGCATCCGGGATGGGGCGCGTCAGGCCGGCACGCCGGCTTCCGCCAGGCGGCCGTCGGACATCTCTAGCACCCGGTCGCAGTGGACCAGGACATCCCGGTCATGCGTCACCATCACCACGGCCGCGCCCGACTCGCGCGCCTGGTCCGCGAGGAGCGAGACGACCTCGTGGCTGCGGCGGCGGTCCAGGGCAGCCGTCGGCTCGTCGACGAGCAGCAGGCTCGGCCGGTTGACCAGGGCCCGGGCGATCCCCACCCGCTGGCGCTCACCGCCGCTGAGCTGGCCGGGCCGGTGGTCCGCCCGGTGCGACATGCCGACGGCCTCGAGCAGGGGCCCGGGATCCAGCGAGCGGTTCCCCGCCAGGCGCGCCGCGAGGCGGAGCTGGTCGGCGGCGGTCAGGGCGGGAATCAGGTTCGCCGACTGGAAGACGAAGCCGATGGTCGCCAGCCGGAACCGGGCCGCCGCGCCCTTCCCGAGGCCCGCCACCTCCGTGCCGTGGACGCGCACGACGCCGGAGGTCGGCTTCGCGAGCAGGCCCGCCACCGCGAGCAGCGAGGACTTGCCGGAACCGGACGGACCCAACGATGGCCGTGAACTCGCCCGGCTCGACCCGCAGGTCCACCGAGTCGAGGGCGCGGACCTTGCCGTCGCCGAGCTCGAGCACGAGGTCCGAGACCTCGAGGGCGGGCACGGCCGCGGATGATGCTGAGTGCGTGGTCATCGGTTTCCTCCGAGCGCAGTGATGGGATCGACGCGCGTGATGCGCAGGACGGCAACGGCCGCGCCGAGCAGCCCGAGCACCACGGTGAGCGCGGTCGCGATGCCGATGGGGGCCGCTTCGAGGGCGAAGGGGACGGCGTCCGGGATCATGGCGCCGAAGCCCACGCCGACCGCGAGGCCGAGGGCCGTGAAGGCGAGGAGCAGGAGGGCGCCCTGGGCGAGCCCGTCGCGCAGGAGGTAGCCGCCCGAGGCGCCGATGGCGCGCAGCACCGCGATCTCCTGGGTGCGCTGGATGGTCCAGACGGTGAAGAAGGCGCCGACCACGAGCGCGCAGATGGCGTACAGGAAGACCTGGATCATGCTCAGCGTGAGGGTCTCCGCCTCGTAGCCGGGGGACGCGTTGAACGCCTGCGCCTTGGTCATCGTCATGGTGCCGGCGCCGGCGTCGAGGGCGGAGTAGTCGGGGGACCGGCCGGGCGCCGCCTTGAGCGCGACCACGCTCGAGTACGGGTAGTCGGCCGCGTCCACCTGGGCCTGGGTGGGTGCGCCGGGCTTGGCGGTTGCGGAGGCGAGCAGCCGCCACGTGCCGATCGGGAGGTACGCGACGTCGACGTGGCCGAAGGTGGCCTGGCCGTCGGTGAAGCCGGCGACCGTCAGGACGGTCCCGATCCGGTCCAGCGTCACGGTGTCGCCGACCGCCACGCCCTTCGCCTTGAGCGTGGACGAGACGACGATCCCCTCGGGCGCCCCGAGGCCCTTGCCCTCGGCCGCCGCCGGGGCGAGGAACCCGGAGGGCTGCACCCCGAAGAGGGTCAGATCGACCTGGTGGCCCGAGGACGTGGTGCCGTTGACGATGCTCACTCCCATCGGTTCGGCGTGCTCGATCCCCGGCGCGTCCCGCCAGGCCTGGAGCTGCTTGCCGTCCACGAGGGAACGGCTGAAGGCGTTGTCCTTGATGGTGCCCTTGTCGAAGGCGAACGCGGTGGCGCTGAGGGACTTGAGGCCGGAGACCCCGTCGTTGACGAGGCCGGAGGAGAGGCCGGAGAGCAGGACGACGAGCACGGCGATCAGGGAGATCACGGCACCCATGAGGGTGAACCGGCCGCGGGCGAATCTGAGTTCGCGCAGAGCGAGGAACATGTCACTTCCTTGGAGGCATCTTTCCGACTTCGTGTCGGAATCATGCCGACAGTATGTCAGCTACCGGGTGGTGTCGGCAAAAATGGAGAGTCGGCTCGCGGATGCGCGCGGCCGGCGAAGGGCTCCTCAGGGCCGGGAGCCGGGCGTCAGGCGGGCAGGCCCCGGGTGAGGAGCTGGAACGCCGAGTCCGCCACGGCCCGATGGTTGGCCCCGTGCTCGACCAGCTGGACGCCGGCGCCGAGCACGCCCTGGGCGAGGTAGGCCCACAGCGTGGCGTCGGAGTGACCCAGCTCGGCGAGCGTCTGCTCGAGGGGCCGGAACAGGGCGGCGTGCAGGGCGCCGATGTCCTCGCGCCGCTTCGGCGTCAGCTCGGCCTCCCGCAGCGAGGTGGCGAGCCCGTGCTTCCCGTCGGCGGTCATGCGCAGGGTCGCCTCGACGAAGACGCGCAGCCGCTCGAGTCCCGGCGCGGCCTCGGCGAGCTCGACGCCGATCTCCTCGTTCCACTGCTCGAAGGCCCGCAGGGCCACGGCCACCAGCAGGTCGTCCTTGGACGGGAAGTAGTCGTAGAAGCTCGAGCGGGCAAGGCCGGCGCGCTCGGTCACGGCGCGAGGAGTCGCGGCCGCGAGGCCGCCCTCCAGGAGGACCGCCTCGGCAGCCCGGATCAGTGCCGTGCGCTGGGCGTCGCGGTGCTCGGCGACGGTCGGGGCGGAGATCTTCGGCACCGGACCATTATGGGTCCCCGCGGCGCTGTCATCAGCCCCCGGGCGTCGGCGCCGTCCGGGCCGAGGGGCGCGGGTTTAGGCTGAGGGGAACCACGGCGACAGGGAGGTCACCCATGGCACTTCTCGATGACGCCGCCCTGTGGGGCGGCAAGGTGAACATCGGCGGCTGGACGGAGGCGGCGGGCGGCACGCACGACGTCGTCGAGCCCGCCACCGGGGCCACGCTCGGCTCGGTGGGGACCGCCTCGCGCGAGGACGTCTACCGGGCCGCACGGGTCGCGGCCGAGGCGCAGCTCGCGTGGGCGGCCAAGAAGCCCGAGGAGCGGGCCGCCGTGCTGCGCCGGGCCGGCCAGCTCTGGGAGGACCACGGCGCCGAGATCCAGGACTGGATCGTCCGGGAGTCCGGCGGGATCCCGCCGAAGGCGCAGCTCGAGACGCACATCGCCGCGAACGAGTGCTACGAGGCCGCGGCCCTGCCCTCGCACCCGCACGGCGAGGTCCTGACCTCGGACGAGGACCGGTGGTCGTTCGCCCGGCGGCGGCCCGTCGGCGTCGTGAGTGTGATCGCGCCGTTCAACTTCCCCCTCATCCTCTCCATCCGCTCGGTCGCGCCGGCGCTCGCACTCGGCAATGCCGTGCTGCTCAAGCCGGACCCCCGCACCGCGGTGTGCGGCGGTGTGGCGCTCATGCGGGTGTTCGAGGAGGCGGGACTGCCGGCGGGCGTGCTCTCGCTCCTTCCCGGCGGCGCCGAGACCGGCCAGGCCGTGGTCGAGGCGCCCGAGGTGCGGGTCGTCTCCTTCACCGGCTCCACGGCCGCGGGCCGGAAGGTCGGCGAGGCGGCGGCGCGGCTGCTCAAGCGCGCGCACCTCGAGCTCGGCGGCAACAACGCGCTGATCGTGCTCCCGGGCGCCGACCTCGCGAAGGCCGCGTCCGCGGGCGCCTTCGGGTCCTTCATGCACCAGGGCCAGATCTGCATGACCACCGGCCGGCACTTCGTCCACGAGTCCGTGTACGAGGACTACGTCTCCGCCCTTGCCGAGAAGGCCGAGCACCTCCCCGTGGGCGATCCGGCCACCGGGCACGTGGCGCTCGGCCCGATCATCGACCAGAAGCAGCTGGACCGCATCCACGGCATCGTCGAGGCCTCTGTTGCCCAGGGCGGGCGGCTCGCGGCAGGCGGCAGCTTCGAGGGGCTGTTCTACCGGCCCACCGTCCTCGCGGACCTCGACCTCGGCAACCCCGCGTTCGCCGACGAGATCTTCGGCCCCGTCGCCCCCGTCACCCGGTTCACGAGCGTGGACGAGGTCGTGGATCTCGTCAATGCCAACGAGTACGGCCTCTCCGTGGGCATCCTCGGCGACGTCGGCACCGCGATGCAGATCGCCGACCGCGTCCACTCCGGCAAGGTGCACATCAACGAGCAGACCGTCTCGGACGAGGCCAACGCCCCGTTCGGCGGCGTGGGGGCCTCCGGGACCGGGGCCCGGTTCGGCGGCGCCACGGCCAACATGGACGCGTTCACCGAGGTCCAGTGGCTCACCATGCGCCCGGAGATCGCACCGTACCCGTTCTGAGTCCTGTGAGTTCGCCCGGAATGTGCCCGGGCGGGCCGAAAGCCCCTAGGTAGGGCGGCGGCGCGGGCGGACCGTGAGTGGCGTGTCCACGCCACTCACGGCCCTCGCGGCCGCCGTCCGGCTCCAGGCCGGCGGCATCTACCTCGGATGGGGTTCCTTCACGGTCCAGCTCGGGAACCTCATCGTCATCCTCGCGATGATCGCCCTGTTCGTCGCAGCGCTCCTCCTGCCGTTCCCCGGGGGGAAGGACAGGCGATGACCGCGCAGTCCCCGCACTCGGAACCCGGGGGCCGGATCGTGAACTGGACCGGGCGGCTCAGGGGCTGGGGCGTCCGCACCCTGCCGCCGGAACGGCTCCTCCCCGAGACCCAGCCCAGCTACGTCGCGTCCTGGATCTACGTCTTCGGGATGGGCGCGATCGCGGCGCTGGCCTACGTGGTGGTCTCCGGGCTGGTGCTCGCGCTCAATGGGCCCTCCTGGTACCACGTGTCCGCGTTCGGCCACTTCGTCAACAGCACCCACCTGTGGGCGGTCGAGCTGTTCTTCATGACGATGGTCATCCACCTGTGGGGCAAGTTCTGGATGGCGTCCTGGCGCGGCGGCCGTGCCCTCACCTGGATCACGGGAGTGATCGCGTTCGTCGTCTCGATCGTCACGGCCTTCACCGGCTACCTCCTCCAGACCAACTTCGACTCCGAATGGATCGCGTTCCAGGCGAAGGACGCGCTCAACGCGGTCGGGGTCGGCGCGTGGTTCAACGTGGCGAACCTCGGCCAGGTCCTCATGTGGCACATCGTGCTGCTGCCCCTCGCGGTGGGCGCCGTCGTGGTGCTCCATGTGCTCCTGGTGCGCGTCCACGGAGTCGTCCCGCCGCTCGAGGCCGCCGAGACCGACGCCCAGCTGGGGACCGACGCCCGGCTGGGGACCGATGCCCAGCTGGGGACCGATGCCCAGTTGAGGACCGACGCCGAGCTGGGCGGGATGCAGGCCCGGGACTCTCAGGCGATCCCCGAGGCCGGGACGGGCGGCGCGGCATGACGACCACATCGAGGCCGCCTGCCGCCGGACCTGAGCGGCACGGCCGGTCCGAGCAGCACCGGCCGCGCTCCCGCACGCCGCGCTCCCGCCGGACAGGCGACCTCGAGCGCAGGCGCGATCTCGACCGCAGACCGTGGACCGGAGCCGTCCGCGAGTACGACCTCGTCAAGGAGCTCGTCTACGCGCTCGTCGTGATCGGAGTGCTCACCGTGGGACTCGCCGCCGTGGTCGGATCGCCGGACGACGCCCCGGTGACGTTCGCCTCGTGGGCCGGCGCGGCGCCGTCGGACTTCGTGGCGACGGCCACGGCCGAGCTCGGCGGCACGAGCGACACCGCCCAGTACGGCCCGCCGTACAACGCCACCCAGGGCGCGAGCCAGACGCTCGGGCCGATCGACCTCCAGAGCCTCTCGGGCGTCCGCCTGCCGGTCGACACCGCGCAGGACCTCGTGGTGGCGTCCCTCGAAACGCTGCCGCAGCCGCCGTCGGCCCTGTCCGCCTGGACGGGGGCCACGGACAAGCAGCGGGCCGACTGGACGGCCGCCTACTCCGACGCGCTGTCCAAGGCGCCGGACGGCGATCCGGCCAAGGTCCCGTCCGGCGACTACGGCCCGGTGCCCGCGCTGGCCAACGCGCTGCTCGGCATGGCCCGCTCGGGAGCGCTCGACCGGGTGCTCGACGGCGGGACGGCCAGTGGGACGGCCGCGGGCCTCGACCGCACCCGGACCGAGCTGTTCCTCGGCGACGGCTCCTACTTCAAGGGCCTGGCGGACAGCCAGCACCTCACGGGCGACCAGTGGGGCATGATGAACGAGACCGGCAACTACCCGGGCCAGTCCTGGCTGTGGCTCTTCTCCTTCTGGTACCAGATCCCGCCGTTCAACGGGCTCGCCAACGCGGACCTCGTGGTCATCGGGATCATGGTGGTCCTGACCCTGGCGCTGATGTTCCTGCCGTTCATCCCGGGCCTGCGGTCGATTCCCCGGATCATCCCCCTCCACCGGCTCATCTGGCGGGACTACTACCGGCGGCGCTGACCCGTCCCTGAACAAAGGTGCGAAACTGCATCACTCAGGCGGCCGAAGCCCCCTTTGTGGGGGGAAGGCCGCCTGAGTGATGCAGTACCGTGCGGGCTACCGGCGAGGTGGAACCCTAACCGACGGGCTGGGCCTGCGGCGAGGTGAGCCGGGTGAGAGCGTCGATGTCGCGCACGGCGCCCTTGTCCGCCGAGGTGGCCATCGCCGCGTAGGCGCGCAGGGCCGCCGAGACCGGACGCTCGCGGTTCGCCGGGTGGTAGCCGGTCGTGGCCTCGAGCCGCTCGCGCCGGGCGTCGAGCTCAGAGGCGTCGACCACGAGCTCCATCGAGCGGTTCGGGATGTCGATGCGGATCAGGTCCCCGTCCTCGACGAGGGCGATCGTGCCGCCCGAGGCCGCCTCGGGCGAGATGTGCCCGATCGAGAGGCCCGAGGTGCCGCCGGAGAATCGTCCGTCGGTGATGAGCGCACACTTCTTGCCGAGGCCGCGGCCCTTGAGGAACGAGGTCGGGTACAGCATCTCCTGCATGCCCGGGCCGCCCTTGGGGCCCTCGTAGCGGATCACCACAACGTCGCCCTCCTTGACCGTCTTGTTGAGGATCTTCTCGACGGCCTCCTCCTGCGACTCGCACACCACCGCGGGGCCCTCGAACGTCCAGATCGACTCGTCCACGCCGGCGGTCTTGACCACGGCGCCGTCCACCGCGACGTTGCCGCGGAGCACCGCGAGGCCGCCGTCCTTCGAGTACGCGTGCTCGACCGAGCGGATGCAGCCGCCCTCGGCGTCGGTGTCGAGCGAGGTCCACTCGTTCGACTGCGAGAACGCGGTCGAGGACCGCTGCCCGCCCGGCGCCGCGTGCCAGAGCTGCTGGGCCTCGTCGGTGGCCTTGCCGCTGCGGATGTCCCACGCGTCGAGCCACGAGGCGAGGTCGGGCGAGTGGACCGAGTGGACGTCCGTGTGCAGGAGGCCGCCGCGGTTGAGCTCGCCCAGGAGGGCGGGGATGCCGCCGGCGCGGTGCACGTCCTCCATGTAGTACGTCTTGTCCTTGGCGACGTTCGGGGCGACCTTCGCGAGGCACGGGACCTTGCGGGACTTGGCGTCGATCTCGGCCAGGCCGTACTCGACGCCCGCCTCCTGGGCGGCGGCGAGCAGGTGCAGGATGGTGTTGGTCGAGCCGCCCATGGCGATGTCGAGGGCCATGGCGTTGTCGAACGCCTGCGCGGTGGCGATGGAGCGCGGGAGGACGGAGTCGTCGTCGTCCTCGTAGTAGCGCTTGGCGAGGTCGACGACGGTGGCGCCGGCCCGCTCGTAGAGCGCCTTGCGGGCGGTGTGGGTCGCGAGGACGGAGCCGTTGCCCGGGAGCGACAGGCCGATGGCCTCGGTGAGGCAGTTCATCGAGTTGGCCGTGAACATGCCCGAGCAGGAGCCGCAGGTGGGGCAGGCGTTCTGCTCGATGAGGTCGATGTCGGCGTCCGAGATGGACTCGTCCACGGCGTCGGAGATTGCGTTGACGAGGTCGAGGGAGCGGACCGAGCCGTCGGTGAGGGTGACGCGGCCGGCCTCCATGGGGCCGCCGGAGACGAACACCGTGGGGATGTTCAGACGGAGCGCGGCCATGAGCATGCCCGGGGTGATCTTGTCGCAGTTGGAGATGCAGACGAGGGCGTCGGCGCAGTGGGCGTTGACCATGTACTCGACCGAGTCGGCGATGAGGTCGCGGGACGGCAGCGAGTAGAGCATGCCGCCGTGGCCCATGGCGATCCCGTCGTCCACGGCGATGGTGTTGAACTCGCGCGGCACGGCGCCGGCGGCCAGGACCGCATCGGAGACGATGCGGCCCACCGGCGCGAGGTGGGTGTGGCCGGGGACGAACTCGGTGAAGGAGTTGGCGACGGCGACGATCGGCTTCCCGATGTCCGAGTTGGCGACGCCGGAGGCGCGCATCAGTGCGCGGGCGCCGGCCATGTTGCGGCCATGGGTCACGGTGCGGGAGCGAAGAGCGGGCATGGCACGAGCGTTTCACGCGCCCGGGGGCGCCGCCAGACTGCGGTGGTACTAGTAGTGAGAGTGCTAGCGTTGGAGCGTGAGTCCCGAGCCTTCCGCGCGCCGTACGGGTGCTGCGAGTCCGGAGCCGGTTGACCGCCAGGCGGCGAACCGCAAGGAACTGGGGGCCTTCCTCCGTTCCCGACGCGAGCGGGCCGTGCGCGCCGACTACGACCTGCCGCCCGTGGGCCGAGGCCGCACCGTGGGGCTGCGGCGCGAGGAGGTCGCCTTCCTCTCCGGCGTCTCGGTCACCTGGTACACATGGCTCGAGCAGGGCCGCGACATCCACCCCTCGCGCCAGGTGCTCGATGCCGTGGCCGTGAACCTGCGGCTCAGCGCCCCCGAGCACGACTACATCCTGGGCCTCAGTGGCTTCGCGCCGGCGCCGCGCGAGGTGCCCGGCACCCCGGAGCCGGTGCCCGAGCACGTCCAGCACCTGCTCGATGCGCTGGACCCGTCGCCGGCGTTCGCCGTGACCTCGACGTGGGACATCGGCGCGTGGAACAGCGGGTACGAGGCGCTCTTCCCTGGCATCGCCACGGTGCCTGCCCGCGACCGGAACCTCCTGCGGCTCACCTTCACGGATCCGTATGTGCGGGGGATGCTGCCGGACTGGGAGGTCACGGTCCGCAGCTTCCTGGCCGACTACCGCGCCGAGGCGGGTTCGCACGCCGACCGGGCGGCGCACGTTGAACTCGTCACGCGGCTGCGCGAGGACTCTCCCGACTTCGCCCGCGCCTGGGATGACCACGAGGTGCGCCGCTTCGCCTCCCGGGCCCGGACCTTCCTCCATCCCGTGGCCGGACGGCTGGACTTCGAGCAGCACCAGCTCGTGCCCGCCGACGCCCCGACCCTGCACATCGTCGCCTACCTCCCCGCCCCCGGCTCCGACACGGGCGAGCGGATGGCGAAGCTCGTGGGCAGCGGGGAAGATCGTAGGGCGGGCCTCAGAACGGTGGCGGATCCTCGCGGTACGGGCGGGTGATGTAGCGGCGTCCTGAGGGCGCGGTCCACTCGAGAGTGCCCGGGGGCTCGGGCCCCGGTGGTGGCGTCTGCGCGGTTTGTGGCGTGTGGCTCGGTGGCGGAGCTGGGTTCGGGGCCGGCCCGTGAGGAGGCGGTGCAGACGGATCGTCGGGCGTCGTGGTGGCAGGCACCTCCGCGTCGGCTCCGAGGTGCCTGACCGTCCAGAGGCCGAGGCTCTTGAGGCGGTGGTGCTCGGGGCACAGGAGCGCAAGGTTGCGGATGTCGGTCTGGCCGCCCTCGTGCCATTCGATCGTGTGGTCGGCCTCGGTGGCCGCGGAGGGCTTGTCGCAGCCCGGGAAGCGGCACGTGGCGTCCCGCACCGTGAGGAACCGCCGCATGGCCGCGGTGGGCGCGTAGCGGATGCGGCCGATCGACAGCGGCGCCCCGTCCCGGGCGCTCACCAGCAGCCGGGTCCAGGTCGAGGCCTGCGCGGCGAGGCGCCGCGTCGTCTCAGGATCGATGGGGCCGTAGCCGAGGATCTCGCCTGGGCCATCCCCGGTGCCATCAACGGTCGACGCCGGTGCGGTCACCACGAGCTGCAGGCGCACCCCGCCGAGTGGCACCCAAGCCGACGGCGGCTCCGCCCATGGTGGCTCGGCACGCGGCGCCCAAGCCGAGGGCCGCTCGGCGCCCTCGGACACGCCGCCCGCGACGGGAGCGCCGCCGACGACTGGAGTGCTGCCGAGCTGCGGGCCGGCGCCGTGCTGCAGGAGGTCGGTCAGGACGTCGGTGCGGAGCTGGTTGATGGTGCGCGCCTCGGCGGGTGACTGGAGCGAACGCGCGATCGCCGTGAGGCGCGTATCGACCACCGCGCCCACCTCGAGGGGGAGGAACGCCGTGAGGTAGCACATGCCGTCGCCCGTGGGAGTCACGTCCACGCGGCGGTCGGCGACGGCTTTGGCCCGGCGTGCCGCGAGGGGCTCCTCGCAGTAGTCCTCTGCGAGGCGTCGCAGGCGCCGCCCCAGGGCGGGAAGGGTGGGCCGGCGGTCCGGGTCCTCGGGCGCAGCGATGGCGGCGGCTGCCGCTGCGAAATCTGCGAGGCGCGTGGACGGGACCGGAATGGCGGCGTCGAGCATCGCGGCCGCCCGCTGGCGTGTGAGCCGCCCGGCCTTCATCGCGTCGAGGACAGGTGCCATCAAGGGATCGGCGAGGGCTCGGGCTTCCTCGACCCTCGCCCGCGCCGTCCGCTGGGACACGCGGAGCGCTGCGGCAATTTCGGAGGCCGCGAGGGACGGGGCCTCGAGGCGCCGTTGGAGATCGCCTGATCTTTCGTGGAGCCGCACAAGCTCGGCCATGAGCCCGGCACGCTGGGCATCGAGGCGCGCCTGGTCGACCTCGGTCTCCTCGATGGCCCGCACGATCTCGGCGGCGTGTTCGAGCCGCAGGGCCCGCCGTGCCGTGGAGAGGTCCTCGTCGCTGCGGGGAGTGGGAATGCCGAGGGCCTCCCACTCGCCGGCCGTCACCACGCTGGGGTCGAGGACCGCAGGGTCGACCACCGTAGAGCCCGCCTCCATGGCTTCGAGGACGCGGTCCGGCGCCAGATGCGGGGCGACGATGGCGAGGACGGCCGAATCGAGCGACTCCGGCCCGATCTCCTGGCTGTCGAGTGCCTGCACCAGCGCGAGGTAGTCCTCGATCACCGGCAGCGCGCCGCGGCCCTCGGCGCTGAACGGATCGACGAATCCGTAGTCCTCGTAGTCCTTCGCGAGCAGTTCCTCGTCCGGAGGAAGGCCGTCGAGGCTGACGGCTCGCGGCGCTCCCGCACCCCGCTGCCTCCCGACCCCGCCCGGCGTCCCCATACTCCTATTTTAGAATACAGTTTCGAGGAAAGCTAGAGATATTCGAAACTAGGAGCGATAAGCCTTCGAGTGGATCACGATGCCGGGGCTCGCTTCGAGCGACCCGGCGGCCCGTCCGGCGATGTCGACCGTGAGGCTCTGGCTCCCGCTCGGCACGGACGTGGGGAACCAGGGCCGGCCGGGGGCGACGAGGATCAGCAGGCCCTCGACGTCGCCCACCGGCTGGAAGGTCGGGACGCCGTCCCCGTAGGGGCAGACGCCGAACTCTGATTCGAGCCGCCCGGCGAGCGTCGGGACGGCGTCGGCCGCGATCCCGACTTCGCTGATGCACCGGATGTGGCCGGGGCCGAAGGGTCCTGTTCGGTCGTCCGGGATGTCCCTGCGGATGATGAATTCGAGGATGTTGCCGTCGGGGTCGGGGAAGTAGAGGGAGTGGGCGTTCCAGTGCGGCGCCGTCTCGAAGTCGTCCCTGCCGTCGGCATCGCGCAGGAGCTCCGCTCTGGGGGCGATCCAGCGCTTCGCGGCGTCGAACATGAGCCGGGGAACGGTGAAGGCGAGATGCTGTCTGCCCGGGCCCGTCGGGCCTCCCGTGGGACCGCGGCGCAGCAGCAGGAGCGACGACCCTGCCCGGACGGCCAGCGTCCCGTCCTCACGGTGCGTGGGCAGCCCCAGCACCCCGCCGTAGAACTGCTCCGCGCGGAACAGGTCCTCCGTCTCGAAGGCCACCGAGACGATGCGCACGGCACCTCACCTCCCCCGCGGAGAACCTCAGATGAACGTGGTCTTGGGATCCTCGCTGCCGTACCGGGACAGGACCAGCGCGGCGACATCCCGCAGCTTCTGGTTGCGGTTCATGGAGGCGTTCTTGAGGACCTGGATGGCCTCGTCCGCGGTGCAGTTGGACTGCGCCATGATCACGCCCGCGGCGAGGTTGATCGCCGTGCGGGACTCGAGGGCGGACTCGAGGTCCGACACGCGGTCCGTCTCCCGGGCGAAGCGCACCGCGAGGTGCACCGAGCGCGACGCCAGGGACGCGAGCTCCTCGGCGCGGGCGCGGAGCTCGTCGGGGAAGCCCTCGGGCTCGGCCGAGTAGCAGTTGAGGGCTGCCTCGGCGTTGGCCGAGGTGGGCAGCGGGATGGGCGTGGCGAAGACCGAGCGGAGCGGGGACCCGGCCACGGCGGCCCGGTAGCGCGGATAGCGGGTGGTGGTGCTCAGGTCGGGGACGTAGACCGTGTGGCCCGTGCTCACGGCCTCGGAGCAGGGGCCCTCACCGCTCGCGTACTGCAGCTCGTCCATCGCGTCGGCGATCGGGTCGCTGCTGCCCGCGGTGGCGCGGCGCCCGTGCCGGCCCACGGTGACGCTGCACGTGACCGTGCCGGGAACGGTCGTGTCCTTCGACAGGTCCTCCGCGGCGACCACGGCCACGCGCGCCAGGAACGTGGCAAGGTCAACGCTTCCGAGGAACAGGTCCAGGAGTTCGTCCTCCTGCGCCCGGGCCAGTACGGCTTCCGGACCCTGCCCGGCGATGGTCTCGTCCATGGGTCTGCCTCCTTGCGCGGGGCCCTCAATCCGGTCCCTCGTGATGCGTTTCCCAGCCTACGCCGTTCCACTCATCCCGAGAGGGCCGTCCGCCCCGGTGTGACGGCCGGGGAGCACCCCTTCCGCCTACCCCGCCTTCCGGTGGATCGACTTGTAGGTCAGGTACCCGCCCAGGCCCTCGATCCCGTACTCCGTCCCGAGGCCGGAGTCGTGCCGGCCGCCGAACGGGGCCGAGTGGTTCGAGGCGAAGAAGTTGATGCCGATCGAACCGGTGTCCACCCGGTCCGCGACGGCCAGGGCCGCCTCGGGGTCGGCCGAGAACACGAGGCCGCCGAGCCCGAACTCGGTGTTGTTCGCCAGCGCCACGGCCTCGTCGACCCCGCGAGCCCGCCCGGCGTCGTCGTACTTCAGGACCGTCAGGACGGGACCGAAGATCTCCTCGCGGGCCACGCGCATCGAGGGGGTGACGTCGGCGAACACGGTCGGCCCCACGAAGAAGCCGCCCTCGAGGCCGCTTCCGGCCGCGAACGACGCCGCCCTGCCGCCGGTCGCCGCCCGCGCGCCTTCCGCGAGGCCGGACTCCACGTACCCCATGACCGTGTCGAACTGGGACTTCGTGGCGCTCGGCCCGAAGACCGTGGCGGGGTCGAGCGGGTCGCCCTGCGGCGCCGCGGCGATGACCGACGCCGCCATGTCCACCACCTCGCGGTACCGCGAGGCCGGCGCGAGGATGCGCGTGGAGATGTAGCAGGTCTGGCCCGTGTTGCGCATCGAGGACCGGATCAGAACCTTGGACATCGCGTCCAGGTCGGCGTCCGGCAGCACGATCGCGCTCGACTTCCCGCCCAGCTCGAGCGTCACCGGCCGCAGCAGCTCCCCGCACGCGGCCGCGATGCGCCGCCCCACCGGCGTGGACCCGGTGAACGCGACCTTGTCCACGCCGGGATGCTTGACGAGCACATCGCCCATCCGGCCCGACCCCGTCACGAGGTTCACGACGCCGGCCGGCACCCCCGCCGCCGCGACCGCGTCGACGATGAACCGGATCGACAGCGGCGTGGGCGAGGCCGGCTTGATCACCACGGTGCACCCTGCCAGCAGCGCCGGGGCGAGCTTGATGACCACGAGGTTGATCGGGAAGTTCCACGGTGCGATGAGCGCGCACACCCCCACGGGATCGCGGCGCACCACGGACTCCTGGCCCGGGGCGAACGGGAACGGCCGCACGTCCTCGCGCTCGAGGTACTCGGCGAGGGTGGCGAAGTAGCGGAAGATCCCCGCCGCGTTCGCCGCAGCCCCGCGGGTCTCGGTGATCGGTGAGCCGTTCTCGCGCGTGTTCGTCAGCGCGAGGTCCTCGGCGCGCGACTCGATCTCGTCCGCGATCCGCAGCAGGTACGCCGCGCGCTCGGAGGGGGAGAGGCGGGGCCAGGGGCCGGCGTCGAAGGCGTGGCGCGCGGCGTGCACCGCGGCGTCGACGTCCTCCGCCGACCCGTCCGGGACCTCGCCCCAGACCTCGCCCGTGGCCGGGTCGGTGACCGGGTTGCGGCCGGTGGCCCGCGCGGGGACCCACGCGCCGTCGACGAACACGTCGTCCACCCGCGTGTAGGGCAGGGCGAGGGCGGCGCGGCGCCCGCGGGCGTCGGGGCCGGAGGCGGACGACGCCGGCCGCTCGCCTCCCGCGGCCGTGAAGCCGGTGTTCTGGGTCGCGCCGGTGTGGCTGGCGCCGGTGTGGGCGGGGACAGTCATCGGAGCACTCCCGTCTGGAGCAGCGCGGTGGAGCGCGCGAGGTCGGTGCTGGCCATCTCGACGGCCGCGGCGGTGATGAGCTCGGGCACGATCTCGTCGGCGAGGCGGTCCGTGTAGGTGGCCGGGTCCATGCCGAACCACGACGACGCGAGGGCGATCCCGGCGCGGTCGAACCGCCAGAGCCGGTCGGCGTCGCGCATGAGGGCGTCCTCGAGGGAGTAGGCGACGTGGCGGGTGTCGTGCCCGTCGATGATCGCCGTGACGCGCTCGACGAACTCGTCCGCGTACCCGAGCCCGGGCAGCACCTCGCGCGCCACGAGGCAGCCCTGGTGCTCGTGCTCGTAGCGGATCTGGGCCTTGCGCCAGTCGCCGGTGAAGCCCTCGGAGAGGATGCGGGACTCGTCGACGCGGGCCCAGCCGGTGTCGTGCAGGAGCACGGCGACGAGTACGAGCTCGCGGTCAGCGGACGGGTAGGCATCGCACAGGCGCTCGGCGTAGGCCACCGACATGGGGAGGTGGATGTCGTTGCCGCGGGTGCGGGTGTACTCGACCACGGCCTTCCAGAGCGGGTCGAGGCGCCCACCGGGGCCGGCCGTCCCAGGCGTCTCGCAGATGGGACGGGTGTCTACGGGTCCCTCTGCCGGCACGGGCCGCACGGGGTAGGCGGCGGCGAACGCGTCGGCGCGGGCGGAGTCCACGGCGGGGCCGCCGGCGGGCTGGCCCGCGCTGGGCGGCGGTGCGGCGCTCGCGGGTGCGCTCGCCTCCGGCGAAGCAAGGGTGGGCTGGTCAGTCATGGGGTCCTCCGGGGCAAGGAATTCGAGGATCGGCGCTGTGCCGGCAGATGGGGGCCGGACGATCAGGCGGGTGCCGGGGCGAGCGGGACGGCCAGGGTCTTCAGCTGCACGTCCGGCGCGGCGGCCTGGACCGCGTCGGCCGGGATGTTCTGGCCCTTGGCGAGGGCGTTCTTGACGGCCATGAAGTCCAGCGGGGCGTTGACGCAGTCGGCGGCAATGATCCGGCCGGTCCGGTAGTAGAGCACGGAGAACTTGCCGCGCTCGTCGTCCCGGCGCACCACCGTCTGGTCGAAGCCCATGGACAGGCCGGCGATCTGCAGCTTGAGGTCGGCCTGGTTGGACCAGAACCACGGGATGCCCGCGTAGTCCTCACGCCGGCCCATGAGGGAGTACGCCGCGACCTTCGCGTGCTCGATCGCGTTGTTGACGCTCTCGAGCCGGATGCGCTCGCCGGCGGGGGAGCCGGGGACCGGATTGGGCATGTTGGCGCAGTCGCCCACGGCCACCGTGGTGCCGTCCGAGGCGAGCGCGTACTGGTCCACCACGATCCCGTTGTCCACGGCCAGGCCCATCTGCTCGGCCAGCTCGGTGTTCGGCACGACGCCGATGCCCACGAGCACGATCTGCGCCGGGACGACCTCGGGCTCGGCACCACCATCGGCCGCCAGCTCGGCCCCGGCGACGGAATCCGCCTCGCCGGAGCCCGGCACGAACCGGGTGATCTTCGCGCCGAGCCGGATGTCGAGGCCGCGGGCCCGGTGGGCGTCGAGGAAGAACTGCGCGGTCTCCTCGCCTACGGCGCGGCCCACGAGCCGCGGCCCGGCCTCGAGGACCACCACGTTCTTGCCCATCTTCTTCAGGCTCGAGGCGGCCTCGAGGCCGATGAAGCCGCCGCCCACCACCACGACGTCCGACGCGGTGCCCACGATCGCCTTGAGGGCCAGGGCGTCGTCGGCGTTGCGGAGGTAGACGACGCCGGCCAGCTCGCCGCCGTCGATCGCGAGCTTCCGCGCCCGCGCCCCGACCGTGAGGGCCAGGCGCTGGAACGGGAACTCGGCGCCCGAGGCGGCCACCGCGACGCCGGAGCCGTCCGGGTTCTTCCGGATCTCCGTGATCCGCTGGTCCTTGACGAGGGTGACGTGGTGCTCGTCCCAGTACTCGTTGGAGCGGAAGATGAGCGACTCGTTGCCCACCTCGCCCTGGAGCCACTCCTTGGAGAGGGCCGGGCGCTGGTAGGGGCGGTGGTTCTCCTCGCCGAGGAGGGTGATGGGCTCCTCGAAGCCGAGGGCGCGGAGCGAGATGGCCAGCTGGACGCCGGACTGGCTCGCGCCGATGATCAGCAGGCCGGTCTTCTCAGCCATGTCACACCTGCGTTTCCGGGGTGGTCACGTACAGGTCCATCCCGTCCGTGAGCTTGAGCTGGCAGGACAGACGCGAGTTCTCCTCGCGGTCCACGGCGGTGCCGTAGAGCATCTCGTCCTCCATGGGCTCGATGGGCGGGAGCTCGTCGAGGCAGTCCTCGCGGACAAAGACGTGGCACGTGGCGCAGGAGAGCGAGCCGCCGCACTCGGCGACGATGCCCGGCACGCCGTTGCGCACGGCGGTCTCCATGACGGAGTCGCCGGGGCGTCCCTCGATGTCCCGGACGGTGCCCTCCGCGTCGGTGTAGTGGACGGTAGTGGTCATTGGGGTGCTCTCCTGAGAATCGGTGTCAGGGTGGTCTAAAGGGTTCAGATGAACTGCCGGCCGCCGTCGACCACGAGGGTCTGGCCGGTCATGTAGGAGGAGTCGGGGCTCGCGAGGAAGAGGGCGGCGCCCACGATGTCCTCGGGCTGGCTGGCCCGCTTGATGGAGCCGCGGTCCACGCCGTAGGTCTCGGCGTTCTCCATGAGCCCGTAGCTGGCCTCGGTGAGCGTGAACCCGGGGGCGATCGCGTTGACCGTGACCCCGCGCTTGCCGAGCTCCTTGGCCAGGACCCGGGTCAGGGCCACGACGCCGCCCTTGGAGGCCACGTAGTGGGCCCACTGCTCGGAGCCGGAGTAGATCGTGGCGCTCGAGAGGTTGATGACGCGCCCGCCGTCGCCCAGGTAGGGGCTGGCGGCGCGGGTCACGAGCCACGGGCCCTTGAGGTTCACGCCCATCACGAGGTCCCACTCGGCGGGGTCGATCTCCTCGAACGGGCTGCGGGTCACCGTGGCGTAGATCGCGGCGTTGTTGACGACGACGTCGATCCGGCCTCGGCCGAACTCGGCCGCTTCCGCGGCCATCGCCTCAGTGGACGCGACGTCGGTGACGTCGACCTTGAGGGCGAGGGCCTCGGCCTGGGTGCCCTCGACGGCCGACTCACGCACGAGCTGCGCGGTCTCCTCGGCGCCGGCGGCGTTCACGTCCGCGACGGCCACCTTGTAGCCGCGGGAGGCGAAGCCGAGGGCGAAGGCCCGGCCCAGGCCCCCGGCCGCGCCCGTGATGAGCGCGAGCCGGGAACCGGGCGTGGGGTTGGGCGACTCAGGCATGCGCCGGCTCCTGCGTGTGCTCGCCGTGCTCGTGACCCGGCTCGCCGTGCGCGTGGCTGTGCGCGCCCGGGCCGGACACGACCGCCTGGGCGGGGGCGGCGTCGAGGATCTCCACCGTGCCCTTCGTTCCGTCCACGCGGAGCATCTGGCCCGTGCGGATGGTCGTGGAGCCCGAGCCGGTGCCGGTCACGGCGGGGAGGCCGTACTCGCGGCACACGATGGCGGCGTGGCTCATCATGCCGCCGATGTCCGTGACGGTCGCGGCGATCTTGCCGAAGATCGGGCCCCAGGACGGCGCCGTGACGGTTGCGACGAGGATCTCGCCCTGCTGGACCTCCGAGAGCTGGTCCGCGTCGGTGACCACGCGGGCCGGGCCCTCGACCACGCCGGGGGAGGCCGCCATGCCGCGCAGGCCGCCGCCCTCCACGGCCTCGCCCTCGCCGAGCCACTGCTGCACCTGCTCGGTGGTGATGCCCCAGAGCATGCGGGTGAACGGCTCGGTGATGGAGGCCGGCGGGGTGTTGAGGGCGGGCTGGGGCCGGGCGGTCTTGAGCGCGTCCACGATGGCGCGGCGGCGCTCGATCTCCTCGGGCCAGTAGCTCGGGCCGATCGGCTCGGAGGCGCCCACGCCCCACCAGGTCACGAGGTCGAACAGGGCGTCGCGGACCTCGTTGCGGCCCAGGTAGAGGAGGTCGTCCGGCTCGGTCCAGAAGCCCTCGGCATGGAAGACGCGGGAGAGCTCGCGGATCTTGCGCCAGAAGACGCCCATGGTCCAGTGCTCGATGTAGAAGTTGTGGTTCTCCACGTACGGGTAGCACTGGGCGGCCAGGCCGCGCTTGGCGTCGAACGCGGCGAGGTTGTCGCCCTCGAGCAGCTCGCGGTACTCCTCGACGATCCGCTCCTTCTCGGCGATGAGCGCCTCGACCGGGCGGAGGATCTCCTGCCCCGCGTCCAGCCGGGCGATGTAGTCCTTGATGTAGTTGAGCGGGATCTCCGGGTGCTCGTTCCAGTACTTGTCGTGGCCGTAGAAGCCGTTGCCCACGGTGAAGTTGAACCACGGCTCGTGGGCTTCCTCCCACCGCTGGATCCAGTGGTCACCCCCGGCGGAGGCGCGGATCGCGCCCAAGGTGGCGTCGGCATCGTCCGCGTTCTCGAAGGCGGACTGGATGCCGAGCTCGACGGCGAGGGCGGCGAGGCCCTTGAGCTCGTCGTCGGGGCGGAACAGCTCCATGTCCACGCCCTGCACCATGGTGGCGATGGACTGGTCCGGGATGTTCGGGAAGACCTGCTTGCAGAAATTGAAGAAGTCCAGATAGGCGATGTATCCGAGGTTGAGGAACTCGAAGTGGTACTGCCAGTTCTGGTAGGCGAGCTGGATGAGGCGGTCGTAGTTGTCGAGGAGGACCTCGGAGCCGTCCTTGGCCTTGCCCGAGTGGATGTCCTCGATCGGGACGATGGCCGGGGGCCTGGCGAAGGTGATCCTCTCCATCTCGTCGATGGTGCCCTTGACCTTGGTGTGCCACTGCTCGAGCAGGCGCGGCCAGTTCTGGAAGTAGTAGCCCACGCGCTCCTCGAAGTCCGGAACGCGCGCGGCGATCTGGTCCTCCGGCACCGGGATGGGGCTCATGTAGAGGTAGCCGAGATGGATGCGGAACTCGATCCCGTTCGCGTTGGGGATCATGAGGTGGCGGGCGTTGTACTGGCCCAGGCACTTGACCGCGAACTCGCCGCCGATCGTCTCGAACGGCTTGAAGACGGTGGGCCAGTGCTGGCTGTCGCAGAACCAGAACTTGGCGTCCTCCTGCTCCTTGAGCTTGTCCTGGAACACAAGGTAGTAGGGGTACAGCTTCTCCCAGCCCTCGGCTCCGGCGGGGACCGGGAGCTCGGACGGCTTCGGGAAGGACTTCATCGACATTGGTGTGTCCTCTGCTTGTTCGGGCGAACGGAAGGGTCAGGCGGTGAGCTTGATGGAGCCCCAGCTGAAGCCGCCGGTGGCGGACGACGGCGCGGCGCCGGCTTGCGCGCTCTGGCTCACCACGGGCTGGGGTGCGGTGGCGGGCTTGGAGGAGTGGACGGTCTCGGGGCGGGCCTGCAGGAGCAGCAGGTTCTCGCCGTCGGGAAGGTCGGCGTCGAGGGCCCACTCGATGTCCTGCGGGGTCCTGTAGTGCTTCTCGGCGCGCTTGGCGAGCGTGGCGACTGCGGTGAGCTGCGCGTCGGTGAGGCAGCGGCGGGAGCGGCGCTCGGCGTCGACCTCGCGCTCCACGAGGCGGCGCGTGGCGGCGTCCGGGACGAGCTCGGCGTGCTTGTCGCCGAGGTGCTCGGCCACGAGGGCGAGGGTGACCTTGTCCAGGACGATGTTGTCCGGGGTGACCTGGCCGGAGACCACCATCTCGCCGACGCCGTAGGAGGCGTCGATGGTGATCTTGGAGCGGTCGCCGTTGGTGGGGTCGAGGGTCATGGCAACGCCGGAGGCCTTCGCGTTGACCATCTTCTGCACCACCACGGCCATGGACAGGCCCTCGTTGGGGATGCCGTTCTTGAGGCGGTAGATGATGGCGCGCGAGGTGTAGAGGGAGGCCCAGCACTTGCGGATGTGCTCGCCCACCGCGTCGAATCCCTCGAGCCAGAGGTAGGTGTCCTGCTGGCCGGCGAACGAGGCATCGGGGAGGTCCTCGGCAGTGGCGCTGGAGCGGACGGCGACCGGGACGGGGGAGTCGAAGCGGGACTGGAGGGCCTCGTAGGCGGCGACCGTCTGCGCGCGGGCCTCGGCCGGGACCGGGCACTCCTCGATGCTCGCGCGGATGGTCGCGGAGACGGCGTCGACCTCGGCGACGTCCTCTGGGTTGAGGCCGGCGAGGAGCGCGTGGATCCTCTCCGTGATCTGGTTCTCGGCCATGAACGCGTCGAACTGGGCGGTGGTGACCACGAAGCCCGGGGGGACGGGCATGCCCGCGGACGTCATCGTGACGAGCGATGCGCCCTTGCCGCCGAGGTTCGCGAGGGTCGGCTCGGTGCCGCCGTCGAAGAACTGGATGTACTCGGTGTCTTGGAAGTGGGTGTCCTGCATGGTCTGCTCCATGGTTGTGGTCGGCGCGTTCATTCGGTCCAGCTCACGGGGACGGAGACGGGGACGCGGAAGGAGAGGTTCTCGCGGAACTCGATGCTCTCCGGGTCGTCCACGGTGAAGTGGGGGAGCTTGGCCGTGGCCTCTTCGATGGCGATCTTGGCCTGGAGCTTGGCGAGCATGTTGCCGAGGCAGTAGTGGATGCCGAAGCCGAACGAGAGGTGCTCGCGGGCGTTGGGGCGAGTGATGTCGAAGGTCTCGGGGTCCTCGAACTTCGACTCGTCGCGGTTGGCGGAGCCCATCACGAGGAGGATGCCGGAGCCCTTGGGGATCTTCACCCCGCCGATTTCCGCGTCCTTGAGGGCCTTGCGGCGCCAGGCGACGATCGAGCCGGAGTAGCGCAGCACCTCGTCGATCGCGCCCGGGATCTTCTTGGGGTCCTCCACGAGCTTCTGCCAAGTCTTCTCGTCTGCCGCGAGGAGGCGGAGGGCGTTGGAGATGAGCGTGGTGGTGGTCTCGTGGCCGGCGAAGAGGAGGCTGTAGGCCACCGAGGCGATCTCGTGGTCGGAGATCTCGGCGCCGTCCTTCTGCGCGGTGACGAGGTCGGCGATGAGGTTGTCGCCGCCCTCGGCGTGGGCCTTGGCGACGAGCGCGAGGCAGGCCTGCCAGTACTGGACGAGGTTGTGGGCGTGGGGGATCTGCTCCTCGTCGGAGAGGTCGCCCCAGGTCATCGCGGCGCGGGAGTCGGACCAGCGCTTGTAGTCGTCCAGCTTGGCGAGGTCCTCGCCGATGAGCGTGAGGATGGTGATGGTGGGGACCTCGTAGGCGAGGTCCTTGACGATCTCGCCGTGGTGGGCGGCCGTATCCTGGCCGCGCGCGATCATCGCGTCCAGGCGCTCGGCGACGTTCTGACGGATGAAGGGCTCGAGGACCTTGAACCGGCGCGGCGTGAAGGCCTTCTGCACGATGCCGCGGATGCGGGTGTGCTCCGGGGGGATGCGGGCGGAGAGGCCCGAGTAGGCGGTGAAGCCGCCCTCGTTCATGATCTGGGTGGCCTGCGGGCCGCGCTTGCGGACCGGGGCCTGGGCGTTCTCGGAGGAGAAGGTCTCCCAGTCGTCGAAGACGGCCTTGATGTCGTCGTAGCGGGTGACCACGAAGAGGTCGATCCGCTCGTCGTACATCACAGGCTCCTCGGCGCGGAGAGTCGCGTACGCCGGGAAGGGGTTCTTCATCTGGAACGGCTCGTAGCCGTGGTGGGTGGCGTTGTGCGCGGCCGACGGCGCGTGGCCGGCGCTCGCCGGCGCCGCCCCCGTGTCGGTGCCCGCCTGGGCGCCGAACCCGAACGGGCAGCCCGTTCCCTGAGTCTCCAGTGACATCAGCACTCCTTGATCTGGTGGCCTTCGGCGCGGCGGGGGGCCGGGCCTCTGCGTCTTGTCCCAGTGTGGTCCTGATCACCGACAAGTGTGCTGGGTCGCCTTCCACTGAGTGGAAGCTGCTTCGACCTAACGGTGGTCCATTAGCCCATGCAGGACTATAGGCTTTGAGCTGCCCTGCGGATGCGCGCGTCCTGCCGGCTCGGTGATTGCGAGTTACGTTCTCACCACGCCGGATACAGCAATTTCTCGCAGTGTGTGACATCCTTCTCGCGAGAGGCTACTTGGCGGAGGGGGAGAGTGCCATCGCGTTTCCCACAGACCTTACGTCGGTCCTGAGCGGCGCGTCGGTCGCCCAGCTGCGAAGCTGGCGGAGTACCGAGTTGCTGCGCCCCGAGGTCCAGCAGCACCCGAGGGTGCTCTATTCTTTCCGGGACGTCCTCGCCCTCCGGACCTTCGTGCGCCTACGTCGGCACGTGTCGCTCCAGAAGATTCGACGTGCAATGGCGTCGCTCCGTGACTACGACCTCACGGACCACCCCGCGTCCTACAAGCTCGTCGCTGACCACGGGAGCATCCTCCTGCTGCAGGACGACAGCATCACCGACCTCGTTACGCGGAAGGGCCAAGAGCTGCTCGGCACCATGGAGGACGTGCTCGCGCCGTTCGAGAATATGCAGGGCGATATCGTCGTCGATTTCCGGAGGCCGCGCCCGAACCTTGAGGTGCGCGAGAGGCGAATGGGCGGCTGGCCGACTATTTCGGGCACCCGCATCCCGTACAACAACATCGCGCTCTTGCTGCAGGACGGCTCAGTGGCGCCTGACGAGGTCCACGAGTTCTACCCGAGCGTCTCAGCCGCTGCCGCCATCGATGCAGTCAACTTCGACGGTACGGTTCGGCGTCTCCAGGGGGACTAGTCGACGTTGAAGCTCTACCTAGACCAGAACCTGTTCCCGGCACTTGGCGAACCTCTCGCGAAGCTCCACCGGCGCCACCAGTTCCGCTCGCCGCAGCAGGAGTCCCTCGGCGGCGTGGAGGACATCGAGCTGTTCGAGACGCTCCAGACGCTGGACTTTGACGCGATCATCACGCAGGATGCGAACCAGCTAGTGAGGGACGAGGAGCGCACAGCGCTGCGGCGATGCTCGCTCCATTGGATCGGAGTGCCGCAGCTCAACGAGCCCGGCACCCACGGTCTAGCCTCCCAGCTCGCGATGGTCACCCTCGGGCTTCCGTACTTCTTCGACGACGTTGACTCGCACTCTGAGCCACACCTCTACAGGCTGCGGCCGGTGACCGGGCGCCACTCGCGTCAGCCAACGATCGAGCCTCTATGACTCACGCCCCGGAGTGCCGTAAATGGACGGATGGGAGAAGATTGCTGGTTCATCACAGCAGTCTTTCTTACCGGCAGTAGTCTGCCTCTTAGCATCCAATTACTCGGACCCGGTTCCATCGTTGGCAGGAATTTGTTGGCAACGGCCTTCCATGTCGTGGGACTAAGCAATGACGAACTGGTCGTCGTGCTCTCGAAACAAGGGGCTCTTCGCGGTTCGTCGGGAGATGCGAAGGGCCGCATTTGCGAGGGAGGCCGCGGTCGGTGCAGCCGCAGGCGCCCTCAATGACTTCGTATCCGATCACCATGCGGCGCTCGATCGGCTCGTCGGACATGACCGCCTCCTTGGCGCGGAGGGTCGCGTTCGCGAAGATTACTTCAATCGGCGGAACCATGATCAGTCGGTATGACCTTCGATCTCATATAGTTCACTATCGATGAGGGTTACCGGGATTCTGCATTCCTCCTTCAGGAAGGAAACGAGCTGCTCAGCCCGATCCCGCAGGAATCGAAGAAGACTGACCGAATTATTGATACCTGTTGCAGCAACTGCTTCTTGAGGCTGCATCCTGGAGCTTAAAAGTTCTCGGGTTTCTGTTTCCAGGACAAATCCAAGCGTCAGCAGGTGAGGGGCTGGCCCATCAGGTGCCCAAGCATTTCTAGGAAGAACGCTACGCGGAATGGGGACTTCTAGAGTCTGGCCGAGTTGCCTCCCGGCCCCTGCCGCGACGGCGCACAGCCATGCGCGATGGATAGCTCCGCTGGCTTGCTTGGTTGAATCACGAAGCGTGGGCCAGTCAATTCTGATCCCATCAGCCAGCCATGTGCCTGCCGACAATTTCTTGTAGTCCGATTCTGCGACGGTGTTTGACCCCACAGCGTAACGACCTGTGAAGGAAGATGCCCAGAACCAATTCTTGAGAATCAAAGCATGTCTGAATGATTCCCCTGACCATGCATAAGCTGCGAGGACTATCATCATGTTGGGGTAGGGGAGCCACGATCCTGTCCGTATCCCCAAATGATCCATGGAGAACCGAATCGCGGAATCCAACGCAGCAACGGCTGAATCCCAATGATCATGTATTGTCACCGCAGATAGGCCTAAGACGCGGGACGCTCTGATATCTTCCTGGTATCGCATCGAGATAACCTGGAGCGGTGCAAGCCCATTTTCCCCATAGAATGCGCCGACCGCAGGGTACAGCTCCTTCGCTTGATCCCATTTCACCCGAAGGTTGAAGTTCGACGTGAATGACTTGGCTACCATGAGGTCGAATGTTCCGAGCTGCTGACCGGTCTTGTTTACTCGTTCAAATATGCGCGCCACCGCCGCTGGTAGTGTACCTTTGGACACGACAAGCGCCGGAATCCTATACCTGTAAAGACCAGACAGGTGGGATCGATATATCTCGGTTATCTCGTCTCTCTCGCGTTCATCATCCACCGCAAGATCCCGCCACGCGTAAAAATCGATGGCCGATCTCAGGGCGGTAGCTGGGATAAGTCTGCTTCTCCATTGTTCCCGGGGTGAGGGGTATTTCTCCTCCCAGATTGTTCGTTTGAACGTGGTAATAGCCGAGTCTAGTGAATCAATATCACCCCACTGCATCCCTGGGCGGCAGCGCACCGCATGAACTGATTCAGACCTTCCATAAAGTGCAGAATAGAGAGATGTGAGCCTTTGTTGCCCGTCCAGTACTATCATTTCGGGCGTGCCCCGGAGTTTGGGCGCGAACTCAAAGTGTCGAGGATCATAGAAATCGCGGCTTTGGCTATCACCGTCAATGAGGAGGAGGCTTCCCATTGGCCATCCATTGAGAACAGTCGCGAGTAGGGCACGGATGTCGCTGTCGCTCCAGTCGAAGTCGCGCTGGAAGTTGGGAAGGCCAATGAGACCTTGATCGATCCCATCCAATAGTTCGATAAGATCGGGATCGTCTATGGTCGTACGCTTATTTGCCAATAGAATCTCATCCTTCGAAGAGTGGAGATATGTCAGAGCCGGTCATTCGTTCGATTCCTCGCCTGAGTGTTGAGTCATCCGCGTTGCCGTTGCTCTGCCTGAATGCAACAACGAGTGGGTTATCGTATGACGGGTCCTCCGCTATAGAAGCAACGGTGAATGAATCGCAGACTACGATTATTCCCTGCGTAACGGAGTCAAGAGGTACGATCTTGAGAATTGAACCGCCCGTGTTGCACTCGTTGCGGCCCCATGATGATTCTAGATGCGTTGCAATTTCCTTGCCGCCGTCTGTATTTGGGACGAAAATGTTTATTTGGCGCTTTTTGCGTGGCACATCTTCTACGATTTGCTGCCATGCCCCGGCGTTCAAGAGAGCTTGATTACTCACGGCGATATTGATATCTCCGGTGCCGGAAAGATACTTCTCCCAACTGAGTTTGTTGGCACGAGTGATTGATGATAGGCCCGAACCGTATACTTCGCTGCTGAGCCTGGCGACGTCGAGAACGTCCCGAACGTATAGCGGTTTGAGGATCACTTCAGTAATTAGTAGCGCGCCAGAGATCGATATGGCGGTAGATCCGACTGCGGCGAGTAGCGGCTGCCAGAACGGATTCGTAATGGATGCAGACCAAAGCGTGAGAGCGAGGCCGCTTGCAATGCTGATGGCAACCCAAGTCATCAGTCCTGAGAGGAGTTCTCGGAGAGGCTTCACGAGCTCTTGCCCTTTCAGCGTTGCCGCGGCTCAACGCGGATACTTGCCATCGCGGGCAGCCTATCCACGATCCGGTTCGTTTCCACGCTCACGGTCACGATCTTCTTGAGCAGGTCGATGATGTAGCGGGGTTGGTGGTGCTCGCGGGACCAGTCGTTGGGGTCGTTGACGATGCCGGAGGCCTTGTCGGTCTTGATCTGGTAGCGCTCGAGGATCCAGTCGATCGTCGAGCGGGAGCCGAGCATGTACCGGTGGGCGTCCTCGGGGATGCCCTCGAGGGTGATGTGCCCGTTGTAGACCACGCGGGTCTTGTCCCACGCGCCCGACTTCCCGCCGTAGCGCATCTTCGTAACCGCGTACTTCACGTACGCGTCGGTCTCCAGACCGAGCCCGGTCTCGACCTCCGTCAGGGGGAACGGCTCGACGTCCTCGTACCCGATGTGCAGCTCCGACAGCCGCCGGCCCGCCTCCGCGAACTGCCGGAACCGCCCCACGCTCGGGACGTTCGGGATGCGCGGGAGCATCTTTTTCAGGTCCGCGGCGAACCGCTCCCGATACTCGGGCGAGTGCAGGAGCCCGTACACGTAGAAGAAGATGTCGTCCTTCGTCACCTCCGCGCCGTACGCCGCGCGGTAGTCGGCCAGGGCAGCGTCGGTGATGTTGTCGATCCGCTCCGGCCCCTCGGACGACGGCGAGAGACCACTGAGCAGGTCGGCCTCGCCGGGCGCGGGGGTCGAATAGGTGTAGCGCGGGAAGAACTGACCGCCTTGGCTGTAGAAATTGAGATCTGGAATCGTTGTGATCGCGAGCGTGCAAAATGGAATGTTCGTTCCGCCGACATTGGCGTAGAAGCCGAGGTTGTGGGATCCCTTCCTTGGGAAGATAGACCGCAGTCGGTACTGTCGTTCGTTGAGCTCCCGCTGGTACTTCCGCGGCTGCTTCGCCGGAGACTTGCGCATCTCCTCCGGGCGGTCCACGTCGAAGGCCGACCAGTCGATCGTCGAGTCCGCGAAGTCCTGCAGGCGGATGCGCTGCATGTCCTTGGACTGGTCCTCGAGCGCCTCCTCGGCGTGCTTGGACCAGTGGTCGGTTGTGGTCACGACCATGCCGTGGGCGAAGTCGACCTTGCCCACCGCGGTGAAAAACGAGTCGATGTGCTTCTTGTCCAGCTGGCGGGCCGGGTCGTAGAACTTGGCCTGGATGCCTGTCAGCTCGCCCGTGTACCGGTCGCGGGCCACCAGATCGATGCCCGTGTCCACGTGCCCGTTCCGGCCGGGCCAGTCGCTCCACAGCCACACGTCCGAGAACTGGTCCGCGTACTTCGGCTTTAACTCCAAGTACCGCTTCACGAGCCGCTCGAACTTGGCGCCCTTGTCCCGCTCGTCGGTGGCCGAGTAGTACAGCTGGTCGAACACGCTCGCGAAATCGGTAGACCCCATGGGAGATATCTTGCCCGATCAGGACCAAATGCTTGAATGTCGGAGCGTGTCCCTATGATGAGCAGGGCCCTGGGGGAGGGGCATCGCATCTATGAGGGGGACACTCAAATGAAGAAGCATCTTGTGGTTCTGACGTGCGTACTCGCAGGTCTGCTCGCGGGCTGCGGATCCGCAGCCCCGGCGGCGGAGACCAGCCCAACGCCCGCGGCAGCCCAGAGCGTCGCGCCGGCAGGACCAACATCGTCACCGACACTGACCAGCACGCCTCGGCCGACGAGCGTACGCGGGAACCTGATCAAGCAGGTGGGGGAGCCCGCATGGATCGGAACGCCAGGCTCGCACGCGGTGAAATTCACGGTCAAGTCGATCTCTGAGGGAGTTGCCTGCCAGTACTACCAACCCAAGAATGGGCAGATCATCACGCTGGACCTTGATGTTGAGACAACGGCCGCACTGCGCGAGCTATCGAACAAGAAGTTCTTCACGACTCTGTCGTGGAAAGCGATTGCTGAGAATGGCACGACTGTCAACGGCGACCCCGTTGCATATGGGTGCTTGGACTCCGCAAGCCAGCTTCCGCAAGAAATGGGCCCCAGCGAAAAGGCGACCGGGAAGATCGCGTTCGACGTCCCCGCGGGCAGGGGAACGTTGATCTTTGAGTCGATCGCCGTTACAGGTGGCTGGGAGTGGAGCTACCCGGCCAAGTAGGGCGGGTTCGCGCCATTCACGCATCTTGACACGGCCCAATAGGGGGCGGAAAGGGGAAGTGCTGATGATCGCACGTGTGCTCAAAATAACTGGGTTGTTTGTGGCTGGCGTCCTCGCGACCGTGTTGGCCGGGGTCCTCGCAATGAACGCATTCGGCGTCAATCCGTTCCACCTCGGTAGAACTGGCCGGAGCCAGCCGGCGCTGCTGAAGTCAATCCAGAACACCAGCCGATACCACGCGGCGGTGGGCAACTTCGAGACGGTGGTTGATGTGCAGGATGGCGGCATGCCAGGGGCTTTGGGGGTCGTCGCTGGACGCCGCACGCTTTTCGTCGCCGCCGGCACAGTGGATGCCTACGTCGATTTGACCGGGTTGAAGGAAGGGGACCTGACGCTGTCCGCGGACGGTAAGTCCGTAAACGTGCGGCTGCCGAAGCCACAGCTCGACAAGCCCAACCTTGACCATCGCCGGTCCTACGTGTTCTCGCAGGACCGGGGTGTTCTAGACCGGATCGCTGATGCGCTCGAACCGCCCCAGCAGTCGCAGTTCTACTCGCTCGCTGAAACGAAGCTGACCGACGCCGCAGAGAAGTCCGAGCTGCGGGAGCGGGCTGGCGAGAACACCAAGGCGATGCTCAAAGGCATGCTCACCTCGCTCGATCTGGAAGCCACCTTCCTCGACGACCCGTCCAGATAGCCATTGCGACGCCGGAGCTGCCTGCCAGGGGCGGATTCCCGGACAGCCCCGCATCTGCACATTTAAAGGCTAGGTTGTGGCGTCCTGCACGGGGCTTTGGGCAGGACCGTCGGCCCGTCTCGATGGCCGTCCGGTCGACGTGCGCGGGATGAGCGTGGGCGCCAGCATCCGCTGCCGATGCGATGAGGCGGGCTGGCCGTTGATCGAGCCCAGCGGCTCATCGGCGGCGCCCGCCGCGATCTCGCGGGACCCGCGTGCTCGTACCCAACGCGTCCGCAGGCGATCGGCACCGGCTTCGGCAGCGCGTGGCTGCGCGCCGGCTCGAGCCTGGCTCCGCTGCTGGTCGGGCGGATCATGGACGGCTTCGGGACCCCCTAGACGGTATGGAGTGGCCGCCTTAGTGGGTGGTTGCGGGCCGGGGCCTCGCTCACGCAGATTCGTGGGTTACCGGACAGAAGTCCCTGCCCG
>NZ_JAUSTE010000010.1 GCF_030812675.1 Sinomonas atrocyanea | reverse complement strand
CCGGGCAGGGACTTCTGTCCGGTAACCCACGAATCTGCGTGAGCGAGGCCCCGGCCCGCAACCACCCACTAAGGCGGCCACTCCATACCGTCTAGACGCACCGCGGCTGCCACGGGTTGCGACTATGAAGGTCCCGTCGTCATCGACCTGAGCATCGGTGATGAAATTCACGTGGACGCCGCGGTCGGCGGCGATCCGTCTTCGGGGGGTCCATGCCCGGCCATTCCCGTGGGCGGTCACCGGCGGCCGAGGAGGTCGTCGACGGTGTAGCGGAGGGCTAGCATGCCGACCTGCTGCACATAGAGCGCCGTCGTGCTCTCGCTGACGTGCCCAAGGGCCGTCGAGGCCATGGTGACCGCGCTGCGGACGTCGATGCGGTGCGGCCTGCCCTGGATGTCGCGGCCCGGGCCGACGGGGGTTCCCAAATAGAAGAGAGCGGCCAGATGCGTCGCGTAGGTGTGGCGGAGGTCGTGGGTGTGGACGTTCGGGAGAGGCGGGTCTTCGTCGTTGGCCCGTTGTCGGTGGTGACCGGCGAGATCCGCTGTGATCGTTGCGGCCGTCGCGTAGGAGATCGGAGCGCCGTTTCGGGCGGAGACGAAGATCAATGCCGGGTACCCCTCGGGCGTGACAAGCCTGCGCCTATCGGAGGCTGTCATCGTGTTGAAGGGGTGCCATGCTCCGGTCTCATCTCGGATCCCCGTGGCGCCAGGCCGTGGCGGTTCTGAGATGCGGATCGGGTTCTTCGGGAGCCAGCCCTTCATAGCGTCGTCTCTTGATCCGCCCCGTCGGATGTAGGCATGCACGTGCTTGAGGTGGTTCTTGAACGCGGGGAGGCGAACCTCGCGGCGGGACTTGCTGATCGCCGCTGGCAGGCGCATCTCCACGAGATCGCCTTTGCTCCCCTCGGCTGGCAGCTCGTACACCGTCAAGTGGACCAGAGTGTCGAGTCGGGCCCCGCACGCGGCCCCAAGGGCTATGAATGCTGCATCCCGGGGCCCCGTGAGAGTCCCGTTCGAGGCCCCGCTCACCCCATGCATCCAGGCTGTGGCCATGAGCGCCCGGAGCTGGGGCGGCTCGAGCGGGGTTCCGGCGGCGCTCGATTTCGGAATTCCTCGGCCTTCCCTCATCGAGGTGCACCTGCCCCAAGGCGAGTTCACATGTTCGACGGTGATAGGCATCGGGACGTGGTGCGTCTCCCTCAGCCATTCGTAGAACTGCTTGATGACTGTCCGGTCCCGCTCCCACGCCGCCCCAGAGACCCTCCCGTCGGCCACAGTGCGGTAGTTGACGTACTCGACGATGTGGGACCGTGTCGCGCCTCTGAGCGAGACGTTCCGTCCGAGGAGGAAAGAGACGAACACCCGAAGGCTCTCCGAATAGGACCGCGCGGTCTTCGTCCGGAACGCGCCGGCAGTTCTCTCCGCGACGTACCGGAGCCAGCCGGTCGCGTCCCACTCGACGATCCCATCCACCATCATCACCGGCCAATCAACGGGCGCCACCTTCAGCGGCAGAACCCCGAGCTCTGCTTCGACGACGCGCTCGTCCCATGTGCCACCGTGCACGACTGTGACCCTGTCCATACAGCTCCCATTCTCGGATGGCCTTCGAAAAGATAACCCGAGAAAGACGGAGCTCGCGACGTCGCTGCGCGGCGTCATCACGCTGAAGGGACAGCAAATTTCCCCAAAGCAAGTGAATGCGGGTCCAGGAGAGGGGACACTTCACTTTCCCCAATCTTCAGCGCTTGAGGTCCACGAGCTCCTGGAGCACCTGGTCCGAGGTGGTGATGATGCGCGCGTTGGCCTGGAAGCCGCGCTGGGCCACGATGAGGTTGGTGAATTCCTGCGACAGGTCCACGTTGCTCATCTCGAGTGCGCCCCCGGCCAGGGTCCCGAACCCCGGGTCGCCGGCCTGGCCGACCTGGGCTGTGCCGGAGTTCGCGGTGACCGTGTAGGAGGAGTCCCCGGCCTTCTCGAGCCCGGAGGGGTTGGTGAACTTCGCGAGGGCGATCCGGCCCACGGTCTGCTTGAGGCCGTTGCTGAAGGAGCCGATCAGGGAGCCGTCAGAGCCGAGGGTGAAGGCCTCGAGCGTGCCGGCGGAGGAGCCGTTCTGGCTCGTGGCGGCCACGGTGGTCATCCCCGCGTAACCGGTCACCGCGCCGAAGTCCACGGTGATGCCGCCGACGGCGAGCGTGCCGCCCGCCGTCTGCTTGCCGCCGGTGAAGGCGAGGGTGCCGGCGCCGGTGGCGCCGTCGGCGTCGGCCGCGGCGACGTTCCACCCGCCGGCCGTCTTCGTGAAGGTCAGCGCGAGGTTCCGGGCGGTGCCGTTCGCGTCGAACACCTTGATGTCCCGCTCGAGGGACGTGCCGGCAGCGGCGTCGGAGGGCAGGTTGCCGTCCACGCCGACCTGGCTCGTGGCGACCGCGGGGATCGTGGCGGTCGGCGAGAGGGTGACGTCACCGATCGGGGCGCCGGTGTTGACCACCCCGGCGGCGTTCGCGGTCCAGCCCTGGAGGATGCCGCCGTCGGGCCCCACGAGGCGCCCGCCGGCGTCGAAGCCGAACGAGCCGGCGCGGGTGTAGAGCTGCTGGCCGCCGCGGCTCGTGATGAAGAACCCGTCCCCGGAGATCATCATGTCCGTGGCCTTGCCGGTGGTCTGCGCGGAGCCCTGGGTGAAGTTCGTGGTGACGGCCGCGACCTTCACGCCGAGGCCGATCTGCGCCGGGTTGGTGCCGCCGGTGGCCGGCTGCGGGCCGCTGGCGCCCTGGGTCAGCTGGGAGAGCGTGTCCTCGAACTGGGTCGAGGAGCCCTTGAAGCCGGTGGTGTTCACGTTGGCGATGTTGTTGCCGGTGACGTCCAGCATGGTCTGGTGGGCGCGCAGGCCCGAGATGCCGGAGTAGAGCGAGCGGAGCATGGTGGCTGCCTTTCGTCGGGCGGTGAGGGAGGGCGGGTCAGGGGGTGCGGCGCGGGTCAGGCGCCGGTGAGGCCGGTGATCGCGTCGAGCGGGACCGAGGCGCCGCCGATCGTCACCGTGGGCGCGGAACCGGTGTAGGAGACGCTGCTGGGGGTGCCGACGGCGGCGGAGCCGTCCGCGCCGAGGTAGGTCACGGCCTTGCCGATGAGGGCCGCCGCGGCGGCGCGCTGCTGCATGCTCAGGCCCTGGGCGCTGTCCGTGGCCAGCTGGGTGAGCTTCTCCATCATGGACAGCTGCGTGGTCTGGTTGATCATCGCGTTGGTGTCCATGGGTGAGCTGGGGTCCTGATTCTTTAGCTGCGTGACGAGCAGGTCCATGAAGACCGTCGAGTCCATGGTCTGCTTGGGGGCCCGGACCGGGGCCGACGAGGTCAGGCTCGTGCTCCCGACGGGGCCGATGGGGCTTCCGACGGAGCCGATGGGGCTGGTGCTCATGGGTGCCTTTCTCTCAGACGAGGATGTCGAGGCCGGTGGCCGTGGGGGCGGTGGTGGGCGGTGCGCCGGGCGCTGCCGGCGCACCGCCCGGGTTGCGGGGGATTCCGCCGCTCCCGCGCCCGGAGGGGTGGCCTCCCGCGGTGCTTCCCGGCTGGCCGTGGGCGGATCCCCCCGGGGTGCCTCCCGCGGGTCCCCCGGGCTGGCTGCCGGGCTGCCCGCGCTCCCCTTGGGCTCCGGGCTGCTGCGGGGCGCCGCGCTGGGAGAGGTCGAGGCTCGCGCCGAGCCCGGTCCCGGCGAGGTCGCGGCGCAGGTCGGGCAGCACGGCGTGCACGGCGGCGCGGCCGGCGTCGGTCGGGGCGAAGAGCTCGATCCGGACCCCGTCCGGCCCGATGCGTGCCTGCACCGTGACCGGGCCGAGGTTCTCCGGGGTCACCTTCACGGTCATGAGGTGCTCGCCCGGGCCGGCCTGCGCGAGCGTCGCCACGGGCTGGGAGAGCTGGCCGGCGAAGCCCTGCGGCGGCACCGCCGGGCCGCGCACGACGGCGGTGGGCAGCACCGCGCCTGCCGTCGCCGCCGGGAGGGGCACCGCGGGAAGCCCGGTGGCGGCGGCTGCTGCGGCGGACGACGCGAAGTCGGCCGAACCAGGCTGGGCCGGCTCAGGCAGTGTCGGACCCGACAGGGCCGAGCCAGACTGGGCCGCGCCAGACAGCGCCGAAGCAGACAGGGCCGAGCCCGGCTGGACCGAGCCCGGTCCGCCGGCGGACGGGTCCGTGGGCGGGGAGCCCGGCATGGGCGTCCCCGTCGCCGTGCCCGGCTCCATCTCGGTCGCGGCACCGCCCACACCGGGCGCAGTCGCGCTGCCCGCAAGGCCGAAGGCCCTGGCGGCAAAGGGTCCCGGGGTACCGGCCCCCATCGCCGGCACTCCCGAAGTCTGCACTGCGGCGCCAGGCCCTGCAGGTCCGGACCCTGAAGTTCCAGGCCCTGCGGCGCCAAGCGCTGGGGCGGCTGCGGCTGCAACGAGCGCGGCGTCCGGGATGCCCCCCGTGCCGTTGTCCCCCGCCGGGGTGCCGGGGGTGCCAGTCGCAGCAGGTCCGGCCGTCATCGCGCCGCCAGTCGCCACAGCGCCGCCGCTGCGTGCACCGCTGCCGGGCACGCCAGCAGCGGCGAGCGGCCCGACGGCCGGGGAGGCGGACGCGGCGGAGAGGGCCTGCGTCGCGCGTGCGGCGCCCGGGCCGGGGCCGGCGCCCGTGCCGGGGGTCTGGACGGGACCCGCGGCGGCAGCCGCCGGCTGGCCCGGGACGAACCCGGCGAGTGCGGCTGCATCGGCGGGACCGGAGGCGGATCCGGAGTCGGGCGTCGCGTCGGCCGCGCGGTGCGCCTCGGCCGGCCGGCTCCCGGAGTCCGGGGTCTGCCGTCCACGGACGTCGGCGAGCGCCGCGGCGAACTGGTCCGGTCCCCCGCTCGCGGCCGTCCCGCCGCGCGTGGTGGGCCGTGGGGCCGCGGCGGTCACGGGGAGGGGCGGCGCGGCGGAGATGAGGGCGGGCATCAGGCGCCTCCGGGGTAGAGGGCGGCGACGACGGCGCGGGCAGTGGGCTCCCACTTCGCGTAGGCGTCCGGGAAGGCGGAGCGCTGCACGGCCTGGTCGGCGGCGGTGACGGGCATGCTCTGCCACCCCGGGATCGCGGAGAGGCGGTCCAGGAACATCCGGGTCGAGGCCCGCGGGTCCATCGCGTCCGCGACCGTGCCCCACGAGAACTGGCTCCCGTTGACCTGCTGCTGGAACAGGCCCACGGAGTAGCCGTCGGTGCCCACGGCGGACGGATCGGGCGCGAGCGCCTGGGAGCCGGCGACCTTGGGGTTCCAGTACATCTTGAGCGAGGACTCCTGCAGCGCGGCGGCGATCGCGTCGACCGCGGCCTGGGCGGGCAGGCCCCGGGCCCGGACCTCGCCGACGATCGTGCGGGCGTAGCCCAGCTGGGAGGCGGTGAGGCCCGCCACGCCCGACGGCGCCGATCCGGCAGCCACAGCACCCGCTGCGCCGAGGCCTCCCGCCACGGGGGCCCCGCCGTCCGGCACGATCCGCCGGATCGCCGTGAGCCCGGTGTACTTCTCCCACGCGTCGCGGACCTGGATGGTCTTGCCCGGCTCGGGGGCGTCGATGGCTTTGCCGTTGCCGAGGTAGATGGCCACATGTTCGCCGCCGAAGTCGATGAGGAGGTCGCCGGGCCTGGCGTCGGCGAGGGACGCGACAGGCGTGCCCTGGGTCATCTGGTCGTGCACAACACGCGGCAGGGAGATGCCCAGGTCCTGGTAGACGCGCTGGACGAACCCGGAGCAGTCCATCCCCGTGGCCGGGTCCGTTCCGCCCCACACGTAGGGCACGCCCACGTACTTCTGCGCCGCGGCGCAGAACTGGTCCCCCGTGACCCCGTCCGTGCCCCCGGCCGCCGCGAGGGGCGCGGCCGCATCGGCGCCCGCCGGGCCGGGGGCGAGCAGGCCCGCGAGCGCCTGGGCGAAGGCCGCGGCGGTCTGGGGCGTGGCGGCGGAGGCCCCCGGGCTGGCGGCGCCCTTCGCGCTCGCCGGGGCGGACGACGCCGGCCGTTGGGCTGCCGCCGGATCGAACCCGGCGATGGTGGTCTGGATCTGGGCCACGCGGCCCATTGCCTCGGTGATGCTCATGCGCCCCCGCTTCCCGGGCCGGCCACGCCGCCGGGCCCCGCGTCGGCCCCGGAGACTGTCGCGTGGGCGTCCCGGAGCCGGGCGGCCGAGCCGAGCTCGTCGAGGACCACCTGCTCGGCGGCGAGGGCCGAGGCGGCGGCCGCGGCGGCGTGGCGGGCCTCGAGCTTCTCCAGGCCCACGGTGCGGGCCCGGGCGGCCCCGAACTCGCGCTCGGCCTCGTCCCGCTCGGCCTCGACCGTGGCGGCGAGGCTGCGCAGCTCGGTGAGCATGCTCATCGAGCTGGCGCGCGCGGCGGCGACGGCCAGCAGCGCGGCCGAGGTGTCGGCCTCGGACGGGATGCGCTCGGCCTCCGCGACGGTCCGGCCCTCGCGCGCGGCGATCGCGGCGAGGCGGGAGTTCGCGGCGCCGAGGTGGCCGGCGGCCTGGTCCTGCTCGAGCCGGCGCAGCCTGAGCAGTCCGGCGAGGGGGAATGGTGCCGTCATCGGGGACCTCCGAGAGTCGTGGCGAGTCGGGAGAGCCGGGCCCACGCGTCCTCGGACGCGGTGCGCTCGTCGAGGCCCTGGCGCAGGAAGGCGTCGATCTCCCCGGCGTGGTCGAGGGCGGCATCCACGAGCGGGTTGCCCCCGCGCTGGTAGGCGCCCACGTCGATGAGGTCCTGGGCGGCCGTACGCGCCGCGAGCACCCGGCGCAGGGCCGCGGCCCATGCGGTGCGCTCGGGCGGGTTGACCTTGCCCGCCACGCGGGAGACGGAGCCGAGGATGTCGATGGGCGGGAAGTGGCCCATGACGGCGAGCTTGCGCTCGAGCACCACGTGCCCGTCGAGGATCGAGCGGGCGGCGTCCGCGACGGGCTCGTTGTGGTCGTCGCCGTCCACGAGGACGGTGTAGATGCCGGTGACGGAGCCGGTGCGGGCGGTCCCGGCCCGCTCGAGGAGGCGGGCGAGGAGCGCAAAGGCCGACGGCGGGTAGCCGCGGGTGGCGGGCGGCTCGCCGGCGGAGAGGCCGATCTCGCGCTGGGCCATCGCCACGCGCGTGAGCGAGTCCATCATGAGCAGGGCGTGGGCCCCCTGCTCGCGGAACGCCTCGGCGATGCGGGTGGCGGTCGAGGCCGCGCGCAGGCGCATGAGCGCGGGCTCGTCGCTGGTGGCGACCACCACGACCGAGCGGGCCAGGCCCTCGGGGCCGAGATCGTCCTCGAGGAACTCGCGCACCTCGCGGCCGCGCTCCCCCACGAGGGCGATCACGGAGACCTCCGCCTCCGTGCCGCGCGCCACCATGGACAGGAGCGAGGACTTGCCCACGCCAGAGCCGGCGAACAGGCCGAGGCGCTGGCCGCGGCCCACCGTGGCGAGCGTGTCCAGGACGCGGACGCCGGTCTGCAGGGGCATGTCGATCCGGGCACGCTCGAGCGCGGACGGCACGGTGCCCTCGTCGGGGACGCGGGGGCCGGGGATGGGACCGCGCCCGTCGATGGGACGGCCGAGGCCGTCGAGGACGCGGCCGAACAGCGCCGGCCCCGTGGGGACGAGCGAGCCGCCTCGGCGGGCCCGCACCGGGTGGCCCACGCGGAGGCCGCCGAGCGGGCCGAGGGGCATGCAGGTGAGGCTGCCCCGCGCGGAGGCGACCACCTGGGCCCCGGTGACCGAACCGGCGTCGCCCGCGATCTCCACGAGGTCCCCGACGGCGCAGCCCAGCCCGGCGACCTCGAGCCCGAGGCCGCGGACGGCGGTGACGGTGCCGACCCGTTCGGGGGCCGCGGCGGCGACGGCGCCGGGGAGACCCTGCAGGACGCTCATGCGCGCGCTCCGGGCGAGGCGGCCTCAGGTGGCGGGGCTTCGTGGTCCGACGCCGTCAGGGCGGCGGCTGCGCGGGCGAGGGCGGTGCCGATCCTGGCGTCGAGCTCCCCGTCGGGGTAGACGGCCACGGCGTCGCCGCGGGCGAGGGACGGGTCCGGCTCGAGGGTGACGCCGGCCGGGACGGACACGGAGCCCGCGGCCTGGCCGAGGAGGGCGAGGTCCGCCGGGTGGAGGCGGACGGCGAGGACGGCGGCAGCGTCCGGTGCGGACAGGGCGCGGGCGAGGGCGGCCCGGGCGCTGCCCGGGGCGTCGCCCAGTTCCCGGCCGATCACGGCCTCCGCGACCGTGAGCGCTGCGGCCGTGAGCTGGGCCTCGGCCTCGGCGAGGACGGGGGCGGTGCGCGAATCGAGGGCGCGGGCGGCCGCGGCGAGGACGGACACGGCGGCCTCGACCCGTGAGCGCGCGGCGGCGAGCGCGGCCGCGTGCTCGGCCCGGCGCTCCTCCTCGCGCTCGGCGGCCTCGGCAGCGGCGCGGCGCAGCCCGGCGGCGTACCCGGCGGCGTGGCCGCGCGCGTAGCCCTCCGATTCCCCGGCCGGGTCCAGGTCCGGGAACACGACCGGGCGCACCGGTGCCCCGGGGACATGCGCACTGGGCCGGGGCGCGCCGAGGTTCACCGTGTCAGTAGACAAGGTCGTCCTCCTCGCCGCGGCGCATCGTGATGGCCCCGGTGGCCTCGAGCTCGCGGATCGAGCGGACGATCTCGGCGCGCGCTTCCTCCACCTCGGAGGCCCGCACCGGGCCCAGGGCGGCGATCTCGGAGGTGAGGATGTCCCGGTTGCGGTCTGAGACGTTGCCGGTGATCGCGTCCAGCACGGGCTGGGAGGCGCCCTTCATCGCCCGGGCGAGCAGGCCGGCGTCGACCCCGCGGAGGATGAGCTGGATGTCCTTGCGCTCGAGCTTGACGACGTCCGCGAAGGTGAGCATCTTCGAGCGGACCTCCTCGGCCAGCTCGGGGTCGCGCTCGGCGAGCCCGTCCAGGACGGTGCGCTCGGTGGCCACGTCGGAGCGGTTGATGATGTCCACGAGCGGCTGGACGCCGCCCATGACCTCGACCTGCCGCTGGCCCGGGGTCACGGCCGTGCCGGTGCGGGCGCGCAGGCTCTCGGCCACGACGCTGACGGCCTCGGGGGTCGCGGAGCCCATGGTGGCCAGGGCGTGGGCGACGTCCGTGGCCTGCGCCGGGCCGAGGCCGGCGACCACGTGCGAGGCCTGCTCGGGCCGCAGGTGAGCGAGCACGAGGGCGATCGTCTCGGGCAGCTCCCCGTCGAGGAGGGTCAGCAGCTGCGCGGGGTCCACGGTGTCGAGGAACTCGAAGGACTTCCCGGCCATGGTGGAGGCGAGCCGGTCCATGACGCCCGCGGCTCGGTCCGGCCCGAAGGAGGATTCGAGGAGGCCGACGGCGAAGTCCCGGCCCCCGCGGGTCATGCGCCGCCCGGAGACCGCGATCTCGTGGAACTCGGCGATGACCTCGTCGGAGACCGCGGGGTCCACGCGGCTGAGGCGAACGATCTCGGCGGCGATGTCCTCCGCCTCGGCCTCGGTGAAGTGGGCCATGACCTTCGCGGCGGACTCGGGGCTCATCTGCATGAGCACGATCGCGACCTTCTGCGTCCCGGTGAGCCTGAGCTCTCCGACGGCCGCCAGTGCGGGCGTCATACCGTCTGCCTCTCGTCCATGAGCCCGCGCAGGTACTCGGCGGTCTTCTGCGGCTCGGTGGCGCCCAGCCGGTCCACCTGGGCGCGGCGCCGCTCGGCGTCGAGCACCTCCTCGCCGGGATCGGGCAGGGCCGGCACGAGCGGCTCCACCGCCGGGAGGGCCGTCGTGACGGAGGGCTCGATGGCGACGGGGACGGGCAGCTCATCGAGGAGGATGTCCCCGCCGAGCTCCATCGGCTCGCGGGCGGCCATGCGGCGCCGGCGCATCCACAGCAGCACGGCCGCGACGATGAGCGCCAGGAGAGCCACCCCGGCCCAGATCATGGTGGTCAGCAGCTGGCCCTGCAGCCTGGCGGCCTCGTCGGCCTGCTGCTGGGCGAGCGCGGCCTTGGCCTGGTCCGCCGCGGCGGTGCTGAACGGCACCACCTGCATCGAGAGCACGTCGCCGCGGGTCGCGTCGATGCCGGCGGCGGCGGAGACGAGCGCGTTGAGGTTCTGGATGTTCACCCCGGTCGCGGCCGAGGAGTTGACGGCCACGGAGACGGACTGGCGCTTGAGCGCCCCGGCGGGGATGGTGCGGTCCTCGGTGACCTTGTTCACCGCGTTGTCCCGGGTGTCCTTGGTCGAGTCATACGTGCCGTTGCCGCCGGCCGCGCCCGAGGGCACGGCGATGTTGTCCGGCCCGAGCACCCCGGAGGCGCCCGAGGCGCCGGTGCCGCTGTACTTCTCGGTGGTGGTCGACTGGCTCAGGGGGGCCGCCGAGGCGCTCGCGTAGGTCTCCGACTTCTGCTGCGCCGACTGCTGGTCCACCTCCGGCACCACGGCCACGGTCGCGTTGCCCGGGCCGAGCACGCGGTCGAGCACGGCCTGGACGGCGGCCTGGGTGCGCTGCTGGTAGTCCGCGGCCTGCTTGGCGCCGTTCGCGCTCAGGCCCGCGCCGACGGCGGAGAGCACGTTGCCCTGGGCGTCCACCACCGAGACGTTGGCGGCCTTGAGGCTCGGCACGGCCGCCGAGGTCAGGTGCACGATCGCCTCGACCTTGTCCGCCGAGAGGGCCTGCCCGGGCACGGTCTCGACGAACACGGACGCCGTGGGGTCGACCTGCTGGGACGTGAACACGGTCTTCTGGGGCAGGGCGAGCTGCACCGTGGCGGCCTTGACGCCGTCGAGGTGCGAGATCGTGGTGCCCAGCTCGCCCTCGATGGCCCGCTTGTAGGTGACGTCCTGCTGGAACTCGGAGGAGGTCACGCCCATCTTGTCCAGGAGTGAGTAGCCCGTGGCCGGCGCAGCCGGGAGGCCCGCCGAGGCGGCCTTGAGCCGCTCGTCGTAGACCTTCTCCTGCGGCACGAGCACGGTGGCCCCGCCGTCGGCGAGCTGGTACGGGACGTTGTCCTTGCCGAGCTGGGCCACCACCGCGCTCGCGTCCGAGCTCTGCATTCCGGTGAACAGCGGCGCGTAGGTGGGCCGGGTCAGCCACGAGACCAGGGCCACGGTGCCCAGGGCCAGGACGGCGAGGCCGATGACTGCGAGGGTCCGCTGCCCCGTCGTGAAGCCCCTGACGGTGACCCCGAGGCGCCTGCCCGTGGCCAGGAGGAACGGCGGCATCAGCCCTGCATCCTCATGATCTCGTTGAACGCGTCCACGCCCTTGTTGCGCACGGTGGCCGCGAGCTCGAGGGTGACCTGGGCCCGGGTCGCGGCGATGGTCGCGTTGTGGATGTCATCCAGGTTGCCGGTCACCGCCTGGACGGAGAGCTGGTTCGAGGTGGACTGGAGCTGCTGCAGGTTGTCCACCGCGCCGGCGAGGCTCGCCGCGAAGCCGCCGCCCGCCGTCGTGCTCGCCGCGGTTCCGGTGACGCCTGCGGCGCCGGTGGTCCCGTCGAGGCCCTGCACGCCCTGCAGCGGGGAGACCGGTCCGATGGGTGCGATGCTCATGATGACTTGCCGATCTGCAGCGCTGACTCGTACATGGTGCGGGCCCGGTCCACGACCTGGGCGTTGGCCTGGTAGCCGCGCTGGGCCATGATGAGCGAGCCCATCTGCTCGTTGAGGTCGATGTCCGGGTAGCGCACGTAGCCCTGCGCGTCGGCCACGGGGTTGGAGGGCTCGTACACCATGCGCCCGGCCGCGCTGCCCTGCGGGGTGCTCTTGACGTACACGCCCGAGGTGCCGGGGCCGGCCTGCGCCTCGATGAAGCGGGCCTGGAACGCGGGCCCGCTCGTGGGGACGGCGTCGTTGACGTTGGCGAGGTTGTCCGAGATGGCGTCGAGCCACTTGCGGTGGACCGTGAGGGCGGTGCCGGCGATCCCGATCGCGTCGAAGGTCATCAGGCCGTCCTCATCGCCGTGCGGATCCCGGTGAACTGTGCGTTGATCGCCTGCGAGGCGAACTGGTAGCGCAGCACGGTGTCGACGTTGGAGAGGGTCTCCGTGTCGAGGTTGACGTTGTTGCCGTCCGTGCGGGTCGGCTCCGCGGAGACGGAGGTGGTCGCCGATGCGCGGCCGTCGCCGGCCTGGACGGACGCGGCGAGCGCGGACTCGAACGACACCCGCTGGGCGTGGTAGCCGGGGGTGTTGACGTTGGCGATGTTGTCCGCGATGGCGCGCTGGCGCTGCGAGAGTCCGTCGAGGGCGCTGGTGAGCGCGGCGGACGTCACGGATTCGAGCACAGTTCTCCTGCCCAAGAGGAACGCGAGGGGGGCCGGTCCATGGCCTGGTCTGCGAGCAATCCGTGCTCGCAGGGAATTATCGGCAGGGAGGGCGCGGGCGTTAGCGCTCGGGCGCGTCAGCCTTGGACGTCGAGGTACACCGGGGCGTCCCGCCGTGCCGAGGGGACGGCCCGGAGCGCGCCGAGGTGGGTCGCCGCGTTGGAGCGTGCCTCGGCGAGCCGGCCCGCGAGGTCCTGCTGGGCGGCCTCGAGGGCGCGGGCGCGCTCGGCGAGGTGCTCCGGCAGCGGGCCGAACCGCTCCGGTGCTGCCCAGCGCACGACGGCGGGCGGGAGCCCCGCACGGGCGGGCCGGCCGGCGTCGTGCTCGCCGGGGAGGGGGCCGCCGAGCAGCCGCTCGGCGGCGGCGAGGTCCGACTCGAAGGCAGCGAGGATCGACTCCCAGGCCCCCGTCTGGACGTCCGTGGCCTGCTCAGCCAACGGCGTAGCCCTGGGAGGGCTCGATGCCCGCGGATTCCTGGTCGGCGACCACGCCGGCGGCGGCGTGCCAGGACTGCTGGAGCGGCTCGAGGAGGGTGATCGCCTCGCGGGTGCGCTCGGGGTCGCGGTGGATGTTGGCGTTGACGAGGGCCACGCGGACGTACTCGTAGATGGCCCGCAGGCCGTCGGCGCCGTCCCACACGCCCGGCCGGAGGGTCGCGGTGAGCTCTGCGATGATGTCCTGCGCGTGCAGGAGGTTGTCGCTCGCCGCCTGCCAGTCTGCGGCGCCCTGGGCGACCTCGGCGCGGCGCAGGTCCAGGAGGAGCCGGTCGTAGAGCATGGTCAGCAGCCGGGCGGGGCTCGCGGACAGCACCGCGTCCCGGGTGTACTGCTGCCGAGCGTAGGATGCGCCTCTCACGGGCGGTCCCCTTTCTTCGGGCTCACTTCGAGCTCTGGCTGTAGGTCGGGAGCCCCGCGATCTGGCTCGTGAGCCAGGACTGCTGGGACTTGAGGGTTCCGAGGGCGGTGTCCATCGCGTTGTACACAGCGGTGAGGGACGCCCTGCGGTCGGCCAGCCGCTGGTCCCAGTCGCTGATCTGGGTGCCGAGGTCGTTGACGGCGCTCTGGCGTCCTGCGATGAGCGAGGTGATCGAGCCGGTGACCGGGTCCGAGGCGTTCGTGGCCGCGGTAGCGACGCGGCCGGCGATCTCCGCGAGGGCGGCCTGGGTGCCCGCCGGGTCCGCGGCGAGGGCCGCGGAGAACTTGGCCGAGTCGAAGGTGAACGTGCCGTCGCGCTGGATCACGATGCCGATCTGCGACGGCGACTGCCCGTTCGAGGTCGGCATGTAGACGGCGTCAGTGATGGCCGAGCCGACGGCACGAACGCTCGAGTCTCCGGTGAAGAGCCCGCCGGACGCGGACGTCACCCCCGAGGAGCTGCTCGTCGTCGTGACCTGCGAGTTGCTCGCGATCGTGTTCAGGAGGTCGTTGACCGAGGCGACGAGGTCGCTGGCCTGCTTCGAGATCCCGGCCGCATCGCTCGCGACGGACACGGCCACGCTGCTGCCCACGGCCCCCGCGGAGGCGGTGACGTTCACGCCCGGAAGCAGGTTCGTGAACGTGTTGGTGGCCGAGGTGACGGTCTGCTGGGCGGCCGTGCCCGCGTACAGGGTCGCCTTGGCGTCCTGCGCGGAGGTCACGACGGCGGACCCCGGCTGGGACATGAGGTCGGTCGCCGTGCCGGCGCTCACGTCGGCGGACGTGCCCTGGTACGCGGTGAACGCACCCGCGGCGCCCGACTGCGTGGCGGTGAGCTGGAGGCGGTAGAGCGGGTTGCCGCTCGCGTCCGTGCCCGAGGCGACCTTGAGGGCCTTCGCGGGGCCGCCCGAGGCGTTGATCGCCGTGACCACGTCGTCGAGGGACGTGCTTGCCGGCGTGATCTGGGTCTGCTTGCCCGTGGAGTCGACGAGGGTGAGCGCCGAGGGCGCCCCGGTCGAGTCGGTGGGCCACGAGGCCATGGCAGCGGTGACGTCAACCTGGGTCTGGGCGAGCTGGTTGATCGTGACGTTGAACGTGGCCGCCGTCGCCGTGGTGCCGGCGGTGGCGGTCACGGCTGTGTTGTCCGTCGTGGCCGTGAAGAGGTTGGTCGCTCCCGGCGCAGAGATCTTCGTGGCGAGGTCGCCGAGCGCGGAGGCCTTGGTGTTGAGGCCCTGGAGGGCGGTGATCATGCTCTGCTGGTCCGCGCTCGCCTGCTTGAGCTGCTGCTGGGGCAGCGCCTCGACGTTCATGAGCGACGTGATGATGGACGTGATGTCCATTCCGCTGCCCAGTCCGTTGACCGAGACTCCCATGGTGGTGCTCCTTCGGTCCGACGCGGTGCCGGTCGGGGCCGCGCCGCGTCAGGGGTGGGACGCCGAGGGCGGCCAAGCCGTGGAGGGCCTGGCCGCCGCGGGCGCTACTGCAGGGTTTAGCCGAGGAGCTTGAGGATGCCCTGGCCGGACTGGTTGGCCTGGGCGAGCATCGCCGTGCCGGCCTGCGAGAGGATCGAGTCCTTCGTGTAGTTGACCATCTCGGACGCCATGTCGGTGTCCGCGATGTGCGACTGCGCGGCCGCGAGGTTCTGCGCCGAGACGTTCGCGATGTTCATGGCGTGCGAGAGGCGGTTCTGCGCGGCACCAAGGTCGGAGCGCTGAGCCGAGACAGCCTTGATGGCTCCGTCAAGACTCGCAATGGTCTTGGCGGCCGCGGTCGAGTCCGTCACGCTGAACGCGCTCGCGGGCGTGCCGAACGAATTGCCGGCAGCGTCCTTGAGCGATGCAGTCAGACCGCTCAGGTCCACCGTGATCTGGCTAGAAGTAGGCGTTCCGGACGCCGCTGCTGCATCACCAGCAGCCCCGACCTGGAACGTGAGCTTCCCATCGTTGCCCGGGCCACCCTTGTCATCGAGCAGAGTGATGCCGTTGAAGTTCGTGGACTTTGTGATCCGATCCAGCTCACTGCTGAGAGCATCGGCTTCCTTCTGGATCGACCCCCGCGAATCAGCGTTGTTGGAGTCGTTTGCGCCCTGCACCGCGAGGTCGCGCATGCGCTGGAGGATCGAGTGGACCTCGCCCAGCGCGCCGTCCGCGGTCTGGATGACGTTGATGCCGTCCTGCGCGTTGCGGGCAGCCACGCCGTAGCCGTTCACCTGCGACTTGAGGCCCTCGGAGATCGAGAGGCCCGCGGCGTCGTCGGCGGCGGTGTTGATGCGGAGACCGCTCGAGAGCTTGGCCATCGAGTTGGCCATGCTGATCGAGGTCTTGTTGAGGTTCTGGTAGGCCTGCATGGCCGAAAGGTTGGTGTTGACGGTCAGTGCCATCGTGGGTTCCTCCGTGAGTGGTTAGGGGTCCTGCTCCGGGCCCGTCCGTGGGCCCTCAACCGCACCTATCGGCGGCCCCCGGGAACGCGTTAGCTGCGCGCCGAAAAACTTGCCGGGCTAATTTTTCGGGCCGCCCTGCCGACAGTCCTCTGTACACGGCGCGCGTGCGCGCCACGCACCCGGCACTATTGCCTCATGGATGAGGAGTTGGCCAAGGAATGGCGATCCACGACCTGTCGGCCCAGCTCTGGCACGAGCGCGAGCTGCTGGACCTGCTGACGTTCAAGCTCGAGGAAGAGCAGCTGCTGCTGACCGCGGGGAAGACGCGGTGGCTCTCGCATGCGACCCGCGAGGTCGAGCATGTCCTCGAGCGCCTCCAGGCGGTGGGCCTGGAGCGCGCGGTGACGGCCGCCGCCGTCGCCCGCGAGTGGGGGCTCGACGAGGAGGCGACGCTCCGCGACCTCGCGGCCGGCGCGCCCGACGCCGCGTGGGCGGACATCCTCTCGGCCCACCTCAAGGCGATGACGGACCAGGCCGCCCTGATCCGGCAGCTGCGCGATGCGAACGCGCAGTTCCTGCGCGCGGCCGCCCGGTCCACCCAGGAGACCCTCGCGGAGACCGAGGCGTCCGTCACCACCCTCTACGATGCGCGCGGGCGCTCGGCTGCCCAGGGCAGCGCGCGCCTGTTCGACCAGAACCTCTGAGCGGATAAGGACCCCTGTGAGCACCTTCGGCGCCCTCAACACCGCCTACCGCGGCCTCTCCGCAGCCCAGCAGGCCATGGACCTTGCCGGCCACAACATCTCCAACGCCGGCACCGATGGCTACACGCGCCAGCGCATCGAGCAGTCCTCCGTGGCGGCGCCCGCGGCGATGGGCCTCGCGACGACCGGCCCCCAGGTGGGCCAGGGTGTCTCGGTGGACCGGATCGCCCGCCTCGGCAACGCCCTCCTCGATGCCTCCGCCCGCACCACCGCCGCCACGGCCGGGTACACGGCGCAGCGCTCCTCCGCCTACCAGCAGATCGAGGCGGCCCTCCAGGAGCCCGGCACCGACGGGCTGTCCGCCAGACTCCAGTCCTTCTGGTCGGCATGGCAGGACGTGGCCAACCAGCCCGGCCAGCCCGCGCCCGCGAGCGCCCTGATCCAGGCCGGGAACCAGATCTCCTCGGCCCTCTCCGCCGGCTACGGCGCCCTCGACGCCCAGTGGTCCGCCACCCGCGCCGACGCGCAGTCCATGGTCGCCTCGCTCAACGACGCCGCCGCCCAGGTCGCTGCCCTCAACAAGAGCATCCGCTCCACGCTCGGGGCGGGCGGCTCGGCCAACGAGCTCATCGACGCCCGGGCCACGCTCACGGAGTCCATCGCCTCCCTCGCCGGCGGCACGGTGCGCGAGGAGGCCGACGGCACCGCCACGGTCTACCTCGGCGGGAACGCCCTCGTGAGCGGCGACTCCGCCCGGTCGGTGCAGCTCGCCGGCGCCGCCACCATGGCGGACACCGCCTCGGGCGCCCCCACCCTCGTGTGGGCGGACCGCCCGGCACAGGCGGTGGGGCTCGACGGCGGGTCGATCGCCGGGGCGCTCTCCGTCCTCGGCCCCGCGAACGGCGGCAGCGGCGGAGCGATCGCCGAGGCCGCCCACCAGTACAACGCGGTCGCCGCCTCCCTGGCCGCCTCGGTCAACGCGGTCCACAGCGCCGGGCAGACCTCGACCGGCGCCCGCGGCGGGGCCTTCTTCGCCCTCTCCGCCTCGCTACCTGCCGCGCAGGGCCTCACCGTTGCGGTGACCGGCGCGGACCAGATCGCGGCCGGCGCGCCGGGAGCGGGCGCCCTCGACGGCTCCACCGCGGACGCGATCGCCCAGCTCGGCCTCGCCCCGGGATCGCCTGACGCCGGCTGGGCCGCGTTCGTCACGGCCACGGGGTCCGCCTCCCGCGCCGCCCAGCAGCAGGGCGACCTCGCGGACACGGCCGCAGCGAACGCGAAGCAGGCCCAGACCTCCAACGCGTCGGTCAGCCTCGACGAGGAGAACGTCAATCTCCTCGCGGCCCAGCACGCCTACCAGTCGGCGGCCCGCGTCCTGACGGCGGTCGACCAAGCCCTCGACACCCTCATCAACCACACCGGAACGGTAGGACTGTAGCCATGCTGCGCGTGACAGACCAGACCATGACCCTCGCGGCCCAGCGCGCCCTCGGCGCCCGGCAGGCGCGGCTCGCCGAGGCCCAGGCCACCGCCAGCTCCGGCACCCGCATCACGCGGCCCTCCGACGACCCCGTGGGCACCGGCGAGGCGCTGCGGGTGCGCGCCCAGATGGCAGCCGGGGCGCAGTACAGGCGGAACATCGACGACGGCACCGCCTGGCTCGGCACCCTCGACTCCGCCCTCGGTTCGGCGACCGACCTGCTCCGGCAGGTCCGGGACGCCACGATCCAGGGCGGCAACGGCTCGCTCAACCAGGACGGCCGCAACGCCCTCGCCGCCCAGATAGACTCCCTCCGGCAGGACCTGCTGGCCACCGCCAACACCCAGTACATGGGCCGCAGCGTCTTCGCCGGGACCTCGGACGCCGCGAGCGCGTTCACGGACGGGACCCCGCCCACCTTCAACGGCACCCAGGGAGGCACCGTGCAGCGCCGGATCGGCCCCGATCAGACCGTCCGCGTGGACGCCGACGGCGCCACCGCCTTCGGGACGGGCCCCGGCTCCGTCTTCGCGGTGCTGGACAGCATCGCCGCCGATCTCCGCTCGGGTGCGGACCCGACGTCGCGCCTCACCGCGCTCGACGACGGCATGAAGACCGTGGCCGCTGCCCGCTCCGACGTGGGCGGCCGGCTCTCCCAGCTCAGCCGCGCCGGCCAGGCCACCGCTGACGCCGCCACCTCGCTCGAGGCGCGCCGCAGCGGCATCGAGGACATGGACCTCGGCAAGGCCGTGCTGGACCTCCAGCTGCAGCAGACCGCGTACCAGGCTGCCCTCGCCGTCACCGCCAAGGTGCTCCAGCCGAGCCTGACGGACTTCCTCCGGTGAGCGCGCTCGCCTTCGCGGAGCCGCTCCCCGGCCTTGCCCCGCACACGGACTGGGTGCTCGAGGCGGTCGACGGCGCCCCCGGCCTCTTCAGCCTCTGCCCCCCGGCGGACCCGGCGATCAGGCTCTTCGTCCTCGACGCCGCGGTGTACGTGCCGGGCTACTCCCCCGACGTCGCCGGACCGGCCGCCCGTATCGGCCTCGGCGAGCAGGACCGCCCGCGCATCCTCGTCGTCGCGACCCCGGCCGGCGGCGCCACGACCGTGAACCTCGCGGCTCCGGTGCTGGTCAACGACGCCGACGGACGGGCGGTGCAGGCCGTGCTCGACGGCTGGCCCGTGCGAGCCGGACTCGGCGCATAGTAGGGCCGGACAGCCGTCGCCTCCGGCGGGCGGCCCCGCTGGTCCTAGTTCCCGCGGCCGCCCTGGCCGTTGCCCTGGTTCCCGCGGCCGCCCTGGCCGTTGCCCTGGTTGCCATTGCCCTGGCTGCCGTTGCCCTTGGCAGGGCCGTTCCCGTTCCCCGGGCCCGCGGATACGGAGATCCCGTAGGGGTCCGTCAGACCGAGGATCCGGTCGAGGGTGCTCACGAGCTGCCCGGCGGCGGACGCAGTGCTGTTGCCCTGTCCCTTGCCGCCGCCACGGCCGTTCGCGTACCCGTTGCCCTGGCCATACCCCTTGCTCTGGCCGTACCCGTTCCCGTTGTCCTGGCCGTTGCGCTGGGAGGCGGCGCCGCCCTGGCCGCGGCCGTTCGGCCCAGGGCCCTGGGCGTTGCCTGCGGCGCCATCGTCGTTCGAGTCCGCGGGATCCTGGCCCTTCCCCAGCGCGGCGGCCTGGGCGCCCGAGGAGCCGCGGCCCTGGCCGGGTGCGCTGCCCGTCCCCGAACTGTCGGGGCTGCCGTCAGGGCCGCCGCCGTCTCCGCCCGGATCGGCGGCAGGGCCGGCGTCGGCCGCTGCCTTCGCAGCGGGGGTGAGCACGACGGCGGAGGGGTCGCCGCAGGCCCCGGTGGCGCAGGGATCGAGGGACGGCATCGCCATGGGCTCGACGCCGGCGGCACTCGCGGGCGGAGCCGGGGAGGCGGAGGCGGGCACGGCACGGAGCGCGGCGGCCGATGCGCTGGCCCGCGCCGACTGGACGGAGGCACCGTACTGCTGGAGCGGCCCGTTCATGGCCGCCTGCAGTGTGCTGACGCCGCAGAATGTCAGAACAGCTGTCCCCCCGACCACTGCCGGCAGCTGCCACATCAACTTCTTCATTTTTCAGCCTTGATGTCGCGCGGCCGTTCATCCGGCCCTCACGCAGACCTTACACTGTGACCAGTGGTGCTGGTGCCACTGGTGCTGGCGGGACCACGGGGGACTAAGGGGGGTTGTGTCGTGGACACAGACGTTCTCCGGCGGCAGGCGGCCGCCGCGTTCGAGGCGCTCGGGGCGCCCGATCATCTTACGCTCGACTCGCTCGCCGAGCGGATCGAACTGCATCGTGGCCGGAAGATCGTGGTCCGCGCGGTCGATCATCTCGGGGCTGACAAGATTTCGGGGCTGTGGCTCTCGCTGCCCGCGGCAGAGCTCGTGCTCCATGCCAAGACCGGCTCGGAGCTGCATCGCGAGCAGATCATCCTCCACGAGCTGGCCCACATGGTGCTCCAGCACGACCTCCTCGAGGGTGAGGACCGCCATCTCGCGTCGCTCCTGCCGGACCTGGACCGCAGCATCGTGTCCCGGGTCCTGGCTCGCTGCCGCCGGCAGTCGGAACCAGAGATCGTCGCCGAATCCCTCGCCGACCTGTTCGCCGGGGCCATCGCCCGCGGCCGGCGGGCCCGCCGGGACGAGCCCCTCAACTTCCGGGGCGTGTTCGGATGACCCCGCTCGCCGCAGCGACGGCCGCACTGTGGATCCTGGTCCTGACCCGGCTCGGGCCGTTCCTGCGCAGACGCGGGGACCTCGTCTTCTCCGCGGCCCTCGCCGGCGCCGCGGCCGCGGTCCTCATGGCGCCCGCGGTGAGCGGCGCCGTCTTCGGCGGGGGTGCGGCGGTGCCCACGGTCGGCTCCCTCATCATGCTCGCCCTCGGGCTCGTGCGCGCGGCGATCGTCCGCGCCGTCGTGCTTCCGGCAGACCAGGCGTCGGTGCTGCAGCGCGGGCTGCTGCAGACTGCCGCGGCGATGACCGCGTACTGCTCGGCCTACGCCTGCGCGGTCGCGGTGGGCGCCGTTCCGCTGCGCGGCCTCCCCGCAGGACCCGAGGCCCAGGTGGACGTCGGGGTGTTCGTGTTCACGACGACGCTCTCGATCTACGTCATCTTCGCCGCGGTCCAGATTGCGCTCGTGTGCCTGCGCTACGTGCCCCAGATGGCGTCCGGCCTGTTCAGGACCGGCTTCACCACGGTGGCCGTGGGATGCGGCTCCGCCGTGGCGGGCATGGCGGCCAACGTGCTCCGCGAGGCCGGTGACCTCACCTCGGTGGGCCTCGACGCCGGGCCCGCGCTCGAGGCCTCCTTCGAGTGGTTCGCCGGCTGCGCCGGGGTGCTGCTGCCGCTCGGGCTCGCCCTCCCCTCGCTGACGCGGTGGGCCGACGCCTGGCAGGTGTACGAGCGATACTGCCTGCTGCGCCTGGACCGGGTCTGGCGGCGCGCGGCCGATGCCAACCTCGTGATGGATGCGCTCACGGCGCCCCTCAACGGTGTGGTCAGCAGGGACCCCAGGTCGCGCCTGCACCGCGCCCTGGTCGAAATCATGGACAGCGAACTCGCCGCCGGCGGCTCGCTCCTGACATCATCGGAATCGAGACTCGTCAAGAAATCGGAGGAAGCCTTCTATGCCTGAGCATCTCCCGCCGGAGCCGCAGGAAGTCTTGGCGGAACGCCTCAACACGCTCCTCGACGTCGTGGCTGCCGAAGGCGGCAACCGCTACACGTTCCCGGAGATCAAGACCGCCATGGAGGCCCGTGGCGTGCACATCTCCCGGCAGCGCTGGCACTACATGCGCGCCGGCACCGGTCCGATGACCACGGACACCCCCCTGCTCGAAGCCCTCGCAGACTTCTTCGGGGTGCCCGTGTCTTTCCTGACCGACGCCGACGCCGAGGTGCCCTCGCGCGTGACGGCCCAACTCGAGCTGCTCCGCACGCTCAAGGAGGCCGAGGTCAAGAACTTCGCGGCCCGTGCCCTGACCAGCGACCTCTCCCCCGAGACGCTCCTGGAGATCCGCGACATCATCGATCAGACCCTCAACCGCCAGTCCCACGACCACGACTGAGCCAAGCACCACTGAGCAGGGACGGCACGGCGCAGGGCCCGCCTCGTGACGTGAAAGGGCCGCGGCCCCTGCGGGCCGCGGCCATGGTGAAGGATGACTCGTTCAGTGCGAGGGCATCACGCGGTGGTGCCTGGCATCGTTGGCCGGCTTGAAGGCCGCAGCTGTCACTCCAGCGGCGACGATGCCGGCGATCCAGGAGGTCCAGGACGCTCCCGTGTGAGTCGTGTACATGCCCATCCACGGGGACACGAACAGCAGGACGCCCAGTGCGCACTGCACGTATTCGAGCCACGGCGTGCCGGGCAACGACAGGTTGAGGACGCCCGACGCGATCAGCAGGATCCCGAACACGAGCATGAGCGAGGTCGACGACGCAGTCTGCGACGTCCACATCGTTGCAAGCGCCGCGTAGAGGCCGCAGATGAGCGCGACGTAGTCCTCCCAGCGCGTCCACTTGTTCATGGGTTGCTCTCCTCCCAACTCTCCACCCCCGGTCCCCCCGGGGGACTCGGTCAGTGCTCGGCTGGTCGGTGCAGATGCGCCGGCGCATGGGCGCTGGCCACTTCCAGTACACGCCGGAGAAAGGCCTCTGTAAAGGGCGGAAGTCCCCTAGCTGCGGGTCAGCTCCTGCGCGTCGAGCGACTCCCCCGCCTGCTCGTCGCCCTGGGTGTGCAGCACCATCACCGGGCAGGAGGCGTGCTCGGCCACGGCCCGGCTCACGGACCCGAGGAGCATCCCCATGAAGCCTCCGAGGCCGCGGGAACCGACCACGAGCATGGTGGCGTCCCGGCTGGCCCGGACGAGGACCTGGGCCGGGCGACCCTGGACCGTGAGCGCCCTCAGGCCCTCAGGCTGGTGCTCCCCGTAGGCCTCCTGGAGCGAAGACTGCAGCACCGTCGCGGCGTCCTCCTCGGGGTTCCAGTCGATGCCGGGGTACGAGACGTAGCCGGCGCTGCTGGCGGGAATGTGCCAGGCCGCGATCGCCGTGATGGGGCCGCCCACCGTGGGTGCGAGCCGCGCGGCCCACTTGAGGGCCTCGATCGAGAGGGGCGAACCGTCGACGCCGACGACAATCCCTTGGACGGGGGCAGGATCCTGTGCTTCGCTCATGGCCAGAGCCTAGGGGCCCCGCTCGCCCGGGGGCTAGGGAACTTGGGCCCCGGTGCACGGCGATGGCGACGCCCGCGAGCGCGCTCCGCAGCTGAGCCGACCCCGGCCCGAGGATCTCCATCCCTCTCCCCACGGCATGAGGTCGGCGGACAGGTTGACGGTGTTCGCCACCGTCAGGAGGACGAGGAGGATTCCGACGGAGCCCTTCCAGTCTGTGCCAGCGCGCCTGCCGCCTGCCGCCCATGGGGTCCCCTCACTCGGCCGGCAGTCCGCGCGCCTCGGGGTCGCGCGGCTCGTGCACCTGGCGCGTGTGCACCTCATGTGTGCCGTGGTCGTGTGTGTCGGGGTCGCCCGTCCCGCGGTCCGGGCTGCCGTCGCCCGGCTCAGCCTCCCGCTCCTGGCTCGCTGCCTCTGTCTCGGGCAGCTTGGTGGGCTCCGGGAAGCGCGAGATGGCGGCCGGCACGGCGAGGAACATCATGATGCAGAGCACGCACAGGACACCTCCGGCCACGAGGGACTGCCACCGGCCGAGCACGACGTCGAAGATCAGCGACGAGGTGCCCATGATGAGCAGGGCGGCCAGGCCGAGGGCCACCTTCGCCGCCCAGGACCCGCTCGCCACGAGGCGGTCCTTCACCTGCTTGCGGAAGAGCCACCGGTGCACGCTCAAGGGCGTGAGCACCACGAGGAGGGCGATCGCCGCGACCACGACCAGCACGAGGTAGAGCGTGCGGGCGTAGTCGTCCAGCGCGGTGAAGCGGGCCTGGAACGGCAGCGTCATGAGGAAGCCCGCAATGAGCTGCAGGCCAGTCTGCAGGATGCGGAGCTCCTGCAGGATCTCAGCCCAGTTGCGGTCCAGCTTCTCCGCATACGTCTCCCGGCGGTGGTAGAGGAGGTGGCGCTGAGACTTGCGCTCGGAGGTCCGCTCAGTGGTTCCGGAGGGCATCGACAAGCTCACTCATGCGCAGGGAGGCGTGCCCTTTCGCGCGCAGCCCCTCGTACATCTGCGGACCTTTGACGCTCGGAGGCGTCCGACTCGCCGGCATTGCCGTTCTCCTTCCACCGCGGGCCGCACCTTCCGACCCGCCTGAGCTGTTGTTTCCCTCTCGATGCCGGGTTCACACCTCTTCAGGACCCCGCCCCCCGTCCCCGACCAGGACGGCCGAGGCCTCGACCGAACGGTCCGTGACCGTGGTGGGGCTCTCGAGATGCACGGCCTGGGAGGGGATGATGCCGGCACCGCCGTAGCGCTCCATCACTCGCCACTGCGCCACAACGTCCTCGCCGGCATGGGCTGCGGGGAGGTCGCGCCAGAACCCGAAGCCGCCGCAGTCCTCGAGGGCCTCCCGGCGGTAGAGCACGCACCCGCCGACCCAGGCCACGCGGTACGGGAGCCACTCGCCTGCCCGCAGCCTGCCGGTGCGGCGCAGGTCCGCTGCGAGGTGGGCCAGATTCGCGGCATTGTGCAGGCGCCAGCGCACGAACCCCGGGGCGCCACGGTCCATCCGCTCGGGCCGCACCGGGCCGTCCCACACCGAGAAGGCCTCGACTTCTTCCGGGCGGGGGTCGTCGAGGTAGGACAGGCCTTGGACGGCCATCCCCACGAACCCGCATCCGAGGGTGCCGAGCGCTTCTCCCAGGGTGCGGACCGCGCCGGGGGCCAGCCAGACGTCGTCGTCCAGGAAGAGCACCCGCGGCGCGGCGGAGGCCTCGAGGAGGAACTGGCGGTGCTCCGCCAGACCCCTCCGCGGGTGGTGCCGGAGGGTGCGGACAGGGCGGCCCTGCGCCTCGAGCAGCCGCAGCATCGCGGCGGCCCCCTCGTGCTCCCAGCCTGCCGCACCGTCGCTCTGGTCGCTGACGACGACGCCGAAGCCGTCCGCGTCCTGGGCAGCGAGCCCGGCCAGGGTGGTGGCCAGCTCGGTGGGGCGGTTGCAGGTCGGGATGAGGACCTCGAGGAGCGGTTCGCCGCTCGGGCTGGGTGCGGCCCAGTCCTCGGGACCGCGGGTCACCGGTCCGCCCTCCTGTCCACAGGGCGGCTGCCCATCGCGCTGCCGGCCTCTGGGTGGTGGCTGTCCCTCGGGCCGCTGGCCTCTGGGTGACTGTCTGTCCGGCGTTCGTCCACCGGGCGGCGGCGCGGGCGTTCGGTCCAGCCGAGGGTCTCGAGCCGCCCGCCGACGGCCGCGACGGCGCCCGCCTCGGCGAGCATGCCCGGAAGGTAGTCGCCGCCCTTGACGTAGACGTCCGGGGCGAGGGCCTCGATGAGCGGCACGGCCGTCTCGGAGTCGAAGACCAGAGCGTGGTCCACGGAGCCGAGGGCCGCGACGACGGCCGCCCTGTCGTCCTCCGCGGCCGACGGCAGGACTCCGTGGAGGCGGTGCGCGGACTGGTCCGAATTGACGCCGACCACGAGCAGGCCGCCCATCCGTGCGGCTTCCTCGAGGAAGGCGGTGTGGCCGCGGTGCAGCCCGTCGAACACCCCGTTGGTGAGGACCACCGCTTGGCCGGCGGACCGGGCGGCGGCCGCGGCCTCGCGGGCCGCCTCGAGCGTGCTGACGCGGCGGGGCGGTTCGCGGCGGAGCGCGGCGGCCAGCCGCTCCCCGGTGCAGGTGCTCGTGCCCGGGAGGCCCACCACGACGTCCGCGGCGGCCTGGCCGACGTCGGCGGCCGCATCGACGGGCAGGCCCAACGCAAGGGCGTACGCGAGCCCGGCCACGAAGGTGTCGCCGGCGCCGACCGCGTTCTGCTCAGGGGCGGGACGGGCGGCCGTGGCGTGCACGCTGCCCGGCGGCCCCAGGAGCACGGTCCCGTCCCGGTCCAAGGTCACGAGGGTGTGTGCAGCTCCGGTCGCGGTGCCGAGTTCGCGCGCATGCCCCTCGGCCCAGGCACGCCGGTCTCCGTGGGGCGCAGGCTCGCCGAGGAGGTCGGCCGCCTCCTGGGCATTGGGCGTCGCGACGTCGGCCCGGAGGCTCGCCCAGTCGTGGAAGCGGCGGGCGTCCACCACGAGCGCGTGCGCTCCCCGGCGGACTGCGCTGCGGTCCAGGGCCGCGAGCGCGCCGAGGCCGTAGTCGCACACCACGACGGCGTCCACCCCCGCCAGCGCGGCGAGGGAACGGTCCGAGACCTCGCGGGCCTCGTCCTCGTCAGCACGGCGGCACGAATCCACCCTGAGGAGCAGCTGGCCCCCGGCGAGCATCCTGGACTTCACCGACGTGGACCGGCCGGCACGCCGCACGAGCGTTCCCTCGGTGCTGACCCCTGCCCGGTCCAGGCACACGGAGAGCGCGGCGCCTGGTTCGTCGTCGCCCGCCACCCCGGCGAGCACCACCTCCGCGCCGAGCGCGGCGAGGTTCATGGCGGTGTTCCCCGCCCCTCCCGGAGCGTCGACGACGCGGGCCACGTCAAGCACCGGAACGGGCCCCTCGCGGCAGAGCCGTTCGGCGCCGCCCTCGCACCAACGGTCGAGGAGCACGTCCCCGAGCACGAGGATCTTGGGGCGGCGGCGGCCGAGGGCAGCGAGGATCTCTGCGGCGTCCACCTCAGATCACCAGGCCGGGCCCGGGCCGGGAGACCACGGGCGGTTCGAGGTGGATCACCTTGGGCCGGCTCAGCTCGTCCAGCAGGCGTGGGCCGAAGCCCACCGGGCTGCCGGTCTGCGGGAGGCCCGGGGCATCGGTCCCGGTGGCTCCCTGGGCGACGCCGTTGACCACCACCGTGCCCACCGGCAGCTCGGCCGCCGCGATCTGCGCATGGGCGATGTCCCGGGTGAGGACCGTTGCAGAGGCACCGCAGGGGCAGTGCGCGGCCTCGGCGATCGCCTCGCCGAAGCTTCCCACCCGGATGACGGCGGCCACGGGACCGCGGACTTCTTCGGTGAAGCCCTCCAAGGTCGCGGCGGGGCCGGTGAGGATGGTCGGCGGGTAGTAGGAGCCCGATCCGTCGGGGATCGCGCCGCCGGCGATGCGCAGGGCGCCTCGGTCCAGGGCCTGGGCCACCACGCGGTGGACGTCCTTCCGCGCTCGGGCGTCGACGAGCGGACCGAGCCGCTCGCCGGACGTCCATTGCCGGGCCTGGCCGGCGAAGGCCTCGAGGAAGTCGTCGGCGATGTCCTCGAGCACGTAGATCCGGCTCGCCGCGGAGCGCAGCTGGCCCGCGTGCCGGAAGGCGGCCTCCGCGGCACTCGCAGCGGCCCAGCCGGGATCCACCTCCCGGTCCACGATGAACACGCCGTTGCCCGGCCTGCCGCGGACCAGATGGGCACCCGTCGCGCACGCGGACTGGGTCAGGCTGTCCGCCGCCTCCGAGGACCCGATGTGGACGATCGCGTCGACGCGCAGGTCCTCGGCGAGGGCCGCGCCCACGGCGCCGCTGCCGGTCACGGTGCCGATCACCCCGGCGGGGACCGCGGAGGCGAAGAGCCGTCCGAGTCGCCGGCCGAGCGCGGGGCAGCGGCCGCTCGGCTTGAGGACCACGGCGTTGCCTGCGGCGAGGGACGCGCCGACGACGGCGCAGGCCACCGCCACGGGGTCGTCCCAGGACGTCAGGCCGAGCACGACTCCGCGGGGTTCGAAGACCGTGAAGTCGAGCCCCGAGAACGCCCCGGCGAGACTCGGGCCCGAACGGAGCAGGCCCAGCTCTGCGAAGCGCCGGAGCGCCTCGGCTCCCGAGCGCACGCCCTCCAGGGCGTCGTCGAAGAGGCGGCCTGTCTCCCGGGAGTTCAGGTCGGCGAGCTCGTGGGCCGCCGATTCGACGGCTGCGGCGATCTCGCGCAGAGCCGTGGAGCGTTCCGCCTGCGGCGTGCGTCGCCACAGCGCTGACGCCCGGCGCGCCGACTGGAGCGCGCTCTCGACCCGCTGTGCCTCAGGCGCGGCGAGTGCTCCTGCCTCTGCCTCCGTCTCCGTCCCGGAGGCTGCGCCTCCTGTTGCTGCGTCGGCTCCGGATGCGTCCGTTCCGAAGGCGTCGTCTCCCGATGGGTGCGGCGCACCCGCGTAGTCTGCCTTGCCCGGCAGGACAGCGCTCATGTCGACCTCCTGTACAACGTCTATCGGCCTACTACCCCTGCCCACCTCTCCCAAGCGACCCCTTCGGGAGACTTCTCGGGGTCGTTTGCGCGCGGGCCCGGGGGGTAGCGGATCCGCACGGAGCCGACTGCGGCCGGGGTCCGCGGAGGTTCGGGGCCCCGCCTGGGAGCGCGCGGCCGGAGGTCCGCCGCCGGACGTCCCGACGCAGGTGGCGCCGCCGGCGCGGCCGGCGTCGGCCTACCAGAACACGGAGAGATTCAAGGAGACACGATGGCGCGAGCCGCCCACGGAGAGGACCAGCCCTTCGACGGCGTGGACCGGATCGCGGTGCTCCGGGGCGGCGGGATCGGAGACCTGCTCTCGGTCCTCCCCGCCCTCGAGGCCCTGGCAGAGACCTACCAGCCCGCACACCTCACGCTGCTCACGACCCCGCTGCTGGCGGCGCTGCTCGAGGGCCGTCCTGGCCCGTGGGACCGCGTCATCGTCGTCCCGACCTTCCCCGACGCGCCGGACGCGTCGGGGCACACGTGGCGGGATGACCCGCGCACCGCTGACATCGTCGCTGCGCTGCGGGCCGAGGGGCTCGGGCTCGCTGCCCAGCTGCATGGCGGCGGCAAGAACTCGAACCCTTTCGTCCTCGCCCTGGGCGCCGCCCACACGGTCGGCTGCTCGACCCCGGACGCGGACCCGCTCGACCGCCAGTTGGCGCACCTCTACTACCAGCGCGAGGTGGACCGCTGGCTCGAGGTCGTCTCGCTCGCGGGGGCTGAGACGGCGCATCTCGAGCCCCGGCTGGCTGCCGTTCCTGCCGACGCCGACGCTGCCGCTCCCTGGCTGCAGACGGAGGCAAGGGGCCTCGTCGTCGTCCATCCGGGCGCGAGCGATCCGCGGCGCCGCTGGCCTGGGGCACGGTTCGCCCACGTGGCGGCGGCCCTCGCTGAGGAGGGCTGGCAGGTCCTCGTGGTGGGCGATCCGGACGAGCGCGGGCTCGCCGAAGGGATCGCGCACGACGCCGCGCGGGCGGCTCCCAGCGCCGCGCACCTCATCGGGTCGGCGGCCGGGCGGACGGACCTGCACGGGCTCGTGGGCCTCCTCGACGCGGCGCAGCTCGTGGTCGCCAATGACAGCGGTCCGCGGCACCTCGCGCAGGCGCTCGGGACCCCGACCGCGTCCGTGTACTGGGGCCCCAATCTGGTCAATGCGGGACCGCGCCAGCGGAGGATGCACCGGGTGCAGATCTCGTGGCGCCAGCTGTGCCCGGTGTGCGGGGCGGATGGCACCGACCCCTTCGGCAGGTCCTGCGACCACTCCGAGCCATGGGTCTCCGACGTCCCGGTCGAGGGCGTCCTGGCCGACGCGAGGGCCCTCCTCGCTGGGCAGTAGGCAGCACTCCCCCGGCCCCTCACGGGTGTCACCCCCGTCGGCGCTCAAGGTGCCGCATTCCCGTGTCAGCCCGCAACGCCGCCGAGAGCACCGGCCCCAGCGCACCCGGAGCCACTCCCTGCGGCCGCGCCAGATCATTGAGCTCCCATTCCAGCCGCAGCCACTCCGGCGGCTCCGGCGGGACCCAGCCAGACGCGCCGTCGTCCGGCAGGCGGCCTACGGCCAGGAATCCTCCATGGAACCGGCCACGAGCAGCTCGCGGACCTCGCAGCCGCGCGGCTGCGAGAGGGCGAAGAGCACCGAGCGGGCCACATCCGAGGGCCGGTTGAGGGTGCTGCGGTCGTGCGGCTTGTACTCCTCGGGCCGGTCATCGAAGAAGGCCGTGTCCATGCCGCCGGGGATGAGCGTGGTCACGCCCACCTTCCCCTTCAGCTCAGCGGCAAGGGCCCTGCTGAAGCCGATCACCCCGAACTTGGAGGCGCAGTAGGCCGTGGCCCCCGCAGCGCCGCGGAGGCCGAGGGTCGATGCCACCGTCACCACCCGGCCGTGCGACTCGAGCAGATGCGGGACGGCGGCGCGCACCACGGCGGCCGTCCCGAGGAGGTTCACGCGCAGCACGCGCTCCCATTCGTCGGCGGGCACCTCCGCGAGTTCGCCGCAGCGGTCGATGCCTGCGGCGCACACCACCGCATCGAGCCCGCCGGCCTCCTCGACGGCGCGGGCGACGGCGGCCTCCGCCTCCTCGCGCACCGAGAGGTCCGCGACCACCCCGGCCACGCCCTCGGGTGCAGGCTGCCGGTCGACGACGATCGGCCGCGCCCCCTGCCCCGCCGCGGCGTCGACGATCGCCGCGCCGAGGCCCGAGGCGCCCCCGGTCACGAGGATCCGGGCGCCGCGGAGTGGCCCCTGGCTGGCCTGGTCGGCCTCGTGGCTGATGCGTGTACTCGTGGTGGTCATGGGAGTCCTTCCGGTTCAGTGGTGATGGTCAGTGGTCTGTCGTCGCCCGGCGTCAGCCGAGCCCCGCGATCGCGGAGGCGAGGCCCGTCGTCGACCGTCCCGGCTCGAGCGGGACGGTGACGACGTCGCCGCCCCACTCCCGCAGGAGTGCGGTCTCGGGCAGCCGGTCCGCGTCGTAGTCGGCGCCCTTGACCCAGACGTCCGGGCGGAGCGCCTTGAGCAGCTGCTCCGGTGTGTCCTCGGAGAAGACCTCCACGGCGTCCACGCAGCTGAGCCCGAGGAGCAGGTCCACCCGATCGGCCTGGGACATGAGCGGGCGGCAGTCGCCCTTGAGACGCCGGATCGACTCGTCCGAGTTGAGGCACACGATGAGGCAGTCGCCCAGGTCGCGGGCCGCCTCGAGGAGCCGGAGGTGGCCGGCGTGCAGGAGGTCGAAGCAGCCGCCCGCTGCGACCACGCGCCCGCCGGTGGACTGGACGCGCCGGGCAAGGGCGAAGGCCGCGCTCTCCTCCTGCTCCTCCCCCACGGCCAGCGCCTCCGAGACGTCGCCAGAGGCCGCGGGGGGCAGGGGCATCTGGCCGCCCTCGAGCGAGGAGACCCCGCCCCCGCCGAGGAACTCCACCGCCCCGGAGATGGCCGCCTCGACCGCGCGCTCCAGTCCGTGCCCAGAGGCGAGCGCGACCGCGAGCGAGGCGGCGAAGCGGTCCCCCGCGCCGCACGAGTCCTCGATCCGCAGCCCCGCAGCCGGGGCCGCGATGTGGGTGTCGGCGTCGGGCCCGCACACGAGGGCGCCCCGCTCGGCCAGGGTGACCACGACGGCCTCCGCGTTCCAGCGCTGCCGCAGCCGCCCCGCGGCGGTCGCCACGGCGCCGAGTCCATTGACCGCCCGCCCGGAGAAGGCCAGCAGTTCGGGCAGGTTCGGCGTCACGGCGGCGGCCTTGGAGACCGGCCGGGCACCTTGCGGGTGGGGGTCCCAGACCACGGGGACGTGCCGGGCCGCGGATTCGATCGCCGCGCGGAGGGTGGGGGCTTCCGCGAGCCGCCTGCCGTAGTCGGCGACCACGATCGCGTCCGCACCGGCGATCCGCTCGAGCATCACCTCGTCGACCAGGGGGAACGGCTTCTGGCCGCAGCCCTCGTCGATCCGTGCGACCCTCTGGCCGTCCGCGATGACCCGCATCTTGACCGGCGTCGGGCCGCCGAGCGCCCCGGCGGTCACGCGCACCCCGCTGAGCAGGGCGCGGAGGCGCGCCGCCGCCTGGTCGTTGGAGAGGGCGGTGACGAGGTCGACGTCGTGCCCGTCCTCCGCGAGCATCGTCGCCACGAGGCCGGCACCCCCCGCGCGCTCGAGCCGGCGGCCCACTTCGACGACGGGAGCGGGGGCGTCCGGGCAGAGACGGCTCGCGTGGCCGTGCAGGTCGATGTCCATGAGGGTGTCTCCCACCACGGCAAGTCTCATCTGGGGTCCCTTCCTGGGATGCTCCGGCCGGCCCGGGGCCGCGGCGCCGGGGTATCTGCGATGCACGCGTCGAAGCACGCGCAGAGGGCGTGGATCGCCACGAGCTGCGACTCCTGGACGTGGCAGTTCCTTCCATCGAGGAGCACAGCCTCGTCCACCGCTGAGGAGAGCGGATTGGGTCCCGGGCCGGTCATGGCCCAGCTGACCGCCCCGACCTCCCGCGCCGCCGCGGCTGCGCTGAGGAGGTTGGGGCTCTTCCCGGAGGTGGAGAGGAGCACGACGACGTCGCCCTGCCTGGCATGCGCCCTGACCTGCCGGGCGAAGACCTCGTCGTAGCCGTAGTCGTTCCCGATCGCCGTCATCGCCGAGGTGTCCCCGTGGAGGGCGATCGCCGAGAACGGTGCCCGCTCGCCGTCGTACCTCCCCACGAGCTCGGCCGTGAGGTGTTGCGCCTCGGCCGCGGAGCCGCCGTTGCCGGCCACGAGGAGCCTGCCGCCGTGGGAGAGCCGCTGGGCCAGCTCATGCCCCCACCGGGCCAGCACGAGGGAGTGGCGCTCGAGCACCTCGAGGGCCACTATGGACTCCGCGATGTGGGCGGCCACACTGCGTGCGAGCGCAGCGGTGGGGTCGCTGGCGCCCCGGCCGCGCTGGGCGGCGGAGCGGAAGGCGGCGCTCCCTGCGCCGGGTACGGGCCCCAGGGCCGCCCAGGAGCGGGGCGCGGTCCGCGCGGCGTCCAGTCCTCGGTGAGCAGCACACATCCTCAGGCCCCCTCCTCGACGCGGCGCAGCCTGCGCCGGGACCGCAGGACATCCGGCTCCGGCTGCTGCCAGTGCTCGCGCATCACCCGGTAGATGCGCTCGGTGTCCGAGGCCACCTTGTCCCACGTGTAGCGGCTCCGTGCGCGCTCGATCCCCGCGGCGCCGAGGGCCGCCCGGCGCTGCGGATCGTCGGCGAGCGCGGACACGGCGTCGGCGAGCGCCACGGGGTCCCTGGGCGGGACGTGGAGGCCCGTGACGCCGTCGACCGTGGTCTCGGCGAGCCCGCCCACGGCCGCCACGATCGTGGGGACTCCGCAGGCCATGGCCTCGAGCGGGACGATGCCGAAGGGCTCGTACCAGGGGCAGCAGACCACGGCGTCGAGGCTGCGCATGAGCTCGGGCATGGCGTCGCGGGCGACCTGGCCGGTGAAGATGATCTGGCTGCCGATCCCGAGGGATTCGGCGAGGTCGCGCAGGCGCCGCGCCTCCGGGTCCTCGGCGACGCGCTCCTTGGCCACGGAGCCGCCGACCACGAGGAGCTCGATGTCCCGGCGCCCGGACTCGGCGAGGAGGGCGAGCGCACGGATCACCGTGTCCACGCCCTTGCGGGGCACGAGGCGGCCGATCGTGGCGATCCGGAACCGCTGTCCCCGGGTCCGTGCCGGTCCGTCCGGGGTGAAGAGGCCGGTGTCCACGCCACAGGGCGCGATCGAGATGTGCCGCCGGCTCACGCCCATGGAGCGCAGCTCGAAGGCCTCGTCGGGGCACGTGGCGATGACGCGGTCCACCGACCGCGCGACCCACGGTTCGAGGGTCTCGCGCTCGGGCGGGCTCGTGTCCTCGACCCCCTGGTGGCGGCGCTTGACCACGCCCAGCGCGTGGAAGGTCTCTGCCACGACGGGCGGGGTGAGGCCGAGGCGCTGCACCTTGTCCGCCGCCTCGATGCACGCGACGCCGGACATCCAGAAGTGCCCGTGGACCACGTCGGGGGTGTCCTGCGCCCAGTACTCGCTGATCCGGTCCGCAAGTTCGGGGATGTAGGGCAGCAGCCTGTCCTTGGGAACGGCGCGTGCGGGCCCGGCGTCGACGTTGACGAGGGCGACGCCGGTGGGCAGCATCTGCTCCCAGTGGAGCCTGTTGCTGTCGCGCCGCGTGAACACGGTGACGGCGTGCCCGCGGCGGACGAGCGCCGCGGAGAGCTCAGCGACGTGCACGTTCTGCCCTCCCGCGTCCTCGCCCCCGATGGCCGCGAGCGGACTCGCGTGCTCAGAGACCATGGCGATCTTCATCGTTGTGCTCCTTTCAGCGTGCTCGCACCGCGCCTACCGTCCGCGGCCTCCGCGAGCACCTGGTCCCACGCAGCGTGGAACCGGTCCAGTCCGTAGCGGGCCAGGGCGGCCTCGCGGGCGTTCAGCCCAGCCTCGACGGCCTCGTCCGGGTGGGCGAGCAGCCGGCGTGCGGCAGCGAGGAGTTCCTTCGGGTCGGAACTGACGCAGCCGGCGCCCGGGGGCACGGCGCGCCAGGCTTCCGTGGAGCCCACCACGAGCACCGGCAGTCCGAGGAACATCGCCTCGATGAGGGCAAGTCCCAGGGAGGTCCAGCGGAAGGGATGGAGGTAGGCGCGGCGGCGGCCGAGCTCGGCGTGCAGCGTCCCGGAGGGCAGGTCACCGGCCCAGCTCAGGCGGTCGGGCCCCAGGCCTGTGGCGTCCTCGAGGCCGCCGCCGCCCATGCCGAAGACGTCGACGGGTGCTGCCTCGGAGAAGACGGGCAGCAGGTCCGTGCCGGCCACCCGGCGGCGCCGGACGGGCTCGTTCACTGCGACCCCGAGCCTCTCGAGCTCGCCGGTGTAGCGCAGGCCGGGGTCGTTGACCCCGTGCTCGACCACGAGCACGGGCGCGTGGCCGCAGTCCCACATGAGCGCGTTGAAGTGGGTGACGTGCACGATCGGAATGTCGGTCTGGTCGGCGAGCGGGTGCCGGCTCTCCGGGACGGAGCCTTTGGGGGTGTTGTGCTCGACGAATACCGCGGGGATGTCGATCCCGGGCCGCAGGCCCGTCAGGGACTGGACCAGCCCGATCTCCTCGGTGCGCTGGAGCACGACGGCGTCGATCTCGCCCCCGCGGACCGCGAGCTCCTCGGCCGTGGCCTCCACAGCGCGCGGCCAGGGCCTGCCCGCGAGGCCCAGCCCCCAGGGCCCGCGCTCGGCGTCGACGGGGACCACGTATTCGTGCGCGCCGCGGACGAATCCGTCCATCCAGCCGCCGTGGACGTGCCACACCAGGATGCGCATCAGGCCACCGCCCCGGTCTGGGCCGCGAGCAGGTCCTGCACGGCCTCGACGACCTGCTCGGCCAGCACGCCGGCCAGGCACGGATGGCCCGGGAGCGGGCAGATCCGCGCACGGGTGCCGGCGCAGGCCGCCCCCTGGTCGCCGAGCAGGACGGTGGGCGCCCCCCTCGGCCGCCAGACCTCGGCGGGCACCACGGGGGCGAAGAGGCTCACCACGGGCGTGCGGACGGCGGCCGCGAGGTGCGCGGGGCCGGTGTTGCCGGCGACGACGACGCTGGCGCCTTCGAGCACGTCCACGAGGCCGGGCAGGCCCGTGCGTCCCCCGAGGTCGATCCCGTGGGAGCCCGCCACGCGGGCGGTCAGCGCGCGCTCGTCCGGTCCGCCCGTGACCAGCACCCGCAGGCCCGTGGCGGCGAGCTGCTCGACCAGCTCCGCGGCGTTCTCGGCGGGCCAGGACCGTGCGGGCGCGTCGGCCCCTGGGTGCACCACGACGTAGGGGCCGTCGGGACGGAGCCCGCTGCGGTGCTGGGGCACGAGGGCGGGCAGGCCGTCGTCGTCGGCCGGTAGCGGGAAGCCCGCCGCGGCGGCGATGCCGAGTGCCCTGTCCACCTCATGGGCCTCCCAGGGGAGTTCGCGCGAGGTCACCCGCACGTCGAGCAGCGAGCCCGGGTAGTCCTCCGAGAGCGCTGTGATCCGCGGGACCCCGCAGAGCCGCAGCTCGAGGGCGAGGGGCAGGGGCGACTGGTGGAAGGAGGTGAAGATGACGGCCTCGTCGGGGGCGATGTCCGCGACAAGCCGCTCGAGCCGGCGGAGGTTCCGCGGGGTCGCCTCCGGCGCCGGGTTGCCGATCCAGGGGCAGTCCCATTCGCGGGTGTGGCGCACCTGAGGCAGCAGGCGGGCCGCGCCGGTCCCGCGGGGCCCGGTGAGCAGGTAGGGCTCCGCATGGGCCGCGATCGCCCGGATGGCGGGGCCGGCCATGACCACGTCCCCGAGGCTGTCGAGCCGGACGGCGAGGACGCGCCTCACGCCGCGCTCCCGAGGGGCGGGGCGCCCGGGTCGAGCCGGGTGCTGTGCGCCAGCTCGGCTCCCAGGGCGAGCATGACGGCGGACGAGAGGTCCCCGGCGACCGTGGGCGCGTCGAGGATTTCGGGGCGGAGGGTGATGGGCGTGGGGACCATGATCCCGCGCGAGCCGGCGCGGCGGGCCGCCTCCATGTCCTTGCCGATGTCGCCGATGACCACGGCGTCCTCCGGCCGGATCCCGAGGTCCCGGCAGGCCGCGAGCACGAGGCCGGGCTTGGGCTTGCGGCATTCGCACCGGTCCTCGGGGGCGTGCGGGCAGACCTGCCAGGTGTCGAACGGGCCGAGGATCTCCTCGATGCGGGCGTTGACGGCCCGGAGCTCGTGCTCGGCGATGAGGCCGAGGCCCACCCCGGCCTGGTTGGTCACGACGCCGCAGGCGATGCCGAGTGCGCGGAGGCGGCGGAGCGTCTGGAGCGCGCCGGGCATCGGGACCACGAGGTCGGGGTCCGTGTTGTAGGGGACGTCCGCGACGAGCGTCCCGTCGCGGTCGAAGAGGATTGCGGACGGTACCGGCCGCCGCTCCCTCTCGCCATCGGTCTTCCTCATAGGAGAAGCAGTGCCCCTGCAGCAGTACACTAAACGGAACTAACACGACTTCTTCTCCTCCTCCTTCTCCCAAAATCGCTCAAGCCGCGGGCGTACGCCATCCCACACTCAGGGAGCAGCCGTGGCACAGCGCGCAATGAAGCCGACCGTCCTCGCCCTGCGGGCGCTCAAGCTGGGCGACCTCCTCGTCGCCGTCCCGGCGCTCCGGGGCCTCCGCCGGGCCTTCCCCGACCACGAGCTCGTGCTCGCTGCCCCGCGCTGGCTCGCGCCGATCGTCCCCCTCATCGGCGGGATCAACGCGCTGCTGCCGACGCCGGGCCTCGACCACCCGCTCGCGTGGCGCCGCCCGGTGGACGTGGCCGTCAACCTGCACGGGAACGGGCCCGAGAGCAGGGGTCGGCTCGATGCGCTGAAGCCCACCTACCGGATCGGCCACGCGGCGCCCGGATGGGCCGGCCCCGAATGGGACGACTTCCTCCACGAGCGGGACCGCTGGGTGCGCCTGCTGACGTGGAACGGCATCGTGGCCGACTCCTCCGACTTCCGGTTGTGCCCGCCCGAGACGCCGGCACCGGTGGAGCGGGCCACGATCATCCACGTGGGCGCCGCGTACGGCAGCAGGCGCTGGCCCATCGAGCGGTTCGCGGACGTCGCGACCGTGCTCTCCCTGCGGGGCCACCAGGTGGTGGTCACCGGTGGGCCGGACGACGTCTTCCGCGCCTCGGCGGTGGTCAAGGCCGCAGGGCTGCATGCCTCAGCCTGCGTGGCCGGGCGCTGGGAGCTCGATGCGTTCGCCGCCGCGATCGCCGCGGCGCGGGCCGTGATCACCGCGGACACCTCGGCGGCCCATCTGGCCACGGCCTACGGCACCCCCTCGGTGGTGATGTTCGGGCCGGCGGCCCCGGAGCAGTGGGGGCCGCCCGCGGAGGGCCCGCACGTCGTCCTCACGGATCCGCGGGTGCGCGTGGGCGATCCCTTCGCCGCGGACCCCGATCCTGCACTGCTCGCCGTCCTGCCCGGCCACGTCCTCGACGCGCTGGAGGGGTTGGAAGAGGACGACGCCGCCGGCCAGGAGGGCGGGCAGGTCGCCTTCAGCTAGGGCCGGCCTGACGGTCTGCCGCTCCGAGGACCAGGCACAGTGAAGGGCGCGGTGCACGCACCGCGCCCTTCCTGCGTGCCGCGCCCGGACCTGATGCCGCCCCCCTCACACCGGCATCATGCCCGGACGGACGGGCCTCAGGCCGCCATCCTCCTCCGCAGCCTGTCGAGCAGGCGCTTGAGGAGGCGCGAGACCTGCATCTGGCTCACGCCGAGCTCCTTGGCGATCTGGTCCTGGGTCATCTCCTGGACGAAGCGGAGGTCGAGGAGCTGCCTGTCATTGTCGGTCGCGTCGGACATCGCCCCGGCGAGCGCGTGCATCTGCTCGACGTGCTCGTAGCCGGGGTCCTCGGCACCGAGGACGACGTTCAGCCGGCGTTCCTCGGGATCCTCTGACGAGTCTCCATGCTCGACCGGCTGGCCGACCATGGCCGATTCGGCGATCTGCGCCTCCGCCACGTCGGAGGCCGGCACCCCGGCCGCCATGCTCAGTTCGGCCGTGGTGGGATCGTGCCCGAGCTCCTGGGCGAGGCCCGGGCGCAGCGCGTTGACCTTGAGGCGGAGCTCCTGGAGCGCACGGGGCGGCCGGACGACCCACGACTGGTCACGGAGATAGCGCTTGAGTTCTCCCGTGATGGTGGGCACCGCGTAGGGCACGAACCCGTGTCCGAGGGGCTCCCGGTAGCGGTGGGCGGCCTTCAGCAGGCCGAGCCGGGCAACTTGGCGCAGGTCCTCAGTGTCGTGCCCCGCGCAGCGGAACCTGCGGGCGAGGGCATCGGCGACCCCGAGGTACTCGATGGCGAGCTGTCCCGCTGCCACCGGGTCGGTGCCGTCGGTCGGAGGCTCGCTGCGGCGCGCCCGGCCTTCGGGCGCGGCTCCCAGGATGACGCCGTTGACGCTCTCCGGAGCGCCGGCAAGGTCTGAATCGTTGGGGACTGGGAGCAGATGAGTCTGCCGTGGAGCTTCCTGCATGGCGAGTTGCCTCCTCGCTGGAATTGGAAAGATGTGGTGGGGCGTCAGTGACTGCCGGGCGCCTCCTGAGCTGGGTGGTCCGCGTCGTGCGCGGGGACGTATGGGGGCCAGGTCCCGGTGTCTCGAGTCCTGGTGGGCTGGTGGTCGGCGTCGCCTGGGAGGGAAGAGGGACCGCGAGTGGCCGCGGCGACTCGTGCGGGCGTCGCTACGCGCACAGCGGCGCGGCAGGCGTCTTCTTCGATCAGCTCGCGGCGGCCGAGGGGTCGCGCCGCTTGGGTCATAGTGACGGTGAATCTCCAGTCAACTGGCCATCCGGCGTGGTAGTGCGGGCCAGCTGCTTGACTCCGGCTTCCACCGTAGGCACGACTGCTCGTCGAATACAACGGCGCGAGAAGGAACAGTTCTGTCTCTTGGCATGTGGAGTGCAGATTATCTCGCGTGCTATTCAAGGGCGTGCTCCCAGTTGACCCGCCCGATCCCCGGAAAGGCGCGGGCACAGGGCACTCCCGCCGGGCGCGCCCTCGGCGCAGACCCGATGCGGTTCTGATGCGATGTTGATGCGGTTTTGATGCGGGCGATCGGCGGGTATGGACAGGAGAGCGGGCCAGTCCCGCCTTCCATCGATTCGAGAGGACGCCATGGACCAGCGGAATCTTCCTGACGAGCCCGAGCGCCGGGAGGGCACACCCCTCGAGAGCGGCGAGGCCCACTACGCGGACCGGGAGCCGGGCGAGGAGCGCACGGCCGAGAGCTCGGGCCCGCACCCGGGGACCCCGGTGCCCCGGCACGGGGTGGACGACACCGTCGCCGACGGTCCGAGCGATGTCACCCCGTCCTCTCAGGGCGCCGGAGCAGTCTGGGGCGATGCCGAGCGCACGCCCAACCCCGGTCCAGTCCGGCCGCCCGGGCCTGAGGACCAGGCCCGCATCGACGCGGTCGCCGAGGAGTACGAGATCGCGACCACCGAGGAAGGTGAGCACTACCTGACCCCTCGCGAGGACGCGGAGAACGCCTCGCAGCGGGCGCGCGACGACTTCCCGGACCACTGATCCGGGGGTGCCGGGCGGTGATCCGGGAGTGCGGGGCCGGCGCGCTGCGCCTAGGTTCCCGGACCCGTGCGGGGCGTCGAGTCGAGCAGCTCGGCCAGCGCCGCGTCGGAGACGTTGCCGCCCGGCGTCGTGAGCTTCCTGCCCTCGTGGTAGGCGAGGAGGAGGCGCGGGTCGACGTAGGATCCCCGCGCCACCGCGATCGTGTTGTGGAGCCAGTCCGCGGCGTCGGCGATGGCGCGGCGCCACGCCTCCTCTGCGTCGAGGCCCTGCTCGCCGCTGCGAGCGAGGGATTCCGCCGCGATCACGGTGCCGCGCCACGTCCGCAGGTCCTTGGCGCTCACCCCCATCCCGGCCCGCACCCGCAGGTACCCGTTGAGGGACTCGGATCCGATGCGCTGGAACCCCCCGCCGGACTCGTAGCCCAGCGCGGCCCGGGACCTCGCGCCCTTCGGCAGGCTGCGGAGGTACTCGGCCAGGTCGGGATCGCGCAGTTCCACCGACCACTGCATCCCGGATTTGCCCGGGAACTCCAGCGAGATGGTGTCGCCGTCGAGCCGCAGATGCCTGCGCTGGATCGTGGTGACACCGAACGATCCGTGCTGGCGGGCGTACCTGCGGTTTCCCACGCGCACCCCGAGCCGGTCCACGATGCGGAGTGCGGCCGCGAGAGCCTGCTCCTTGGGTCCGTGCTTGCCGCGGAGGTCCTGCGTCACCGCCCGGCGGATCCCGGGGAGCCGCCGCGCCAGGGCGACGGCCCGGTCGAATTTGCGGGCCTCCTGCCGCTCGCGCCACGTGCTGTGGTAGAGGTACTGCTTCCGACCGGCGGAATCGATGCCGGTCGCCTGGACCCGGGCACGCTGGGATGCCGCGATCCGCACGTTCCGCCAGGCCGGGGGTATGGCGAGCGCCTCGATCCGGGCGAGCACCTCCGGCGCGTCGACCCGCTGACCGTCCGCGTCCCGGTAGCTGAACCCCTTGCCCGCGCGGCGCCGGGTGATCGTCCCGTGCGCCGTCCGCCTGCTGCGCGTCTTCATCGGCAGCTACTTACCCACAGCCCCACGGATGGAACCAGCCCGGCCGGCCGCCGGCCGGGCCGTCACGGAAGGAGTCACCCATGAATGCATCTGACCCCCAGGACCCGCGCAGTGCCCGCGTGACGGGCACCATTCCGCCGCAGGATCTCGAGGCCCCGGGCACCACCCGGGAGACCGAGCCCCGCCCGGACCACGGTGAGAGCACCTACGAGGGCCACGGACGCCTCACGGGGCGCGCCGCCCTCATCACCGGAGGAGACTCGGGGATCGGCCGCGCCGTGGCCCTCGCGTTCGCCAGAGAGGGGGCAGACGTCGCGATCACCGCGATGCCCGAGGAGGTGCAGGACGCGGCCGAGGCCACGGCGGCCATCTCCGAGGCGGGGAAACGCGCGGCGCACTTCGAGGGCGACCTGCGGGACGAGGACTTCGCCGCCTCTCTGCCCGGGCGCACGCTGGAGGAGTTCGGGAAGCTGGACATCCTCGTCCTCAACGCGGCGTACCAGCAGGCGCGGGACGGCATCGACACGGTCTCCAGCGAGGAGTTCGACCGGGTGATCCGCACCAACCTGTACAGCCAATTCTGGACGCTCCGCGCTGCCGTCCCCCATCTCCAGCCGGGTGCGTCCATCATCATCACGAGCTCCGTGCAGGCCGCTCAGCCCTCGGCGGGGCTCTTCGACTATGCGATGACGAAGGCCGCGCAGGCCGCCCTCGTCAAGGCACTCGCACCGGAGCTCGGCAGCAAGGGCATCCGCATCAACGCGGTGGCGCCGGGACCCGTCTGGACGCCGCTCATCCCCTCGACAGGCTGGCCCGAGCACGTCCCGGAGTTCGGCAAGGACTCCCCCCTCGGGCGCCCCGCCCAGCCGGCCGAACTCGCACCGGCCTACGTGCTGCTCGCCTCGGACGAGGCCTCCTACATTTCAGGAGCGGTGGTTCCCGTCACCGGCGGGAAGCCCTTCTAGAGTCCGGGCCCGAGACCACCGGCCCAACGAAAGGAGCGCCGGCCCGCAAGGACCGGCGCTCCTCCCCTCTGCTGCAGGGCTCCCTGCGGGTCACCCGGCGTCGAAGCGGTCGCCGCCGCGCTCGTCATCGTCGTCGTCCACCCCTGAGTCACCGGCAACGGCCCGCTCGGGGTGGTTGCCCACCTCCGAGATCGCCTGGCTCACCTCAGTGGGCTTCGCGTAGGAGCGGTCCGGGATGGCCTCGAGGGAGCGCAGCACGTTGCTGTCGGCGCCCTCCTCCTTGGCCTTGGCAACGAGAGTCCCCTTCTCGGCGGGGTAGTCGACGCCCTCGAGGAACTTCTGGATCTGGATCGGGTTTGCGGAATCGGTCATGGTTCTCCTCTCTCGTGAACCCGCTCAGCGGGTTCCTTCAGTCGGGGTGGTGGTACCGGTCGCCCCGCCGCGCTCGGCGTCCGGGGGCACGGTTCCGTCCATGCGGTCGGTGCGGAGGTCTTCCGTCGCCCCGTGCCGGCCGGGTCGAACCGTGCCGGCATCTTCGCGGATCGGCTCCTGGCGGACCGGTTCCCCGGGAACCTGCTCCCCGCGGCGCTCCGCCACGGCTTCCTCGCGGCGTTCCTGACGGACCTTCTGGCGCGGGACCGCCTCTGCGCGGGCACCGTCGGTGCGGCTGCGGCGGTCCGGGTCGAGCTCGTCCGCCTTGCGGCGCTGCTCCTCGATCTTCTCGCGGTCCTCGCGGGTGCTCTCGCTGTGTCCCTCGGCCTCGCGGCGCAGACGGGCGGCCTCGACCTCCGCGCGCTCGGCGCGCACCTGCGCCTCGTGGGCCTTGACCTCCCGGTCTCGGACGTCGATCTCCCGGCGCTGGGCCTCGGCACGCAGCTCCTCCGCGTGCTCGCGCTGGCGCTGCCGCCGGGCTTCGCCCCGCTTCCGGGACACCGCGATGGCCACGATGATCACAATGACGACGATCACCGCGATGACAATGACCGCCGTGAGCTGGGTCGGGTCCATGGGTCAACCTCCTGGGTGTCAGGTTTCCCTCCCTGTACCCGCCGGAGCGCGGATCCAATCACTCACGCTGCCGCCCTTGGTAGGGTGCGCGCATGGCCCGGATCGAGGACTACGCACTGGTCGGCGACCTCCAGACGGCCGCGCTCGTGGGCCGCGACGGCTCGGTCGACTGGCTCTGCCTGCCCCAGTTCGACTCGCCCTCGTGTTTCGCCGCGCTCCTCGGCAGCGCCGACCACGGGCGCTGGAGGATCGCGCCGGCGGGGGCCGGGGACTGCACCTCGCGCCGCTACCGCCCGGACACCCTCGTCCTCGAGACCGTCTGGGAGACCGACGACGGCGCGGTGCGGCTGATCGACTTCATGCCGCCCCGGGACGGGGTCGTCGATTTCGTCCGGATCGTCGAGGGGCTCCGCGGCGAGGTGCCCCTGGAGATGGACCTCGCCCTCCGGTTCGACTACGGCCACGTGGTGCCCTGGGTGCGCCGCCATGGCGGCGTCCTCCAGGCGATCGCCGGCCCGGACGCCGCCTACCTGAACACGCCCGTGCCCCTCGTGGGCCGCGATCTGCGCACCCGCAGCAGCTTCACAGTGAAGGAGGGCGAGCGGGTTCCGTTCGTCCTGACGTGGGGCCCGAGCCATGAGGAATACGCTCCCCGGCCGGACCCGGAGGCTGCCCTCGCCCGCACCTGCGCCTTCTGGGAGGAGTGGACCGGCCGCTGCACGGTGACGGGCCCGCACCGGGAGGCCGTCAACCGGTCCCTCATCACCCTCAAGGCCCTGACCTTCGAGCCGACCGGCGCCTTCGTCGCCGCGCCCACCACCTCGCTGCCCGAGACGATCGGCGGCGTGCGGAATTGGGACTACCGCTACTGCTGGCTCCGCGACGCCGCGCTCGCCCTCCAGGCCCTCCTCGCCACCGGCCACACGGACGAGGCCGCGGCCTGGCGCGACTGGCTCCTGCGGGCGGTCGCCGGCGACCCGGCCGACCTGCAGATCATGTACTCGATCACCGGACGGCGCCGCCTGCCGGAGACCACCCTCGAATGGCTCCCCGGGTACGAGGGAACAACCCCGGTCCGCACCGGCAACGCCGCTGCGGGCCAGCTCCAGCTCGACGTGTGGGGCGAGGTCCTCGACGGCCTGGCCCTGACCCGCAGCTCGCTCCGCTCGCGCGACGACTCCTGGGACCTCCAGCTCGCCCTCGTCGAATACCTCGAGGGAATCTGGGACCAGCCGGACAACGGGCTCTGGGAGATGCGCGGGCCGCGGCAGCACTTCACCCACTCCAAGGTCATGGCCTGGGTGGCCGCAGACCGCATGGTGAAGGGTGCCGAGGCCGGGCTCCCGGGCCCCCTCGCACGCTGGCGCGAGGTGCGCGACGCGATCCGCGCCGACGTCTTGGCCCACGGGCTCGACCCCACCCGGACCCACTTCGTCCAGGCCTATGGCTCAGCCGAGCTCGACGCCGCCCTCCTGCTCCTCCCCCGCGTCGGCTTCCTGCCGTACACGGACCCCCGCATCGTCGCGACCGTCGAGGCCGTGCAGCGCGAGCTGAGCGTGGAAGGCCTGCTGCTGCGCTACCGGACCGAGTCGGGCGCGGACGGCCTGCCGGACGGCGAAGGGGTGTTCCTCGTCTGTTCCTTCTGGCTCGTCAGCGCGCTCGTCGGGATCGGGCGGACCGAAGAGGCGTCGGCCCTGTTCGAGCGGCTCCTCGGGCTGGCGAATGACGTGGGGCTGCTGAGCGAGGAGTACGACCCGCACGCGCGCCGGCACCTCGGCAACACGCCCCAGGCCTTCAGCCACTTCGGCCTCGTCAACGCCGCCCTCGCGCTCCACCGCGGGACGCCGGCGAGCGACCAGCCTCCCGCCTCGTCGCACTAGTCGGACTCGGCGCCGCCCGGGCCCGCGCCGGATCCCGCCGGCCGCACCGCCTCGGCGATCGCCGCGGCCACCCTGGCGGGGTCCTCGTGGCTCCAGAACCGCAGGACCCGCCAGCCGGCTGCGCCGAGGGCGGCGGTCGTCTCGGCGTCCCGCTCGCGGTTGCGGGCGATCTTGGGGCGCCAGTAGTCCACGTTGCTCGCCGGCTCGATGTAGTGCTCCGGGCATCCGTGCCAGTAGCAGCCGTCGATGAAGACCGCCACGCGGGCGCGCGTGAACACGAGGTCCGCCGTGCGCCGCAGGGCCGGTTCGGGGCGGTAGGCCACGCGGTAGCGCAGGCCCATGGCGTGGACCGCCCGGCGCACCTTGAGCTCGGGGGCCGTGTCCCGCGAGCGGTTTCCGAGCATGGTGCGGCGGATCGCCGGCGTCGTCGCCCAGGACGGCTCGCCCTTCCGGCTCCGGGCGCGCCCGTCGCTGCCGCGGGCGGACGACGGCGGTGACGCGCCCGCCGCCGGCGCGCCACCGGCGTCGTGCGTCTCCTCGGGGACCCCGGCCTGGCTCATGCGGCCAGCGTACGCCGGCGGCTGGGAAGGTACTGGGAGCCCGTTTTGCCCGCTCCCCCGCGGGTAGCGCTGAAGAAGGAGGGCTGGACGCCGCCCGGTCCGTGCACGGAAGGAACCCCGATGGGAACACTGGCATTCCTGGCCGCGAAGAGCCCGGGGCGCGGGCCCCTGAACCGCAGCGGCCCCCTCGGCGCGGTGCAGCCGCGCGGAATCCAGAAGCTGGTCCGCAACGTCGAGACCGGCCGGTTCGAGCGCACGCTCTCGGGCCTCACCGCCGCGGGGGCGCTCGTGACCGCGGCCGAGATCTACCTCGAGCACGACAAGGCGAGCTTCGGCAATCCTTGGATGTGGGCGCCCGTGGCCCTGGGACCGCTCGGCGCCGCCGCCGGGATCGGCGGCGTGTTCAGCGCGCGGCTCGCCCACACGGCCCTGCCGATCACGAGCGCCGCGATCATCGCGAATGGGCTCCAGGGGACCTACCTCCACCTGCGGGGGATCGCCCAGCGCCCCGGCGGCTTCAAGGAGCTGCGCTACAACGTCGAGATGGGCCCGCCGCTGCTGGCCCCACTGCTCGTGACCCTGGTCGGCGGGATGGGGATCCTCGCGTCGATCCTGAGGAGGGAGCCGTGACGCTCCCGCTGCCCGCCGAGGACGGCGGAGGACGCTTTCCGGGCCAGCGCGCCCTCGACGAGCGCGGCCACTGGGACGACACGACGGCGGCTCTCGTCATCTCCCGCACCCAGCGGCCGCCGGACACCAGCTTCTTCTCGGCTCAGGAGCAGGGCATCGCCGCCGCCCTCCTCGACCGGCTCGTGGGCCAGGAGCCCGACGCGCAGCCCCGCATCCCACTCGTGAACTTCGTCGACGCCCGCCTCGCAGCGGGCGAGACCGACGGATGGCACTACGCGGACCTGCCCGAGGACGCCGAGGTGTGGCGGCAGGGGCTGCGCTTCCTCGACGAAGACGCCCGCGAGCGCTGCGGCACCGGATTCGCGACCGCGAGCCGGGAGCAGCAGGAGGACCTCCTGACCGGGCTCCATGAGACCGAGGGCCCCTGGCACGGCTTCCCTGCCGGCCACGTGTGGAACCTGTGGCTGCGGTACGCATGCACCGCGTTCTACTCGCACCCCTACGTGTGGGACGAGATCGGCTTCCCCGGCCCCGCATATCCCCGCGGCTACGCGAACCTCGGCCTCGGCCGGCGCGAGCACTTCGAGGTACGGGACGCGCGCCCGGGTGAGAGCGCATGAGCGCGGGCCGCGGGCTGCGCGGGGTCAGGGCGCGCAATGAGTCCGCCTGGCTGCTCCCCCTGGCCGACCCGGACGTGGACACCGGCATGCGCCGCTTCGCGGACGACGACGAGGTTGACCTCGTCATCGTGGGCTGCGGAGCCGGCGGCTCGACCATGGCGCAGCGCCTCGCCCGCGCCGGGTGGAACATCGTGGTCCTCGAGGCCGGGCCCTTCTGGGAGCCGGACCGCGACTGGGTCAGCGACGAGGCCGGGTCGCACCGGCTGTACTGGACGGAGCCGCGCGTGATCGACGGCGACGACCCCGTGCCGCTCGGCTCGAACAACTCTGGCCGCGGCGTGGGCGGCTCCATGGTGCACTTCGCCGGCTACACCCCCCGCTTCCATCCCAGCGACTTCCACACCCAGACCCTCGACGGGGTCGGCGCCGACTGGCCTCTGCGGTACGAGGACCTCAAGCCGTACTACGAGGACATCGAGGAAGAGCTGCCCGTGGCCGGCCAGGACTGGCCGTGGGGTGACCCGCACAGCTACCCCCACACCCCGCACCCCGTGGGGGGCAACGGCCAGGCGTTCCTGCGGGGCGCGCTGGCGTGCGGGATCGAGGCCCGCGTGGGGCCGGTGGCCATCTCCAACGGCCGCTTCGGACACCGCCGGCACTGCATCTACCGCGGGTTCTGCCTGCAGGGCTGCAAGGTGGACGCCAAGGCCTCTCCCCTCATCACCCACGTCCCCGACGCGATCGCGCACGGGGCCGAGATCCGGGCCGACTCGATGGTCACCCGCGTCGCCGTCGACCCCCGCACCGGGCTGGCGACCGGCGTGCACTACGAGCACGGCGGCGTGGAGCACTTCCAGCGGGCACGGAACGTGGCGGTGGCGGCCTACTCGATCGAGACGCCCCGGCTGCTGCTCAACTCGGCCTCGCCGCAGTTCCCCGACGGGCTGTGCAACGACCACGACCTCGTGGGCCGCTACCTCATGGTGCAGGGCGCGCCGCAGACGGGCGGCCGGTTCGAGGAGGAGGTGCGCATGTACAAGGCGCCGCCGCCCGAGGTCAGCAGCGAGGCCTTCTACGAGACGGACCCCACGAAGCCGTACAAGCGCGGCTACTCGATCCAGACCGTGTCCCCCCTGCCGATCACATGGGCAGAGCACATCGCCGCCCAGGGGCACTGGGGCACCGAACTGCGCCGCCGCATGACCGACTTCGTCCACTGGGCCTGCCTCGGTGCCCTGTGCGAGTTCCTGCCCCAGCCGGAGAACCGGGTGACGCTCGACTCCGAGACGGACCGGCGCGGCATGCCTGTGGCCCGCTTCACCTACAGCCGCTGCGGCAACGACCGCCGGCTCATGGCGGCGGCGGCCGACACGATGGAGCAGATCCTCACCGCCGCGGGGGCCAGCGAGGTCATGACGATCGAGCGCTACGCCCACCTCGTGGGCGGGGCGCGCATGGCGGCCGACGAGCGGCACGGCGTGGTCGACGCCGACTGCCGCACCTTCGCCGTTCCGAACCTCTTCATCACCGACGGCAGCGTGCTGCCCACCCAGGGCAGCGCCAACCCGGCACTGACCATCATGTCCCTCGCCGCACGCACCGCGGCCCGCCTCGCTGCGGGCGCGCGCGGGGGGCAGCGCCAACCACAGCGCGAACCAGTAAGCGAACCAGCAAAGGAGAGCTGACATGGCCGAGAAGAACGTGGCCGAATTCCTGCTCGAAAGGCTCAAGGCCTGGGACATCAGCACCGTGTTCGGATACCCCGGAGACGGCATCAACGGCATCGTCACCGCCCTCGGCAAGGGCGAGGGCCCCCGGTTCGTGCAGGCCCGGCACGAGGAGATGGCCGCCTTCGAAGCAGTGGGCTATGCCAAGTTCACGGGCAAAGTGGGGGTGTGCATGGCCACGTCGGGTCCCGGCGCGGTCCACCTCCTCAATGGCCTGTACGATGCCAAGCTCGACCATGTCCCGGTGGTCGCGATCGTGGGGCAGGTGGCGCGCACGTCGATCGGCGGCTCCTACCAGCAGGAGGTCGATCTCCCCTCGCTGTTCAAGGACGTCGCCTCGGACTACGTCCAGCTGGTCACCGTCCCCGAGCAGCTGCCCAACGTGATCGACCGGGCCATCAAGGTCGCCTGCGCGCGGCGCGCGCCGACCGCCGTCATCATCCCCTCCGACGTCCAGGATCTCGAGTACTCGGCGCCTCCGCACGAGATGAAGATGGTCCCCTCGAGCCTCGGCATCGAGTGGCCCGAGCTGGCCCCGGACACCGAGGGCCTGCGGAGGGCGGCCGACGTGCTCAACCAGGGCAAGAAGGTCGCGATCCTCATCGGCCAGGGCGCACGCAACGCCGCCGCGGAGGTCCAGGAGGTGGCCGAGCTCCTCGGCGCCGGGGTGGCGAAGGCGCTCCTCGGGAAGGACTCGCTTCCGGACACCCTCCCGTTCGTCACCGGCTCGATCGGGCTCCTCGGGACGAGGCCGAGCTACGAGATGATGCGCGACTGCGACACCCTGCTCACGATCGGCTCGAGCTTCCCCTACCTGCAGTACATGCCGGATCCGGAGAAGGCCCGGGGAGTGCAGATCGATGTCGACGCCACCATGATCGGCATGCGCTACCCCTACGAGGTCAACCTCGTGGCGGACGCCGCCGCCGGCCTGCGCGCGCTCATGCCGCTCCTGAACCGCAAGGAGGACCGCGGCTGGCGCGAGGACATCGAGGACAAGGTCGCCAAGTGGTGGGCGGACATGCGGGACGAGGCCCTCGTCGACGCCGATCCGGTCAATCCGCTCCGGGTCTTCTCGGAGTTCTCGGAGCGCATCCCGGCCTCGGCGATCGTCACCTCGGACTCGGGCAGCGCTGCCAACTGGTACGCGCGGCAGATCCGGTTCCCCGCCGGGGTGCGCGGGAGCCTCTCCGGGAACCTGGCCACGATGGGACCTGCGGTGCCCTACGCGATCGGGGCCAAGATGGCGCACCCCGACCGGCCCGTCATCGCCTTCGAGGGGGATGGCGCGATGCAGATGAACGGCCTCGCCGAACTCATCACGATCGCCCGCTACTGGAAGGACTGGTCCGATCCCCGGCTCGTCGTGGTCGTCCTCCACAACGACGACCTCAACCAGGTCACGTGGGAGCTGAGGGCGTTCAGCGGCTCGCCGACCGTGCCCATGACGCAGGAGCTGCCGGACGTGGACTACGCCGGCTTCGCCGCCAGCCTGGGCCTGGGGGCCATCTCGGTGGACACCCCGGACGCGCTCGGCGCCGCCTGGGACAAGGCGCTCACCGCCACCCGTCCCACGCTGCTCGACGTGCGCACTGACCCCAACGTGCCCCCCATCCCGCCCCACGCCACGCTCAAGCAGGCCCTCAACACGGCCAAGAGCGCCGCCAAGGGGGATGAGAACGCCTGGCAGTTCATCAAGGAGGGCCTCAAGGTCAAGGCCCAGGAGCTCCTCCCGGGGCATCGGGAATGAACGCGCCGGCGGGCGCCCCGATGCACGACGCCGGATCGGGCGCCGCGGTCTCGTCCGTCACCGCTGCGGCCTATACCGTCCCGACCGACGAGCCCGAGGCCGACGGGACCTTCGCCTGGGACTCCACCACCATCGTGGTGGTGCGGGTGGAGGCGGGCGGCACGCACGGGACGGGGTACACGTACGGCCCGGCGGCCCTCGTGCCGGTCGTGCAGGAGCTCCTCGCGCCCGCGGTCGTCGGCGCGGACGTCTTCTCGGTCCCCGCCTGTTCCGAGGCGATGGCCCGGGCGCTGCGCAACGCGGGCCAGTCGGGGGCCTGCGCGTACGCGGCGTCGGCCGTCGACTGCGCGCTGTGGGACGCCGCAGCCCGTCATGCCGGGCTGCCCCTGCACCAGTTCCTCGGCGCGGCCCGCACGGAGGTGCCCGTCTACGGCAGCGGTGGCTTCACCACCTACACCGACGCCCGCATGGTCGAGCAGCTCACCGGTTGGACGGCGCAGGGGATCCCCCGTGTGAAGATCAAGATCGGGCAGGACCGGGGCGCGTCGGAGTCCCGCGACCTCGCCCGGATGCTGGCCGCCCGCGAGGCGATCGGCGGCCGGTCCGCCCTGTTCGTCGACGCCAACGGGGCCTACACCCCGAAGCAGGCCGTGCGCGTGGCGGACGCCGCCGCCGAGGCCCGGATCACGTGGTTCGAGGAGCCCGTCTCGAGCGAGGACCTCGACGGGCTGCGCTTCGTGCGCGAGCGCACGTCCCCCGACGTCGCCGCGGGAGAGTACCTCACCCGCCTCAAGGACGCCGAGCGGATGTGCGCCGCGGGGGCGGTCGACTGCCTGCAGGCCGACGTGACCCGCTGCGGCGGCATCACCGTCTGGCTGCGCATCGCCGCCGTGGCGGCGGCCCACGGCGTGGGCTTCTCCGGCCACTGCGCCCCGGCGATCTCGGCAGCCCCGGCCGCCGCAGCCCCGGGGCTGCGGCACCTCGAGTGGTTCCATGACCACGTCCGTCTCGAGTCGATGCTGTTCGACGGCGTCCCGGATCCCGACGGCGGGGCCATCGCGCCGGACCCCTCCCTGCTCGGGAACGGCCTGGTCCTCCGCTCCGCCGACGCCGAGCAGTACCGCGTCGCCTGAGTCTCCCTGGACGCGGGCAGGGGCACCCGGAGGGGACCGGTGCGGGGCGGCGTTTCGCGCCGCGGCGCGGAGGGTAAGAACGGCGCGCCTGTTGGCGGGGGTCGCCGGGAGGGTTTCGTCCAGGAGGGACCATGAGTCAGAGCACGCTCGGCACCATCCGCACCAATATCCCCGGCCGGCTCGACCGCCTGCCCTGGGCCCGATGGCACTGGATGGTCGTGATCGGCCTCGGCACCGTCTGGATCCTCGACGGGCTCGAGGTCACCATCGTCGGCTCCATCAGCGACCGGCTGACGCAGCCCTCCGCGGGCCTGGGCCTCTCTCCCGCCGGGATCGGCCTGGCGGCCGCGATCTACGTCGCGGGGGCCTGCGTGGGCTCCCTCGTCTTCGGCTACCTCACCGACAGGTTCGGCCGGAAGCGGCTGTTCATCATCACCCTCGGCCTCTACCTGCTGGCCACCGTCGCCACGGCGTTCTCCTTCAACCCGGTCTACTTCTACATCTGCCGCTTCTTCACCGGCGCGGGGATCGGCGGCGAGTACTCCGCGATCAACTCGGCGATCGACGAGCTCATCCCCGCCCGGCGCCGGGGGCTCGTGGACCTCGCCATCAACGGCTCCTACTGGCTCGGCACCGCCTTCGGGGCCATGCTCTCGGTCGTGCTGCTGAACACCGCCCTGTTCCCCGCGGAGCTGGGCTGGCGGCTCGCGTTCGGCCTCGGTGCCGTCCTGGGCCTGCTCATCCTCCTCGTGCGGCGGAACGTGCCCGAGTCCCCGCGGTGGATGTTCATCCACGGCCAGGAGGACGGCGCAGAGAAGACCGTGGTGGACATCGAGTCTGAGATCGAGAAGGAGACCGGGCATCAGCTCGGCGAGGTCGACGACTCCATCACGATCGGGCAGCGCCGCTCGATCGGGTTCGGCGAGATCATCAAAGTCTCCCTCGAGCGGTACCCGAAGCGCGTGGTCCTGGGGCTCTCGCTCTTCGTCGGGCAGGCCTTCCTCTACAACGCGGTGTTCTTCACCTACGCCCTGGTCCTGACCAAGCTCCTGCATGTCCCCGAGGACGTTGCCCCGTGGGCCCTCGTGGCCATCGCGGTGGGCAACTTCGCCGGGCCGCTCACGCTCGGCCACCTGTTCGACTCGGTGGGCCGCAGGGTGATGATCTCGGCCACCTACATCGGCTCCGGGGTGCTCCTCGCCGTCGTCGCAGCCCTGTTCGGGGCGGGGGCGCTGGACGGCTTCTGGCTCACCGCGTGCTGGACCATCGTGTTCTTCGTGGCCTCCTGCGGGGCGAGCAGCGCCTACCTGACGGTGAGCGAGGTGTTCCCCCTGGAGACCCGGGCACTGGCGATCGCGTTCTTCTACGCGGTGGGCACCGGCCTCGGCGGCATCATCGGCCCGTTCCTCTTCGGCGGCTTCATCGGCCAGGGTGTCGGGGCCGTGGCCGGCGGCTACTTCATCGGCGCGGGCCTGATGGTCGCCGCCGGCCTGGTCGAGGTGTTCCTCGGCGTCGAGGCCTCCCGCACCTCCCTCGAGGAGGTCGCGCGGCCCATCACGGCCCAGCAGGAGGCGGTGTGAACCAGCAGACGGCGTCCCGCGCCGCACCCGCCCGCGCCGCCCTCGAGTACGCGCTGTGGACGGCCGCGGGCACCCTCTTCTGGCTCGCGACGGCCTCGACCGTCACGGCCGTGGAGACCGCGGTGGCCGCCGCGGTCTCCTTGGTCTGCGCAGTGCTGGCGCGGCTGGCCCGCCGGGCCCTGCCGTTCCGGGCGCGCCCCGTGCGCGGATGGCTGCGCTGGGCCGCCGCAGTGCCGGCCGCAACCGTGGCGGACCTGGTCCGCCTGCCGGGCTGGCTGCGCACCGGGCAGCGGGAAGAACTGCGCGAGGCCGGCATGCCCGCTGGCGGTCCCCGGGAGACCGGCTGGCGTGCGGGCGGCATCGTCGCCCTCTCGGCGACCCCGGGCTCGATCGTCGTCGCCTCGGACCCGGAGTCGGGGGCCGTGAAGGTCCACTCGATCACCTCGGGCTGGCCCCGTCTGGACGAGCAGGTCCTCAGGGAGAAGGAGCCGGAGCAGTGACGTCCGAATCCCTGTGGGCGGCCGCCGCCCTCGCGCTCCTCCTCGTGGGCGTGGCCCCGGGACTGCTGCTGTGCGCGCGGGGCACCGCTGTGTCACGGCTGATCGGCCTCGAGCTGCTGGGCGCCTCCGCCATCATGGCCATGGTCGCGCTGTCCGCGGCAGTGAACCAGTCCTCCTACCTCATCGTCCCGCTCGTCCTCGCTGTGCTGACGGCGACCGGCACCCTGGTCTACACGCGCCTGCTTACCCCCGAGTCCACCGCCGCGGGGGACGCGGGCCCGGGCAACGCCGGCGCGGGAGAGGGCCCCTGATGCTCGCCGCCCAAGCGGTCTGCGGCGCCCTCGCCGTCCTCGTCGTGGCCTACGCCGCGGGCGGGGCCCTGCTCGCCCGCTCGCCGCTGGGCCGGCTGCACTTCCTCGCTCCCGTGACGACCCTCGCGGTGCCGCTCTTCGCCGTCGCCGGCATGCTCGCATTCGGGGTCTCCCTGGGCAGCGCGTCCGTCGCGGTCACGGCCGCGGCCCTCGCCGTGAGCGGGCCGGCGCTCACCGCCGCCGTGGGCCGGGCGCTGGCGGCCGAGGCGGGGGCCGATGTCGGGAAGGAGCCCGAATGACCAGCTCCCCGGTCACGGACCTTCTGGTGGCGGTGAGCCTCACGCTCGTGCTCGCCGGCGCCGCCGCGGTGGTGCTCACACGCCGGCCGGCACGCCAGGCCGTGGTCCTCTCGGCCTACGGCCTCGTGCTGTCGCTGATGTTCATGGTGCTGCAGGCACCGGACGTGGCGCTGAGCCAGGTGGCGATCGGGACCGCCGTCGTGCCCCTCATCGTGGTGCTGGCCATCCGGAAGATCGAAAGCGTGCGCTCGGAGCAGGCGGAGTCGCGCGGCGCGGAGGACGAGCAGTGAGCCGCGGCGTGCGGATGGGCCTCCTCGGCGTGGCGCTCGTGGCGCTCGGCACGATGCTCTGGGCCGCCCTCGCACAGCTCCCCGGCTTCGGCGGCGCGAGCCACCCCTACCGAGACCTCGCGGTCGCCGCGACCTTCGCGCACGCAACGGCCAACGCGGTCTCGAGCATCAACTTCGACCAGCGGGGCTTCGACACCTTCGGGGAGGAGACGATCCTCTTCTGCGCCGTCGCCGGCGTGATCGCCCTCCTGCGGCCCGTCCACCGCGAGCGCCGGCGCACCGTGGGCAGCGGCGGGCAGACCCTCGAGTCGACGAGTCTCGTGGTGTACGTGCTGTTCCCGCTCACGCTCGTTCTCGGCGCCGACGTCGTGGCCCACGGGGCGATCACCCCCGGCGGCGGCTTCCAGGGCGGTGTGGTCCTGGCCACGGGCATCCACCTGCTCTACGTCGGCGGCCACTACCGGCTCCTGGAGCGGCTGCGCCCGCTGGACTGGTTCGCGCAGGGGGAATCGCTCGGCGTCGTGCTGTTCGGTGCGCTCGGCCTCGCGGGCGCGGCGCTCGGGGCGGACCTGTTCGCCAACGCCATCCCCCAAGGCCAGCTCGGAGACTTCGTGTCCTCGGGGACCGTGCCCCTGTTCAACATCGCCGTGGGCATGACGGTGGCCAGCAGCGTCGTCATCCTCCTGTCCGGATTCCTCGATCAGGCGCTCGCGATCCGCGCAGCTCCCCACCAGGATCCCGGCGAGCGGGACGAGGACGAGGAGGGAGCAGCATGAGCGTCTACGCCTACATCGTTGCCGGGGCCGTCCTGCTGATCGGCATCGCCGGGATCGCCACGAGCCGGAATCTCGTGCACGCCGTCGTCTCGCTGTCCGTCGCCCAGTCCGCCACGTACATCCTCCTCATCGCGGTCGGCTACCAGAACGGCGGCCTGGCTCCCATCTTCGGCTCGCAGGTGGGCCGGGACACGCCCGTCGTCGACCCCGTGGTGCAGGCGCTGACCCTCACCGACATCGTGGTCTCGGCAGCCGTCACCTCGATGCTGCTGGCGCTCGTGATCCAGATGGCCAAGCGCCGGCGCGCCATCGACCCCGACGACCTCGGCCCGTTGAAGGGCTGAGGCATGCAGACCGGGACGGCGGCCCTGATGCCCGCCCTTGTCGTGGGGCTCGTGCTCGCCGCCGGCGCGCTCATGGCGGTCGGAAGGTACGTCCGGAGGCCCTTCGCCGACGTCCTCGCCGTCGTCGCCGCCGTGGCAGCGGTGTGCGTGGACGGCGTGCTGCTCGCGGGCTCCTCGTCGACCCGGCTCGTGTACTGGATGGGCGGCTGGTCTGCGCGGGACGGACGCACCGTGGGCATCGCCCTCGTGGGCGACGGCCTGGGGGTCGGGCTCGCGCTGCTCGCCGCGGCCCTCATGGTCGCCTCCCTGGTCTTCTCGTGGCGGTACTTCGAATCGGACAGCTCGCACTACCACGGCCTCATGCTGCTGTTCCTGGCCGGCATGACGGGGTTCGCGTTCGCCGGGGACGTCTTCACGATGTTCGTCTTCTTCGAGCTCATGGGGGTCGCGGCCTATGCGCTCACCGGGCTCAAGAGCGAGGACCCCTCCGCGGTCCACGGGGCCATCAACTTCGGCATCATCAACTCGCTCGCCGCCTATCTGTCGCTGACCGGCGTCGGGCTCGTCTACGCCCACACGGGCAGCCTCAACCTCGCCGCCCTCTCCCACCAGCTCGAGGGCGACCACAGCCTCCTCGTGCCCATCGCGTTCGTCCTCCTGTGCACCGGCTTCCTCGTCAAGGGTGCGGTGGCGCCGTTCCACTTCTGGCTCGACGACGCGCACGCCGTGGCGCCGTCCCCCGTCTGCGTCCTCTTCTCCGGCGTCATGGTCGAGCTCGGGCTGTACGGGGCGGCCCGGGTGTACTGGACGGTGTTCAGCGGCACGCCGGCAGCGGCCGGGATCCAGTCCCTGTTCCTCGTCCTCGGCGTCCTCACCGCTGTGGTCGCGACCCTCATGTGCTTCATCCAGCGCCACCTCAAGCGGCTCCTGGCCTACTCGACGATCGCCCACATGGGCGTCTTCCTCGTGGCCCTCGGCTCCGCCTCCGAGTCCGCGCTGGCCGGCCTCGCGGTCTACGTCCTCGGGCACGCCGCGGTGAAGGGCTCGCTCTTCCTGCTCAGCGGCGTGGTCCTCGACCGGTACGGCAGCGTGGACGAGTACACCCTGCAGGGCCGGGGACGCGACGCGCCCGTGCTCGGGGGCGCCTTCCTGGTGGCGGCGGCCGCCCTCGCCGGCGCTCCCCCGTTCGCGACCGGTCTCGGCAAGGCCATCACGGAGCATGCCCTGACCGAGTCGGGGCGCGTCTGGGGCATGGCGCTCATGATCGCGGTCTCTGCGCTCACGGCCGGCGCCGTGCTGCGCGTGGGCCTGAGGATCTTCCTCGGTCTCGGCTCGCCGCCCGAGGGCATCGAGGCCGAGGGCATGAGCGGGGACGAGGAGATGATCGAGGTCCGGATCGGCCGGCGGCGCGTCCCGCCGTCGATGAGCCTGCCGGTGGCCGCGCTCCTCGGCGCGGGCGCCCTGCTCGGCTTCCTGCCGGGCCTCGCCGACGCGGCTGCAGCGGCGGCCCGGCAGTTCGCGGACCGGGCGGGGTACGTGGCAGCCGCCCTCGCGGGCACGGCGGGCGCGGTCCCGGGCGGCCCCTCGTCGGGATGGGACGCCCCGGGCATCCTCTGGGGGCTCGTGACCACCGCCTTGGCGCTGGGGGTTGCCGCCGCGGACCTCTACCGGCACCGCCTGCCCTCGGCAGCGGGCCGCCGCCCCCTGGCATTCCTCGACCCTCCCCTGCGTGTCCTGCGGAACCTGCACTCGGGGCGGGTCGGCGACTACACCGTGTGGCTCGTGCTGGGCGTCGCGGCGTCCGGCGCGATCGTGCTCCTCTAGCGCGCGGCGGCGGCGCTCAGTCCCGAACCTGGCGCCGGTGCGCCGCCCACGCCTGGAAGCCGCCCACCAGGTCGGTGGCCCGGCTCAGGCCCAGCCGCTGCAGGGTATGGGCGGCGAGGCTCGAGCTGTAGCCCTCGTTGCACACGATCACGATCCGCCGGCCGGGGTCGTCGGCGACCGGGAGCCGCCAGGGGCTCGTGGGATCGAGGCGCCATTCGAGGACGTTGCGGTCCACCACGATCGCCCCGGGGAGGGCCCCGTCGCGGCGGCGCTGGTCTACCGGTCGGGTGTCGACGACCAGGGCACCGGCCGACATCTCACGGTCCAGGTCCTCCGGCTGGACGCGCTCGAGTCCTGCGCGGCTCTCGGCGAGCAGGAGGTCGATCGCGGCCCAGCCGTCGTCCGCCTCGGCCGCCGCCGCGGACACCTCAGCCTGCTGTTCCACAGGGTCCTCGTTTCATCCGGGCGCACGACGGAAGGTGACCCGCCCCGCGGAGGGGGGTCACCTTCCGTCGTGCTTCAGTCCAGGCTTCCGGGCTCAGGCGAAGTCGGCCTCGGCGGGGTCGGCGCCGATGCGGCCGGCCGCACCCTTGCCGAGGCCGTTGATGGCCTCGATCTCGGCCGGCTCCAGGGTGAGGGCGAGGGCCGTCCAGTTCTGGGCGATGCGCTCGGGCGTGACGGACTTCGGGATCACCACGTTGCCGAGGGCGAGGTGCCAGCCGAGGACCACGTTCGGGACGCTCACGCCGTGGTTCTGGGCGATCTCGCGCAGCACCGGATCCTCGAGGAGGTCCTTGCCCTGGCCCAGCGGCGACCAGGACTCGTGCAGGATCCCCTTGGACTCCTCGTAGGCGCGCAGCTCGGCCTGCGGGAAGTACGGGTGGGTCTCGACCTGGTTGATCACGGGGACCACACCGGTCTCGCGCTGGATCTCCTCGAGCGCCTCGACGGTGAAGTTGGAGACGCCGATCGAGCGGACTCGGCCGGACTCCTTCAGCTTCGCGAACTCCTCCCAGGTCTCGAGGTAGAGGCCGCGCTTCGGCTGGAGCCAGTGGATGAGGTAGAGGTCCACGTAGTCGAGGCCGAGCTTGTCCAGAGAGGTCTCGAAGGCCGGGGCCACCTTGTCGCGGCCCTGGTCCGCGTTCCAGAGCTTCGTGGTGATGAAGAGCTCGTCGCGGTCCAGCCCCGAGGAGGCGATGGCGCGGCCCACGCCGGCCTCGTTGCCGTAGATCGCGGCGGTGTCGATGTGGCGGTAGCCCACCCGGAACGCCTCGCCGACCACGCGCTCGGCGACGTCGTCCTCGACCTGCCACACTCCGTACCCGAGCTGCGGGATGGTGCGGCCGTCGTGGAACGAGAGGACAGGGGAGGTCAGGGTCTCAGCAGAAGTCATGCTGCCCATCCTGCCACCGCGGGGCGCGCGCACCGGCGGTTCCAAGGGATTTCCCAGCGGACTTCGCGGAGCGCGAACCGCGGAATAGATCCGGGGAGCCGTACAGCTCAGCGGCGCATGAGCTCCTCGGCCTCCTGCACATGCTCGAGCACGGTCGCGGCCCGGCGCTGCACGGACAGCGCCCCTACGGGCACGTGACCGACGGCGAGGCGCAGCATGGCGGCCGCCTCAGCCGTGGTCGCGAGGGCATTGCCTGCACGGGAGAGGGCGCGGTGCACGGCCGCGTAGTCGCCCGGGACGTCGAGCCCCTCGCTCGGGGAGCGGCGCTGCGCCTCGGCGCAGACCGCCCGCACCCGGGGAAGGAGGTCGGCAAGGCCGTCGGCGATGACCACGAGCTCGCTGTAGAGAGTGTCGTCGTCGATCCCCTCGAGGACCTGGTGGTAGCGGTCGAGGCCCCTGCGGAAGCGGTCGTGCGCGCGGCGCCACAGGCCCTTGCCGAGCTCGGCGTCGTCACGGCGGCCGGCGAGGGCGGACTTGATGAATCCCACGGAGACGCTCAGAGGTACTGGCCCGGGCCGTGGTCCGGATCGCGGGGGATGCCCTGCCGCTGGCCGGGCATCTGTCCGGGCCCCTGGGCCGCGCGCTGGGGCTCGCCGTTCGGGCCGATGACCACGCCCGGCGCGATCATGGTTCCGGGCGGGAGCTGGCGCAGCTGCACCTGCGCAGCGGCGAGCTGGTGGGCGGCCTGCTGCGCGGCGATGGCCGTCTGGATGCCGTGGAAGAGACCCTCGAGCCAGCCCACGAGCTGGGCCTGGGCGACGCGGAGCTCGGACTCCGAGGGCACCGACTCGTCCGAGAACGGCAGCGAGATGCGGTGGAGCTCGTCGACGAGCTCGGGCGCGAGGCCGTCCTCGAGCTCGCGGATCGAGCGCTCGTGGATCTCGGCGAGGCGCTCGCGGGCTGCCTCGTCGAGCGGGGACCCCTTCACTTCCTCGAGGAGCTGCCGGATCATCGTGCCGATCCGCATGACCTTCGCCGGCTCGTCCACGAGCTCCTGCAGGTTCGCCCGCCTCGGCTGCTGCGCGGACGACGCCGCGTGGCCGGCCTCCGCGGCGGCGTCGCCCTCGATCGCGGTCCCCTCGACGGGTTCCTCCGTGTGGTCCGCTGCCTGCCCGTCCGTATGCTCGTTCCCCGCTGACGTCATAGCGCCATCCTCTCACGCGCCCCGCGCCGGGCCACGGGGCGAAGTGCCGCGCCGGGACCGCGCCCGGCGCCCCTGTTCAGCGGGGGCCGGTCAGCAGCACCGGCCCTGCGGGTTCGCGTCCTGGCGGTCGGCGTGGTCGCGCCAGAACTCCCGCTCGGTCATCGCCGGCGCGCCGCACCGGCCCGCGGCCTGCTCCGCCCGGTGGTGCTCGAGGTACCTCTCGTACGCGTCGGCGCCCATGACCCCGCGAGCGAGCGCCCGCGCCCCGGCGAGGACCGAGCGCACGGCGGCGACCGCCGTCGTGCGCCCGGCGCCGCCAGGACGGGCCGATGAGGGGGACATCAGTGGTGACCCGCCGGCGTCGTGTCCATGCCGGCGTCGCGCCACTGGGCGAGGACTTCGCGTTCGGCCCCGGTGGGCACCATTCCCGCGGGGGCGAAGACCCGCGAGGGCACGGCGGGGTCCTCGGTATCGGCCTCCGGGCCCACGCCGATCCCGCGGAAGGCCTTGAACGTCGCGACGAGCGCGGCGAGGATCACGATGATCGAGAGCACCACGAACACAACGCTCAGCACGCCCTGGACCATCGTGTTGCGGACCACGGCCTCCATGGCGGCGACCGTCTTCGCGGTGCCGAACGAGGTCTTCCCGTCAGCGAGCGCCTTGGCGAAGGCGGCATTCTGGGCGAAGTAGCCCACCGCCGGGACCGGCGAGAAGATCTTGTAGGCACTCGCCGTGATGGTCACGACGGCCGCGAACGCGAGCGGCAGGGCCACGATCCACAGGTGGCCGAACGTCCGCCGCTTGGCCACGATGGCCAGGCACACCGCGAGCGCGATCGCCGCGAGGAGCTGGTTCGCGATGCCGAACAGCGGGAAGAACGTGTTGATGCCGCCGAGGGGATCGGTGACGCCGAGGATCAGGATGTAGCCCCAGCCGAGGACCATGGCCGCCGTGCAGAGCCAGGCGCCGAGGCGCCACGAGGTGTCCTTGAACTTCGGGACGAAGTTCCCGATCGAGTCCTGCAGCATGAACCGGGCCACGCGGGTGCCGGCGTCCACCGCGGTGAGGATGAACAGCGCCTCGAACATGATGGCGAAGTGGTACCAGAAGGCCGCGAGGCCCGCACCGCCGATGAGCTGCTGCATGATGTGGCTCAGGCCCACCGCGAGGGTCGGCGCGCCGCCCGTCCGGGAGACGATCGAGGCTTCCCCCACGCCCTGGGCCGTCCCCGAAAGCATCTCGGGAGTGACGTTGACGCCCGCGAGGCCCAGGCCGTTGACCCAGGCCGCGGCCTGCTGGACGGAGCCGCCCGTGAGGTTGGCCGGGGCGTTCATGACGAAGTAGAGCCCGCGGTCGATCGAGACCGCGGCGACGAGGGCCATGATCGCCACGAAGGACTCCATGAGCATGCCGCCGTAGCCGATGAAGCGGGTCTGGCGCTCCTTCTCGATCAGCTTCGGGGTGGTGCCGGAGGAGATGAGGGCGTGGAAGCCGGAGAGGGCACCGCAGGCGATCGTCACGAACAGGAAGGGGAAGAGGCCGCCGGCGAAGACGGGGCCGTTGTCCTTGAACGCGTACTCGCTGAACGCCGGGGCGCTGATCTCGGGGCGCACCACGATGATCGCCACCGCGAGGAGAGCGATCACGCCGATCTTCATGAAGGTCGAGAGGTAGTCGCGCGGGGCGAGCAGGAGCCAGACGGGCAGCACGGCCGCGACGAAGCCGTAGACGATGAGGCCCCAGGCGATCGGGAGCCGGTCGAGGTGGAAGAGCGCCTGGCCCCAGTCGGTGTGCGAGACCCAGCCGCCGCCGATGATCGCGGCCATGAGGAGCACGAACCCGATCACGGAGACCTCCATGACCTTGCCCGGGCGGATGAAGCGCAGATAGACGCCCATGAACAGCGCGATCGGAATGGTCATGGCAACCGAGAAGACGCCCCACGGGCTCTCGCCGAGGGCGTTGACCACCACGAGGGCGAGGATGGCCACGATGATGATCATGATGAGCAAGGTCGCGAGCAGCGCTGCCGTTCCGCCGATGACCCCGAGCTCCTCGCGGGCCATCTGGCCGAGCGAGCGGCCACCGCGGCGCATCGAGAAGAACATCACGAGGTAGTCCTGCACCGCGCCGGCGAGGACCACGCCCACGATGATCCAGATCGTGCCGGGCAGGTAGCCCATCTGCGCGGCCAGGATGGGGCCCACGAGCGGGCCGGCGCCGGCGATCGCGGCGAAGTGGTGGCCGAAGAGGACATTGCGGTCCGTGCGGACGAAGTCCTTGCCGTCGGCGTTGTACTCGGCCGGCGTCGCGCGGACGTCGTTGGGCCTGAGCAGGTGCTTCTCGATGTACTTGGAGTACAACCGGTAGCCGATGAGGTACGTGCAGACGGCGGCGAAGACGAACCAGATCGCGTTCACCGTCTCGCCGCGGACCAGCGCGAGCATGACCCACGCGAGCCCTCCCACGAGCGCGATGGCGGTCCAGAGGGCGATCTTGGCGGGGGTCCAGCGCCTCTCCGCCTCGAGCCTCGCGGGGTCGACGGCGACCGGCGGCAGGGCCGGGTCCTGGACGAGGTCGCCCTCGGCCGGGCCTGTCTCGGGCGCTCCCCCAGCGCGGCGTGAGACGGTACTCATGGTGCTCCTCCTCGAGCGAGAGTGATGGATGCTCTCGACCCTAGCCAGAGGGCACGGCGCCGACCGCCCCGGTGTCCGGCCCGTGCCGGGCGCTGCGGTGAGCGGTAGGGAGCACGCGGTGAGCGGCGCCGACGGGAAGCACGACGGCGGGCCGCACCCGCGCGCGGTGAGTGGCCGGCGTCGTGCGCGGCCCGCGACGCCGGCTACATCGTGAGGAGGATCTTGCCCACGTGCTCGCCCGAGTCGAAGTACTCGTGCGCCGCAGTCACCTGGGCCAGCGGGAAGGACTTGTCCACGAGCGGCTTGATGCGGCCATCCGTGACGAGCGGCCACACATGCTCCTTGACCGCAGCCATGATGGCCCCCTTCTCCTCCACCGGGCGCGGCCGGAGGGACGTGGCGATCACGGCGGCGCGCTTGCTCAGGAGCGTGCCCAGATTGAGCTCGGCCTTGGCCCCGCCCTGGAGCCCGATCACCACGAGCCTGCCGTAGGGGGCGAGGGCCTCGACATTCCGCTCGAGGTACTTCGCGCCGACCACGTCGAGGATCACGTCCGCCCCGCGGCCGTCCGTGGCCTCGCGGACCGCCTCGACGAAGTCCTGCTCGCGGTAGTTGATCGCCACGTCCACGCCGAGGAACGCGCGAGCTGTCGAGACCTTCTCCTCCGTGCCCGCCGTCGCGGCGACACGTGCGCCGAAGGCCTTGGCCATCTGGACCGCCATCGTGCCGATCCCGCCGGTGGCGCCATGGATGAGGAGCAGCTCGCCCGGGGCCAGCTGGGCCGTCATGAAGAGGTTCGAGTAGACCGTCGCGGCGGTCTCCGGCAGCGCGGCCGCCGTGACGAGGTCCACGCCCTCGGGAACGCGGACCACCTGCTCGGCGGGGACCGCGACCTTCTCTGCGTAGCCGCCTCCGGCCAGGAGGGCCACGACCCGGTCCCCGACTGCGAACGGCCGGGTGACCTCGGGCCCGAATCCGGCGATGCGGCCGGAGACCTCGAGGCCCGGGATCTCCGAGGCGCCCGGCGGAGGAGGGTAGAACCCGCGGCGCTGCTGGACGTCAGCGCGATTGATCCCCGCGGCCACGACGTCGATGAGCAGCTCTCCCGGGCCGGGCTCCGGCGCGTCGACCTCGCGCACCTGCAGTACCTCCGGCCCTCCGGGCTCGGTGATGAACACGGCCTTCATATCGGTGCTCCTCCCCCAGGGGGCGTGAAGTTTTCACGAGATCACTGGCCTATGAAACACTACTAGGACACGGAAGGTTGTCCGAGCGGCCTATGGAGCTGGTCTTGAAAACCAGTGTGCGGTCACCCCGTACCAAGGGTTCAAATCCCTTACCTTCCGCCTAGGCGCAGCGCCCCCGGTCCCACGGCCGGGGGCGCTGCCGCGTTCCGGAGGGCCTGAGGGGGGCTGGCGGGCGGGCGGGGCGGGCGCCGGCCGGCCGCGGGATCAGGGTGCCGCGCGGCGTTATCCACAGGCGAGGATGCAGACGACCACGGCGCGGTCCGCGCGCGGATCCGCCGATCCTTGAAAAATGTCGGATGCGCCACATAGCGTCTGTCTCGTTCGGCTAGTTCGGCAGACATCCAGACAGACCGACCCGAGGAGCTCGCATGCCCACCCCCCACTTCATGCCCGGCGCACCCTGCTGGACCGACCTCATGACCACCGACGTCGAGAAGGCGAAGGCGTTCTACGCCGACCTGTTCGGCTGGACCTACGAGACCGGCGACCAGGAGAAGTACGGCGGCTACGTCACCGCCTTCAAGGACGGGGCCATGGTGGCCGGCATGATGGGCAAGATGGCGGAGCAGGCCTCCATGCCTGACGTGTGGACCGTGTACTTCAAGACGGACGACATCGCCGCGACCGCGGACGCCGTCTCCTCCGCCGGCGGCCAGGTCTGGATGCCGCCGATGGAGGTCCCCGAGCAGGGCCACATGGCAGTCTTCGGCGACACCGGCGGCGCCGCCTTCGGCTCGTGGCAGACCACGGGCCATACAGGCTTCGGCGCGCTCGCCGACCCGGGAACGCCCGCATGGTTCGAGCTCCATGCGCGGGACTACGACGCCGCCGTGGAGTTCTACCCGAAGGCCCTGGGCTGGGACCTCACGGTCATGAGCGACACCCCCGACTTCCGCTACTCCACCTACGGCGACGGCCCGGAGTCCAAGGCCGGCATCTTCGACGCCGCCCGCGACCTGCCCGAAGGCGTGCCCGCCCATTGGGTCGTCTACTGGGCCGTCGAGAACGCGGACGAGGTCGTCGACCGGGCCACCGCCGGCGGCGCCACCGTGCTCATGCCCGCCGCCGACACCCCGTTCGGCCGCATGGCGGCGCTCGCCGACCCGTTCGGAGCGGTGTTCCGCATCACCCAGGACCTCGGGCAGGGAGGGCAGGAGGGCCAGGCATAGGCCGCAGGGGTGCGAACCGCGGCTAGGGGGCCGCGCCGCCACTCCCGTCCCGTCCCGCCCGCCCGCGCGCCTCCGGCGTCATGCCGCGGGCCGCGGTGCGAAACCTTCCGTTCATATCCCGCTGGTTGGATCCAGCCTGTTCCACCTCGCTCCAAGCACCTCACTCACCCACCCTGTGAAAGAGAACCGAATATGGGGAAATTCTCGTGGAGAGCGGCGACCGCCCTCTCCGCGGTGGCCGTCGTGTCACCGCTGGTCTCCGCCGTGCCCGCCACGGCCGCCGAGCAGCCGCCCGGCATCGTCATCAATGAGGCCTATCTCTCCGGCGGCAGCGCCGGAGCCGCCTTCAAGAACAAGTTCGTCGAACTCCGCAACACCTCCGCCCAGGACGTCGACCTGAGCACGTGGTCGCTCCAGTACCGGGCGGGGACCGGCACCGGGGCCACGAGCACCACCGTGAGCCTGGCCGGCAAGAGCATCAAGGCCGGGGGCTACCTGCTCGTCGCTGGCGGCTCGAACGGCACGGCAGGGGCCGGCCTGCCCGCCGCCGACGTCCAGTCGGGCTTCAACCCCTCCGGCACCACCGGCACCATCGTGCTCGCCAGGAAGGCGACCGCGCTGACCCTCCCGAGCGGCAGCCTGACCGGGAACCCCGACGTGGCCGACCTCCTCGGCTACGGCACCTCGAACACGTTCGAGACCAAGGCCGCCGCCGCGCCCTCAGGCAACAGCGACGTGCGGAGCCTCAACCGCACGGGCGGGAAGGACACCGACGACAACTCGGCCGACTTCACGCTCAGTGCCACCATCACGCCGCAGAACTCGGCGTCCACGGGCGGCGGCACCGATCCCGGCCCCGACCCGGGGACCGGAACCGACCCGGCGGGAGTGGCGGCCATCGCCGACATCCAGGGCACAGGCACCGCGAGCCCGCTCGCGGGCAAGACCGTCACGACGCGTGGCAAGGTCACCGCCGTCTACGCGACCGGCGGCTTCAACGGCTACTACATCCAGACCCCCGGGTCGGGCGGCACCGCCGCCGGCGACCGCACGTCGTCGGACGCGATCTTCGTCCACTCCCCCGCAACGGCCGGCTCGGTGCATCGCGGCGACTACGTCGAGGTCACGGGCGCTGTGAGCGAGTACTTCGGCCTCACCCAGATCACGGTGGCCGCGGGCGGCCTCACGACCCTCTCCGATGCGGCCCCCGAGGTCAAGCCGACCTCATTCACGCTCCCGCTGTCCGACGCCGCCAAGGAGGCGCTCGAGGGCATGCTCGTGGCCCCGGAGGGCGCGTTCACGGTCACGGACAACTACTCGTTGAACCAGTACGGCGAGATCGGCCTGGCCGCCGGCACCTCCGCGCTCGTGCAGCCGACGGCGGTCGCGGCCTACGGCTCTGACGCATACAACGCCGCGGTCGCCGACAGCGCCGCGCGCAAGGTCACCCTGGACGACGGCGCCTCGACCAACTTCATGTCGGCCGCCAACAAGTCCCAGCCGCTGCCCTACCTGACGACCACGGACCCGGTCCGCGTGGGCTCCCCCACGACGTTCACGGGCGACGTGGTGTTCGACTACCGCAACAGCACGTGGAAGCTCCAGCCGCTCGAGCAGCTCACGCCGTCGAACGCGGCGGTGGTCCAGCCAGCGCACTTCGAGAACACCCGCCAGGCTGCTCCCGCGGAGGTGGGCGGCAACCTGACGATGGCCACGTTCAACGTGCAGAACTACTTCCCGACCACGGGCGACACGCTCACCGGCTGCACGTACTACACCGACCGCGCGGGCAACCCGATCACGGTGAATTCGGGCTGCGACGCCCGCGGCGCCGCGAACCAGGAGAACCTCCTGCGCCAACAGGCCAAGATCGTCGCGGCGATCAACGCCTCCGGCGCGGGCGTCATCTCGCTCGAGGAGATCGAGAACTCGTCCAAGTTCGGCAAGAACCGCGACTCCGCGCTCTCGATCCTCGTCGACGCGCTCAACGCCGCTGCCCCGGACACGTGGGCGTTCGTCCCGAGCCCGGCCGTCGTCCCCGCACAGGAGGACGTGATCCGCACGGCGTTCATCTATCGCAAGGCCGTCGCAGCGCCAGTGGGCGCCTCCGTGATCCTCGATGACGCAGCGTTCACGGGCATCGCACGCCAGCCGCTCGCCCAAGCGTTCAAGCCCGTCACCGGTGGCGACGGCACGACGTTCCTCGCGATCGTGAACCACTTCAAGTCCAAGGGCTCGGCCGCGACGCCGGATGACACCGACAAGGGCCAGGGCGCCTCGAACCTCGCCCGCACTCGGCAGGCGCAGGCGCTCGTGACGTTCGCCGACACGATGAAGGCCGCGGCGAAGACGGACAAGGTCCTGCTCGTCGGCGACTTCAACGCCTACCAGTTCGAGGATCCGATCAAGGTCCTCACCGACGCTGGGTACATCGACCAGGAGGCCCGCACGGGCAAGCACACATACGCGTTCGGCGGCATGGTCGGGTCCCTCGACCACGTCCTCGCCTCCCCGGCGGCGGATGCCGCGGTCAGCGGTGCGGACGTCTGGAACATCAACGCCTACGAGTCGATCGCGCTCGAGTACAGCCGCTACAACTACAACGTCACGGACTACTACGTGGCGGACCAGTACCGCTCCTCCGACCACGACCCGTTCGTGCTCGGGATGAACCTCGCCACCGCACCGACCGAGGCGGCCCTCCGGCTCGTGAACATCAACGACTTCCACGGCCGCATCGACGCCAACACCGTGAAGTTCGCGGGCACGGTCGAGCAGCTCAAGGCCGAGGCGCCCGGCGGCAACGCCCTGTTCCTCTCCGCGGGCGACAACATCGGCGCATCCCTGTTCGCCTCGGCGAGCCAGGACGACCAGCCCACGCTCGACGTCCTCAACGCCCTCGAGGCCAAGGCCAGCGCGGTGGGCAACCACGAGTTCGACATGGGCTCCGCTGACCTCACGGGCCGCGTGTCCTCGAGCGCGAAGTTCCCGTACCTCGGCGCGAACGTGTACCAGAAGGGCACCACGACGCCGGCCCTCCCCGAGTACACCGTGGTCCAGTCTGGCGGGCTCAAGGTCGCCGTGATCGGCGTCGTGACCCAGGAGACCCCGACGCTCGTCTCACCGGGCGGCGTGAGCTCCCTCGACTTCGGCGATCCGACGGACGCCGTCAACCGGGTGGCCGCGAAGATCAAGGCCGAGAACCTCGCCGACGTCATCGTGGCCGAGTACCACGAGGGTGCCGGCGCCGGCACCCCGGACGGTGCGACCCTCGAGGCGGAGATCGCCGCAGGCGGCCCCTTCGCGAAGCTGGTGACCCAGACGTCCGCGGACGTCGCCGCCATCTTCACGGGCCACACGCACAAGGAGTACACCTGGGACGGCCCGGTCCCCGGCCAGCCTGGCAAGACCCGGCCCGTGCTGCAGACCGGCAACTACGGCGAGAACGTGGGCATGATCGACCTCACCGTCGATCTGGCAACGAAGCAGGTCACCAGGTACTCGCAGTCCAACGTCAAGCGCTCCACCGCGGCGGACGCGAGCCTTGTGGCCGCCTACCCGCGGGTCGCCGCGGTCAAGGGGATCGTCGACGCGGCACTCGCCGAGGCCGACCAGATCGGCAGCCAGCCGATCGGCAAGGTGACCGCGGACGTCACGACCGCGTTCTCCGGCGGCAAGCGGGACGACCGGGCGTCGTCGTCCACCCTCGGCGGTCTCGTCGCCGACTCACTGCTGGCCACGCTCAAGGATGCGTCCGCGGGCGGTGCCGAGATCGGCGTCGTGAACCCGGGCGGCCTGCGCGCCGAGCTGTACTACGCACCCGATGGAACGGTCACGTACGCCGAGGCCAACGCGGTCCTGCCGTTCGTGAACAACCTCTGGACCACGTCCCTGACCGGCGCACAGGTCAAGACGATGCTCGAGCAGCAGTGGCAGCGTGACGACGCGGGCAACGTCCCGAGCCGTCCGTACCTGCAGCTGGGCACCTCGAAGAACCTCACCTACACGTTCGACTCGACCCGCCCCGAGGGCGACCGGGTCACGTCGGTGCAGGTCAACGGGGGCCCGATCGATCCGCAGCGTACGTACCGTGTGGGCACGTTCAGCTTCCTGGCGCAGGGCGGGGACAACTTCCACGTCTTCAAGAGCGGCACGGACACGCGTGATTCGGGCCTGATCGACCGCGACGCGTGGATCTCGTACCTCGCGGCGAACTCCCCGGTCTCCCCGGACTTCGCCAAGCGCAGCGCCGAGGTGACCGGTGCGCCGTCGTCCGTGACGCCCGGCCAGAAGCTCTCCGTCACGGTGGGCCAGCTCGACCTGACGTCTCTGGGCAGCCCGGTGAACTCGCAGGTCTCGCTCACGTACTACCCTGCGGCCGGCGAGCCGGTCCTCGTGGGGACCTACGGCGTGACCGGCGGCAGGGCGGTCCTGGACTTCACGGTCCCGGAGTTCCCGCAGGGCGGCACCTACGTGGTGTCGGCGCTCGAGTCGAAGACCGCCGTGGCGCTCCCGATCTCCGTCCCCGTGGTCGACCAACCGGCCCCGGTGCCCGCGTCCGCGCAGTGCGCGGCGCTCGGGAAGAGCCTCGACGACCCGGGCAACCGCTCGGCGAAGGCCGTCGAGGCGCTGACCAGGAACTACGCGAGGCTCTGCCACTGACCCCGGTTTCGGGTACGCATCTCGTCGCCCCTGATCCCTCTCGGGTACGCATCTCGGCGCGGTTTCCGTGTTCCGGGTACGCGCCAAGGTGACGGGCGACGACGGCCGGCGGCTTCCCCACGGGAGGTCGCCGGCCGTCGTCGTATTCGGCCTCAGCATCGTCTGGGAGTCACCTCCTGAAGGTCACCACGTGTGGGTTCCCAGGAGGTGACCCCCAGGAGGCTACCCCCAGGAGGTGACCCCCAGGAGGTGACCCCCAAGGAGGTGACCCTCAGGAGGTGACTCCCAGAATGTCCCGCGCGATGGCGTCCGCGTCGCGGAGGGTGCGCTGCCCGCTGGGATAGGGGGCGCCCTCGTGCGCTTCGCCCGGCGCGGCGAACGGGTGGGCCTCGGCGGCGATCGCGGTGCCCCACTGCACCGCGGAGAGCTGGAGGCCCAGCACGTAGAGGCCCTCGACCGGCAGGCCGTTGACGTCGAGCGCGCGGTACGGCGGTGAGGTGACGTCCAGCCCGGTAGCGGGCTGCGGCACCCCGTCCGCGCCCGCGAGGAAGCGCGGCCGCACGAGGCCGTCCGCCAGCAGGCCGGACAGCAGCGGAGAGTCGGCCCGCGCCACGGCGTTCGCCGGCGCGAGGGCCTCGACCAGCCAGCGCGAGCGCACCTCCGGGCCGCCCACCCAGGGCGAGGCTGCGGTGAAGGTGCGCGCGAGGCGGTCCACGGAGAAGCGGGGCTCGGGCCCCACGGTGCTCACGATCCCAGCGCGCATGAGGGCGGCCAGCTGGCGGATCCGCTGGGCAGGCGGCCCGCTCGCGAGGCCCTCGGCGAGCCCCTCGAACCAGCCGCGCAGGCCCGAGACCCACGAGGCCTCGGTGATGCCGCCGTCCGCCACGGCCTCCTTGAGCACCGCCCGGCCCCGGTGGAGGGCGGCGATGGCCATCTTGACCGGGTCGTACTCTCCCCGCGCGGATCCTGCGGCGTCCTCATCGAGGTACGCGAGGACCCGGGCGTCGAGCTCGGCGCGGTCGGCGGCGTGCCAGCCGGCCAGCGGCGCCCCCAGCGCACGGAGGTCGAGCCGCCGGGCCGGGACCACGCCGTCGCGCACCACCGCCGAGGCGCGCGGCTCCCAGCCCGGGCCCTCCACGGCCAGCGCGGACGAGAGCTCTCCGAGGAAGCCCTCGGACACGGCCGCGGGCTCGACCCGGGCGAGGGTCGCATAGTACGCCCACAGTGTGTCGCGGTGCAGGAGGGGCCAGAGGTCCTGGTCGAAGGAGGGCTGGATCCCGGCCTGCCGCGGGGCGAGGGCTGCCGCTCGGGTGAGCCAGCGCAGCTCGACGGAGGGAGCGTAGTAGGCATCGAGCTCGGCCTTGCCCCGGTACGGCACCCCGCGCCGGGAGGCGGCGACGATGAGCGGCTCGCGCCCGCACGGCGTGTACACGAGCCGCCCGTCGTGCCCCTCGGCGAACCGGCCGCCGCGGCCCTCGGTGAGCGCGGCCATCACGTCGAAGAAGTTCAGCCCCATGCCGCGCACCAGCACGGTCTCGCCCGCCGGCAGCCGGTCCCAGTCCACATCGGCGGGAGCCGCCGGCGGCAGGTAGTGCAGCCCCAGATGCGCCGCCGCGTCGGCGAGCGCCGCCTGCTCGGGGCTGGGCTGGGCGGGCACGTGGCCGAGCGCGAGGACGACGGCGTCCGCTTCCTGGGCGCGGCCGTTGGAGCAGGTGACGGCGAACCCGTGGGGAGTGCGCCCCACCCGGGCAACCTCGGCCGGCACGTGCCGCACGGCCGCCCCGGGCGGCGCCGCTGCGAGGACCGCGTCCCACGTCTGGGCGAGGTAGCGCCCGTAGAGCGCGCGCGGCGGGAAGTCGCTCGATTCGAGGCCCTTGAGCTCGGCCTGCTCCTCGGCTGCGAGGGTGCACGTTCCGGCGTCGATCGCCTCGCGCTGGGCCGCGCGCCACGAGTCGAAGCTCCCTCCCGCGAGAGGGTGCGCGAGGCCGGGCTCGCTCGGGATGAGCGTGGGATAGAAGGCCTGGGTGTTCATGAGGAACAGGCGCGGCTGCGCCGGGCGCCAGACCTTGCCGGGCCCGGGGGCGAACGGGTCATAGACGGTGATCTCGAGGCGGGCTCCGCGGGCGGCGGGGCGGCCGCGCGGGGAGGCGTCGGCGTCGTGCGCGGGGGCCGACCGCTGGGCGTGCACGGCGAGGAGACGCTCGACGGCGGAGGCTCCGCGGGGGCCGCCGCCCACCACCGCCACACGCAGAATCCCGCCCCGAACCATAGGGTTGAGCTTAACGTGCGGCGTGGAAGGATGGCCCCATGACTGCCCAGCCGCCAGAGTCCGCCGCGGACACCGCCACCCTTGCCCCGGCCGCCCCCGTCCCCGCAGACCAGCCCGTCGACGAGAACCTGTGGCTCGAGGACATCCATGGCGAGGACCAGCTCGCGTGGGTGCGGGAGCAGAACGCCCGCACGGAGGAACTGCTCGAGACGGCCGACTACCCCGAGCTCGAGGCACGGATCCTCGAGGTCATGGACTCGACGGACCGGATCCCCATGGTCGCCAAGCGCGGAGACTGGTACTACAACTTCTGGCGGGATGGCGAGCACCCCAAGGGGCTGTGGCGGCGGACCCGGTGGGAGTCCTATGTGACCCGGACCCCCGAGTGGGAGACCGTGCTCGACGTCGATGCGCTGGCTGCCGCGGACGGGGTCGAGTGGGTCTGGGGCGGGGCCAACTTCCTGCGCCCGGCGGACGGGATCTCGTGGCGGCGCTGCATGGTCCGGCTCTCCCCCGACGGCGGCGATGCCGCGGCCGTGCGGGAGTACGACGTCGAGGACCGCGCCTTCGTCGACCCCGCCGAGGGCGGCTTCGCCCTCCCCGCCGCGAAGGGCGGGGTGGACTGGCTGGATTCCGACACCCTCCTGGTCTCCTCGACCCTCGGCGAGGACGCGGTCACCACGTCCTCCTACCCGCGGATCGTGCGCAGGCTGCCGCGCGGCACCGACCTCGCCGACGCCGAGGTGATCTTCGAGGTCCCCGCAGAGCACATGATGGCCGGCGCCGGATTCGACGACACTCCCGGGTTCGAGCGCCTCATCGCGAGCGACCGCATCAGCTTCTTCGACGTCGAGCACTCGATCTGGTGGGACGGCGCCTGGCAGCGCATCCCCGTGCCCACCGATGTGGACGTTGACCTGCACCGGGAGTGGATCCTGTTCCGGCCCCAGCGCGACTGGCACTTCGGCGCCGACGGCGCGGACCAGGACGGCGCCGGCCAAGACCGGGCCGGCCAGGACGGCGCGAACGGGCGCGTGTTCCCCGCGGGGTCGCTCCTGGCCGCCGACTTCGAGGCGTTCATGGCCGGCTCGCGGGAGGTCAGGGTGCTGTTCGCGCCGGATGCCCACACCTCGCTGCAGTCGTGGTCGTGGACCAGGAGCCACCTGCTGCTCAACCTCCTCCGCGACGTCTCCTCCGAGATCCGTGTCCTCACCCCGCCCGTGCGCGGGGCTGCGGCTGCGGAGCCGGAGTCTGCAGAGCAGGAGGAATCGGCGGACGACGCCGCGTGGTCGCCCCGGGTGCTCGATGCGTGCCCCCCGCTGCACCTCGTCGAGTCGTACGCGGTGGACGACGAAGACCCGGCCGCCGGGGACGACTACTGGCTCGTGGCCACCGGCTTCCTGACCCCGACCACGCTGCTGCGCGGCACCCTCGGCGGGGAGCATGCCGAGGTGAAGCGCGCGCCGTCGTTCTTCGACGAGTCACGGTTCGAGGTCGAGCAGCACTTCGCCGTCTCGGCGGACGGCACCCAGGTCCCGTACTTCCAGGTCGGCCCCAAGGGGCTCGTCCTCAACGGGACCGCGCCGACCCAGCTGTCGGGGTACGGCGGGTTCGAGATCTCCCGCACGCCCGCCTACTCGGGCACCGTGGGGCGCGCGTGGCTCGAGAAGGGCGGGGTGTACGTCGTGGCGAACATCCGCGGCGGCGGCGAGTACGGGCCGGCGTGGCACCAGGCCGCGCTCAAGGAGAAGCGGCACCGCGCCTACGAGGACTTCGCCGCGGTGGCCCGGGACCTCGTCCGGCGCGGGGTCACCTCACCCGAGCACCTGGGCTGTTCGGGCGGCTCCAACGGCGGCCTGCTCGTGGGGAACATGCTGGTGGGCTACCCCCAGCTGTTCGGAGCGATCTCCTGCGGGGTGCCGCTGCTGGACATGCGCCGGTACACGAAGCTCTCCGCCGGCTACTCGTGGATCGCGGAGTACGGGGACCCGGACAATCCGGCCGAGTGGGAGTCCATCCGCACCTTCTCCCCGTACCACCTGCTGCGGGACGGCGTGGACTACCCGGACACCTTCATCTGGACGGCGACCTCCGACGACCGCGTGGGGCCCGTGCAGGCGCGCAAGATGGCCGCGCGCATGGAGGCCATGGGCATCCCGAACGTCTGGTTCCACGAGGCCCTCGAGGGCGGGCACGCCGGGGCCTCGGACAACCGGCAGGCCGCGGCCCTGCAGGCCCGCAGCCAGACCTTCCTGTGGCGCGCCCTGACCGGCACCCTGCGCTGACCCCGCTCCTGGGAGTCACCTCCTGGGAGTCACCTCTTGGGGGTCACCTCCTGAGAGTCACCTCCTGCGCTGACCCCGCTCCTGGGAGTCACCTCCTGGGGGTCACCTCCTGGGGGGCACCTTCTGGGGGTCACCTCCTGAAGGTGACCTCCAAGACTCGAGCGGGGCGAGGTTTTTGCTCTCGCCCTCCGGGTTGGGTACGCTTGTCAGGCTGGCGACAGCAAGGAGACGTGCCAGAGCGGCCGAATGGACTTCACTGCTAATGAAGGGTCCGGGGAAACTTGGACCGGGGGTTCAAATCCCCCCGTCTCCGCCGAGTGGAAACGCCCCCGGTTCATGGAACCGGGGGCGTTTCTGCATTCTCGGACCGCAGGCTCCTCGGAGCGCGCACGGCCTTGGCCCGTGCCGCTGGGCCTCAGTGGCGGGTCTTGAGCCAGAAGGCGACGCCGCCGGCCACCGCGATGGCAATCATGATGCTCCATTCGAGGGGCCCCGGACCGCCCATCGAAGCCTGCATGGCGGGCTGGGCGGCCGAGCGCGAGGTGGAGGCGTCGAGCTCGGGTTCCTGAGTGGGCGCCGGTGTTTGCGGCGCGGGCGGGGCGGCCACGGAGGTGCCGGTGCCCGGAGCGGACGCCGCGGGCGGGACGGCAGGTGGCGGTGCGGGCGCAGGGGCCTCCTCCTGGGGCTCGGGCGCCGCCTGTGCCGAGCCCGCGCATGGCGCGGCGGAGAACGTGTGCGTCCACCGCGAGGGGCCCTTGAGGACGTAGCCGGGCCGGGCGCTCGCCTCGACGGTCACCATCCCCACGGCGGAATTGGCCCCGGGCGCGAGCACGGTGCCGCCCACGCGGTAGTCCACCCCGATGATCGTGGGCGCCACGACCGCGTCGGCCTGGGTGCCGCATGGATCGTCGAAGCCGGGGGCATCTGCGGTGACGGAGACCGGGCAGGCATCCCGCAGGCTGGCCGGCGAGGACGTGGCGATCGGGTCGGCTCCCGCAGGCCCGACGGCCGCCGTGTAGTCATGCCCGGTCGAAAGTGAGAGGACCCGATCCACCGATCCGGAGAAGGTGCCCGTCGCCACGACGTTTCCGGCTTCGTCGGCGACGCGGTACGTCATGGGCGACGTGGCATCCGTCCGCGCGGTGAGGCGCACTGAGTCACAGGCAGCGCGCGCGAGGGCCACTTGGGCAGCCGGCCCGGCGGGCGTCGGGGTGGGCGACGGGGTCGGGTCCGGGACGCTCGGCGACGCGGGCACGTGGCCCTCCGCCGCGGAGGCCCCCGGGGCCAGGACCCCGGGGAGCAGGATGGCAAGGGCACCCAGAAGCACGGCAAGGAAGGCCAGACGCCGGACGATCGGCGGGGCCGGGTGGCTCACGGGGGCCCTTTCGTCTAAGTCACAGATGTTCTCTTCGCTCCACCCTACCGAACCGTGACCAATCCGTGATCATCCTGTGACGTGGGGCGTGTCACATTCAGCCGGTGCCGCCCTGCCGTCCCCCGTTATCCCGCCTGAGCGAGGGCGAGGGGCAGGACCGCGCCGACGCCGTGCCGGCGCAGGAGACGGCCGGCGACCGTGACGGTCCACCGGCTGTCGACCAGATCGTCCACGAGGAGCACGGGCTGGCCGGCGACCGCAGCGAGCTGCTCGCGCAGGTCGGCCCCGACGTCGAACGCCTCCCAGACCCCGGCGAGGCGGAACGCGCTGTTGCCCCCGCCCTGGCCTGCCCGGGCCGCGTCGGTGCGCTCGAGCGCGCCGAGGTACGGCAGGCGCCCCACCTGGGCGATCCCCCGCGCAAGCGAGTCGACAAGCTGCGGCCGCGTGGCCGAGGGCACGCTCACCACGGCGGCGGGACGCCCCGCACCTCCCCACGCCCCGGCCGCAGAGTCGCCGCGCGCCCAGGCCGAGAGCAGCTCGACGCAGGCCCGGGCCAGCGCGGGAGGGACCTCGGCGTCCGGCGCCCCCGCGGCGAAGAGCTCCCTGAGCGGGCCGCCGTAGCCGAGATCGGTCAGGCGGGCGAGGGCCCGGCCCTCGGCGAGCTGCTCCCCCACCGGGATCCTGCCCTTGACCGCCACGCCGAGCTTGTCCATGCCCGAGGGCCACTGCGCCCGCGGCTCGATCGGGATGCCCGCATGGCGCAGCTGGGTTCCGGCGCGCTCGAGGACGGACGGGTCGACGTCGTCCGGGAACCACCGCCCGGCGCACGTGTCGCAGCGGCCGCAGGGGGCAGCGGTGTCGTCGTCGAGCACGCTCGTGAGGTACTCCATGCGGCAGCCTGCGGTCTGCTCGTAGACCACCATCGAGTCCTGCTCCGCGACCCGCGCCTCCGCGATGCGCGCGTACCGCTCGGCGTCGTACTCCCAGGGCAGCCCGGTGGCCTGCCACCCGCCGCCGACCCGCTCGACGGCCCCGTCCACGGCGAGGACCTTCAGGAGCAGCTCGAGCTGGGTGCGGCGCAGCTCGACCGCGGATTCGAGGGCCACGGTCGAGAGGGGGCGCCCCGCCTCGGCCAGCACCGCGATGACGGCCTGCGCCTTGTCCTGATCCGGCATCGACGCGGTCGCGAAGTAGCGCCAGATGTCGCGGTCCTCGGGGCCGGGCAGGAGGAGGACGTCCGCGTTCGCGGCGCCGCGGCCCGCGCGGCCCACCTGCTGGTAGTAGGCGACCGGGCTCGACGGCGCTCCCAGGTGGACAACGAACCCGAGGTCCGGCTTGTCGAAGCCCATCCCGAGGGCGCTCGTGGCCACGAGGGCCTTGACCTCGTTGTCCTTGAGCAGCTGCTCGGCCCGCTCCCGGTCCTCGGTGTCCGTCTTGCCGGTGTAGGCCAGGACCCGGTGCCCAGCCTCGGTGAGGATGCGCGCCGTGTCCTCCGCGGCGGAGACGGTGAGCGTGTAGATGATCCCGCTGCCGGGCAGCTCCTCGAGGTGGGCCAGGAGCCACGCGAGGCGGTGGCCGGCGTCGGGCAGAGCGAGCACGCCGAGGCGCAGGGACTCGCGGCCCAGCGGTCCTCGAAGCGTGAGGACGTCCGAGCCGAGCTGCTCCTCGATGTCGTGGACCACGCGGGCGTTGGCGGTGGCCGTCGTCGCGAGGACCGGCACCGAGCCGGGCAGCTCGTCGATGAGCGCCGCGATGCGGCGGTAGTCCGGGCGGAAGTCGTGCCCCCAGTCCGAGATGCAGTGCGCCTCGTCCACGACGAGCAGGCCGGTCCGCGCCATCAGCTCGGGCAGGTGCTGCTCGCGGAACGAGGGGTTGGTGAGCCGCTCGGGCGAGATGAGGACCACATCGGCCGCATCAGCCTCGAGCGCCGCGTGGACCTCGTCCCACTCGAGCCGGTTGGCCGAGTTGATGGCGACGGCGCGCACGCCCGCCCGCGCCGCCGCCGCCACCTGGTCGCGCATGAGGGCCAGGAGCGGGGAGACGATGAGCGTCGGCCCCGCGCCGCGGGCGCGGAGGAGGAGGGACGCGACGAAGTACACGGCGGACTTCCCCCAGCCCGTGCGCTGCACCACGAGCGTGCGCCGGTGGTGGGCCACGAGGGCCTCGATCGCCTCGAACTGCCCCGGGTGGAACTCGGCCGCCTCGGTGCCCACGAGGGTGCGCAGCACCGCGAGCGCCTCCGACCGCAGCTGCTCGGCGCCGCCGCCTGCACCCCCGGGCGGATCGTCACGGTCCGTCACACTTTCCGCTGAATGGACACTTTCACGCGCGCTGCCTGCCATGCCTTCCAGTATGGCCGTGACGTCCGACACTTCACGGTCCCGCAGCCCCGGCGGTCCCGATACCGTAAAGGCATCTCAGCGCCAACGAGAAGGAACGTGACATGACGGCAACGGTGCCGCCCCTTTCTGATGCCCTCCACCCGGCCGAGTCCGGCCAGCCCGCACCCTCCGCGCCCGCGCGCAAGTCCGCCGGGCACGTGATCGTCGATTCCTTGGCCGCCCACGGCGTCAAGCGCACGTACGTCGTCCCGGGCGAGTCGTTCCTGGACGTGCTCGACGGGCTGCACGGGGCCGACATCGAGACGATCGTGTGCCGCCACGAGGGCGGCGCGGCGTATATGGCCGAGGCGGACGGGAAGATGAACCAGCTCCCCGGCGTCGCCATGGTCACCCGCGGCCCGGGCGCCGCGAACGCGCACGTGGGCCTGCACACCGCCTGGCAGGACTCGACCCCGATGGTCCTGTTCGTGGGCCTCATCCCGTTCGCCCACCGCGACCGCGAGGCGTTCCAGGAGTTCGACATCAAGTCCTGGTTCGACACCGGCGCCAAGCGCGTCATGGTCCTGGACCACCCCGAGCGCGCCTCCGAGATCGTCGCCGAGGCCATGTTCGCCGCGATGAGCGGCCGCCCCGGGCCCGTCGTCGTGGGCCTGCCCGAGGACATCATCCAGCAGGAGGTCGACGCCACGATCCACCCGGTCATCCCGGTCGCCGAGGGCGGCATGACCGTCTCGGACTGGAAGGCGCTCAAGGCCGCCCTGTCCCAGGCGGAGAAGCCCCTCTTCGTGGTCGGCGGCAACGACTGGACCCAGGAGGGCGCCACCGCCCTGACCAACTGGCTCGAGGACCACAGCATCCCCGCCGCCGCGGAGTGGCGCTGCGAGGGCACCATCCCGTTCGACTCCCCCTCCTACGTCGGCCCCATCGGCTACGGCCGGCCCAAGCCGACCTACAACCTCCTCGAGGAGACCGACCTCCTCGTCTTCGTCGGCACCGTCCCCGGGGACGTCATCACCGACGGGTTCCTCGTGCGCCAGGACTGGGCCAAGAAGAACTTCCTCGTCACCATCGACCCGTCCCTGCGCGGGCGCTCCGGCCCGGTCTCCTACCAGATCGTGGCCAAGCCCGACTCGTTCGTGCGCGACCTCGTCCTCATGAACCTGCCCGCCCGCGAGCAGTGGAAGGCCTGGACCGAGCGCATGCGCGCCGAGCAGGAGAAGTTCGCCGCGCTCCCGGCCGCCACGCCGACGGACGGCCCCGCTCGGATGGACACGCTCATGGCCCACCTCGTCGCGTCCCTGCCCGAGGACGCCATGGTCACCCTCGGCGCCGGCGAGCACACCAACTGGGCCCACCGATACTTCCCCACCCAGCGGTACGCGTCCATGATCAGCGCCCGCAACGGCTCCATGGGCTACTCCGTGCCCTCCGCGATCGCCGCCTCGCTCGCGAACCCGGGCCGCCGCGTCGTCACGATCGCAGGCGACGGCGAGTTCCTCATGAACGGCCAGGAGCTCGCGACCGCCGCCCAGTACGGGGCGACCCCGCTCGTGATCGTCATGGACAACCAGGAGTACGGCACCATCCGCTCCCACCAGGAGCGCCACTACCCGCACCGTATCTCCGGCACTCAGCTTAAGAACCCCGACTTCGCCCTCATGGCGCAGGCCTTCGGCGGCTTCGGCGTCCGCGTCGAGAAGGACGCCGACGTCCCGGCGGCCCTCGAGAACGCCCTGCGCGCCATCGACGAGGAGGGCACCTTCGCCCTCATCCACCTCATCGTGGAGCAGCGCGTCAAGGCCTACTGAGCCCCGCAGGCGGGCTGCAGGCGAGTCCGCGCACGACGGCGCGTCCCCCACTCGAGTGGGGGACGCGCCGTCGTGCTTTCGGGCCGGCTCCGCGCCGCGACCCTGCGGTGTCGGAGGCCGCCAGTAGAATCGAGCCCGTGACCAGCAACGTGAACGCCGCATCCAGCCTGCCCGGCAGCGCCCGGCCCTCCATCGACCTCTCGGCCTCGTTCAAGGCCTATGACGTGCGCGGGATCGTGGGCGAGACCATCGACGCCGGCATCGTGGAGGCCGTCGGGGCGGCGTTCGTGGACGTGCTCGGGCTCGCCGGGAAGACCGTGCTCGTGGGAGGGGACATGCGCCCGTCCTCCCCCGAGTTCATCGCCGCGTTCGCGAAGGGGGCCGCGGCCCGCGGGGGCAGCGTCGTGACGCTGGGCCTCATCTCGACGGACGAGCTCTACTACGCCTGCGGTGCCCTCGACGCGGCCGGGGCGACGTTCACGGCCAGCCACAACCCTGCCCAGTACAACGGGATCAAGATGGCCAAGGCCGGGGCGCAGCCGGTCTCCTCCGAGACCGGACTCCAGGAGGTCCAGGCCGCCGCCGAGGCGTACCTCGCGGCCGGCACCGTCCTCGCCGTCGCCGATCCCGGGAGCGTCGACCAGCGGGACATCCTGGCCGACTACGCCGCGTACCTGCGCGGCCTCGTGGATCTGGGCGGCATCCGCCCGCTCAAGGTGGTCGTGGACGCCGGCAACGGCATGGCAGGCATGACCACGCCGGCCGTCCTCGGCGACCAGCTCCTGGCCGCGCTGCCGCTGGAGATCGTGCCGCTGTACTTCGAGCTGGACGGGACGTTCCCGAACCACCCGGCCAACCCCCTCGAGCCGGAGAACCTGCGGGACCTGCAGAAGGCCGTCGTGGAGCACGGGGCCGACCTCGGGCTCGCGTTCGACGGCGACGCGGACCGCTGCTTCGTCATCGACGAGCTGGGCGAGCCGGTGTCCCCCTCGGCCATCACAGCGCTCGTGGCGCGCCGGGAGATCGCCCGGGCCAAGGCCGCGGGCGAGGCCGAGCCGGTGATCATCCACAACCTCATCACCTCGCGCGCGGTCCCCGAGCTCGTCCAGCACGACGGCGGCCGGCCGGTCCGCACGCGCGTGGGGCACTCGTTCATCAAGGCCGTCATGGCCGAGGAAGCGGCCGTGTTCGGCGGTGAGCACTCGGCGCACTACTACTTCCGCGACTTCTGGAACGCCGACACCGGCATGCTCGCTGCGATGCACGTCCTCGCGGCCCTGGGCGAGCAGGAGGCCCCGCTGTCCGAGCTCGCGGCCGAGTACGAGCCCTACGTGGCCTCGGGCGAGATCAACTCCGAGATCGAGGACAAGGCGGCCGCTGTCGCCCGGGTGCGCGAGGAGTACGAGGGCGACGACGTCGCGATCGACGAGCTCGACGGCACCACGTTCTCCGCCGCGGACGGCTCGTGGTGGTTCAACCTCCGCCCGTCCAACACCGAGCCGTTCCTGCGCTTCAACGGCGAGGCCAAGGACCGCGAGACCCTCGAGTCGATCCAGGACACCGTCCTCGCGATCGTGCGGGCGTGACGATGGCGGAGGATATCCCCCTGGAGACCCAGCAGGCCCAGCTGCGTGAAGTGCTCGGCACCGCGCTGGGCCTGGCCCAGGAGCACCTAGAGCAGAACGGCGGCTTCCTGCCCTTCGGCGTGACCTTGGACTCCGAGGGCGAACTGCGGCTCGTCATGGTCACCCCGCCCGAGGCCGCCGGGGACGGGGACTACGACGCCGAGGCCATGATGGCCGATCTCCTCGAGCTCCTCCGGCAGGGCCGTGACGGCTGCCAGGCCGTGGCGTTCGCCTCGGACGTGCACCTCCCCGAGCACGGCTCTGACGGCATCCACGGCGCCGCCGAGCACCGCGGCGGCGGCGTGATGGCCGCTGTCGTCCCCTACGAGCTGACGGCGGAGGGCTACGCCTTCGGCGCCCTCGAGGCGGACGGCCACGAGGCCACCGTCTTCTGAGAGTCACTTCCTGGAGGCCGCCTTCTGAGAGTCACTTCCTGGAGGCCACCTTCTGGAAGTCACCTCCTGGAGGTCGCCTCCGGGGCGCCGCTGCGCGGGACGTCCTGGAGGCGGGCCCAGAAGGGGCGGCGGTGCGGCGACGGAGGACGGCTGTGGCCACACCGGACAGCAGGACGGCGCCGCCCACGAGCTCAAGCGGCTCGGGCACCTCGCCGAACGCCAGCCAGGCCCCGACCATCCCGACCGGCGGGACGAGCAGCGTGTACGGGACGACTGCGGCGGCCGGGTAGGTCCCGAGCAGCGTGTTCCACGCCGAGTATCCGACCAGCGAGGCGAGGACCACGGTGAAGACCGTGCTCAGCCAGGCGGGCAGCGTGAGGTGGCCGAGCGCTCCGAGCAGCTCCGCCGGGCCGTCCACGAGGGCGGAGAGCGCGAGCATCGGCACGGGCACCACGAGCGCGGACCACACGACGAGCCCGAGCCCGGACGTGCCTCTGGCCGCCCGCGAGATCGTATTGCCGATCCCCCACGACAGGCCCGCCAGGACCACCAGCAGCATCGGACCGAGTGGCGCGACGGCCCCGCGCCCCGCCGCGACGAGGCCGAGGCCCACGACGCCGGCCCCCACCCCGGCGAGCTGCGCCGCCGTCGGCCGCTCCCTGAGCACCGCCGCCGCGAGGAGGATCGTGAAGAGCATCTGGCTCTGGAGCACGAGGGGCGCGAGTCCGGCCGGCATCCCGAGGTGCATGGCGAGGTAGACGAGGCCGAACTGCCCGGCGCTCATGAAGGCCCCCACCCCCGCGATCACCCGCCAGGGAAGGTCTGGCTTCTTCACGAAGAACACCGCGGGGAAGGCCACGAGGGCGAACCGCAGCGCCACGAAGGCGAGCGGCGGGACGTCCCGGAGTCCCAGCTCGATGGCGATGAAGTTGAGCCCCCAGAGGACGGCGACGAGAACGGCGAGGGCGGCGTGGCGGGGTTTCACCCCTCCATCATCCGTGCCCCGACCATGCAGCACCAGCGTTGATTTCTGCACGCCACCATCTACGATTTCTTCATGATCGATCTCCAGGCGCTCCGTTCGCTCGCCGCCGTCGAGCGGCACGGCTCGGTCGTCGGCGCGGCAGACGCGCTCGGCTTCAGCCCGAGCGCGGTATCGCAGCAGATCAAGAAGCTCGAGCGCCAGTCGGGCGCGGCCCTCCTCGAACGCCAGGGCCGAGGCGTACTGCTCACCGAACGCGGACGGACGCTCGTGGAGCACGGATCCCGCCTGCTGGCCGACCTCGAACGCGTCGAGGCCATGCTCACGGCCGGGGACGCCCCGCAGGGCACGCTCTCGGTCGCCTCCTTCTCCACGGCGACCCGGGCATTGTTCGGGCAGGTGGCGCGCAGACTCGGCCAGGAGGCCCCGCAGGCGCGCCTCGAGGTCACGAGCGTCGACCCCGTCGACGCCGTCGCCCTCGTGGCCCACGGCGAGGCGGATCTCGCGGTCGTGCACAACTGGAACTCCGTCCCTCTGGAGGTCCCGGCGCAGGTGACTGTCGAGCAGCTGTGCGAGGACGAGGCCGACGTGGTGCTCCCCCGCGACCACCCGCTCGCCGACCGGCGCGCCCTTGACCGCCGCGAGCTGCTCGATGAGACCTGGTGCGCCACTCCGAAGGGGGCGATCTGCCACGAGGCCCTCATGCGCCTCTTCCAGGCCGAGGGCGCGCTGCCCCGCATCGCCTTCACCGACCCGGACTTCGCCACCCACGTGGCCCTCGCGGCCGACGGCGCGGCGCTGGCCCTGGTGCCGAGGCTCGGCCGGCCGCCCCTCCCGAGGACCGTCGTGGCACGTCCCCTGACGGGCGAGCGGCCCCGCCGCGTGATCTCCACGGCCTTCCGCCGCACGATGGCCGCGAGCCCCGGAGTGCAGCTGCTCGTGCGGCTGCTGCACGAGGCTGCCGCCGCCGACCCGCCCAGCTCCGCGGACGCGGAAACCGGCGAGTAGAATATCCGCCATGCGTATGACGGCCTTCGAGGATGTGAGCCTGCGCGCCCTCATGCTCCTGGCCGCCAACGACTCCGGCGTCCCGCTCGCCACGCGTACCATCGCCGAGGGTGTCGGGACCCCCTACAACCACGTGAGCAAGGCCGTCCTCCGGCTCCGCGAGCTCGGCTACCTCGAATCGACCCGCGGGCGCGCGGGCGGTGTCCAGCTCAGCCCCAAGGGCCGGTCTGCCACCGTGGGCGGCGTCCTGCGCGACCTGGACACCCGGGCGGACCTCGCGGACTGCGAGACGCCCAACGGCTCCTGCCCGCTGAACTTCCAGTGCGGCCTGCGCGGCGCCCTCCGGCGGGCCCGCGAGGCCTTCTACCGCGAGCTCGACGGCGTGGTGGTCGCCTCGCTGCCGCACGCGCGCCAGATGGACCCCGTGCTCGTGCAGATCGGGCTCCGCCCGCCCGCCGCCTGACACGACACCCGCACCCGGGCGCCACCGTCATGTGACGACCCCCACGCGGGCCCGAATTGCCATTTTCTACAACAGGTAGAAGACTTGGGATCAATTCAGCATCGCAGATGCGAATTAACCAAGTCCCCGCCGCGGGGACCAGCCCCATGCTTGAGGAGTCGCAATGCTCTCGGATACCGCGCGCCCCGTCATCGAGGCCACCCTGCCCCTGGTCGGCAGCCGCATCGGCGAGATCACGCCGCTGTTCTACCAGAAGATGTTCGCCGCGCACCCCGAGCTGCTCAACGGGACGTTCTCGCGCGCCAACCAGGCCAACGGCACGCAGCGCCAGGCCCTCGCCGGCGCCATCGCCGCGTTCGCGAGCCACCTCATCAGCAACCCGGACACCCTCCCCGAGGCGGTCCTGAGCCGCATCGCCCACAAGCACACCTCGCTCGGCATCACCGAGGACCAGTACCAGATCGTCTACAAGTACCTCTTCGAGGCCATCGCCGAGGACCTCGGCGACGCGGTCACCGACGAGGTTGCGGCCGCCTGGACCGAGGTCTACTGGCTCATGGCGGACGCGCTCGTCAAGATCGAGAAGGGCCTCTACGCCAAGCAGGCGAACACGAAGATGTGGATGCCGTGGCGGGTCGTCGAGAAGGTCCCCGCGAGCCCCACCACCATGACGTTCGTCTTCGAGCCCGCGGACGATACCCCGGCCACCCCCGGCCAGCCCGGGCAGTTCGTCTCGGTGCGCATCCCGGTCGCGGACGGACTCCTCCAGGCACGCCAGTACACGCTCTCCGCCGACGCCGAGTCGACCGAGCGCCGCGTCATCACCACCAAGTTCAACGACGGCGGCGAGGTCTCGCCGGTGATGCACGAGAAGATCCAGGTGGGCGACGTCGTCGAGCTCTCCAACCCGTACGGCGACGTGACGCTGGACGACGGCGACGGCCCCCTCGTGCTCGCGACCGCCGGGATCGGCTGCACCCCGGCCGCCTCGATCCTGCGCGCCCTGGCCACCAACGGCTCGGGCCGCGAGGTCCTCGCGCTCCACGCGGACCGCAGCCTCGACACGTGGGCGCTCTCGGACCAGATGCTCCGGGACGTGGAGAAGATCGACGGCGCGCACCTGAAGGTCTGGCTCGAGCAGGCCCAGCCCGAGCTGGCCCCGGTCGGCGCCGGCGCCGGCGCCGGCGGCGGCTCCGGCCGCCTGGACACGCACGAGGGCTTCATGAACCTCGCCGAGATCGATCTGCCCGAGGACGCCAGCGTGTACCTGTGCGGGCCACTGCCGTTCATGCAGAAGGTCCGCTCCCAGGCGATCGCCAAGGGCATCCCCGCCACGAACATCCACTACGAGGTCTTCGGCCCCGACCTCTGGCTGGCCTCGGCGAACTGAGCCCCAGGGCAGCCGCCCTCCCCACGACGGCGTCGAGCCGCCACCCTGCGCTCTGGAAGGCATCAGGGTGGCGGCTCGACGCGCAGGCGCGCCCGGACGTCAGTTGGCGGCGGTGAAGAACGTCCCGCGGAACTGGGGCTGCTCGAGCTCGTCCAGCGCGGCGACCGCGAAGTCCTGCGACGAGATCGACTCGCCCGCGGCCGGCACGCCGACAGCGGTGACGTACTTGCCGGTGCGCTCCCCCGGCGCGATGACGGCCGCGGGAGCCTGGACGGTGAGGTCCGCGCCCGCGTCCCGCAGGGCCTCGTAGGCGGCGAACGCCGCGTCCGACTCGCCCTTGTACTCCGCCGGGAAGCCCGGAGTGTCCTTGATGCGGGTGCCGTCCGGCGTCGAGAGCCCGCCGAAGCCGCCCACCAGGTAGAGCCTGGCTGCGGTCGGCACCGCGGCGATCGCGCGGTGCGCGTCGATGTAGGGCTCCCGCGGCCCGCCGGTGCGGTCGGGCGCCGTCGCCAGCACCACCGCGTCGTTCGCCTCCGCGATCTCGCGGAACGCATCCGTGTCAGCCAGTTCGGCGGCGCGCACGACGGCGGCCCCCTCCACCGGGGCACCCTTGCGGCTGATGGCGGTCACCTCGTGGCCGCGGCGCGCGGCCTCGGCGACGATCTGGCTCCCCACCATTCCGGTGGCTCCGTAGACGGCGATCTTCATGAGGGCTCCTCGGTGCTCGATGTCGTGGACGGAAACCACAGTATCCAATTGATACCAGCTACTTCAACGTTCTATAGTTTCCTCATGGAAACCATCCCCTTCGACGTCATGGATCCGGCCTGCCCCTCCCGCGTGGTCCTCCAACGGATCGGGGACAAGTGGACACCGCTCGTGTTCCAGTCGCTGAAGGACGGTCCGCGGCGGTTCTCCGAGGTGCGGGCCGATATCGGGGGCGTGACGCCGAAGGTGCTCACCCAGACGCTCCGCACCCTTGAGCGGGACGGCCTCGTCTCGCGCGCCGTCTTCGCCGAGGTCCCCGTGCGCGTCGAGTACACGCTCACACCCCTGGGGCGCAGCCTGCTGGCGCCGCTCGAGGCGGTGCGCGCGTGGGCCGAGAGCCACGCCGCGACCATCCTGGAAGCCCGCGAGGCCTTCGATGCGGCAGACTGACCCCGGGACGCCAGCTCTTAGAAGACCCGCCGCCAGTTGGCCCGCGCGAGGTCAAGCACCTCGTCCCCGCGGCCCGAGAGGACGGTCCTCAGGGCGTAGAGCGTGAACCCTCCGGCCTGCTGGGCGGTGATCGTCGGCGGCATGGCGAGTTCCTCGCGCATCGTCGCCACGTCCACGAGCGCCGGCCCGTCGTGCGCGAGGGCCTCCGCGAGTCCCGCCTCGAGCTCGGAGGAGTCGTTGACCCGCACCCCCTTGATGCCCATCGCCTCGGCAACCGCCGCGAAGTTCGGGTTGTCCAGGCCCGTGCCGAAGTTCACGAATCCCACGGACTTCATCTCGAGCTCGATGAAGTTCAGCGACGCGTTGTTGAAGACCACGAGCTTCACCGGCAGCCGGTTCTGGACGAGCGTCAGGAGCTCGCCCATGAGCATCGAGAGCCCGCCGTCGCCCGCGAGCGCCACGACCTGCCTGCCGCGGAACGCGGCCTGGGCGCCCATCGCGTGCGGCAGGGCGTTCGCCATGGAACCGTGCGTGAACGAGCCGACCAGCCGGCGTCGGCCGTTCATGGTCAGGTAGCGGGCCGCCCAGATGACGGGGGTGCCGACGTCCGCCGTGAAGACCGCGTCGTCGGCCGCGAGCCGATCGAGGGTGCGGGTGACGAACTGCGGGTGCAGCGGCTGGCCCTTCTTGGTCGGGGTCGCGAGGTCGTCGAGCTTGGACCGGGCCTTGGCGTAGTGCTTGAGCGAGGACTCGAGGTGGGTGCGCCGCTTCTTGCGCGGCACGAGCGGAAGGAGCGCCGCCGCAGTGTCCCGGACGTCGCCGACGAGGCCGAGGTCGAGCGGCACGCGCCGGCCGAGCTGCTCGCCGCGGAGGTCGACCTGGATGACCTTGGCCCTGGACGGGAAGAACTGCTGGTACGGGAAGTCGGTGCCGAGCATGAGCAGGGCGTCGCAGTCCTCCATGGCCCGGTAGCCCGAGGAGAAGCCGAGGAGGCCGGTCATGCCGACGTCGAACGGGTTGTCGTACTCGATGAACTCCTTGCCGCGCATGGCGTGCACGATCGGAGCGCCGAGCGCGTCTGCGAGCGCCACCACCTCGTCATGGGCGCCCTCGACGCCGGCGCCGGCGAGGATCGTGACCTTGCCTGCGGCGTTGAGGATCCCCGCGGCCTCGCGCAGCTCCGCCTCGTTGGGCACCACGCGCGGCCGGGTCCGGCGCACCACCGTGACCCGGTCCGAGTTCGTCGACGTCAGCCCCACGTCGCCGGACAGGACCACCACCGCGACGCCCCGCTTCTCGATCGCGGTGCGCATGGCGATCTCGAGGATGCGGGGCATCTGCGCCGGGTCGGTGACCTGCTCGGCGTAGACGCTGCACTCGCGGAAGACCTCCTGCGGGTGCGTCTCCTGGAAGTAGTTCGAGCCGATCTCGGCTGAGGGGATGTGGGCAGCGATCGCGAGGACGGGCACGCGGGAGCGGTTGGCGTCGTAGAGGCCGTTGATGAGGTGGAGGTTCCCCGGCCCCGCGGAGCCTGCGCAGACGGCGATCTCCCCGGTGAGCGCGGCCTCGGCCGCCGCGGCGAAGGCCCCCGCCTCCTCGTGCCGCACGTGGACCCAGTCGATGCTCGGCGTGGCCCGGAGCGCGTCCGTGAAGCCGTTGAGCGAGTCGCCCGGGAGGCCGTAGACGCGGCGGACCCCGTTGGCTGCGAGGGTCTCGACGATGTTCTGCGCGATGGTCGTCATGGTCCTCAACCTAGCCGTGTGGCGCAGAGCACCGATACCCCTCGGGAATATCTCGTCGGACACAGCGTTGAACTTGAGCGTAAGTAACTCAACTTCTACCGTTGTAGCCCCAGCCCGCTCCAACGCCACCGCACGATATCCCTCGGAGGACAACTGATGCCACTCTTCTTCGGCCCCGCCGCCGGCAATGGCTCCTTCGACGAGTTCCTCGCCCGCTACCTGCAGGGCCAGGGCGCTCGCCGGCCTGGACGCCCCATCGACATGACGAGGCTCGTGAGCCGCGGGGCCCAGACGGTCCTCAATGCCGCTGGCCGCTACGCCCGGGAGCACGGCCACCGCGAGGTGGACGCCCTGCACCTGCTGCGCGCCCTGACCGAGACGGAGCAGGTCGCCGCGATGATCACGCACGCGGGAGCGGACCCGGCCGGGATCGCCGCCTCCGCCGAGGACCGGCTGCCCGGCACGGTGGGCGGTGACCAGAACGACGCCGACGGGATGCCCTCGCTCACCACGAGCGCCCAGCACGCTTTCCTCGACGCCTACAAGGTGGCCCGTTCGGTCGGCTCGACCTATATCGACCCCGAGCACCTCTTCCTCGCCCTCGTGCTCAACTCCGACGCCGCCTCGGGCCAGATTCTCGCAGCGGCCGGGGTCACCCCGCAGTCGCTGCAGGACGGCGAGTCCTCGGCCGCCGCTGCAGACCCCGCGGACGACGCCGGCCACTCGCCGCGCGCGGCCAAGCGCCCCCTGCGCGCCACGGCGGCCCAGAAGGGCCGGCGCACGAAGGGCTCGATGCTCGAGCAGTTCGGCACGGACCTGACTGCCCTCGCCCGCGAGGGCCGGCTGGACCCCGTGATCGGCCGCGCCGACGAGATCGAGCAGGCCATCGAGATCCTGGCACGCCGGACCAAGAACAACCCCGTGCTCATCGGCGAGGCCGGCGTGGGCAAGACCGCGATCGTCGAGGGCCTGGCCCAGGCCGTCGCGGCCGGCGACGTCCCGGCGCAGATCGCCGGCGCCACCGTCGTCTCCCTCGACCTGCCCGCGATGCTCGCCGGCACCCGCTACCGCGGCGACTTCGAGGAGCGCCTGACCAAGACCATGGACGAGATCGCCGAGGACGGGAACATCATCGCGTTCGTCGACGAGATCCACACCGTGGTCGGCGCCGGGGGCGGCGGCGAGGGCGGCATGGACGCGGGGAACATCCTCAAGCCCCGGCTCGCACGCGGCGAACTGCACCTCGTGGGCGCCACGACCCTCGACGAGTACCGCAAGATCGAGAAGGACCCCGCCCTCGAGCGGCGGTTCCAGCCCGTCACGGTCGGCGAGCCGAGCGTCGAGGACGCCGTAGCGATCCTCGAGGGGCTCAAGGACCGCTACGAGGAGCACCACGGCGTGACCTATGCCGAGGATGCGGTCCGCGCCGCGGTCGAGCTCTCGCACCGCTACATCACGGACCGCTACCTGCCCGACAAGGCGATCGACCTCATCGACCAGGCCGGGGCACGCCTGAGCCTGGCCCGTGGCCCGCGCGTGGACCTCGAGGCCCTCGGGGCCCGGGTCGCGGACCTGACCGCGCAGAAGGAGGCGGCCATCGCCCGCGAGGCCTATGAGGAGGCCTCGCGGCTGCGGGACGAGATCGACGCGCTCACGGCGGCCATCGAGGCGGAGGCCGCGGGCACTGCCCGTCCTGCCGGGACCGCCGCCGCGGGCGACGCCGCGGGCGGGAGCCGGCCGGACGCCGTCGTGCGCGAGGCGGACATCGCCGCGGTGGTGGCCCGCGCCACCGGCATCCCCGCCGCGCGCCTGACCGAGGGCGAGCGGGAACGGCTCGCGCGCCTCGAGGACGAGCTCCACGAGCGCGTGGTCGGGCAGGAGGATGCGGTCTCCGTGATCGCCAAGTCCGTGCGCCGCAACCGCACCGGCCTCGGCGACGCCAACCGTCCCGTGGGCAGCTTCCTGTTCCTCGGCCCGACCGGCGTGGGCAAGACCGAGCTCGCCAAGACGCTCGCGGCCTCGCTGTTCGGCGACGAGTCCGCGATGGTGCGCTTCGACATGAGCGAGTTCGGCGAGCGCCACACGGTCTCGCGGCTCGTCGGCGCCCCTCCGGGGTACGTCGGCTACTCGGAGGCCGGGCAGCTGACCGAGCGCGTCCGCCGGCACCCGTACTCGGTGGTGCTCCTGGACGAGGTCGAGAAGGCCCACCCGGACGTGTTCAACCTGCTCCTGCAGGTGCTTGACGACGGGCGGCTCACCGACGGCCAGGGCCACACCGTGGACTTCCGCAACACGGTGGTCATCATGACCAGCAACCTCGGCTCCGAGTTCCTCGCGACGCGCGGGGCCTCGCTCGGGTTCGCGGCCGGCGGCGCCGAGGGCGGCCCCTCGGAGGCCGAGCTGCGCGCGCGGATCATGGGGCGCCTGCGCGAGACGATGCGGCCGGAGTTCCTCAACCGCATCGACGAGATCGTGCTGTTCCGCAAGCTCACCCGTGAGCAGCTCCACGACATCGTGCGGCTGCAGCTGCGCGGCACCGAGGCCCGCCTCGCGGCGCAGGGCATCGCCCTGGCCGTGGACGAGGACGCGGTGGACTGGATCGCCGACCGCGGCTACGAGCCCGAGTTCGGCGCCCGCCCGCTGCGGCGCGTGATCCAGCGCGAGCTCGAGGACCGCGTGGCGGACCTGCTCGTCACCGGAGCCGTCGCCGAGGGCGGCCGGGTCGCGGTGGGCGTCTCGGGCTCCGCGCCGGAGGGCACCGGGGCGGCTGCTGGCAGTGCGCACGACGGCGCGGTGCTCACGGTCCGCGCCGACGTCGCCGAGGCGGCCCCCGCCGCCTGATCCTGAGGGGTCATATCCCCACGATGAGGGGTCATATCCCCACGATGAGGGGTCAGGTGTCGAGAGGACCTGACCCCTCATCGCTGTCTTCTGACCCCTCAAGGCAGGGACATGACCCCTCAACCGTCACAGAAGGTCGACGCGCCCCCGGGTGCCGTCGACTCGGACGCGCTGTCCGTCCCGCAGCGCGGACGTTCCATGCCCGGTCGCCATGACGGCCGGCACCCCGTACTCCCGGGCGACGATCGCCGCGTGGGACCCCAGCCCGCCGGTGTCCACGACCACCGCCGCCGCCCGGGCGAACAGCGGGGTCCACGAGGGGTTCGTGTTGGGGCACACCAGCACCTCCCCTGCCCGCAGGGAGGCGAAGGCCTCGGGGCCGGAAACCACCCGCACGGGCCCCTCAGCGACCCCGCCGCTCGCCGGCGTCCCCGAGAGCAGGGCGCCGGCGGCGTCCGCTCCGGCGCGGGCCGGGGCAAAGAGCCCCGGGTCGAGCATCGGCACGCCCGCATACTCCCGCCTCAGCCGCGCCCTGCGGGCGGCGAGGCCGCGCACCCGGGCGGCCTCGGCGTCGTCCATCACCACCGGATCCGCAAGGGCGGCCAGCTCCTCGAAGCGGAGGTGGAACACGTCCTCGGGGGCCGCCAGGGCGTCCACCTCTGAGAGCCTGCGGCCGAGCTCGAGGAAGGTGTGGCGCAGCGGCGGCAGCAGCCGGGCGGCGTGGAAGTGGGTGTCCTCACGGAAGGCGAGCCCGCGGCGGCACGCGCCGACCACCGCGCGGGCGGCCGCCGCGGCGCGCCGTGGCCGCAGGAGCGGGTGGGCGAGGAGCTCCGAGAGGGCCTCCGCGGCCCTGTCGGGCATGGGGCCCTCCGGTGGCGCGGCCGCGAGGGACATCAGGATCGCGGCGACCGGGGTGGGATCGTCGCGCCACGTGGGCGCCGTGGCCAGGAGCACGCTGACCGACTCCCGGTGCCCGTACTCGGCGAGGAAGGCGTCCAGCTCTGCCGCAAAGCCTGCGAACTCGGGGCGGTGCCGGACGGCGCGGAGGAATTCGGCGGGGTCCGGCCCGGCCGCCGCGCGGGCCAGCTCCGGGTCGGCGCGGACGACGCCGGCGAGCGACTCGAGCGCGTCGTTGCCGTCCCGCGTCCGCGTCCGCTCGCCCGCCACGAGCGGCGACGCGAGCCGTCCGAGCCCGAGCGCGGCGAGCAGGAGACGGAGCGGGGCGAAGGGGACGAATGCCGAGGGCAGGTAGCGCACCCGGATCCTGGCCACCGGCTCCAGCGAGGCATTGCAGCGGTCCACGCGCCGCACGAGGTCGGGCCACGGGAGCGCGGCCGGGTCCTCGGCCTCGAGGGCGGCCACCGCGGCGTCGAACTCGGCCAGGAGCGGGTCCGCGGTCCACCGGCGGACGTCGTACCGGCGCGCGCGCCGTGCCAGAGAGAGCGGTGCCCCGACCATGGGCAGGCTCGGCCTGGGCCGAGGGGGGACGAGCTGGAGCGGGAAGCCCTCGCGCTCCCGGATCACCTGGCCGAGCGGCGGGAAGCGGACCCCGATGCTGCCGGCCATGAGGTCCAGCATCGGCAGCACGCCGCGGGCGAGCCATCCGGTGACGTCCAGGGGGTACGGCCGGACCGCGAACATCTCGAGGAAGAACGGGCCCACGGTCCGCTGGATCCGGCCCAGTTCCGGCGGCTCCGGCGGGAGCGCCGTCATGGGCCGGGCCTGGACAAGGCTGATCCGCCCGTCCGCGAGCGCCCATTCGATGTCCTGCGGCACCTCCTCGCCCGCGAGGCCGCTGAAGTGCCCCTCGGCCCTGACCGCGAGGGCGGCCAGCTGCGCGGCGGCGGCGTCGGAGAGGACGCGGGATGCGCCCTCGTACCGCGGCAGCACCGAGCGCACGGCACCGTCGCGGCCGACGACGAGGTGCTCGGGGGTGACCTCGCCCGAGACGACGGCGTCGCCGAGGCCCGGGGCGGCATCGACCACGAGCTCCGCGCGGCGGCCCGTGAGCGGATTGGCCGTGAAGAGCACGCCGGCGGCCTGGGCCGGGACCATGCGCTGGACCACGACGGCGATCGCGACCTCCTCCGGCCCGATCCCCTGGCGCTGCCGGTACGCCACCGCCCGGTCCGTCCAGAGCGAGGCCCAGCAGCGGCGGACGGCGTCGAGCACCTCGTCCGTGCCCGTCACGTCCAGGAAGGTGTCCTGCTGCCCGGCGAACGCCGCACCGGGAAGGTCCTCGGCTGTCGCGCTGGACCGGACGGCGACGCGGGTGCCCTCCGGTCCGAGGTCCGTCAGGGCGGCGGCGATTCCGTGCCGCGTTGCGGGGGCGAGGGGCGTGCGCGTCAGGAGGTCCCGGGCGCGGGCCGGATCCGCCGCGGCGGCCGCCGGGTCGAGTCCGGCGGCTGAGGCGTGCGCGCGGTACGCCGCGGTGGTCACGACGAACCCGGGCGGGACCGGGAGCCCGGCGGCCACCAGTTCCCCGAGGTTCGCGCCCTTGCCGCCCACCGCGGGCAGGTCGTCAGCGCCCACCGAGGCGAGCGGGAGGACACGAGGTGAGGAGACGCCGTCGTCCATCGCTCCAACGTACCGCCGCATCCCCGCCACGGGGAGGCCACCCGCAGGAGGTGACCCCCGGAAGGTGACTCTCAGGAGGCCACCCGCAGGAGGCGCCCGCGGAAAGAGTAGGAGGGCCGCCCCGTGTGCAGCGGGGCAGCCCTCCTGAAGACCGGCGCCGTCTAAACCGCCGGGGTCATGGCCGTCTCAGGCGAGACGGGTCTTGAGGGAGTCGAGCTCGGCGGTGATGCTCTTCGGCAGCGAGCCGCCGAACCGCTCGAACCACTCGGTGAGGCCGGGGAGCTCGTTGAGCCACTCGTCGCGGTCGAAGCGGACCGCCTCGTCGACCTCGGCCTCGGTCATGTCGAGGCCGGTGAGGTCCAGGCTCGACGGCGTGGGCACGAAGCCGATCGGCGTCTCGGCCGCGTCGGCGGTGCCCTCGATGCGCTCGATGGCCCACTTGAGGACACGGCTGTTGTCGCCGAATCCGGGCCACGCGAACCCGCCGTCCCGGGTGCGGCGGAACCAGTTCACGAGGAAGATCTTGGGCAGCTTCGCGGGGTTGGCCTTCGCGGAGACCCGCACCCAGTGGGCGAGGTAGTCGCCGGCGTCGTAGCCGATGAACGGCAGCATCGCCATCGGGTCGCGGCGGACCACGCCGACGGCCCCGGCCGCGGCGGCGGTGGTCTCCGAGGAGAGCGTGGCGCCGTAGAAGATGCCCTGGGCCCAGCTGTGCGACTGCGTCACGAGCGGCACAGTGGTCTTGCGGCGGCCGCCGAAGAGGATCGCGTTGACCTCGACGCCGTCCGGGGCGAAGTACTCGGGGGCCAGCATGTCGATCTGGTCGATCGGCGTGCAGAACCGGGAGTTGGGGTGGGCGGCGGGCTGGTCGGCGTCCGGCGTCCAGTCGTTGCCCTGCCAGTCGGTGAGGTGTGCGGGGACCTCTTCGGTCATCCCCTCCCACCACACGCCGCCGTCGTCGGTGAGGGCGACGTTGGTGAAGATGCTGTTGCCCTTGGCGATGGCGCGCATCGCGTTCGGGTTGGTGCCCCAGCCGGTGCCGGGGGCCACCCCGAACAGGCCGGCCTCGGGGTTGACGGCGCGCAGCTCGCCGTCCTTGCCGAAGCGCATCCACGTGATGTCGTCGCCGAGGGTCTCGACCTTCCAGCCCTCGATAGTCGGGTCGAGGAGCGCGAGGTTGGTCTTGCCGCAGGCCGACGGGAACGCGGCGGCGATGTTGTAGACCTTGTTCTCGGGGCTTGTGAGCTTGAGGATGAGCATGTGCTCGGCCAGCCAGCCCTCGTCCCGTGCCATGACGGAGGCGATACGCAGGGCGTAGCACTTCTTGCCCAGCAGGGCGTTGCCGCCGTAGCCCGAGCCGTAGGACCAGATGGAGCGCTCCTCGGGGAAGTGCACGATCCACTTCTCCGGGTTGCACGGCCACGGCACGTCCTCCTGGCCCTCCTCGAGCGGGGCGCCCACGGAGTGCAGCGCCGGCACGAAGAACGCCCGGGTCTCCTCCATCTTCTTCAGCACGTCGGTGCCGATGCGCGCCATGATGCGCATCGAGGCCACGACGTAGGCGGAGTCGGTGATCTCGACGCCGAACTTCGGGTCCTCGGCGTCGAGGTGACCCATGACGAACGGAATGACGTACATCGTGCGGCCGCGCATGGAGCCGTCGAAGAGGCCCTCGAGCTTCTCCTTCATGGCGTCCGGGTCCATCCAGTTGTTGGTGAAGCCGGCGTCGCGCTCGTTCCGCGAGCAGATGAAGGTCTGCTCCTCGACGCGGGCCACGTCCGCGGGGTCCGAGAAGGCCGCGAAGGAGTTGGGGAAGAGCTCGGGGTTCAGACGGGTGAGGGTGCCAGCGGCGACGAGCTCGTCGGTCAGCTGCCGGTACTCCGCCTCGGAGCCGTCGACCCAGTGGATGTGGTCGGGCCTCGTCAGTTCGGCGATGTCCTCGACCCAGGAGAGCAGGGGCTCGTACGTGGTGGGGGCTTCCGCGAGCAGCGGCAGACGAGTTTCGCCCATGTCGGTCTCCTTCGGTGGGGTCGGCGTGTCCTTCCATGCTAGGGAAGGTGGTCTGTACCACCGGGGGCGAAAGTCACTGATTGGAGAGCCTGGCTTCGGAAAATCGCGAGTTTCCGCGGGTGAACAGCGACTTGGATCCCAGTTAAGTGATCAAGGTCACGTAGACCGGTCTAGTTATTGTGGCGTCCCATGGCGTCGGCTGTGGCCATGCCCCGGCAATTTGGAGTTGGCGGGGTGTTCGCGTACAGTTATTCGAGGCCGAACGGGGCGGGAACGAACCGAACGGCACGCAAGCGCCCATAGCTCAGCTGGATAGAGCGTCTGTCTACGGAACAGAAGGCCGGGGGTTCGAATCCCTCTGGGCGCACCACACACGAAGGACCCGGTCACAGCGACCGGGTCCTTTTCCATTCCGGGTACGCATCTCGCCGCCCTTTCCGCGCTCCGGGTACGCACGACGGCGCGTGCCCGGCTGCGATCGGCCGGGTGACCCGCGGCGGCCCCGCCGCCCACCCGTACACGGACGTGATCTCCAGAAGGTGACTCTCAGAACGTGACTCTCAGAAGGTGACCCCCAGAAGGTGACCCCCAGGATCTGACCCCCAGAAGGTGACTCCCAGATGGAGGGAGGCGGGGGGCGGTCCCGTAGCATGCTGGGGTGGACACCGAGTACGACGTCATTGTGATCGGCGGCGGCGCGGCCGGCGAGAACGCCGCGGACCGCGCCGTCAAGGGAGGCCTCACGGCGGCCATCGTGGAGCGCAGCCTCCTCGGCGGCGCCTGCTCCTACTGGGCCTGCGAACCGTCCAAGGCACTCCTGCGCCCCGGCACTGCGCTCAGCGCGGCCCGCCGCGTCCCCGGCGCGCGCGAGGCGGTCACCGGCGCCCTCGACGTCCGCGCGGTCCTCGCCCACCGCGACGAGGCCTCGAGCAACTGGGACGACTCCTCGCAGGTCGAGTGGGCCGAGGGCGCGGGCATCGCCGTCCTCCGCGGGACCGCCCGCCTCACGGGCGCCAAGCGGCTGTGGGTGACCGGCGAGGACGGCAACCACTTCGCGCTCACGGCGCGCCATGCCGTCGTGCTCGCGACGGGTTCGGCGCCCTCCATCCCGAAGATCCCGGGCCTGGCCGGCATCCACCCCTGGACCACCCCCGACGCGACGAGCGCCCAGGAGATGCCCGAGAGCCTCGCGGTGATCGGCGCGGGCGTCGCGGGCGCCGAGCTCGCGCAGGCCTTCGCACGGCTCGGCTCGAAGGTCACCGTCCTGGCGCGCGGGTCGTTCCTGAGCGCGTTCCCCGAGGACGCACGCACCCTCGTCGCCGACGGGCTGCGCGCAGACGGCGTCGAGATCCTCGAAGGCGTCAGCCCCGAGCGCGCGGAGCTGACGGACGACGGCGCGGCCCGCCTCACGCTCCCGGGCGGCCGCGAGCTCGTGGCAGAGCGGGTGCTCGTCGCCGCAGGCCGCCGCGCGGCGCTCGACGGGCTGGGCCTGCCCGCCTTCGGGATCGAGCCCCCATCCCTCAAGGTCGACGAGTCCGGCCGCGTGCAGGGCCTCTCGTGGCTGTACGCGGTGGGCGACTGCTCCGGAGGCCCCAAGCTGACCCATCAGGGCAAGTACCAGGCCCGCATCACGGGCGACGCGATCGTGGCCCGCGCCCGGGGCGAGCTGAGCGGCGCCGCTCCCGCCCCGTGGAGCCGCTGGGCCCGCACGGCGGACGTCCTCGCCGTGCCCCATGTCGTCTTCACCGATCCCGAGATCGCCTCGGTGGGACTGACCGAGGAGGACGCCTGGGAGGCCGGCATCCGCGTGCGCCCGGTGGAGCTTCCGATCTCGGTGGCCGGCGCCTGGCAGCACGCGGAGGGCTACGAGGGCTGGGCCCAGTTCCTCGTCGACGAGGATACCCGCACGCTCGTGGGCGCGTGCTTCGCCGGCCCGGACGTGGCCGAGCTGCTGCACGCGGCCACGATCGCGATTGCCGGCGAGGTCCCGCTCGAGCGGCTCTGGCACGCCACGCCGGCCTTCCCGACGATCAGCGAGGTCTGGCTGCGGTTCCTCGAGGCGTACGGCCTCTGACCCGGGCCCCCGCGGGTGCGGGGAGCCCGGCGCCCGGCAGAGCCCGGCGCCCGGCCCCAGTCGGGGAGCACGGGCCAGACCGCGGCGCCCGGCGGCCGCCAGCCGTCAGAACTGGGTGTGGGCGGCGGTGGCGGGGTCGCCTCCGATGCGCTCGCCCCTCTCGAGCCCGGTGATCGCCTCGACCTCGGCGGAGGTGAGTGTCAGCGCGGCGGCTGCGAGGTTCTCGGCCATCCGCTCCCGCGTCGCCGTCTTGGGGATGACGATGGTGCCCTGGGCGAGGTGCCACGCGAGCACCGCCTGCGCGGGCGTGGCGCCGTGCGCGGCCGCGGCATCGCGCACGGCCTGGGCGTCGAGGTCTGCCCCCTGGCCGAGGGGGCTGTAGGCCTCGACGGCGATGCCCCGGGAGCGGCACAGGTCCGCGAGCGCGCGCTGCTGGAAGGTCGGGTGGAGCTCGATCTGGTTCAGGGCCGGGGTCACGGTCGCTTCGCCGAGGAGCCTGTCGAGGTGCTCCGGCAGGAAGTTCGAGACGCCCACGGCCCGCGCCAGCCCCTGTGCATAGACTTCCTCGAGCTGGCCCCACGCCGTGGTGTACAGGTCCTGGGAGGGAACCGGCCAGTGGATGAGGTAGAGGTCCAGGTAGTCCAGGCCGAGGGCGGAGCGGCTGTCCTCGAACGCCTCGCGGGCCCGGCCCTGGTCGCCGTTGCGCAGCTTCGTGGTGATGAACAGCTCCTCGCGCGGGATCCCCGCGGCGGCGATGGCGGCCCCGACGCCAGCCTCGTTGCGGTAGGCGGCGGCGGTGTCGATGTGCCGGTACCCGGCCTCGAGCGCCTCCTCGACCACACGCTGGGTCTCCTCGGGCGGCACCTGGAACACGCCGAAGCCGAGCTGCGGGATCTCGACGCCGTTGTTCAGCGCCAGGGTGGGGACGGAACTCTGCGGTGCGGGGGACATGGGGTCTCCTCCTTCTCTGGTGGGTGGTCCTGCTCTGGCTGCTACAGGGCCCGCTGCCCGGGCTCCACGGCCCAGGCGAGGCGGTGGAGCGCGGTCGCGAGCCGGGCCCGGACAGCGGCGGTCCGGCGGCTGAGGTCCCCGCGGTCGTCCACCACGGGGGCGTCCGGCAGGGCACTGCGCGCCTCGTGGTGGCGGAGGGGCATGACGAGGGCATAGGCGATCGACGCCGAGTGGTCCATGGTCCTTCTTCTGCGAGGAGTGGGGCGTCGGACCGCCCACCGGGGCGGCCTCCGCTCCGGTGCGGTACGCGTTCCACGCTACGGCGGCCGGCACACGCTTGTCATCGCGCCAGCGGTGCCCTGCGCTTCCTAGGAGTGGCAGGCCTACCCTCAGCGCCCGCTGGCCGTGGAACCTGCGCCGGCTCCCGGCCAGAATGGATCCATGGGTCAGAGCGCGGAATTCGGTCGGTTCCTCAGGGCAATGCGTGGGCGGCTCTCGCCCCAGGAGGCCGGGCTCCCGGCGGCGGGCAGCCGGCGGGTGCCGGGCCTGCGCCGGGAGGAGATCGCGCTCATGGCGGGGGTCAGCACCGACTACTACACCCGGCTTGAGCAGGGCCGCAACATCCACCCGTCCCGCTCGGTCCTGGACGCGGTGGCGCGCGCGCTGCGCCTCGACGAGGGCGAGCGTGCGCACATGGTGGACCTGCTCGAGCACTGCGCCCTCTCGCAGCGGACCCCCGTGCCCGCGGAGACCGTGCGCCCCGCGCTCCGGCAGCTGCTGGCCTCCGTGGGCAGCGTGCCGGCCCTCGTGCTGGGGCGCCGCACGGACGTCCTCGCCGGGAACCGGCTGGCCTTCCTGCTGCTGGCGGACTTTCCGGCCATGCCCGTGGGCGAGCGCAACCTCACGCGCTGGATGATCCTGGACCCGGCCGCGCGCGAGCTCTTCACGGACTGGCAGGCGGTCGCCGCCGAGGCGGCGGGCGCCCTACGGGTGGACATCGGCCGGCATCCCAACGACCCCCAGGCGAACCAGCTCGTGGGCGACCTCGCCGTGCACAGCGAGGAGTTCCGGCAGTGGTGGGCCGGCCACCGGGTGGTCACGACGCACGCCGGGACGCTCCGCCTCCGCCACCCCGTGGTGGGGGACCTCGAGCTGGCCTTCGAGGACCTCGCTCCACGGCACGACCCCGACCAGACCCTGAGGGTCTTCACCGCCGCGCCCGGCTCGGCCTCGGCGGACTCCCTCGCGCTGCTGGGCAGCTTCGGCGCGGCCGACCCCACGGAGGGGGCGGCCGACGACGCCGCCCGCCCCGCCGCTCCCCGCCTCCCCTGACGCCGGGGCCACCAACCCTCCGCGCCGCCCCCGCCGCGCCGACGGCCCGATGGGCGGCCCTTCGGTCTCGACTTTGTACTGACCGGTCAGTTTTACTACAATCGGTAGCATGCTTTCAGTTAGTGCCCTGAGAGTCGCCGGGCGGCACGGCGACCTCGTTCCCCCCACTTCCTTCGACGCGGCCCCCGGCGAGCTCACGCTCGTGCGCGGGGACGGCCAGGAGCACCGCACGGCCCTCGCGCTCGCGGCCACCGGCCGCTGCGCGCCGAGCAGTGGAACGGTCCGCTGGGGCGCCCCGCAGGCGAGCGCCCGCCGGGACCTCAGGGCGCTGCGCCGCGTAAGCGCGATCGTCGACGCCCCCGAGGTCAACGAGGCCGAACTCCACCTGCGGGTGCGCGACCTCGTCGCCGAGGACCTCGCCCTCCTCCCGCGCCGCTACCGCGGCCCCGTCCGGCCGGAGGCGTGGCTCACGGTCAACGCCTTCGCCGACATCGAGGGCGAGTGGGCCCAGGACCTCCCGGCCGCGCGCCGCACCGAGCTCCTTACCGCGCTCGCGCTCGCCAATCCCGAGACCGCCCTCCTCGTGCTCGACTCCCCCGACCGGCACACGGACGACCCGTCCGCGTGGCTGCCCTTCCTCGCTGCCACCGCCGCCCGCGCGGGGCGGCCGATCGCCGTCGTCGCCGTCGTCGGGGACGTCCCGGACGGCTGGGCCGGACCGACGGCAGAGATCGGCAACGCGGTCCAGCACGACGCCGAGGACGCGGTCCTGACGGAGGTGCCCGCATGACCGTCCTGCGCCTGGCCCGCTCCGAGCTCAAGCGGATGACCTACGGCCTGCTGCCGAAGCTGACCATCCTCGCGCTCACCGTGGTCCCCCTCCTCTACGGTGCCGTGTACCTGTACGCGAACTGGGATCCGTACAAGAACCTGGACCGGATCCCGGCCGCCCTCGTGGTCGAGGACCAGGGCGCGCAGCTGCCCGACGGCTCGCGCCTCGACGCCGGCGGCCAGGTCGCCGGAAGCCTCGTGGACGGGCACCTGTTCGACTGGCACCGCGTGGCCAGCACCGCCGAGGCCGACGAGGACGTCCGGAAGGGCACGTACTCGTTCTCGCTGACCCTGCCGGCGGACTTCTCCAGGAACCTCGCCTCCCCCGCGGGCTTCGACGCCGCGCACCAGGCCATGCTCAAGGTCACGACCAACGACGCGAACAACTACCTCCTCTCGACGATCGTGGACAAGGTCACCACCGCCGTCCACGATTCCGTGGCCAAGGAGGTCGGCACGGACACGGCCGCCCGGCTCCTCTCGGGCTACGGCACCATCCACGCCCAGCTGGCCACGGCCTCCGACGGCGCGGACAGGCTCGCCGCCGGGCTGGACTCGCTCAAGGGCGGTTCGGCGCAGCTCGCCGACGGGGCCAGCCAGCTGCACACCGGGGCGGGCCAGCTCGTGGCCGGACAGGAGCGGCTCAGCAGCGGTGCCGACCAGCTCCGCGACGGGTCCGCCCAGCTCACCTCCGGCCTCGACACGCTGCGCACCTCGACCGGCTCGCTCCCCGCGGAGACCCGGCGCCTCGCCGACGGTGCCGCGCAGGTCGCCGCCGGCAACGCCGCCCTCAGCAGCAAGGTCCAGGCGGCGGTGACTGCCGCAGACGCCGCGAACGCGGCCCTGCCGGACCGCGCCCGCCAGAGCACGCAGGCGCTCGTTGGCTCGGGTGTCCTCACCCAGGCCCAGGCGGACGCGGTCGTCTCGGACCTCGCCGCCCAGGCGTCGGCACCGGCCGCCGACGCCGCGAAGCAGCTGCACACCGCAGCTGGGCAGGTCCAGCAGCTCGCGGCCGGCTCCCAGCGGGTGGCCGACGGCGCCGCGCAGCTCGCCGCGGGCATGCCGGCCCTCACCGGGGCGATCGGGCAGGCGGACGACGGCGCCCGCTCGCTGTCCGCGGGGGCGGCGCAGCTCGCCTCGGGCGAACACGCGGCGCTGGACGGGACCCGCACCCTCGATGCCGGTGCGGCGAAGCTCGACACCGGCGCGGCACAGCTCCGAGACGGTGCCGCGCAGGCCGACGCGGGCTCCCACGACCTCGCCCGGGGCCTCGCGGCCGGGGCCGGGAAGGTGCCGAACCCCTCCCAGGAGCAGACCCAGCAGCTCGCCAACGTCATGGGCGACCCGGTCGCCGTCGAGCATGCGGCGCAGACCAAGGCCGCCTCCTACGGCGCTGGGCTCGCCCCGTTCTTCCTCTCCCTGGCGATGTGGGTGGGCATCTTCATGCTGACCCAGGCGATGCGCCCGTTCACCCTGCGCGCGCTCGCCTCGAACGCCCCGGCGTGGAAGGTGGCGCTCGGAGGCTGGCTGCCGTTCGCCGTGGTCTCGGCGGCGCAGGCGACCCTCCTGACGGCGGTCGTGGACTTCGCCCTCGGCCTGGACCCCGCGCACCCGCTGCTCATGTGGCTGTTCCTCCTGCTCGGGGGGATCGCCTTCAGTGCCCTGATCCAGGGCATCATTGCGCTGCTGGGCACGAGCGGGAAGTTCGTGGTGCTGATCCTGCTCATCCTGCAGCTCGTCTCCTCGGGCGGGACGTTCCCCTGGCAGGTGACGCCCACGGCGTTCCAGGTGGCGCACCAGATCCTCCCCATGGGCTATATGGTGACGGGCATGCGGCACCTCATCTACGGCGGGGACATGTCCGGGATCCTGCCGATCGTGCTGGGCCTGATCGGCTACACGCTGCTGGGCGGGCTGCTCAACCTCCTCGGCACCCGCAAGAACATGACGTGGCGGCTCAAGGCCCTCCAGCCGGAGATCACGGTATGAGCCGGGCGACGCCCCGCACCCTCGCGACCCGGCAGCGGCTCTTCGACGCCGCGATCGAGCTCATCGGCCAGCGCGGGGCCGAGGCTGTCACCGTGGACGAGATCGCCGCGGCGGCGGGAGTCGCCAAGGGCACGGTCTACTACAACTTCGGCAGCAAGAACGAGCTTGTGGCCCAGCTGCTCGACTACGGCATGGAGATCCTGATGGACGCCCTGCGCCGCCCCTCCGAGGCGGCCGGAGCGTGCTCGGACCCCCTGGCCGAGGTCCGCGGCATGGTGGGCCGGGCGCTGGACTTCATCGAGGCGTACCCGGCGTTCGTGCGGCTGTGGATGGGCGAGCAGTGGCGCCCCGGCGGCACGTGGCAGCCGGTGCTCGCCGGGATGCGGGCCGTGGTGCTCGCCGAGATCCGCGCGGCCCTCGAGCGGGTGGCCGCGCAGGTGCGGCCGGCTCCGGGCCAGGACCTCGAGGTGGTGGCCACCGCCCTCTTCGGGGCGGCGTTCATGGTCGGCGTGGACCGGGTCTCCGCGGTGCCGGCGAAGCCGGCGGAACCTGCCGTCGAGGCGGTCGTGGCCGTGGCGGCCGGAGCCTTCGGCCTCGGGCGGCCGGCAGGCGACACGTCACCGCACCATCAACAGCAGTAACAGCAGCAACAGCACTGGCTGCTGTCACACTGGAGGCATGGCCAGCCGTTTCCGCCCCCTGCGCACGAGCGCCCGGGCGACGCTCTGGGCCGCGGGCGCGGCCGTCCTCCTGTGCGTCGTCGCGGGCCTCACCCTGGACGGCGGCGCGGCCACCCTCGCGCTCGCGGGCCTCGGCGCGTTCGTGACCTGCGCCCTCTATGCCATGCTGGGCATGTCGCGCTACCTCATCGCAGGGCTCGCCGCGGCGGGCTCGTCGCTGGCGATCGGCTCCGGACTCGCGTTCCTGCGCCTGCTCGGCCTCGCCTGGGACCAGGATCCGAACAGCGTCACGACGGTCTCGAGCCGCGACGCCGATCCGTTCTTCTTCGGCGCCCTGGTGGCCGCCGCCGCCACGCTCGCGATGCTGCTGGGCGGCGCCGTCTGGCCCGAGTCCCGCAGGGCCGCCGTGCGGCCCCGCCCGGCCGCCGGTGCGGGCGCGCGCCGCCCGAACAGAGCGCCGTCGTCCGCTACGAAGCCTGCCCCCACGAGGGCGGCCCCGGCCCGGGCCCGCACCACCGCGGCGCGGACGCCCCAGCGCGCCGGAGTGCCGCGCACGCCGGCGCAGACCCGGACCCGCGTCAGCCCCTCTTCTTCGAACGCGGCACGGCGAAGCTGACCAGCCGGGCGTCCTGGCCGTCGAGCTCGGCCCAGGGCGTCTCGGTCTCGAAGACGGCAAGACCGGTGGTCGGGAAGTGGCTCGCGGCGTCCATGTAGGCGTCCTGGTCGGAGTCGCGCGAAGCGAGCCGCAGCGCGAGGTCCTGCACGCCGGGCATGTGGGAGACGATCAGCAGGGACCGGACCGTCTCCGGGACGTGGTTGACCACGGCGAGCATGCGCGCGGCGCTCGCCGCATAGAGGCCGGACTCGAGCTTCGGCGTGGGCGCCCGGTCCCCGAGCTCCTCGCAGACCCAGGTGGTGGTCTGGCGGGTGCGCAGTGCCGTGGAGCAGAGGATGAAGTCGGGGATGACGTGATGCTTGACAAGCCATTTGCCTGCCTCGGGCGCGTCCGCATGCCCGCGCTCGGCGAGCGGCCGCTCGGCGTCCGGGACCCCTTCGGGCCACGCAGCCTTCGCGTGGCGGAGGACGATGAGGCGCTTGAGGTGGTGCTTGCTCACGCCACCAGCCTACGGCCGGGCAGCAGGGCCCGGCCGCGGCCGGAGAGGCGCACCGTCAGATCGAGTACTCGGGCGCGGCCCAGACGATGACCTCGGGGTGCTCGTAGAAGCGGTAGCCCTGGCCCCGCACCGTGCGGACGGTGTTCGCGAGCCTGCCGAGCTTGGAGCGCAGGCGGCGGATGTGGACGTCGATGGTGCGCTCGTTGGGCACCTCCTCGGCGTTCTTCCACAGGCTCTCGAGGAGCTCGTCCCGGCTCACGGTGCGCGTGCCGTTCTCGACGAGGTAGTTCAGGAGCTCGAACTCCTTGAACGTGAGGTTGAGCGTCTCGCCGTCGAGGTGCACCTCGCGGCGGGCGAGGTCGATGAGCACACCGGCGGGGCGGGAATCTGACACCGCGGGGCGCGGCTCCGGGCGCGGCTGCCGGACGGACACGGTCGGGTCACCAAAGGTCGAACGCACGACGTCGAGCGGGGAGCCCGGCGCGCTCGCGGGCGCCACGGCCACCGCGGCGTAGCTCTCGACGCCCTCGACCAGCGACTGGGCGTAGGCCCGGATCTCCTGGGCGATGCGCGCGATCGAGGTCCCGGCGGCGGCGGCCTGCTGCTCGGAGAGGCCCACGTAGAGCACGAAGCCGTGGGCGACGTTGTCCGCCGCAACCGCGCGGACCGGCTCGGCGCCCGGCTGGATGACCGGGGTCGGGGCCGTCATGGGCGCGGCGTCCTGGACGGCGCCCAGGGACGGGGTACGGGCCGCGGCGGCGGCGCCGTGCTGGTACGCCTCGGCACCGCCGAAGTGGGCACTGAAGGGCTGGCGGTGGCCCGGCTTCTGGGCCTTCTGGGCGTTGCGGACAGAGATGTGGACGTAGCCGGATGCAACAGACATGGATGAACCTCGTGAGACTGCTAGCCGTGAAGGCTTCGAATGCGGAGCAGATGCGCCCGCCTGGCGGTGGATGCCCGACGCTGGGCGGCGAAAAGACTGGGGCTGAGTGCTGGGGTGGTGCAGTTAGCTCGGCATTCGACAGCAGCATGCGGTTCGGCCGGAGGGTGTCCCGGCGAGGCGGCGGTCTGCGGCTGCAGGTGCTGCTGAGTCTTTGTTCACAGTGAGAGTGTGTCCCGTAACAATGGCTACAGGCAAGTAACATTGTCGGGTTCGTCTCACCATGCGAGACAGACAGTGCTGGTTGTGACAGGAATCACGATTCGGCGATCCGAGAATGTGAACAGATATTTTCACAGTTTCGAGAAGCGGCCGGCTCTTTGTCGAACAATATTCGGCCTTTCGGGCCTTTCGGGACGGGTGGCGCCGCGCGCGGTCGATCTCACAGCGTGGACGTGACTCGACACGCGGGCCGCCCGGAGCGTCGCGCGGCTGGACATGGCCAGACCACATGGTCTACACCGCACGCGGGCGCGCCGGTTTTGCCCGGTCCGGCGGCCGACCAATCTGCTGTTACCCAAATGTGACAATCAGGGGTCCGTTCCCCTACAGTGGTTTGGTGCCCGCCCCACGGCTGGCATCCCTCAGGCCCTGTCCGCCGAGCTCTGCCGACGGCCTGGGGGGACGTAGGAGGCAGAGACGGAGGACCCACTCAGCGGCCGCGCCCAGTGCTACGCGCATTCATGGCGGCCTCGGGGTGAAGCCCGTGCCACTGGCCGGGCCGGATGACTCTCATCCGAACCCGACAGCTAACTTCGCAGGCGCAAACGAGAGGCCCTTACGCTTGTGAGCAAGACCCCTGACCGCGCTTCCGCGCGCCCTCATGGCCGACGTCGAGCCGTCGCCCCGAACCGTTCCGCCCTGGCCCGTGCCGCGAAGAAGGGAACTGACCGCTTCGGCAACCGGAGCGCCGTCGTCGCCCTGTCCCTCGGCCTCCTTGCCGTTGCCGGCGGAGGCGCGGCGGCCACCGCGAACTCGGCAGACCTCGCCCGCACCGCCTCGGTGACGGCCCCCTCGGCGTCCGCCGCCGCGCAGACCCCGAGCCCGAGCCAGCCGGGCGCGCTCGCCCAGGCGAGCAGCGATGCGCGCGCCACTGCGGACAAGGCCGCAGCCGACAAGGCGGCAGCCGACAAGGCCGCCGCTGCCAAGGCTGCCGCGGACAAGGCCGCAGCCGACAAGAGTGCCGCGGACAAGGCCGCAGCCGACAAGGCGGCGGCGGACAAGGCAGCAGCCGACCAGGCCGCCGCAGCCGCAGCCAAGGCCGCCGCGGCGGCACAGCCGGTCAACGACCCGGCGGCAGCCCAGGCCTACGCCGCGAGCCGGCTCTCGGCGTTCGGCTGGGGGCAGGACCAGATGAGCGCCCTGGTCACGCTGTGGAACAAGGAGTCCGGCTGGTCGACCACGGCCACCAACGCCAGCTCGGGTGCCTACGGGATCGTGCAGTCGCTCCCGGGCAGCAAGATGGCGTCCGTGGGCGCGGACTGGCAGACGAACTACAAGACCCAGATCGACTGGGGCCTTGACTACATCAAGAAGAGCTACGGCTCGCCCGCGAACGCGCTCGCGTTCCACCTCGCCCACAACTGGTACTGAGGGCAGCCGCCGGGCACGGCTCACGCCGTCCCCGCTGCGCACGACGGCGCCGCCCGCCTCACGTTCGAGGCCGGCGGCGCCGTTGTGGTGTCCCAGGGAGGGCCGCTTCAGCTCGAGGTGCCGGAACCCGTCCCGGTTCCGGTGCCGGTGCCGGTGCCGAGGATCATGACGGTCTGGGCCGCGAGGCCGTCCTTGAGGGCCATGACGCTCACCGTCTCGCCCTCGGCGAGGGTCTCGGTGCCCGAGGCCCCGCTGCCGGAGGCACCCCGTCCCCGCATCCCGCGCGCGGCGATCTGGGTCGAGGACGAGAGCGCGTAGGTCTGCTGGAAGCCGTCGCTGCTCTTGACCGTCACCGACTGCCCGGAGGCGGCCGTCACCGTGCCGGCCTGCTCGACCATCGTGACGTTCGTGCTGCCCTGGACCACGACGAACTCGCCGTGCAGCATCTGGCCGAGCATCCCGATGCCGACCCCGCCGGCGCCGCCGAATCCGCGCGTGCCGCCCTGGGCCGCGCTTCCGCCCTGCTGGCCGGTTCCGCCCTGCGCGCCGGTGCCGCCCTGGGGGCCGAACCCGCCCTGCCCGGCCGCGCCGCCGAAGCCGTTCGCGGCGCTGCTGTCCGTGGACGCGTTGGAGGAGTTCGCCGCCCACACGGCCGCGCCGGCTCCTCCGGCGATCACGACTGCTGCCGCCGCCGCGGCGACGCCCTTCTGGGTCGAGGTGAGGCCGCGCCACCGCGCGGCAGGGGCGTGCGGCCCCTTGCCCCCAGCCGCGCCCCATCCCGGAGCGGGCTGGGCGTAGAGCTGCTCGGGCGGGGCGACCCAGCCCGGGTACTGGTGGGTCTGCTCGGTCGGCTGGGCCGGGTCGGTCTGCGGGGCGCCCCATCCGGGATACTGCTGGGTCTGCTCCTGGGGCGCGCCCCAGCCGGCGGAGGGCCCGGCACCCGGACGGGACACGCCGTCGTGCTCGGGATGCCCGCCGTGCTCGCCGTACGGCGAGGCGACCGTCTCCTGCGGGACGGTCGGCTCGGCGGGGCGGTGCTCGTCCGGGCGGGGTGAATCGTTCTGGGCCATGGTGTCCTCCTCGAGGGTGCGGCGTTCTGGTATCAGGGTTGGCGCGGATGCTGTGTCCGGGCTGTGCCGGCCGCCTGCGGCTACTGTGACCGGGCTAGGCTTGCGTGCACAGGGCGTTCACAGCCCGCGCTCAGGCTCGGACAATCCGTCACAGGGAGGCTGGAACCATGGCAAGCCCCTTCTCCACCAACAACCTGCCGGCGCTGACGCACCCCGACGGCACACCCATCCGCGCCCTCGTGGTGGACGACGAGCCGAGCCTGTCCGAGCTCATGAGCATGGGCCTGCGCATGGCGGGCTGGAGCGTGCAGGTGGCCTCGGACGGGCCTTCCGCAGTCAAGGCAGCCAGGGAGTTCCGGCCGGACGTCCTCGTGCTCGACGTCATGATGCCCGGCTTCGACGGCGTCGAGGCGCTCACGCGCATCCGCCAGTTCATGCCCGAGGTGCCCGCGCTGTTCCTCACCGCCAAGGACGCGGTCGAGGACCGCATCACGGGCCTCGCGGCCGGCGGCGACGACTACGTCACGAAGCCGTTCAGCATGGAGGAGGTCATGCTGCGCCTGCACCGGCTCGTCCAACGCTCCGGCGTGGCCGCCCAGGACGACGCCGAGCTCGTGGTCGGCGACCTCGTGCTCAACACGGACACCCGCGAGGTGACCCGTGGGGGCGACGACATCCAGCTCACCGCCACGCAGTTCGAGCTCCTGCGCTACCTCATGGAGAACCCCAAGCGCGTGGTCAGCAAGGCCCAGATCCTCGACCGCGTGTGGCAGTACGACTTCGGCGGCCAGGCCAACATCGTGGAGCTCTACATCTCCTACCTGCGCAAGAAGATCGACGTGGACCGCGCCCCCATGATCCACACGGTCCGCGGCGCCGGGTACGTCATCAAGCCAGCAGAGGCATGACCATGAGCAAGCTCTCGGGCGCGGAACCGCGTTCGGGGCGCAGCTGGCTCCACCCCGACACGTGGCACCTGCGGACCAAGCTCGTCCTCGTGGTGATGCTCCTGCTCGTGGGCATCTGCACCGTGGTAGGCACCCTCCTGTACGCGACCATGGACCGGGTGCTCACCCAGCAGCTCGACGGGCAGCTGGCCCAGGCGAGCCACCGCGCCGTGGAATTCGGCACCCCCTCGGGCGGCCTCCGCCGCGACCCGCTGGACGCGCCCGGCCAGGGCGCCGGCACCCTCAGCGCGAGGATCAGCAACGGGGTCCTCGTCACGAGCGGGCTGCGCACGGCCGACGGCAAGATCGTCTCGATCACGCAGTCCGACGCCGATGCGCTCGCCTCGATCCCGGCCGGCAGCCAGGGGCCCGGCGGGCCGGGCGGCGCGACCGGCGCCGTGGACCGGCACCTCAGCGCCGGGTCGTTCCGGCTGGTCGCCGTCCAGGTCGCCAACGGCGACGTCGTCGTGACCGGCCTCCCGCTGACGTCGATGCAGGCGACCCTCGGATCGCTCGTGCTCACCACCGTCACCGTGTCCCTCGGGGGGCTCGTGCTCGTCGGGCTGCTCGGCACGGTGATCATCCGTCGCACCATGAAGCCCCTGGACGAGCTCTCCCGCGTGGCCGGACAGGTGGCGCAGCTGCCGCTCGAGGCCGGCGAGGTGGCGCTCGCGGTGCGGGTTCCCGAGTCGGCCGCCAACCCCGGGACCGAGGTCGGCCAGGTGGGGAACGCGCTCAATCGGATGCTGGACAACGTCTCCGGTGCCCTCCAGGCGCGCCAGGCCTCGGAGATGAAGGTGCGCCAGTTCGTCGCCGACGCCTCGCACGAGCTGCGCACCCCGCTCACGGCGATCCGCGGCTACACGGACATGCTGCGCCTGACCGAGCCGCTCACCGACCAGGGCGCGGAGTCGCTCGGGCGGGTCGAGTCGCAGTCGCTGCGGATGTCCCGGCTTGTGGAGGACCTGCTGACGCTGGCCCGGCTCGACGAGGGCCAGCCGCTCAAGCGGGGGCCCGTGGACCTCACCCAGCTGCTCGTGGAGACGGTCACGGACCAGAAGGTCATTGCACCGGACCATGTGTGGCGCCTCGACCTGCCCGAGGAGCCGGTCGAGATCACGGCCGACGGTGCGAAGCTGCACCAGGTGCTCGTGAACCTGCTGAGCAATGCCCGCAAGCACACGCCGGCGGGGACCACGGTCACCGCGGCGGCGGGCCGGTCGGCGACCGGCGAAGCCGTGCTGACCGTGACGGACGACGGCCCGGGCATCCCCGCCGACCTGCGGGACACCGTCTTCTCCCGCTTCACCCGCGCCGACAAGGCGCGCACCTCCACGGGCGAGGGCTCCACGGGACTCGGGCTCTCCATCGTCGACGCCATCGTCAAGGCGCACGGCGGCTCCATCGACGTCACCTCGAGGCCCGGCCGGACCGAGTTCGCCGTCTACCTGCCCGCCGCGTAGCCCCCGGGCCGAGGGAGCCGCGCGCGCCGAGCATCGCGCGGCGCCCCGGTCATCCCGAAGCCTGCGCGGAGGGCGCCTGCGCGGGGCCGGCCGGCGAGGGCTCGGCCTCGTGGGCGCTGCGGCGCGTGGCCATGAAGGTCCCCGCGAGGACGAGCACCGCGCCGGCGCCGATCAGCGGCGTGAGCGGGTCGCCGTGGAGGGCGACCCCGAGCGCGAGGGCCACGACCGGGTTGACGTAGGCGATCGCCGTCGCCCGGGCCGGCCCGGCGTCCGCGATGAGGCGGAAGAAGAGCAGGAACGCCAGGGCGGTGCACAGCAGCCCCAGGAGCACGAGCGAGCCGGTCGCGAGCGCCGACGGCGCCTGGGCGGGCCAGGACATGAGGGCGAACGGCGAGGAGATGGCCGCAGCGACGGTCAGGCACGCCGCCGTCATGGGCAGCGCCGGCACCTCGCGCAGCTTCGTGGCGGCGATCTGCGGCGCGATCGCGTAGCCCACCGCCACGAGCATCATCTCGACCACGGGCCACGGTCCGGCGGCCTCCATGCCGCCGCCGCCGAGGGCCGCCACTCCCCCGACCGCGACGGCGAGGCCGGCGATCCGCAGCCGTCCGATGCGCTTCTCGAGCCCGATCAGCCGCGCGACGACGAGGGCGAGCACCGGTGCGAAGGCGATGAGGAGCCCGGCCAGCGAGCTGGTGAGGAACCGCTCGGCGTCGCTGAGGAGGAACCACGGGCCGACCATCTCGAGCAGCGCGAACGCGAGGACGGGCCAGCGGTGCTCCCACACGATGCGCATCCCCCGGCGGGCGAACGGCAGGAGCACGACCGCGCCGATCGCCGTCCGCGAGAACACGACGACGGCGGGGCTCACCTCGTGCACCGCGTCGCGGATGAGCAGGTACGGCACGCCCCAGATGAGGCTCATGGCCGCGAAGAGGACCCAGGCGCGGCGGCTCATCGGACCCGGTCCTGGAGGGCGGTGGAGTGGATCACGATGCCACTCTAGGCGGGGGCCCGGACATCCGGAACGATTCGGGCTGGGCCGAATCATCGCCGCCCCGGGTCGGCCGAGGTCACCCCGCGGGAGCGCGAGATCACCCGCGGGAGCGCGAGGTCGCCCCGAGGCTCACAGCAGCGCCACAGCATCGCGCTAAGGCGGTCAAAAGGTAGCCCGCGACAGTCAGTACATGACGCTCACCGACCCCAGCATCACGGACGCAGCCGCCGGCTCCCTGGCCCCCGCCTCCGGCGAGCCGACCGCGCAGGCGGCCGGCGGCGTCGTCCATCCCGGCGGCCTCCCCGCCCTCGTGTCCGGGCTCCGCCCGGGCACCGCCATCGACGCGCACGCGCTCGACGCGGCGGGCATCCCCGTCCTCGACGTCACGGTCCCCGTCTACAACGAGGAGGAGGACCTCGAGGAGTGCGTCCGGCGTCTCCACTCGCATCTCTCCCGCACGTTCAAGCACGGGTTCCGGATCACCGTGGCTGACAACGCGTCGACCGACTCGACGCTCCGCGTGGCCGAGCGGCTCGCGCGCGAGCTGCCCGAGGTCCGCGCGGTCCACCTCGACCAGAAGGGCCGCGGCAACGCGCTCCGGCGGGTATGGCTCGCCTCGGATGCTCCGGTGCTCGCCTACATGGACGTGGACCTCTCCACCGACCTCGCGGCGCTCGGCCCGCTCGTGGCCCCGCTCCTGTCCGGCCACTCGGACCTCGCGATCGGCACCCGGCTGGCTCGGACCTCGCGGGTGATCCGCGGCCCCAAGCGCGAGTTCGTCTCGCGCTCCTACAACTTCCTGCTGCACTCCCTCATGGGGACCGGATTCTCCGACGCGCAGTGCGGCTTCAAGGCGATCCGCGCGGACGTGGCCCAGCAGCTCCTGCCCCACACGCTCGACACCGCGTGGTTCTTCGACACCGAGCTCCTGGTCCTCGCCGAGCGCTGCGGCCTGCGCTGCCACGAGGTCCCGGTGGACTGGACGGACGATCCGGACTCGAAGGTGGACGTGGTCCGCACGGCGCTCGACGACCTCCGGGGCATGTACCGGCTCACGAAGGACATGGCCCGCGGCCGCATCCCCCTCACCGAGCTGCGCGATGCCCTGGCCCGTGGGCCTCTCCCGGCCGGCGAGCGCGCCGCGGAGGCCGGGCGGCGGCAGAGCCTGTTCGGTCAGCTCGCGCGGTTCGCGGCCATCGGGCTCGCCTCGACGCTCGCGTACGCGGCCCTGTTCGTGCTGGGGCGGGAGTTCATGGACGCGCAGGCCTCGAACTTCGTGGCGCTGCTCATCACCGCGGTGGCGAACACGGTCGCGAACCGCCGCTTCACGTTCGGCGTGCTCGGCGCGGAGCGGCTGGGGCGGCACCACCTCGAGGGGCTCATCGTGTTCGGCCTCGGCTGGGCCCTCACTGCCGGGGCGCTCGCCTGGATGCACACGGTCGCCGACCCCGCGACGTGGCTCGAGCTCGGCATCCTCGTCGCCGCCAACCTCGCCGCGACAGCCCTCAAGTTCCTCCTCTTCCGCCACTGGGTGTTCCGCCGCCGCACGTGACCCGCGGGAGGTGACCTCCAGGAGGTGACTCCCAGAAGGTGACCTCCAGAAGGTGACTCCCAGACGTAGCCTGCCCCTCCGAAAGGCCCTCCCATGACCACCTCGCTCACTCCGGACACCGGTACCGGCGCCATCCCCACCGCCGGCTCGGGCACCCCGGACACCGCGTCCCCCACAGCCCCGGGTGGGCGCACGGCGGCGGCCTCCTCCCGCCGTCGTCCGCCCGCCCGGCCCTCCTGGCGCCGCGTCGCCTTCGGCGCGGACCAGCCCCGCTGGGCCCGCCCGTCCGCGTTCGGCCTGGTCGTCGCCTCGGGCTTCCTCTACCTGTGGAACCTGACGAACTCCGGCTGGGGCAACGAGTTCTACGCCGCGGCAGTCCAGGCCGGGAGCAAGGACTGGACCGCGTGGTTCTTCGGCTCCCTCGACGCCGGCAACGCCATTACCGTGGACAAGCCTCCGGCCGCGTTCTGGATCCCAGGACTCCTGGGCCGGATCTTCGGCTTCAACTCGTTCACCATGCTCCTGCCCGAGGCGCTCATGGGGGTGGCCTCGGTCGCGCTCATGTACGCCGCGGTGAAGCGCGTGAGCGGGCCGGCCGCCGGCCTCATCGCGGGCGGCGCGCTCGCGGCGACCCCGGTCGCCGCGCTCATGTTCCGGTTCAACAACCCGGACGCGATGCTCACGTTCTGCCTGGTCCTCGCCGCCTACATGACCGTCCGGGCCATCGAGAAGGCCGGCTGGAAGTGGCTCGTGGGCGTGGGCGCCGTCCTCGGCCTCGCGTTCCTGACCAAGATGCTCGCCGGCCTCATCATCGTCCCCGCGCTCGGCCTCGCGTACCTGTGGGCGGCCCCGACCACGCTGCGGCGGCGGATCCTGCACCTGCTCGGTGCGCTGGGCGGCCTCGTCGCCGTCGCGGGCGCCTACATCGCCGTGTTCACGCTGACCCCCACGAGCGTGCGTCCGTACATGGCCGGCTCGCAGACCAACAGCTTCCTCGAGCTCACCTTCGGGTACAACGGGCTCGCCCGCATCTTCGGCAACCGCGGCGGCGGCTTCGGGGGCGCGGTGCGGGACCGCGCGTCCGACGCCGGTGCTGCCGCCGGCTCGGGCGCGACCGGCGGCGGGGGCCTCGGCGGCTTCGCCGGCGGCGCGCCGGGCGGCGGGGGCCCGGGTGGCGGCGGATTCGGAGGGGCGGCCGGGATCACGCGGATGTTCGGCACGACCTTCGGGTCCGAGATCTCCTGGCTCCTGCCGGCGGCGCTGATCCTGCTCGTGGCCGGGTTCTGGTTCACCCGGCGGGCCGTCCGCACCGACCGGGTGCGTGCCTCCCTGATCATCTGGGGCGGCTGGACCATCCTCACGGCCCTGGTCTTCTCGTTCATGACCGGGACCGTGCACAACTACTACGCGATCGCCCTTGCGCCCGGGATCGCCGGAGTCGTGGGCATCGGCGCCGCCGAGCTGTTCAGGGGCAGGTCCTACTGGCCGTCCCGGACCGTCCTGGCCGTGGCGGTGCTCGGCACGAGCGTCTGGACCGCGGTGCTCCTGGGCCGCGACGCGTCGTGGCTGCCGTGGCTGCGGGTCGTGGTGGTGGTGCTCGGCGTCCTCGCCGCGCTGGGCTTCCTGGTGCGGGTGGACCGTTTCGGGGCGGGCAGGGTCCGCGCCGGTGCGATGGCGCTGGCCGTGACGGCGCTCCTCGCCGGTGGGCTCGGCTCCGCGGCGTTCACGGTCGCCACGGCCTCGGTGGGCCACAGCGGCGCGATCCCGACCTCAGGGCCGTCCAGTGCCAGCGGCTTCGGGACGCGAGCCGGGTTCGCGCAGTTCCGCGACCGTCTGGGAGCCTCGCGTGACGGCTCCGCCGGCGAGGCCCCCGGCGGCGGGGCCACGGGTCCGGCTGGCACTCCTGGCCAGACGGGCGGCTTCGGCGGGCAGGTGCAAGGCGGCCCGGGCGGCGGGGCGACGGCGTCGAGCGCATTGGTGGCGCTCCTGAAGCAGACCACCAGCACGTGGTCCGCGGCGACCACCGGTGCGAATTCGGCGGCCTCCCTCGAGCTCGCCTCGGGCACCAACGTCATCGCCATGGGCGGCTTCATGGGCAGCGACCCCTACCCGAGCCTCGACGAGTTCAAGGCCCTGGTCTCCAAGGGCGAGGTCACGTACTACATCGCAGGAGGCGGCGGCTTCGGCGGACGTGGCGGGGGGTCCACGGACGCCTCCGCGATCACCCAGTGGGTGGAGGCGAACTTCCAGGCCCAGACCGTCGGCTCCACGACCGTCTATAAGCTGGTGAAGTGATGGCCAGCACGCTCGGCTACGAGCCGCCCGGGGCACCTGGGGCGTCCCCGCGCCGCCCCGGCCGTCTGGGAGTCACCTCCTGGAGGTCACGTCCTGCGGGTCCGGCCGCCGGGCGTACCGGGGCGGCGGCGTCGCGCCGGCGCGCCGAGCTCGCGGTGGTCCTCGGGGCGATCGCGGCCCTCTACCTGTGGAACCTCACCGCCAACGGCTGGGCGAACGCGTTCTACTCGGCCGCGGCCCAGGCCGGCAGCCAGAACTGGGAGGCGTTCTTCTTCGGCTCCTCGGACGCCGGGAACTCGATCACGGTCGACAAGCCCCCGGCGTCGCTGTGGATCGTGGACCTCTCGGTGCGCGTGTTCGGGCTCAGCTCCGCCTCGATCCTCGTCCCCGAGGTCCTCATGGGCGTCGCCACCGCCTGGATCCTCTACCTCGCGGTGCGCAGGGCCGTCCTGGCGGCGACCGGCAGCGATGCCGCCGCGCACCGCGGCGGGCTCCTCGCCGCCGTCGTGCTCGCCCTGACCCCCGTCGCGGCGCTCATGTTCCGGTTCAACAACCCGGACGCGCTGCTCGTGCTGCTCATGGCGGCGGCCGGCTACGCCGTGGTGCGCTCGGTCCAGGACGGGACGGCGCGCTGGCTCATCGCGGCCGGCGCCCTGCTCGGCGTCGGGTTCCTCGCCAAGCAGCTCCAGGTCCTGCTGGTGGTCCCGGGCTTCGGGCTCGCCTACCTGTGGGCCGCCCCGCACCCGCTGGGGCGGCGGCTGCTCCACCTGGCCGGGGCGCTCGCCGCGATGGCGGCCGCCGCGGGCTGGTGGATCCTCGCCGTCCAGCTGACCCCCGCGAGCGCCAGGCCCTTCATCGGCGGGTCCCAGACCAACTCGATCCTGGAGCTCACCTTCGGCTACAACGGGTTCGGCCGGCTCGACGGCAACGAGGTCGGCTCGGTGGGCGGCGGCAACGGCTGGGGCCGGCCGGGGCTCCTCCGGCTCTTCTCGGAGTCGTTTGGCGGCCAGATCGCCTGGCTCCTGCCCTCCGCGCTCATCCTGGGGGCCGCCCTCCTCTGGGTGGGGCGCCGCGCCCCCCGGACCGACCCGGTGCGCGCCTCCGTGATGGTGTGGGGCGGCTGGGTGCTCGTCACGGGCCTCACGTTCAGCCTCATGGCGGGCATCATCCACGAGTACTACACGGTGGCGCTTGCCCCCGCCATCGCGGCGCTGGCCGGTCTCGGCGCGGGCGTCCTGTGGCACCGGCGCGGCCGGCGCACGGAGGCGGCCGTCCTGGCCGCGGCAGTCCTCTCGGCGGGGGCCATGGGCGCCGTCCTGCTGGGCCGCGCCACGGGCTTCGTCCCCTGGCTGGCCCCGGCGGTGGCGGTCGCGGGGATCGCCGCGGCGCTCGGCGTGCTCGCAGGACCGTTCGGCGTGCCCGTCGCCCCTCGGTGGAGCGGCCGGGCCGCGCGGACGACGGCGGCCCTCGCCCTCCTCGCCGGCCTCGCCGGCCCGCTGGCCTTCACGGTGCAGACCGTGTCCACCGCGCACACCGGGGCGATCGTGAGCGCCGGCCCGTCCTCGGGATTCGGGTTCGGCGGCCCGGGCGGGTTCGGGGGCCGGCGCCAGTTCATCCAAGGCCAGTTCGGCCAGGGCACGGGCGGCCCGGCGGCGACGGGCTTCGTCGGACGCGGGGGCGGGGCTGGCCTCCTCGGTGCCAGCAGGCCGTCGGCCGCACTCGTCGCGGCCCTGACCGCGGACGCCTCGAAGTACACGTGGGCCGCGGCCGTGGTCGGGTCGAACAACGCCGCCGGCTACCAGCTCGCGAGCGGGCAGCCGGTCATGGCACTGGGCGGCTTCAACGGCACCGACCCCTCCCCCACGCTCGAGCAGTTCCAGCGGCTCGTCGCGGAAGGCAGGGTGCACTGGTTCATCGCGGCCTCGCTCATGGGAGGCGATTCGGGCTCCGACGCTGCCCGCCAGATTGCCCAGTGGGTCGAGGCCAACTACGCCGCCCAGACGATCGGCGGGACGACGGTCTACCGACTCGGGTGAGAGTGGGGTGCCGGAACGGCGGGTGCTGCGGCTACGGTGGGCCCATGGCGGATTCCGAGATCCTGCGCGTGGACGGCCCCGACGGCGTACGGGAAGTGAAGCTGAGCAGCCCGGACAAGGTGCTCTGGCCCGGCACCGACGGCGGCGGACCCCTCACGAAGCGGGACCTGGCGGGATATCTGCTGGCGGTGGCTACGCCGTTCCTCCACCTCAACGGGGACCGGCCCATGACGCTGCAGCGCTTCCCCGAGGGGATCGACGGCGAGGAGTTCTTCTCCAAGCGGCCGCCGCGGGGCGCACCGGCCTACCTGCGGACGGTGACGTGCACGTACCCGTCCCGCCGGCGCCACGACCAGCTCGTGTTCGACGAGCCGGCTGCGCTGGCCTGGGCCGCCCAGATGGGAACGGTGACCTTCCATCCGTGGCCGGTGCGCACCGCCAATCTGGACAACCCGGACGAGCTGCGCATCGATCTGGACCCCCAGCCGGGACGGACGTTCGCCGACGCCGTCACCGCGGCCCAGGCCCTCCGCGAGGTCATGGCCGACGCCGGACTCACGGCCTACGCGAAGACCTCCGGAAATCGGGGCGTCCACGTCTACGCGCGGATCCGGCCCACGCACGAGTTCCAGCACGTGCGCCACGGCGTCATCGGGATCGCCCGCGAGCTCGAGCGGCGGCTGCCGGAGCTGGTCACCACGTTCTGGTGGAAGGAGGAGCGCGGCGAGCGGGTCTTCGTCGACTTCAACCAGGCCAACCGGGACCGCACGATCGCCGCCGCGTACTCGCCCCGGCCCCTGCCGCACGCGCCGGTCTCGACCCCGCTGACCTGGGACGAGCTGGCCGACGCCGACCCGCGCGACTTCACGGTGCGGACCGTCCCGGCGCTCCTGGCCAGCCGGAAATGCCCCTGGACGGACATCGACCGCACCGCGGGCGACGTCGGCGGGGCACTGGCGCTGTGGGAGCGGGACCTCGAGCGCGGGCTCGGCGAGCTGAACTTCCCGCCCGACTACCCCAAGATGCCCGGCGAACCGCCGCGCGTGCCGCCCAGCAAGCGCAAGGCCGACCGCTTGGACGCCGACTACCTGGCGCCCAAGGCGGAGCGGGACGCCGAGTGGGGCACCGCCATCGCACCTCCGTACGGGCCGATGCTCGCCAAGCCGGTCAAGAAGCTGCCGGAAGGGGACTTCCTCTACGAGCCCAAATGGGATGGCTTCCGCGCAATCGTCTGGCGCTCGGGCGACAGGGTCGAGATCGGCTCGCGCAATGCCCTGCCCATGACCCGCTACTTCCCGGAGCTCGTCGCCGCCTTCGTGGAGAACCTCCCCGACCACTCGGTCATCGACGGCGAGATCATCCTGGTGGACCCCGAGTCCGGGGACCGCCTGAACTTCGACGCGCTGCAGCAGCGGATCCATCCGGCGGCGTCACGCATCGCCAAACTCAGCGCCGCCATGCCGGCCAGCTTCGTCGCGTTCGACCTGCTGGCGCTGGGGCAGGCCAACTACGTCGAGCGCCCGTTCGCGGAGCGGCGGGCGGCGCTCGAGGAGGCCATGGAGGGCGCGGAGCCGCCGGTCTACCTCACCGACGCGACCCGGGACCCGGCCCTAGCGCTGGAGTGGTTCACCGCCTTCGAGGGGGCAGGCCTGGACGGCATCGTGGCCAAGCCGCTCGGTGAGCCCTACGCCGAGGACAAGCGGATCATGTCTAAGCTGAAGCACGAGCGGACGGCGGACTGCGTCGTCGCCGGATACCGGCTGTACAAGGACGAGACCGACGCCGTCGGCTCCCTGCTCCTGGGACTGCACGACGACAAGGGCCAGCTCCACTCGGTGGGGGTCGTCGGGGCATTCCCGATGGCTCGCCGGCGTGAGCTGTTCACCGAGCTGCAGCCCCTCGTCACGACCTTCGACGACCATCCGTGGGCGTGGGCCCAGCCCGCGAAGGAGGCACCGGACAACCGGGACCAGTCGACCCCGCGCACCCCGACCGCCGCGGCCCACTCGCGCTGGAACGCGAACAAGGACCTGTCCTTCATCCCGCTGCGGCCGGAACGCGTCGCCGAGGTGCGCTACGACCACACCGAGGGGGACCGCTTCCGGCACACCGCCCAGTGGGTGCGGTGGCGGGAGGACCGGGCTCCCTCGTCCTGCACCTACGACCAGCTGGAGGAACCGGTCAGCTACGACCTGTCCTCGGTGCTGAGCGGGGACCGGTAGGCCTGCCGCGGCGGCAGCCGGCGCGCAGGCGAGTCAGCCGTTGGGCCGGTTCGGGAGGTACTGGATCGCCCAGCGGTTGCCGTCCGGGTCCTCGAAGTTCACGAAGTGGCCCCAGTCGAGGACCTGGACGTCGCTGACCTCGACCCCGCGGGCGGCCAGCTCGTCGTGCGCCGCGGTGATGTCCGCGACCACGATCTGCAGGGCCGCGGTGCCGGGCGGCTTCTCGGACAGGCCCTCGCCGAACGCGATCGAGCACGCGGACCCCGGCGGGGTGATCTGCACGAAGCGCAGGTCCTCGCTGACCCGCTGGTCGTAGTCGAGGTGGAAGCCGACCTTGTTGACGTAGAAGTCGATGGATCGGTCGACGTCGCTCACGGGGATGAAGGCCAGTTCGATTTTCCAGTCCATGCGCCCACGCTAGACGCGGGCGGACGGCCTCGGAAGGGACCGGCGGACGGCTGCGGACGGGGACGGTCCGCAGCGATCTGGAAACATCTCAGAAAAAATTCTCGGGAGCGAGTGACCTTTCCACGGCACCGGTCGGTTCAAGGGGTGTAGGGCGCGTGCTTGGCGTCCTGTCCACTGACTTCGATCCTTAGGAGCCGATCCATGTCGATCCTCACCGTCATCACCTCTGGCCTCACGTCGGGCAAGATCGCCGCCAGCGCCGCCGCGCTCGGTGTCCTCACGGTCGGCGGCGTGGGAACCGCCGCGTACACCGGCGCCCTTCCGGCCGAGGCCCAGGGCGTGGCCCACCAGATCCTCGGCGCCCCGGCGCCCCAGACCGCCGTGGACGCGGCGAAGGGCGATGCCACCGCCGCGGGCCAGAAGGTCCAGGACGTCGCGGCCAAGGGTGCCGCCCAGGCCAAGGACGCCGCCACTAAGGCGGCTTCCCAGGCCCAGGGCGCGGCCGCCGACGCCCAGAAGACTGCCGGCAGCGCCGGCTCCTCCGCCGAGGGCAGCTCCACCGGTGCCGCGGACCTCGACCTCGTCGGCCTGTGCCACGCGGACGCCAACGGCTCGCTCAACGCCTCCTCGGCCGGCTTCAAGAGCCTCGAGGTCGCGGCCAAGGGCCAGGCCAACATCGCCGCCTACTGCCAGGGCCTCGACGCCCAGGCCGCCGCCGGCTCCGTGAAGCAGGCCGTCGGCAGCGCCGCATCCGCCGCCAAGGGTGCGGTCCCCGGCACGCCCGCCCTCCCGAGCGTCCCCGCTGTCCCGGCCCAGGGCTCGCTGCCCAGCGTCCCGGCCGCCCCGAGCGTCCCTGCCGTGCCCTCCGACCTCGGCAGCACCCTCCACCAGTAACCTGCGGTAGGGTGTTTGACCGTGCCGGAGCCGCCCCTGCGGCGGCTCCGGCACGAACCGGCACAGTGCCCGTCCCCCACGGGCGCCATGCGCCGTGGCCGATGGACAGGATGGAGTGGTTGCACACGAGCGAGGACCCCGGAGTCGTGATCGCCGCGGACGATCAGGACAGCCCGGAAGCACTCTTCACCGCCGCCTACCGCGAGTACTCCGGCCCCGTCAGGGGCTACCTGCGCGCGCGGGGCATTGACGACCCCGACGCCGTGACGCACGACGTCTTCCTGGCCCTCTACACACGGCTGACCCAGGGCGGCACCGATGAGGGGCCCGGCTTCATCGGCGGCCTCGCGGGAACGAAGGCCCTGGCCTTCACCATCGCCCACGGGCGCGCCGTCGACCATCACCGGCGCAGGGCGAGGACCCCCTACCTGGTGCCCCACGAGGCAGAGACAGATCCCCGCCGCGCGGCCACCACCCCCGAGGATGCCGTCGTCGCCGACAGCGGCGCGCTCGCCCTCCTCAGCAGGCTCTCCGAGGACTACCGCGAAGTCCTCCTCCTGCGCATCGTCGCCGACCTCTCGATCGAGGAGACCGCCGCGGTCATGGGCCGGACCACGGGCGCCGTCAAGCAGCTCCAGCGCCGGGCCCTGAACGAACTCCGCACGCACGTGCCGACCACAGAACTGAGCAGGCCATGACTTCCGCCTTTGACCCGGACGACCTCGACGTCGTCGACGAGCTCCTCGAGGGACTGGACTCCGAGGACGCCGAGTCCCTCCGTCCGGTCCTCGCCGAGCTCCGCGGGCTCGCAGAGTCCGAACCTGTGCTCCCCAACCGCCGGCTCAGCAGCCTCCTCGCCGCCGGCGCCGCCGCGGCCGCCCCGGCCGCCGTCACCGCCCTCCAGCCCGCCGCCCCCGAACAGCTCCCGGCCGCCGTCACCGCCCTCCAGCCTGCCGCCCCCGAGCAGCTCCCGGAGACCGAGCACGAGCCCGCGCCGGCCACGGTGGTGGACCTCGAGGCGGCCCGCAGCACCCGCTCGCGGTCCCGCCGGCGGCGCGGCCGCCCGGCCACGACAGCGCTCATCATCGCGATCACCGCCGGTGCGGCCTCCGCCGGCGCGGCCGCCGTGGCCCAGGACGGCTTCCACCTCTGGCCGGGCAGCGGCACCAGTGCTGTGGACACCGCGCCCAGCCAGGCACCGTCCCCGGATGGGACCGGCCAGGCGCCGCTGCCGGCCCGGGTGGCGCCCGCCGTACCGGGACCGACGAGCACGTCGGCGCCCGAGGGCACCCAGGGCCCGGCAGGCGTCTCCCCCAAGTCGACCCGGCCGGCGTCGCCCGTCACACCGTCCGTTCCCGCTCCGGCGGCGAGCGTCCCCGGGGTGCCGCTCCCGCAGCTGCCGCTCAGCCCGCCCTCGCTGGCTCCCAGCGCGGTGCCCACCATGCCGCACCTGCCGCCTGCGCCCACGTCGCCGTCGCTGCTCTCCGGCCTGCTGCCGAAGCTGCCGTAGGACGGCAGGCCCTTCGGCGCGGGGGCCCGCTACTTGGCCAGGCCGTAGAGGCGGTCGCCCGCGTCCCCGAGCCCGGGAACGATGTAGGCCTTCTCGTTGAGCCGCTCGTCGATCGAGGCGAGGACGATCTTCACGTTCGCATCCCCTAGGCCCTTCTCGAGGCGCTCGAGCCCCTCGGGCGCGGCCAGCAGGCAGATGCAGGTGACATCGCTGGCCCCGCGGCGGAAGAGGAACTTCACGGCCTCGCTCAGGGTCCCCCCGGTGGCGAGCATGGGATCGAGCACGAAGACCTGGCGGCCCGTGAGGTCCTCCGGCAGCCGCTCCGCGTAGGTGACGATGTCGAGCGTCTCCTCGTCCCGGGCCATCCCGAGGAAGCCGACCTCCGCCGTCGGCACGAGCTTGACCATGCCCTCGAGCATGCCCAGGCCTGCCCGCAGGATCGGCACGACCAGCGGGGTGGGCTTGGTGAAGGCCGTCCCCACGGTGGTGGTGACTGGGGTCTCGATCGTCACGGGCTCGGTGCGCACCTCACGGGTGGCTTCGTAGGCCAGGAGGGTCACGAGCTCCTCAGCCAGCTGCCGGAACACCGGGCTGGAGGTGTTCTTGTCCCGCAGCACGGTCAGCTTGTGCGCGACGAGGGGGTGGTCGACGACGAGAGTTCGCATGGCAGAGAACCTACCAGCCCCGCCTGCCGGGCTCACCCCGTCCTGCCCTCGCCTTCTCGTCAGAGCGAGGACGACGGCGGCACCCGCCCGCCGCCGTCGGGCGCGGCCTCGCCGGTGGCGTGCTCCGCCCGTGAGCGGCGCACGAGGTGGAAGACCTGGTGGGCGATGATCACCACCGTCAGCCACGCGCATCCCAGGAACCAGGCGGCCACGACGTCGGTGAGCCAGTGGTGGCCGAGGAAGACCCGGGAGAGGCCGATCCCGAGGGCGTAGACCGCGCCGAGGCAGATCACCGCGGTCCGGGTCCACGCGCTGCGGACCCGGAGGCAGACGAGGTAGACCACGATCCCGGCGATGACCGTCGCGTTGAGGGTGTGCCCGCTCGGGAAGGACGCGGAGTACTCGTACGGGGGGACCGCGAGCTCGTGCGGCGGCCGGGCCCGTCCGGTGAGCTGCTTGCCGAAGACGGTCGCGGACAGCGAGCCGAGGGCCGCCGCCGGCACGAGGACGAGGGGCCGCCAGTGGCGCATCCACACGGCCAGGAGCACCATCGCCACGGCCGCCACGATCGGCGCGATCACCCCGCCCCCGATGTCGGTGACGACGGTGACCGCCGCGTCGAGGGTCGGGGTCCGGGCGGAGACCGCCCAATCGAGCACCGGCTGGTCCAGCGCCGCGAGCTCGTCCCGCTTCACCACCGACTCGTACACCTCGCCGCCGGCCCAGGAGAACCCGAGGGTCAGTGCAGCCCCCACGGCGAGCACCATCCACATCGTGGCGTTGGGGCCGAGCCGGCGGCCGATCTCGGCAGCCCAGCGGCCCAGCGTGCCTCCCTCGTCCACGCGCGCCTCCTCTCCCCCGGCGTTCCGGCCGGGTGCGACGGGGTGCGGCCGGCTGAGGCCGGGCCGCGCCGTCTGCGCCCGAACCTATCATTGGAGCCATGCCCGCCCCCGGACCGCACACGCAGGACCGCGCCCACGTCTCGTGGATGCGGCGCGCCCTCGAGGAGGCGCGGGCCGCCGAGACGACCGGGGACGTGCCGATCGGGGCCGTCGTCGTGGGGCCCGACGGCGCGGTGGTCGCGGCCGGGCGCAACGAACGCGAGGCACTGGGCGATCCGACGGCGCACGCGGAGATCCAGGCGATCCGCGCGGCGGCGGCTGCGCTCGCGCACCAGGGCGACGGCGACGGCTGGCGGCTGGCCGACTGCACGCTCGTGGTCACCCTCGAGCCCTGCGCGATGTGCGCGGGCGCGATCGTCCTGGCGAGGATCCCACGCGTGGTCTTCGGCGCCTGGGACGAGAAGGCCGGCGCGGCCGGAAGCGTGTTCGACATCCTCCGCGAGCGGCGCCTCAACCACTGGGTCGAGGTCTACCCGGGTGTGCTCGACGAGGAGTGCGGGGCGCTCCTGCGCGGGTTCTTCGCCCAGCACCGCTGAGGCCATGGGTGGAATGATGGCCATGACCTCGGCCGGCGACCTCACATTTCCGGCCTCCCCGGCGTCTTCATGGTGATGGACACGAAACAGCCCTTCGAAAAGCTCGTCGAGCTCCACGGAGCCTCGGTGCTGCGGGTGTGCCGCGCGGTCGTCGGCCCGCTGGATGCCGAGGACGTCTGGCAGGAGACCTTCCTGTCGGCCCTCCGCGCCTACACCGACCTCCCGCCCGATGCCAACGTCGAGGCCTGGCTCGTGACCATCGCCCACCGCCGCTCCCTCGACGCCGTCCGGGCAGCGGGGCGCCGCGCCGTCCCGATCGAGTCGGTGCCGGAGGGACGCTCGCCCCTCGGGAACCCCGCCCCGCCGGACAGCGGCGTGTGGGGCCAGGTTGCACGCCTGCCCGACAAGCAGCGGCGCGTCATCGCCTACCGTTACCTCGGCGACCTGCCCTTCGGGGAGATCGCCGCGATCGTCGGCGGCACTCCCGCCGCTGCCCGCCGCTCCGCCGCGGACGGGCTCAGGAAGCTGCGCGCCCTCGTCTCGGCAGACCTGCTGCCGGAAGGAGACCCCTCATGAACCGCCCCCACACCGACCCGACCTCGACAGGCGCAGATCCTGCCGAACTGGCCGCCCTCGGCACCGTGGACCTTGCCGTCGCACCCCACCTGACGGCCATCGAGCCCGGCACCCTCGAGCGGCTGCGCGGAACACTGGCGGCCGAGGCCGGCCGGGAGGGACTGCTCGACGTTGCCTACCGGGTGGTCGACTCGCCGCTGGGCCAGCTCCTCGTCGCCGCGACCGAACGCGGTCTGGTCCGGGTGGCCTTCGAACGCGAGGGCCTCGACGCCGTCCTGCAGACACTCGCCGACCGGCTCAGCCCGCGCATCCTCGAGGCCCCCGGCCGCCTGGGCTCCGCCGCCCGGGAGATCGAGGAGTACTTCGCCGGACGGCGCACGCGCTTCGACCTGCCCCTGGACCTGAGCCTCTCCGCCGGGTTCCGCCGCACCGTCCTCGCCCACCTCGGCGAGATCCCCTTCGGCGCCACTGAGAGCTACACCGAGGTCGCCCGGGCCGTGGGGAACCCGAAGGCCGTCCGCGCCGTCGGCACTGCGTGCGCGACCAATCCCCTACCGCTCGTGATCCCGTGCCACCGGGTGCTGCGCTCCGACGGGAGCCTCGGCGGCTACATCGGCGGCCTGGAGGCGAAGACGGCACTGCTCTCCCTGGAGGCGGCCGCGTGAGCGGCACGCTCTTCGGCGACGACCTGCTCGAGCGGCCCCGCCACGAGCTCGCACCGGGCGCCGTGCATGTGCCCGGGTGGCTCACCCTCGAGCAGCAGGCATGGATCACCGGGCAGTTCCGCCAGTGGTCCGCGGGACCGGTACCACCTCGGGCCGCGGCCGTGCGGGGACACGAGATGTCCGTGAAGACCGTGTGCCTGGGCTGGCACTGGCAGCCCTACCGTTATTCCCGCGAGGCCACCGACGTCAACGGGGCCCGCGTGCTGCCGCTGCCCGACTGGCTCGCGCGCGTGGGCCGGCTCGCCGTCGCCGAGGCCTATGGCCCCGGCGAGGCGGCCCGCCAGTACGCCCCCGACACGGCCCTGGTGAACTACTACGACGACGCCGCCCGGATGGGCATGCACCAGGACAAGGATGAGGTCTCCCGCGAGCCGGTCGTGTCCTTGTCCGTCGGCGACAGCTGCCTCTTCCGCTTCGGCAACTCCGAGTCGCGGGGCCGGCCGTACGAGGACCTCGTGCTGGCCTCCGGCGACCTCTTCGTGTTCGGCGGTCCGGCGCGGCTCGCCTTCCACGGCGTCATGAAGACCTACCCGGGCACCGCGCCCTCCGGGTGCGGCCTCGAGGCCGGGCGCATCAACATCACCCTCCGCGTGACCGGACTGGACTGAAGGAGCACCCCCGTGGCCGAGGCAGCACTGATCACCGGCGAGGACGGCCTGTCCCGGCCTGTATGGGCCAGCGCGGATGCGCTCATGCGCGAGTACTACGACACCGAGTGGGGCATGCCCGTCCGCGACGAGCAGGGCGTCCACGAGCGGATCTGCCTCGAGGGCTTCCAGGCGGGCCTCTCGTGGGCCACGATCCTGCGTAAGCGGCCCGCGTTCCGCGCGGCCTTTGCCGGCTTCGACCCCGAGGCGGTCGCGCGGTTCACGCCGGAGGACGTCGAGCGGCTCATGCTCGACGGGGGAATCGTCCGCAACCGGGCCAAGATCAAGGCCGCCGTCACCAACGCCGCGGCCACGCTCGCGCTGCGCGAGGAGGGCGGCCTGGCGGAGTTCGTGTGGTCGTTCCAGCCCGCCGAGACTCCAGCGCCCGCCTCCTTCGCCGAGATCCCGTCCACGTCGCCGGAATCCATCGCGCTCTCGAAGGCGCTGCGCAAGAAGGGCTTCGCGTTCGTGGGCCCGACCACGATGTTCGCGCTCATGGAGGCCATCGGCATCATCGACACCCACCTCGTGGGCAGCCATCGCCGCGGCAGCTCGGGCGTGTGGGCGTAGCCCCGGTGGTCGCGCACAGCGCGGGGTCGACAGTGCCTGAGCACGGCGGAATGGCGTCGGAGCCCCGCCATCCAGAGGCCGCCGCTGCTCCCCTCCGGCTGGAGGCCCCGGGCGGCCTCGCTCCCGCCGCGATGCTCGCGGGCCTCGCCGCCCACACCGTGCCTGGCGCCGAGCGCACCGACCTCGCCGCGGGCACCCACGAGCGGCTCGTCCACACCGCGGGCGGACCCGTCGCCGTCTCGGTGCGGCTCGATGCCGACGGCGTGGACCTCGCCGTCCGCGCGGCCCACGAGGTCGTCACGCCCGTGGTCCCGGCGGTCCGGGCGTGGCTGGACCTCGCGACCGATCTGGGGCCCGTCCGCGCGGCCCTGCGGGCAGACCCGCTCCTCCGGCCCCTCGTGGACGCCCGGCCCGCGCTGAGGGTCACCGGAACGACGGACGCCTTCCAGACGGCCGTGACGACCGTGCTGGGCCAGCAGGTCTCGCTCGCGGCGGGCCGCACGTTCGCGGGCCGGCTCGTCGCCGCCTACGGCGAACCCGGCCCCCACCTGCTGGCCCAGTTCCCCACCGCCGCTGCCCTCGCCGGGGTCCGCGCCGAGGACCTCCAGTCCGCCGTCGGCCTGACGTCCTCCCGCGCCCGCACGGTCCGCGCCCTCGCACAGGCCTTCGCGGACCGGAGCCACTCCCCCGGGGACACCGGCCTGCGGCTCACGCGTGAGGAGCTCCTCGCGGTCCCCGGCGTGGGCCCCTGGACCGCAGACTACCTCGAGGTCCGCACCGGCAAACCGGATGCCTTTGCCCCCGGCGACCTCGTGCTGCGCCGCGCCCTCGGCGGCATCAGCGCGGCCGAGGCGGCCCGCCGCGCCGAGGCGTGGCGGCCGTTCCGGGCCTATGCACTCGTGCACCTGTGGACCGCCACGGCCTACACGCGCTGAGCACCCGGCGGCCGAGGCAGGGCACAGCGGAGGCCGGGGCCGGGCCCGGCGCATCGCCCCAGTTTGGACTCGGCGGCCCGACTCGGTAGAGTAGATGCCTGCTGGTGGTGTGTCCGAGCGGCCGAAGGTGCATCACTCGAAATGATGTTTGGGGCAACCCAACGGGGGTTCAAATCCCTCCACCACCGCCCAGCACGAAGGCCTCGCCTTCCCCGGAATCCCGGGGATCGCGAGGCCTTTGTCATTCCCTGCGCCGACCGAGCCCGGCTGGGGGCGGGCAGATCGCCGGCTGCACCTGCTCGTTCCACTGCCCACAGCGTAGGATGCCGCCCACAGCGTTGAAACGAGAGGGACCCCATGGCCGCGACATGGCTCGACGAGGCCAACGCCCACGTCCGCTCCGACCTCATCCCCGTCAGGATCGCGGACTTCCCGCCCCGGAGCGGGTGAGGGCACGAGAGGTGTCCTTCGTCGAGCTGTCCCTCATCTGCATCGTCGCGCTCCTCGGTCCGGCACTCGCGGCCAGGAAGTCCTGGCACCTGCCGCTCGTGCTCGGCGAGCTCATCGCCGGCGTCGTGGTCGGCAAGTCGCTGCTCGGCTGGGTCGACTCCGGCAACGAGACGCTGGCCTTCCTCGCCGACCTCGGCTTCGCCCTGATGATGTTCGTCGCGGGAACCCATGTGCCGGTGCGGGACCGGACCATCCGGGAGGCCGTCGGCAAGGGTGCCCTCCGGACGGTCGTGACATCGGCCGTCGCCGCCGCGCTCGGCATCGGGATCGCCCTCCTGATCGGCTCGGCCCATGCTCCCCTGTATGTGGTCCTCATGGCCTCGTCCTCCGCAGCCCTCGTGCTGCCGATCGTCGACTCGCTCAAACTCACCGGCCGCAGCGTCCTCGAGCTCACGGCCCAGGTCGCGCTCGCCGACGTTGCAGCGATCGTGGCGCTGCCGCTCGCCATCGACCCGGCCAACGCCAGGCCCAAGGCGATCGGGGCGTTGGCAGTGGCCGTCTGCGCCGTCGTGCTCTGGTGGGCACTGCGGCACTTCGAAAGGGACGGCTCGCGGCAGCGGCTCCACAGCTTCTCCGAGGAGCGCAAGTTCGCCCTGGAGCTGCGCATCCAGCTCTCGATCCTGTTCGCGCTGGCAGGGCTGGCCGTGTTCACGCACGTGTCGGTCATGCTCTCGGGCTTCGCCTTCGGCCTCGCGGTCTCCGCCGTGGGCGAGCCTCGGAGGCTGGCACGTCAGCTGTTCGCCCTCAACGACGGCTTCCTGGGCCCCGTGTTCTTCGTGTGGCTCGGCGCCTCGATCGACCTGCGCCAGCTCGGCGGCCACCCGCAGATGATCGTGCTCGGCCTGCTGCTCGGCGTCGGCGCGGTGGTCGCCCATGCCGTGGGCCGCATGACCGGCCTCCCCCTGCCGTTCGCGATCGGCTCGGCTGCCCAGCTCGGGGTCCCGGTCGCCGCCGCGACGATCGGACGCAGCCTCGGAGTCCTCGCCCCTGGCGAGGACTCCGCGCTCCTCCTCGGCGCCCTCCTCACCATCGGGAGCACGACGGCGGCAGCCTCCTGGGCCGCCCAGCGCGCCGCGGGGGCGCCCCCGGCGCCGGGGCCGGCTGCCCCCGCCGACGGGGGCGCCCGACCGGCCCAGTAGGACCGCGCCCACCCCGGGGACGCGGCTCTGGACACCGTCCACGTCCGAGCCCACACTGGCCGCATGCGAGCCAAGATCAGCACTCCGCACCGGCCGCACCACCACGAAACGGCCCAGGCCGCGACGGTCCAGGACGCCGCCCGGGCCGGCGCCGGCACGCCAGAAGCCGGCCGCTCCGCCGGGGCGGCTCCCGCCCCGCCGCGGCCGCCCCTCACAGGGCCGGTCACCGGCGAAGAGCTCGAGCTGGCCCGCCGCAACCACTCGGCTCCGCTCGAGGCCCTCCGCTGGCACCTGACCCCGCCCGGCCTGCACTACACCGTGGTCCACTTCGACATCCCAGACCTGCACCCTGAGGACTGGCGCCTGAGGATCCACGGGTCACTCGGACATCCCCTCAACCTCACCCTCAGCGAGATCCGGCGGCGCCCCCGCCGCACGGCGGCAGTCACCCTCGAGTGCGCCGGCAACGGACGCGGCCGCCTCGAGCCCCGCCCCCAGAGCATCCCGTGGGACACGGGCGCCGTGGGCACTGCGGAGTGGACCGGGACTCCGCTCGCCCCGCTCCTGGCCGAGGCCGGCATCGGTGCCGAGGCCGTCGACGTCGTCTTCACCGGCGCCGACCGCGGCGTCCAGGGCGGCCTCGAGCAGGACTACGCCCGCTCGCTGCGGGTGGACGAGGCGATGGCCCCCGAGGTGCTCCTCGCCTACGAGATGGGCGGCCAGCCCCTCCCGCCCCAGCACGGATACCCGCTGCGGCTCCTCGTGCCGGGGTGGTACGGGATGGCGAGCGTGAAGTGGCTCGCCTCGATCGAGGTGCTCGACAGGCCCGCGCACGTGTTCCAGAACGAGAGCACCTACCGCTACTCGCGGGACGCGGACGATCCGGGCGAGCCGGTGGGCCGCATGAGGGTCCGCTCGCTGATGGTCCCGCCCGGCATGCCCGACTTCTTCACGCGGCGCCGGACCCTCGGAGCCGGGCCTACCACGCTCCGTGGCAGGGCCTGGTCGGGCGACGGGCCGGTGGTGAGGGTCGAGGTCGCGATCGACGGGGCCTGGGCGGAGGCACAGGTGGAGCCTCCGGGCGCAGCGCACGCGTGGCAGGAGTTCACGCTGCCCTGGATCGCTGCTCCGGGCACCCACACGCTCGCCAGCCGCGCCACTGACGCCGGCGGCCACGTCCAGCCCCTCGAGCAGGCCTGGACGTTCCAGGGAATGGGCAACAACGCCGTCCAGGAGACCACGGTCGACGTGCGCGCCTGAGGCAGCCCCGTCCCGCCCCCGCCCCCGGGGCCACGGGGGCCACAGAACGCCGTGGCCGGACTGTGGCCGTGTCGTGCCTTGACGCCAGTGTGACGGGAGTGAATTGTGGGAATATGAACCGCGTCCAGCGCAGCCTTGCTCTCTTCTCACCGCTCGCCCTCGCAGCGGTGCTGGCCGGGTGCGGCACGGGGGGCGCCCAGCCGGCCGCGTCGCCCTCGTCCGCCTCGCCCAGCCCCGCGTCCTCGAGCGCGAGCCCCTCCCCCAGCGGAACCCCGACGGGATCCGACAGCGCGACGCCGGGCACGGGCAGCGCGGCCGCTTCCACCCCCGCTGCCGGCGGAGTGGCCCGATGCGTCGCGAACCAGCTCCAGGGCAGCCTGCAGCCTGGCGCGGGCGGTGCCGCCGGGACCGTGTACCAGAAGATCGCCCTCAAGAACGTCTCCCAGTCGCCCTGCCTCCTCGAGGGCTTTGCCGGCGTCTCACTGACCGACGGACCCACCGGCGCCCCCATCGGTGCACCGGCCGACCGGGACACCACAGTGCCCGTCGTGCCGATCGTGCTCCAGCCCGGCCAGAGCGGCGCGGCGGACTTCGGACTGCACCAGGCGAGGAACTACACGGGGTGCACGGCGGTGACCGCCGCGGGCTACCGGGTGTACCCGCCGGAGGACTACGGGTCGCTGTTCATTCCCGCCCAGGTCACGGCTTGCTCGAATGGCGACATCCATCTGCTGACGCTGCGCGCCTTCCAGCCTTCCTGATTTCCGCGCGGGGATAATCTGCGCATCCGGGGCCGGGGAATTTCCTAGGACAATTGTTCAGGGAATTCGCCGGCCTCGGCTTTTCCCCGCGCAGCCCAGGTGCCCCGCAAGAGGGACGGCCGGAGGCTCAGAGCACTCCGGCCGTCCGCGCCGGCACCCGTGGACTGCTCAACGCGGCGACGCCGCGGAGCCGGGCTGCCGGCGGACCCCCTGGGGAGCCCGGCACCGGGCCGGGCCCTCGCTCAGAGGGGGCCCTTGCGCCGCCGCGGCAGGAACTGCTCCGTGGCGGCCTTCGCCTTCTTGTCGGCCCGCTTTTCCTTGATGGACCGCCCCTGCTTGAGGTTCTTCGAACTTCGTGGCGACTTTCCCGACATTTCAGCTCCCTGATATGTGGATTCGAAAACTGGAATACCTGTGCCAACGACCATACCGGAGAAATAAATAAAAGCCAGCCGTGCATGGCGGCCCCAGCAGCAGGGCCGCGCGGCCCAGGAATGTCGGGGGCATGGAGGATGATGGTCGGGTGAGACAGGGTGTTCAGGAGGGCCCGGCCGTGGCAGCCGGAGACGTGGCGGTGCTGGACCGCTTCGGCGCTGCCACCCGCGAGTGGTTCCTGGGCGCCTTCCGCCGCCCGACGCCCGCCCAGGCCGGTGCCTGGGAGGCCATCTCCTCGGGACGGCACGCGCTCGTCGTGGCACCCACCGGCTCCGGCAAGACGCTCGCGGCCTTCCTCTTCTCGCTCGACCGCCTCCTGGCGCACGGCGGCGCCGCCCCGCCCGGGCCGTCCGGGGCGCCTGCCGTCCCGTCCCGGCCCGAGGAGGCGGCACTTCCCGGTCTGGGCGCCGCGGATCTGGAGCCGGCCCCCACGCCCGGAGCGGCGACCGCGCGCGGCGGGGGCCGGCGTCGTGCGCCGAAGAACCACACGAAGGTTCTCTACATCTCGCCGCTGAAGGCCCTGGGCGTCGACGTCGAACGGAACCTGCGCGCGCCGCTGATCGGCATCTCCCAGACGGCCCGGCGCCTCGGCGTCGAGGTGCCCGAGGTGAGCGTGGGCGTGCGCAGCGGGGACACCTCGGCCTCGGACCGGCGCGCCCTGCTCTCGAATCCGCCGGACATCCTCATCACCACCCCCGAATCGCTGTACCTGATGCTGACCTCGCAGGCCCGCGAGACGCTCTCCGAGGTCGAGACCGTGATCGTGGACGAGGTGCACGCGGTCGCCGGGACCAAGCGCGGCGCGCACCTTGCGGTGACCCTCGAGCGCCTCGACGCGATCCTGCCCAGGCCGGCGCAGCGCATCGGGCTCTCGGCGACCGTCGAGCCCAAGGAGCTCGTGGCCCAGTTCCTCGCCGGCCGTGCCCCGTGCGAGGTCGTGGCGCCCCCGGCCGCGAAGACCTGGGAGCTCACGGTCACCGTCCCGGTCGAGGACATGAGCGACCTGCAGGGCGCGGCCGCAGCGCACGATGCGGGGCCCGCCTCGGGCCTGCAGCCGCAGGCCTCGATCTGGCCGCACGTCGAGGAGAAGATCGTCGACCTGATCCTCGCCAACCGGTCCACGATCGTGTTCTCCAACTCGCGCCGACTCGCCGAGCGGCTCACGGGCCGCCTGAACGAGATCTACTCCGAGCGGATGCAGCCGAGCGTGTGGGACGAGCCCCTCGCGGACGGCCCCGGGACGGGACAGGAGCGAGGGCCCACCACCGCGGGGCAGGCCGCCGAGGCTGTCGCCGCGACGCTGTCCCGCCGCACCCCCGCGGAGATGATGGCTCAGGCGGGCCAGAGCGCCGGCGCGGAGCCGGTGCTGGCCCGTGCCCACCACGGGTCGGTCTCGAAGGAGCAGCGCGCCCAGATCGAGGACGACCTCAAGACCGGGCGCCTGCGCTGCGTGGTGGCCACGAGCAGCCTCGAGCTCGGCATCGACATGGGGCTCGTGGACCTCGTCATCCAGGTCGAGTCCCCGCCCTCGGTCGCCTCCGGCCTCCAGCGCGTGGGCCGCGCCGGCCACCAGGTCGGCGAGGTCTCCCAGGGCGTCCTGTTCCCCAAGCACCGCGCGGACCTCGTGCACACCGCCATCACGGTCGAGCGCATGCTCGCGGGCCAGATCGAGGCCCTGCGCGTCCCGGCCAATCCGCTCGACATCCTCGCCCAGCAGACGGTGGCCGCCACGGCCCTCGGGCCCGTCGACGTCGAGGAGTGGTTCGATGTGGTCCGCCGCTCCGCCCCCTTCGCCACCCTCCCGCGCTCCGCCTTCGACGCGACACTGGACCTCCTCTCCGGCAAGTACCCCTCCGACGAGTTCGCCGAACTCCGCCCGCGCATCGTCTGGGACCGCACGGAGGGGACCATCGAGGGCCGTCCCGGCGCCCAGCGGCTCGCGGTCACCTCCGGCGGCACCATCCCGGACCGCGGCCTTTTCGGCGTGTTCATCGTCGGCAGCGAAGAGGAGGGCACCACGGCGTCGCAGGCCGCGCGCGGCGGCCGCCGCGTCGGCGAGCTCGACGAGGAGATGGTCTACGAGTCCCGGGTGGGGGACGTGTTCGCGCTCGGGGCCACGAGCTGGAAGATCGAGGACATCACCCACGATCGGGTCCTCGTCTCCCCCGCCTTCGGCCAGCCCGGCAAGCTCCCCTTCTGGAAGGGCGACGGCGCGGGCCGGCCGGTCGAGCTCGGACGCGCCCTCGGCGCCTTCCAGCGCGAGGTCTCGGGTGCCGACCGGGAGCACGCCCTCGCCCGCATCGAAGCCGCGGGGCTCGATGCCTTCGCCGCCGGCAACCTCCTGCAGTACCTCGACGAGCAGAAGCAGGCCACCAACCTGGTCCCGAACGACCGCGCCCTCGTCGTCGAGCGGTTCCAGGACGAGCTCGGCGACTGGCGCGTGGTGCTGCACTCCCCCTTCGGAATGCCCGTCCACGCACCGTGGGCCCTCGCCGTGGGGCGCCGGCTGAGCGAGCGGTACGGCCTCGACGGCTCCGCCATGGCGGCCGACGACGGCATTGTGCTGCGGGTGCCCATGATGGAGGACGAGCCCCCCGGCGCCGAGTTGTTCGTGTTCGACCCCGACGAGCTCGACGGGATCGTCACGGAGGAGGTCGGCGGGTCAGCCCTGTTCGCCGCGCGCTTCCGCGAGTGCGCCGCCCGCGCCCTCCTCCTGCCCCGGCCCAACCCCGGCAAGCGCCAGCCCCTGTGGCAGCAGCGCCAGCGCGCCTCGCAGCTGCTCGACGTGGCCAAGAAGTACCCCCAGTTCCCGATCATCCTCGAGGCCGTGCGCGAGTGCCTCCAGGACGTCTACGACCTCCCTGCTCTCCGCGACGTGGCCTCGGCGGTGGAACGGCGCGAGCTCCAGCTCGTCGAGACCACCACCCAGCAGCCCTCGCCGTTCGCGCGGTCCCTGCTGTTCGGCTACGTCGCCCAGTTCCTGTACGAGGGCGACTCGCCGCTGGCTGAGCGGCGCGCGGCCGCACTCTCCCTCGACTCGACGCTCCTCAACGAACTCCTCGGGCGCGCCGAGCTCAGCGAGCTGCTCGACCCCAAGGTGATCGAGCAGACCGAGCGCGAACTCCAGCGGCTGGCCGAGGACCGGAAGCTCAAGGGCCTCGAGGGCGCGGCCGACCTGCTCCGGCTGCTGGGGCCGCTGTCGGTCGACGAGGTGGCCGCCCGAACGGTGGTCGAGCGGAGCGCAGCGGAGTCGAAACCCCATCTGGAGGCCGTCGCGGCGGACCTGGAGGAACTGGTGTCGGCGCGCCGGGCCCTGGTGGTAACCGTCGGGGGCGCGGAGCGGTACGCCGCCGTCGAGGACGCCTCCCGGCTGCGGGACGCGCTCGGGGTGCCCCTGCCGGTGGGCATCCCGCTCGCGTTCATCGAGCCGGTCGCCGACCCGCTCGGCGACCTGGTGGGCCGGTACGCACGAACGCACGCGCCGTTCACCGCGCCAGAGGCGGCGGCCAGGCTCGGGCTCGGCGTCGCCGTCGTGCACACCACCCTCAAGCGGCTCGCCGCGGACGGCCGCGTCATCGAGGGCTCCTTCCGCCCCCGCGCCGGCGACTCCGCGGCGTCCCCGGCCGAGGAATGGTGCGATGCCGAGGTCCTGAGGAGGGTCCGCCGGCGCTCGCTCGCCGCGCTGCGGGCCGACGTCGAGCCGGTGGAGCAGGCCGCGTTCGCCCGCTTCCTCGCCGCCTGGCAGCACATCGGCGACGCCAAGGACAGCCGAGGCAGGCCGCGCCCGCGCGGCAGCCTCAAGGGGCTCGACGGCGTGCTCACGGCCGTGGACCAGCTCGCAGGCGTGCCAGTGCCTGCGAGCGCGTGGGAGTCACTCGTGCTGCCCTCGCGCGTCTCCGACTACACGCCGGCGCTGCTGGACGAGCTCATGGCCAGCGGGGAGGTCCTCTGGACGGGGGCCGGGCCTATCCCCGGCAACGACGGCTGGATCAGCCTGCACCTGGCGGAGTCTGCCGCGCTCACCCTGGCCCCGGACCCCGAGTTCGCGCCCGACGCCGCGCAGCAGCGCATCCTCGACCTCCTTGCCGGCGGCGGGGGGTACTTCTTCCGCCAGGTGGCGGACGCCGCCCGCGACCCGGGAGGCGAGGGCGACCAGGCGGGTCCGGTCCCGCCCGACGACGCCGTGCTCCAGTTGATCTGGGGCCTCGTGTGGGCAGGACGCCTCACGGGAGACACGTTCGCGCCCGTGCGGGCCATGCTCGACGCCGGCCATACCGCCCACCGCCAGCCCTCCAGGACGCCGCGCGTGCGCTCACTCGGCCACGCGGGCCTGCGCGGCGGCCGGATCGGCACCTCGCTCCGGGGCGTCAGCCGCCTCGGCGCCGCCGGGGCCCGCGGTTTCGACGCGCCCTCGGCCACGGCTCCTCCCATGGCCGCCGGGCGCTGGTCCGCCGTGCACTCGGTCCAGCTCGAGACGACGATCAAGACCCACGCGCTCGCGCAGCTGCTCATGGACCGCTACGGCGTCCTCACACGCGGATCCGTTATGGCCGAGAACGTCCCCGGCGGCTTCGGGCTGCTCTACAAGGTCCTCTCGCGCCTCGAGGAGTCCGGGGTGTGCCGCCGCGGCTACTTCGTGGACCGGCTCGGCGCCGCCCAGTTCGCCGTCCCCGCCACGGTGGACCGGCTGCGGCAGTTCACACGCGACGACGTCTCCGAGGACCCGGGCGCCGCCCCGCCGCTCGACGCGCTCGCCCTCGCCGCGACGGACCCGGCGAACCCCTACGGAGCCGCCCTCGCCTGGCCGGAGGTCCCCGGGGCCGCCACCGGCCACCGGCCCGGCCGCAAGGCCGGCGCGCTCGTCGTGACAGTCGACGGCGCGCTCGCCCTGTACGTCGAGCGCGGCGGCAAGACGCTGCTGGCCTTCACCGAGGACGACGCCGTGCTGGTGCCCGCCGCGGAGGCGCTCGTCGGCGTCGTGCGCGGCGGGGCGGTGGACAAGCTGGCCATGGAGAAGGTCAACGGCCACGACCTCCTCGACACGCCGCTCGCGGGCGCCCTCACCGCCGCCGGGGCCTACTCGACCCCTCGCGGCGTGAGGATCAGAGCGTGAGGACCAGAGCGTGAGGATCCAGCCCGATGCCCGAGGGTGACAACGTCTACCAGGCCGCGCGCAGGATGGACGCGGCCCTCGCCGGCAAGCGCCTCGCCGCGAGCGACTTCCGCGTGCCCGCCTTCGCGACCCTGGACCTGTCCGGCTGGACCGTCCTCGGGGTCGTCTCCCGCGGCAAGCACCTCCTCCACCGCCTCGCCCCGCCCGGGCCCGGTGGCGCCGCCGCGGCCGCCCCCGAGGGCCGCCTCAGCATCCACTCCCACCTCTCGATGGAGGGCAGCTGGCAGGTCTATGCCCCCGGCGAGCGGTGGCGCAAGCCCGCGCACACGGCGCGCGCGGCCCTCACCGCCGAGGACGGCACGAGCGCCGTGGGCTTCTCCCTCGGCATGCTCGAGGTCATCGCGACCGCGCAGGAGGGCGATGCCGTCGGCCACCTCGGCCCCGACCTGCTCGGCCCGGACTGGGACGCTGAACGCGCCGAGGCGAACCTGCGCGCCCAGCCCGACCGCGCCATCGGCCTCGCGCTGCTCGACCAGCGCAACCTCGCCGGGGTCGGCAACATCTACCGGTGCGAGCTGTGCTTCCTCTCCCGCGTGCATCCGGACACCCCGGTCGGCGAGGTCCCGGACCTCGCGGGGATGGTCGCGACGGCCAAGCGGCTCCTCGAGGCGAACAAGGCGCGGTCCCGGAACACGGTGGGCGGATTCGGCCCGCGCAACGGCACCTGGGTGTACGGGCGCGCCGGGCAGCCGTGCCTGCGCTGCAGGACCCGGATCCGGCACAGCACGCTCGCCGAGCCGGTGCCGGGCACGGGGACGCGGCTCGGGGACACCCGCGAGCGCGACATCTACTACTGCCCCAGCTGCCAGCCGCCTCGGCAGGACCAGCCCGGCCGGGGGCGCGGCTAGCGGCGGCCCGGGGCGACCCCGTGGCCCGGCGGACGCCGGAACTTGGGCCTGCCCGTGTGCACGAGGAACGGCGCCGCGCGCCGGTGCACGCGGGCGCCGCCGTGGTGCAGCCCGAGGGCGACGCGGGCGGCCATGCGGGCCTGCGCGCGGGCGGGGGCCTCGCGGGCCAGGCGGGCGTCGGCGGCGCGGTAGTAGAAGTGCTTGGCGACCTCGACGAGGACCAGGTACAGGAGCACCATCCCCACGAGCGCGAGGAAGAAGTCCGGGGGAAGGGGGTGGAACCCGACGAGCGCCCCGGCGGCCGTGTACGGCAGCACCGCGCCGACCACCACGACGGCGAGCACGCTCACCGTCAGCGCGACGGACGCCCGGGAGCGCAGGAACGGGATGCGGCGCGTGCGGATCGCGAACACGATGAGGGTCTGGGTCGCGAGCGACTCCACGAACCAGCCGGCCCGGAATTCCTCGGGCGCGGCGTTGAAGACCCACAGCATGAGCCCGAACGTCGCGAAGTCGAACAGCGAGGAGATGGGCCCGAACACGACCATGAACCGCCGGATCGCCCCGATGTCCCAGTGGGCGGGCTTGCGCAGCTGCTCGCGGTCCACCCTGTCGGTGGGTATGGCGAGCTGGCTCGAGTCGTAGAGCAGGTTGTTGAGCAGGATCTGGCCCGGGAGCATGGGCAGGAAGGTCAGGAACGCGCTCGCGGCGGCGGCCGAGAACATGTTGCCGAAGTTGCTGCTCGTGCCCATGAGCAGGTACTTGATCGTGTTGGCGAAGATCCGCCGGCCCCCGGTGACGCCGTCGGCCAGGACGCCGAGGTCCTTCTCGAGGAGCACGACGTCGGCCGCGTCCTTCGCGACGTCCGTCGCCGAGTCGACGGAGATCCCCACGTCGGCCCTGTTGAGCGCGAGCGCGTCGTTGACGCCGTCGCCGAGGAACCCGACGGAGTGGGTGCGCCGCAGGACCGTGACGATCCTGGCCTTCTGCTCGGGCGAGACCCGGGCGAACACGCGGGTTCCGGGCGCGGCCGCCGCGAGGGCGTCGTCGTCCATCGCCTCGACCTCGGTGCCCGTCAGCACCGAGCCCGGGCTCATCTTGAGCACCGAGGTGACGTGCTCGGCGACGAGAGCGTTGTCGCCGGTGGCGATCTTGACGTCCACGCCCAGGCCTTCGAGCCGCGCGAGCGACTCGCGCGCGTCCGCCTTGGGCCGGTCGATGAAGCTGAGGTACCCGGCGAGCGCGAGCTGACCGGCGTCGTCGTGCGCCGCCGGACCCGCCCCGGAGGCGGGGCCGCTCGCGACGGCGACCACCCGCGCCCCGCGCCGGAACAGCGTCTCGAGCGCGGCGCGGTCAGCGTCGCTGACGCCCGCACAGGCCTCGAGGACGGCCTCGGGGGCCCCCTTGAGGATGCGCACGGGCCCCTCGCCGCCCGCGGCCGGGGCGACCACGGTCTCCATGGTCCGGCTCTCGTGGTCGAAGGGCCGCATCGAGAGCCGGCGGCGGTCCGCGAGGGCGGCGGGAAGGCCCTCGAAGGCCTCCCACAGCGCGGCGTCCACGGGGTTCTGCCCCGCCCCGGAGGCGCCGGGCACCGAGGGATCGGCCTCGCAGCACAGCATGGCGAGCTCGGCGAGCCGCCGCTCGGCCTGGCCGGGGGCCGCGTCGGGTCCGGCCGGGTCGCCCGCTCCCCGCGGGGCCGCGGGGACCGCTTCCTCGAAGCCGATCCGGCCCTCGGTGAGGGTCCCCGTCTTGTCGGTGATGAGGACGTCGAGGTTCCCCAGGTCCTCGATCGCGAGGAGCCGCTTGACGAGTACGCCGCGCTTGGCCAGCAGGCGGGAGCCGGCGGCGAGGGAGGTGCTCACGACGGCGGGCAGCAGCTGCGGCGTGATGCCCACGGCGATCGCGAGGGAGAACAGGACCGAGTCCAGGAACGGCCGCTGCAGGAGCAGGTTGATCACGAGGATGCCCGCGGTCAGCGCGACGCCGACCCACAGGAGCATGAGGGAGAACTCCTTGAGGCCCCTCTGGAAGCTCGTCTCGGGCAGGCCCTGGGCGAGGCCGGCGGCGATCCGGCCGAACTCCGTGCCGCGCCCGGTCGCCGTCACCACCGCGCGCGCCGAGCCGGCGTGGACCACCGTCCCCATGAGGACGCAGTCGGTCAGGTCCGCGAGGTCGGAGCCCTGGGGCACGGCCTCGGGGGACTTCTCGACAGCGGCCGACTCGCCGGTGAGCACGCCCTCGTCGGCCTCGAGCCCCACGGCCTCGAGGACGCGGGCATCCGCCGGGACGATGCCGCCGAGGCTGACCCTGATGACGTCCCCCGGGACGAGCTCGCGCACCGGCACGGTCCGCTCGGTCCCGCCGCGCACGGCGACCACCGTGTGCGAGATCCGGCTGTGGAGGTCCGCGGCGGTCTTCTCTGCCCGGAACTCGTTGACGAACCCGAGCAGCGCGCTGCCGAGCAGGATGGCGACGATGATGCTCGCGTTGAGGCGGTCGCCGGTCGCGAAGGACATCGCGGCGGCCGCGACGAGCAGCGCCTGCAGCGGGCTCGCGAACTGGCGCACCAGCACGTGGAACCAGCTCACCCGGCGCGCCTCGAGCACGTTGGCGCCCTGCGCGAGCCGGCGGGCGGCCTCGGCCTCGTCGAGCCCGCGGGCGGACGTGCCGAGGGCCGCGAGCACCCCCTCGATGGGCATGGCCGCGGCCTCGGCGGCGGACAGCTGGACCCGCTCGGAGACGGTCTCGACGCTCACGGGGCCATGCTACGCCGGGCGTAGCGGCCCAGGGCGCCGCGCGGGATCAGGGCTGCCGGATCAGGCGTACAGCGCCCCGAGGTACTCGCCCCACGCCTCGGCGTGCTCCTGGGCACGGGCCGACCGTGCGGCGTCGTCCGCCGTGTCCAGCGAGAAGTCGTGGACCGTCAGGCCCAGCCGCTGGCCGAAGGCCTCCCGGCCGAACACGCGCACCATCGCGTCCTCGGTCCGCAGGCCGAGGAAGGGTCCGGTGGCGTAGTCCACGGTGGCCTCGACGGGCCCGAGGCCCGGGAGGCCGAGGTCCTTCTTCTCCCCCGCCATCACGTCGGTCAGGGCGAGCGCGGCGGCGAACCGCTCGAGGGCGTCGGGCGCCGTGGCGCCGTCCGGGCCCTGGACGTCCACGAAGGAGACGGCGCGGCCGTCGAAGTGCTCGAGGTACTCGCCGAGGGTGTGGAGGTAGAAGAGGGTGTGCTGGGCGGCGCCGTCGTACTGCTGCTCCCAGTTGTCCGTGAGGATGCCGGAGTGCACGTAGTGCAGGTTCGTCCCCTCGGGCCCGGGGGTGAGGACGTGCTCGAGCTGGTTGTACCAGCCGTCGGGGCCCTCCATGCGGGAGACGAGGTGACGGGGATAGTCCTCGACCGTGCGGACCGCCGGCCACTGGTCGGTGGGGAACATCCACGCGGCGGTGCCGTCGGTGACGGCCTCCCAGATCCGCTCGGGGGCTGCGTGGAGGACTACGTCCTGGACGATCTCGAAGGGGTGCTGCTCGGTCATGGCTGGACCTCCTGGTCTGGTGCGGAGCCGGTGGCGGCGTCCGGCTTGAGGGCGGGGTGGAGCACGACGACGAGCCGGTGCCGCCGCCCGCCGGTCGCCGAGGGATCGTGGTACTTGGCGGCGAGCCTGGCCACCTCGGCGCCCAGCTCGGTCGCGAACGCCGCCCGCGAGGCCGCGGACGCGAAGGTGATCTCGCCGTCGGCCGCAAAGGTGGCCAGCTGCCGTCCCGCCGCGACCGCGCCGGCGAGCAGGCGCCCCACCTCCCTGACGGTGCGCGCGGCGAGGGCGAGGAGCCAGTAGGCGCTGAAGCGGTCCCGGAGGCGCTCGGGATCGGGCTCGACGACCGCGAGCGCAGCCGGGGAGATGATGTAGGACGCCGCGGTGGCCTGCAGGACGCGCTCCATGACGTTGCCCTTGCGCCGCTCCTCCAGGAGCGCGACGAGCCCGTGGTCCTCGAGGGCGCGGAGGTGGTAGTTGACCTTCTGGCGGGGCAGCCCCACCTTCGCGGCCAACGCCGCCGCGGACGACGGCGCGGCCAGCTCCCGCAGGAGCCGGGCCCTGAGCGGGTCCAGGCTCGCGGCGGCCGCGGCGGGGTCCTCGATGACCATGACGTCCTGCATGCCTCTATAGTCCAACCGACAATATTTTTTGTCAAGGACGGAAAGGATGTCGAGCACTTCCTCCGTAAGGCCCTAGCAACGCCGCCGCCCCGCGGACAGAATGGACGCGACAGCCGCCTGCCACATTTCAGGGAAGGACCGCCGCCGTGCCGCACGAAACGCCCACCCCGGACTCGGGGGACGAGCGCCTGCGCGTCTTCATCCTCGACGACCACGAGCTCGTGCGCCGGGGGCTCCAGGAGCTCCTCGAGGGCGAGGGATTCGAGGTGGTCGGGACGTCCGGAACCGCCGCCGAGGCCACGCGCCGCATCCCTGCGCTCAAGCCGGACGTCTCGGTGCTGGATGTGCGGCTGCCGGACGGGACCGGGATCGAGGTGTGCCGCGACGTCCACTCGGTGGACCCGTCCCTGGCGTGCGTCATGCTCACGAGCTACGACGACGACCAGTCCCTCCGCGGTGCGATCCTCGCCGGCGCGAGCGGCTACGTCCTCAAGGAGATCCGCGGGACCGACCTCGTGACCGCGCTGCGCCGCGCGGCCCACGGCGCCTCCCTCTTCGACCCGGCGGTGAAGGCCAAGGCCCTCGAGGGGCTCAAGCCCCAGGAAGAGGAGCTCGATCCCCGCCTGGAGCTCCTCAGCCCGCAGGAGCGCCGGGTCCTGGCGCTCATCGGCGAGGGCATGACCAACCGGGAGATCGGCGAGAAGCTGTTCCTGGCGGAGAAGACCGTCAAGAACTACGTCTCCTCCCTCCTGGCCAAGCTCGGCTTCGAGCGGCGGACCCAGGCCGCGCTGTTCGTGGCCCGCAACGCGCCCCACTTCTACTGAGCCCGGATTCCCACTAAGCCTGGTCCACAGGTTCCTCAGCCGATGACGGTGATGGGGACGGCCCAGCGCAGCCGCGTGCCGCCGTCCTCCGCCGGACCGAGCTCGAAGCGGCCCCCGAGGGCCTCGGCGCGCTCGGCCACGTTCCTCAGCCCGCTGCGCCTCGTCGTCTCCCCGAGCCCATGCCCGTCGTCGGCCACGACGAGCTCGAACTCGCCGTCGGCCACCGTCGCCGTGACAAACAGCGAGTCCGCCTGGGCGTGCCGGACCACGTTGGAGACCCCCTCGGTCAGCACGGCGAGCGCCTGGTCGGCGACCGCCGGCGGGACCGCGGTGTCAATCGGCCCGAGCAGCTCCACGCGCGGCGTGGTGGGCAGTTCCCCTGTCACCTCCTGGACCACTCGGACGAGGCGGGCACTCAGGCTGTCCCCCGACTTGGCCTCGTTGAGCGAGTAGATCGTGTTGCGCAGCGCGGCGATCGTCTCGTCCAGCTCGCCGGTGATCGAGTCGATCTTCTCGGCCGCCCGGCCTCCGTCCGCACCGGGGGTGACGAACCGCCGCAGCCCCTGCAGGCTCAGGCCTGCGGCGAAGAGCCGCTGGATCACCACGTCGTGGAGGTCGCGGGCGATCCGGTCGCGGTCGGTGAAGACGAGCAGCTCCTCGCGCTGCCGGTGCTGCCGCGCCACCTGCAGCGCGAGTGAGGCGTAGGAGCAGAACACGGGCGCCATCTCGACGTCGACCGGACCGAACGCCGGTTCGCCGTCCATGCGCCCGATCAGGGCGGCGCCGGCATCCTGCCCCGGCTGCCCGCAGGGCACCACGAGGGCGTACCGCACCGGCGTGCCGGGGCCGAAGGCCTCCGGGCCCGCGAGCTCGAGCGTCTCACCGGTCATCGAGACCTTGGCCGCGAGCGCGATCGCCGCGGCCCGCGCGGTCTCGTCGAAGCACTCCTTGCGGGGGCCCGCGACGGCCCGCCACTCGTGCCCCATCCCGGTGGCCCGCGCGCGGGCAATGGCCACCACCTGCGCCCCGGCGATGGCCACCGTCTGCTCGGCGATGAAGCTGCTGCCCCCGGCGAGGTCCTCGAGGCCGAACAGCCTCCCCGCCACGTCCATGCTCGCCTCGCGCCAGCGCTGCCGCCGGCCGATGTCCGTGAAGAGCCTGGCGTTCTCGATCGCGACCCCGGCCGCGGCGGCGAGGGCCACCACGAGGTCCTCATCCTCGGCGTTGAAGTCCTCGCCGTCGGCCTTCTCGGTCAGGTAGAGGTTGCCGAACACCTCGTCGCGGACACGGATCGGGACGCCGAGGAAGGTCCTCATCGGCGGGTGCTCGGGCGGGAACCCGTAGGAGTCGGCGTGGGTGCCGAGGTCGTGGAGCCGGAGCGGGTGCGGTTCGTGGATCAGGAGCCCGAGGACGCCGTGCCCGGTGGGCCGCGGCCCGATCCGCTGCACGGTTTCCTCGTCCATCCCGGCCGTGAGGAAGTGGCTCAGCGCGGTCCCCTCCGGACCGAGGACGCCGAGGGCCGCGTACTTGGCCCCGACGAGCTCGCGCGCTGACGTGACCACGCGGTCCAGGACGGCCTCGAGGGTGAGGTCCTCGGCGATGGAGACGACCGCCGCCAGCAGGCCGCGCATCCGCTCCTGGGTCGCGAGCAGCTCGTGGGCCCGTGAGACGAACTGTTGGAGCAGGTCCTCGATCCGGCTCGCCGCGCTCCCGGGCAAGATCGATGCATCATCCATGGAAAGCTTCCACCGCCCCTCCCCGCCATCAGTATGCACACGGGGGCGCCCCACCACCACCCTCGCGGCCGCGCATCCTCGGGGGCCACGGGACCAAAGACTCTCGCGCCCGCAGGAGGCCCGCCAGCACAATCTCTCAGGAGCGGCATCGCCCGTCCCGCACCGCGACCGATGACCAGGAGAGCCCATGTCACACGCCCGTCAGGCCCTCGTCGTGCATCCGGCCGCGCCGGACATGACCGAGGCGCAGCGAACGGCCCTCAGCGAGTGCATCGACGCGGCGCTCGCCTGCACCCAGGCCTGCACGACCGGTGCCGACAGCTGCCTCGAGGAGCCCGGGGTCGCCCATCTGACGCGCGTTATCCGGGCCCAGCTGAACTGCGCGGCGATCTGCTCCGCGTCCGCGCAGATCCTCTCCCGCTTCGGCTCGGACTTCGGGCCCACGCCCGCGTCCGTCCTGCGTGCTCTCGACGACGTGAGCGCACTGTGCGAGGACGTGTGCCGCGTGTATGCGGGCGCCTATCCGCACTGCCGGGTCACCGCTGACTCCTGCACCCGCGTCCGCGCAGCCGCCGCCGCCATGCTCGCGCTGGACTGAGCCGCATGAGCGCCCCCGCCCGCCCGGGCACCGAGCTCGTGGTGGGGTTCGACGACGTCGGCATCGTCGACGTCCCGCGGGTGGGCGGGAAGAACGCCTCGCTCGGCGAGCTCACCCGGCACCTGGCCTCCGTGGGCGTGGCCGTTCCCGAGGGCTTCGCCACCACCGCGGACGCCTACCGCCTCTACCTCGACGACGCCGGCATCCGTCCCACGATGGCCTCGCTGCTGACCGCATTCCGCGCGGGGCAGTCTGGCCTCAAGGCGACCGGCGCGGCCGTCCGGGAACTCGTCCTCGCTGCGCCGCTCCCCGAGGCGCTCAGGACGGCGGTCGCCGCCGCCTACCGCGCCCTCGCCGGCCGCGTGGGCCAGGAGCGGCCCGCCGTGGCAGTGCGCAGCAGTGCGACCGCGGAGGACCTGCCCGAGGCCAGCTTCGCGGGCCAGCAGGAGACCTTCCTCAACGTCTCCGGAGAGGACGAGCTGCTCGCCGCCTGCCGGCGGTGCTACGCCTCGCTGTTCACGGACCGCGCGATCACGTACCGCGAGCTGCACGGGATTGACCACCTGGACGTGGCGCTCTCGATCGGGGTGCAGCGCATGGTCCGTTCCGACCTCGCCGGCTCGGGCGTGATGTTCTCCCTCGACACCGAGTCCGGGTTCCCGCGCGTAGTGGAGATCAGCGCCGCGTGGGGGCTGGGCGAGACGGTGGTGCAGGGCACCGTGAACCCGGACTCGTACGAGGTGTTCTCCCCGCTCCTGGCCGATCCGGGCCTGCGGCCGATCATCGGGCGGACCGCGGGCGCCAAGGAGCACAAGCTCGTCTTCGCCCGCGGCGGCACGGGGACGGTCCTGCTCGAGACCTCGGCCGCGGAGCGCGCCGCGTTCGTGCTCGACGACGCCGAGGTCCTCACGCTCGCGCGCTGGGCCACCGCCGTGGCGGAGCACTACGGCCGGCCGATGGACATGGAGTGGGCCAAGGACGGCCAGACGGGTGAGCTCTTCATGGTCCAGGCCAGGCCGGAGACGGTGCAGGCCAAGCGCAGCGCAGGCGCGCTGACGGTCCACCGGCTCGAGGGGACGGGGCCGGTGCTGGCCCGGGGGGCCGCAATCGGGGAGGCCATCGCCGCGGGCGAGGCGTGCGTCATCGCCGACCCCTCCCAGATCGCCAGCTTCCGCGACGGCGCCGTGCTCGTGACGACCATGACCGACCCCGACTGGGTGCCCGTGATGAAGCGGGCCTCCGGCATCGTCACCGACCACGGCGGGCCCACGAGCCACGCGGTGATCGTGAGCCGGGAGCTGGGGGTCCCGGCCGTGGTGGGCACGGTCAGCGGCACCTCGGCCATCGCCGACGCCGCGCCGGTCACCGTCTCGTGCGCCCAGGGCGCCGAGGGGCTCGTGCTGGGCGGCAGGATCCCGTTCACGGTGGAGGAGGCCGACGTCGGCGCCCTCCCCGCGACCCGCACGCACGTCATGGTGAACCTCGCCGACCCGTCCGCCGCGTTCCGCTGGTGGCGGCTCCCCGCGGCGGGCGTGGGGCTTGCACGGATGGAGTTCATCATCTCGGGCCTCATCCGCGTCCACCCGATGGCGCTCGTGCACCCCGAGAAGGTGGCCGATGCCGCGGACCAGGAGGAGATCGCGGCGCTCAGCCGCGGGTACCGGGACCCGACCGAGTACTTCGTGGACCGTCTCGCCACCGCCATCGCGAAGATCGCGGCGCCGTTCCATCCCGGCCCGGCGATCGTGCGGCTGAGCGACTTCAAGACGAACGAGTACGCGAACCTGCTCGGCGGGGCCGCCTTCGAGGAGGCCGAGGAGAACCCGATGCTCGGCTTCCGCGGCGCCTCCCGCTACCACGACGAGCGCTACCGGGAGGGGTTCGCGCTCGAGTGCCGCGCCCTGAAGAAGGCGCGCGAGGAGCTCGGGTTCGCCAACGTCGTGGTCATGGTCCCGTTCTGCCGGACCCCGGCGGAGGCCGACGCCGTCCTCGCCGCCATGGCGGAGCATGGGCTGGCGAGGGGCGAGAACGGCCTCAAGGTCTACATGATGTGCGAGATCCCCTCCAACGTGGTCCTCGCCGAGAAGTTCGCGGCCCGCTTCGACGGCTTCTCGATCGGCTCCAACGACCTCACGCAGCTCGTCCTCGGCGTGGACCGGGACTCGGCGCGCCTGGCCGCGCAGTTCGACGAGCGGGACGAGGCGGTCACGACGATGATCTCCGAGGCCATCCGCAAGGCGCACGCCGCGGGCATCCCGATTGGGATCTGCGGTCAGGGGCCCAGCAACCACCCGGACTTCGCCGAGTTCCTCGTGGGCGAGGGGATCGATTCGATCTCCCTCAATCCGGACAGCGTGCTGCGCACCGTGCCGATCATCGCCGAGGCCGAGGCCCGCCTCCTGCGGCACGAGTAGGCGCCGCCATCACACTCCGGACGGTGGAGCCAGGGTCATGGGGGCCTTGGCTCCGCCGCCTGGTCAGCGCAGGGACATGACCCCTCAGCGCAGGGACATGACCCCTCAACACAGGGAGGTGGCCCCGCATCACACAGGGTGTCCTGTACGGTGCGGGGCCACCTCTTCCGGACGGCAGTCCCAGCTGCTTGAGGCCGCTGCCCGGACGCCAGGCCTCAGCCGCGCGTGACCTGGACCTTGGATGACGGCGGCGCGGGCGGCGTCGTGGGAACCGGCACCCGGACCTCGAGCACGCCGTCTTTGTAGGAAGCCGTGACCGACTCGGCCGTCGCGCCCTCCGGCAGCGGCAGCGTCCGGGAGAACGAGCCGTAGCGGAACTCGCTGCGGTAGGAGCCCTTCGACTTCTCCTCGGACTTCTCCTCGCGGTGCGCGCTGATGTGGAGGGCCCCGTTGGAGACGCTCACGTCGACGTCCTTCTCGGGGTCGATGCCGGGGAGCTCGGCCCGGACCACCAGCGAATCGCCGTCGCGCACCTCCTCGACCTTGATGCCCGCGCCCTGGCCCGCGTCGCCCTCGAAGAGCCTCTCGATGAGCTCGAAGGGCGTGCGACGCGAGTCGAACCATCGGGTCAGTTCAGTCATCTCTGCTCACCTTCCTCCCTCGGCGGGGCTCCTGGCGGTCCCACCGGAACCAGCCTGCCGCGCGCCCGTCCGGGGAGGAAGGGCCTATGGTCCCCCCTGGGCTAGCCAGTGTTGCGCAGGCCCGCGGCGACTCCGTTGATGGTGATGAGCAGTGCCCGCTGCAGCTTCTCCGCGGTTCCCGGCCCCTCGACGTCGTGCTCCCCCTCCGCGCCGGAGCGGAGCCGGCGCAGCAGCTCGACCTGCAGGTAGCTGATCGGGTCGAGGTACTGGTCCCGGATCTCGAGCGTCCGCTTGAGCGTCGGGGAGGCATCGAGCAGCTCCGACTCCCCGGTGAGCCGGCGCACCTCGGCCACCGTCAGCTCGAACTCGGCGCGGATCGCGTCGAAGAACCGGTGCAGCCCGGGCGGGACGAGGGTCGAGACGTAGTGCGAGGCGATCTCGAGGTCGGTCTTGGCCAGGGTCATCTCGACGTTGGAGATGACCGAGGCGAAGATGGGCCAGCGCGCGTACATCTCGCGCAGCTCGCGGTCCTTGCCCGCCTCCCGGGCCGCCCGCAGCCCCGACCCGACCCCGAACCAGCCGGGGACGATCTGCCGCGACTGGGTCCAGCCGAAGACCCAGGTGATCGCCCGCATCCCCTCCAGCCCGGGGAGCCCGTCCGACGCCGGCTCCGCCTCGGGCCGCCGCGCCGGGCGGGACCCGATGTTGAGCCGACCGATGAGCTCCACCGGCGTCGACGCGAGGAAGTAGGCCGGCAGGTCCGGGTCGTCGATGAGGGTCCGGTACCGGGCGAACGCCGCGTCCGAGACGAGGTCCATGAGGGCGCTGAAGCGCTCGCGGTCGCGCAGGGCGGTGTGGGGGTCCCGGTGCAGCGCCGTGGCCCGCATGACGGCGGCGAGCGAGAGCTCGAGGTTCTCGCGTGCCAGGCCGGGCAGCGAGTACTTGTCCGAGATGACCTCGCCCTGCTCGGTGAACTTGATCTCGCCCTCGAGGACACCGTTCGGCTGGGCCATGATGGCCTCGTACGTGGGGCCGCCTCCGCGGCCCACCGAGCCGCCGCGGCCGTGGAACAGCCGCAGCCGCACCCCGTGGCGGGCGGCGACGTCGCGCAGGTTCCGCTGGGCCTTGTGGATCTCCCACTGGCTCGTGAACACGCCGGATTCCATGTTGGAGTCCGAGTACCCCAGCATGACCTCCTGCACGTCCCCGCGCAGCCGCACGAGCTCGCGGTACGCCGGCTCGGACAGCAGCCCGTCAACGATCTCCGCCGCATGCCGCAGCTCCTCGAGCGACTCGAGCAGCGGCGCGAACCCGATGTGCGAGTACGGCTCGTCCCCGAAGAGCCGGACGAGCCCGGCCTCGCGGGCCAGCAGCGCGGCGGCCAGGACGTCGTCGGGCCCGCGGGTCACGGACACGATGTACGTCTCGATGACGTCGGGGCCGAGGAGCCGCCGGGCCTGGCGGATCACCCGCATCGTCTCGTAGATCCTGCCCGCGTGCCCGGGGAGGACCACCGGGTGGCCGGAGAGGGGACGCCGCGAGCCGAGTTCGCGGGCCAGCACGCGCTGGCGCTCGGCGCGCGGCAGCTCGAGGAACGGCCTCGGCAGCTCGCCGAGCGGGTCGAGCAGGAGCCCCACGGCCTCGTGGTGGTAGTCGGCGTGCTCGCGGATGTCCAGCGTCGCGAGGTGCAGCCCGAACGAGGCGAGGACGCGGCGGGCGGTGCCCAGCACGCCGTCGGCCGCCAGCGGCGAGTGCGAGCGGAGGGACCGCTCGACGACATCGAGGTCCGCCGCGAGCTGGGCGGCGTTGATGTAGTCGCGGCCGGGCTCGTGGGCCGCGCCGGAGGCCACGCGGCGGCCGGTGTTGAGCAGCTTGGCCTTGATGCAGGTCAGCTTGAGCCGATACGGCTCGTGGGCGTTGAGCTCCAGGACGCGCGGGTCGAGTGCCGGGAGCCGGTCCAGGTCGTGGCGGATCGACTCCTCGAGCTCGGGCACCACCGGCGTGAGGTCGGTCGAGTTCGACAGGGAGCTGATGAGCTCGTCCATGACCCCCACGGCGATCCGCACCGCGGTCTGGTTCTGCAGCCCCAGGATCTCGCGCGTCACCTCCGGGGTGACGTTCGGGTTGCCGTCCCGGTCCCCGCCGATCCAGGAGCCGAACCGCAGGGGTGCGCGCCCCGGCGGGAGCGTGACCCCGTGTTCGGCGAGGAGGTCGGCGAGCTGGTCGAGGACCTCCGGCAGTGCCCCGGTGAGGATCTCGCCCAGGTAGTAGACCGCATTGCGGGCCTCGTCGAGCGGGGCCGGACTCACGAGGCGGACCTCGTCGGTCTGCCACATCTGGTCGATGATCTCCGCCAGGCGCCGGTCCTGCCGCCGCCTGAGCGCCGAGCCCTCGGCGGCGGGCACCTCGAGGATGCGGTCGATCGCCCGGAGCTTGTCCAGGACGGAGCGGCGCGTGGCCTCGGTGGGGTGGGCAGTGAAGACCGGGCGGACGTCAAGGGAGTCCACCGCCTGCTGGAGGGCCTCCGGGCCGGCCTGCTCGGCGATGTCCCGGACGGCGGCGGCCAGCCACCCGGCGTCGTCCGGCCTCTCCCCCAGCTCCCGCACCCGGTGCAGCTGCTCGGCGGCGTTGGCCAGGTGGAAGTAGAACGCGAAGGCCCGCACGAGCTCGGTCGCCTGCTCGAGCGGCAGGGAGGCGAGCAGCTCGCGGACCTGCGCGGCGACGTCGGCCGCGTTCCACGGGCCGAGCGCCCCCGCCCCGCCGCGCGCGGCCTCCTTCGACTCCTTGGTCAGCAGCCGCACCTCCTCGACCAGGCGCAGGAGCCCCTGGCCGTGCTGGCGCACGAGGGACTCGCCGAGCAGGGTCGAGACGCGCCGGACGTCGGCGCGCAGCTCCGCGGCGGGGGCGGCGTCCTCCGGCGGCGTGGCGGCGGGATCTGGGGCGTCGAAAGACGCGGGCATGGCACTCCAGAGGCTAGGTTTCCAGCGCGAGGATACCCTTGATAGGTGATGAAATCCCCCTTGCCCGTGCGCGACGGCGTCAACGCGACCCGCCTGCGGCTGCCGGCCGAGGGACCGTGGGACACCGCGCTGGACTACATGCTGCACCGCTGGGGGCACATCGACCCGGAGGGGATCCTGGCCAGGTTCGACGGCGGCGAGATCGTCGGGATGGACGGCTCCCCCCTGGACCGGGCCACGCCGCTCGAGGAGCACACGTTCATCTGGTACTACCGCACGCTGCCGCCGGAGGAGCGGCTGCCGGTGGAGATCACCGTGCTGCACCGCGACGAGCACGTCCTGGTCGCGGACAAGCCGCACTTCCTCCCCACCACCCCGGGCGGCGCCTACATCCAGGAGTCGGCGCTCGTGCGGCTGCGCAACGCCCTGGACCTGCCCGACCTCATCCCCATGCACCGTCTGGACCGCATGACGGCCGGGGTGCTGCTGTTCTCTGTGAACCCGGACACCCGAGGGAAGTACCAGGTCCTCTTCGAGCGGCGGGCCGTGCGGAAGGAGTACGAGTGCGTCTCCGCGCTCGCCCCCGCCGGGGCCGCGGCCCACGACGCCGAGTGGGCGGCCGAGCGGTTCGCGGCACCCGTCGTCGTCCGCAACCGCATGGAGAAGCGGCGCGACTACCTCCTCGCCTCGGTGGTGGAGGGCGAGCCGAACGCCGAGACCCGCGTGAGCCTGGAGCGCGTGGGCGGGCCGGCGGATGCGCCGCGCGCGCTGTTCCGGCTCGAGCCGCACACCGGCAAGACCCACCAGCTGCGCGTCCACATGGCCGGGCTCGGGGCCGGGATCCTGCACGATCCGTTCTACCCGGTGCTGCTGGACCAGGCCCCGGACGACTACACGCGCCCCCTCCAGCTCCTCGCGCGGGGGATCCGATTCCGGGACCCGCTGACCAACCGGGAGACGGAGTTCCGCAGCCGGCTCTCCCTGCAGGAGTCCCCCGCCTGATCCCGCCGCCTGGTCCGCCGCCTGGCCCGTGGAGGCGCACACTGGTGGCATGCAGATCGACATCGTCGAAGGGGACATCACCACGCGTCGGGTCGACGCGATCGTGAACGCCGCGAACTCCTCGCTGCTCGGCGGAGGGGGCGTGGACGGCGCGATCCACCGGGCCGCGGGCCCGGAGCTCCTCGAGGCCTGCCGCGACCTCCGCCAGACCCGCCTCCCCGGCGGCCTGCCGGTGGGCGAGGCCGTGGCGACCCCGGCGTTCCGGCTGCCGGCGTCCTGGGTGATCCACACCGTGGGGCCGAACTGGAACGCGGGCCAGCGGGACCGGGCCCTGCTCGCCTCGTGCTTCGCCGAGAGCCTGGCGGTGGCCCGGAGCCTCGGCGCGGCGTCCGTCGCGTTCCCCGCGATCTCGGCGGGGATCTACGGGTGGGACCGGGACGTGGTGGCGGCGACGGCGATCGAGACCGTCCGGGCCGCGGACCCCGGGACGGTGGAGCGCGTCGAATTCGTGCTGTTCGGGGCGACGACCGCCGCCGCCTTCGCCGCCGCGCTGCACCGGGCGGGCTGAGCCGGCCGCTGGGGACCTGCGGCGCGCGAAACTGCACCATTCACGGTCGGATCCGCCCGAAACGGGCCCGATGGGGCGGTGAGTGACGCAGTTCCTGCCCGGCTACACCGGGATCCAGGCCCCGCGCCGGCGCCGGAGCACCTGCAGCCTGCCCGTGGTCGCCACATCCTCCACCGCGTCCTGCAGGACCAGCGCGGCCCGGCGGGCGGCGGCGACCTCGGCGTCGTCGTTCTCGGCCTCGACGAGGAACCGCAGCGTGATCTGGGGGACGCCCCGGACCACGTCGATCTGGTGGGCCTCGACGTGGTGGAGCGAGCCGAGGGCCTCACGGGCGGCATCCATGACCCGCTCCGGCGGCTGGCCTGGGCGCAGGCCCGTGATCTGGAGGACGGCGCGGTAGCTGGGCATGGGGCCACCGTACCGAAGCCGCGAGGGTGAGCGCGGGCCCGCGCTTCCTCCTGGCCTCCGCCCTCACGGCCATCGCGCGCCGCCGCGCGGCGGGGAGCGCCGGCGTAGCGGTCAGCCGAACAGGTCGGCGGCCTTCATGAGCGTGGTCGCGACCCCGTAGAGGAGCGGCAGGCCCACGAGGATCCAGCCGAGGGCAAGGCGTGCGGTCTTCATGTCAGCTCTCCTTCGCTGCGCCCGCGGCGGCGGGCTCGGGCTCGTGGAATGTCGTGTCGACGGGCTTGATGAGCAGGTTCGCCACGAACCCGACCACGAGCAGGCCCACCATGATCAGCAGCGCAGGCTGGTAGGCCGCCGCGGTGAGCTTGCCGGGTGTGCCCTGCGCATCGAGGACCCCGTTGACGACCAGCGGGCCCACCACGCCGGCCGCGGACCACGCTGTGAGGAGCCGGCCGTGGATGGCGCCCACCTCGAGGGTCCCGAAGAGGTCCCGCAGGTATGCGGGCGCCGTGGAGAAGCCGCCGCCGTAGAACGAGATGATGACGAACGCGAAGAGCACGAACAGGGCCGTGGAGGTGTGCCCGGCGAAGGCCAGCAGGACGTACAGGACCGCCCCGACGCCGAGGTAGCCCATGTACATGCGCTTGCGGCCGATCTTGTCCGAGGTCGCCGACCAGACGAAGCGGCCGGCCATGTTGCCGATCGAGAGCAGCCCCACGAACCCGCCGGCCACCGACGCCGCCACGAGGGACTTGCCGCCGGGCTGCCGGAAGAAGTCCTGGATCATCGGCGCGGCCTGCTCGAGGATCCCGATCCCGGCCGTGACGTTGCAGAACAGCGCGACCCACAGGAGCCAGAACTGCGGGGTCCTGATGGCCTTCGCGGCCCGGACCTGGCCCGTGGTGATGAGGGCGTGGGAGCGGACCGAGGCGGGGTCGAAGCCGGCCGGCGACCACCCGGGCGGCGGGACCTTGATGGTGAAGGCGCCGAAGAGCATGTAGGCGAAGTAGACCACCGCGAGGGTGAGGAAGAGCTTGCCCACGGCGTCGCCGCTCGCCACGGCGCCGGGCGCCGCGGACGCCGGGTCGTAGGCGTTCAGGAGCGCGGTTGAGAGCGGGCTGGCGATGAGCGCGCCGCCGCCGAACCCCATGATCGCCAGGCCCGTCGCGAGGCCCGGGCGGTCCGGGAACCACTTGATGAGGGTGGACACGGGCGAGATGTAGCCGATCCCGAGCCCGACCCCGCCGATCACCCCGTACCCGAGGTACACGAGCCACAGCTGGCGGGTGAAGATCCCGGCGGCCCCCACGAGGAAGCCGCCGGCCCAGAACACGGCTGCCACGACCATGGCCTTGCGGGGCCCGTTGCGGTCCACCCAGGTGCCCATGACCGCCGCCGAGAGGCCGAGCATCACGATCGCGACCGAGAAGATCACGCCGATCTCGGTCAGGCCCACCCCGAAGTGCTTCACGAGCGCTGTCTTGTACACGCTCGTGGCGTACGCCTGGCCGATGCACAGGTGCACCGCGAGCGCCGCGGGAGGGATGAGCCAGCGGTTGAATCCTGGTCGGGCAACGCTATGCTCGCGGTCGAGCCACGCCATCGGGTCCTCCTGTCCGCGGCCGGGCCGAGCCCCGACCGTTCCCCGCACACGCTATGCCCCCGCGAGTGGCTTTCGTCACTTTTGCGCCGAACGGTACTTCCGGTGCGCTGAACGGCTACCCACGCCGCGGCATTGGGCCTCGATATCCTTGAACGGTGACCCTGACCGATTCCCTGCTCGGCTTCGCCGCGATCGCCGCCCTCATCACCGTCATCCCCGGGACGGACACGGCGCTCGTGCTGCGCTACACGCTCAGCCAAGGCCGCCGGCACGCGTACACCGCCGCCCTGGGCATGATCACGGGCGCGTTCGTGTGGGGCGCGGCCGCGGCCACCGGCGTCTCGGCGCTGCTCGCGGTCTCAGAGGTGGCGTACGACGTGCTGCGGATCGCCGGGGCGGCGTACATGGTCTGGCTCGGCATCGGCCTGTGGCGCGCCTCGCTCACCCGGCGCGACGGCGACCTGCCGCCGGGCGCACTGCCGCACCACAGCCTCGAGCCCCTGCGGAAGGCGTGGGCGAAGGGGCTCGTCTCCAACCTGCTCAACCCCAAGTACGGCATGTTCTGCGTCGCCGTCATCCCCCAGTTCCTCGTCCCCGGGGTCCCGCCGGTGGCGATGGGCCTGCTGCTCTCGGTCGTGGCGAACGCCGAGGCGCTCGTGTGGTTCCTCGCGATCGTCGCGGCGGCGCAGTTCTTCGGGCGCTGGCTCAACGGGGCCACGTTCCGGAAGTGGATCGACCGGGTGACCGGGACGGTGCTGGGCGCGTTCGGGGTCGTGGCGGTCCTGGAGCTGCGCCGCGCCTGAGCGGGAATACGCGGCCTCGCCGTGGCATTGTCGAGGGCATGACTGACTCCCCCGCCGACGCCCAGCTGGCCCGCTGGCAGCGCTTCCGCGACAGCCGCAACCGCGCCCTCGCCGCGGAGCACGGCTGGCTCACGCTCACCTCGTTCCAATGGCTCGAGCCGACGCCGTCCCCCGTCGAGGTGGTGCCCGGGCTGTGGTCCGCCGCCACGGAGGGCGGGCGCACGACGGCGGTGCTCACCGCCCGCGCCGACGAGGGCCTGGTCTTCGCGGACTCGGGCGACCCTGTGGACGGGACGTACACCGCGGAGCTCGCGGACGAGGAGTCGCTGGACTGGGTGGTGTACGGGACGGTCCTGGTCGAGCTGGCCGTGCGCGGGAACAGGTACGCGATCCGCACCCGCGACTCCGCGTCCCCGACCCTGACTGGCTTCACCGGGGTGCCCGTCTTCGACTACGCGCCCGAGTGGGTCGTCGACGCGCGCTGGGAGCCGTATCCCGAGCCGCGCGACGTGCCGATCTCCACGGCGAACCCGCTCGTGGACGGAGTGCACCGCTCCGCCGGCGAGGTGGTGTTCCGCCGTCACGGCCACGAGTACCGGCTCCAGGCCGAACAGGGCAGGCTCGGCGAGCTGACCATCACGTTCCACGACGAGACCAACGGCCGGACCACCGACGACTGGCGCAAGGTCGAGACGCCCCGGCCCCGCCCCGACGGGTCCGTGGTGCTCGACTTCAACCGGGCGATCAACTATCCGAGCGCGTTCACCGCCTACGGCACCTGCCCCATGCCGGTGCGCGGGAACTCGCTCGACCTTGCCGTCGAGGCCGGGGAGAAGACGCCCGACCCCGCCTGAGCCACGGGGCGCGCGGAGGTCAGGCGATGGCCGAGACTCCTGTGATGTCCCGGCCCGCGATGAGGGCGTTGACCTCATAGGTGCCCTCGTAGGTGAAGATGGCCTCCGCGTCGGCGAAGACCTTGGCCATCGCGTAGTCGGCCAGGATGCCGTTGCCGCCCAGGATGCCGCGCCCGAGCGCCACGGTCTCGCGCATCCGGGCGGTCGCCCACGCCTTGGCGAGTGCCACCCGGGCCATGGTGGCCCGGCCCTCGGTCTGGAGCGCGGAGAGCTCGGCGAGCATCGCCATCGACGCGGTCGCGTTGCCGAGCATCGTCACGAGCTGGCCCTGGACCATCTGGAACCTGGCGAGCGGGCGCCCGAACTGCTCCCGCTCGAGCGCGTAGGCGCGGGCCACATCGAACGCCGCGAGCTGCTGCCCCACGGCCTGCCAGGCGACGAGCAGGCGCGAGCCGAGGAGCATGGTGCGGGCGTCGTCGAACGAGGAGACCCGCGCGAAGCGGTCGGCCTCGGGCACCCGCACGCCCTCGAAGACGAGGTCGGCGTTCTGCACGGTCCGCAGGGCGGTCTTGTGCTCGATCCGGGCGCGGGTCAGCCCCGGGGCGGTGCCGGGCACGATGAAGGCCCGCAGGGCCCCCTCCGAGGCGCCCCCGGCCTCGCGGGCCCAGACGAGGAGGTGGTCGGCGAAGGTGCCGTTGCCGATCCAGCGCTTCGCTCCGTCGAGCACCCACGAGTCCCCGTCGCGGCGGGCCGAGAGCGTCAGGCCGCCGGCGACGTCGGACCCGTGCCCCGGCTCGGTCAGCGCGAACGCCCCGGTGGTGCGCAGCGAGACGGCGTCGTCGAGGTAGCGGGCGCGCTGCTCCGCCGTCCCGAACTCGTACAGGCCCTCGACGAAGAGGTCGTGGTGGACCATGAAGAAGGTCGCCATCGAGGTATCGGCCCGGGTCAGCTCGGCGATGACCAGCCCCGTGAACAGCCGCGAGTGGCCGTGGCGGTGCGGGGTGGAGAGCCCCAGTGCGGCGAGCCGGGGCAGGACGTGGTGCGGGAACTCCTCGCGCTCCCACCAGCCCACGGCGTGCGGGGCGATCTCGGCGGCGAGGAACTCGCGCAGCTCGGCGAGCTTGGCCCGCTCGCGGGGCTCGAGGCGCCGCTCGAGGTCGTAGTAGTCCGCGGCGGGCAGTTCCGCGGCACGCGGGCCGCCGGAGGCGACGGCGGTCACTTGGGGGCCATCCGGATGGCCCCGTCGAGGCGGATCGTCTCCCCGTTGAGCATCGCGTTGTCCACGATGTGCGCCACGAGGTTGGCGTACTCGGCGGGCCGGCCGAGGCGGGCCGGGTGCGGGACCTGGGCGCCGAGCGAGTCCTGCGCCTCGCGGGACAGCCCGGCCATCATGGGCGTCTCGAAGATGCCCGGCGCGATGGTGACGACCCGGATGAGCGAGCGGGCGAGCTCCCGGGCGATCGGGAGGGTCATCGCGTGGACTCCGCCCTTGGATGCGGAGTAGGCGGGCTGGCCGATCTGCCCGTCGAACGCGGCGACGGACGCCGTGTTGACGATGACGCCGCGCTCCGGTCCGCCGAGGTCGGTGGAGACGGGCTCGGTCGCGGCCATCGCCTCGGCCGCGAGCCGGATCACGTTGAAGGTGCCGAGGAGGTTCACGCGGATCACCCGCTCGAACTGCTCCAGCGGCAGCACGCCCTCGCGGCCGAGGACCTTCCCGGGCGTCGCCACGCCCGCGCAGTTGACCACGACGCGCAGCGGGGCGAGCTCGCCCGCGCGCACGACGGCGGCCCGCACCTGGGCCTCGTCCGTCACGTCGGCGGGGGCGAAGGCGGCCCGGTCCCCGAGGTCATCGGCGAGGGCCTCGCCGGCGCTGCCGGGCAGGTCGACGAGCAGCACCGCCGCCCCGTCTGCGTGCAGCCGCCGGGCCGTCGCGGCGCCCAGCCCGGACGCCCCTCCCGTGATGAGCGCTGCCGTCCCCTGAAGCTCCATGGCGCCTCCCAGTTAATGGTCACTAACCGGAAGCATCGTAGCGCACGGCTGTGAGACCGGTCACGGCCCAGCCGCGCCGCTAGGGTGGGCGCATGGACCCGACCATCTGGGCCGAACGCGCCCACGCCGCTGCGGACAGCGTCAACTCCGGCTTCGGCCACCGCCTCCTGGGCGCGGTCCCCGGAACCTGGATCGCCTCGGTGGCCCGGCCCGCCCAGCGGGTCCGGACCCCGTGGGCCCCGTGGCACTACTGGTGGCAGGCCCACTATCTCGACTGCCTCGTGGACGCGGCGCAGCGCCGGCTGGCGGCGGCCACCGGGCCCGCGTCGGCACCGCGGGAGCTCGCCCTCGCGCGGGACCTCCTGGCCGGCATCCGCGTCCGCAACGGCTTCCGGTACCGGAACTGGTTCTACGACGACATGGCCTGGCTCGCGCTGGCCTCGGACCGGCTCGGCCGCCTGCAGGGCCTGCCGGGAGCGTCCGGCGCCGGCCTCCCCGCCGCACGGGCCGCCGTGCGGGAGCTCGGCCGGGAGCTCGTCTCGGCGGAGACCGACGACCTCGGCGGCGGGCTCTTCTGGAACACGCGCCGGCGGTACAAGAACACCGCCTCCACGGGCCCCGGCGCCCTGTTCTTCGCCCGCACGGGCGACCCGGCCCGCGCCCAGCGTCTCGTCGACTGGCTCAACGAGAGGCTCCTCGACCCCGAGCAGGGCCTGTACCTCGACGGCCTCAATCTGGCCCCGGGCGGGGCGGGCGAGCTCGTCCGGGACGTCTGGACCTACAACCAGGGCCCGATCCTCGGCGCACTGCTCGCGCTGGGCGGCGCTGACAACCTCGCCCGGGCGGCGGCCCTGACGCACGCCGTGGCGGAGCGCCTCACTGTCGAGACGGCGCACGACGGCGGCCACCGCCGCGCGCTGCGGGCGGACGGCGGCGGGGACGGCGGCCTGTTCATGGGCATCCTCGCGCGCCACCTCGCCGACGCGGCCGGCGACCCGCGGCTTCCGCTCGCGGCGCGGAGCACCGCGCGGGGGCTGGTCACGGCCACCGCCGAGGCGCTGTGGGCGGGGGCCGAGCTGCGCACGGAGCCCGGCCGCGGCCGCCGGGACGCGGCCTGGTGGACCTTCCCGCAGAGGCCGGGCGAGGCGGCGTCGGACGCGTATCCGCCCGGACGCCGGGTCGAGCTGTCCACCCAGCTGCAGGCGTGGATGGTCTCCGAGGCCGCGCATCGGCTCACTCAGGGGGATTAGCGAAGGTCAAGGTTGCGTAATTGACGTGAGATGCGTCACATTATGGGAAGAATGGGCGGCGTCTTAGGTGTGGCTAACCTACAGTCGATCGTGACGTCACCCGACGACGCCAGCCGGCGGCGCCGTCGCCCACCATCCCTGTGACCCCACGAAAGGGAAGCTTTCGATGAAGCTCCGACCCCGCGCCCTCGCTGGCATCGCCCTGGTCGCCGCCACCTCGCTCGGCCTCGCCGCCTGCGGATCCTCGGCACCCGGCACCGCCTCCGGCGACAAGGGCACCATCACGGTCTACAACGCCCAGCACGAGTCCCTCACGAAGGAGTGGATCGACGAGTTCACGGCGGAGACCGGGATCAAGGTCAACTACCGCCAGGGCGACGACACCGAGATGTCGAACCAGATCATCCAGGAGGGCCCTGCCTCCCCGGCGGACGTCTTCCTCACCGAGAATTCCCCCGCGATGACCCAGGTGGAGAACGCCGGCCTCTTCGCCGACATCGACCCGGCCACCGCTGCCCAGGTGCCCGCCGAGTACCGCCCGTCCACCAACAAGTGGGTCGGCATCGCCGCGCGCTCCACCGTGTTCGCCTACAACAAGTCGAAGGTGTCCCAGGACAAGCTGCCCAAGTCCCTCATGGACCTCGAGGGCCCCCAGTGGAAGGGCCGCTGGGCGGCCTCGCCCTCCGGCGCCGACTTCCAGGCGATCGTCTCCGCGATGCTGCAGCTCAAGGGCGAGGACGCCACCAAGGCGTGGCTCCAGGCGCTCAAGGACGGCGCCAAGTCCTACAAGGGCAACTCGACCGCCATGAAGGCCGTCAACAGCGGCGAGGTGGATGGCGCGGTCATCTACCACTACTACTGGTTCGGCGATCAGGCCAAGACGGGCGAGAACTCCAACAACGTGGGCCTCGAGTACTTCAAGAACCAGGACCCGGGCGCCTTCGTCTCCGTCTCGGGCGGCGGCGTGCTCAAGTCCTCGAAGAACCAGGCCGCCGCGCAGGAGTTCCTGAAGTTCATCACCGGCAAGAAGGGCCAGGAGGTCCTGCAGAAGGGCTCCTCCTACGAGTACGCCGTGGGCTCCGGCGTCCCGTCCAATGCCAAGCTCGTTCCCCTCGAGCAGCTCCAAGCGCCCAAGATCGATCCGGCCAAGCTCAACTCGCAGAAGGTCAACGAGCTCATGACCGCCACAGGACTCCTCTAGACCGTGGAATCCGCCCCAGCCGCCGTCCTCGCCGTCACCGGACTCCCAGTGCCGAGCGAGGCGACCCCGGAGGCGGGCGAGGGCAAGCGCCCCCGCCCGCCCTTCGGCGTCGTCCTCGCCGCCTGCCTCGTCGCCGCCGCGTCGCTGATCCCGCTCGGGTTCGTGGCGTTCATGACCGTCAGCACCGGCTGGGACACCGCGGCGGCGCTCATCTTCCGCGAGCGCACCCTCGAGCTGCTCGGCAACACGCTCCTGCTCGCGCTCATCACGGTGCCCCTGTGCATCGTGCTGGGGGTGGGCGGGGCGTGGCTCGTGGAGCGGACCGCGCTGCGGGCGCACCGGGTCTGGGCGGTGGTCCTGGCGGCGCCGCTGGCCATCCCGGCGTTCGTGAACTCGTACGCCTGGGTGTCCGCGGTGCCGCGGCTCGAAGGGGTGTTCTCCGGGGTCCTCATCGCCACGCTCTCGTACTACCCGCTCGTGTACATCCCCGTGGCCGCCACGCTCTCCCGGATGGACCCGGCGATCGAGCAGTCCGCGGCATCGCTGGGGCTGGGCGCGTGGCGGACGTTCTTCCGCGTGGTGCTGCCCCAGCTGCGGATCGCGGTGTCCGGAGGGGCGCTGCTCGTGGCGCTGCACCTGCTGGCCGAGTACGGCGCCTTCGCGATGATCCGCTTCGACACGTTCACGACCGCGATCATGGAGCAGTACCGCTCGACCTTCAACGGCGCCGCGGGCAACATGCTCGCCTCCGTCCTGGTCACGGTCTGCCTCGTGTTCCTCGTGGCCGAGGCGCGGGTGCGCGGCAACGCCCGGTACGCGCGCATCGGCTCCGGCGCCCAGGCCACCCCGACCCGCCTCGGGCTCGGGACGTGGCAGCTTCCTGCACAGCTGGCGCTCCTGGCGGTCGCCGTCCTCGCCGTGGGGGTGCCGCTGTGGATGACCGTGACCTGGGCCGCCCAAGGCGGGGCGGGCATCTGGCAGACGGCGGACCTGGCCGGGGCGCTCGGCGCGAGCCTGTGGCTGGGGCTGCTCGGCGCCATCGTGACCACCGTGGTGGCCTTCCCCCTCGCGTTCCTCGCCGTGCGGTTCCCGGGATGGCTCTCCCGCGGGCTCGAGCTGTCCAACTACGTGACGAGCTCGATGCCCGGGATCGTCCTCGCGCTCGCGTTCGTGACGGTCGCGCTGCGCGTCATCCCGGGCGTGTACCAGACCACGGGCCTGCTCGTGGCCGCCTACGTGCTGCTCTTCCTCCCCCGCGCGCTCGTGAACCTGCGCGCCGGCCTCGCCCAGGCCCCCAAGGAGCTCGAGGAGGCCGCCCAGGCCCTCGGGAAGCCCCCGCTGCTCGCGTTCGCGCGCGTCACGCTGCGGCTCGTGGCCCCGGCCGCCGCGGGCGGCGCCGCGCTCGTGTTCCTCGCCGTGGTCAACGAGCTCACGGCCACCCTGCTCCTCTCCCCGCTGGGCACCAGGACGCTCGCCACCGAGTTCTGGGCCCTGACGAGCGAGATCGACTATGTCAGGGCGGCCCCGTACGCGCTCGTGATGATCGCGCTCTCCGCGCCGATGACGTACCTGTTGTTCCAGCAGTCCAAGAAAGCAGCCGGACAGTGACCGAACAGACCCCCACGCCCGCAGCGGCGGCCCGCTTCCCCAGCCCGCGGGTGGCCCCGCAGATCGCCCAGACCGCGGACCACCACCTCGACATCGAGGAGGTGACCAAGGACTTCGGGCGCCAGCAGGTGCTCAAGGGCATCAACCTCTCCGTGGCCCGGGGCGGGACCACGGCCATCGTGGGCCCGAGCGGCTCCGGCAAGACCACCCTCCTGCGGCTCATCGCCGGGTTCGAGGCGCCCGACACCGGCCGGATCCTCATGGACGGCAAGGAGGTCGCCGGAAGCACGTGGGTGCCGGCCCACCGGCGCAACATCGGCTACGTCGCCCAGGACGGGGCCCTGTTCCCGCACCTGTCCGTCGGGCAGAACGTCGCGTTCGGGCTGGACCGGGAGAAGTTCCGCGGCCGCAGGGCGGTCCAGGAGCGGGTCGAGGAGCTGCTGGAGATGGTGGCCCTCGACCCCGCGTACGCCAAGCGCCGCCCCCACCAGCTCTCCGGCGGCCAGCAGCAGCGGATCGCCCTCGCCCGGGCCATGGCGTGCGAGCCCGAGGTCATGCTCCTGGACGAGCCGTTCTCCGCGCTCGACGCAGGCCTCCGGGTCGCCACCCGCCGGGCGATCGGCAAGGTCCTGCACCACGCCGGCGTCACCACGATCCTCGTCACCCACGACCAGGCCGAGGCCCTCTCCTTCGCCGACCAGGTCGCCGTGATGCGCGGCGGCCGGCTCGCCCAGATCGGCAACCCGTTCGTGGTCTACACCCGGCCCGCGGACCGCGCCACGGCCGAGTTCCTCGGCGACGCCGTGATCCTCGACGCCTGGCTCGAGGGCTCGCTGGCCATGTGCTCCCTCGGCGCGATCCCCGTCCGCCGGCCGCCCGCGCAGGGCCGCGTGCAGATCATGCTGCGCCCCGAGCAGATCCGCATCGCCGCGGACTCGCGCATCCACGGCACCGTGCTCGACTGGGACTACTTCGGCCCCGAATCCTCCGTGCGCATCAAGCTGCCCGAGCGCCCGGCGGACCCGCGCATCCCTGGCGGCGGAGAGGTCATCACCATCCGCCACTGGAACGCCGCCATGGCCCGGGCCGGGATGGACCTCGCGCTCAAGGTCATCGGCGAGGGCGTGGCCTTCCCCCTCGACTGACCCGCCGCCCTCGACTGACCGCCCCCTGACCCTGCTCCTCCCCCGCACCCTCACCGTTTCGGGTACGCATCTCGCCGCCTTCCTCCGGTTTCGGGTACGCATCTCGCCGCCCTTTCGGCCTTCCGGGTACGACGGCGGCCGCCCGCCTCCCGCGGGCGGCCCACCCGAGGCGAGCAGGCGGCGTCGTGCGCCGGGCTACGCTGAAGGCATGGCCGACGACGTCACCGCCCCCGCGACCCGCTGGGTCCGCAGCTCCGCCCTCACCCGGTACCGGCTCGCCCCCAATCCCGGGCCGATGAGCCTCGACGGGACGAACTCGTACGTGATCGCGGCGCCGGACTCCGACTCGGCAGTGGTCGTGGACCCGGGCCCCCTCGACCCCGAACATCTGGCCGAGCTGGCCGGCGCCGGGCGGGTCGAGCTCGTAGTCCTCACGCACCACCACCCGGACCACACCGAGGCGGCCGGGGAGTTCCACCGCATGACCGGTGCCCCCGTGCGGGCCAAGGACGCCGCACTGTGCCGCGGCGCGGAACCGCTCGAGGACGGCGAGCGCCTCGAGGCCGCCGGGGTGCGGATCGAGGTCCTCGCCACCCCGGGCCACACAGCGGACTCGATCTGCCTGGCGCTCCCCGACGACGGCGAGCACGGCGCGGTGCTCACGGGCGACACGATCCTGGGCCGCGGCACCACGGTGATCATGTTCCCCGACGGGCGGCTCGGCGACTACCTCGCGACCCTGCGCCGGCTCGAGGCCCTGGGCCCCGCCACGGTGCTGCCCGCCCACGGTCCGGTGCTCCCCGACCTGGCCGGCATCGCGCGCGCCTACCTCGCCCACCGTGAGGAACGCCTCGACCAGGTGCGCGCCGCGCTCGCAGAGCTGGGCGGGGACGCCACGGTGGCGCAGGTGACCGACGCCGTGTACGCGGACGTCGACGCGAGCGTGCGCCGGGCCGCCGAGAACTCGGTGGCCGCCCAGCTGGACTACCTGCGCGGATAGACGGCCGGGACCGGCCGCTCAGAACAGGCTGAACTCCGAGAACTCGCCGGTGGCCGGGCCGATGCTGGCCCGGACCTCGTCCACGCGGCCGGGCGCCTCGTCGGAGCGCAGCCAGTCCAGCATCGCCTGGACGCCGTCGCGCGCACCCTCGGCGACCACCTCGACGGTCCCGTCCGGGAGGTTGCCGGCCGAGCCCACGAGGCCCAGCCGCTCGGCCTGCCCGAGGGTCCGGAAGCGGAATCCCACCCCCTGCACCATGCCGGAGACCGTGGCGCTGAGCCGGGCCTCGGGCGGCTCAGGCGTCCCCGCGGTGCCGGAGGTGCTGTGCGGGCCGCGGCGCCGGAAGATCGACATGCCTCAAGTGTCCGCCGCCGCCCGGGAGGCCGCCACCGCGGCGCGCCCCCGGTCTCCTTCCGGCGTCCTCAGGGCGTCCACCCACAGCACCGCCGCGAGCACGACCGCCCCGATCGAGAAGGACGCGGCGACGTCCGTGAGCCAGTGGCGGCCCAGGTAGAGGTCGCTCGCAGCCACGGCGAGGACGAGGATGCCCGCGCCCAGGGCTGCGAGGGGCAGCCCGCGGGTGCTCGCGCGGCGCGAGTACACCAGATAGAGGCCCACGAACAGCAGGGTGGCGGCGCCGGCCGTGTGCGCCGACGGGAACGCCGGCCCCTCGTTGCCTCCGACGGCCTCGAACCACGCCGGTGGGCGGGACCTGCCCACCCAGTACCGGGCCCCCATGACGAGGAGGAAGTCGGCGAGCGAGGCGCCCGCCAGGAGGGCGGGGCGCCACAGTTCGCGGCGCCACACCGCCCAGACGACGGCGACCACGGCCGACGCCGCCAGCACGGCCGCCGGTCCGGTCGCGGCGCTGAGCGCGTGCGCGGCCGCGGTGGCGGGGCCGCTGCGGTGGGCCGCGAGCCCGTCCAGCACCGGCCAGTCGAAGTCCGCGAGGCTCCAGCTCCCCGCCACGGACTCGAGCAGCCAGCCGAACGCGATGAGGCCCGCCGCCGCCAGCGCGGCGGCCAGGGCGCGCCGGGCGGAAGCGGTGACCTTGAGCATCCCCCCAGTCTCGCGCCGACGCGTGGGAGATGACCGGGAAGAAGCTCGGCCCCGGCTGGGAGTCGGCGCGCGGCGTCCCGCCCGCTCCCGCCCGGCGGCGTCCCGCGCTGTCCCGCCCGGCGGCCCGGCGGTAGCGTGGCTCGCATGAGCGCTCCCCTCCAGCCCTCCCTGCACCGCCAGCACATTGCCGTGGCCGCCCCGACCCAGCTGTGGCTCAGCGCCGAGGGCCGCCTTGCCCCGGACCCGGCCGGCCTTACGGGCATCTTCCACGCGGACACCCGATTCCTGGACCACGCGGCCGTCACCGTCAACGGCGCCGAGCCGCAGCCGGTGGGCGTCTCCGCGGCCGGCGCCCGCGTCACGGTGGACGGCCTCGCCCGGAACATCGCCGGGCCCACCCTCGACCCCGCCGTCCGGGTGGTCCAGACGTGGACCGTGGAGCCCGGGACCGTGCGGCACACGATCGAGCTCAGCACGTCCCTGCCCGAGCTCGCCTGCACGCTCGCAGTCCACCTCGGCGCGGACTTCGCCCCGATGGCCGCGGTGCGGGTGGGGCACCCCGGGGATCCGGTGGAACCCGCGCACGACGCCGGGCGGCTGGCCTGGGAGCGCGGCGGCCGGCGCGCCGTGGCCACCCCCGACACCGAGGGGGCGAGCGTGTCCACCTCGATCGACCGCGACTCCGACGACACGGACGGGTTCCCCTCGGGCCACCCCGCCCTCGTCTGGTCCGCGGTGCTGGGCCGCGGCAAGCCGTTCCGCGTGTCGTGGAGCGTCGCGCTCGAGGACGCGGACGCCGTCGTGCGTGCGGCGCCGGGCGGCGCGGAGGAGGACGGGGCGGAGAGCCGGCCCGGCGCCGTCGGCCGCCTGCTGGCCACCTCCCTGCAGCAGCTCGCAGGCCTCCGGCTCGCGACGACCCGGCTGCCCGACGCGCCCTTCGTCGCCGCCGGTGCACCCTGGTACTTCACCCTGTTCGGGCGGGACTCGCTGTGGTCGGCCCGGCTCCTGCTCCCCCGCGACACCGCCCTCGCGGCCGGGACCCTGCGCGCGCTCGCGGCATACCAGGGCTCCGAGCACGTCCCGGAGTCCGCGGAGGAACCGGGCAAGATCCCGCACGAGATCCGGGCCGGCGAGCTCGTGGTGGACCATGGGCCCGGCGGGGACCAGCTCCGGCTGCCCCCGGTCTACTACGGCACCGTGGACGCGACCGCCCTGTGGCTGTGCCTGGCCGGAGAACTGTCCCGGACCGGGCGCGCCCCGGACACCGTGCGCGCGCTGCTGCCGGCCGCGCGGCGCGCAGCCGACTGGCTCCTCGCCTCCGCCACCGGGCCGGGCGGGTTCCTCGCGTACCGCGACGAGACCGGGCACGGGCTGAGCAACCAGGGCTGGAAGGACTCGGCGGACGCGATGCAGTTCCGCGACGGCCGCCGCGCGGAGGGGCCGATCGCCCTGGCCGAGGTGCAGGGGTACGCGCACCAGGCCGCGCTCGAGGCCGCCGCCCTCTTCGAGGAGCTGCGAGGGCCGGGCGGCGGCGAGGGGCTGCGCGCCCAGGCGGCGGAGCTGCGGGAGTTCGCGGCGGGAATCCGTGCGCGGTTCCGGGAGTCGTTCTGGGTGGAGGACGGCGCCCGGAGGTTCCCGGCGATGGCGCTCGACGGCGGCGGCACCCCCCTCGATGTGGCCGGGTCCAACATGGGCCACCTGCTCGGCACGGGGCTGCTGGACGCCGACGAGGCGCGCCTCGTGGTGGACCGGCTCCTCGGGGACGAACTGTTCAGCGGCTACGGCATCCGGACCCTTTCGACGGCCGCGGCGGGATACTGGCCGCTGAGCTACCACTGCGGGTCGGTCTGGAGCCACGACACCGCCATCGCGGTGCGCGGAATGCTCGCCGAGGGCTTCCGGGCCGAGGCGGCGACGGTGGCGCGGGGGCTCGTCCGGGCCGCGGAGTCGCTCGGCGGGTCGCTGCCCGAGCTGTTCTCGGGCGTCGGGTCCGCCGAATCGGCGCGCGCCCTCGCCTACCCGGCGGCGTGCCGGCCCCAGGCGTGGAGCGCGGCCTCGGCCGCGGTGGTCGCGCGGGCGCTGGGGGCCTGAACCGGAGGCCGTGGGCCCTGCGCCGGCCGCGTCAGGGCACAGTATCCCTCGGTCAGGGCCGCCTCTTCTGCGGGTAGACGGTCTCCTGCCGGGCGAGCATGTCCACGAACTCGGCGATCTTCCGGGCCCGCGTCTCGGGCCGCTTCACCGAGGTAGTGCGGTAGATCAGCGCGAAGCGGTTGGTCGAGGTGAGGACGTCGAACATCGCCTGGGCCTCGGGGACGGCTGCGATGGCCGCGGCCAGGTCCGCGGGGACCTCGGCCGAGGCCGCGCCGCTGTAGGCCGCCTCCCACCGGCCGTCGGCCTTCGCCGCGTCAACGGCTGCCCGGCCGGCCGGCGTCATGCGGCCCTCGGCCTCGAGCCGGCCCACGCGCTCCACGTTGCTCTGCGACCATCGGCTCCTGGGCGAGCGCGGTGTGAACCGGATGGCCGAGCTCTGCGCGTCCCGCGCCCGGAGCTGGCCGTCGATCCAGCCGAAGCACAGCGCCTCGAGCACTGCCGGCTCGTAGGCGAGCCCGGTCACGGTCCCGCCCTTCTTGTGCAGCACGAGCCATACGCCAGGGCTCTCGCGGTGGTTCTCGGCGAGCCATGACCGCCATGCGGTGGCATCGGGGACAACGAGTTCGGGGAGCTCGGGGGCCATGCGGCCTACCCTTCCCGGGAGCGGGCGCGGGCGCAAGGCGCTCGTACCCGGAACGCCGGAATCGAGACGAGATGCGTACCCGAAACGCAGGAAGGGCCGCGAGATGCGTACCCGAAACGAGAGGGGGCGGGGTGGCGGGAGGTGGGAGGATGGTGGGCACCTGCCGCGAAGGGAGTCTCCATGCTGCGTGTCCTCGCCACCCGCTACACGTCCGCGCTGCCGGAGCTGCGCCGGCTCCTGCTCGACCTCGGCCTCGTGCCCGGGGAGGAGGGCGAGGGCTGGGCGGTGCTCGACTCGCACAGCGGCCGGGTGCGCCTCCGCTCCGCCGAGCCCGGCTCGCCGCAGGACGGCACCACCGTGTTCGGGGTCGAGGTCCGGGACCCGCAGGAGTTCGCCCGCCGCACCGCGGACGACGGCGGACAGGCGGCCCTCGAGGATTCCGCCGGCGGCCCCCGGGTGCGGATCACGGGGCCGGACGGCTTCGGGTTCACGGCCGAGCCCACCTCCCACGCCGGACGCCCCGTCGACGCCGATCCGGACATGACCGTGCGGCTCGAGTGGAACACCCCCGACCTCGACGGCGCCGCCGCGACTCTCGCCGCCATCGGAGCCCGGCCGCGGCCGGATCCGCAGCTCGGCCCCGCCACCGCCCGCGAGTTCACCGCCAAGAACGGCGGAGTCATCGCCGCGGTCAGGGCCGACGCCGCCTCGGCCGGCGGGCTCGTCCTCGAATACTCCGGGCGGCGCAGCGAGCTCATGCCCCGCCTCGCGCTGGCCGGCTGGGCCGCCGAGGAGGTCACCGCCGAGGAGGCCGAGGAGGGGAGCCGGCCGGGCGGCGTCGCGCGCGTGCGGATCCCGACCCCGGACGGACGCGGCGTCACGATCCTGGCGGCGGGCCCCGCCACGGGAGCCGAGATGCGGTAGAACAGTAGGCATGGCAGTTCGCACCCCCGACCCGTATCCCGGCTGGCTCTCCCCGGAGGACCTCTACGAGGCGCGGAACCGTCTGCCGATGCTGTACGTCGAGGCAGTGCCCGTGCGCCTGGACCCCCTCGGGTACGTCAACGAGGTGGGGCTGCTGCTGCAGGCCGACGACGAGGGCAATATGATGCGCAGCCTCGTCTCGGGCCGCGTCCTGTACAAGGAGACGATCCGCGCGGCGCTGCTGCGCCACCTCGAGAAGGACCTGGGCACCCTCGCGTTCCCGCAGCTGCCCGTCAGCCCTGTTCCGTTCACCGTGGTGGAGTACTTCCCCTCGCCGTCGCAGACGGGCTTCACCGACGAGCGCCAGCACGCCGTCGCGCTGGCCTACGTGATCCCTGTGACCGGCGAGTGCCAGCCGCGGCAGGACGCCCTCGAGCTGACGTGGATGTCCCCCGCCGAGGTGCTCAGCGGCCCGGTCCAGCTGGAGTTCGTGGGCGGCCGCGGGGAGCTCGTGCGGCAGGCCCTCGCGTTCGCCGGGATCGCCCCGTAGCCCTCCGGTTCCGTCCGGCCCCCGCGCGCCTGTGGGCGGTCGTTACCAATCCTTTATAGGGTGGGAGCGGACCGAAAGCCACCACGGAGGACCCAGATGCACCACAGCTCGGGACCGCACGAGCGGCCCGGAACCCCCGAGTTCCACGAGATCGACGCCCACGAGCTCAAGCACGGCCAACGGCTGCTCCTGCCCGACGGTGAGGGCAGCGCCGAGGTCCTCGAAGTGGACACCGTGCTGGACGACTACGGCCATCCCGCGCTCTACTTCGCGGTGCTCGACAACGACCTGAACCTGCGGGTCGCCCACGGCACCCGCGTCCGCGTGGCCCGGGGCAAGGGCGGCCGCCCCGCTGACCTGCTGTTCGCCGGGGCAGGGCGCGACTCCGCCGGGTCCGCCGGCGCCGGGGACTCTGCCGCCCCGGCAGCCTCGGCAGCGCCGGACGCCGGCGGCACGGGGGCCTACCGCACCGACTCCGCCCCCGCGCGTACCGAGACCGAGGTCCTCGTCTCCACCGAGCCGCACGCCACCGAGCCGCCGGCCGCCGGGGCCTCCCCCGCGGCCGTGCCCCAGGCCCCCCTGCGCGGGCCGTCCGAGATCACCCTCGAGACGGGCGACGTGGTGGTCGTGCCGGGCGCCGCTCCGGCCGCCGCGTCCAGCCTCCGCCCGGACCTCCTGGCCCGCATCCCCGCTCTGGACGAGAAGCCGGAGGAGCTCATGCGCGCCATCGACGCCGCCCACCCCGGCCGGCACGCGGTCAACGAGCTCGCCGGGCGCCTCGCGAAGGGCATCAACGTCAAGTCCGGCGCGTGCCTGGCCGACCTGCGCGAGCTCGCCTTCGAGCTCTACGTGGGCCAGGACGACACCGGGAACGCCCTCAAGGTCGCCGACCTGCTCGCCGTGCTCCCCTACGACGGCAACCCGGCGCGCTGGGCCTCGATCGAGTCCGCGCTGGGGCTGGCCGCCCACCTCGCCCGGAAGGAGGGCGACGAGGAGCGGGCCGAGGCCTACGGCGAGCTGCTCCGCACCCCCGACACCGCCGAGACCGACCCCTTCCGCGCCCGCATGGCCGAACGGGTGCGCCAGCGCGCCCTCAATGCGCCGAACCTCTACGACAAGGAGGTCACCCGCGCGGCGGCCTCCAAGGACCACGCCGAGGAGCGCGCGTGGCGGATGCTCCGCCTGGGCAGCCTCCTCCACCTGCGGGCCCACGGCGGCTCGACCGTGTTCACGCAGGAGGAGCTGGACCGGCGCATCGACGTGGAGCTCGGCGCCGTCCGCCCGTAGGGACGCCCCTGGGGGCGCCCCGGCAGGCGCCTACGCGAACGGACCCGTGGGGCCTGCGGTGGCCTCGATCTGCTTGACCTTCGGATCGGTCTCGTCCGCGCCGAAGTCGGACGGCCGCGTCTCGTCCGCCCCCTGGGGCACCCTGAAGAGCCGCAGGAGCAGCGTCAGCACCACCGAGACGACGAGGTTGAGCACGAACGCGGAGATCGCGATGTACACGGTGAAGTTCGTCCCGGGGAACGCCGCCGTCGAACCGCCGAAGTGCGCGTGCGTGACGGGGTTGACCACGCTGTACGCCGACACGGTGCCGAAGATGATGCCCACGGCCCAGCCGATGAGCAGCGCCCACCGGTCGAACCACCGCGTGTACAGGCCACCGACGACCGCGGGGAAGGTCTGGAGGATCCAGATGCCGCCGAGGAGCTGCATGTTGATGGCCGCGGACTGGTCCATGCCGATGACGAAGATGAGCGCCCCGACCTTGACCACGAGGGAGACGATCTTGGAGACATTGGCCTCCGTCTTGGGATCGGCGTCCGGCTTGAAGAAGTCCCGGTAGATGTTGCGGGTGAAGAGGTTCGCGGCGGCGATGGACATGATCGCCGCCGGCACGAGCGCCCCGATCGCGATGGCCGCGAGTGCAATCCCGGCGAACCACGAGGGGAAGTGGTCCAGGAACAGCTGCGGCACCACGAGCTGCGGGTTGGTGGAGCCGTCGAGGTCCACGGGCTTGGTTCCGGCCTTGATGGCCACGAAGCCCAGCAGTGCGAGGAACCCGAGCATGAGCGAGTACAGCGGCAGGATCGCTGCGTTGCGGCGGATCGTGTTGCGAGCCTTCGACGCGAGCACGCCGGTGACCGAGTGCGGGTACATGAACAGCGCCATCGCCGAGCCGAGCGCGAGCGTCCAGTACGCCGAGTAGCTCGAGCCGGTGGGGATGAACACGCCCGCGGGCTTGCCCGTCGCCTGGCTGACGGTGCCGAGCTTCGTCTGCGCGGCGCCGAAGATCGCGTCCCAGCCGCCGAACTTGATCGGCAGGTAGATCACGGCCACGATCACGGCCAGGTAGATCAGCAGGTCCTTCACCACGGCGATCATGGCCGGCGCGCGCAGCCCGGACGTGTACGTGTAGGCGGCGAGCACCACGAACGCGATGATGAGCGGGAGGTCGGTCAGGAACGCGTTCTGCGCGCTGCCGAGCCCGAGGACCGTGAGCACGGCCTTGATGCCCACGAGCTGGAGGGCGATGTACGGCATGGTGGCCACGATGCCGGTGACCGCGACGGCGAGGGACAGCCAGCGGCTCCCGTAGCGCCCGCCCACGAAGTCCGCGCTCGTGACGTACCCGTGCCGGTGGGACACCGACCACATCCGGCTCATGATGATGAAGATGATCGGGTACAGCACGATCGTGTACGGCACCGCGAAGAAGCCGCTCACCGACCCGGTGGCCCACATGGCGGCGGGGACGGCCACGAAGGTGTAGGCCGTGTAGAGGTCGCCGCCGAGCAGGAACCAGGTGATCCAGGTGCCGAACCCGCGGCCGCCGAGGCCCCACTCGTCGAGGCTGTGCAGCCCCGTCTCCTCCTTGGAGCGGCGCCAGCGCGCCGCCATGAACCCCATGACTGCCACGATGACGAAGAGCAGGATCACGATGATCAGGGCGGTCCAGTCGATGGGACGGTTCATCTCGGCTCACCTCCTTCGCTGTCTGCCTCGTCGGACGACGCCGCGTGGCGGCCGCCGCTGCCCCGCCCGCCGGTGTCGGGGCCGGCTGTGCCGCCGGGGCTGCCTGTCCCGCCCGGACTGCCTGGGCTGCCCGGGCTGCCCGTCCCGGCCGGGCCGGCCGGGGAGGCGGTGGCGCCCGTGCGGGCCGCCCCGCGGCGCCGGCGGTCCTCGGCGGTCACAAGCCAGTAGGCGATCCCACTGAGCGCCGCGGAGATGGGCACCCACAGCAGCTGGTACCAGTAGAAGAAGGGCATGCCGCCCAGCCGCGGCTGGTCGAAGGAGTACATCTGCGGCATGAGCGGCAGCACGATCGCGGCGGCCAGGAGGATCCCCGCCACCGCGTACGGCACCGGTCTGGCCGGCGCCCGGGTGGGTGTGTCGCGGGTGGGGGCATTGGACTCGGACAACGTGGCCTCCTTTGGTCGCCTCCGGTGGGCCGTCGCCGATGCGCGGGGTCGCCGGACGTCTTCGCAGGTCCCGGCGTATTTGTACCGCAGGAGGGGCCGCGGAAGGAAGGTTTCGTTGCAGAACTTTCTGCTCCGGGAGGCCTGGCCCTATCCGAGTGCGGCGAGGCCCGGCTGGAGCTGCTCGAACAGCTCGGCCGG
>NZ_JAUSTE010000009.1 GCF_030812675.1 Sinomonas atrocyanea | reverse complement strand
TTTTTTTGTATGCGACCTCGTTTGGGTGGGCGCGGGGGGGGGGGGGGGGGGGGGGGTGGGGGGGGGGGGGGGGGGGTGGGGGGGGGGGGGGGGGGGGGGGGGGGCGCGCCCGGGGGGGGGGGGGGGGGGGGGGGGCCCCCCCCCACCGCCGTCGTGCTCGTGGAGGCGGACGGACCGGGGAGTCTCAGTGGACGCTGGGGACGGCGATGGCCTCGCCGTCGACGTCCTCGAAGGCCTGCTTCCGGTCGGCCAGCGCGTAGAAGTTCACGGCGGCGATGCCCGCGCCGAAGAACCAGGAGAAGGAGCTCAGGGCGCCCAGGGCCGGGATGAACGCGATCGCGAGGGCCACCGCGGCGGCGGGCACGAGGGCGGCCACGGCCCTGGGGTTGACGCCCCTGCGGTAGTGGTAGGCGCCGGCGGCGTCCTCGGAGTACAGGGCGAGGACGGAGACCTTGCCGCGGCGGACGAGCCAGTAGTCGGCCATGATGACGCCGAACAGCGGGCCCAGCAGGGCACCGAGGCCCCCGAGGAAGTACACGATCACGACAGGGTTGTTGTACAGGTTCCAGGGCAGGATCAGCAGGCCGATGACCGCCGAGACGAAGGCCGCCCTGCGGAAGTTGAGCCTGCGGGGGAAGAGGTTGGTGAGCGCGTAGGTGGGGGCCACGAAGTTGGCCATGAGGTTCACGGCGACGGTCAGGACGAGCAGGGCCGTGCTGGCCGCGGCGAGGAGGAAGGTGTTCGGGATCGAGGCGACCACGTCCGAGGGGCTCTCGATGAGGTGGCCGTCGATCTTGAACTGGGCGCCGGCGAGGACCACGCTGATGGCGCCGAAGAGGAGCATGTTGATCGGGATGCCCCAGAAGTTGCCCTTGACGATCGACTTCTTGGTCCGGGCCGAGCGCGTGAAGTCGCAGAAGTTGAGCACGAACGTGCCGTAGATCGAGACCCACAGGGCGCCGCCGCCGAGGATGTGCAGCCACATGTCGCCACCCGAGAGGTCCTTGCCGGTGCTCCAGGCGATGGAGAAGCCGGCTTTGGCGAACATCCAGACTGCGAGCGCGAGCATGGTCGCGAGGATGATGGGGCCCGCGAAGGCCTCGTACTTGCGGATCATCTCCATGCCGTAGGAGACGATGACGACCTGGACGATCCACAGGAAGACGAAGGCTATCCAGCCGAGCGGGGACAGGCCGAGGATGGAGCCGCCGTCGAGCGGCTTGAGGCCGGGGAAGACGGCGATCACGAGGACGCGCAGCACCACCGAGGCGAGGTACGTCTGGATGCCGAACCAGGCGACGGCCACCCCGCCACGGGTGAGGGCGGCGATCTGGGCGCCGTGGATGCCGAACGCGATCCGGCTCATGACCGGGAACGGCACCCCGGTCTTCTGGCCCATGAATCCCGAGAGGTTCAGGAGGGCGAAGAGGAGGACTGCGCCGACGCCGAGGGCCGCGAGCACCTGCCAGCCGCCGAGGCCGAGGGCGAAGAGCCCGATCGCGAAGGCATAGTTGCCGAGGCTGTGGACGTCGTTGGCCCACAGGGTGAAGATGCTGTAGGCGGTCCAGCTGCGTCCCCTGCGCTGCGTGGGGGCGAGGTCGGTGTTGTAGAGCCGCGGGCTGAGGCCCGCCGGAAGGGTCGCGGTGGTGTGGCTCATGGGTGCCTCCGCTTCGCCTTCGATGTTCAGCTGCTGGACGGCGGTGTCCGGGATGCTGGTCATGGGGGAACTCTCTGGTCTGGGATGGGGGGTCTGCGCTCGAAGGGTGCGATCGCTTGTCCTCGACGGGATGTGATCCCGATCTCTTTGGTATACCAAAGATAGATCCCCCGAAGATGTTCCACAAGAGGGTTTTTTATTTTCGCATTGCGGAATTAGGGAGAGGGTCAGCCCTCTTCGCGGACAACGAGGTCCGCGCGGTGCCGGGCCGCCCTGACGAGGCGCGCGTTGGTCTCGTCCGAGTCGAGCACCCACGCCCGGGCTTGGTCGGGATCCTTCCCGAACTCGATGTGCCGGCGGATGAGCCGGTCAACGCGCACCCCGGGGTCTGCCTCGAGGTACCAGACCTCGCGCAGGCGGGCCCGGGCGGCGGCCCAGGGGGCGTCGTCGAGGAGGAGGTAGTTGCCCTCGGTGATGACGAGGCGCGCCTCCGGCGGGACCTCGATGGCGGCGGCGAGGGGCTGCTCGAGCCGGCGCTCGAACCCGGGCGCGTAGATCACCGAGCCCGCACCGGCGGCGATCCTGCCGAGGAGGGCGGCGTAGCCGTCGGGGTCGAAGGTCTCCGGTGCGCCCTTGCGGTCGAGGAGCCCGAGCCGGGACAGCTGGACATCGGCGAGGTGGAACCCATCCATCGGCACGTGCGCTGCCCAGCCTTCGCCGTGTGAAGAGCGCAGCCTGTCGAGGAGCCGCTCGGCGAGCGTCGTCTTGCCGGCTCCGGGCTCGCCGCAGATGCCGAGGATGGCCCGTCCGCCGCCGTCCGGGACGAGGGCGGCGGCGCGGCGTGCGAGCGCGTCGAGGTTCATCAGCCGTTCGGCGCCGCGGCGGGATCGGACTCGAGCTGGTCCATGAGCCAACCCTAGCCGCCTCGACCGCGTGCCTCGCCCGAAACGGGCCCTCGGACCTCTACGGTCTTGGAGTGGCCACGGATGAGGAACTCGAGGGCCAGACGTCCATCGAGGAGGCGCTGGCGGACCTCGGCGAGCCCTGGACTGCGCCGGCCGACGCGGACCCGGACTCCGACTCGGGCGAGCCCACCCTCTTCTGAGCGCTAGGCCGGGACGACCACGGACGTGGCGACCACCCCGTGCGCAGCCGTCCACCGCCCGGCGAAGCCCGTCAGCTCGACTCCTGCGACGACGGGCCCCGCCACGAGGAGCCCGGCGCGGAACCGGCCGCCCGGACGGAACTCGACGAGCACCTCCTCGAATCCCAGCCACCTCCCCGTCAGGGGATACCAGGCCTTGTACACGGCCTCCTTCGCGCTGAACAGGAGTCGGTCTGCCGCCACGCCCCTCCAGGCGCCCGGGGCCTTGGCCGCCCGCTCCCCCGCGCACGCAACGAGGTCCAGGACGCCGGCGGGCAGCGGCGCGTTCGGTTCGGCGTCGATGCCGAGGCTCGCAACCGCCCGGGACGGGGCCACCGCCGCGGCCCTGTAGTGAGGGCAGTGGGTCATGCTCCCGACGATCCCGGCCGGCCACACCGGAGCGCCATCGGCTCCCGGGACGAGGGGCGCCGGGGCCATGCCGAGCTCAGCGAGGGCCTCGCGGGCACACGCGCGCACGCCCGCAAAGTCGGCCCTCCGCGCCGCCGTGCAGCCGGCCACCGCCTCGACCTCCTCGGGGAAGAGCACGACGCCGGCCCGGTCGCCGAAGCGTTCTTGGGCCCGGACCGCCGCCGGCAGGATGGCCCGCAGCATCAGGTCCGCCGTTGCCCGGACGACTCCGACGCCAGCGCCGGGAGCAGCTGGGCAGGGTTGCCGCCGAATCTGGCGGCGGCCGGCACGTCCTCGCCCTTCATGACGAAGGAATCCGGCTCGACGACCGTCCCGTCGCCGAGGCTCACGCCGTAGTGGACGAACGCCTTGACGCCGAGCGTGCAGCCGGAACCGATAGCGCTTTCACCAAGCTTGAAGGCCCCTCCCTCCATCGAATGGCACTGGATCTCGCTCAGCGCATTGAACGTGCAGTCGTCACCGATGGTGACCGTTGTCTTTTCCGGAATCCCGCAGCCGTCGTCGAACAGCCGGCGGCCGACCTTCGCACCCAGGATCCTCCAGAGCGCCCCTTTGAACGGCGTACCGTTCAACGCCATCATGTAGGCGTCGTTGCCGAGCTTCCAGAAGCGCTCGTGCTGCCAGAATTCGCGCTGATAGATCGAGCAGAACTTTGGCACGAGCCGGCGGAATCCGCGGCCAGCGCATTCGACCACCGCGTAATAGCAGATGGTGAAGAGGAAGATCGCCAGGACCGCCCCTGTTGCCGTCAGCACGGCCTGAGCCCGGTCGATTGTCAGGGCAAAAGTGCCGATCAGCAAGGTCGCGAAGGTGTATCCTTCGCGCGCCAGCAGGAAGAGCAGGATCGTCACGGCATTGTGCCAATTCTTCGCCCTCAGCGCGGCCGTGAATGCAGGTCCGCTCTTGAGCTCGTCAAAGGCGGCGTCGGACTGGACGCTCCGCGGGATCTCGAAGCTCGGCGACCCCAGGAGTCCGACGTTCTGCCGAAGAGGTCCGTCGAGCGGAACCATCGCCTTGGTGGCGAGGAGGCAGTTGTCCCCGGCCTTGGCGTCCGGAGGGTAATGGACGTTGTTCCCCAAGAAGCTTCCCGCGCTGATTGACACCGGCGAAATCCGGAACGAGCTGCTCGAGAACTGCGCGCTCATGACTGACAGGCCATCCGCGACCATCGTGCCGCTCCCTACCGTGCAGGCGAAGGGGCTTTCATGCTTGACCTCGGGGCCAAAGTTGGAGCCGGTCTGCACCAAATCCGGCATCTTGTAGCCGACCAGCCGAAGATAGTGCGCGATGAGGGAGCTGTCGCCTGTGAGCTGGAGGAGGAATTTCAGGTTGGTGAGACGGCCGATTGCGCGATGGAGCCCGTAGTGCAGACCGTACAGCGGGTAGACCGTGCCCGGCCTGAGCAGGAGATTCATCACCCGGGGGACCACCGCGATGCTGAGGAGGAGCGCTGCGATCAGCCCGGTCAGCACGAGGGAGGCGATGCCGAGCAGGCGGAGGTAGTAGGCAAGATTGCCGGTGTCAACTCCAGCAGCATCGACGGCGAGCGGAACCAGGACCATGGCCACGCTGGTTCCGGCCGGGATGACGAGTAAGACGGTGAAGACGAGATTCCATGCGCCATAGAGGAATCTGCGGGCCGTGCCGCAGGGGGCCGGCGGGGCCCCGCTGTAGTCGACCGCACAGGGCTGGGCCGGAGATCCGTGCCACGACTGGTGGTCGGGGATGGCCTGCCCGGCGTAGAGGGCGGACGCGTGGCCGAGCTGGGCGTAGTCCCCGACCCTGGCGCCGAGGTCCACCACGGTGGCCTCGCCGATCACTGCGCCCTCGCCGACCGTGACGGTGCCCGTCTGGATCATCCCGTCGAGCGCGCGGTAGCAGTTGAGGCTCGCATCCTTGCGGACCACGGTCCGGGCCGCGACGGTGAGCAGGTCAGTGCACACCGGGACCTCGGTGGTGAAGACCGTCGCGCCGCGGCCGATTCTGGCCCCCAGTGCCCGCAGGTACAGCACGTACAGGGGTGAGCCAGCCAGCAGCCGCATCGGGCTGCTGCGGATCACGGCGCGAACGAGCCAGAACCGGAAGTAGCGCATGGACCACACGGGGAACTCGGTGGTCCGCCACCGGCCGATGATCAGCCACTTCGCTGCCACGGGCAGCAGGCACAGGGCGGCGTACACCACGCCCCCAAAGAGCGTGGCGCGCAGCCACCGGTCCAGCGGGTCGGCAGCGGCACTGAGGTACTGGAAGCCGGTGGCCATCCCGAAGCCGGCCAGGAAGGCCCCGAGGACATAGGTCAGCGCCTGGAGGGTCCCGCAGAGCACGTACTGGAACGTCGTGGCGCGCGGCGGCGCCGTCGGCGTCAGGGGGGAGGCCGCTGCAGCGGCTGCCGGGGCCGGGGCTGACGGCGTGGACATGGCGAGCGACCGGACCGTCGGGTGAAGGTAGATGTCCTTCATCGAGACCGGCACGAGGCCGGGATCCTTCCTGACGATTGCGCAGAAGCGCGCCATGGTGATCGAGCTCGCGCCGAGGTCGGCGAAGAAGTCGGCCTCGACTGAGACCGTCGGCTCCCCGAGGGCCTCGGCGAGCGCGCCAGCGAGCTTCGCCTCCCGGTCCGTGGCCGGCGGCGCGGGCGCGGGCGCGGCGGCGTCGCCCCGCCGGCCGGGCGGGGGCAGCCGCCGGCGGTCCACCTTGTCGCTGGGCAGCAGCGGGAAGGCGTCCAGCTCCTGCAGGAAGGCCGGCCGCATGTACGCGGGCAGGGCGCGCCGGAGGTGGTCGCGCACGACGGCGGGTTCCACACTGCCGCCGTCGCGCCGCCTGCTGTAGTACGCAGCGAGCTCGACGACCCCGGGGCTCGGCTCGTGGGTGACGACGGCGGCCTGGGCGACGCCGGGGACCTGGAGGATGACGGATTCGACCTCGGCGAGCTCGATCCGGTAGCCGTGGACCTTGACCTGGGAATCGATCCGGCCGTGGTACTCGATCTCTCCGTCGGCATTGATGCGGCCCAGATCGCCGGTGCGGTAGATCCGGTGGCTCGGATTGTCGGGGAGGTCCAGGAAGTCCGGGATGAAGGCCTTCTGGGTCAGGTCCGGACGGTTGACGTAGCCGCGGGCCAGGCCGACCCCGGCAAGCCCGATCTCGCCGAGCTCGCCGGCTCCCACGGTGCTGTTGCTCTCGACGTCGAGGATCACTGCCGCATAGGTCGGAAGGGGCGTGCCCAGAGTCGGCGCGCGGTGCGGGTCCACCACCGACCACGTGGCGGTGACAGTGGCCTCGGTGGGCCCGTACACGTTGAGGAACCGGCGCTCGGGCCGGTGCCAGCGCTCCACGAGGTCCGGCGGGCACGCCTCTCCGGACACGAGCAGGAACCGCAGGCCCGGGACGTCGTCCTCGATGGTGGACAGGAGGGTGGGGACGCAGCACAGGGCCGTGACCGTGCGGCGCTGCAGGAACTCGGCGAGCTCGATCCCCACGAGGCTCGTGCTGCCGTCCTTGGGCACGAGGGTGGCGCCGCTCATCCAGGGGACCCAGATCTCCTCGACGGAGAAGTCGAAGGCCGTGGTCATGCCCTGGTAGACCCGGTCGTCCGCCTGGATCCCGTAGACGCCCGCGGCCACGCGGACAAAGTTGCAGATGCTGGCGTGCTCGACCGCGACCCCCTTGGGCCTGCCCGTCGACCCGGAGGTGTAGATGATGTACGCCAGCTGGTCCTGCTCCGGGCCGCGCTCGTCGCCGCTGAGGCGCCACGGCGACTCGGAGCCGATCGTCGCCTCCTCCTCGTCGAGGTACACGGCCCGGGCTGTCCCCTCCGGCACCACGTCGCGGAGGTGGGACTGCGAGAGCAGGGTGGTCACGCCGGCGTCGTCCATGATGTAGGAGAGCCGCTCCGGCGGGAACGCGACGTCCAGCGGCACGTACGCGGCGTGCGCCTTGAGCACGGCCAGCATGGCCGCATAGGTGAACACGGGCTGGTCGAACAGCAGCGCCAGCCGGTCCCCCGCCCGCACGCCGCGGGCGCGGAGGCGGCGGGCGAGCCGGTTGGTCCAGGCGTCGAGCTGGTCGTAGGTGAGGGTGAGCCCTCCGGCGTCGACCGCCAGCCTGTCGCCGTGCCCCGCGTCCCGGAGGCGGTCGCAGGCCTCCTCGAAGAGGGTCTCGAGCCGCTCGCCCGGGCGCCACCGGATCCCGTCGTCGCCCGAGGCTGCGAGGAGGACGTTCCCGCGCGGGCTGCTGTCTCCGGAGCCGGCACGGGCTGGGGCCTCCCGGGTCGCGAGGTGCTTGGGCATGGTGGCCTCCTACGCGCCCGGCTGGGCCGCGACTTCCTCGGTGACCGCGTCGCGGAGGATCGCGCAGGCGGTGGCGACGACCTCCTCCGTGACGTTAAGCGGGGGCAGGAGGCGTACCACGCAGTCCTGCCGTCCGCCGCATTCGAGGATCAGCCCGTGCTGGAGGGCGGTGAGCTGGATGCGGCGGGCGAGGTCACCGGCGGGCTCGCCTGAGACCGGGTCCGCCATCTCGATGCCCCACATGAGCCCGCGCCCGCGCACGTCGCGGACCCAGGGGCTGGCCGTGAGCGGTTCCAGCAGCGCGACGATCTGCTCTCCGCGGGCGCGGACGTTGCCGAGGATGTTGTCCCGACGCATGATCCGCACTGCGGCGGTCCCGGCGGCGAAGGCCAGCTGGTTGCCGCGGAAGGTCCCCGTGTGCGCGCCGGGTGCCCACACGTCGAGGGACTTCCTGTAGAAGATGACGGCCACGGGCAGCCCGATCCCACTCAGCGCCTTCGAGGCCACGATGACGTCCGGCTCGAGGTCGTACTGCTCGAAGGCGAACCAGGTCCCGGTGCGGCCATAGCCTGCCTGCACCTCGTCGACGATGAGGGGCACCCCGAGCTCATGGGCCACGCGCCCCACGCGGCGCGCGAACTCGGGAGTGGCCGGGATCACGCCACCCTCGCCCTGGATTAGCTCGAGGATCACGGCCGCGGGCCGGGGCACTCCCCCGTTGCTGTCGTGGAGCGACCGGTCGAGGTAGACGGCGCAGTTCGTGTCGCAGGTCTCGGGCGTCAGTCCGAGCGGGCAGCGGCTGCAGTAGCTGTAGGGGAAGAAGTGGACGCCGGGCATCTGGTTGCTGACCGGTTCCTTCTGCTCGAGGAGGCCGGTCACAGCCATGGCGCCGGCAGTGCTGCCGTGGAAGCCGCCCTGGAACGAGACGATGTCCCCGCGCCCGGTGGCCGTCTTGCACAGCTTGATGGCGGCCTCGACCGCGTTGGCGCCCGTCGGCCCGCAGAAGTGCACCCTCATGGAGTCGCGCAGGGACTCGGGGAGCGTGGACAGGGCAGCCTGCGTGAACTCCTCCTTGAGCGGGGTGGGAAAGTCCAGCCCGTGCGTCAGCCGTGCCAGCTGGTCCGTCACCGCGTCCGCGAGCTCCGGATGGTTGTGGCCCAGCGAGAGCACGCCCGCACCGGCGAGGAAGTCGATGAAGACGTTCCCGTCGACGTCCCGGACGAAGGACCCGGAGGCCTCCTCGAGGGCGATCGGGAGGTGGCGGGGGTAGGTGCGCGCGGCCGACTCGACGTCGTCCTGGCGCGCCAGCATCCGCGCCGAGACCGGCCCGGGCAGCGGTCCGGCGACCCGAGGCCCGCGGAAGGTGTCCGAATCTGGGGTGACAGTCATGGACAGCGCCTCGTTTCTCTCATCGCGGCGGGAAGGCGGACTGTGATCGTGGGGGACGGTGCGTTCAGGCCGTCCGGCGGCCGAGGTGGAGCCCCGCATCGAGTGCGTCGATCGCCTCGGGGACCCGGGCGGCGGGTATCACCACGGCCAGGCAGAAGTCCGAGACCGAGATCGGGCCGGTCGGGATGCCGGCGGCCGAGAGGATGGCGACGAAGTCGGGCACGATGGTCGAGGCGGACCGCAGCCCGTTCCCCTTCAGCGAGAGCTTGGCCGCGTCGTCCCGGTAGCGCAGCCCGCTGAACCCGATGGACGTCCTCCGGCGGCGCAGGGCCTCCATGGCCCGCGGCCGGTCGCGCACGGGCGAGGTGAACATGATGTCCCTCATGCCGTCCCCGGGCATCGGGCCGCTCTCGGAGAACATGTCCACGCCCGTTCCGGCCTCGGCGAGGGCCAGCAGGACGGCCGCGACGCGGTCAGCACCGCCAGGGCTGCCCGCGACGGTGATCTCGGCGACCGGGCCGTCCACGCTCAGGCCGGAGATCTCGGCCTCCTCCGTGAACGGTCTGTGCCGGGGAGGCTCCGTCAGGAGCCCGCCCTCCGGTCCCGGCGCGGCACTCCTGCGGGTCCCGGAGTAGCTTCCGCGTGGCACCAGGAACAGTTTTGCGGCGCGGAAAAGCGTCGATAACGTGACCATGTCGGGCCTCCTCACAGTGCGCCCTACCGGTCTGAGTTGCCCCCTCGCCTCAGTCGCTGCGGCTCTGCTACAAGAGTGGAAGCATTGCTCGGGCCGCTGGAGGGGAAAAGGTCCTGTCCCTTCCAGCGGCCCGGATGTTACTGCTGGGGCACGTGGCGCTCGGCCTCAGCGGCCGTGGCTGTACATGACGTGCTTGGTCCGGGAGAAGTCCTCGAGGGCGTAGAGGGAGAGGTCGCGGCCGTAGCCGGATCCCTTGAATCCGCCCCAGGGGGCCTCGGTCGCGATGACCAGATGGGAGTTGACCCAGACCGTGCCGAAGTCGAGCCGGCGCGGGATCGAGAGCGAACGGGCTGCGTCCGCAGTCCAGACCGAGGCCGCCAGGCCGTAGACGGTCTCGTTGGCCCGGGCCACGGCCTCCTCGTCGGTGCTGAACGTCTCCACCGACACGACCGGGCCGAAGATCTCGTTCCGGACGATCCCGGCGCCGGGCGGGACGTCGGTGACGACGGTGGGCTCGATGAAGTAGCCCGGGCCCTCGAGGGCGTGGCCGCCGACGGCGACCGTGAGCCCCTCGGCGCGGATCCCGTCGAGCGCCGCGAGGACCCTGCGGTGGTGAGCGGCGGAGATCATGGATCCCATCTCGGCGCCGGTGCCGGGACTGCCGACGGTGATCGCCGCGACCTCCCGCACCAGCAGCTCGGTGAAATCCGCGGCAACGGACTCGTGGACGAGCACGCGGCAGGCGGCCCCGCATTCCTGGCCGGCGTTCCAGAAGCCGGCCGAGCGGACGCCGCGGGCGGCCGCCTCGAGGTCGGCGTCCCCGAACACCACAACGGGCGCCTTGCCGCCCAGCTCGAGGTGGACGCGCTTGACGGTTGCCGCCGCGGTGGCGGCGACCTTCTCCCCGCTGCCGACGCTGCCGGTGATCGCCACGAGGTCGACGTCGGGGTGCTCGGAAAGCCGCTGGCCCACGACGCGGCCGGTTCCGGTGACAATGTTCAGCACGCCCGCCGGCACCTCGCCCGCGATGAGCTCGGCCAGCTTGAGCGTTGTCAGCGGGGTCTGCTCGGAGGGCTTCAGGACGAGGGTGTTGCCTGCGCCGAGGATCGGTGCGATCTTCCACGCCGCCATCAGCAGCGGGTAATTCCACGGGGTGATGACGCCGACCACCCCGACGGGCTCCCGGTAGACGACCGACGTGTGGCCCTTCGCGTAGTCACCGGCGCCGAGGGCGGTGAAGGCGCGCGTGGCCCCGGCCGAGAACCGGAAGGTGTCGATCGCGCTCGAGATGTCGTCCTCGGCCACCGCCTCTGGCTTGCCGGTGTTCGCGGCCTCGAGGGCCTCGAGCTCCTCACGGTTGCCCTCGATGAGGTCTGCGATGCGCAGCAGCACGGCGGATCGCTCGGCCGGGGTGGTCTGGGCCCACTCGGCCTTCGCCGCGACGGCGGCCGCCACCGCGGCGTCCACATCCTCCACCGAGCCAGCCGGGACCCGCATGAGGAACTCCTCGGTGGCCGGATTCTCCACCTCGGAGACGGCGCCGGAGCCCGGGGCCACGAAGGCGCCGTTGATGAAGTGGCCGAACGGTGGCAGCGACGGCGCGGGGGCGCTCTCCGCCCGCTGGACGGTGAACGATTCGGCGGCTGCTGATGTGGTCATGGTTCCTCCTGTGGTCGAGGGAATCGGGGGCTGCTCCGGGCTACGCGACCGGCTGACGGAGCGAGGCGAGGGCCCGCTCGAGGCGGGCGTGGTCCGCGGCGGTGAGCGGCGCCGTCGGACGTCGCGGAGAGCCGGCGGGGAGCCCCTGGAGGGCGAGGCCCGCCTTGACGGCCGGGATGAAGGGGGCGGAGAGGAGGGCGTCGATGACCGGGTACACGCAGTTCCACGTCTCCCGGGCGCCGGCGAGGTCGCCCTCGGCGATGCGCCGGGCGACGGCGACGATCTCCTCGGGCACGACGTTGGCGGTGCCGGCCATGACGCCGGCGGCGCCCTCCACGAGGGCGCTGTAGAGGTAGGCGTCCCAGCCGATGAAGGTGCCGATCACGTCGCTGTGGTGGTGGATCAGCTGGAGCGCCTGCTCCCAGTCGGCGCTCGAGTCCTTGATGTAGCGGATGTTCCCCACGCGCTCGGCCAGCGAGCGGACCGTGGCGGGATCAAGGTTGACGCCCGTCACGGCGGGGATGTTGTAGAGCATGACGGGGAGGTCGACGGCGGCGGCGACGTCCTCGATGTAGGTGACCGTCTCCTCCACGGAGAGCGGCTCGTAGTAGGGGGTGACGAGCATGAGCACGTCGGCGCCGGAGGCCTGGGCGTGCTTCGAGAGGCGGATCGCCTCGGCGGTGGAGGTGGCTCCGGTCTGGGCGATGACCGGGACACGGCCGGCGGTGTGCTCGATGACCGTGTCGATCAGGAGCAGGCGCTCCTCGGAGGAGAGGGCGCCCACCTCGCCGGTGGAGCCGGCGGCGACGACGCCGTCGACGCCGGCGTCGATCGAGCGGTCGACGACGCGGCGGAGGGCTGCGACGTCGATCGCCTCGTCGGCGTCGAAGGGGGTGGTGAGGGCGGTGAGGACACCGCGGAGGTCCTTGGACATGAGTGATTCCTTCGGTGGGTGGTGTTCGTGGGTCTCTTCAGGCGCCGTCAGGCGACGGACTTCACGGCGCTGGGGCGCGCCTGGCGCGCGGTGGCGAGCAGGCTCGCGGCCTCCTGCGCGGCGGAGAAGCCGGAGGTGATGGAGCTCTCCGTGTAGAGCGTGCCTAGGAAATCGCCGGCCAGGAAGACGCGGTCGGCGCCGCGCATGAGGGTGGACTGGATCTTGGCCCGCCCGGGGAAGCAGTAGGGGGAGGCGACCTTCCACCGTTCGGTCCGGGCCTCGACCACGCTGTCGGCGAAGCCGTGGCCGAGGACTTGGTCGAGGTCGGCGAGGTGGGTCGCGATGACCTCCTCCTCGCTCTTCTCGAGAAGGGCCCGGCCCAGGCTGGCGGGGGAGAACGTCATGAAGCTGCCGCCGGGCTGGCGCACGGACTCGGTGCCGCGGACGATGCTGGCCTGGTTCAGGGCGATCGCGAACGAGCGCTTCGGCGCGGCGATCGCGTAGATGTCGTCCCAGGGGCGCGGGCCCTCCTCGTCGGTGAGGAAGGCGGTGCTGACGTGGGGGCCGTACTTGATCTGGCCGAGGGCTCCGCGGAGGTCCTCGGGCAGGTCCACCCCGATCCGGTGCGAGACGTCCGCGGTGGTGGCGAGGACGACGGCGCGGGCCTCGACCTCGCGCTCGACCCCGTCCTGGGTGTAGCGGACGAGGACGGAGTTCTTCCGGTGGACGACCTCGTGCACGGCGGCGCCGAGCTGGATGCGGTCGCCGAGCGCCACGGCGATGGACTCGGTCAGGGTCGAGGGGCCGCCCACGATCCCGCGGTTGAGGCCCTGGCCGAAGCCGAGGACGAGGCTGAAGTATCCGATGCCGGCGCCGGCGGAGATCTGGTCCATGTCCCCCGCCGAGCGGGTGACCGTGGTCTTGAACAGGGCCGCGGCGTCGTCGTCGATGCTGCCGATGAAGTCCTGGAACGAGGTGGTGTTCTCGAAGTCGTAGATGCGCTGCTGGCGCTGGGCGCCGGACTCCCCGGGGCGCTTGCGGACCACGCCGGTGTACTTGGCGACCCCGGCCACGACCTTCATGCCGGCCCTGAGGGTGTCGAAGCGGCCCCGGAGGGACATCGGGATGCGGAACGGGTAGGTCGCGATGTGCCCCTTGCGGATGAACTTCCCGTTCATCGACAGGGCCTGGAGGGAGCCCGGGATCTCGACGGCGGAGACGCCGACCTCGTTCAGCAGCGAGTCGGTGGAGGAGCCGGGGCCGGCGAAGACGTGGCCTCCCCAGTTCAGCCAGTACGGGCCGCGCCGCTCCGAGCGGATCCTGCCGCCGACGCGTGTGTCGGCCTCGAGCAGGAGGGTGTCCCAGTGGCGCAGGCGCCAGCCGGCTGAGAGGCCTGCGAGTCCGGCACCGACGATGACTACGTCTTTCATGTCCTTTGCGTTCTTTCTTCTAGGAGCGGGAGAGCTTGGGGGAGCGGGCGCGGACCCGGCGCGGCTGGGGGGCGGTGAGGGCTGCGCTCTCGGTGAGCGAGAGCCCGCGGGTCTCCGGGGCCCAGACCAGCGAGATCAGGGCGCCGAGGAGGGTGATCACGCCGGCGATGATCATGGTGGTGCCGATGCCGAGGCCGGTGAGGGCGAGCGGGACGAGGTAGGTGCCGGCGGCTGCGCCGATGCGGGAGAGCGAGGAGGCCAGGCCCACCGCGGAGCCGCGGATCTCCGTGGGGAAGAGCTCGTTGGGGTAGACCCACTGCATGATCTGTGTGCCGCCGATGAGCACGGCGTAGCCGGCGAAGAGGGCCATGATGGCCACGGTCGGGGCGCTGGGGAACAGGCCGAGCAGGAGCAGGGCGATGCCGGACCACAGGAAGCTGTGGATCATGAGCGGCCGGCGCCCCATCTTGTTCACGAGCAGGACGGCGACGATGCAGCCGATCATGAACATGATGGTGATGACCGCGGAGCCGATCTGGCCCATGCTGCCGTCGAGGTGCAGGGCGCCCAGGATGGCGGGGGCGAAGGCGTAGACGGCGAAGAGCGGGACGACCGAGGCGGTCCAGAAGATCGTGACGAACGCGATCCGGCCGCCGTAGCCCGAGCGGAACAGGGCCTTGACGTCAAGGTTCTCCTTGACCTCGTCCGGCAGGTCCGACACGGTGACACTGGGGCCGAAGACGGTCTGCAGGGACGCGTTGGCCTCCTCGATGCGGCCCTTGCCCGCGAGCCAGCGCGGGGATTCCGGGGTGCCGATGCGGGCCAGGACGATCGCGATCGCGGGGAGGGCGGCGCTGGCGAGCATCCAGCGCCAGCCGTCCGGTCCGAGCAGGGTCAGCAGCTCGCCGACGACGTAGGCCACGGCCGCGCCGACGAACCACATCGTCACGAACAGGCCCAGGAGCGGGCCACGGTACTTCCGCGGCGAGAACTCGGCCAGCAGGGACGTCGCGATCGGGTAGTCCGCCCCGACCGCCACCCCGATGAGCAGGCGCAGGACGAACAGCCAGCCGAAGTCGCCCACGAAGAACTGCAGGGCGGAGAAGACAATGATGGCGATGAGGTCGACCGTGAAGAGGACCTTCCGGCCGAACTTGTCGGTCAGCCAGCCGCCGAGGAACCCGCCGAAGAGGATGCCGACGAGGGACGATGCGCCCACCAGGCCCTGCTGGCCGTCGTCCAGGTGCCATTGCGGGGTGAGCTGGGCGAGAGCGACTCCGATGATCGAGAGCACGTAGCCGTCGAGGAACGGGCCCCCGGAGGAGAACAGGGCAAGCTTTTTGTGGAAGGTGGACAGCGGGGCGTCGTCCAATGCGTTCTTCGTCATTGAAAACTCCTTGGTGATATGGCACCGCGAGAGGGCGTCTGAAGGAAGGACCGAGACGTCGACCCCTGTGCTGCACATCCAGGGCCCCGGGTCGCTGTGTGATCTACGCCTCACCACCAGATTAGAATTTGATCAAAGATCGCGCAAGACTTTTTGATCAAAGATCTAGCTAGGTGGCAGGGCTCGCACCTGCCGACATGGCCTCAGCTGCTCAGTGGCCGTCCCGCTGGGCGGCGAGGAGCGCGCGGATGCGGTCCGTGGCGTTGGCGAGCGAGGCATCGTTGATCCGTGCCGCGGCCGCGGCATCGTGGCCCCGGGCGGCGGCGATGAGGTCCTGCTGGTAGCGCCAGAGCACGTCGTCCTCCTGGCGCTCGAGGCTCCCCTGGGCGCCCACCATCTTGTAGGCCCGGCACTGCTGCCACAGGCTCCGGATCATCTGCACGAGCACCGGGTTCCCGGCCGCCCGGTAGAGGATCTCGAGCAGCGCTTCATCGTGGTCGAGGAGCGCCGCGGCCTGATGCTCGTCGATGGCCTTGCGCATGAGGTCGTACTCGGCCTGCATCCTGTCGCAGTCCTCCGGGCTGACCCGCTCGCTCCCGAGCCGGGCCGCCTCGACCTCGAGGAGGCGTCGGACGTCGTAGACATGCAGCAGCTCCCCAAGCGTGAGGGACTTCACGACCGCGCCGCGGTGGGGCTGCCGCTCCACCATGCCGGCCTCTTCGAGGCGGCGGATCGCCTCCCGCACCGGCATCGGGCTGGTCCCGACCTGCTCCGCAAGCTCCCGGACGGTCAGCCGGGTCCCGCCGGGCAGGTCACCGCTGAGGATCGCCTCATGGATCGTCTCGTAGACCTGATCCGTCAGCAGGGCGGGCTCGGCCTTCCGGGAGATCGGCATAGATCAAATATACAAATGCTCCGGACCGCGCTCGGCCAAGAGGTGCTCGAAGTCCTTGAGCGCGGCGGCGGCGGTAGCCCGGGGGTCCGAGGCACCGCCGGTCACCGTCAGGGTCCCCATCTCGGCGGTCACCGCGCGGAGGCCCTTCATGCTCCCGCGCAGCTGGGCGAACGGGTGGCTCCCCCCGTAGAGGCGGAGCCCTACCCCGGCGCGGAACCCGCCGCCGTCGTGCTCGGCGAAGCCGACGAGCCGCGGCGTCAGGCCCTCGGACGCCCACCGGGCGATGTCACCGGGAGTCACCGCCGCGATCCCCTCCCGCGGGAGGTCCTCGAGGCGCAGGCCCGCGTCGAGGACGGCGTTAGCGATGATGACCAGCTTGGCGGCGGTGTCCCAGCCGTCGACGTCGAAGCGGGGGTCCGGCTCGGCGATGCCCCGGGCCTGGGCGAGCGCCACCGCGTCCGCCAGCCCGAGGCCGGCGGTGGCCATCTGGTCGAGGACGAAGGTGGTGGTTCCGGTCAGGACCGCTTCGAAGCCGTGGAGCGTGGCGCCGGCGAGGCTGTGCGCGAGGAGGTCCACGGTGGGCAGGGCCGAGGCGGCGGCGCCGCTGAAGCGCAGGCTTCCGCCGTGCTCGCCGGCGAGGCGCAGGAGCCCGCGGAGGTCGACGACGAGCGCGCCCTTGGACACCGCGATGGCGTCCAGGCCGTGCGCGAGGGCCCAGCGGAGGTAGCCCAGGGCTGGGCCGCCGGTGGCGTAGTCGCTGGGTCCGGCCTCGATCAGCACGTCGGGGCGGAGGGCGTCGAGGAAGGCCTCGCCGGTGAGGCCCGGCACGAAGCCGCCGCGGTCGGCGAGCCGTTCTGGCGCGAGGCCCGTGGCATCGATGAGGCCCCCAGCCGAGCCGCAGACCCCAGTGATCCTCGCGTGGACGCCGTGGCGCGACCGGTAGGCCGCAGCGCGTGCCTGGAGCATGCCGGCGACCTCCCGGCCTATCCGGCCGTAGCCCGTGACCGCGACGTCGACGGTCCTCACGCCGGCGCGCCCCTGTGGGACGAGGCGTCGCCGAGAGCTGCGCCGCCGTCCGGCGCGTGGAGCTCGCTGAGCTCGGCCATGGTGCGCGTCATGATGGCGCGCATGGCGGCGTAGGCGGCGTCGGGGTCGGAGCGCTGGACGGCGGCGGCCACGTCCATGTGGAGCTGGAGCGCGTCCGGGTGGGGGCGGGAGGGCATGAGGCCGAAGTGGGTGCGCCCTGCCAGGACCTCGGCGACGCTGGGGTGCAGCGCCGCGAACATCTCGTTGCCCGAAGCGGCGAGGATGAAGCGGTGGAACTCAGTGTCCACCCGCAGGAAGCGCTCGGCATCCTCGCTCTGGCCCGCGGCCCACAGCTCCCCCGCGAGCTCGAGGAGCTGCGCGGTCTCGCCCTCGCTCGCGCGGGTCGCGGCCAGGCGGGCGGCCTCGGGCTCGACGGCGCCGCGCAGTTCGGTGAGCGACCGGAGCTGGGCGAAGCGGCCCGCAGAGGCCAGCCGCCACTGGATCACCCGGGGCGCGAAGACGTTCCACTCGTTGGCCGGGAGGATCTGGATGCCCAGCCGCCGGCGCATGGCCACGAGGCCCATGGCGGCGAGGACGCGGAGCGCCTCGCGGACCACCGAGCGGGAGACGGCGTAGCGCTCCTCGAGCTCCTCGATCTGGATCACGCTGCCCTCGGCGAGGGCCCCCTCGGCGATCGCCGATCCGAGGCTCTCCACGAGCTTGGTGTGGAGGCCACCCGACTCGGAGGGTCCCGCCCGACGCGGCGAACCTGCCTGTGCCATGGCGCTCCTTCCCCGTCCTGTTCCCTCCGTTGGGGACTTCTACATCATAGCTGTTGCACAGATCACCTCTTTAGATATGATCTAAACCTTGCCGGAATGGCAAAGAACAGATGTAAGAACCATCGGGAGTGACTATGGCGTCAGCTCATGCGGCCGCGCTGGCCAGTGCCGCGCACCGGGACTCCCAGCGAGGGAGACCATGATGGACCAAACGACAATCAGGCGGTTGTCCGACCAGGCAACCGACGTCCTGCTCAACAAGAACGGCACCTCCTCCAGCCGCCGCGGCGGCTGGATGATGATCGCCACGATCCTCATCGAGGCGTGGGACCTCTACGCGATCTCCTTCGTGCTCGTCTTCATCAGCGCCGAGTACCACCCCACGGTCGCGCAGCTCGGCCTCGTCACGGCCGGCGTGCAGGGCGGCGCGCTCGTGGGCGCCCTGCTGGGCGGCTACGTCGCGGACAGGCTGGGGCGCAAGCGGGTGTTCGTGCTCACGATGGTGCTGTTCATCGTGCTCGCGATCGCGCAGGGGTTCTCCCAGAACGTCTGGGACCTGATCATCCTCCGCGTCCTCATCGGCATCCCGCTCGGGTCCGACATCTCCAACGGCTACGCCTACATCATGGAGTCGATGTCGAAGGGCTCCCGCGAGGTCATGGGCAGCCGGTGGCAGTTCATGTTCGGCCTCGGCGAGGTCTTCTCGATCGTGGTCATCACCGTCATGTACATGACCGGCATGGACCACGCGGTCCTGTGGCGCGTGGCCCTCGCGATCGGCGCGATCCCCGCGTTCATCCTGCTGCTGGCCCGGCTCGACCTGCCCGAGACCCCGCTCTCGCTCATCCAGCGGGGCAAGTTCACCAAGGCCAAGGAAGTCTCGCTGCGCCTCTTCGACGAGCCGCTGGACATGCTCCCGAACGAGGACGTCGAGATCGAGCGGCCCAAGGTCGGGGACTTCCTGCGGGTCACGTGGGCCGACAGGACCCGCCGCCGGGCCACGATCTTCGGCTGGATCTCCAACGCCTGCCAGGGCGCGGAGTTCACGGCGTTCGGCTTCTACCTCCCCGTCATCCTCGTCAGCGCGGGCGTGGGCGTGGTGGGCGGCGGCGCCGCGGCGAACATCACGGGCACCAACTTCGTCACGGCCGGCATCTACGTGCTTGCTACCATCTCGGGGCTCGTGGCCCCGATCATGATCACCAAGATCGGCCACCGCGGCGTGTCCATGTGGGGCTTCGGCCTCGCCTTCGTCGGCCTCCTGATCGGTGCCGCCGCCCTGGGGGCGAACATCCAGTGGCTGATCGTCCTGGGCGCGTGCGTGCTCATGTGGGGCCACTACTGGGCCGCGTCGAACGGCATGACGGTCGTGTCCATGGTCGCGCCGGCGCGCTTCCGCGCCACCGCCTCGGGATTCGGCTACGTGTTCGTGAAGGCGGCCTCGTTCTTCGGCGCGTTCGTCTTCCCGCTCATGACCGCCTCCTGGGGCAAGGTCGGGGCCACGGTCGCGGTGTCCGCCCTCTCGCTGATCGGGTTCCTCTCCGCCAAGTTCATCCTGCCCGAGCTCTACGGCTACGTGGACCGGGAAGGGGCGCCCGAGGCCGCCGAGCTCAAGGCCTGACATGGAGCTCTCCCCCGAACCGGGCCTGTGGGTCGTGATGGGCGTGTCTGGCGCCGGCAAGACCACGGCGGGCCAGGCCTTGGCGGCACACCTCGGCGTCCCGTTCGGCGACGCCGACGATCTGCACCCCGCGGCGAACGTTGCGAAGATGCAGTCCGGGATCGCCTTGGACGACGCCGACCGCTCACCATGGCTGGCCGCGGTCGGGGCGTGGCTGGCCGAGCGCAGTGGCGGAGCGGTGATGAGCTGCTCCGCCCTGCGCCGGGCCTACCGGGACACCCTGCGCGAGCACGCGGGGCCGGTCAGGTTCCTGCACCTGGCCGGGGCGGCCGAGGTGGTCCGCGCCCGCGTCGAGGCCCGGGAGGGCCACTACATGCCGGCCTCGCTCGTGGAGAGCCAGTACGCGGCGCTCGAGCCCCTCGGGGACGAGGAGGACGGAATCACGGTGGGCTTCGACGAGCCGGTCGAGATCATCGTCGGACACGCGGCGGCCTTGGCCCGGCGCGTCACAGGGCACACGCGCATGGCCTCTTGACCCGCCCGAGGAGGGAGCGTAGACCGAAGGGGTCATCGGATCGCTCTGGCTGGGTTTCGCACGGTGCGGTCCGCCCTCGGTCTCGTGAGCATGCTGGAGCCAGCCATGGGTACCGAGCGCTTCGATGTTCTCCGCGAACAGGTCCGCGGGCAGGTCATAGAAGACGATGATCCCGAGTACGAGGCGGCGCGCCACGTCTTCAACGGCATGGTGGACCGGCGGCCCGCCGCGATCCTGCGGGTGTCTCAGGTCGCCGACGTCATGGCGGCCGTCCGGTTCGCCCACGGGCTCGGCATCGACGTTGCCCTCCGGGGCGGCGGCCACAGCGCGCCGGGCTTCGGGACGGTCGACGGCGGGCTCGTCCTCGACTTCTCGGCCCGCCGCGGGGTCCGGGTCGACCCCGCGGCGAGGACGGCCCGCGTCGAGGCGGGCGCGACCTGGGCCGACTTCAATCACGCCACCCACGCGTTCGGTCTCGCGAGCACGGGCGGCATCATCGGCACGACCGGCGTCGCCGGCCTGACCCTGGGGGGCGGGATCGGCTACCTGGCCCGGAAGCACGGACTCTCGTGCGACAACGTGATCTCTGCAGACGTCGTCCTCGCCGATGGCACCTTCGTGACGGCCAGCGAGACGGCAAACGCTGACCTGTTCTGGGCCCTGCGCGGCGGCAGCGGGAACTTCGGGGCCGTGACCTCGTTCGAGTTCCGGTTGCATCCGGTCGACACGGTCCACGTGGGGCTCGTCTTCTACGACGCGGCACTCGGGGCCGACATCGGCGCCTCGTACCGCGAGTGGCTCGCCGACGAGCCGGAGGAGATGGGCGCCTTCCTCGGGTTCCACCAAGGCCCGCAGGTACCGTTCCTCCCGGAGGAGTGGCACGGCAGGCCGGTTGCCGTGGTTGCCGGCATGTGGACGGGCGACGTCGACGCCGGACCGGCCCACTGGCAGCCCCTGCTCGACGCCGGACCGGTGCTCGGTTCCATGTTCGCGCCGCTGCCGTATCCGGCCCTCAACGTCATGTTCGATGGCCTCAGCGGGATCCCCGGCCTCCAGGGCTACTGGAAGGCGGACTTCCTCCGCACGCTCAGCGACGACGCGCTCCGCGTGGCGGTCGAGCACTCCCCCGGCATCCCCACCGTGCACTCGGCCAACCACTTCTACCCCATCGACGGAGCGGTGCAGCGCGTTGCACCCGATGCCACGGCCTTCCCCTACCGCGACGTCCGGTTCGCTCCCGTCATCGCCGGGCAGTGGCCCGACCCCTCGGAGAACAGCCAGAACATCCCTTGGGTCCGCGACTACTGGTCCGCCCTCCACGAGTACTCAGAGCCCGGAGGCTACATCAACTTCCAGGACACTGACGACCAGTCCAGGATCGAGGCCAACTACGCCGGGAACTACGCCCGGCTGTCCGCGGTGAAAGCAACGTACGATCCGGACAACTTCTTCCACGTCAACCAGAACATCAAGCCTGCAGCGGCAGCAGCGGCAGATGCGGTGGCCGCGCCGACTGAAGGTGCCCCCACGTTCTGAGCGAGAGCCTGGGTTCCGGCACTCCTACCTGTTCTGCGTGCCCTCAGTACTTGGTAGCCACGCGGGGTGAGGACCCTTCCACTCGACTTGCGCCTGATCAGGACGCTATTCGGCTTGACCGCCTTTACCGCCTTTCCCGCCTCTGAGGACCGTGGATATCAGGCACCGGGAGCCGGTTCCGGCCCGATCAGAGGTCGTCGCCATGGCCCAGCTCCCAGCCTTCAAGAGCTCGCGCGTCGTGCCGTCAGCGGTCGTCGCCTGCCTACTGGGTATCGGAGGACTGTCCGCCGTCGTTCCTGCTCCCTCTGTTCCGACCACCGCGGTCCGCGAGGCCACCCTGGCTCCCGATCCCGCCGTGGAGCAACGCGCGCTGGCCGAGCTCGCCCGTGAAGCAGCTGACCTGCAGGTTGCGCAGACCGTCGAGAGCGCCCGAGCGGAAGAGTCGCGCCACCGCGCTGCACAGGAAGCTGCCGCCCAGCAGGCGGCGGCACGGCAGGCGGCGGCGCAGCAGGCCAAGCGGCAGGCCGCTGTCCAGCAAGCCGCGTCAGCCGAGGCGCAGTCCCAGGCGCAGGCCTCCCACACACAGCCGGCGCAGGTCACGGCCATGCCTCCCGCGGCGGTCCAGCGGCCCGCACCCGCCCAGCCACCGAGCACCTTCATCCCGGTCGTCGGCGCCGGAGCCCAGGCCTCCGTGGACGCCTGCCAGGGACCAGTCCGCTTCACCCCCGTCACGGTGTCGATCAGCATCGCCGAGCACGACCTGTGCGGTGGATGGAACAGGATGAGCTGGATCCAGCCGGGTACCAAGGTCACGGTGCAGGGGTACGGCACGTTCACGGCTTTCGCGCGGATGGTGGTGCCCAAGGGCGCAGGGGAGGGAGTACTCGGAGGCTTCGCCGGCGGCTACCCGCCCATCTTCCTCCAGACGTGCATTCCCGGGACATCGCAGATGCTGCTCATCGCACTCCACTGACGGCCTGTGCGGGGGCCCTCGGCTGCCGTCCGGTGCCACGACCCAATCCGTGCCCGGTCCCCGCCCCGAACAGGAGGCATGGGCGAGAACATACTCATCGGCTTCCTCGGCGGGCTCATCACGGGCATCTCGCCCTGCATCCTCCCGGTCCTGCCGGTGATCTTCTTCTCCGGCGGGCTCGACAGCGCGCGGAGGCGGTCGCCGTCGTCCGTCTCGGTCCCGGCAGGCGCAGGGGGCGACCTCGGCGCCGCACGGGGTGACCTCGGCGCAGGGGAACGGCAGGCGTCCCGCTGGCGGCCGTTCCAGGTGATCGGCGGGCTCGTGCTGAGCTTCAGCCTCGTCACGCTGCTGGGCTCGCTCGCGCTCTCGGCGCTCGGGCTGCCGCAGGACGTGCTGCGCTGGGCCGGCATCGCGGTGCTCGCGGCGGTGGGGCTCGGGCTCATGGTCCCGCGGCTCGAGGAGTGGCTCGAGAAGCCGTTCTCGTGGATCCCGCAGCGCCGCGTCGACGCCCGCCGCGGCGGGTTCGGGCTGGGGCTCGCGCTCGGGGCGGTGTTCGTCCCGTGCGCGGGACCGGTGCTCGCCGCCATCACCGTCTCGGGGGCCACCGGGCGCATCGGGCCGGAGACGGTGGCGCTCACCCTCGCGTTCGCGGTGGGGGTCTCGGTGCCGCTGCTGTTCTTCGCCCTCGCCGGCCGCGGCCTCGCGGAGCGGCTCAAGGCCTTCCGGCGGCGCCAGCGGGGCATCCGCCTCACGGCCGGGGTGCTCATGATCGCCCTCGCGGCGGGCCTCGCGCTCGACCTCCCGGCCACCCTCCAGCGCCTCATCCCCGACTACACGGCGTCCCTCCAGGACCAGCTGCGCCCCTCGGCGGGGACGCCCCTGGACCTCGGCGGCCTCGTCACCGACGAGAACCGCGCCCTCTCCACCTGCACCCAGGGCGCCACCTCGCTCCAGGACTGCGGCCCCGCGCCCGCCCTGCGCGGCGAGACCGCGTGGATCGGCTCGCAGCCCCTGGACCTGAAGAGCCTGCGCGGCAAGGTGGTCCTCATCGACTTCTGGGCCTACTCCTGCATCAACTGCCAGCGCTCCCTGCCGCACATCGTCCAGCTCAATGACGCCTACAGGGCCGCCGGGCTCGAGGTCATCGGCATCCACACCCCCGAGTACGCGTTTGAGCGCGAGCAGCGCAACGTCGAGGCAGGGGTGAAGGAGCACGGCATCGACTACCCCGTGGCGATGGACAACTCCTACGCGACGTGGACCGCGTACCGGAACCGCTTCTGGCCGGCCCAGTACCTCATCGACGCCAACGGCACGGTGCGGCACATCCAGCAGGGCGAGGGCGGCTACCAGACCACCGAGGCGCTCGTGCGGCAGCTGCTCTCCGACGCCCATCCCGGGATCGCGCTGCCGAAGCCCGTCGAGTCGGCCGGCACCGCCGTCGCCTCCGGGACCACGCCCGAGACCTTCCTCGGCGTCGCCAAGCAGAACGCCTACGCGGGCTCCGGCGCCTACCGCGCGGGCCCCGGCAGCTTCTCCTTCCCCGCCCAGCAGCGCCCGGACTCGTTCGCGCTCTCCGGGTCGTGGACGCTGGACTCGCAGCGGATCACCGCGGGCTCCGCGCACGACGCCGGGGCCTCGCCTGCCGCCGCCGGGGCGCCTTCCACTCGGTCTTCGGTGCGGTTGAACTTCCGCGCCCGGCAGGTCCAGGCCGTGGTGGGCGGCACGGGGAAGCTCACGGTCACGGGGCCCGACGGCGAGCGCACCGTCGAGGTGGGCGGGACCCCGCGCTCCTACGTCCTCCTCGACGGGGACCAGCAGCGCTCCGGCGCCCTCGAGGTCGAGGCGAGCCCCGGCGTCGAGCTCTACTCGTTCACGTTCGGGTAGGGGGAGTGCGGGACCGCTTGGTAGGTCGGAACTGCGGCTTCAGACCGCCATATCAAGCGCAATGCCAAGGAATCGAGCGTGGGCGCGCGCTGGGTAGTACATCATCGACGAACCGAAACGGCTGGCTGGACCCAATTCGGCCTGCTGGACTGACTCTTCCGGAGCATCCGGGGCTCGGATGCTCTGCAAGACCCTGCACATATGTCGGCAACTCCCCGTGGACAAAGCCCCACGGCGCACGTGGAGAGGCTGGTTCGACGCTTCCGCAGCCGATGCGAGCCGACCCCAGGCTCACGAAGGGGGCGCCAATAATCGACCTTATGTCAAGCAAATGTTTCATAACCCGCATGCTGACGTCTCAGGCGGTCGCCCCTGCGGGACCGACCCCATCGGAAGCACTGGCAGCGAAGGCCCAATCGTCCTCCAGCTTCGACCACCCGGCTGGCCCTGTCCGGAGGCTACGATCCGAGCGTTTCGCTGATCTGCAGGGCAGTCTTCTTCACTGCGTCGATGATGCCCTCGGCCTTCTCGTCGTTCATCAGGAACGCAGGGCACGGGACCGAAAGGGTTCCGACGAAGACTCCTTCGTTCTGGATCGATGCGGCGGCGCTCCAGACGCCTTCGTCGATCTCCTCGCGGCTGACTGCCCAGCCGCGCTCGGCATCCCTTCTGACTTCCTCGAGGAAGCCCTCGATGCCTGAGACAGGCGGCAGCTCGCCGCGGGCGATCGCCTCCTTAGCGTAGGACAGGCGGTCCTCCTCGGCCTGCGCCGCGAGCAGCAGGTGCGCACTGGCCCCCCGCAGGGGCGGGAGGTGCTGGCCCACCTCGAAGGACAGCCGGAGCCGGCGGGGGGCCTCGATCCGGTTGGTGCAGACGGGCAGCCCCGCGATGGGCTGCACGAGGAGCACGGTCTCCTGGGTCTCCTCGGCGAGGGCCTGCATGAACGGCCTGATGACGTCGATGAGCGAGGTCGCGCGCCTGGCCGCATGGCCGAGCGCGATCACCCTCATCGTGAGGCGGTACTGGCTCCGGCCGGCCTCTTCGACCAGTCCCATGTCCCGAAGCATGGCGACGTACCGATGCGCCGAGGGCACCGGCATCTCCACCGCCTCAGCGAGCTCTCGGACCGTCGCCAGCGGTACCCGTTCGAAGGCGAACAGCAGGTCGATGGCACGTCTGGCACTGTCGGCCCCCGTCTTCGCAGCAGGCATAGCCCCTCCTTGTTGACTCGATCACACGCACTGATCTATCGTCTAATCATTCCTTGAAACTACGTTATCACACAGCGATAGAACTGGCAATGATGGCGCCTCTCCCTTCCGAATCCCTGAGAACATCTGGAGGCTCAATGTCGAGCGTCGAAGCAACCGAGGCGAAGCCTCAAACCCGAGCGGCCTCATACCGGTGGCTGATTCTTGCCGCCTGCTGGGCATCGTTCACCCTCACCTCGATAGACCGCTCCACGTGGGGGCCGGCGTCGGTCTTCGTCGGTGAGAACCTCGCTGTGCCGATCGCGGGCCTCGGGGCCTTCGCTACCGCCTACTACGTCGGCTACGTGGTCACGAACGTCTGGAGCGGCTTCGCCTCGGACGCGTTCGGGGGCCGCATCGTCCTGACGATCTCCCTGCTGGGGGCCGGCGTGACGATGATGCTGTTCGGCTCGGTCACCAGTGCCGCCGTCGGGATCGCCGTCCAGGCCATCGTCGGCTTCTTCGCCGGAGCTGACTACGCAGCCGGAATCCGCCTGATCGTGAGCTGGTTCAAGTCCAAGGACCTCGGGCTCGCCCTGGGCATCTTCACTACCGCCACCTCCATCGGCACTGCTGTCGCCAACCTCGTCGTGCCCGCGCTCATCACGGCCTCCGGATGGCGCACCTCGTACCTGCTCTTCGGCGCCATCTCGGTCGTGCTCGCGATCGCCCTGTTCTTCACCCTCCGGCCGGGCCCGCTGCTGGCCGAGCGGGGCCAGATGGCCAAGGGCGGCTTCAAGCGCGACGTCGTAGGCCTGCTCCGCAACTCGAACCTGCTCCTGACCTGCCTGGGCGGATTCGGTGCCTTCTGGGGCCTGTACGGCTTCGTCACGTGGGCGAACGCCCTGATGATCAAGGGCAAGGGCGTCTCCCCTGTCACGGCCGGGCTCGTCGTCGCCATCGCTGCCTTCGCGGCCATCGCGGCGAAGCCGATCATCGGATGGGTCTGCGACCGCTTCTTCGGGGGAGCCCGGAAGATCCCCTCGATCGTCCTGCTTGCCGCCTTCACCGCCCTCCTGATGGTGTTCGGCGCGCTCGACACCCCGACCGCCTTCATCTGGGCCGCGCCGTTCCTGGGCTTCACCGCCTACGGCTGGTCGCCGCTGCTGGTCTCCCTCGTGCCCCGCATCGTGCCCGGGACCGTCTCGGGCAGCGCCTCCGGAGTAGCCAACGGGATCTGGCAGCTCGGGAGCGTCTCGGCCCCCTTGGTCGTCGGCGCGGTCTTCGCAGCGAGCCACTCGTTCGAATCGGCCTTCCTGGCCCTCGCCGCGGGCCCCGTCGTGGGCCTCGTGATCCTCTTCTTCGTCCGGGAACGACGGGCGGAGCCAACAGTCCGGTCTGCAGAGAAGGAGACGGCGTAATGCCGAAGATCGTATTCGTCCACCCAGAGGGTGAGACGCAGGAAGTGGACGCCGCGGAGGGATCGAGCGCCATGCGCGCCGCCCTCACCGGCGGCGTCGAGGGAATCGCCGCCGACTGCGGCGGCGAGGCCTCCTGCGCCACCTGCCACGTCTTCGTCGACGAACAATGGCTGACCCAGGTGGGCCAGCCCGGGCTCGACGAGGACGACATGCTCGAATTCACCACCTGCACCCGCCAGCCCAACAGCCGCCTCTCCTGCCAGATCAGGATGCGAGACGAACTCGACGGCCTGGTACTGAACCTCCCGGAGTCCCAGTGAACACAGGAACCGTCATCATCGGCGCCGGGCAGGCCGGCGCACAGCTCGCGATCTCCCTCCGAGAGCTCGGCTACTCAGAGAAGATCACCCTCATCGGCGACGAGGAGCACCTCCCCTACCAGCGCCCGCCCCTGTCCAAGGAGTACATGTCCGGGCAGCTCGCGGACTTGGAGCTCCCACTCCGCACGGCCGACTACTACGAGAAGCACGCTATCGAAGTCGTCACCGCAGACCCTGCAGCCCGGATCTGCCGGGAAGAGGCCGCCGTGACCCTCGCCTCGGGCCGGCGAGTGCCCTACACGCAGCTCGTACTCGCAACCGGCGCCCGCAACCGCAGGCTGCCCTTGGAAGGCAGAGAGCCCGCCAACGTCCACTACCTGCGGACCAGGGACGACGCCGCGCGGCTGCGCGAGGCACTCGGCGCCGCCCAGGACATCCTCATCGTTGGAGCAGGCTTCATCGGCCTCGAGTTCGCCTCAGTGGCGCGCCTCGCCGGGGCCCGCGTCACCGTCGTCGAGATGGCCGACCGCGTCATGGGCAGGGCTGTCTCCGAGGAGATCTCGGTCTACTTCGCGGCCCGCCACACCGCGTGGGGAGCGGAGGTGCTGTGCAGCACCTCCGTCGACGAATTCCAGCGGGCCGAGGACGGCCGGGTCACCGCTGTGCGTATCGGGGACAGGACGCTGCCCGTGGACCTCGTCCTCGTCGGCATCGGCGTCATCCCCAACGCAGAGCTCGCCCAGGAAGCTGGTCTGGCAGTCGGCAACGGGATCGTCGTCGACTCCGGACTGACGACGTCGGACCCCTCTGTCTTCGCGATCGGCGACTGCGCCAGCCACCCACGCCCCGAAACGGCAGGCCTTGTGCGGGTCGAATCCGTCCAGAACGCCGCAGACCAGGCAAGGTTCCTCGCCCGCCGCCTGTGCAGCCAGGACGGCGACTACGCCGACGTGCCCTGGTTCTGGAGCCACCAGACCGGCGACAAGCTCCAGATCGCCGGGCTCGCCCAGCCCACCGACGGCACCGTCGTGCTGGGCGACCCCGGCGCCGGCCACTTCTCCGTCGCACGGGTCCGGGACGGCAGGCTCGCCGCCGTCGAATCGGTCAACAGCCCCGGCGACCACCTCGCCAGCCGCCGGCTCCTGGCCAACGGTGCCCAGATCACCGAGGAACAGCTGCACCAGCCCGGCTTCACCCTCCGCAAAGCCCTCCACGCCGCCCCGGAAGGGGCCCCCACCAACCACCGACTTCTGGAAAGGACGACACGATGACTGACATCACCACCGAGGCCGTGGACGGCCTCGTCGACATCGAGCGGGGCTACATCAGCCGCGAGCTCTTCGTCGACGCCGACCTCTACAAGGAGGAGCTCGACAAGGTCTTCACCCGCGCCTGGCTCTTCGTCGGGCACGAGAGCCAGATCCCCGAGAAGGGCGACTTCTTCACCTCCCGTATGGGCGAGGAATCGGTGATCCTGTGCCGCGACAAGGCCGGCAAGATCCAAGTCTTCCTCAACTCCTGCCGCCACCGCGGCATGAAGGTCTGCCGCTACGAGTCTGGCAACACTTCCCTGTTCACCTGCCCTTACCACTCCTGGACCTACACCACCGACGGCAAGCTCCAGGGCGTTCCCCAGTACCGCACCCTGTACGAGGGCAACCTCGACCGCGAAGCCAACGGACTCGTCTCCGTGGGCAGGATCGCCAACTACAAGGGCACCATCTGGGCCACCTGGGACAAGGACGCCCCCGATTTCCTGACCTACCTCGGTGACGCGAAGATCCACCTCGACCAGGCCCTGGACTGCCGAGACGGCCGCGCGGGCGGATCCGAAGTCATCGGCATCCACAAGTGGATCCTGCCCTCCAACTGGAAGTTCGCCGCCGAGAACTTCCTCGGCGACACCTACCACAACCCCAGCCACCGCTCAGTGGACCTCATCGGCATCGGGCCCAGCGCCGAGTCCGGGAAGAAGGGCCGCCGCGACGACGAGCTCGAGAAGGCCCAGCACATCTGGGCCAGCTTCCCCCAGGGCCACGGCGTCCACTCCGCGCTGCAGCCCACCGAGAACGAGTACATCGAGTCGTTCCTGGACAGCCCGGTCCTCGAGGAGTACTTCCGCCACTGCTACGAGGAGCGCAAGGCCCGCCTCGGCGAGGAGGCCCGGCTCCTGCCGTTCGTCGGCTCGATCTTCCCGAACACCTCCTACCACGGCCGCCAGCCGCGCGGGCTGTGCGCTTGGCACCCGCACTCCCCTACGAGCACCGAGGCCTGGCGGTACTTCCTCGTGGACAAGGACGCACCCACCGAGGTCAAGGACTACCTGCGCCGCTACTACATGCGCTACTCGGGCCCTGCCGGGATGACCGAGCAGGACGACATGGAGAACTGGCTCTATGCCACCGCGGCGAGCACCGGCACCGTGGCACGGCGCTACCCCTTCAACTACCAGCAGTCCCTCGGCCTGGCCCAGGACGGCTACGAGGGCTACCGCGGCGACATCACCCTCCAGCCCACCGAGCAGATGGCCCGCGGCTACTACCGCACTTGGCAGAACTACATGCGCGGCGCCTCCTGGGACGCGATCCTTGGCGGGGCAGGGAAGTGAACGGATCCAAGGTCGCGGTCGTCACCGGGGGGACCTTCGGCATCGGTCGTGACATCACCCTCGGCCTGGCCGAGAAGGGCCACAGTGTCGTGGCATTCGGGCTCGAGGCAGCCCAGGTCTCCAGCACCGCCGAGGGATCGGTGAGCAGCCTGCGCTCAGAGGTCGAGCGGCGCGGCCTGAGCGTGGAGGTGCTCGATGCCGACGTCACCGACGCGGCGGCAGTCGCCGGAGTCGTCGACCACACGCTTACCCACCACGGCAGGATCGACGCCCTCGTGAACAACGCCGCCGTCGGCCCCCTCGGAACGGTCCTGGACACCGACGAGGAACTCTTCGAGCGGATCCTCTCGGTGAACCTCAAGGGCCCGTACCTGACCTCCCGCGCCGTGCTGCCGCACCTGCTCGAGGGCGGCGGCGGCTCGATCGTGAACATCGGCTCCGGCGCGGGCTGGGGGAAGCCGAACATGGCCGCGTACGCGGCCAGCAAGGGCGGGCTGTTCGCCCTCTCCGCCGCGACGGCCTACGACTTCTTCCACGACCGGGTCCGGGTCAACACCGTCGTCCCTGGCGGCGGCGGGATCGTCTCCGGGATCTCGCTCGGCCGCATGGGGGCGAACGCGGCCTCGTTCGGGAAGGGTGCCGCCGGCTCGGCCGCGGGACGCCCCGTCAACGGCAACGACATCGCCAATGTCGTGGCGTTCCTCATCAGCGATGCGGCCGAGGCCATCTCCGGCACGGTCGTGGATGTCGGCTGCTTCTCCCACCAGGGCGGCCCCGTGAACAGGAAGAAGGAATCATGACCATCCAGGAAACCACCGCGGAAGCGCCAGCCGGATACCACCCCGCTCGGGACGAGACCTACTACCGTCTCAGGGCCGACCTCGAGGACTTCCTCTACAGCGAGGCCGAGCTCCTCGACAGCCGCAACTTCAAGGCCTGGCTCGACCTCTTCACAGAAGACGTCAAGTACTTCATGCCGATCCGGCGCAACGTCAAGTTCGGCCAGCACTCAGACCGCGAGAACACCCGCTCCGGCGAAGGAATCAGCTGGTTCGACGAGGACAAGTGGACCCTCGGCAAGCGCGTCGACCAGATCCTCACCGGCGTGCACTACGCCGAGGAGCCCCTCTCACGCGTCTGCCACATGGTCTCGAACGTCCAGATCCTGACCACAAGGGAGAACGAGAACAGCCAACTCGAGGCCGAAGTCCGATCCCGGTTCCTCGTCTACCAGAACCGCGTCGAGTACGAGACCTACACCTTCGTCGGCAAGCGCACCGACACCCTCAGGCTCACCGAGGAAGGCTGGAGGATCGCCCGACGGGAGATCATCCTCGACCAGAACGTCCTGCTCGCCAAGAACCTCACCGCCTTCTTCTAAACCACCAATTCACGCAAGGAACAGCCGATGATCAACATGCTTGACCTCGCAGCGGGCACCCGAATCGAGCTCGTCGACGGGCGCAGGGCAACAGTCGAGGAGAACATGGGCGATGGCCAATGGGTTGAGGCGCGGCCGGACGGCGCCGAGGCCGGCGAGCTGACCCATTCCCAGGACATCGCACGAGTCCTGCACGACTGAACCAAGGAGGGATCATGCTGCGCTTCGACCACATGCCCAGCGACTACAACCCGATGTTCCTCTTCCTCGGCAACCGCGAAGACCTCGTGGCATTGGCCGAGGTCCTCCGGGGCTACGAACAGAACCCGGCACCGGTCGACGTCCGCAAGGTGCTCCGAGACGCCGGTGGGCGCTCGAAGTTGACCATCATCCCGGGAGAGGGAAACGACGCACCCTATGGGCTCAGACCCACAGCCGACCACAACCAGTTCACCTGGATGGTCAACGCCTGGCAGGCCGGGCAGATCGCAGCCCGGATCGAGGCCCTCGCAGCCGAGGACCTCAAGTCGGGGAACGACATCATCGAACTCGGCCTCGAAGGCGAGATCCCCGTGAAGGTCTCAAGAGGCGAGTTCACCGAGAATTTCCTCACCCCCTGCCACCATCTCGACCCCGACTACCGTCCAGGACTCAGCCGGGAGCCCTGACCTCGGCTCAGGACACGGGTGCCGCCGAGCATTCACCGTTTGCACGATGCGCCGGCGGCACCCCACCATCTCCCCTCATGAGGCGTCCGCCGCCGAACCACACCGGCCGCACACCCATTGAACGGGGGCGTTCTGCGACCGAGGCGCCGGTCGCTAGAAGGGCCTTCACCGGCACGGCCCCGGATTCCTCCAGACACCGACCTCGACCAGTCGCTCCTGAAGAGCCCGGCCGAGGGCGGAAGCACTGGCTGGGGGCTCTTGTTCCGACGTCAGCGCCCTGACTGCTTCGAGAGGTGCCGGTAGGTGGTCGGCCGAGTGACTCCGAACTCGGCGGCGATCTGCGCCACCGTGTGGACACGCTTACCGTCAGGGCCGGTCTCCTCGTACATCTCCCGGGCCAGGCGCACCTGCCGTGGTCCGAGCTTGGGCTTCTGCCCACCGGTGCGGCCGCGAGCCCTGGCCGCCGCGAGGCCGTCACGCGTCCGTTCGGACATCAGTGCGTGCTCGAACTCCGCGATCGCACCGAGGATGTGGAAGAACATCTTCCCCACCGGGGTCGAGGTGTCGATCCCCTGGTCCAGGACCACCAGGTCCACGCCCGTGGCCTCGAGGTGTTTGGAGACCTCGATCAGGTTTTCTAGCGACCGACCGAGCCTGTCCAGCTTGGTACCACCAGCTGGTCCCCCGCCCTGTTCGCCGACAGCAGCGCCTTCTCCAGCCCAGGCCGGGAGGCGAGCTTCCCGGAGGCCGAGTCCACGAAGACCTGCTCGCAACCGGCCGCCGCAAGAGCATCCTGCTGGGCATCTACATGCTGGTCCCTCGTCGAGACCCTTCCGTGCCCACCCGCATGCGCGAACCGTATCAGCAACAGGGGAAAGCAAAACATAGTCGCGTACACGACAAACATTACAGATCGAGCCTTGGAAATCCGTGGCAGCTTAAGGGTGTCTACGAACTGTCTCAGAAACGATCGTTTCCACACATGAGCGGACGCGGGCGTTCTTGACGATCGTACGGCCAGAGGAAGCGTCGTCTGACGCCCGAGCTCGAGGCGAGTGCCGGCGTCGACGCCTACTCGCTCACCTCCAGCGAGGCCCTCGCACCAGCCGAGAATCAGTCGACCCGCGAATGCGCGCCCAGCGCGTGGAACGCGCGGTCGTGGTACACGAGCGGCGCACCGTGGTGCCCCTGGGCGAGCACCTCGAGCACGGTCGCGGCCAGCAGCACGGAGCCGCCCACGGGCACCCGGTGCGTGATGGCGCAGCGCAGCGCCCAGGGCGCGGCGCGGAGCCAGGGCTCACCGGTGGGGAGCTCCTCCCAGTCCATCGCGTCGGTGAACCGGGGGGAGCCAGGGGTGGCGAACGTGCGGACCAGGCCGACCTGCCCGGCGTCGGCGAGGTGGACCAGGACGGTGTCCGCCTCCGCGATGTGCACGGCCGAGCGGCCGCCGGAGACGGACAAGGCCAGCGAGGGCGGATCGACCGCCACCGACGCGACGGAGGAGGCCGTGAGCCCCACCGGCCCCTCGGGGCTCGCGGCCGTCACCACGGCCACCCCCGCCGGGTGGGAGCGGAAGGCGTCCCGGAAGAGGGCGGAGTCGGCGCCGGAGACGCTCAGGAAGGTCGGGGTCACAGTCATGCCTGGTCTTTCGTCGGGGCGCCCGAGCACCTCGGGACCTCCTACGACGCTAGGACCTCAACAATCGTTGAGGTCAATCGAACGTGACCATTGTCACCCCTACGGCTCGAGTGCCGAAGCCCCGGACGTGCCGAGCCTGTCCTCCGGGTTGACGAGGCTGCAGGTCGAGAGCGAGAGGCAGCCGCACGCGATGCACCCGTCGAGCCGGTCCCGCAGGTGCTCGAGCCGCGCGATCCGCCCGTCGATCTCGTCGCGCCACGTCCTCGAGAGCCGGCCCCAGTCCTGCTGGGTGGGCACGCCGTCGTGCGGGAGCAGCTCGAACGCGTCCGCGACCGTGGCCAGCGGGATGCCGGCGCGGTGGGCGGCCTTGATGACGGCCACGCGCCGCAGGATCGAGCGCGGGTAGCGCCGCTGGTTCCCGGACGTGCGGCGGCTGTGGATGAGCCCCTGCCGCTCGTAGAAGTGCAGCGCGGAGACGGAGAGCCCGCTGCGCGCCGCCAGCTGGCCCACCGTCAGCTCCTCCGCCTCGCCGCTACCCGTCGCCATCGCGGTCCCCCTCCCCCATCCAGGCCCCGCGCCGCCGCGGGAAGCCGAACCTGTCCAGGTCCGCGGCGGCGCGCACGACGGCGTTCCCCGCCCGCCGCCGCGCCTGGCCTTCCAGCCCGCCCACCTCGGGATACCGGGACGAGAAGTGCGTCAGCACGAGGTTCCGGGCCCCGGCGGATCCGGCGAGCGCGCCCGCCTGCCCGGCGGTGAGGTGGAGGTACTGCTCGGCGAGCGCGGCGTCGTCGTCGCTGAACGTGCACTCGGCGACGAGGAGGTCGGCGCCGTCGGCCAGCGCCTCGGCACCCTCGCACGGGGCGGTGTCCATGACGAAGGCGAAGCGCTGCCCCCGCCGGGGGACGCTCACGTCCTCGAGCCGCACGCGGCGGAGGCGGCCCTCGCGCTGCAGGCGCGCCACGTCCGGGCCGCGGATGCCGGCGGCAGCGAGCCGCTCCCGCACGATCGTGCGCCCGTCCGGCTCGGCGAGCCGGTAGCCGAAGGTGTCGATGCGGTGCCTGAGGGGCTCCACCGCGAGCCCGGCGGCGATCTCGCCGGCCGCGCCGTGCGGCACAAGGCGCAGGTCGATCCCCGGCGTCGACACCGAGACGAGGGCCCGGACCGTGCCCTCCCCCGAGGCGGGGTAGTGCAGGTGGACGGGATGCTCCACGCGGTCGAGGGCCAGGCGCGAGAGCACCCCGGGCAGCCCGTAGCAGTGGTCCCCGTGGACGTGGGTGAGGCAGATGCGCGTCACCTTCGTCGCGGCCGCGCCGGCGTGGATCATCTGCCGCTGCGTGCCCTCGCCCGGGTCGAAGAGGATCCCCTCACCGTCCCAGAGCAGGAGGTAGCCGTTGTGGTTGCGGGCCCGGGTGGGCACCTGCGAGGCGGTGCCGAGGACCACGAGTTCGCGCATCTGCCCAGTATCGCCCGCACGGCTCCCCAGCAGCGTCAGTACTTGCGCAGGTCCAGAGCGCCCTGCCCGTGCCAGGCGGCGCGGAGCGCGTTGACCACGGCCAGGAGGAGCCCGTCCACGGCCTGCGTCGAGCGGCCGAGGACCCTCAGCGCGAATCCTGGCACGGGCAGGGCCGAGACGCCCCCGAGCAGGTCCCCTGCCCGCTCGGCGAGGAGCGCCCTGGCCAGGCCCACCGTCTCCTCGCCCGCGCGCGGGTCCACCACGAGCAGCGAGCCGAGGTGGGAGCGGCCTTCGAGCAGCCCGAGGGCCGCCATCCCGCCCCGGCTCGCCGAGGGCTCGAGGACGAGGTTGTCCAGGGCCACGGGCCGGCCGCCCATGGTGACCTCGGTGCGCAGGCGGAGCCTCTCGTAGCCGAACGGCGCCCCGGACGGCGACCAGCCCGGGGTCACGACCTCCGCCACGACGAGGCTCGCGGACGGGTCCATCTCGATCCGCGTCTCCTGCTCGTAGCGGGAGGCCCGGTAGGCGATGAGCTGGTCCGGGAGGTAGTCGAACCGGCTCCCGGGGCCGAGCCGGACCGTCAGGTCCTGGGCGACCCGGTCCCGCGGCGTGCGGTACACCTTGGTCGCGGCCTGGGTGGTGAGCAGCAGCTGGGCACCGTCCTGGACGGTCACGCCCAGGCGGTAGCGGTCGCCGTCCAGGTACGCGCCGCCGGGATTGACGACGACGTACGTCACCTGGCCGGTCCCGTCCAGGTACATAGGGCGCAGCACGCGCAGCGCCCCGCGGTGGTACTGCGCGGCGGCCACGGACCGCTCCCCCCGCAGGCCGATCACGAGGTCGAGCTCGCCCCGGGCGAGCAGGCTCATACGAGGTCCACCATGAGGACGTCGTGCTTGAGCCAGTGGACCACCTGCTCGAGCCCCTCGTCCGTCTTGAGGTTCGTGAAGCAGAAGGCCTTCTCGCCGCGGAATTCCCGCGAGTCCGCCTCCATCACGGACAGGTCGGCGCCCACGTGCGGGGCGAGGTCCGTCTTGTTGATGATGAACAGGTCCGACTTGATCATGCCCTGCCCGGCCTTGCGCGGGATCTTCTCCCCCTGCGCCACGTCGATGATGTAGATGGAGAAGTCCACGAGCTCGGGGCTGAACGTCGCCGAGAGGTTGTCCCCGCCGGACTCGATGAAGATCACCTGCAGGTCGGGGTGCGCCTCGATGAGCCGGTCCACGGCGGCCTGGTTCATCGAGGTGTCCTCGCGGATCGCGGTGTGCGGGCAGCCGCCGGTCTCGAGGCCCACGATCCGGTCAAGCGGGAGCACGCTCGTGCGCGCGAGGATCTTGGCGTCCTCGACCGTGTAGATGTCGTTCGTGATGGCGGCCATGGAGATCTCGTGGCTCAGCGCGCGGGTCAGGCGCTCCACGAGCTGGGTCTTGCCGGCTCCCACAGGGCCGCCGATTCCGATCTTCACCGGGTGCATGCTGCTGTCCTTCCGTCGTCAGCTCATGAAGAGCCGGGCCCTCTGGGTCTCGTGCTGCATCTGGGCGATCTCGAGCCCCGGCGGCACGGCGCCGAGGTCCCTGCGCTCGAGCCCGCGGATCCGGTCCGCGGCTGCGTCCACGCGGGGCCGCAGGGCGCCGAGGACCCGCTGGCCCGCGTTCTGGCCCAGGGGCACGCCGCGGACCGCGTTCTGCGTCAGGGTGGTCACGGCGGAGAACAGGTACGCGCGCACGAGGTCGTGCGCGGGCACGCCGTGGTCCGCCCCGATGAGCGCGAAGGCGATGGCCTGGTGCCCGCGGCAGCGCCCGGCGTCCACGAGCTGCCCGTACCGCTCGAGCCGGGACCCCGGCAGCGCGTTCCGGCCGATCTCGATCAGCCGCCGGCCCATGGTCACCCCCGCGGTGCGGAGCTGGAGCGGGAGGGCCTGGGCGTGCAGGAGGGCGTCGAGGTCGTCGAGGTCGTCCGCGGCGCCACGTTCGACGCCGGCGCTCGCCTCGGCGGCGAGGCGCACCGCGAGCCCGTCGGCCGGCACGAGCTGGTGGTCGAGGAACTGCTCGAGCCACGCCCGGAAGCTGGCCTCGTCGTGGACGGCGCCGCGGTCGAGGTAGGTCTCGAGCCCGAAGCTGTGGGCGAAGGCCCCGGTCGGCAGGGCCGAGTCGCACAGCTGCAGCAGCGGCAGGAGCCAGTCCGTCACGTCCGCGCGCCCGTCAGTGCGTGTGCCCGGCATGGCGGAACGGCACGGGCATCACCCGGTCGCCCCGGGCGTAGGGGACCCGGTGGTGGTCGAGGTAGTCCTGGACGGTGTGGTCGTACTGGACCACCATGACCTCCGCCCCATACTCGGAGGCGGCGTCGAAGAACTGCGCCTGCAGGTGCCGGTTGCCGAGGGCGTGCGCGGTCACCCCCATTTCGTGGATCGACCGGGGGGCGATCACGAGCACGTCGGTGGCCTCGACGGAGACCACGACGACGCCGTGCTCGTCCCGCACGAGGATGTCGCCGTCCCGGAGGTCGCCGTCGGGCCCCGGGGCCGCGGCGAGCCGCAGCCCGATCTCGCGGCCGTGGTCCGTCGTGACCCGCTGGATGCGCCGGACGAGGGCGGCGCTGGGCAGCACGACCTTCTCCACGTGCAGCCCCTCGAGCTCGTCGTCGGTGAGCTCGGAGACGTTGCCTGCAACGGCTTCAACGATCATCGAGAAGACCATCCTTCCGTCAGCCTCAGAAGAGGAAGTAGCGCTGGGCCATCGGCAGGACGTCCACCGGGTCGCAGGTGGCCTGCTCGCCATCGACCCTGACCTCGTAGGTCTCGGGGTCCACCTCGATCTGCGGCGTCTCCCCGTTGAACTTCAGGTCTGCCTTGCGCAGGTTCCGGATGCCGCGGACCGGGCGGACGCGCTTTCGCAGGCCGAGGGCCTCGGGCACGCCGGCGTCCACGGCTGCCTGGGACATGAAGGTGATCGAGGAGTCGTGCACGGCCGTGCCCATCGCCCCGAACGCGGCGCGCATGGTCTGCGGCTGCGGCGTGGGGATCGACCCGTTGGAGTCTCCCATGAGCGAGCTGACGATCTGGCCCCCCTTGAGGATCGCGTAGGGCTTGACGCCGAAGAACGCGGGGTCCCACAGGACGAGGTCGGCGAGCTTGCCCACCTCGATGCTGCCGATGTACTCGGCCACGCCGTGGGCGATGGCCGGGTTGATCGTGTATTTGGAGATGTACCGCTTGATGCGGAAGTTGTCCCCGCGGGCGCTGTCCCCCTCGAGCTTGCCGCGCTGGGCCTTCATCTTGTCCGCGACCTGCCAGGTCCGGATGACGACCTCGCCCACGCGGCCCATCGCCTGCGAGTCGGAGCTCGTGATCGAGAAGACCCCCAGGTCCTGCAGGACGTCTTCCGCCGCGATGGTCTCGGGCCGGATCCTCGAGTCCGCGAACGCCACGTCCTCTGGGATGTCAGGGTTGAGGTGGTGGCACACCATGAGCATGTCGAGGTGCTCTTCTTCGGTGTTGCGCGTGTAGGGCAGCGTGGGGTTGGTCGAGGCCGGCAGCACGTTGGGCAGCCCGGCGATCCGGATGATGTCAGGGGCGTGCCCGCCGCCGGCTCCCTCGGTGTGGTACGTGTGGATCACCCGGCCGGCGATCGCCGCGATGGTGTCCTCGACGAAGCCGCCCTCGTTGAGCGTGTCCGTGTGGATGGCGACCTGGACGTCGTACTGGTCGGCCACCTTGAGCGAGTTGTCGATGGCCGCGGCGGTGGCCCCCCAGTCCTCGTGGACCTTGAGCCCGATCGCCCCCGCCTTGATCTGCTCGGCCAGCGGCCCGACGGAGCTCGCGTGGCCCTTGCCGAGGAAGCCCACGTTGAGCGGCACGTCCTCGACCGCCTTGAGCATGTTCGCGAGGTTCCACGGCCCGGGCGTGACCGTGGTCGCCTTGGTGCCCTCGGCCGGGCCGGTCCCGCCGCCGATGAAGGTGGTGATCCCGGAGTTGAGGGCGGTGGCGAACTGGTCGGGGCTGATGAAGTGGATGTGGGTGTCGATCCCGCCGGCCGTAACGATCCGGCCCTCCCCGGAGATGACCTCGGTGCTGGGCCCGATCACGATCGTCACCCCGTCCATGATGTTCGGGTTGCCGGCCTTGCCGATCGCCAGGATCCGCCCGTCGCGCAGCCCGAGGTCGGCCTTGTAGATCCCGGTGTAGTCCAGGACGATCACGCTCGTGATCACCGTGTCCGCCACCTCGAGGTCCCCGGGCGCACCGTCGCGCACGGTGTTGCCGTCCTGGCCCATCCCGTCGCGGATGACCTTCCCCCCGCCGAAGACCGCCTCGTCGCCGTGGCCGGTGAGGTCATCCTCGATCTCGAGGAAGAGGTCTGTGTCGGCCAGGCGCACGCAGTCGCCCCGGGTCGGTCCGTAGAGGTCGGCGTACTGGCGCCGGCTCATCTCGAAGCTCATGGATCTCCTCCTGCCGCCGGGTCCGATTCAGTCGAGGGGTCCGTTGACGGCATTGGAGAAGCCGTACACGGCCCTCGCCCCCGCCATGGCCACCAGGCGGACCGTCTTCCGGTCCCCCGGCTCGAACCGGACGGCGGTGCCCGCCGGGATGTCGAGGTGGAAGCCGCGCGCGGCCGCGCGGTCGAAGTCCAGGGCCGGGTTCGCCTCGGAGAAGTGGAAGTGGGAGCCGACCTGGATGGGCCGGTCGCCGGTGTTGGTCACCGCGAGCTCGACCGTCGCGCGCCCCTCGTTGCACACCACGGGGCCGTCGGCCAGGACGTATTCGCCGGGGATCATGGGCTGCTCCTATCGGATGGGATGGTGCACGGTGACGAGCTTGGTGCCGTCGGGGAAGGTGGCCTCGACCTGCACGTCGTGGACCATCTCGGGCACGCCGTCCATGACGTCCTCGCGGGTGAGGATCGTGGTCCCGTGGCTCATGAGCTCGGCGACGGTCCTGCCGTCCCGGGCGCCCTCGATGAGCTCGTAGGTGATGATCGCCACGGCTTCGGGGAAGTTGAGCTTGAGCCCGCGCGCCTGCCGCCGGCGCGCCAGGTCCGCCGCCACCACGATCTGCAGCTTCTCCTGCTCGCGGGGTGTGAGGTGCATGGGCAGCTCCTTGCGCGCGGTACGACCGGGGCGGACCCCTTCACCCTAGGACCGGAGCCGGGGGTTGTCGCGCACGGGAGGGGAAACTCCCCGGGAACTCCCAGACGCGCGGCCCCTAGACAGGGAACCATCTGAAAGTCACCTCTTGGGAGTCACCTCCTGTGGGTGCTCTTAGCTGCTTGATTCAGGACCACCTGCCCCCGGACCGGCGTGCTGTGACGGTTTCTCTCGGCCCGCTGCTTGCCGTGCACCAACGAGCCCAGGCAGCACGGACCCCACCCTTGTAGAGGGAGCGTGAGACGAACCGCACCGTCACGGACCGCCACGGCTGATCGCTTGCGGCCTTCCCCGCGCGCCGGAGCCCAGCGCCGGTGACGAGCAAGGAACACGGCGGCCCAGAGGACAGGCTGGGCGAGCACGACGAGGGGGAGGCCGATGTCTCCCCAGAGAGGCCCGCCGTAGCCGAGGATCCGCACCGCGCTCGAACTCGTGCGTGCGCACCACAGTCGCTGCCGTCGCCGGCCAGTCCTCGTGAAGGGGCCTGGCCAGGAACCAGAAGCTCGTGACGGTCATCTGTGGATGGGTTTGGTCAGATCGAGGCTGATGGTTTGACCTGGGGCCAACTCTCCCGAGGACAGATCGGCGAAGGAGTACCAGACGGTGCTGGTGCCCGTGACTGGGCGGTTCGCCCGTTCCAGATCCGCGACCTCCGGCACTCCGAAGCGAAAGGCCACCTGACGCTCGGTGTCCCCCGGCGCGGTGGTGTAAGTCAGGGGAATCCCGTCGGCGTCGGCGGTGAAAGTGCCATGCGCACCCTCGATCGTGACTTCACCAGGTACGAGTCTTACCTTGGTCCCGGGCGGGATGGGCCGGTCTGCTGTGAGGGTCGTGTTCCACCGCAGCAACTGATCTGTGGTGCAACGGAATTGGTAGCCGAGGCTATCGAAAGAGTCACCGTCGACGGTGGTGTAGTAAACGGCCTGGCCGAAGGAATTGCTGACGCTCGTCCCTCGACCGGATCGGCTGTCAACGGGGTTCTTCTGGAGCTGTATGTAGGCGCCAGTCCGGACAAAGTAGACATTCCCTTTCTCGTACGTGAAGGCCACCTTGTTCGCCTCGGCCAGCTGTTCTTCTGTGATTCCAAACCGGTAAGTAATCCCGCCAAGGGTGTCACCGGGCTCGATGGTGTAACCGGTGGGTATACCGTTCGTATCCACGGTTGCCGTCCCTTTCGCACCGTCGATTGGACCTGGAGCGGGGATCAGTCGAAGCCTGGTGTTGGGCACCAATGCGCTGCCGGGCTGAATCCCGTTGAATTCAGCGAGTTTCCTCTCCGTCATGCGGAAGGACGCAGCCACAGCCGCTGTCGTGTCACCCGGGACTGCGGTGTAGTAATCGACGTTGCCAAAGGAGTCGGCAACCGTAGGTCCAGCCAGGGCAGCTTTTCCAGAGCCGGTCGGTGTCGCCGCCGGGGTGACTGCCACGCCGGTCGGGACCGCAGCAGTGCTGCCGGGATGCGACGCCAGCGTCGAGGCGGCCAGCACACTCGCAGCGACTGCCGCTGCAGCAAGCCCGGCGACTGCGTAACGCCCCCAATAGCGCTTGGCGGCCGTTCGGCGGAAGGTCACAAGCGCACCATACATCCGTCTCTCTATGAGCGAACGCAACAACAACCGCGTCAGGCGTATCGAACTCAAGGTCGTGATACTGATCAAATACGCTTGGGCGCGGTGTTTCAACTGAGCTGGCATCTAACGGATGTATCCGACGAAGTTCATGACTTCGCAGAGGGTTGGCGGCGGAACCGATTCTTGAGTGCGCGCGCGATCCCTATCGTGACGCTTCGAAGAGGATCAGATCTGCTCGTCCGTCGTCTGCTCTCACCCCACGGATTTCCTTGGTTCGGCCTCTGGGCTGGAACCCCAGGGCCTCGTGCATCTGGATCGAGGCGGTGTTGTGCTCGTTGGCGAAGTAGTAGGCAGTGGACGACCGGGTCCAGATCCACTCAAGCCGTGCTCGTGTGAGTGCGGACCCGATTCCGAGCCTTCGGCTCTTCGGCCCGACGACAACGCCGCCCAGATAGTGGCCTGCTGGTGCGGCTCCGTCGGGTTCTTCGTGGAAGTGGGTCTTGGCCATGCCGACGACTTGGTCGTCCGAAACCGCGGCAAGGACAACCCTGTCCTTCGATCGGGCGATCATCGCGGCGGTCCATCGCGGCCGATTGCTGGCGTCGCAGAGAGCTTCAACCGCGGCCAGATCGTCCGGAGTCGCTTCGCGAATCAACATGAGAACAGCGTATTCAGGGAACTATTGTCGGCCCGTGCCCGGTCCTCGATGGCGAAGCGCGCCGGCCCGCCTTCCGGGGTAGGGGGCCGTTTGCTCTGAGGTTCGTCGCCTAGACTGACCCGGCCCGCCCTCTCCATGGGACCACCTCGCTAACCTCAGGAGCCCGTTCACCATGGACTATCAGGCCGACACGACGCCTTCGCCACCTCCACGCCTCCATGGGCGCGGGGTCACCCCGTTGGGCCCGGTGGACGCCGAGCCCTCGGCGCCGCCGCGGGGCTGGAAGGACCGCCGTCGACTGCCGGCCCTGACTGCGCCAGAGCAGGAGGACCGCGAGCCTCGCGAGCGGCGTCCGCGGGGGCACCTGCCCCGTTTCCCGCAGCCATTGAAGCCCAGGCGGGGCAAGGACAGGAAGCCTCGGGGCCGGTTCCGCAGAGCCCTGCGGCTCACGGCGGTCGTCAGCGTCGTCGCGATCGTCGCGAGTTTCGTCACAGCGATCGCCTACAACTGGATCACGCCTCCGCGCACCGCGTTCATGCTCGAGGCCGGCGAACCGACCGTGTACCAGTACGCCTCGCTCGACCACATCAGCCGCTACACGGTCGCGTCTGTCATCGCGCATGAGGATGAGGAGCTCGGGACGCGTGTGGGCGCGTTCTCCATGAACGACTTCACAGCGCGGGCGCAGGCCTTCGCATCGGGACAGCCTGATCCGAGCGGTTCGACCGTCCCCCAGCAACTCGTCAAGAACATCTTCCTGTGGCCGAGCCAGGACCCGCTGCGGAAGGGCATCGAGGCCGGGCTCTCCGAGGAGTTCGACTTCCTCATGCCGAAGAGCCGGATCATGGAGCTGTACCTCAACTACGCACAGTTCGGCCCGAAGCTGTTCGGCATCTGCGCGGCGAGCTGGTACTACTTCAACACGCCACCGTCGCAGCTCACCCAGTACGAGTCTGAACAGCTCATGGGGGTGCTCCCGGACCCCGACAACGTGCGGCGAGCGCCCAGCGGCGGCCTCGACATCAGCGCGAGCGCGAATCCCGAGGCGGTCGATCTCATCAACGGCGCGGCGAACGTCTGGGTCCCCCAGCAGCTCGCAGGGATGGGCGGCTGGCAGGCCGCCGTCAAGACCATCGGCATCACGGACACCGCGGCAGACCACGCGGCGACCGAGGGCAACCCGGACGGCTGCTCGACAATGCCGCAGGACGTCGCCAAACGACTGCAGTCCGAGGGCGTCGGCTAACTAGCCCTGGCTCACTGCGGCCAGGGGTACAGGGACGGGGCAGCCCGGTGAAGGTGCCCATGCTGCCGTCTTCTTCGACGAGGAGTTTGCCGTGCTCGTGCGATCCGGCGGCGTGCGCGAGGGCGGCGATGACGAGCTGGAGGTTGTGGCGGTCGGACCTGTCGCAGCGGGCGTCCGTCCCGAGCCAGACCCGGCCTTCTTCCTGCTGGATTCAGGGGGCGGCAGAGGTCATCGACACCGCACACATCACAGCGGACCAAGCCGCGCAGCAGATCGCGGATTCGGTGCTTGGCCGCTGAGGGGCGCCGCAGCCGCGGTGACTGAACGACCCTTCGCTCGCGCGCCGCCGAGCGCCAGGGTGTGCCGGCCGAGAGCTTGAGCCCATGACAGAGCTGGGCGTCGTCGGAGCGAGAATATGGGGGCATCAGGCGAGATTCACGGGGACAAGGGACACGACGATGCCGGAACTCCTGATCGACTTCATCACTTCACTCGACGGCAATGCGGCCGCCGAGGGCTGGCCGGGCTGGTGGGGACTCGAGGGGCCCGAGTACCTGGCCTGGCTGAGAGCCTCACCCGAAGCGACCCACACCGTCCTGATGGGGGCGACAACCTACCGTCTCATGTCTGGCTTCGCCGCTGCGGGCGAGCCCGGCACGGAGCCCCTGGCGGGCATGTCGAAGATCGTCTTCTCGACGACGCTGCGCGAGCCACTCGCCTCGGCGAACACAGAACTCATCGCCCGTGACGCCGTCGAGGCCGTCCGGGAGATGAAGTCCGGCGCCGTGAAGCCGATGCGCACGATCGGCAGCCTCACCCTTTGCCGCTCCCTGCTGAAAGCCGGTCTCGTGGACCGATTCCGGGTAGTCGTCTTCCCCGTCATCACCGGCAGCACCGGCCGAGAGCGGATCTACGACGGCCACCCGGATGTCGCTCTCGAGATGGTCAACAGCCGCACCTTCGACGGCCGCATCCAGCTGCTCGAGTACACCCCGACCGTTCTCTCCGGGCCCCCGGGCACCGCGGGCCCCTGAACCGGGCCAACCACGGTTCGGCCGAGGATTGCTCATCTCAACCGTGGGTGCAGCAACGGCAAATCCTCGGTCTACACTCCAGTCATGACGGTCTCCGTCGACGTGCGCACTGTTCTCCCCTGCAAGCTGGCCGCGGTCCGGCGCGCGGTCGCGCCGGGCGAGGTCGGCTCGGCATGGGGGCCCGCGGTGGGCAAGGTCTGGAACTTCATCCGCAGCCAGCCGGGTCTGTGGTCGAACGGCCATAACGTCTTCGTCTACCACCACTCGAACGAGCCGGGCACGCCCATCCTCTGCGACTTCGGCGTCGAAGTCACGCGAACCTTTGAAACGGCGGGCGAGGTCTACGCGACCGAGACTCCAAGCGGCGAAGCCGCTGTTGCGGTCCACCGCGGAACGTACGATCGCCTGAACGAGACGTACAAGGCGATCGACGAGTGGATGGCGGCGAATCGTCGGGAGTCTGCCGGACACTCCTGGGAGATCTACGGAGATCCGACGCCGGATCCATCCGAGACGGAGACGACGATCGTGCGCCTCCTCAAGTAGGAGACGGGTCCAGTCCCCTGCCCTGCTTGAAAGGGGCGTCATCGGGTCGGCCTCCGATACTCGCGCACGGGGCTGCCCAATGAACGGGAAGGAAGTTATCTGGCCGGCGCAGGATCTGCCATTTCTCCGCGGGTGCCCGGGACAAGTGAGAAGCCTCGATACATCAAGTCAGAGAAAATGACCGGAGCAGCCGCTCTCGGATACTGGGCGAGACACGTATGCCGGCCGGACATCGTGCCCAGCGGAAACCTCCGGTGCGTCCGGACAGGATCGGCCGATCGGAGCTGCGTCTACCCGGCGCGATGGGTTGCCCGGTGAGCGTACGACGAGCGCAGCATCCCAGCACCGGCACGAGTCCCGTACTGGTCTTGGTCTCGAGTCAAGGCGCCATCCGGTCCAAGTTCTGACTGACAGACCCACGCAGGAGGTGACTCCCAGAAGGTGACCCACAGGAGTGGCCTTCAGGACGTGGCCACGCTGTACCGGGTTGGGCTGTCTCATCGAGGGGCGAGGCCGCAGGTAGCACCTGCCAGCGATGGTCTTCTCATGCCATGGGACGCGGCGCGCAAGGAGCTACTGCCGCGCTGCGGCCTCGCCCGCGGACGGGAGCCGGCGCAGAGCCAGGACCGTGGCGTCGTCGTCGTGCCCCCTCCGCTCGGAGAAGGCGATGACCCGGTCCACGAGCTCGCGGACCGAACCGTCGGCCACGCGCTTCCGCAGGACCTTCGCGACCGCCTCCTCGAGGCTCGGGAAGAGGTCCAGGAGCCCGTCGCTGACCACCACGAGCGTCTCCCCGGGCGCGAGGTGCTCGGCCCGGGGCTCCCACGCGGCGTCAGGCAGCAGCCCGAGCGGCGGACCCGAGGTCGCCAATCGCCGAAGTCCGCCCTGGAGATCGAGGATGAAGGCCAGCCCGTGGCCGGCGTCCACGTACTCCATGGTCCCGGTCTCGGGGTGGACGCGCACCGAGTGCAGCGTCGCGAAGCTGGCGGAGTCCTCGAACAGCTGGCCCGTCGCATCGGCGACCTTGCCCATGGTGTCCCGCAGCGTGTTGAACTGGGAGGCGCCGAGCAGCACCGCGCGCAGCGAGGCTGCCACGAGCGCCGCAGGGATGCCATGGCCCATCACATCGGCCAAGTGGAGCTGGATCTCGCCGGTGGAGAGGAGCTGCCAGGCGAAGAAGTCCCCGCCGATGTCCTGCGAGGCCACACATCGGCCGGCCATCTCGTAGCCGGGCACCTCGAGCGCCAGGCTGGGCATGAGCATCTGCTGGACCTCGCCGGCCCGCCGGAGTTCGCCGGAGAGCCCGATCTCCCGTTCGGCAAGCGCCGCGAGGTCGGCAAGGGCTGCCCGGTCACGGTCGTCGAAGGTGCGCGGGACGGTGTCGACGATGCACAGGGTCCCGATGACCACGCCGTCTCCGGAGTTGATCGGGCAGCCGGCGTAGAAGCGGATCCCGTCCGCGACGAACATGCCGTCGCAGAAATCGGCGTCCTCGGCGGCGTCCTCGATCACCGTCAGAACGCCGCTGCGGACGGTGCGGGCACACATCGATTCGCCCAGGGGGACGGCAACGAGGCCCTCGAGACCGGATTCGGCCTTGGTCCATTGCCGGTCCTCGGCGATGAAGTTCACGGCAGCGCCGGAAGCATCGAAGAGCCGGCGGGCCAGCCGCGCGATGCGGTCGAACCTCTCCTCCCGGGGCGTGCCGAGGATGCCCAAGCTGTGCAGGGCCCGCAGGCGGACTTCCTGGCCGGCGTCCACGGCTGCGCCTGTGCTGCGCGCGCCGCCCTCCGGGCGCACTGATCCCTCACTCACGCCGCCAGCCTACCGGTGCCCGCAGCCCGGGACATGCCCGCGGCGTCAGCCCGGGGCGTTCACCTCGTTGCGGGCGTCCGTGATGGCCTGGATGAGGCGCGCGACCATGCCCTCCACGAGCTGGAGCTGAGCGGGGGTGTACTCGGCGAGCACCGGGAGCATGTGCCGGACCATGGGGTCGAACATCTCCCGGCCCGTCTCCCGGGCGCTCGGGGTGGGCGTCACCTCGACCTGCCGGCGGTCGGTGCTCGAGTGGCGCCGCTCGAGGTGGCCCGACGCCTCGAGCCGGTCGATCACCGAGGTCATGGCGGCGGAGCTGAGCACGAGCCGCTCGCGCAGCGCACCGGGGGTCGCCCGCTCCCCATGACGCTCGGCCTCCATCACGGCATTGAGCGCGTGGACGTCGTTGCGCGCGAGCCCGTGCTTGCGCCGCACCGTCTCTGCGTAGCGGTCTGCCTCGTTGGTGAACTTCTGCAGCAGGAACATGAGCTCGAAGCCCGGGGCCCCGCGCATCTGCTCGCGGCCCGCGCTCGGGTCTGAATCATGCACGGCGGACATTCTAGGCCCGCCGCCTTCCCTGGCCGCGGCCCTGCGCCTCGCTGAGCGAGCGGTAGGCCTCGAGCGCCTCAGCCCGGCTCTCTCCCAGGTCCACGCACTCGGCGGGGTACTCGTCGGTGCCGAGCTCCGGGATCCAGGCCCTCGCGTAGGCGCCGTGCGGATCGAACTTCTTCTGCTGGGTGCGCGGGTTGAAGATGCGGAAGAACGGGGCGGCGTCCGCGCCCGAGCCCGCGACCCACTGCCAGTTGAAGGGGTTGGAGGCCGGGTCCGCGTCCACGAGGGTGTCCCAGAACCACCGCTCGCCGAGGCGCCAGTGGATGCCGAGGTTCTTCACCAGCAGGCTCGCAGAGACCATCCGGACCCGGTTGTGCATCCAGCCGGTGGCCCACAGCTCGCGCTGGCCGGCGTCGACCATCGGGAAGCCGGTGCGCCCGCGCCGCCACGCGTCGAGCAGGCGGTTCGCCTCCCGGTCGCCGAGCACGACGGCGGGCGGGCCCCCGTGCGCGCGGCCGCGCCCGGCGTCGTGCGCGCCGCCCTTCCCCGCGTGCGGGAGCCACCACGGGTACGCGTCGAACTCGCGGCGGAGGTTCTCCGAGGCGAGGTCGGCGTGGTGGTAGAGGGTGTGCCAGGCGAACTCGCGCCAGCCCAGCTCGGAGGCGAACACGGCGCTGCCCTCGGGGGCGGCGCGGCGCCGGTCGGCCACGGCGTGCCAGACCTGGAACGGGCTCACGTGGCCCCAGCGCAGGTACGGCGAGAGGCGGCTCGTGCCGGGGCGGTCTGGCAGGTCCCGCTCGTCGGGGTACAGCGCCACGGCCGTGTCCGCGGTGTCCGGCCCCACGAAGTCCTTCAGGAGGGCCAGCCCGGCCTCCTCCCCCGGCGTCCAGGCCTCGGCGAGCGGCCCGGACCAGTCCGGGTCCCGGGGCAGGAGCGCCCATGCGTCCAGGCCGTCGCCGGCGGGGACGTGCTCGGGCGCCTCGCGCTGGGGGCGCGGGATGGGCAGCGGGTGGCGGTGGTCCCGGCCGGAGAGCTCCTTCCAGAACGGGGTGAAGACCTTGTAGCCGGTGCCCTGCTGGGTCAGGACGTCCCACGGCTCGTGCAGGAGGGAGGCCTGGAAGCTCTCCGCCTCCCGCCCCGCGCGCCGCAGGATCGACTTCACCGCGGTGTCGGCGCGGCGCTCGGGGCCGCCGTAGCGGCGGTTCCAGGCCACGTAGCCGGCCCGGGCCTGCGCGGCGACGTTCGGCACCACCGCGGCCGCCGTGCCCCGGCGCAGCACGAGCGGCACCCCGAGGCGCCCGAGCGAGCCGCGCAGGTCCTCGAGGGCGTGGTGGAGCCACCACCGCGCGGCCCCGCCGAGCGGACGGATCCCGGGCGACTCCTCGTCGAGGACGTACAGGGCCACGGTGGGGCCGTGGGCGAGGGCCGCGCGCAGGGCCGGGTTGTCGCGGACGCGCAGGTCGTCGCGGAACCAGACCAGGGCTGGCGTGGGGGCGGTGTCGGTGGAGGTCATGCGTGCATCCAGACGGAGATGATGAGGAGGGTGACGGCGAAGCCGGTGAGGTAGTTGAGCCAGAGGAAGCGGCGCCAGCCGGCCCGCGTGGCCCCGGCCGTCGCGTCCGTGACGGACCAGAACGCGCCGGAGCTGGCCGCGTACGGGAGGGCGAGCACGGGGGCGAGCCGCACGAGGCCCTCCGCCCAGGCGGTGAGGGCGAGCAGCAGTGCGCCCGCGGCGAGGTAGCCGAGGACGGCGAGCCGCACCGTGGCGCGGGCCCCGAACAGGGTGGCGATCGAGCCGATCCCGGCCTCCCGGTCCGGGCCGATGTCCTGCACGGCGCCGAACGCGTGGCTCGCCATTCCCCAGAGGAAGAACGCCGCGAGGACGGCCACCGCGGTCGGCGGGGCGCCGCCGCCGGCGAGGGCCAGGCCGTACACGGCCGGGGAGACGAAGTGGGTGCTGGAGGTGATGGAGTCCAGGACGGGGCGCTCCTTGAACCGCAGGCGGGGCACGCTGTACGCGGCGACGGCGAACAGCGAGACCGCAAGGACCGCCCAGCTCGCCGGCGGCCCTCCCGCCACCAGGGCCAGGACGAACGGCACGCACGCCCCCCACGCGGCCACGAGCGCCGCCCGGTGCATGGGCGGCGGGAGCACGGCCCCCTCGGCCCCGCCCTTGCGCGGGTTGAGGACGTCCGAGGCGTAGTCGAAGACGTCGTTCGTGCCGTACATCGCGAGGTTGTACGGGACGAGGAAGAACAGCGTGCCGACCACGAGCCGCCAGTCCACCCCGCCGCCGGCGAGCAGGTACGCGGCCGCGAACGGGTAGGCGGTGTTGACCCATGAGAGCGGGCGGGAGGAGACGAGCAGGGCCGCGGGGAGGGAGTGGCGGGCCCGGCTCGCCGGGGCGGCGGAGGCGGCGGTCATGGGCGCTCCTCGGTTCTCAGGGCGCGCGCCCCCGGCGCACGACGGCGGTCTTCCGGACGGCGGCGTTCATCCGCACGGGCGCTGCGGACGGCCTGCCGGGCCGTGAGCGCGCGCCACAGGAGGGGCACGAGGACGGCGGCGACGATCGGGTAGGCGAAGTCCTCGATCGGCACGGCGCCGAGGAACAGGCCAGTGAGCGCCGAGGGAGCGTACGCGTACAGGCCCAGGAGGATGAGCACGTTGTCGAACGCGGCGGTGAGCACGAGCAGCACCGCGCCGCCGGCGAGGATCGCCGCCCAGGGCCCCGGCCGGCGTCGTGCGCGGCGGACCAGCAGCGCGGCGAGCGCCGCGGCCAGGGCGAGGAAGACGAGGTCGACCACGAGGTAGCTCACGGGCGCACCCCCCGCCGGCGGGCCGCGCGGGCGGCGAGGGCGTGCTCGGCCCCGGTGTACAGGGCGAGGGCTGTGTAGCAGAAGAACGCGAGGAAGAGGGGCTCCTCGAGGGGCAGCTGCGGCGCGAGCATGATCCCGGTCATGAGCGGCGAGCCCGGGTGGAGGAAGATGCCGGCCGCGATCCCGGCGGCGTCCCAGGCGAGGAAGAAGACAGTGCCGGCCGCGACGGTGAGGGCGGCGGCGCGGGGGGCGCGCCAGAAGGCGAGGCGGAAGCGGGCGTCCAGGGTCGCCACGCCGGCGGCCGAGACGAGGAGGGCGATCAGGTAGGCCACGGGGCCTCCTCCCGGTCGCGCAGGTCGCGCAGGGTGTGCGGGCCACGAGGGGCAGGGCCCGCCCCGGCCTCGACGGGCCCGCGCACGGGAACGAGCGCCGGGCCCACGGGGCCGGGCCGCCGCTCGCCGCGCACGCGCTTGAGCACGAGCTCGGCGCTGATGAGGCACATCGGGACGCCGATGCCCGGGCGGACCGAGGCGCCGGCATAGAGCAGCCCCGCCACGCGCCGGCTCGCGTTGGGCGGCCGGAAGAAGGCGCTCTGCCCGAGGGTGTGGGCGAGCCCGAGGGCGCCGCCGCGCCACGCGTTGACGTCCTGGGCGAAGTCCGCGGGGCCGAGGGTGCGGCGCACTGCGATCCTCTCGGCCAGGTCCGGGATTCCGGCCCAGCCGGCGATCTGCCGGACCGCGCCGTCCGCGATCGCCTCGACCTGCGGCGAGCCCGCCCCGTCCACGCCGCCGCGGCCCCATGCGGGGGCGGCGGCGGTGGGAACGAGGACGAAGAGGCTCTCGTCTCCGGCCGGGGCCACGCCGGGGTCGGTGGCGCTGGTGCGGGAGACATACAGGGAGGTCGTGGCGGCGGGGGCGCGGCCGTCGCCGATCCGGGCGAAGCCGTCCTGCCAGTCGCGCGAGAAGAACAGGCTGTGGTGGGCCAGCTCGGGCAGCGTCCCGCGGACGCCCAGGTACGCGAGCACTGCCCCCGGGCCCGGATCGCGCCGGGCCCAGGCGGACTCGGGCTGGCTGCGCAGCGCCGGGGGAAGGAGCTCGGTCTCGAGGTGGTGCAGGTCCGCGGCGCCGACCACCACGGAGGCGCCGGCGCGGTGCCGGCGCCCGTCGGCGCCGCTCCAGATCACGCCCTCGACCCGGGCCCCGCCGGGGGCCGGGCCGGTGACGATGCTCTCGGCCCGCGCGCCCGTGCGAATCTGCACGCCGGCGGCGCGGGCCAGGCGCTCCATCGCGTCCACGAGGGCCGCGAAGCCTCCCTCGGGGTACAGGACCCCCTGGGTGAGGTCGAGGTGGCTCATGAGCTCGTAGAGGGCTGGGGCCCGGTACGGGGTGGTGCCGAGGAACACGGCCGGGTAGCCGAGGATCTGGCGCTCCCGGGGGTCCGTGAAGCGCCGGGCCACGCGCCCGTGCAGGGTCTGGCCGAGGAGGGCCGCCAGGCGCGGCAGGCGCCGCAGGACCTCGCGGTGGGCGAGTCCGCGGAGGGAGGCGAAGTCGTCGTAGAGGAAGTGCGCCAGCGCCACGGCGTAGGCGTCCTCGGCCTCCTCGAGATACCGGTTCAGGGCTCCTCCGGAGCCGGGCTCGAGGGACTCGAACAGCGCCGCGGCCGCCTCGCGTCCGGCCGGCACGTCCACCGGGCGCTGCTCGCCCTCGAAGAACACGCGGTAGCCGGGGTCGAGGCGGTGCAGGCGCAGCTCTGCGGAGGCGCTGGAGCCCATGAGGCGGAACCAGTGGTCGATCACCTCTGGCATGAGGTACCACGAGGGGCCCGTGTCGAAGACGAAGCCGTCCGCCTCCCAGCGCCCGGCGCGGCCGCCGAGGGCGGGCTGCTGCTCGAGGAGCTGGACCGCGTGGCCGTCCCTCGCGAGCAGGCCGGCAGTCGCGAGGCCGGAGATCCCGCCGCCGATCACCACCACCGTGCTGGGCTGCCGGGGGCGGCCCGGGATCCTCGCGGGGCGCTGGCGCTGGGGGCGGTTCACGCCGCCCTCCCCTCGGCCGCCGCCGGTGAGCCGCCGGCGTCGTGCGCGAACGCGGGGCCCGTCCCCGCCACGGCGGCGGCGGCGAGGCGCAGCTTGACGTGCCCGGGGACGCGGACCCGGGTGGCGACCAGCACCGGGGCCGGGCACGCGTCGATGCGCTCGGCGAGCTCGGAGAAGAGCGAGTGCGCGAGGGCCACGGCGCGCCGCGGACCGGGCGGGAGCATGCGCAGCCCCGGCAGGGAGGCGTCGAGGTCGCCGCGCAGGTCCGCCACGAGGGCATGCTTCTGCTGCTCGGTCAGGCGCCGGGGGTCCACGCCGGGGAAGTAGGCGCGGCCGAGCTCCTCGCCGTCCTGCCCGAGGTCACGGAGGAAGTTGACCTTCTGGAACGCCGCCCCGAGGCAGCGGGCCGAGTGCTCCATCGTGGCCCGGTCGGTGGGGAGCACGGCCAGCCCGGCGAGGAACACGCGCAGGCACATGAGGCCCACCACCTCGGCCGAGCCGTAGATGTAGGCTCCGAGGGAGTCCGCGGAGTGGGCGTGCGGGTCGCAGTCGCGGCGCATCGAGGCGAAGAAGGGGGCCACGAGGTCGCCCCCGATCCCGGCCCGGCGCGCGGTCTGGGCGAACGCGTGGACCACCGGGTTGGTGCTGTAGCCGAGCTCGAGGGCCAGGGTCGTCTCCTCCTCGAGCCGGTCGAGCTGGGCCAGGACCTGGGGGCCGGTGAGCCCGGCCTCGGCGGCGGCACCGTCCACGGCCTCGTCGGCGATCCGCACGAGGGCGTAGACGTTCTCGATGTCTTCGCGCTGCCCGGCGCCGAGCAGCCGGCAGGCGAGCCCGAACGAGGTCGAGTAGCGGCGGATCACCACGGCGGCGCCGGCCACGGCGGCGGCGGTGTACGCCTCGAGGGGCCCCATCTCAGCGCTCCCGGTGGAGGACGTGGTTGCAGATCCGGGTCAGCTCGGACCGCAGCGCCGGGGGAAGGTCCCCGCGGCGGGCCTCCTCGAGCGCGTCCGTGACCATCGAGTGGGCGAGGGTCAGCGCGTAGGACTCGGCGCCGCTGGCCTCGAGGGCCGCCCGGACGCGGTCGACGTCGGCCTCCTCGCCGGGCGAGGCGGTGCCGGGGGCCAGGTGGCGGGCCACGTCCGGGTGGCTGCTCGCGTAGGCGGTGAGGACGGTCAGCTTGCCCTCGCGCAGGTCCGAGGTGACCGACTTGCCGGTCTGGCCGGCGTCGCCGAAGGTCCCGAGGACGTCGTCGATCACCTGGTACGCGGTGCCCACGAGCATGCCGACCCTGGCCACGTCCTCGGCCCGGTCGGCCGGTGCCCCGGCGAGGATGGCGCCGAGGCGCAGCGGGGCCGCGAAGGAGTAGGCCGCGGTCTTGAGCTGCTCCATGGCGAGGACGTCCTCGACCGTGCGCCCGGCGTCGTGCGCCATGAGCACGTCGTCGAGCTCACCCGCCGCCGCGTCCGTCACGGCGGAGTGCAGCACGTCCGCGATCCGCGGGGCCAGCTCCTCGTCGCGGCAGGCCCGGTCCGCGAGGCGGAAGGCCCCGGCGAGGAGGAGGTCGCCGGCGATCACGGCGATGGAGGCGCCGAGGTGGCGCGCCTCGGCGTCGGGCAGGCCCCGCGCCGCCGCGTCCTCGCGGTACTGGCCGGCCAGGTTGGTGCGGCCGCGGCGCGTGAAGTCGCGATCGATCACGTCGTCGTGCACCACGAGCGCGCCGTGGAGGAGCTCGACGGCGGCCCCGAGGGTCGCGCAGGCCTCGGCGTCGGTGCCGCCGAAGGCCGAGTAGGCGTGGAAGACGAGCTGGGGCCGCAGCCGCTTGCCGCCCTGCAGGCACTCCTCGATCCGCTCCCACAGGAGGGCGAGCCCGGGGGTGCCGGCGGTGCCGCGGGAGGTGCCCACCCAGGTCTCGAGGACCTGCTCGGTGGCCGGCCCCACCTCGTCCCAGATGAGCCGGCGGCCGGGCTCCCGGGGCTCGGCGGCCTCGCCGGCGCGGGCCCTGGTGGTGGGAAGCGTGAGACCGGGGGTCGTGGTCGCGGATCGCATGGGTCCTCCTCTGGGGGCCGTTCCAGCCCGTCCTCTCGACTTCTTGATGTCTCGATTAACTACAAATATGATTGTCTAGGATCGTCCGGATGTAAAGGGGGAGCGATGCACCAGCAGGAACACACCGCCCACGGGGCCGGGCCCAGGCCGGTGGCCGCCGCAGCCCTCACGGCCGTGTCCGCCGTCGCGGCGATCGTCCTGGCCGCCTGGGGTTCCGGCGCGTTCGGCGGCACGACCGTCCAGGACGCCGCCGGCGGCTACCTCTCCGCGACGGCCACGCCCGTGGCGCCGGCAGCCGCCGCCTTCTCGATCTGGAGCCTCATCTACCTGGGCCTGCTGGCCTACGCCGTGTGGCAGTTCCTTCCCCCCGCCCTCGCCAGCGGGCGGCAGCGGGCCCTGCGCCCCTGGGCGGCCGCGTCGATGCTGCTCAACGCCGCGTGGCTCTGGGCGGCCCAGCTGGGCTCGCCCTCCGTCGCGCTGCCGGCCACGCTCGTGGTCATGCTCGCCCTCCTCGCCGTGCTGTGCCGCATGCTCGTGCTCCACCTCAGCACCCCGGCGGGCTCTTTCCTAGAGGCCACGGTCTCCGACGGCACCTTCGGCCTCTACCTCGGATGGATCTGCGTGGCCACCGTCGCCAACGCCGCCGCCCTCGTGGCCGCCCTCCTCGGCATCGCCCCCGGCGAGGCCCGGCCCGCCCTGCCCGGCGGGACCAGCGCGGCGGCAGTCGCCATCATCGTCCTCGCCGTGGCCGTCGCCGTCGGCGTGGCCCTCGCCCTGCGCGGCCGGATCTCTCCCCTGCTGTCCTTCGCGTGGGGCCTCGCCTGGATCGCCGTGGGGCGGCTCACCGGCCCCCTCGCGATGCCCGAGGTGGGCGGCACCGCGGCGGTCGCGGCCGCCGTCGTGCTCGCCGTGGCGATCGCCGCACGCCTCAGGGCCGGACGCCCCGGCCGCACTCCCACCCGCCGTTCCAAGGAGGCCCCCGCATGAGCCGCGTCATCGCCGTCACCGGCGCTACCGGATACATCGGCGGGCGCCTCGTCCCCCGCCTGCTCGCCGCCGGCGACCGGGTCCGGGTGCTGACCCGCGACGCCTCCAAGCTCCGCGACGTGCCCTGGGGGCACGACGTCGAGGTGGTCACCGGGAGCCTCGACGACCCCCGGGCGGCCGCCGAGCTGTGCGCCGGGGCCGAGGTCGCCTACTACCTCGTGCACTCGATGGGCAGCCACGCCGACCATGACTTCCCCGCCCGCGAGCGCGCGTGCGCCGAGACGCTGGGGGCCGCCGCCCGGGACGCCGGGGTGCGGCGGATCGTCTACCTCAGCGGCCTCAACCCCGGCACCCGGCTGAGTCGCCACCTCGCCTCCCGCACCGAGGTGGGCCGGATCCTCCTGGAATCCGGAGTGCCCACCGCAGTGCTGCAGGCCGGGCTCGTGATCGGCTCCGGCTCGGCGAGCTTCGAGATGGTCCGCCACCTCACGGACGTGCTGCCCGTCATGCCGGCGCCGCGCTGGGTGCTCAACCGGGTCCAGCCGATCGCCGTCCGGGACGCCCTGCACTACCTCGAGGCCGCCGCGGACCTCCCCTCCGACGTGAACCAGGCCTTCGACATCGGCGGCCCGGACGTGCTCACCTATGCAGACATGATGCGCGGATACGCGAAGGCCGCGGGCCTGCGCCCGCCCGTGATCCTCGCCCTGCCGGTGCTCACACCGTGGCTCGCGGCCCAGTGGGTCAACCTCGTCACCCCGATCCCGCGCGCCCTCGCGATCCCGCTCGTCGAGTCGCTGCAGAACGACTGCGTGGTCCGGGAGCACACCATCGACGCCTACGTCCGCCGCCCCGAGGGCGGCCTCACGTCCTACCAGCGTGCCGTGGAGCTCGCACTCGGGAAGATCGCCAAGGGCGAGGTCGAGACCACATGGGCCAGCTCCGCGCCGCTGGACGCCCCGAGCGACCCGCTGCCCAGCGACCCGGGCTGGTCCGGCGGCACCGTCTTCACCGACGTGCGCACCGAGGCCTCCACCGCCCCGCCCGAGCGCCTCTGGGAGGTGGTCGAGGGGATCGGCGGCGAGAACGGCTGGTACTCGTTCCCCCTCGCGTGGGCCGTGCGCGGCTGGATCGACAAGGCCGTGGGCGGGGTGGGCCTGCGCCGCGGGCGCCGCAACCCGCACCGGCTCCAGCTCGGCGAGGCCCTGGACTGGTGGCGCGTCGAGGCCCTCGAGCCCGGCCGGCTCCTGCGGCTGCGCGCCGAGATGCGCGTCCCGGGCCGCGCGTGGCTCGAGATGACGGTGGAGCCGCGCGGGACCGGCAGCACCTACTCCCAGCGGGCCGTGTTCGTCCCCCACGGGCTCGCCGGGCGGCTGTACTGGTTCTCCGTGCTCCCCTTCCACGGGGTGATCTTCCGCGGCATGGCCTCGCGGATCGCCGCCGCGGCCGAGGCCGACCGCTCCGCCGGCGGCCCCGCTCCAGCCGCCGCCCCCACATCCGCCCCCGCGGCCGCCGCCCCCGCGGCCCCCCGAGAGGACCATCCATGACGACGTTCCGGCGGGGCCTGCGCTGGCTCTTCCCCACCCTCCTCGTCCTCGCCTGGTTCGCCCTCAGCGGGCTCGGCGGCCCGACCTTCGGCAAGCTCTCCTCCGTCTCGAGCAACGACCAGGCGACCTTCCTCCCCGCGAGCGCGGAGTCCACGGAGGTGCGGGCCTGGCAGGAGAAGTTCACGGCGTCCACCGCGATCCCCGCTCTCGTGGTCGTGGAGAAGGACAGCCAGCTCTCCCGGGACGATCTGGCCGCCCTCGCCCCCCTCGCGGCCAAGCTCGCGGCAGTCGAGGGCGTGGCCCAGCCCACCGGGGGCGTGCCGTCGAGCGTGGCCGGCCCCATCCCGTCCAAGGACGGTCGGGCGGCGGAGTTCATCGTCCCCGTCGCGGACCAGATCCGCGGGGTCGTCTCCGGCCTGCGGGACGTGGCCGGCACGGCGCCGGCTGGCCTCCGCGCCTACGTCACGGGCCCCGCCGGGCTCACCGCGGACCTCGTCTCGGCCTTCGGCGGGATCGACGGCATCCTGCTGCTCGTCGCAGTGGGCGCCGTGTTCGTGATCCTCGCCCTCGTCTACCGCTCCGTGGTGCTGCCGTTCGTGGTGCTGTTCTCGGCGATCGCGGCGCTGTGCGGGGCAATCCTCGCGATCTACTGGTTCGCGAAGGCCGGCTGGATCACCCTCAACGGCCAGAGCCAGGGCATCCTCTCGATCCTCGTGATCGGCGCGGCGACGGACTACGCGCTGCTCCTCGTGGCCCGCTACCGCGAGGCCCTCCACACGGTCGAATCGCGCTGGGACGCCATGCGCCGGGCCTGGCGCGCCGCCTTCGAGCCCATCCTCGCCTCCGGGGCCACGGTGATCCTGGCCCTGCTGTGCCTGCTCTTCTCCGACCTGAACTCGAACCGCAGCCTCGGGCCGATCGCCGCCCTCGGCATCGCCTTCTCGCTCCTGTCCTCGCTCACGTTCCTGCCCGCGCTGCTGGTGCTGTTGGGCCGCTCGGCCTTCTGGCCGCTGCGTCCCGCGTACGACGCCGGGCACGCGGCTCCGCGGCACGCCGCGCCCGCCGCGGGGGCCGGGGCCGGGGCCTCGGCTGTCCGGGGCGCGGCGGGCCGGGGTACAGCCGTCCGGGGCGCGGAGGGCCGGGGCACTGCCAGCGACCCGTCCGGTGTGCCCGAGGGGCTCGAGGGCGTGCGCGGCCTGTGGCGGCGCGTCGGGGGGCTCATCGCCCGGCGGCCCCGCACTACGTGGATCGTGGCCCTCGTGCTGCTGTGCCTCGGGGCCGCCGGGCTGCCCCAGCTCAAGGCGAACGGGGTCGAGCAGACCCAGCTCGTGCTCACGGCGACCGACTCCGTGGCCGGCCAGCAGGCCCTCGCCCGCCACTTCGACGCCGGCTCCGGCAGTCCCGTGGTGGTCGTGGCCTCGCAGGACCGGGCGGCCGACGTGCTCAAGAAGGTCCAGGACACCCCGGGGATCAGCTCGGCCTCCGTCTATGCCGGGGCCACGGCGCCCGGTGCGCCGGGCGCGGGGGCGGGTGCCGCCGTCGTGCGCGACGGGCGGGTGCTGGTCAACGCCGTGCTCGCGAGCCAGCCCGACTCCGCGGAGGCCGAGCGGACCGTGACCGACCTGCGGTCCTCGCTCGACGCCGTCGACCCGCAGGCGCTCGTGGGCGGCGTGACCGCCATCGCGCTCGACACGAACCTCACCGCGCAGGCGGACCTGCGCAGGATCATCCCCCTTGTGCTCGGCGTGATCCTGCTCGTGCTGATCCTGCTGCTGCGCTCGCTCGTGGCGCCGCTGATCCTCATCGGCTCGGTGGTGCTCTCCTACGCGGCCGCGCTCGGGGTCTCGGCGCTCGTGTTCAACCACGTGTTCGGATTCCCCGGGGCCGACGCCGCCGTGCCGCTGTTCGGGTTCGTGTTCCTCGTGGCCCTGGGCGTGGACTACAACATCTTCCTCATGACCCGGGTGCGGGAGGAATCGCTCGCCCACGGGACGCGGCCGGGGATCCTGCGAGGGCTCTCCCTGACCGGCGGGGTGATCACGTCCGCGGGGATCGTGCTCGCGGCGACGTTCGCGGCCCTCGGGGTCATCCCCATCCTGTTCCTCGTGCAGATCGCCTTCATCGTCGCGTTCGGGGTGCTGCTGGACACCGTGGTGGTGCGGTCGCTGCTCGTGCCGGCCGTGGCATACGACGTGGGGCGCGCGATCTGGTGGCCCTCCCGCCTGGCCCGGACGCCCTCCCCCGGGGCCCCGGCCTCCCCGGCGCGCAAGGAGCCTGTCACACGCTGAGGAGACCCGGGCCTGCGGGGAGCACCGGCGCCCCTCCCCCGCGGTGAGGGGTCATGTCCCTGCGTTGAGGGGTCATGTCCCTATGCTGCGGGGACACGGCGAATCCGGCCGACTTCAGGCGGCCGCTGTCCGGAAACGCCAGTCGGAGGCCAAAGCCGGTCGGTCTCAACCGGCTTTGGCCTCGAGAGCAGGCGCCCCTACTCCGCGGTCTGCTTGGCCCAGAGGTTCACGCCGGCATCGACGGCGTCGCGGTCGATCGCGTTGAGCTCCTCGGCGGTCAGGGGCGGCCCGGAGAGGGCGTCGAGGTTCGTGTCGAGCTGCTCGACCGAGGACGCCCCGATGACGGCGGAGGTCACCCGTGGGTCGCGCAGCGCCCACTGCAGGGCGAGCTGGGCGAGCTTCTGCCCGCGGGCGGCGGCGATGTCGTTGAGCCGGCGGACGTGGGCGAGGGTGGCCTCGTCGAGGTGCCCCTCCTGGATGGTCGAGCCCTTGCGGGCGGCGCGGGAGTCCGAGGGGATGCCGTTGAGGTAGCGGTCGGTGAGCACGCCCTGGGCGAGGGCGGTGAAGACGATGCAGCCCATGCCCTGGGTGGCCAGCTCGTCGAGGAGGTCCTCCTCGATCCAGCGGTTGAGCATCGAGTATGAGGGCTGGTGGATGAGCAGCGGGGTGCCGAGGTCGCGGGCGATCTGCGCGGCCTCCCGGGTCTTCGCCGCCGAGTAGGAGGAGATGCCCACGTAGAGGGCGCGGCCCGAGCGGACCGCGGCATCGAGCGCCATCATGGTCTCCTCGATCGGCGTGTCCGGGTCGAACCGGTGGCTGTAGAAGATGTCCACATAGTCGAGGCCGAGCCGCTTGAGCGACTGGTCCAGGCTCGCGAGCACGTACTTGCGGGAACCGCCGCCCTGTCCGTAGGGGCCGGGCCACATGTCCCAGCCGGCCTTGGTGGAGATGACGAGCTCGTCGCGGTACGGCGCGAAGTCATCGCGCAGGTACCGGCCCATGTTCTCCTCGGCGCGGCCGTACGGCGGCCCGTAGTTGTTCGCGAGGTCGAAGTGGGTCACACCCCGGTCGAAGGCCCGGCGCAGGATGGCGCGCTGGGTGTCCTCCGGCCGGTCGTTGCCGAAGTTCTGCCACAGGCCCAGCGAGAGCGCCGGGAGCTTGAGCCCGCTCCTGCCGGTGAAGCGGTACTCCATGCGGTCATAGCGGTCATCGGCTGCTGTGTAGGACATAGGGTCCCCTTCGCTCGGCTGCGGTCTGCTGGATGTTCCGCGGTGCTCCGCGGGCGTTCCGCGCCTAGCCTACGGAAGGCCGGCGCCGTACACGACCGGGACGGGGAGTTCTTAGAGATCGCTTAGACCGGGGCCCCTAGCCTCATCCCATGACTCGTCCCGGATCCGGCCCGACCGCGGCCAGTCCCCGCCTTCAGCAGGCCTCCGCCCTCCGGAAGGTCCCCGAGGTCACCGCCGCGTTCTGGGCGGTGAAGCTCCTGACCACCGCCCTGGGCGAGTCGGCCTCCGACGCCCTCGTGACCACCGTGGACCCGTACCTCGCGGTCGGCGGCGCCTTCCTCCTCTTCGCGGCCGCGCTGGCCCTGCAGCTGCGCGTGCGCCGGTACGTCCCGTGGGTGTACTGGGCGGCCGTGGCCATGGTCGCCGTCTTCGGGACCATGGCGGCGGACGTGCTCCACGTGGTCCTCGCCGTGCCCTATGCGGCCTCGACCGCCGGGTTCGCCGTGGTGCTGGCGGGGATCTTCTGGCTCTGGCACCGCACCGAGGGGACGCTGTCCATCCACAGCGTGACCGCCGGCCGGTCCGAGCTGTTCTACTGGGCCGCGGTCTGCGCCACCTTCGCCCTGGGGACGGCGGCGGGAGACCTCGTCGCCTACACGGCGGGGCTCGGGTTCCTCACTGCCGGCATCGTCTTCGCGGCCCTCTTCGCCGTTCCGCTGCTCAGCCGGCGCTCGGTGGGCCTGCCCGAGACCGCCGCGTTCTGGAGCGCCTACATCCTCACGCGCCCGCTCGGCGCCTCGTTCGCGGACTGGACCGGCAAGGGCCCGGAGGCGGGCGGCCTGGGCTGGGGGGACGGCCCGGTCGCGGCAGCGCTCCTGATCCTCATCATGTTCTTCGTCGGCGGCCTCCAGCGGCGGCAGGCCACCGCGACGCCGTGACGGCCCTCAGGCGTTGAGGCCGCCCCACGGCGGCGGCTCGTCCGCGAGCCGGCGCGAGGCCTCGAGCATCGCGGCGTGCACGAACGCCTGCGGGAAGTTCCCGCGCAGCTGGCGCTGCTCGACGTCGTACTCCTCGGTGAACAGCCCCGACGTGCCGCACGCGGCCCGATTGCGCTCGAAGAACCGCGCGGCGTTGATGGGGTCACCGCTCTGGTGCAGCGCCATGGCGAGGTCGAACCCGCACAGCAGGAAGGCGCCCTCGGACTGGTCGAGGGGCCGCTCGTCCTGCCGGAACCGGTAGACGTAGCCGTGGCGCGCCAGGTCCTCGCGGACGGCGGCCAAGGTCGCGACGGACCGGGGGTCCTGGGGGGCGAGCGCGCCGCGCAGCACCGGCCGGAGGAGGGCGGCGTCGACCCTCTCGTCGTGGGGGGCGCGCTGCCAGCGGCCGCTGGGGTGGAGGCAGTCCTTCGTGACGTCCGCGATGAGCTCGTCGGCCTGAGAGGTCCAGCGCGAGCCCTGCCGGGCGGGGGCGTGCCGGCCGATGGCCCGCAGCCCCGCGGCGCAGATCAGGCGGGAGTGCGCCCAGCGCGCCGGCTCCAGCTCCCAGATCCCGGCATCGGGCTCGTCGTGCCGCTGCGCGATCGCCTCCACCGCGATCTCGGCGGCCTTCCACTGGTCCAGGTCGAGGCGGTCGTGGTCGGCCGCGGCGGCGAACAGCAGGAGGGCCTCCCCGAACGCGTCGAGCTGGAACTGCTTGTTGACCCAGTTCCCGGCCATGCCGGAGCCGCCCGGGTAGCCCGGAAGGCCGACGTCGTGCTCGTCCGGCACGCGGCCGCCGTCGACCGTGTAGGCCGGGCGCATCTGCGCCCCGTCCTCCTGGAGCCGCGCGGCGACGAAGGCCACGGCGTCGTCCAGGAGGGGGAACTCCTTGCACGAGGCGACCGCGATCCCCGTGAAGCACTGGTCCCGGACCCACGCGTAGCGGTAGTCGTAGTTCCTCCGCTGCTCTGCCCGCTCGGGCAGGCCCATGGTGGCCGCGGCGACCATCGCGCCCCCCGCCCCGGTGAGGCCGCGGAGCACCGCATAGGACTGCCGCGCGTCGTCGGACGCGATGGTGTTCTCGAACTGGGGGATTTCCTTGTGCCAGCCGTACTCGGTGGCACTCCACGTCTCGTCCGGGCGCACCGGCTCGGCAGGGAGTTCGGCGTCGGAGACCTCCAGGACGAGGTCGTGGCGGCCCCCCTCCTCGAGCCGCACCGTGAACTCGAGCGCGCCGTCCACTGCCTTCGCCCCGGCCGCGCCCGTCAGCCGGATCCGCAGCGGACCCGTGCGGGCGTTCCACACCCCCTCGGAGTCCTCGCGCAGCCGGGACATCCGGTGCCGGCCGAAGCCCGCCCGCGGGTCGACCACCACGCGCAGCTCGGCAGGCCCCTCCACAGCCCTGATCCGGCGCAGGATGATGGCCCGATGCGGGTCGCCGGGATAGGCGAGGGCCTCCCGGCACTCGACGATGCCGCCGGGCGTGATCCAGCGGCTGACCCAGATCAGGGTCCCGTCCTCGTAGCGGCCGCCCCAGACGAACCGGGGGTCGGTGGGGGTCACGGCGAAGCTGCCGGAACCGCCGATCATGGAGGAGAAGACGGCATCGTCGTGCCACTGCGGCGCGCACATCCAGACGATGTCGCCGCGCGGCCCGAGCAGCGCCGCACGCTCCCCATCGGCCAGCATCGCGTACTCGCGCAGGACATGGGGCGGGAACTCCTCGACGCTGCCAACCATGGCAGCAGGCTAGGGCAATCGTTGCGCCAGCGCAATGATTCAGGCCGCGGGGCGCCTCGGAAGGCGCGGCGGTGTTTCACAGTCGGCCATTGCGGGTACGCAACCGTTGCGAACGGATCCGAGCGGTGCCCCATCACGGGAGCATCCCGAACGGAAGGGAGCGGCAGCATGGACGCAGGAGAAGGCACCCCCGCCGCCCAGGAGGCTGCGCCGCCCTCGGGGCGGCAGTTCACCCTGGCGTTCGCGGGGCAGACGGCCATGGTCACCGAGGTCGGCGGCGCCCTGCGCCGCTACAGGGTGGACGGCCACGACCTCCTCGACGGCTACGGCGAGGACGAGATGTGCACCGGCGCCCGCGGCCAGTCCCTCATCCCGTGGCCCAACCGCATCCGCCACGGGCGCTACGACTGGCACGGCCGGACCGAGCAGCTGGACCTCAGCGAGCCCGCGAAGGGCGGCGCGATCCACGGGCTGACCCGCTGGGCGAACTGGGAGGTCGAGCAGCATTCGGAGAGCTACCTGAGCCTCGTCCACACCCAGCACGCCTGCCAGGGATGGCCCTGGGTCCTCTCGTGCCGCCTCGAGTACCGGCTCGACGCCTCGGGCCTCTCCGTCCGCACCACCGCGGTGAACCGCAGCAGCACGCCGTGCCCCTTCGGCACCGGCGCCCACCCCTATCTCACCGTCGGCACCCTGGTCATCGACGAGGCGCACGCCCAGGTGCCCGGCAGCGTGTACCTCCCGGTCGACGCCGAGGGCATCCCCACCGGGCACGAGCCGGTGGACGGCACCCAGTACGACCTGCGCAGCCCGCAGCCCCTCGGCACCCGCCAGATCGACGTGACCTACACCGACCTCGCGCGCGACGACGACGGCCGGGCGCGTGTCCGGCTCGCCCACCCCGACGGCTCGCCCGCGATCGCCCTGTGGGCCGACGAGGCCTACCCGTACTTCGAGATCTTCACCGGGGACACCCTGCCCCAGGAGGACCGGCGCCGCACCGGCCTGGGCGTCGAGCCCATGACCTGTGCCCCGGACGCCTTCAACTCCGGAGAGGGGCTCCTCACCCTGGAGCCCGGGGAAGCCCACTCCGCCACCTGGGGGATCGAACCGCACACGAGCTGACGGGACGCCTGCGCCAGCGCGGGCAGCCGCCAGCACCGACAGAACCGCCAGAACCGAAGGAGAGGTCCAGATGGGAACAGCACGCCGCATCGTCGTCGTCACCGGGGCGAGCGGAGGGATCGGCCGCGCCTCGGCGATCGCCTTCGGGAAGGCGGGCGACGCCGTCGCCCTCCTCGCGCGCGGCGACGCGGGCCTCGCCGCGGCCGCCGCAGATGTCGAGTCCGCCGGCGGGACGGCGCTGCCGATCCCGGTGGATGTCGCGGACCACGAGGCCCTCGACGCTGCCGCCGAGCGGGTCGAGCAGGAGCTCGGTCCGATCGACGTGTGGGTCAACGTCGCGTTCACCTCGGTCTTCTCGCCGTTCCACGAGATCAAGCCGGAGGAGTACAAGCGGGTCACCGAGGTCAGCTACCTCGGCTTCGTCTACGGCACGATGTCCGCCCTCAAGCGGATGCGGCCCCGCAATCGGGGGACGATCGTGCAGGTCGGCTCGGCACTGGCCTACCGCGGCATCCCGCTCCAGACGGCCTACTGCGGCGCCAAGCACGCCATCCAGGGCTTCAACGAGTCCCTCCGCACCGAGCTGCTCCACGAGCACAGCGGCATCCGGACCACCATGGTCCAGATGCCGGCGGTGAACACGCCCCAGTTCTCGTGGGTGCTCTCGCGCCTGCCGAATCACGCCCAGCCGGTGCCGCCCATCTATCAGCCGGAGGTCGCGGCCCGCGGGGTGTTCCACGCCGCCGCGCATCCGGAGCGGCGGGAGTACTGGGTGGGAGGGAGCACCGCTGCCACGCTCATCGCCAACGCCGTGGCGCCGGGGATCCTGGACCGCTATCTGGCCAAGACCGGCTTCAAGGCCCAGCAGACCTCGGACCCGCGGGACCCGGACCAGCCGGTGAACCTCTGGGAGCCCGCCGACTCCGAGCGCGACTTCGGCGCGCACGGCGTGTTCGACGCCGAATCCTCCCCGCGCAGCTTCCAGCTCGTCGCGTCGCAGCACCACGGGGCGGTGGCGGCCGCGGCCGGGGTAGTCCTGGCCGGGGCGGCCGCGGCGGTCGGCGCACTGGTGCGGAGGTCCCGGTGAGGCCCCTCGAGACGGTCCGGGCAGCCTACGGGACAGTCGAGCTGGTGGCCCCCGGTGCGGTGGAGCGCCTGCTCCTGGGCCACCGGCCGGATGAGCGCGCGCGCACGGTGATCCGCGTCCTCGGGGCCCGGCACCTGGTCCAGGCGCTCGTGACGGCCCGCGGGGGACGCACGCTCCACCGCCTCGGCGGCGCGGTCGACGTGATCCACGCCGTCACGATGGCAGCGCTGGCGGGCGCGGATCCGAGGCGCCGCCGTGCCGCGGCCGTCAACGCGGCGATCGCGCTGGTGTTCGCGGCGGGAGAGCTGCGCTGAAGGGCAGTCGGCGCTGACGGCGGGCGGCCTGTTCAGCCGCCGAGGCCGAGGGTGAACCTGCCGTCCTCGGTGCCGAGGCCGCCGCCGGCGTCGGCGAAGGCGGCCATCGCGGTGGCCACGGCCTCCCGGGAGCCGGGGGGCACGTTGCCGATCACGTCCGCGATGGCGCGCCGGCGGTGCTCGATCACGGTCTCCACGAGCTCGCGCCCCTTGGGGGTCAGGTCCAGCTGGAGGAACCGCCGGTCGGCGGGATCGTCCCGGCGGCTCACGAACCCCGCGACGACCAGCCGATCGCACGTGCGCGTCGCGTTCGAGGCGTGCACGCCGAGCTCGCGCGCCACGGCGCCGAGGTTCTGCGGGCCGCGGAAGCCCAGGAACACGAGGACGCGCAGCTGCGGCGTGGTCACGAGGTCCTCGACCTCGACCACGGAGGTCGCGGCGACACGAAGGAGGACGTCGGCGGCCCTCATCACGGCGTCGACCTGATCGCGGCGGGTGTGGAACCCGATCTTCTCCATCGTCCCAGTATCGGCCCTGCCCTTGCGAGCGCGCAAAGCTTGCGGCGGCACAGGTTTCAGGCGATGGCGGAGGGGTGCTGGGCGAGGGGCGTGACGGCGATGTCCATGTAGGGGAAGAGCGGCAGGCTCGTCAGGAGCCCGTGCAGCTCGTCATGGCTTCCCACGTCGAAGACGGAGTAGTTCGCATACTCCCCCGCGACGCGCCAGAGGTGCGGCCAGCGGCCCTCGCGCTGGAGGGACTGCGAGTAGGCCTTCTCGCGGGCCTTGATCTCCTCCGCCTCGGCGGGCGGCATGTCCGCGGGCAGGCGGACGTCCATGCGGACCAGGTACAGCATCGGGGCCTCCTAGGCGTCTTGGCGGTAGCGGGCCAGCTTGGCCTCGTCGATCTCGGCGCCCACGCCGGGCACCTCGCGGGCCCGCAGGGAGCCGTCGCGGATCTCGAGCGGCTCGGCGAGGAGGTCGTCGGCCATGTCGAGGAAGTTGGAGAGCTCGCCGGCGCGGCGCTGGCTCGCCTCGTGGGCTGCACCGAAGGCCACGGTGGCGAGCGAGCCGATCTGGGTGTCGATCTGGTTGCCCATGGTCACGTCGACGCCGAGGCCCGTGCAGAGGCCGAGGATCTCGGTGGCCTGGGTGAACCCGCTGCGGGCGGTCTTGATGCAGATCGCCGTGCAGCCGCCGGAGAGCAGCTCCCGGGAGACGTCCCCGGGGGTGGGGACGGACTCGTCGCCCACGATCGGGATGGCCGAATGCTGCACGAGACGCCGGCGGCCCAGGGCCTCGGCCGCGTCGCAGGGCTCCTCGAGTGCGCTCAGGCCCATCCCCTCCGTGCGGCGCAGCACCTCCATCGCCTCGTTCGCGGTCCATCCGCGGTTGGCGTCGAGGTAGATCTCCACCTCGTCCCCGAGTCCCTCCCGCAGCACGCGCACGGCCTCGACATCGAGGGCGAGGGGGCGGCGGCCGGTCTTGAGCTTGAAGCTGGTGACCCCGTAGTGCTCGCGGAAGCGCTGGGCCTCCTCGAGCAGCTCGGGGGCGGGCCGGAAGCCGAGCATGTGGGAGATGCGCATGCCGTCCGCGTACCCGCCCAGGAGCCGGTGCACGGGGACCCCGAGGGACTTCCCCACGAGGTCCCACAGGGCGATGTCCACGGCGCCCTTGGCGGTGGCGTTGTTGACGGTCCGCGCCAGGATCCGCTGCGCCTTCTCCCGGTCCAGCGGGTCCAGGCCCACCAGCTGCGGCGCGAACAGGTCCCGCACGGCGGCGATGATGGACGCCTGCGTCTCGCCGTAGGTGTACGGGCGCGGCGGGGCGTCGGCGACGCCCACGAGTCCGTCGTCGGTGTGGACGCGGATCAGGACGTGCTCGGCGGCGTGCACCTCCCCGCTCGCGAACCGCAGCGGGTGGGTGTAGGGGATCGAGTAGGGGACGGCCTCGATGCGCTCAATCTTCACGCGCGGCCTCCTTCTGCAGTGGGGAGCGGACGACGGCGAGTGGGCGGGGTCCGCGTGGACCCCGCCCGACTGCCGGGACGGTGTCGAACAGTTCGAGGAACCGGTGCACGAGGGGCGACTGCTCCCCCGCGCGCCAGGCGACCGCGAGGTCGATGCTGGGGGCGTTCCGCACCGGGCGGAACACGATGCCGGCGAACGCGAAGGTGGGCGATTCCATCGGCACGAGGGCCACGCCCATGCCGGCGGCGACGAGCGAGAGCAGGGTGGACGTCTCGGCGGCCTCCTGCACGACCCGCGGGGTGAAGCCCTCGTCGCGGCAGGCCTGCCGGAAGGTCCTCGTGACCACGGAGTCGGAGGGGTAGCCCACGAAGGCCTCCTCGGCGAGCTCGGCGAGGTCGAGCTCCGGGCGCTGGGCGAGCGGGGAGCCTGCGGGCAGCGCGGCGACGAGCCGGTCCTGCTCCAGGGGTGCGAGGTCGAGCTCGGGCGAGCTGACCGGCGGGCGCAGGACCGCGACGTCGAGCCGTCCCTCCTCGAGGTCCAGGGCCATCTGGGGGGTGAGCATCTCGCCGCGCACGGTCAGCTTGAGGTGGGGCAGGTGTGTCCGGGCCTTGGCCACGAGCGCCGGGAGGAGGCGGTAGGTGGCCGAGCCGGAGAGGCCGATCCTGAGGACCCCGGCGGCGCCGGCGCCGACCTCGGCGACGTCCGATTCGAGCTCCTCGAGGTCCTGGAGGATGCGGCGGCCGCGGTCGAGGAGGAGCAGGCCGGCGGGCGTGAGCTCGACCTTGCGCGTGGTCCGTTCGAACAGCTGGGTGCCGAGCTGCTCCTCGAGCTGCCTGATCTGCTGGGACAGGGGCGGCTGGGCCATGTGCAGGCGCTGCGCGGCGCGCCCGAAGTGGCGCTCCTCGGCGACGGCGATGAAGTACCGCAGGTGCCTGGTCTCCATTGCTCTCCTCGTCGCGCCGCGGGGCGCCTCGCTGGCCACCCTCCCCCTCAGGTTAGGACGAGCGTTCGGTCAGGAGAAATACCCAATCACGACTTATTGAGACTGTTCGGATATTGATCGGTCCGGAGCGGCGGGCGGCTCGCGCCGGTACAGGGCGGCGAGTTCCGAGCGGGACCCGATCCCGAGCTTCGCGTAGATCCGGGTGAGGTGGTACTGGACGGTCTTGACCGAGACGAACAGCTCGCGCGCCGCCTCGCGGTTGCTGTGGCCGGCGGCCACGAGGCGCGCCACCGCTTCCTCCTGGGACGTGAAGGCCGCCGGGGCGGGGGCGTACGGGGCTGGCGCGGCGGCGTCGGACGTCCCGGCGGCCCCCGGGCGGGTGCGGAAGGCTCCGGTGCCGGCCGCCTGCAGCTCCCGCTCGCACCGGGCCACGTAGACGCTCGCACCCAGCGCAGCGAAGGCGTCCCTCGCGGCGGCGAGGACGGCGGTGGCGTCCCGGCGCCGCCCGGCCCGCCGCAGCGTCTGGCCGTAGGCGAAGCGGACCCGCGCGACGCCCCAGGGGAAGGTCAGGCCCTCGAGGGCCGCGAGCGCCGACTCGAAGACCCGGACCGCGCCGTCGACCTCGCCGCGGGCACCGAGGAGGCGGCCGCGCACGGAGGCGAGGCGCGCCGTGGTGCTCCTGTGCCCCACCGCCTCGGCGGCCGCCTCGAGTGGCGTGAGGAAGGCATCCGCCGCCTCGAGGTCGCCGACCATGACGAGGGCATTCGCATACACGTCCTGCCACGGCCAGAATCCGGGCTCGTCGAGCCCCGGCGGGCGGTCGGCGACGAGCGGCGCGTAGGCGCGGAGCACACCGGCGTAGTCACCGGCGCTCTCGTCCACGGCCGCGGCAGCCATGGCCGCGGCCACCCGCATCACCGGGTACGCCTCGGGGCCGCACTGCGCGAGGGCGCTCTGCTGCGCCGCCACGGTGCGCTGCCCGCGCAGGGCGCTGATCTGGGCCACGGTCAGGTGCAAAAGCGGTGAGACGAGGTCCATCCCCACGGGGCCATCGAGGGCGAGCCCGGTGCGCGCCGTCGTGAGCGCATCGTCCCACCGGCCCACGGCGAATTCGGCCCGCGCCAGCCACGCATGGGCCCAGAGGCCGATGCGCAGGGATCCGGGCCGCGGTGCGGGCGCGATCGCGGCGCGCAGCTCGAGCCGGGCGGTGTCGAGGTCATCCAGTGCCAGGGCGAGCCACCCCCTGCCCAAGTGCAGGCGCTGGTCGCGGGCGGCGAGATGCGGGGAGGCGGAGAGCTCGTCGTAGGCGCGGCGCGCCTCATCCCGGCGCCCCAGGGACCCGAGGGCGAGCCCCAGCATGGCGCGGGCCTCGATGCCCGCTGAGCTGTCCGGGCCGGCGAGCCGCACCGTGGCTTCGGTCCACGCGAGCATGGCGTGGCCGTCCCAGTTCCCGAGCGCGTCGAGGACGCGGTACTGGGCGATGCGTGCGGACAGGTCGGCGGAGGCGGTCGGGGGGCGGGTCTCCCAGGCGCGCTCCAGCAGCACGCCCGCCCGGCGCGCCTGGCCCGTGTGGATCGCATGGTAGGCCAGCGCGGCGTCACGTCCGGCACTCTGCGGGAGCGACTCGATCTGGCGGGCCAGGGGGGCGGCGCGGGCGAGGTCGCCGGCGCCCACCATCGCCTCCGCCGCCCGCACGAGCCGGTCCTCGCGCAGCGCGGGGTCCACGTGGAGCCTCGCGGCCGCGACGAGGGCATCCGCGGCGGCGCCCCAGTCGCCGGCGGCCGCCTCTGCCTCGGCGAGGCCGTCCACGGTGGCCGCGAGGGCGGCGTCGGGCAGGACCGCGGCGGCCACGAGGTGGCGGACCCGCTCGGCCGTCCCGGCGGCGGCCCCCGCGGCGCGGGCGTGGAGGACGGCACGCCGCTGCGGGCCGAGGGCGTCGTGGACGGCCTCGAGGGCGAGCGGATCCGCCGCCTCGAGCCGCAGGGCACCGTCCTCCCGGCGGACCGTGAGGAGTCCGGCGGCCCAGGCGGCGTCGGCGGCGGCGAGGAGGGCGGCGTCGTCCGGCAGCCCGCTCAGCCTCGCGGCCTCGGCCGCGCCGGCCGCCCCGCCCAGGACGCTCATCGCCTCGACCAGGGCGCGGGCCGGGGGTGGAAGGGCCGCGAGCGCGGCGGCGGTCCGGGCGGCGAGGGACCGCACGACGCCGCGCGGACCCTCCGCGGCGAATCCCGCCTCCCCGAGCTCCTCCACTCCCTCCGCGAGGGCCGTCACAGCCAGCCCGGGGTTCCCGCGGGTCACGCGCCAGAGGGCCTCGAGTGCTGTGGGAGCGAGGCCTGTGCCGAGCCGGGCCTCGGCGAGCTCGCGGAGGCCCGCGCGGGTGAGGGGCCCCAGCCGCAGCCGGCGCGCGCCCACCGCGTCGGCGAACACGGCCGCCGCGCTGTCCGGCCGGGTGCCCGCGGCGGTGCACGTGGCCAGGACCGGGAGGGGACCGGGGGCGCGCCGCAGCGCAAAGGCGAGGGCCTCGAGGGAGAGCGCGTCGGCGTGCTCGATGCCGTCGAGCAGCACGAGGAGGGGACCCCGGGCCGCGAGGGCCCCCAGGTGTTCGAGGGCCGCGCGGCCGGCGGGGAGCCACTCGGGCTGTCCGCCGGCGTGCTGCGGCGGCTCGGCTGGCGGCCCCGGCCGGTCCTGGGCGGGCGCGATGCCGAGCTGGGCGAGCACGCCTCCCGCCAGCGCCTCCTCCCAGGGAGTCGCGGACGCCCGGAGGAGCGTGGCTCCGGTGCGGTGCGCGGCGGACGCGCGGGCCAGCGCGGTGGCACCCACGCCCGGCGGGCCCTCGATGACCACGCAGCGGCCGGCGGCCAGGAGGCTGTCCAGCTCGGCCAGCTCCCGGTCGCGCGCAACCACGTCCTCGTGGGGATTCAGCATGCCTACGAGGCTAGCGCGGACCCCGCGCGGGCGCCGGGGACGGCGTCCGGCCGGGTACAGCTAGCCCAGGTCTCCCCCGGCCACGGGCAGGACGGTGCCCGTGATGTACGAGGCCTCGTCCGAGGCGAGGAAGCAGATGGCAGCGGCCTGCTCGGCGAGCGTGCCGTACCGCTTCATCAGCGAGGACTCGACCGTCTGGTCCACGATCTGCCGGTACCACTCCTTCTCCTGCTCCGAGGCGGGGAGCGGCCCGCGCTGCACGGCGCGGGGCGGCGCCTCGGTCCCGCCCGGGGCGGTCGCGACGACGCGCACGCCGTGCGGAGCCGCCTCGAGCGCGAGCGCGGTGGTGATGGCGCGGACCCCGCCCTTGGCGGCGGCGTACGGGACGCGGTTGACGCCGCGGGTGGCCACCGAGGAGACGTTGACCAGGGTCCCGGAGCCCTGGCCGATGAGGTGCGGCAGGGCGGCCCGGCACATCCACAGCGTGGGGAACAGGGAGCGGCGCACCTCCTTCTCGATCTCCTCCGGGGTGTAGTGCTCGTAGGGCTTGGCCCAGATCGTCCCGCCCACGTTGTTGATGACGACGTCGATGCGCCCCGCCGCGGCGACGGCGGCCTCGACGGCCGCCAGCGCGCCGTCGAACGTCTCGAGGTCCGCGGTGACGGAGTGCGCGGTGCCGCCCCCCTCGACGGCACCGCGCACGCCTTCCGCGACCTCGTGCACGAGGTCCGCGCGGTCCACGAGGGTGACCTCGCCGCCCTCGGCCGCGATCCTCTCGGCCACGGCGCGGCCGATCCCCTGGGCCGCTCCGGTGACCACCACGGCCCTGCCGGCGAACCGCCCGGCATGGACGGACGGGGCGGGGGCCTCGGCGGCGTCTGCCGTGGCTGCGCGCGCTGCAGTGCTCACGCCGCGCCCGCCCCAGCGAGGGCCGGGGCGGCCGCGCCGACCGCGAACCGCTCGTAGTAGAAGTTCGTCGGCTCGATGCCCTCGGCGTCGAAGTAGCGGCGCACGGCATCGACCATCGCCGGCGGACCGCACAGGTAGACGTCCACGTCGCCGTCGTTGAGGTGCTCGGGCAGCAGGTGCCCGGTGACGTAGCCCTTGCGCGGGTGCTGCGAGTCCGCGTCGGCCACGATCGTGCTGAACGTGAAGCCGGGGATCGTCGCCGCGTAGCGCTCGAGGGCCTCGACCTCCACGAGGTCCTTGTCCCACGTCGCGCCGTAGGCGAGGTGGATCGGGAACGCGGGGACGGTGCCGGCGGCCGCCCCCGCGGAGAGCTTCTCGAGCATGGCCAGCTGGGGGGCGATCCCGGTGCCGCCGGCGAGCATGAGCACGGGGCGCTTGACGTCCCGGAGGAAGAAGCTGCCCTTGGGGCCCTCGAGCGTCAGGGTGTCGCCCTCGGCGGCCCGCTCCTTCAGGTAGGTGGTCATCGCGCCGTCCGGCGCGGTGCGGACCAGGAAGGTGAGCTGCTCGGCGTCGGGCCCGCTCGAGAAGGAGTAGCTGCGCTCCTGGTCGGTGCCCGGGACCTGGACGTTCATGTACTGGCCGGGCAGGTAGGCCAGCCTCTCGCGGTCCTCGACGGCGAGGGTCAGGCCCGCGGTGTTGTCGGCGTACCAGTGGAGCTTGACGATGGTCGCCTGGAACGTGCCGATGCCGCTCTTGGCCATCTCGGCCGTGCCGGAGATCCGCAGGACGAGGTCGCTCTCGGGGGTCATCTGGCACGGGAGGCAGTAGCCTGCCTCGGCCTCGTCGTCGGTCAGCGCGTCCTCGATGTAGTCGCCGCCGTCATACTTTCCGCTCTCGCAGAAGGCCTTGCACGTGCCGCACGCGCCGTCGCGGCAGTCCAGGGGGATGTTGATCCGGGCGCTGTAGGAGGCATCGGCGACCGTCTGGCCGGATGCAACCGTGATGAAGCGGGTGACGCCGTCCTCGAAGGCGAGGGCAACGGAGTGGTTCGTGTCAGTCATGGAGTCCTCCTGAAGGCCTTCTCAGATGTGGTAGATGTCCACGACGTGGTGGATGTAGTCGTTCTTGAGGACGACCTTCTTCTTGGTGATGACCGGCTGGGTGCCGGAGAAGTCGATCGTGTAGAACGAGACTCCGAAGTAGGTGTCCACCGTGTTGTAGCGGTAGTAGAGGGTGAACCAGTTGAAGCGGACGTCGACGACGTCGCCCTCCTGGCGCAGGATCTCGACGTTGGTGATGTTGTGCCCGGTGCGCGGGTCGGGCAGGCTCGTGGCGCCGGAGCGCTCGGTCTTGATGCGGAAGACGCGGTCCTCGAGGCCGCCGCGGTTGGGGTAGTAGATGAGCGAGATCTCGCGCTGCGGGTCCTCGGTGAGCGTGTCGTCGTCGGCCCAGGCGGGCATCCAGAATTCGGCCTCGGGGTGGTAGCAGTCCACCCAGCGGTCGAACTCGCGGTCGTCGAGGAAGCTGGCCTCGCGGTAGAGGAACTGGCGGACGTCCTCGAGCCCGATGGTCCCGGGCACGATCGTGGTCATCAGCGTCATGGGGGTCTCCTTCTGTGCCTGCGGGTCAGTTGGACTCGGCGTCGACGGCGGCGCGCATGCGCTCGCGCCAGTAGCCGTGCTGGATCGGGTAGAGTCCCTCGTCCTCGGTCCTGACGCCGCTCGAGATCGGGTTCAGGCCCAGGCCCTTCGCCGTCTCGTCAGGCCCGGTGATCTGGTGGGCGGCGCCGCGGCTCATGTCGTTCCACGGGGCGGCGGTGGCGAGATAGGTCTTCTGGCAGGAGCGGAACTCCTCGAGGTCGTCCGGGGTGGCCATGCCGGTGGCGTTGAAGAAGTCCTCGTACTGGCGGATGCGGTTCGCGCGGGCATCGGCCGACTCGCCCTTGGGGGCGATGCAGTAGATGGTCACCTCGGTCTTGTCCACGGAGATCGGGCGGAAGTGCCGGATCTGCGAGCTGAACTGGTCCATGAGGTAGACGTTGGGGTAGAGGCACAGGTTCCGGGATGCGCCGATCATGAACTCCGCGCGCTCGGCCCCGAACTGCTCGGTCCACTCCTCGCGCTTGTCGAAGTTCGGGCGGTCCTGCGGGTTGCCCCACCACATCCACAGCAGGAGGTGGCCATGCTCGAACGAGTAGTAGCCGCCGCCCTGCTTGCCCCACGTGCCGGCGTCCATGGCCTTGGTCTCGTTGGCGGATTCCCCGGTGCCGCGGCGGGCGGTGGTCGCGGCGTAGTTCCAGTGGGTCGCGGAGACGTGGTAGCCGTCCGCGCCGTTCTCGGCCTGGACCTTCCAGTTGCCGTCATAGGTGTAGGTCGAGGCGCCGCGGAGCACTTCGAGGCCCTCCGGCGACTGGTCCACGATGAGGTCGATGACCTTTGCGGCCTCGCCGAGATGCTCTGCGAGGGGCTTCACCTCCGGGTTGATGCTGCCGAAGAGGAATCCGCGGTAGCTCTCGAACCGGGCCACCTTGGTGAGGTCGTGGGAGCCCTCCGTGTTGAACTGCTCCGGGTAGCCGGCCCCCTTGGAGTCCTTGACCTTGAGCAGCTTGCCGTTGTTCGAGAAGGTCCACCCGTGGAAGGGGCACGTGAAGGTGGTGCGGTTGTCCGTCTTGCGGCGGCACAGCATGGCCCCGCGGTGGCTGCACGCGTTGATGTGGGCGTGCAGCTCGCCGTCCTTGGCCCGCGAGATGACGACCGGCTGGCGGCCGATGTACGTGGTGAAGTAGTCCCCGACGTTGGGGATCTGGCTCTCGTGGGCCAGGTAGACCCAGTTGCCCTCGAAGATGTACTTCATCTCGAGCTCGAACAGCTCCTCATCGGTGAAGATGCTGCGCTTGGCGCGGTAGGTGCCGGTCGATGCGTCCTCGATGAGCGCGTCGGAGAGCTGGTCGCGGACGTGGTCCAGGGCTTCCGTCATGGTTTCCTCCCTCTGCCTTCAGGCTGCCCGCGACATCCTCGTTGCGGGCTTGATCGATCCTTCCAAGGAGTGGGGTGGATCACACCGGAGTTTTGCCTAGGGTCGGCCAAGGGTGCTTTTGAAACGTTGGGCATATCAATTGAATGGAACTAGGTATTTGTGCCGACGCAATGGCGGCTCGTAGCGTGAAGGCCAAGGCGAGCCCCTGTGCCGCACATCACCACTTTTCCCAAGCCACATCATCGAGGAGGATGACCATGAGCCAGACCCTGAGCGAATTCGACGCGAAGGCTGCCGAATCGGGCAGCAAGGCCACCGAGCGCTTCAAGGAGAGCGGCAAGCGCAACCGCCTGGAGGTCCCGAAGGAGCGCGTCTCGCTTCTGGCCCGCGAGGTCCTCGAGGCCGTCTACGCCACGATCCGCGAGCACAAGGTGACCTACGACGAGTACAACGCCCTCAAGGAGTGGCTCATCGGCGTGGGCGAGGACGGCGAGTGGCCGCTCTTCCTCGACGTGTGGGTCGAGCACGTGGTCGAGGAGGTCGCCACCGAGGACCGCAAGGGCTCCAAGGGCACGATCGAGGGCCCGTACTACGTCCCGGACTCCCCCGAGCAGCCCACGCCGGCCCGTCTGCCGCGCCGGGACGACGAGCCCGGCACCGAGCTGACCTGGAAGGGCCAGATCCGCGGCCTCGACGGCAAGGGCCTGCCCGGCAAGGTGGAGATCTGGCACGCCGACGGTGCCGGCTTCTACTCGCAGTACGCCCCGGGCCTGCCCGAGTGGAACCTGCGCGGAACGGTGCTGGCCGACGAGGACGGCACCTTCGAGATCCAGACCATGCGTCCCGCGCCGTACCAGATCCCCACGGACGGCGCATGCGGCAAGCTCATCGCCGCGGCCGGCTGGCACGCATGGCGGCCCGCCCACATCCACGTGAAGGTCTCGGCGCCCGGGCACCAGCAGATCACGGCGCAGCTGTACTTCCCGGGCGACGCGCACAACGACGACGACATCGCCTCGGCGGTCAAGCCCGAGCTCATCCTCGATCCCAAGCCGGCAGCGGACGGCCACGGCGAGGAGATGGTCTACGACTTCGTCCTCGATCCCGAGGACTGACCCGTCCCGGACCGGCAGGTGACGTGCCCGCCCTGCGCGACGCGCAGGGCGGGCACCGCCGCCTGCACACAACCGATTCGACCACTCTCGGTTTCCCCGTCCTGCCGGCCGGGTATGTTCCCAGACATGCCCCTCCCCGATACGGCCTCGTCGCTGCACGTGACGATGCTCGAGATGATCCCCGAGGCCCGCAGGCGCGGGATGTCCCACGGCACGTACTCGCTGGGGGACTGCGAGCTGCTCCTTCAGATCCATGCCCCAGCGGGCGAAGAGGTCGGATCGCCGTGCGGGGACTGCCTCGAGCGCTGGCCCTGCACCACCGTGCTGGCCATCCTCGGCGGCCTCGGACGCTCCGCTGAGCGACGGTTCCGGCTCGTGGGCCGCCACTCGCGCGGGCCCGGCCGGCCGGCCTAGGCGCCGCCCCACTCCGAGGCGTCGACGCCCACGCGCGGGCGGAGCCTCGTGAACAGCCGGTTCAGGCAGCGCGAGACATTCATCTGATTCGTCCCGAGCCGGCGCGCGATCTCGGCCTGGGTCAGCTCGAGCCCGAAGCGCAGGCGGAGGAGCTCGAGGTCCTCGGGTGACGCGTCCGCGAGGGCGGCGGCCACGGTCTGGGCGGCTTCCACCTGGGCGAATCCGGGGTCCTCGCAGGCCGCGATCCTCACGGGAGGCCCCTCGGCGCCCTCCTCCTCCCGATCGAGCACCTCGATTGACGGTGCCATCCTGGCGGAGTCCGCCACGTTCGCCTCGATGATCCTCTCCACCGAGACGTGCATCTCGTCCGCCACCTCCTGCGTCGTTGGCTCGCGGCCCAGCCGCTGCTGGAGCCGGGGCGTGACGGAGCGGATCCTGAGCCGCAGGTCCAGGACAGCACGGGGCGGCCTGACCATCCAGCTCTGGTCCCGCAGGTAGTGCTTGATCTCCCCCTCGATGCTCACCACCGCGTAGGGCACGAAGCCGTGGCCCAGGTCCTCGCGATACCTCCTCGCAGCCTTCACCAGGGCCAGCCGGGCCACCTGGCGCAGATCCTCCTGGTCATGGGTCGGGCACCTGAAGCGGTGGGCGAGCGCATCGGCGAGCCCCACGTACTCGGCCGCGAGGTCAGTGGACCCCTCGGCGGCCTGTCGGGGCGGATTGCGGGTGCTCTTCATGCCGGACCTCCTTGCCGGATGACGCCGATCAGATCGTGGCGGCCAGGGGAAGCAGGAGCCCTCACGCGCCTGCGCCGTCTCCGCCTGTCTCCCAGGCGAGTCCATCCGCAGCGGTGCCGGTCCGCTTTAGCCGTGATGTTAGAGCAACGATTGCGCCGATGCAATTGTTTGGCTCGCGCAATGAGCGGGAAGGAGGTCAGGCGTCGGCCCGGCGGCTCTCCTGCCCCAGGGCCTTGGAGGCGAGGAGGATCACGGATGTCATCATGGCCGCTCTGGGCGCTCCTGCTGCTCTTCGTCGCCGCAGCCGCGGTGGTCTGGGTAGCGGGGATCCAGCTCTCGAAACAGACCGACGTCCTCGACGCACGGCTGCACCTCGGCTCGGCACTGGGCGGCCTGATCCTGCTCGCCGTCGCCACCAACCTGCCCGAGATCGCCATCACGGTCAGCGCGGCGCTCTCGGGCAACCTGGGCGTCGCCGTCGGCAACATCCTCGGCGGCATTGCGGTCCAGACCGTGGTCCTCGTTGTCCTGGATGCCTTCGGCACGCGGAAAGGGGAACCCCTCATGTACCGGGCGTCCTCCCTGACGCTCGTCATCGAGGCGGTCACCGTCGTGGGGGTCCTGGGAGTCGTCGTCGCCGGCAGCCAGATGCCCTCGAGCCTGGTCGCCTTCCGCCTGACCCCCGCCGCCGTCCTGATCACGGCCGTGTGGGTCGTCGGCCTCCTCGCCGTCCAGCGCAGCCAGAAGGGCCTTCCCTGGCACGAGCAGGGCAACGCCCCCGGGTCCCAGGCCGAGCCGAAGGGGCACAGCAAGGACTCGGGGGACGGCAGCAAGGGCGCCAAGGCCAGCACAGGCCGGGCCGCCCTCATCTTCACCGTGGCAGCCGTGGCCACGCTCCTCGCCGGTGTCGCGCTCGAGCGCAGCGGCGACGCGATCGCCGGTCACATCGGGCTCTCGGGCGTGCTCTTCGGCGCCACGATCCTGGCGCTGGCCACCTCCCTGCCCGAGATCTCCACCGGCCTGGCGTCCGTCAAGCAGGGCGACTACAGGCTCGCCGTCAGCGACATCTTCGGCGGAAATGCCTTCCTGCCCGTGCTCTTCCTCGTCGCAGTGCTCATCTCGGGCCAGCCGGTGCTGCCCCAGGCCCACAACACCGACATCTACCTCACTGCCCTGGCCATCCTGCTGACGCTCGTCTACGTCATGAGCCTGATCTTCCGCCCGAAGCGCCGGATCGTGGGCATGGGTGCCGACTCCTTCATCGTGCTGGTCCTCTACCTGGCGGGCGTGGTAGGACTCTTCGCCGTCGCCTCCGGATAGGACCACCCCGGGTCGCGGACAGCCCTCCGGGGGCGAAGGAAGGCCGGGGTGCCTGCGCGTGGGCTAACCGAAGAGGCGGCCGACCAGTCTGGGGGCGAGCTCCGGGGACAGGTCGCCGGGCTCGAAGAGGATGCGGTAGACGATCGGCGCGAGCACCACGTCGAGGACATCCTCGAGTTCCGGGGCCGCCTCGCCACGCTGGCGCGCGCGCCCGAGCATCGTCTCGACCCGCTCCCGGGCGTAGGCGCCCCCGCGGACGGCGCTGGCACCGTCGGTGCCGCCGGAGACCATGTCGCGCATGAACTTCCGTCCGGTAGGGGAAGCGGCCTCCTCGATGTACTCCTCGGCCCAAACCGTGAGGTCCCCGCGGACCGAGCCCGTGTCCGGGGGTCCCTGGGGCCGGAGCCTGGCGACGGCCACGTCGGCGAACAGCCCGCCGAGGCCTCCCCAGCGGCGGTAGATCGTCGAGGGCGCAACGCCCGCCTTGGCGGCGATCCGGGGCACCGTGATGGCGTCGCCGCCCTCCTCCGCCCGCAGGGCGCGCACCGCATCGTGGACGGCCTGCTGGACGCGGGCGGCGCGGCCGCCGGGACGGGGATCGGGAGTGGACACCCCTCAGGATAACGCGAATATTTTGCGTTATGGCGAACGAGGACTACGCTCAAACGCAAAATCTTCGCGTTCTTCCGTCTCTGCGAAAGGCCCGCATGTCGTCCCTGCGTCGGCGTCTCCGTCCCCTCCTCTCCGAGCGCACCGCGTTCTGGATCCAGGCGTCCGTGCTCGTGGTCCTGATGGCCGCCTCCAGTGCACCCAGCCCGCTCTATCCCCTCTACCAGGCAATGTGGGCCTTCCCGCCGGTGGTGCTGACGGTCATCTTCGCCGCCTACGTGCTGGCCCTGCTCGTCGCGCTCCTCGTCGCGGGCTCGCTCTCGGACCATCTGGGCCGGCGCCCGGTCCTCCTCGCAGCCCTGGCCCTGGAGCTCGTGGCGATGCTGGTGTTCATCGGCGCGGACGGCCCGGCGGCGCTGATCCTGGCGCGGCTGCTGCAGGGGCTGGCCACTGGGGCGGCTGTCGGCACTTTGGGTGCCTATCTGATCGATCTCGAGCACGCGGTGCGCCCGGGGCTGGGCACGGTGTTCAACGGCGCCGGCCCGGGCCTGGGGCTGGCTCTCGGCGCGGTCGGCTCAAGCCTGCTGGTCGCAGCGGCCCCGGGCTCCGTCCAGCTGGTCTACGTGGTCCTGGGCGCGGTGCTGGCCCTGCAGCTCGTGGCCACCGTGCTGGGCCCGGAGACCACCGCCCGGGAGCCGGGAGCGCTGGCCTCCCTCGTGCCGAAGGTGCGGTTCCCCCGGGCCACGCGCCGGACCGCGCTGTGGGTGCTCCCCGCCGCCGTGGCCACCTGGTCGCTGGGCGGCCTGATCCTCTCCCTGGGCCCGAGCCTCGTCCGGTCCCTGGCCGGTCCGCAGGCCGTGCTCCTCACCGGGCTCGTCGTCGCCGCCCTGACCGGCACCGGCGGCGTGGCCACCCTGCTGCTGGGCTCGGCCCGCCCTTCCGCCGTGCTCGGTCTCGGCATGGCCGCCCTGATCGCGGGCATGGGCGGCACGGTGGCGGCGCTGGCGCTCGGCTCCACCGGGCTGTACTTCGCCGCCACGGTGGTCGCCGGCGTCGGCTTCGGTGCCGGCTTCCTCGCGGTCCTGAGGATCCTGATGCCCCAGGCTGCCCCCCACGAGCGCGCGGGCCTGCTCTCGGCGGTCTACGTGGTCAGCTACCTGGCGAACAGCGTTCCGGCGGTCGCCGCCGGCGCCCTCGCCCAGGGGATCGGGCTCACCCCCACCGCGATGGGCTACTGCGGGATGATCGTCGTCCTGGCGCTGGTCGTCCTGGCCGGTTCCGCCGTCCGGGCGCGGACCCCCGCAGCCGCTGAGGCGTCGGGGGCGCCCGGTGCGCGGCTGCCGCAGGCCGCCTCGGCAGAGGGGCCCCGGGCCCATCGGCCCTGACGCCGCCGGGGGCGCCTGCGTAGCCTCGCAGTATGGACGCTGCGCCAGCCATCCGCGTCCGCGACCTGGTCAAGGCGTTCGGTGAGGTCACCGCCGTCGACCGTCTGAGCTTCGACGTCGCGGCCGGCGAGGTGTTCGCCTTCCTCGGGCCGAACGGCGCCGGGAAGTCGACAGCGATCAACGTCCTGTGCACCCTCGCCGCACCCACCTCGGGGACGGCGAGCGTGGCCGGATTCGACGTGGTCGCCGACCCCCACGAGGTCCGCGCCCACATCGGCCCCGTGTTCCAGGAGACGACGCTGGACAAGCAGCTCACGGCCGAGGAGAACCTCCGCTTCCACGCCGTCCTCTACGGGGTCCCGCGGGTGCAGCGGGCCGCGAGGATCGCCCATGTCCTCGAACTCGTGGGCCTCTCGGCACGCCGCAGGCATCTGGTGGCGACGTTCTCCGGGGGCATGGCCCGGCGGCTCGAGATCGCCCGGGCCATGCTGCACACGCCGGCGGTCCTCTTCCTCGACGAGCCCACGATCGGCCTCGACCCGCAGACCCGGTCGGTCATGTGGGAGGACATCCTCACCCTGCGCCGGGACGAGGGGGTGACGGTGTTCCTCACGACCCACTACATGGACGAGGCCGAGGTCGCCGACCGGATCGGGATCATCGACCACGGCCGGCTCATCGCGCTCGGCACCCCCGAGGAGCTCAGGGCGGCTGCCGGGGCGGAGAGCATCCTCCTGCAGACGGCGGACGACGCCGCGGCGCGGCTCACGCTCGAGGCGTCCGGCTACCGCTGCACGCAGGACGGCGGCCGGCTCGCGGTCGAGGCCGCGCATGCCGCGACGGAGCTGCCCGCGGTGATCGCCCTGCTCGGCGGGGGCGTCCTCTCAGCCCAGATCCACGAGCCCTCCCTGGATGACATGTTCCTGCACTACACGGGCCGGCAGATCCGCGACCAGGGCGAGCAGCAGCAGGCGTTCTCGCCCGCGTGGAGGAGCAGGAGGTAGCCATGTCCGGCACCCGGGCGGTCGCCCGCGGCAGGGTCTCCGCCAGCACGGTCTCCCTCGGCACGATCGGCATGGTCTGGCAGCGCGAGCTGCTGAGGTACGTGCGCACGCCGTCGCGCATCTTCACCGGCCTCGCCCAGCCGCTGCTGTTCCTCTTTGTCCTCGGGTACGGCATGGGCAGCCTCGTCGGGACCACGGGAGGGCTGGACTTCCGCAAGTTCGTGTTCCCCGGGATCGTGGCAATGAGCGTCGTGTCGACGTCGATCTTCAGCGCGATCTCCATCGTGTGGGACCGGGAGTTCGGGTTCCTGCGCGAGATGCTCGTGGCTCCGGTGCCGCGCTGGGCGCTCGTGCTGGGCAAGACGGCGGGCGGCGCGACGGTGGCCACGGGGCAGGGCACCATCATGCTCGTGCTCGCGCCGCTCGTCGGGGTGGACCTGACGTTCCTGACCATCGCGGCGGTGATCGCCATCGAGTTCGTCATGGCCGCCGCGCTCACGGCGTTCGGGGTCTTCGTGGCAAGCCGCATCACCCGGATGGAGGGCTTCCAGATGGTCATGCAGCTCGTGCTGCTGCCCATGATCTTCCTCTCGGGCGCCCTGTTCCCGCTCGCCGGGCTGCCGCTCTGGCTGGAGATCCTCACCCGGCTCAATCCGCTGACGTACGCGGTCGCGCCGCTGCGGTCGGTCGTCTTCGGGGCCCAGAACCTGCCGGCCGCGGCGCTGGCCCGCTTCCCCAGCGACGTGACGATGTTCGGCTGGACCCTCTCGATCTGGACCGAGCTGGCGATCACTGTGGTGTTCGCGGTCGTGTTCCTCGCCCTCGCCGTGCGGGGGTTCGGGCGGCGGCTCTAGCGTGCCGCGACGGCTTGCTTTGGACATGTCCAAATGACACGATCGTGCTGCCGCGCCATGCAAGCCTGTCCGTGCTCTCTGGGGGGAGGGGTGCCGGACGCGGTCCCACAGTCTGACGCACGAAAGGTCCGCCATGAGCGAGCAGTACCCCGACCACGCCCAGAACAAGGGCACTCGGCCCTCACCCTACGGACCGCAGGGGCCCGACGCCCACCTGCAGGGCCAGCCGGCGCCCCAGCCGTACCCCCAGCAGTACCCCCAGGCGCAGCCGCAGCAGGGCGGCCAGGGCTACGCACCCCAGTCCTACCCGCCTCCCTACCCCCAGGTCGTCGTCCAGCGCCAGCCCAAGTCGAGGGTCGCGGCAGGCCTGTTCGGCATCTTCCTCGGTGGGCTGGGCATCCACCGCTTCTACCTGGGCTACACGGCGATCGGCCTCATCCAGCTCCTCGGCTGCCTCTTCCTCGGCCTGTTCTCGCTGGGCATCCTCAGCTTCGCGATCGGCATCTGGGGCTTCATCGAGGGCATCCTGATCCTCGCCCGCACGGACTACTTCCGCGTGGACGCCCACGGCATCCCGCTCAACGACTGAGCCGCCGGAGGCGCGCCTCACCGCCGCAGCACGGCGGCGGCGCGCACCACGGCGTCGCCCACCTCCGCGAGGCCGGGCGAGTCGAGCGTCCACGACTGCCAGTAGAGCCTGAGGTCCTCCCGCCAGTCCGGGGCCAGCTCCACGAGGTCGCCGCGGGGGTCCTGCTGATCCGGCACCATGCCCCAGCCGAGCCCGGCGTGCACGGCCTCGACGTACTGCACGGAGTCCGGGATGAAGTGCTGCGGCGGCGTCGCCTCCGGCGCCACCCGGGCCAGGAGGGCGAGCTGGTGGCTGTCCTTGCGGTCATACTGCATGACGGGCGCCGCCCCGAGCGCCTGGGCCGTGGCCCCGCGTGGGAACCACCGCGCGGCGAACTCCGCCGAGGCCTTCGCCCGGTACACCATGGTCCCGAGCGGGCGCACGCTGCAGCCCTGGACGGGCCGGGGATCCGCGGTGACGGCGCCGACCGCGTCGCCGGAGCGGAGGAGGTCCGCCGTCGCGTGCTCGTCGTCGCGCAGGAGCTCGACGGCGATCCGGCCTCCCAGTGCCACCTCGCGGATCGCGGGGGGCAGCCAGGTGGCGATCGAGTCGGCATTGGCCACGATCGGGACCCGCAGCAGCTCGGTGACGCCGCCGGCGGAACCCGGCCGGGCGGCGTCGTGCGCCTGCTCCGAGCGGAGGGCGAGCAGCGCCTCGTCGGCGAGCAGGAGCAGCTGGCGGGCCGAACGCAGGAGGCGCTCCCCCGCCGGGGTGGGGACCACGGGCTTGAGCCGGCGCACCAGCACGCTGCCCACCGAGCGCTCGAGGGCCTTGATCCGCTGGCTCACGGCGGAGGGGGTGATGCGCAGCTCGTCGGCGGCGGCCTCGAACGTCTCCTGGTCCACCACGGCGGCGAGGGCCCTCAGCTGCTCCAAGTCCATGAAGAGATCCTAATGCCTCTGTAGATACGGTTAGTTGATCTTCATATGGGGCGCCCGTACCGTCGAAGGGTGTTCCTCTCCTACCTCGCCGGATTCGGCGCCAGCCTCGGCCTGATCGTGGTGATCGGCGCGCAGAACGCGTTCGTGCTCCGGCAGGGGATCAAGCGCGAGTGGGTGCTCCCCGTGGTGGTGCTGTGCGCCCTGAGCGACGCGGTGCTGATCTTCGCCGGAGTGGCCGGGATCGGCGCGGCCGTCCAGGGCGCGCCCCTCCTCCTGCAGGCGATCCGCTGGATCGGGGCGGCCTTCCTCGTGGCCTACGGGTTCTTCGCCGCCAAGCGCGCGCTCCATCCCGGCACTCTCCACGCCGCCCGAGGGGCCGGTCCGGCGGGCCTCGGGGCCACGCTCACGACGGTCCTCGCGCTGACCTGGCTCAACCCGCACGTCTACCTCGACACCCTCGTGCTCCTCGGCTCGCTCGCCAATGCGCAGGGTGCGGGACGCTGGGCGTTCGGGTCCGGAGCCGCCTCCGCGAGCGCCCTGTGGTTCCCGCTCATCGGCTACGGGGCGCGGGCGCTGAGCGGGTTCTTCGCCCGGCCCGCGGCGTGGCGGGTGCTGGACGGGTGCGTCGCGGCGCTCATGCTCGCCCTCGCCGCGCTGCTCGCCTTCGGGGGCTGACGCCGCCAGGAACTGCACCGCTCGGGCCGGCGTTTGCCCTCCTCGCCCTTCTCCTCGGGGATGGGGCCAGGGCCTCGCCGCCACGGTGGCCGCCGGGCGGCGCGGCCCGAGCGCTCAGGCGGCCGGGCCGCAGTCGAGGGCGACCGGGCCGGCGCTCGTCCGGGCCCTCGAGACCGGAGAAAGCGAGCCGTCCTCGTTGATCAGGTAGCTCGTCACGGCGTGCGAGGCCTCGCCAGACACGAGGAGGAACTGCCCCGCCGGATCGATCGCCGCGCTCCCGGGCACCTGCTCGGTCTCGATCCGGCTGAGGAACTCGAGCAGGCCCTCCCGGAGCGCGAAGCACGCCAGGGTCCCCGATGACCGCTCGGTCGTGTAGAGGAAGCGCTCGTCCGGGGTGATCCTGAGGTCCGCGGCCCAGACCACGCCGGGTCCCGGGTCCGGCGTGGTCGCCGAGCGGACGACTCCCGGCCCCAGGCCCAGCCCGGCCACGGCGGAGGCCCGCTGGAGGAGCTCGAGCCGGCCGCTCCCGGCCTCCCTGGCATACACGGCGACGTCCCCGGAGAGCTCGTGCACCACGTACGCCCGATCCCCCGCCCGGTTGAGCCGCAGGTACCGGGGACCGGACCCGGGCTCCGCCGCGACATGCCCGCTGGGCTCGCGCGTGCCCGGGCCCGAGCCGTCCGCGTCCATCGGAAACCAGCTCACCCTGTCGTCCCCGAGGGACGTCGCGTAGAGGAAGCGCCCGTCGGGGCTGACGGCAGCGCAGTGCGTGTTGCGCCCGGTCGCGTAGGTGAGGTGGCCGGCGTCGTCCGCGGCTCCTGGAAGGGGGACGAGGTCCAGGCGGCCCTCGCCGTACGAGGCGCTGAACAGCCCGCGGCCGTCCGGGGCTGCCGCGATGAAGCAGGTCGACGCGGGAAGGGGGCGCTCCTCCCCGATCCTGCCGTCGGAGTCGAGGACGACGGCGCGCGGCCGGTCCCCGTTGCACCCGGCGTAGAGCATGCCGTCAGGCCCGAAGGCGAGGGCCGCGGCGCCGTCGAGGCCGCCGATTCGCCGCGACGGCTCGAGCTGCCCGGTCTGCGCATCGAGGGTGAGGAGGTCCACGGCGCCGGCGTCGGCGCACGCGACGGCAACGAGGGAGGTCTGCTGGGTCACGGTCGGCCCTTTCCGTGGTCGGATGCTGTCCTCCCGCTGCTACCCGCTGCCGCCCGGGGGAACACACGCGCCGTCCTCCAGCAGCCGGCGCAGGGCGTCGAGGTCGGCCTGGACGGCGGCCGCATCGGACTCGAACGCCTCGTCGGTCGTGCCCTCCTCGCGGCGGAGGTGGAAGACAGCGAGGCTGTGCGGCCCGTCGGCCAGGATGCGGAACTGGTTCAGCACGGTGGTGCCGTCCGGGAACAGGACCTCGTGGTCGAGGATCCCGGCCGAGGTGTCGCCGACGAAGCGCACCTCGACCGCGCCCAGGGGCGAATCGGCGAGCCACCGCCCGCGCTCCTCGCCGATTCCGGCGGCCAGTCCCGCCGCCCAGCGGGGGAGGTTGGCGGGGTCGCCCGCGAACGCGGACACGACGCGCGGGGACAGGCCGATGGGGACGCTCAGGTGGCGGAACTCGGACACGCGCCCACGCTACCCCTCCCCCGTTTCGGGTACGCATCTCGTCGCCCACTCCCGGTTCCGGGTACGCATCTCGTCGCCGATTCGGCGTTCCGGGTACGAGGCCCTGCACGCCGCCCGCCCAAGCGTGCACCGATGGACAAGCGGCGATCACGGCAAGCCAAGCCGCGGCCCGGGACGCGAACGCACTCTGGGAAGGACACAGCACTCGACGAGGAGGACTCGATGGAGACCCTGCAGACCACGGATTCCCTGCTGGAAGCGATCGCTCCGGCACCGGGCGCGCCCGGCACCGAGCTGTTCGACCCGGCCACGGGCGAGCTCGTCGGCGTCGCCCCGGTGCACGGGCTGGCCGAGCTCGAGGCCGCCATCTCGGCCGCGAAGGCGGCGCAGCCAACCTGGGCCGCCGCCGGGCACCAGGCCCGCTCCGCCGCGCTGGTGGCTGCGGCAGAGGCGGTCGAGGCCCACGCCGAGGAGCTCGCCCGGATCCTCTCCCGCGAGCAGGGCAAGCCCCTCAACGGCCCCAACGCCCGCTTCGAGGTCGGCGCCTGCGCCGCCTGGCTGCGCACCGCCGCCGCCACGGAGCTCGAGCCCGAGACCGTCGTCGACGACGGCAGCACCCGCGCCGTGCTCCAGTACCGGCCCATCGGCCTCGTCGGGGCGATCGGCCCCTGGAACTGGCCCCTGATGATCACCGTCTGGCAGATCGCCCCGGCGCTGCGCATGGGCAACGCCGTCATCGTCAAGCCGAGCGAGTACACCCCCTTGTCCGTCCTGGCCCTGGTCAAGGTCATCAACGCTGCCGTCCCCGAGGGCCTGCTCACCGTCGTCGCCGGCGGCCGCGAGGTCGGGGAGGCCCTCGCCGAGCACCCCGCCATCGGCAAGGTCATGTTCACCGGCTCCACGGCCACGGGCAAGGCCATCATCCGCTCCAGCGCTGACACCGTGAAGCGGCTCACCCTCGAGCTCGGCGGCAATGACGCCGGCATTGTCCTGCCCGACGCCGACCCTGCCCCGATCGCCGAAGGCCTCTTCTGGGGCGCGTTCATCAACACCGGCCAGACCTGCGCCGCCCTCAAGCGCCTCTACGTCCACGAGGACATCTACGACCAGGTCTGCGACGCGCTCACCGAGTACGCGAAGAACGTCCCCATGGGCGTGGGACTGGACGAGCAGAACGTCCTGGGCCCGCTGCAGAACAGGGCCCAGTACGAGATCGTCGCCCGCCTGGTCGAGGCCGCCAAGGCCTCCGGCGCCCGCGTCCTGCTCGGCGGCGACCCCGACGAGACCAGGCCCGGCTACTTCTACCCCACCACCCTCGTCGCGGACATCGACAACAACAACCCCCTCGTGGCCGAGGAGCAGTTCGGCCCCGCCCTGCCCATCATCAAGTACTCCACCGTCGAGGACGCCATCCAGATGGCCAACGGCCTCGAGGTCGGCCTCGGCGCCTCCGTCTGGTCCGCCGACCCCCACGCCGCCCGCCAGGTCGCCCAGCGCCTCGAGGCCGGCAGCGTCTGGATCAACGCCCACGGCACCGTCCACCCCATGGCCCCCTTCGGCGGCGCCAAGCAGTCCGGCTACGGCCTCGAATTCGGCGCCGAGGGACTCAAGGCCCTCGGCCAACCCCAGGTGATCCACGGGTAGGCATTCCTGTCGCGGCATGTATCGATAGAAGTATGGTTCGATTTCATATTTCCGGAAGGTGAGGGCGCCGATGCCACGTCGGCGCCCTCGCCGCCGTCCCCGCGAAGGAGGCGCCCGAGCAGCCCAGTCCACTAGGCTTGATGTACCGGATACGGCAGGGCAAGGAGGGGCACAACGTGGCCGAGAGCGACACGGGGCCGGACCCCGTCCTCGTCGGCGGCAGGTACCGTCTCCTCGAGCTGGCCGGGAGCGGTGCGATGGCCACGGTCCACCGGGCCCGCGACGAAGTCCTGGGCCGCGACGTTGCCGTGAAGACCTTCCGTGCCCACGCCTCCGACCCCCGTCGGGAGGAGCGCCGGCGGAGCGAGATGCAGGTCCTCGCCCGCCTCAACCACCCCAGCCTCGTGCGTCTCTACGACGCCGGCACCGATGCGCAGGACGACGGCACCCACCACGTGGCCTATCTCGTCATGGAGTTCGTGCACGGCACCGACCTCCGCAAGCGGCTCGCCTCCGGTCCGCTCACGCACGACGACGTCCGGCAGCTCGGTCTCGACCTCGCCGGAGCGCTGGCCTGCGTCCATGCCCTGGGGATCGTGCACCGAGACATCAAGCCTGCCAATATCCTGGTCCCCGATCCGGGACCGGGCCGGCGCCGGCCCGCGAAGCTGACTGACTTCGGTATCGCCCGCCTCACCGACGCCTCGCGGCTCACCGTCACCAACACGACGATCGGCACTGCCAACTACCTCAGCCCCGAGCAGGCGCGCGGCGAAAAGGTCGGACCGGCTTCGGACATCTACTCCCTCGGCCTGGTGCTGCTCGAATGCCTCAAGGGCTCGATGGAATTCACCGGCGGCGCCGTGGAAGCCGCCGTCGCCCGCCTTCTGCGCTCCCCCAAGATCCCCGAGGAACTGGGCGAACCGTGGGGCCCCCTGCTGGCGCGCATGACGGCCCGCGAAGCGGCAGACCGTCCCACCGCAGCCGAGGTCCTGGGCATCCTCCGCGGTGAGCTTCCTGCCGCCGGGCCCGGCCCGGTGCAGGGTGGGGCCACCGAGGTCCTCCTTCACGCCGCCCCCTCCTCACCGACGCGCCTGCTCCCCGCCGAAGAAACGCGCCCCACAACCGCCCGGACTCCGGTCGTCGGCCAGGGTGCGTCCGCAGCCCCCCGGGGCGGCGCGCCGTTCACCCGCCCGGCGAAGCCCACAACCACGAGGACTGGCGGGCGGACGCGGACTCAGGGCCGGACCCTGAAGAGGGCCGCGGTCGTCGTCGGGATCATCGCGGTGCTCCTGGTCGTCGTGCCGTTGGCCCTCCGGGCGGCCATGCTGCCGTCGGCGCCGGTGCAGCCCGCTCCGGCCTCACCCGCCGCACCTGCTCCCGGCGGCTCCGTGGGGCCGGCCGCCACCGACCCGACCCTGACGTCCCCGGGCGCCGCGACCGTACCCGCCCCGCAGCCGGGGAAGGCCAAGGGCAAGGAGAAGCGGCCCCACCAGGCACCGCCGCAGGGCTCCGGCGGGTAGCGGAAGGCCAGCCGCCTCCCGGGCGTACCCGAGTCGCCGATTTCCCGGCGAGATGCGTACCCGAAACGGCGGAGGGGCGACGAGATGCGTACCCGAAACGGGAGGGGAGCTACGGGGTCTGGCCCGGAATGGGCGCGCCGCACGGGAGCCCCGCGGCGACATAGCCGTCGTAGAGCGTCTGCCACTCGAGCGGGCCAGACCCGGCCCGCGGCCCCGCGCCGGGAGGCCCTCCGAGCGCCCTCTCCAGTGCACCGAGGCAGAGATGCCAGCCGGCGGCGTTCCGCGCGGCAGCCGTCGAATCGGCGAGCCAGTTCCGCAGGGTGAGCTCAGCCGCGGCCTCGGTGCCCTCGACGGCGAACTCCAGGAGGTCGCCGCCCCAGCTGAACGCCCACCGGGTCGGCGGCTCCCAGTCGAGGATCCTGCCGGTGCTCGGCTCCGCTCGCGGGTCGCCGCTGAAGGACACGGTTCCGGCCCCGGGATCCAGGGCGACCTGCGAGGGGAACCATGCGCCAAGCCCCTCGGGCGTGGCGACGGCCGCCCACAGCTGACCGGCGCTGGCCTCGTAGGAGCGGATGAACGTCACGAGACCGCGTCCCTCGATCTCGGCGTACTGTCCGTCGAGCTCTTCCATGTCGTGCTCCGTAACATGCCTCAAAACGAATACAGGCGGCACCCCCGCGCCGGGCACGCCTCAGTGCCGGTAGATCGCGCGGACTATCCCGTCGAACAGCCGGTCGGGGAGGACCTTGCGGAGCGCCAGGAGCGGCCGGGCCCCGGCACCGACGCGGTAGCGTGCATGGGGCCGGGCTGACTCGACGGCCTGGAGGATGGCCCCAGCCACGGCCTCCGGAGGGGATGCCATCCCGGGCAGGTAGGCCGCCTTCATGACCCCGGCCACCCGCCGTGCCCCCTTGGCGTAGGGGCCGTTCCCCGACACGGCGAGGAGCGAGCCGCGGGCGATCGAACTCCACTCGGACCGGATGGCGCCCGGCTGGATGACCACGACGCGCACACCGAAGGGACGCAGCTCGATCCGCAGCGAGTCGGAGAGGCCCTCCACGGCGAACTTGGTCGCGTGGTACCACGAGCCGAGCGGCTCGTAGAACTGTCCGCCCATCGAGGAGACATTCACGATCGTCCCCGAGCGGCGTTCCCGCATGCCCGGCAGGACCAGCTGGGTCAGGCGGGCCAGGCCGAAGACGTTGACCTCGAACTGGCGCCGCGCCTCCTCGAGCGGGACCTCCTCGAGGGCGCCGAAAGAGCCGTAGCCGGCGTTGTTGACGAGCACATCGATGCGGCCCGTCTCACCGAGGACCTTCCGGACGGCGTCGGTGAGCGAGGCGTCCTCGGTGACGTCGAGCGCGAGGAGGCGCGCGCCGTCGTGCGCGAGGTCCTCCATGCGCTCCACGCGCCGGGCCGCGGCGTAGACCGTGTATCCCGCCCCGAGGAGGGCGCGCACGGTGGCCTCGCCGATCCCGCTCGAAGCGCCTGTGACGAGAGCAACCTGCATGCCGCCACGCTACCCTGAGGCAGCGTCGAAAGGACACGCCATGGATCTGCCCGCGACGATGCGCGCCGCGTTCATCCGCGAGACCGGGGGCACGGACCGGATCGAGGTCGGCGAGCTCCCCACGCCCCGCCCCGGGCCCACCGACGTCGTCGTGCAGTTCCAGGCGAGTGCGGTCAACCACGTCGACACGTTCGTCCGGTCGGGGGCCTACCGGACCCCGCTGGCCTTCCCGTTCGTGATCGGACGGGACCTCGTGGGCACCGTCGCGACAGCAGGCCCGGGCGCGCCGGGATTCGCCCTGGGCGACCGGGTGTGGACCAACAGCCTCGGCCACGCGGGCCGGCAGGGCGCCTGGTCCGAGTACGCCGTGGTCGCCTCGGAGAGGCTCTACCACCTTCCCCCGGACGTCGATGCCGGAGACGCCGCGGCGGCGCTCCACCCGACGGCCACGGCGTACCTCGGGCTGTTCCGCCGGGCCCAGCTCACCGCCGGGGACACGGTGCTCGTGGGCGGCGCGGGCGGAGCCGTGGGCAGCGCAGCAGTCCAGCTGGCGGCGGCCGCGGGGGCACGTGTCATCGCCACCGCTGCACGCAGGGACCACCAGTGGGCGGCCTCGTGCGGAGCGGCCCTGGTCCTCGACTACCGGGATCCGGAGCTGCCCGCGCTGATCCGGGATGCCGCGCCGGAAGGGGTCGACGTCTGGCTCGACACGAGCGAGCACCACGACCTGCCCACGGCGGTGCCCCTCCTGCGGCCCGGGGGAACCATCGTGGTCATGGCGGGGCTTGCGGCCCAGACGCCGCTGCCGGTGGGCGCGCTCTACACGCGCGACGCCAGCGTCCGCGGCTTCGCGATCAGCAACGCCTCGGTGGACGACCTCGCGGCCGCGGCGCGCGCGGTCAACCGGCTCATGGCCCGGGGCCGGCCGGTAGTCCGCACCGCCGCCACGCTGAGGCTCGACGACGCCGCCGAGGCCCACGCGCTGCAGGAGGGCCGCGCGGTCCGCGGGCGCATCGTCGTGGCACGCTGACGGGCGCCGCGCGGAGGGACCGTGGGGGCCCCGGGCCATGGTGGGAAGGGGGGCTCCCACCATGGCTCGGCGCCTCGCGGTACCGCCAATTTACCCAACAGTAACTATGGAAACCGTCAGCCGGGACGGCGCGGCCGCCGCCTGTTCCGCCGGGCCGGCTTCCGCATCGCCCCGTATCCATGATACCCGACGGGGTATGAAGCGGATACCCAGAGGGGTACACTGGAAGGTGCCTGTCGCGAAGGGCGTGCCAGAAGGAGGAACACCATGAATGTCGAGCCGGAGTCCATGAGGGCTGCGATCAACCGCCTCAAGCGTGCCCAGGGCCAGCTCAACGCCGTGGTGCGCATGCTCGAGGAGGGCCAGGACTGCAAGGCGATCGTCACGCAGCTCTCCGCCGTCTCGAGCGCCGTGGACAAGGCCGGATTCAGCATCATCGCCACGAACCTGCAGCAGTGCCTCGCCAACCCTGAGCGCGGCGGCGACGTGGCCGAGCTCGAGAAGATGTTCCTCAGCCTCGCCTGAGGCCCCGACCCCTCCGCCGAGCCGCCGGCCGCCCGGCGCCGCGCGTGTGACAAGCTGGAGCGCATGAGCTCCCGCTTCGCCGCCTCGTCCCGCTCGCAGGTGCCGCCGTTCGCGGTCATGGACATCCTCGCCCGCGTCGACGGGCTGCGGTCCCAGGGCCGCGACGTCGTGAGCCTGTGCGCGGGAGAGCCCTCCGGAGGCGCGCCCTCCGCGGTCTCTGCCAAGGCCGCGCAGATCCACGCCTCGGGCCGGGCCCTGACGTACACCCCGTCACTGGGCACGGCGGAGCTCCGCGCGGCGATCGCCGACCACTACCGCCGGTGGTACGGCCTCGCGGTGGATCCCGCCCAGGTCGCCGTCACCACGGGGTCCTCGGGTGCCTTCCTGCTCTCGTTCCTCGCCGCCTTCGAGGCCGGGGACCGGGTGGCGCTCGCCCTCCCGGGCTACCCGGCGTACCGGAACATCCTCGCCGCGCTCGGGTGCGAGGTGGTCGAGCTCGACGCCGGCCCCGAGTCGCGCTTCCAGCCCACCCCAGCGATGCTCGATGCCGCCGCCTCCGAGCGCGGGCCCCTCGCCGGCCTCGTGCTCGCCTCGCCCGCGAACCCGACGGGGACCATGGTCGACCGGGACGAGCTGACCGCGTTGAGCGACTGGTGCGCGGCGAACAGCGTCCGGCTCGTGAGCGACGAGATCTACCACGGCATCACCTACCCGGGGGCGGGCACGGCCTCCGATGTGCACAGCCCGCGCGGGGTGTGCGCGTGGGAGCTGGACCGGGAAGCGGTCGTGATCTCGAGCTTCTCGAAGTACTGGGGCATGACGGGGTGGCGGCTCGGCTGGATGCTCGTGCCGGAGGAGCTGGTCGGGGCGGTGGACGCCCTCGCCGGCAACGTCGCCCTGTGCCCGCCGGCCCCGTCCCAGCTCGCGGCGGTCGAGGCCTTCTCCCTCGAGTCCTACGCCGAGGCCGACGCGTGGGTCGCCGGCTACGCCCGCACCCGGCAGACGCTGCTCGACGCGCTGCCTGCCCTGGGGTGGGGGCCGGCCGCACCGGCCGACGGCGCGTTCTACCTCTACGCCGAGCTCGGCGACCAGCTCGCCCGGTTCGGAGATTCCCGCGAGTACGCCCGGGCGCTGCTCGAGGCCGAGGGGGTGGCACTCGTGCCGGGCACCGACTTCGATGCGGTCCACGGATCCCGCGCGGTCCGCCTCTCCTTCGCGGCGGGCCAGCCGGCGGTCGAGGCGGCCATCGAGCGGATCCTGCGCTTCCAGGGCGCCTGAGTCAGAAGCCGGACGAGCTGCCGGAGCCGGAGAAGCTCCCCCCGCTGCTGCCGTAGCCGGTGCTCGAGGAGGACGAGCGGGCGGAGTCCACGGCCGAATAGCCGGCGGCGATGCCGGTGTTGAAGCTCATGATGCTGACCACGGGCAGCTGCGGGTAGGCGACGTCGAGGATGCTGCCCTGGGTCCGGTGCGTGCTGCGCCAGGACCGCGTGGACGCCTCGAGCTTGCGGTGCATGAGGTCCCGCTCCTTGGCGTTCTTGGCGTGCGCGTCGATCACGGCCTGCGCGTGCGCCCCGAGGAGCTCGCCGATGCGCTCGCGCTGGGCCTTGAGGCCGTCGAGTGCCGCCTCCGGGGTGAGGGATCCGTCCTCGAGACCGCCCCCGAGCCGCTCGATCTCGACCCGGGCGAGGGCGACGCCGGACTCGAGCGCCTTGGCGCTCTCGGGGGCGCCAGCGGTCGTCGCGGCCGCGAGCATGGCGTCCACCCCGTCGAGCTGGCCGGTGAGGTCACCCGTCTGGCGCTGCCACGCGGAGCGCCAGCTCGCGCCCCGGTTCAGGATCGAGTTGGTGTCCGCGATCGCATCGTCGAGCCCGTCGAGGGTCTGGGCGAGCTCCTCGTATCTGCGGGCCTCCTTCAGGCTCGCCGACCTCGAGCGCTCCCGCGCCGGCATGGGGGTGAGGCGGTCCCGGAGCCGCGTGGCCTCGCGGTGCTTGGCCCGGAAGCCCTCCCACCGCTCGAGGACCAGGCCTCCATAGGAGGACGAGGCCGGGATGGTGGAGGCGTTGAGCTCGGTCTCCTCGAGCGCGAGGGTGACCGAGGAGTAGGACCGGTCCCCGGAGGCGAGCGCCTCCGCGAACTTCCGCCGCCGCCGAGCCCGCATGCCGGCCCACGTCCCCGCGCCGCCGAGCACCACGATGCCGGCGATCCCGCCGCCGATCAGGAACGCGGGGGAGAGGTACCAGGGGCGCCCGATCCGGGACGCCGCGGACTCCACACCGGCGATGGTCCCGTCCGTCCACTGGGCCGCACGGAAGAGGTCCTTGGTGTCGTCCTGGATGGCCTTCTGCTCGTCGAGGCTCACCTTGCGGTCCTCGCCGAAGTAGGTCCCGACATGCCGCCCGGTCGTGTCGAGGGCGAAGATGAACAGCCCGTCCGCCCACTTCTGCCCGTCGGCGCTGATCCACTCGGGGTGGTTGGCCCTCGCGTACCGCAGGACCTCCTCGTTGAGGTTGTCCGCCGCCGTGCCGGCGCGCGTGAAGACCACGACCTTCGTGGGCTCGTAGAACGAGATCTTCGCGAGGGCCTGATCCAGCTGCGGGCGGTACAGGGCTCCCGCGGTGTCCTCGACCACCACCTGGGTGGGCGGGTCCGCCAGCGCCGCTGGCGCGGACGCGAGCAGCGCCCCGGAGGCGACGGCGAGCCAGCCGACGACGAGCAGCAGGGCAGAGCCCCCGGCCACGAGCGCCCGCACGGCGCCCCCCACGAACCGTCCCACGACAATCCCCCTCCGCGCGGCCCCGTGGGCCGACAACGCCAGCGTACGCAACGCCGTCGTCCGCGAGCAGGGGAGAAGTCCCCTGCAGGTGCCCTGCGAATCCGAGGGCCGCTCAGGCGGTCTGGAACTCCTCGGTGTCGACGTCGGCCTGCGCGGCCTGGGAGTACCGGCCGCCGGAGACGGTGCGCTCGTTGACCAGCTCGTCCACGGAGGCGAGCACCTCGACGGGGAGACCGAGGGACCCCGCCGCGAAGTCCTCGTCGAGGTGGGCCGCGCTGCGCGTGCCGGGCAGCGCGATGACGTGCTCGCCGCGGGAGAGGACCCAGGCGATCGCGAGCTGCGCGGGCGAGCAGCCGGCGCCGCGCGCGAGCCCGGCGAAGCGGTCCAGGAGGGAGAGGTTGGCGGCCCAGTGCTCGGCAGCGAAGCGCGGCATCGACCGGCGCAGGTCCCAGTCCGGCAGCCCCGAGGGGTCGCGCAGCACCCCGCCGAAGGCGCCGCGGCCCACGGGGCTGAAGGCGACGAACGCGATGCCCAGCTCGCGGCACGCCTCCAGCGTGCCCAGTTCGGGGTTGCGCGTCCACGGGGAGTACTCGTTCTGCAGCGCGGCGACGGGGTGCTCGGCGTGGGCGCGGCGCAGCGTGTCCGCGCCGATCTCGGAGAGGCCGACGGCGCCGATCTTGCCCTCGCGCTCGAGCTCGCCGAGTGCTCCGACGGACTCCTCGATCGGCACAGAGCGGTCCCAGCGGTGGAGGTAGTAGAGGTCGATCTTCTCGGTGCGCAGGCGGGCGAGCGAGGCCTCGACGTGCGCGCGGAGCGTCTCGGGCCGGCCGTCGATGACGCGGCGCCCGTCGTGGGAGGACATGCCGCCCTTGGAGGCGAGGAAGAACTCGTCGCGGCGGCCCGCGAGCGTCTCGCCGAGGAGGGTCTCGTTGGCGGTCGCACCGTAGATGGTGGCGGTGTCGAAGTGGGTCACGCCGGCGTCGAGCGCGTGCAGGAGGAGCTTGGCGGCGTCCTCGCGGGACGGCAGGGGGCCATAGGACTGACTCAGGTTCATCCAGCCGAAGCCCACGGGCCCCACACCGGTTCCGGCGATCGTTCGAGGAGTGCAGGTCATCCTCCGATCCTGTCAGATCCTTCCGGGAAGACTTTCAGGCGACTACTCAGCCTGCTGCCCGCGCAGCCGTTCCATCTCGCGCCGGTCCTTCTTGGTGGGCCGCCCCGCCCCGCGGTCGCGCTGCGGCAGGCCGAGGAACGGAACCGGCGGCCGCTCGGGCGTGTGGTCCGTGTAGCACCGAGACGCGGCCTCGGCGCCCACGCGCTTGACGATCAGCACGTGCACCTCGAGGATGCGCTCGAACCCGGGCTGGCGGAGCCGGATCGTGTCTCCCGGGACCACCGTCTGCGAGGCCTTGACCGGGTTGCCGTTGAGCCGGACGTGCCCCGCCCGGCAGGCGGCGGTGGCGGCGGAGCGCGTCTTGAAGGCGCGCACGGCCCACAGCCAGGAGTCGATCCTCACCGCTGAGGGGGACGATGCAGGTGCATTGGAAGGAGGCATGGTGCCCAGCATCCTACCGGCGTATCGTCATGTGAATCGGGGGACGATCAAAGGAGCTCTGACATGCCTGACAAGCAGCCTCACCAGCCCGAGACCCACAAGAAGCCGTCGAAGACCATCAAGGAGCAGCGCGCGGCGAAGAAGGCCAAGAGGGCGGTCTCCCTCGACGCCGATCCGGTGGCGCACCTGCGCAAGCCCCGCAGCAAGTAGGCACCCTCACGCAACGGAAGCGGACGACGCCGGCCGGGTGGCCGCCGTCGTCCGCTTCCGTGCCTCTGGGGTGCTGCCCAGGCTCCGTGCGCTAGGCGCGGCCGGCCTGCAGGCCCGCGCGGGCCATCGCGTCGGCGTACGCGCGGCCCATCTCGATGAGCCACTCGGTCTGGCGCTCCTTCGAGCCGGCGAACGCGCGCCCGTGCAGGGCGCGGGCCTTGTAGACCTTGAGCCCGCGGCGCCAGATGAGGGGGTTGTCCGTCTTGAGGAGCATCTGCGCGAGGCGGTTCGCCTCGGTGCCGTGGGCCACGATCGCCGACACCCTCGGGACAGTCTTGAGGAAGGTGAGCAGCGGCTTGAGGCCAGCGTGCAGCTGCTCGGGCGTGAGCTTGCCGTTGGCCTCGCCCGGGGTGAACCAGGGGTAGGCGTTCCAGGGCATGATCCACTCCGGCCGCAGGCCCAGCTGGTACTGGAGCCCGAGCAGGCGCGTCGCGGCGGCGTCGTCGCCGGCCCAGACGTAGCCGCGCGGGCTGGCCTCGCCGGTGTTGGAGAACAGGCTCACGATCCGGCACTCGTCGACCGAGTGCATGGGGTCGACGTACGGGACCTCGAAGCCCGGGCGCAGCTTGCGCAGGAACTCCACGTGCTGGTTGACCGGGGCGATGTGGGGCGCGAAGTTCGGGTCGGAGGCCGGCGGGTTCCCGGCGGGGGCGGCGGGCGCCTCCTCGGCCTGGACCAGCTCCTCCTTCTGCGCGGGCTCCTCCTGCGCCGAGGTCACCTCGCCAGCGCCCGAGGTCACCCCGGGGGGCGCGGCGAGCACGAGCTCGAGCTGCTCGGCAGCGCGCACGGCATCCTGTTCGGCGGCCGTCGAGGCGTCGAGCGCAGCCTGGGCAGCCTGCTCGGCGGCGGACGCCTCGGCGGCGGCAGCCTTCGCGGCAGCGGCCTTGGCGACGGCGTGCGCCACCGCCTGCTTCGCCGCGGCGGCGGCCTCATCGGCGGCCGCCCGGGCCCTCTCCGCAGCGCGGCGGGCGGCGGCGGCAACCTCGTCGGCGGCGGTGGTCCGCGGCAGGTCGGCCACCGGAGCGGGCGCAGGCTCGGCCACCGGAGCGGCAACAGCAAGGGCGGCAGCAGGCGCCGCAACAGGAGCGGCCAGGTCCACGCCTGCGGCGGCACGGCGCTCGGCGATGCTCGTCACGACCACCTCGGACGCGGCGGGGGTGCCCTTCGCGGTGGCCTTCTTCGGCGCGGGCGATCCCGAGGATGCCTTGGCTGCCGCCTTCTTGGGCGCGGCCGTGGGCCTCAGGGGCTCCGCGTCGTCGTCATCCTCGTCGGAGGCGTCGAAGAGCCCCGCGAAGAGGTCGTCCAGGCGGTCGTCGTCCTCGTCCTCCATGTGGGGGCTGTAGCCGAACCCCTCCTCGTACTTCGCGTCGAGCTCGGAGCGGAAGTCGGAGTCGAAGTCGTCGTAGTAGTCGGGCTCGGCCAAAGCGGTCATGAGGTCGGGGATCTCCTCTTTTCGGGCGCACGCCGTTCCGGGCGCGAAGGGGGGCTGCGTCCGTGTCGGGCTGTCGTGGGGTGGCGAGCCGTGGGTGGCTCAGCTGTCCGAGTGTAGCAAGCTGCAGTTGGGCCTGAGGTCGCCCGCCGTTCACCTTCCCTGGCGGAGCGCGTAAGCTCGGGCCGTGGATGCGGACAACGCGCCCAACATCACACTCCGCCGCCTCGGCCCGCACGACGCCGGCCGGCTCACGGCCGCCTCGGATCTGTTCGACGCCCCTGTCACGGACGCGGGGGCCCGCGAGTTCCTGGCCAAGCCGGGACACCACCTGCTGCTCGCCGAGGATGCAGGGGGCCGGGCGGTCGGCTTCGTGAGCGGCGTCGAGACGGCCCACCCGGACAAGGGCACCGAGATGTTCCTCTACGAGATCGCCGTGGCCGAGGGCTGGCGGCGCCGCGGCGTGGGCTCCCACCTCGTCAATGCCCTCGCCGAGATCGCCCGGGAGGCCGGGTGCTACGGCATGTGGACGGCCACCGAGCAGGACAACCAGGCGGCCCTGGCCACCTACCGCTCTACCGGGGCCCGTCTCGAACCCGGGACTACCGTCGCCGTCTACGACCTGGCCTGACCGCCGGAAAGGCTCCTGGGCACCGGTTCGTTCCACCTGATCCTCTGGGTCACAGCGGCCGACTCCGGCTGGGCACCGGTCGCGTGGATCCTCGCCATCACGGCGGCCCTCCCCGCTGCGGATTCCTCGGCTACCGCGTGCGGAGCATCCGCGGGGGCTGAGCCGTCCCGCGCCTGTCCGATGTGCCCGCCTTCTGGAAGAATGGGAGCCTTCCCCGCGTTGGACTCGACACCGGTCCTGCGCCGGGCGCGCCCCGGCGCGCCGCACCCTCCCCTTGTCCTTCCCTGAAAGCACCTCAGGAGAACCCCTTGCCTCCCGCATCCGAGCACCCCTCGCCGTCGGCCGCCCCGCGCGCCGCGACGCCGCGCGAGGCGCACCCCATCAGCCCGGAGAACCGGCTCGTCGTGACCGTGCTGGTCGTCGCCGCCTTCGTGGTGATCCTCAACGAGACGATCATGAACGTCGCCCTGCCCCGCCTGATGGCCGAGCTGCACATCGACGCGCCCACGGTCCAGTGGCTCTCCACCGCGTTCATGCTGACGATGTCGGTGGTCATCCCGACCACGGGCTTCCTCCTCCAGCGGCTCTCGACCCGCGCCGTGTACATCCTGGCGATGAGCCTGTTCAGCACCGGCACGCTGCTCGCCGCGCTCGCGCCGGGCTTCGGGGTGCTGCTGCTCGCGCGCGTGGTCCAGGCCTCCGGCACGGCGATCATGATGCCGCTGCTGATGACGAGCGTGCTGAACCTCATTCCCGTGCCGCGCCGGGGGCAGGTCATGGGCACCGTCAGCATCGTCATCTCCGTGGCACCCGCCGTGGGTCCCACCCTCTCCGGGCTGATCCTCCAGTTCTTCTCGTGGCGGTTCATGTTCCTCACGGTGCTGCCGATCGCGGTCGCCGCACTGCTGTTCGGTGCCGCGAAGCTGCGCGGGGCCTCCGGCGGGGAGCGCAGCGCCCTCGATGCACTCTCGGTGCTGCTCTCGGTGCCGGCCTTCGGCGGCGTGGTGTACGGGCTCAGCCAGCTGGGCGGGGAGGGATCGGGCGGACTCGGCCCGGTCGTGCCGCTGCTGGTCGGGGCCGCGGCGCTGGCGGCCTTCGTGCTGCGGCAGCTTGCGCTCCAGCGCTCCGGCTCGCCGCTGCTGGATCTGCGCGCGTTCGCGTATCCGATGTACACGATCGCGACGGCGCTGCTCATGGTCGGGATGATGGCCCTCTTCGGGGTCGTCATCCTCCTGCCGCTCTACCTCCAGCAGCTTCGCGGGCTCGACACGCTCGGTACGGGTCTGCTCCTCCTGCCGGGCGGCCTCGTCATGGGGCTGCTCGCGCCCACCGTCGGCCGGTGGTTCGACCGAGTCGGCCCGGTGCCGCTGACCCTGACGGGAACGTCCCTCATCACCGCCGTGCTCGGGGCGCTGGCGTTCATCACCGCGGAGACGTCGGTGTGGCTCGTCATGGGCCTGCACATCGTCCTGTCGCTCGGGCTCGCCTTCCTGTTCACCCCGACGTTCACGAGCGGGCTGAATCCGCTGCCGCCGCGCCTCTACAGCCACGGCTCGGCCATCCTGAGCACCCTGCAGCAGGTGGCGGGCGCGGCGGGGACGGCGCTGCTCGTCGCGGTCATGGCCGGCACGGCGCAGGCGGCCCGGGCGAGCATGCCCGCGGCGGCCGCCGCGATGGCAGGATTCCGCGCGGCGTTCCTCGTCGCGGCCGTGGCCGGGGTCGCCGCGATCGTGCTTGCTGCCTTCCTCCGGAACCGGCCTGCGGAGGAGGCGGGGGACCAGGGCCCGTCTGAGCCGCATGCCGCACCCTCGGAGCCGCGGCAGGCTGTCTGATACTTTCCCTGCCCGGAATATTCCGTTGAGGGGATCCAAGCTCAGGGAGCCGAGAAGCCTCCGTCGGCGTGGAGGAGCTGGCCGTTGACCCAGCCGCCCGGGCCGCTGAGGAGGAAGGCCACCACGCCGGCAATGTCCGCCGGGGTGCCGAGGCGCCCCCAAGGCTGCCGGGCGGCCAGGGCTGCGCGGGTGTCGTCATCCATCCAGCCGGTGTCGACGGGCCCCGGGTTGACGACGTTGGCAGCGATGCCCTGCGGAGCCAGCTCCCGTGCCGCCGCAGTGACGATGCGGTCGAGTGCGCCCGTGCTTGCCCCGTAGGGCATGTTCCCCACCGTGTGGTCGGAGGTGAGCGCCACGATGCGCCCCGCACCGTGCCACTCGGCCGGGAACTGCCGGGCGTAGGCGCGGACGAGGAGCCAGGAGGCCCGGACGTTCACCGCGAAATGCCGGTCGAAAGATTCGAGCCCCGTGTCCAGCAGCGCCGAATCGACGGACTCCGCATGGCTGAGCACGAGCGCCCTGACGGGCCGCTCGCCTCCCGCCTCCGCCAGGAGTCGTTCCGGGGCTGCGGGGTCGGCGAGGTCTGCCTCGATCGTCGCGACGGAGGCCCCGAGCCCGCGCAGTTCCTCGGCGATGGCCTCGGCGTCGGCGGCCTGTACACCCCAGGGCATGCGGCTGTCGTAGGGGCGCCAGAACGAGAGGGCAAGGTCCCACCCCTGGCGCGCGAGCTCGCGGGCGATGCCCGCGCCGATACCGACGGTGCGTCCTACCCCCGTGACGAGCGCGAGGGGCCGATCCCCGTCTGTCGGGACGGGTCCATCCACGGTGGGCTCCATTCGGCCATGCTAACGGCGCTCCCGTACCCGGAGGGCGGGAGCGGCGCCGAGATCCGTACCCGGAACGCCGCATCGACGCCGAGATCCGTACCCGGAACGGGGGAGCGAGGTTGTACACGGGGTGTGCACAGCGCCGGCCGAGTTATCCACAGGGTGTGGGAAAGTCGGTGGATACCGGCCCGCTGCGGGGAACTACATCAGTGTGAGTTATCCACGGCGTGGACAACCCTGTGGACAAACCTCAGTCCTCGTCTATCACGAAGCCCTCCTCGACGAGGTCCGCATAGTCGGGGTGCCGCTTGAGGAAGGCCCGGACATAGGGGCAGTACGGGCGGATCCGGCGTCCCGCCGCACGCACGTCGTCGAGCGCGTAGGTGACGAGCCTGCTCGCGAGCCCCATGCCCGAGTAGCCGTCGGCCACCTCGGTGTGGTCGAACGCGTAGACGGAGCCGCCCTCCTTCTCCCGGTACTGGGTGAAGCCGGCAACCACCCCTCCAACGTGCACCTCGTAGCGGTGCTTCTGGTCCGCGTGGACGAACTCCGTCTTCCCAGACTGCCTCTCGGATTCCTGCACGGTCATGGGTCCCTCCTTCTCGGCTGTTCCTGCAGTGCCGTGCGGCGTGTGCGCGCTCGGCCGTGGGCGGAGCCTGACGTTGGGCAGCGGGGGAGCGGGCAGCGCCGGCTCGCCCCCGGTGAGCTCGACGACGGGACCGAACGGTGCGCCGTCGTCCGTCGGTCCCTGCCCCGCCAGCTGCCCGTTCCACGCGTCGCGGAAGGCCACGACCTCCTCGTGGGAGCGGCCCACGAAGTTCCACCACATGGTGATCTCCTCGGGGAACGGCGGGCCGCCGAGGATCACCGCGCGCACCGGGCGGGGTCCCTGATTGGCGAGCCGGATGCGGCCGCGTCCCGGGGCGAGGAAGGCCAGGTGCGCCTCGGCCAGCGCGGTGCCCTCGACCTCGAGCGCCCCACCGTCGGCGAGAATCGCGTGCTCGAACTCCTCCGCGACCTCCAGGAGCGCCTCGCCTCCCGGGTCGAGGACGGCCTCGGCTCCGAGCAGTGCCGTGTACGTGCGGACGGGGGAGGACGACCCGTGCAGCGAACCGAGGAACACCCGCAGCTCGCCCGCGCGGGCCCCGTTCCGATCGTGGAGCCCGACGGCGGGCGGCACGTACCGCTCGAACCCCGGAGGGGCGGAGCGGAACGGCCCGGGCAGCGCTGTCCACAGCTGGACGCCGTGCAGCGTGGTCGTCTCGGGCGTCGAGTACTCGGAGTGGTTGATGCCCCGCCCCGCGGTCATGAGGTTGAGCTCCCCAGGGCGGACCCTCGCCTGGTGGCCCGCGCTGTCACGGTGCTCGATCTCGCCCGTGAAGAGCCAGCTCACGGTCTGCAGGCCGGTGTGCGGGTGCGGCGGGACGCGCATGCCGCCGGTGGAGGAGACGTCGTCGGGACCGTAGTGGTCGAGGAAGCACCAGGCGCCCACGAGGGAGCGCTGCCGGGATGGGAGCGTCCGGCGCACGGGCATCGCCCGCGGTCCTCCGAGGGGCACGTCGCGGGGTTCGATGACCTCGATTCCCTGGGCGGCGGGCTCGTCCGCGCAGAGTGTCTCGGCCGGGTCGAGTTCAAGATTGCTCACGCCAGCTACCTCCTTGGCCCGAGCCTACGCCCGGGCGCCGACATCGGGGAGGAGCCCGGGGGGTTGTCAACAGCGTTATGCCCAGAGTTGTCCACAGGCTGGGGACAAGGCTGGGGGAACGGGCCGGTGAAAGCGCTCCTCGGGCGCGCCTGCACGCGGCGCGCGCCGCGAACTACACGCCTGTAAGTTACGCACACTGTGGACATCTCCTGTGGACAGGAACCCTTGACCGCCGCGGGGGACGGGCGTAGCGTGAGTATATTCAACCATTTAGTTGAACAACCGGACCATTGAATAGCGTCCGGATCCGGACGCCGCACGGAGGTCCAGCGCCGATGAGCTCCGCCCCACCCGCCACGGAGACCGAGGAAGACCGGCTCAACCGCGCGTTCGCCGCGCTGTCCGATCCCCTCCGGAGGAAGCTGGTGGCACGCCTCGCCTTGGGGGATGCCACGGTCAACGAGCTCGCGGCGCCGTTCGCCGTGACCGTCCAGGCCGTCTCGAAGCACCTGAGGGTGCTCGAGGGTGCCGGCCTGATCACCCGCAGCCGCGACGCCCAGCGCCGCCCCTGCCACTTGGACCCCACCGCCTTCGGCCCGCTGGCCGCATGGATCGATGCCTACCGGGAGCGCACCGAGGAGAAGTACAGGCGCCTCGACGCGGTCCTCGCGGCCGAGCCGGACCTCGGCGGGGAGCAGGACGCGGCCCAGACGGCCGCGCAGCAGAGAGGACACCAGCCATGACCGCCACCCAGACCTCGACCGTGACCGCCGAACCAGGCCTGCCGTTCGTCGACGTCGTCCGCGAATTCGACGCTCCCGCCGACCGCGTGTTCCGCGCCCACACCGACCCCGCGCTCTTCGCCCAGTGGATCGGTCCCCGGGCCTACACCACGGTGATCGACCACTTCGACGCCCGCAGTGGCGGTTCGTACCGCTTCACCCAGACCGGTGCCGAGGGCGCGAGCTACAGCTTCCACGGGTCGTTCCACGAGCTGACCGCACCGCGGCGCATGGTCCAGACCTTCGAGTTCGAGGGCGCGCCCGGGCACGTCTCCCTCGACGCCGCCGTCCTCGAGGACCTCGACGGGGGCCGCTGCCGGCTCCGCGTCCACTCGTCCTTCCAGACGGTCGAGGCGCGGGACGCGATGCTCGCCGCCGGGATGACCGAGGGCATGAACGAGGGCTACCAGCGGCTCGACGAGCTGCTCGCGTCGGGAGCCGCCTGAATCCACAGCCGTCCACAGCGTCGGCCCCATCTTGTCCACAGGCTGGGGACCGGGTCCTCCTACAGCCCGCCGCTCGCGTCCGGAAGGCCTGTCGCGGCCCGGGACGGCGGCGGCGCAGGCCGGCGCGCGCAGAGCTCAGTTTGTGCACAGATGTGGAAAACCCCTGTGGAGAAGGCTCTCCACAGGGGGTTCCAGAGGGTGCGCCTGCCACCGCGCTACAGGGAGATTCCCCCGAGGGCGGGCACGCTCGAGACCTTCACGACCGTAGCGAGCGCCAGGAGGACGGCGACGGCCACGAGCCCGCCGGCCTGGACCGCGAGGCGGGCCCGGCCGCCCGGTGCGTAGGCGATGACCGCCGTCGCCAGGGCCCCGGTGACGAGGCCGCCCAAGTGCGCCTGCCAGGCGATGCCCGGGACCACGAAGCCGAGCACGGCGTTGATCGCGATCAGCACGACGAGCTGGCGGACGTCGCCGCCGCGCTGGCGCTGCACCACGAACAGGCCTCCGAACAGGCCGAAGATCGCCCCGGAGGCCCCGATCACGGCGACGGGCTGGCCCGGGGCGAGCAGCAGGAATCCGACCGATCCCCCGATCGCCGAGAGCAGGTACACCGCCAGGAACCGGGCCCTGCCCAGCAGCGGCTCGAGGGCCTGTCCGAACAGCCACAGCATGTACATGTTCAGGACGATGTGGAGCACGAAGCCCTGGGAATGGAGGAACGCGCTCGTGAGCATGCGCCACGGCTCGGCCGCGGTCAGCGTGGCCGAGTTCGCGTAGGCGAAGTCCGCGTAGACGGCGCTGCCGGGGATGATCCACTGCAGCGCGTACACGAGCGCGCACACGGCGATGATGCCGATGGTCACCGCGGGCCGGCTGCCGGGCCGCGCCCGGCCCCCGTAGACCGTCCGGGTGGCCCGAGCACTGCCGGAGAGCTCGCGGACGCAGTCCACGCACTGGAAGCCCACGGCGGCCGGCCGCTGGCATTCGGGGCACGCCGGCCGCCCGCAGCGCTGGCACGTCACGTAGGAGACGCGGTCAGGGTGGCGGGGGCAGACGGGGACGGCTTCGGGGCCGGCCGCCGGGCTTCCTTCAGTCACGTCAGCGGGTCAGAGCTGCTCGACGTCGATCGAGCTGATGACGACGTCCTCGACGGGGCGGTCCTGCATGCCCGTGCGGACGGCCTCGATGTCGTCGACGACCTTCTTCGACGCGTCGTCGGCGACCTCGCCGAAGATCGTGTGCTTGCCGTAGAGCCAGCTGGTGTCCACCGTCGTGATGAAGAACTGGGACCCGTTGGTGCCCTTGCCGCCCTGGATGCCTGCGTTCGCCATGGCGAGCTTGTAGGGCTCCTTGAAGTTCAGCTCGGGGTGGATCTCGTCGTCGAACCGGTAGCCCGGGCCGCCGATGCCCTTGCCGAGCGGATCGCCGCCCTGGATCATGAAGTCCTTGATGATGCGGTGGAACACGGTGCCGTTGTAGAGCGGGGTGCCCGTCTTCTCCTCGCCGGTCTCGGGGTGCGTCCAGGCCTGCTCGCCGGTCGCGAGGCCCACGAAGTTCTTGACCGTCTTCGGTGCGTGGTTGCCGAAGAGGTTGACCACGATGTCGCCGTGGTTCGTGTGGATGGTTGCCTTGGCAGTTGCGATTGCGCTCATGGCGGCCATTCTTCCACGGGGCGCCGGGGGCTCCCCGGGTGCGGCGGCGGTTCCGCGCTCGGTGAAATCCGGGAACGGCGGGGGCACTCCGGCCGTGTGACCGTAGCCTATGCCACGCGTGGCACGTAGGCTGGCGTTGGCCCAGCAGACTCCCGGAGGTAGCCGTGAAGAAACCAGTCGAGAAGAGCCTGAACGCGTCCGAGTCGCTCGCCCGCGACGTCCAGCAGAATGTGAGCGCGGGCGTCGAGAGCGCACGCGACTGGGCCCAACCCCGTGTCGACGCTGCAGTGCAGTGGGCCGTCCCGAGGATCCAGCAGGGGCTGGACACGGCCTCGCCGCGGATCCAGGAGGGCCTCAAGTCCGCAGCGCACAACCTCGCCGAGGGCGTGGCCACCGTGACGCCGAAGATCCAGGACGGCCTCTCCCAGCTCGCGCCGCGGATCACCGATGTGGTGGACAGCGCCGCCCCGCGCCTCCACCAGGCTGTGGACAAGGCGGTGCCGGCGATCAAGGATGCAGCCGACGAGTACCTGCCGAAGATCTCGGAGGGCATCGCCCATGCAGCGGACTCCGTCAACCGGGGCCTCTCCACCGCCCCGGGGCGGGTCGACGCCGTCGCGCAGAGGCTCGCCGACTCGGGCGTGGTGCGCCAGGCCGACGCCGCCGCGAAGGAGGCGGTGAGCACCGCCCAGCAGGCGGTCCGCAAGGCCGCGAAGGAGGTCTCCGGCCCGGCCCCGAAGAAGAAGGGCCGCGGCCTGCTGATCTTCGGCGTCATCACGGCCGCGGTCGCTGCCGGCATTGCGGCCTGGAAGGCCGCCAAGCCGGTCGAGGACCCGTGGAAGACTCCCGCCCCGGTGACACCGGCCCCCAAGCCGGCCGAACCGACGGCCTCGACGTCCACCGGCAGCGCCGCGACCCCCTCCCCGGTCCCCGCCAGCAGCGGGCCCGCCACGGATCGGGTCGTCACGGCTGAGAAGCCGGTGGACGAGGCTCCGGATGCGGCCGAGGCTGAGGCCGCCGCCACGCTCGACGCCGGCCAGGCCGCCGTCCTCGAGGGTGAGAAGGCAGGCGAGGAGGCCGCTGAGAAGGACGCCGCCGAGAAGGCCGCGGCCGGCGAGGGCAAGCATGTCGCCCCCGATGCCACGACGGCGATGAAGAACATCCACGCCGCGTCCAACGGCGGCGAGGACAAGGAGACGCCGGGCGCCTGACGTCCGCTTCCCACCGGCTGAAACGGGCGCGGGAGACGCATGATCGCGTCTCCCGTGCCCGTTTTCCATGCCCTGCCGGGCCGCCGTCATCCAGGGGCGGCACGCCGGGCGCGCCCCCCTGGCGCCGGAGCCCTTTGCTAGATTTGTGGTGATGTCCCAGGACCCTGCGCTCCCCGCCACGACGGCTGCTCCCGAACCGCCGAGCGTGTCCATCGTCGTGCCGGCGTACAACGAGGAGAGCGTGATCCGCCAGTGCGTCACGGCGGCCATCTACCAGTCCGTCCCGGCGCACGAGATCATCGTGGTCGACAACATGTCGAAGGACTCGACGGCGCAGATCGTGTGCCAGCTGCAGTCCGAGTACCCGGAGTCCCGGATCATCCTCCTCACCCAGGACCGCGATCAGGGGCTCATCCCGACCCGCAACTTCGGCCTCGACGCGGCCACGGGGGACGTCATCGGCCGCATCGATGCTGACTCGCTCCTCGAGCCGGACTGGGTCGAGGAGGTCCAGCGGGCCTTCATGGACAGCACGGTCCAGGCGGCGACGGGCCCCGTGATCTACTACGACATGCCGATGCGGCGGTTCGGCCTCAAGGCCGACGACAAGGTGCGCCAGCTGCTCCTGAAGCTCTCGCGGCACGAGTACCACTTCCTGTTCGGCTCCAACATGGCCATCCGGCGCACGGCGTGGGAGTCCATCCGGGACTCGACGTGCCGGGACGAGAAGGACGAGATGCACGAGGACATCGACCTGTCCCTGCACCTCGCGGAGCGTGGGCTCAAGATCCAGTACTGGCCCGACATGGTCTCGGGGATGTCTGCCCGGCGCCTCGAGGACTCGCCCAAGGACTACCGGTACTACGTGCAGCGCTTCGACCGGACGTACAAGGCGCACAACATCAAGAAGATCGCGCTGCGCGCCCCCATGGCGGTGATCTTCTCGGTGTACTACCCGGCCAAGCTCCTGCGCGCCATCCACTCGGCCAACCAGCCGCCGGTCAAGCGCGGTGGCGTCTAGCGTCAGTCCGCCCCGAGCTCCGGCGCGACCCGCGGCTCGCGCCGGGTGCGCCGCTGGCCGGAGACGACGACGGCGAGCCCTGCGAGGATGAGCCCCAGCCCCGCGTAGGTCCCGCCCGGCAGCACCTCCCCGAGGAACACGGCGGCCAGGAGCGCCGCGCCGGGGATCTCGAGCAGGATGAACATCGAGACGACGAGCGGGCTCAGGGTTGCGACGAGGTGGTTGAACGCCGTGTGGCCGACCAGCTGGGCGGCGGCCGTGATCGCGAGGATGCCCGCCCACCCCGCGGGCTCGAATCCGGTGAGCCGCTCGCCGGTCGCGAGGGCCATGACGGCCACGAGCGCGGCGCACACCCCATAGCAGAGCGCCGTGTAGGTTCCCGTGCCCATGGTCTGCCGGGCCTTGCCGCCGGCCATCGTGTAGAGGCCGGCGAGGATGCCTCCCGCGACCGCGAGGAGGTCTCCGAGTGCCGCCTCGTGGGAGGAGCCGAGGTCCAGCCCCGTGATGGCGACAACGCCGAGGAACGCGAGCCCGAGTCCTGCAAGCACGGGCACGGGGAGCTTGCGGCCGCGCAGCACCGAGAAGACCGCGATCCACCCCGACTGGAGGCACACGAGGGCCGTGGACGCCGCGACCGATGTCAGCGTCAAGGACACGATGAAGCACACGAAGTGGAAGGCGAGCGCCACGCCGGCCAGGGAGGACCAGAGCAGGTCCCTGCGGGTGAGCCGGCGGAACTGGCCCGGGCTCCGCACGGCGACCGGCGCCGCCATGACGAGTGAGGCGATCGCGTTGCGCCAGAACGCGATGGCGAGCGCGGTGACCGAGGTTCCCGCGAGCGTTCCGGCGATGAGCGGGCCGGAGGCAGAGACGCCGAGCACTCCGAGCACCACGAGGAGGGGGATCACCAGCCCACTCTAGTGCCGGGCGGTATGGCAGCCGCGCGTGACCCAGGTGACCTGCCGGGGTCAACCCTCGAAACGGAGCGTGATCACGAGGCCAATCAGCGCGACCACGCCGGCCGCGAGCATCGCTGTCGTGGGATTGCCGAAATTGAGCGTCCACCCCAGACCGAACCGGCGAGGAACCATCAGCGCGGGGTCTTCGCGGTTGATGTAGAACAGTCCGCCGCGCCAGTACCTGTCATCGTCCCGGTGGGATAGGCCGGTGTCCTCGTCGCCCGCATCCGGCTCGCGATTGTTCCGGGCCAGGACCACGGCGGCCACCGCGACAGCGGCCAGGATCGGGAGTGCGACCACAGCATGCGCCCATGGGGTGGCCGTCCCGGTCCACATCAGCAACGATGATCCCAGCATCCCGACGTCGATCATCGCGGCCAGCCCGAGCAGGGCCCTGGCGCCCAGCACCACGTAGTGGCGGTGCCAGCGCGCGGACCCGCTCGGGTGTGCTGGGTCGATGTCCGGACGGCTGCGGAAGATGATGGCCCCTGCCATACCGGCGAGCAGTGCGGTAATGCCGATCTGCACGAACACCAGCGAGAAGGCTGCGCCCACCGATTTGGACGCCAACCGGTTGGGCACGCCCTTCGCGTAGTGCACGGCGAGCACCTCAGGCATAGACGGGTAGCTGAGCACACCGATCACCACGGTTGCCACCGTGACGATCAGTGCGGGCGCCAACCAGAGCCACGGAAACCGCGGAGGGGCGGTCCGCAGTCCGGTGTCCACGGCGATGCCCTGGTGAAGGCCCTCGTACCATCCCTCGGCAGCCTTGGCCGCACGGATCTCGCGATTGGCCAGGAAGAAGCAGCCGTACCAGAATCCGACGAGAAGCAGCACCGACAGCGACAGTGTGAGTGTCTCGCCTGTCAGGCTGTAGAGGGCGACGCCGACCGCGGCCGCGACGATCCAGCTGGCCGATACCCGCCATCGGTAGATGCGGGTCTGCCGCTGCACCGTCGGGTCGTCGGCATGGTGCACCGGCACCCGCACGCCGAAGGGCACCGTCGGACTGTTGATCGAGGGAAGCGCGAGGGCGACTGCCAGCACCAGTGCCGACAGCACCGAGCTCAGGACGATGGCAATGGTCATGGCATCTCCTCTGGCGGGGTGGAACCGAACGAATCGAGCACGGACCGACAGGTCGCGAGGACCTCCTCGGCCGGCAATCCCCTGGCGATGGCCTCTGCCAGCAAGGTCCGCGCCCTCGCGGTCCACTCTGTGCGGAACGGCGCGCCCGCGTCGGTCAGAGCCACGACCGCACCGGTCTTGCGGTTGAGCCGGATCAGGCCCTGCTGGCGCAGGAGGTCGTAGGCCTTGTTCACCGTGTGGAAGTTGATCCCGAAGTCCGCGGCGAGCGCTCGCGTGGACGGCAGTGAGCTGCCCTCGGTCAGCACGCCCCGTGCGATCGCCTCGACGATCTGGTCGCGGAGCTGCTGATAGATCGGCACCTCGCTGTCGAGGTCGACGGTGAGGATCATCGCTCCCGCCTTCCGCCTTTGATATAGGAGTTATAGAACAGGTGACGAGCGGAGGCAAGCACTCGTCGCATCGTGGTGCTCTGGGGGGGGCCATCGGCGATAGACGCGGCCGACTCGGGCCTCCCGCGGGTGCGGCCGGACGCACGTCACGGCTGTGGCACAGGTCCAGCGGAAAAAAAGGAAGCCAGGCGTTCAGAACGCCTGGCTTCCTCTCTTCATCTCACGGTGGAGGCAAGGGGACTCGAACCCCTAACCCCCTGCTTGCAAAGCAGGTGCGCTACCAATTGCGCCATGCCCCCGTGTTCTCTGGAGCGGTGCTACTCGACCTTGTCCGTCGAGCCGCTCCAGATGCCCTTCTGGGCCTCGGACTCCTTGGCCTTCCGATACAGGAAGGCACCCGCGAGAGCAGCGACTGCGATCGCAATCAGTCTCTTCACGGGCACCTCCACATGGTTCGGATACCAGGATCCGTGGGCGTACCAGGACTTGAACCTGGGACCTCTTCGTTATCAGCGAAGCGCTCTAACCGCCTGAGCTATACGCCCTCAGTGGCCCTCGGGCCGAGATATGACTCTACAGCACACCTCGGCCCGCGGCCAAATCCCCCTCAGTCGTCGGTGAGGGTCACTCCGACGCCGCCCACGAGGGTGGCCGAGATGTTGTACAGCACGGCCGTGAGCATCGACAGCGCGGTCAGCAGCACCACGTTGACCACGGCGATGATGGTCGCGAACGAGGCCACCTGGCCGAGCGAGGCGATCTTCTTCAGGTCGAGGGCGCCGCCGCTCTCCGAGCCGCCGATCTCGCCCAGGAGGCCGTTGATCTTGTCGAAGATGCCGGTGACGTCGAGGACCATCCACAGCACGATCGATGCGACGACCGTGACGATGCCGAGCGCCACCGAGAGCAGGAAGGACATCTTGAGCACGGACCACGTGTCGACCTTGCTCACGATCAGGCGCGCACGGCGCTGCTTGGCCTTCGGCGCCGGCCGGACGAGGCCTGCCTGGCCGGGACGCTGGCCCGGGCCGACGGGGCGCTGCTGCGCGGTGGCGGCACGCTGCGCCGCGGCCGCGGTGAGCGGACGCTCCGCGGGGCGGCCTCCCGGCCGCTGTCCCGCGGAGTTCGCCGACTGGGGCGGCACCGTGGGACGCTGCGGCGGCCGTGACGGGGACGCGGCCTGCGGATAGCCCCCGGACGACGGCGTGTTCTCGGGCGTGCTCACTCGTTACCTCCCGGAGTCTGGTCAGAGTCTGGGGACAACGTTACGGCATGAGCCTCCACCGCTGCCTCCTCCTCAGTGCCGGGAGCACCCTCGGGAGTGCCCTCGGCTCCCTCCTCCGCCTCGTCGCCTTCCACCGCGAGCGAACGCTCGCTGTTCTTGGCGACCGCGATGATCCGGTCGCCCTTGTCCGGCTTGGCGAAGATGACGCCCATCGTGTCGCGCCCGGTGGCCGGGACCCCGGACACCGTGGAGCGGACCACGCGGCCGCCGCCCATGACCACCAGGACCTCGTCCTCGTCGGTGACGATCAGGGCCCCCATGAGGTGCCCGCGGCCTTCGGCGTACTTCCCGACCTTGATGCCGAGGCCGCCGCGGCCCTGCCGGCGGTACTCCTCGACACTGGTCTTCTTGGCGTATCCGGCCTCGGTGACGATGAAGACGTACGAGCCCTCGGCGACGACGTCCGCGGCGAGCAGCTCGTCGTCGTCACGGAACTTCATGCCCGTCACGCCGCTGGTCGCCCGCCCCATGGGACGCAGGGCGTCGTCGTCCGCGGTGAAGCGCACGGACTGGCCGTGCCGGGAGACGAGCATGAGGTCGTCGTCCTCCGAGACGATCTGCGCCGAGACGAGCTCGTCGCCGTCGCGCAGGTTGATGGCGATCACGCCGGCGGAGCGGTTGGTGTCGTAGTCCTCGAGCCGGGTCTTCTTCACGAGCCCGGCCTTGGTCGCGAGGACCAGGTACGGCGCCTGCTGGTAGTCCCGCAGGTCCAGGACCTGGGCGATCCGCTCGTCGGGCTGGAACGCGAGCAGGTTCGCCACGTGCTGGCCCTTGGCGTCGCGGCCGCCCTCGGCGAGCTCGTAGGCCTTCGCCCGGTACACGCGGCCGAGGTTGGTGAAGAACAGGAGCCAGTGGTGGGTCGTCGTGACGAAGAAGTGCTCCACGACGTCGTCCCCGCGCAGCTGCGCGCCCCGGACGCCCTTGCCGCCGCGGTGCTGCTGGCGGTACTGGTCGCTGCGGGTGCGCTTGACGTAGCCGCCGCGGGTGATGGTGACGACCATCTCCTCCTCGGGGATGAGGTCCTCGACGCTCATGTCGCCGTCGAAGCCAGCGACGATGCGCGTGCGGCGGTCGTCGCCATGCTTCTCGACGATCCCGTTGAGCTCCTCGGAGATGATCTGCCGCTGGCGCGCAGGATCGGCGAGGATCGCGTTGTACTCGGCGATGAGCGCCTCGAGCTCGTCGTTGCGGTCCTGGATCTTCTGCCGCTCGAGGGCCGCGAGGCGGCGCAGCTGCATGTCGAGGATCGCCCGGGCCTGGATCTCGTCGATGTCGAGCAGCTCCATGAGCCCGTCGCGCGCCTGCTCGACTGTGGGGGAGCGGCGGATGAGGGCGATGACCTCGTCGAGCATGTCCAGCGCCTTGAGCAGGCCGCGGAGGATGTGGATCTCCTCCTCGGCCTTGCGCAGCCGGAACCGGGTGCGCCGGACGATCACGTCGATCTGGTGCGTGACCCAGTGCCGCACGAACGCGTCGAGCGAGAGGGTGCGCGGCACGCCGTCGACGATCGCGAGCATGTTCGCCGCGAAGTTGTCCTGCAGCTGCGTGTGCTTGTAGAGGTTGTTCAGCACGACCTTCGCCACGGCGTCGCGCTTGAGCACGATCACGAGGCGCTGGCCGGTGCGGCCCGAGGTCTCGTCGCGGAGGTCCGCGATGCCGGAGATCTTGCCGTCCTTGACGAGCTCCGCGATCTTCATCGCGAGGTTGTCCGGGTTCGCCATGTAGGGCAGCTCGGTCACCACGAGGCACGTGCGGCCCTGGATCTCCTCGACGTTGACCACGGCGCGCATCGTGATCGAGCCGCGGCCGGTCCGGTAGGCGTCCTCGATGCCGCGGCGCCCGAGGATGGTCGCCCCGGTGGGGAAGTCCGGGCCCTTGATGCGCAGCAGGAGGGCCTCGAGGAGCTCCTCCCGGGTCGCCTCGGGATTCTGCAGGTACCACTGCACCCCATCCGCGACCTCGCGCAGGTTGTGCGGCGGGATGTTGGTGGCCATGCCGACGGCGATGCCGGAGGAGCCGTTGACCAGCAGGTTCGGGAACCGCGCCGGCAGGACCGTGGGCTCCTGGTTCTTGCCGTCGTAGTTGTCCTGGAAGTCGACGGTCTCCTCGTCGATGTCCCGGACCATCTCCATGGCCAGCTGGGCCATCTTGGTCTCGGTGTACCGCGGGGCCGCGGCGCCGTCGTTGCCGGGGGAGCCGAAGTTGCCCTGCCCGAGGGCGAGCGGGTACCGCATCACCCAGTCCTGGATGAGGCGGACCAGGGCGTCGTAGATCGCCATGTCGCCGTGCGGGTGGTACGTGCCCATGACGTCGCCGACCACGCGGGCGCACTTGTTGAACGCGCGGTCGGGGCGGTAGCCGCCGTCGAACATCGCGTACAGCACGCGGCGGTGGACGGGCTTGAGCCCATCGCGCACGTCCGGCAGCGCCCGGCCCACGATCACGGCCATCGCGTAGTCGAGGTAGGACCGCTGCATCTCCGTCTGGAGGTCGACCTGCTCGACGCGGTCGCCTTCGGCGGGGCCCTCAGGCACGAAGGCCGTCGGGTCGGTTCCCGGCGTGCCCGCGGTGGGGTCCTCGGGAGTCTCGTCGCTCAAAGATTCTCTCCTCTAATTGCTTTCCGACCCGAGATCAGATGTCCAGGAAGCGGACGTCCTTGGCGTTCTGCTGGATGAAGTGGCGCCGGGACTCGACGTCGTCGCCCATCAGGACGGTGAAGGTCTGGTCCGCGGCTGCGGCGTCCTCCATGGTCACCTGCAGCAGCGTGCGCCGGTCGGGGTCCATGGTGGTGTCCCACAGCTCGGTGTAGTCCATCTCGCCGAGGCCCTTGTAGCGCTGGATGCCGTTCTCCTTGGGCAGCCGCTGGCCGTTGGCTAGGCCCGTCCGGATCGCCTCGTCCCGCTCCCGGTCGCTGAACACGTAGTCGTGGGCGTGGTTGGACCACTTGATGCGGTAGAGCGGCGGCTGCGCGAGGTAGACGTAGCCGTTGTCGATGAGCGGGCGCATGTACCGGAACAGCAGGGTCAGCAGCAGCGTGGTGATGTGCTGGCCGTCCACGTCGGCATCGGCCATGAGCACGATCTTGTGGTAGCGGAGCTTGGCGATGTCGAAGTCCTCGCCGATCCCCGAGCCGAACGCGGTGATCATCGACTGGACCTCGGCGTTGCCGAGCGCCTTGTCGAGGCGCGCGCGCTCCACGTTGAGGATCTTGCCGCGCAGCGGCAGGATCGCCTGGGTCTCGGGGTTGCGCCCGCGCTTGGCGGAGCCGCCGGCCGAGTCGCCCTCCACGATGTAGACCTCGCAGCGCGAGGGGTCCTTGCTCGAGCAGTCCGAGAGCTTGCCCGGCATCCCGAAGGACTCGAGCGGGCTCTTGCGGCGGGCGTTGTCGCGGGCCTTCCGGGCGGCCATGCGGGCCTGTGAAGCCTGGATGGCCTTGCGGATCACGTCCTTGGCGGGGCCCGGGTTGCGCTCGAGCCAGTCGCCGAGCTGGTCGGTCACCACGCGCTGGACGAAGCCCTTGGCCTCGGAGTTCCCGAGTTTGGTCTTGGTCTGGCCCTCGAACTGCGGCTCGGCGAGCTTGATGCTGACCACGGCGGTGAGGCCCTCGCGCACGTCCTCGCCGCTGAGGTTGTCGTCCTTGTCCTTGAGGATGCCCTTCTCGCGCGCGTAGCGGTTCACGAGCGAGGTCATCGCCGCGCGGAAGCCCTCCTCGTGGGTGCCGCCCTCGTGGGTGTTGATCGTGTTCGCGTACGTGTGCACCGACTCCGCGTAGGCGGTGGTCCACTGCATCGCGACCTCGAGGGCCATCTTGCGCTCGTGGTCCGTGCTCTCGAACGCGATGACCTCCTCGTGGATCACCTCGATCTTCTTCGAGGAGTTCAGGTGCTTGACGTAGTCGAGCAGGCCGTCGTCGTACTTGTAGTCGACCACCCGGCGGGTGGGAGTGGACTTGGCCTCCTCGGCGGGGATGCCGGCCTCGGCGCTCTCGCCGGCGACCTCGCTCTCCTCCTCCTCGCCACGCCGCTCGTCCGTGAGGGTGATGCGCAGGCCCTTGTTGAGGAAGGCCATCTGCTGGAACCGGGCGCGGAGGGTCTCGAAGTCGAATTCCGTGCTCTCGAAGATCGACGGATCCGGGTAGAAGGTCTGGATGGTTCCGGTGGAGTCCGTCGCCTCGCCCTCGATGAGGTCGCCGACCGGGTGGCCTCCATCGCGGAAGGACATGCGCCAGGCGTGGCCCTGCCGCCGCACCTCGGTCTCCACACGGGTCGAGAGCGCGTTGACCACGGAGATGCCGACGCCGTGGAGGCCGCCGGAGACGCTGTACCCGCCGCCGCCGAACTTGCCGCCGGCGTGCAGGATCGTCATGACGACCTCGACGGTGGGCCTGCCCTCGGTGGGATGGATGTCGACGGGGATGCCGCGGCCGTTGTCCTCGACCCGCACGCCGCCGTCGTCCTGGAGCGTGACCTGGATGTGGTCGCAGTACCCGGCCAGCGCCTCGTCGACCGAGTTGTCCACGACCTCGTACACGAGGTGGTGGAGGCCACGGGGCCCGGTGGAGCCGATGTACATGCCCGGCCGCTTGCGGACGGCTTCGAGGCCTTCGAGCACGGTGATGCTGCTCGCCCCGTATTCACGGGTTTCGGGGCTGGATCCGGAGGGCTGCGATGGAACCTGCTGCCCGCTGGGCTCGTACTCGTTCTGCTGGGTGTTTGGGTCCACTGGACTCTCGTCAGCCACAGGCGTTCTCGACCCCTCTTCCGTTCGGCAGGCTTAACGTGTCAATTCTACCGGTTCCCGCGCGCGGGGGCCGACAACGGCACCCCGATTGCCTCTGGGAGGCGCGCAAGCGGCTCGTGGCGACTCGCAATGGAGGCCTTCCAAGGGGGAGTGCGGGTCCCGGGCTGCCGAGCGCCATACGCGCCGTCCACGGGATCCGCCCCTCCTCACCCGTACGTGTCGCGTGGTCCTCGCCCGCGGACATGGCGGGGTCCCTTCCGCCAGCTCGGCGCCGAGGGGCCCAGCACATGGATCTTCGTGACGATCCCGTCCCCGAGCTCGCGCCGGAAGCGGTCCATGAGGCGGGGGGCCAGGAGGCGGAGCTGGGTGGCCCACGCCGTGGAGTCGCAGCGGACGCGCAGCTCGGTGCCCTCGAAGCTCTCCGGCGTGCAGTGCGCCGAGATCTCCGGCCCCACGAGCTGCGCCCACCGGGACATGACCGACCCGACGGACACGGGGGAGTTCCAGCCGCGCTCGGCGACCATGCGGCTGACCACGCTGCCGAGTCCCTGCGGGTCGCGCCCGCTGTAGCCGGCCGCCGGCCGCTGACGGGTCCGCGGCCGGGGGGCGTTGGGATCCGCCACGAGCGGGCCCGTGGCACGGACGCGGACCTCGCCACGCGCCTGGGCGGCCTGGCGCACCCGGTTGAGGGCGGTGCGGGCGGCATCGATCCCGTCGGGGAGCCCGGGGCCCGTCTCCTCAGGCATCCCCGTGCTCCGGGCGCGCGGCGTCGCCGTCGTCGACAGCGCCGGGGAACACGCGGATCCGCCGCCCGCCCAGCTCGGGCGGAATGTCGGCGTCGACCGCGGCCGTGACGAGGACCTGCTCCGCCTTCGCCACGATCGCGGCGAGCCGGGCCCTCCGCGTCGCGTCGAGCTCGGCGAACACGTCGTCGAGGATGAGGATGGGCTCGTCTCCCGGCACGGCCGAGTCGTCGAGCATCACGTAGTAGGAGGCGAGGCGCAGCGCGAGCGCGAACGACCAGGTCTCGCCGTGGGAGGCGAACCCCTTCGCGGGCGCCTCACCCAGAAGGAGCTCGAGGTCGTCGCGGTGCGGGCCCACGAGCGTCAGGCCCCGCTCGAGCTCGCGTGGGCGCGCCGCCGCCAGGGCGGCGAGGAAGCGCTCGGCGATCTCGTCGACGCCGAGGCCGGCGAGACCCGGGGAGCCGCCCGCCGCCGGCGGTTCCCCGAAGGACGACGGCGCGTGGCCGGCGTCGTCCGCATCCTCCTCCGCGTCGGGGACCGCACCCTCGACGCTCGAGCGGTAGACGGCGCGGGTCACCTTCGATCCGTCCGTCAGCTGGGCGTAGGCGGCATCGAGGTGCGGGGCGAGGCGTCCGACGAGCGCGACCCGTGCCGCCAGCAGGCGTGCTCCGGCCTGGGCCAAGTGCGTGTCCCACACCTCGAGCGTCGACTCGACGCTGGCCCCGCCCGAGGCGTCACGGGCGTCGGGGCCGCCCCGGCGCGAGAACCTCGCGGCCCGGGCGCTCTTCAGGAGCGCGTTGCGCTGTTTGAGCACGCGGTCGTAGTCCGCGCGCGTCCCCGCGAGGTGGGGCAGGAGCACCGTGAGGAGCTCGTCGAGGAAGCGGCGCCGGGACGAGGGGTCGCCCTTGACGAGCGCGAGGTCCTCGGGGGCGAACAGGACGGTGCGGGCGATCCCGAGGAGGTCCCTGGCGCGGATCGTGGCCCCGCGGTTGATGCGGCCGCGGTTGGCGCGCCCGGGGTTGATCTCGAGTTCGAGCGCCGAGCGCTGGGTTCCCCGCACGAAGGCGGCGCGGACCAGTGCGCGCTCGGCGCCGAAGCGCACGAGGGGAGCGTCCGAGCTGACCCGGTGGGAGCTGAGCGTCGAGAGCATCCCGAGCGCTTCCACGAGGTTGGTCTTGCCGACCCCGTTCTGGCCCACGAGGACCGTCGCACCTGGGGACAGCTCGAGGTCGAGCTGGGCGTAGGAGCGGAAGTCGGTCAGGGAGAGGCGTTCGGCGTACACCGGTCGGCGGGGCTCCGCTCTACTTCGCCGGGCGCGTCGCGTGCCCGCCGAACTGGTGGCGGAGGGCCGAGACCATCTTCATCGCGGGGGAGGAGTCCTCACGGGACTCGAAGCGCGCGAAGAGCGCCGCGGTGATCGCGGGGGCAGGCACCGCGTTGGCGATCGCCTCCTCGACCGTCCAGCGGCCCTCGCCCGAATCCTCGACGTAGTCGTCGATGTTCGCCAGGCCTGGGTCCTCCTCGAGCGCCTTGACCAGCAGGTCGAGCAGCCACGAGCGCACCACGGTGCCCTTCTGCCATGCCCGGAAGGTCCCCGGCAGGTCGGTGATGATGTCCTTGGCGGCCAGCAGCTGGTAGCCCTCTGCGTAGGACTGCATGAGCCCGTACTCGATGCCGTTGTGGACCATCTTGGCGTAGTGGCCCGCCCCCGTGCCGCCCACATGGACGAAGCCATCGGCCCGCTCGCCCTCCGGACGGAGCGCGTCGAAGACCGGAAGCGCCCGCTCGACATCCGCCGCATCGCCGCCGACCATGAGCCCGTAGCCGTTCTCGAGTCCCCACACGCCGCCGGAGACGCCGCAGTCGAGGAAGCGGATCCCCTTCTGCGCGAGCTGCTCGGCGTGCCGCTGGTCCTCCGTGAAGCGCGAGTTGCCCCCGTCGATGACGAGGTCGCCCGCCTGGAGCTTCTCGGCGAGGTCGGCCACGACGGCGTCGGTGACAGTGCCGGAGGGCACCATGACCCACACGATGCGCGGCGTCGGCAGTGCGGTCACGAGCTCGTCGACGGATGCGGCGTCCGAGACCTCGGGGTTGCGGTCGAAGCCGGTGACCTCGATGCCCGCGCGGCGGAGCCGCTCGCGCATGTTGAAGCCCATCTTGCCGAGGCCGATGAGTCCGATGTGCATAGCCGGGTCTCCCTTCGTGGGGCTGTGGTCGTCGTGAGCGGCGGGGGCTGCCGGACCCGGTCAGTTCGGCAGGCGCACGGGCATGACGAGGTACCGGTAGTCGATCTCGTCGTCGCCGTCGAGCTCACGCTGGGCGGTGATCATCGCAGGCTTCGGGGCACTCGTGAACGAGAAGCGCACGAACGGCGTCTCGATGACGGCCAGGCCTTCGATGAGGTAGTGCGGGTTGAAGGCGACGGTGATCGCCTCGCCGTCGAGCTTCGCCTCGAGCTCCTCCGAGGCCTGGGCGTCTTCGCCGGTCCCGGCGTCGAGGGTCACGAGACCGTCCGTGAACGCGAGGCGGACCGGGGTGTTCCGCTCCGCCACGAGCGAGACGCGGCGCACGGCCTCGACGAGCTCCTGCGTCGCGACCACGGCGTGGATCGGGGTGGACTCCGGGAAGAGCGACCGGATCTTCGGGTAGTCGCCGTCGACCAGGAGCGAGGTGGTGGTGCGGCCGCCGCTCTCGAAGCCGATGAGCCGGGAGTCGTCGTCCGCCAGGGCGAGGTTCAGCTCGCCGGAGCCGCCCAGCGTCTTGGCGACCTCGCTGAGCGTCTTGGCCTTCACGAGGGCGGCGGTGGAGGTCCCGGGGCTAGCGGGCTTCCACGGGATCTCGCGCATTGCGAGGCGGTAGCGGTCGGTGGCGAGCAGGGTGATGAGCTCGTTCTCGATCTCCATCCGCACGCCGGTGAGGATGGGCAGGGTGTCGTCCTTGCTCGCGGCGATGGTCACCTGGGCCACGCCCTTCGCGAACGTGTCACCCGAGACGGATCCGAGGATGGCGGGGAGCCCCGGCAGGGGCGGGTACTCGGCCTCGGGCATCGTGGCGAGGTGGAACGAGCTGCGGCGGCACGTGAGGGTGACCTTGGTGCCGTCGGTCTCGACATCCACCGGGGCGGCGGGAAGGCTGCGGCAGATGTCCGCGAGGAGCCGGCCGGAGACGAGGATGGTGCCCTCCTCGCGGATCTCGGCCGGGATCTCGAGGCGGGCGGACGTCTCGTAGTCGAAGCTGCTGAGGCTCACGACGCCGTCGTGTGCCTTGAGCAGCAGGCCGGCCAGGACGGGCACAGGGGGACGCGGAGAGAGCGAGCGGGCCGCCCAGCTCACGGCCTCGGTGAGGACATCCCGTTCGACTCGGAACTTCACGGACGCGTTCCGCCTTTCATCGCTGTCTCATTGGCCGCGGGGGCACACGTTCAGGGGTGCCGGCCGGGCCCGGCGAAGGCCTCGGTTCGAGGCTGCGGACCCACAGCAAGCGTTGAGCACAGCTTAGCCCCATGGGTGCTCACGGATTCAAGCCGGCCTGGACCCGGCTCGGCTGGGTGGCTGGCCCCAGGGGAGTGCCGTCCGGGCGGGGAAGGGCAACTGTTGGCTAACTGCCTGAAGATTCTTGTAATTGGTGGTGTTAATAAGTGCTGTGGAAACTGTGGATAACCGGCTCTGGCCGCGGACGGCCGCGGAACTGGCCTGTTCATCCGGTGTTGATCCAGAGCGGAGAGCCTGAGGGTGGGCTGTGGACGCCCGGATTCGTGTCATTCCGACTCTCCACAGCGGTCCTGAGGGTTTTAAGCCCATGCCGGCAGGATGTGCACTTAACCATCCACAGCCTTGTCCACAGGTGCCTGTTAATAAGGCACGCGCAGGCGCGAGGCCCCCGCCGGCTACAGACCCCGCTGGGCCTGCTTGATCTTGTTCGTCAGTTCCGTCACCTGGTTGTAGATCGCGCGCCGCTCGGCCATCAGCTCCCGGATCTTCCGGTCGGCGTGGATGACAGTGGTGTGGTCGCGGCCGCCGAGGACCTGCCCGATCTTCGGCAGCGACATGTCTGTGAGCTCGCGGCACAGGTACATCGCGATCTGGCGGGCCGTGACGAGTGTGCGCGTGCGGGACTTGCTGTTGAGCTCGTCGACCGTGAGCTTGAAGTACGCCGCGGTCTCCGTCAGGATCTGCTCTGCCGTGATCTCCAGGGCGGACTCGTCGGTGATGAGGTCCTTGAGGACCATCTCGGCCAGCGCGACGTCGACCGGCTGCTTGTTCAGGCTCGCAAAGGCCGTCACGCGGATCAGGGCGCCCTCGAGCTCGCGGATGTTCGCCGAGATGCGCGACGCGATGTACTCGAGCGCGTCGTCCGGCGCGGAGAGGCCCTCGCTGTTGGCCTTCTTGCGGAGGATCGCGATACGGGTCTCGAGGTCCGGCGGCTGGATGTCGGTCAGGAGGCCCCACTCGAAGCGGGACTTCATCCGGTCCTCGAAGCCGTGCAGGGCCTTGGGGGGCTGGTCCGAGGTGATGACGACCTGCTTGTTGCTGTTGTGCAGGGCGTTGAACGTGTGGAAGAACTCCTCCATGGTCCCCGTGCGGCCGGCGAGGAACTGGATGTCGTCGATCAGGAGCAGGTCCACGTTCCGGTACGTGGTCTTGAAGCTCGTGCCCTCGTCGTCGCGGATGGAGTTGATGAAGTCGTTCGTGAACTCCTCGGAGTTCACATACCGCACGCGGATGCCGTTGTAGAGGCGGCGGGCATAGTGGCCGATCGCGTGCAGCAGGTGTGTCTTGCCGAGGCCGGAGTCGCCGTAGATGAACAGCGGGTTGTACGCCTTGGCCGGTGCCTCCGCCACCGCGACCGCCGCCGCATGCGCGAAGCGGTTGGAGGCGCCGATCACGAACGTGTCGAACACGTACTTCGGGTTGAGGCGACTGACCTCCTGGGACGTGCTCGGCGGCGTCGGCGCCGGGCGCAGCTCCTCGCGGATGGCCTCCCGGATCTCAGGCCGCTTGACCGGCTCGAACGTCTCGGCGCGCACCGGGACCAGATCGGTGTCGACGTCGATCGCGCACCGGATGTCCTCGGAGAAGACGGACCGGAGGGCGTCGTCGAGGGCGGACTTGATCTGGCCCTGCAGGACCTCGCGGGTGAGCTCGTTGGGGACGGCGACGAGGAGGGTTGAGCCGATGAGCCCCTGCGCCTGCGCCAGCGAGACGAATCCGCGCTGGCGCGGCGAGACCCGGTCATCCTCCTCGAGGAGGCGCACCACGCGGCGCCACGAACTGCCAAGGGTGTTGGCTTCGTTGGCTTCCTCTGGTCCCATGTGCTCCTCTACCTGCCTGCTTCGCTTCTCACGCCGTCGCTGCCCCGGCGTCCGTGACGCGACGATGACCGGGGGCGAACCGGACGCGGGCAGGGAGGCGTTTCACCCCCGTCAGTGCGCCGGCATCCTCTGAACCGCTTGTTTCATCCACAGGGATACCCACAGGCGTGGAGGAGGGCGCTCGAACAGACTAGAGGATGGGACAACCCAGAAGATAGCTGGCATCGGCGGGCCGAGGAATTACACTGGTGAAGTTCTCCGCGGGGGCCGCGCAAGGGCGCTGTCCACAGGCCTGTGAGTGGAGTTGGCCACAGCTGGGGACAACCTCCCCACGAGGAGTCCGGCTGCGCTGGCGCCGCCGAGGACTGGTACGGCGAATTGACGCCGCCCCTTGCCGTGCCCTAACGTCGTTAAGTCCTTTGTGTCTGCCTACTTCTCCTGTCGCATGCCCTCGGCACGCCCCACGCACAGCCCTTCATCGGGTGCTCGTGCTGCGGATGCCGGCATGAGGCGCGGCGGGGGCGGCAGGCCCTGAATACATAGCGTCCGCCAGCACTTCGACCCGTCCGGCAGACGCGCTCGATCTACTGGAGTGAGAGAAGTGAGCAAGCGGACTTTTCAGCCGAACAACCGCCGTCGTGCCAAGAAGCACGGCTTCCGTCTGCGGATGCGCACCCGCGCCGGCCGCGCCATCCTGGCTGCGCGCCGGTCCAAGGGCCGCGTTGAGCTCTCGGCCTGAGTCCTGACTCGGCCGGGTCGGATCGCGGGCACGCGCTGATGGCGGACTGATGCTCGCCGCGGCCCATCGCCTGCGCTCCGGCGCGGACTTTACGCATACCGTACGTTCCGGCGTCCGCCAAGGGCGCCGGAACGTCGTGCTGTATGCGGCCCCCAACGATGGACGGGCGAGCCGGTTCGGCTTCATCGTGTCCAAGGCCGTGGGGAACGCAGTCACCCGCAACCTCGTTAAACGGAGGCTGAGGGAGGCTGCTGCCTCGACGGTACGCGGGCGGCCCGTGGGGCTCGACGTCGTCGTGCGCGCACTGCCCGCATCGTCGACGGCGAGCTGGGACGACCTCAGCACGGACTACGAATCGGCGCTCGGCGCAGCCCTGCGCCGCCTCGATCGGGGCACCAGCCCCGACGGGGCCGCCGGGCGGGAGAGGACAGCGGATGGCAGCGGTGGCTGAGATGCCCGCCGGCGCGCGGCGAGCTGTGCTCCTGAGGTGGGCGGCCGCCGTCGGCCGTTTCGTCTGGACCCTCCCGCAGCACGCGCTCATCCTGCTGCTGAAGGCCTACCGCGCCATCGTGTCCCCGCTGTACGGGCAGGTGTGCCGGTTCTTCCCCTCCTGCTCGGCGTACGCGCTCGAGGCCGTCACGGTGCACGGCGCTGTGCGAGGATCGTATCTGGCGGTGCGCCGGCTGGTCCGATGCCATCCCTGGAACGCCGGGGGCATCGATCCGGTCCCGGAAGGCCATCGCCACTGGCCCGACGACCGCATCCCGCGGATCGTCGTGCTGAACCACCCGGACCGCTTCTGGACCGACGCTGGCCCTGAGGGTCCGCGCCCCAATGACACGAGCAATTGACATGAGGAACAGGGAAAACGCATGGACCCTCTAGGGACAATACTTCTGCCCTTCGAGTGGCTGGTCTCCTTCGTCATGGTGGCCTTCCACGAGGCCCTGTCCTTCATCGGCCTGCCCGCAGCGAGCGGCTGGACGTGGACGTTCTCCATCATCGGGCTCGTCCTGGTGATCCGCGGCGCACTGATCCCGGTCTTCGTCAAGCAGATCAAGGCTCAGCGGGGCATGCAGCTCCTGCAGCCCGACCTCCAGAAGCTCCAGGCGAAGTACAAGGGCAAGACCGACCAGCTCTCGCGGCAGGCCATGGCCCAGGAGCAGATGGCGCTCTACAAGCAGCACGGGACCAACCCGTTCTCGGCCTGCCTGCCCATGCTGATCCAGATGCCGTTCTTCTTCGGGCTCTTCCGCGTGCTCTCGGGGATCAGCAACGCGCAGGCGAACAACACGGGCATCGGTGCGATGACCCACGACCAGGTCGAGCAGTTCCACAACTCGAGCATCCTGGGGGCACCGCTCTCCGCCTCGCTGCTGCACGGGGGCGGCGGCGACGCGGTCGCCGTGGCCATCCTCTCGATCCTGATGATCGTGGCGATGACGGCCTCGCAGTTCATCACCCAGAAGCAGATCATGGCGAAGAACATGTCCGATGCGGCCATGGCCAGCCCGTTCATGCGCCAGCAGAAGATCCTGCTCTACATCCTCCCGCTCGTCTTCGGCATCGGCGGCATCAACTTCCCGATCGGCGTCCTGATCTACTGGACGATCTCCAACCTGTGGACCATGGGCCAGCAGTTCTACGTGATCCGCCGGATGCCCGCTCCCGGTTCCCCGGCGGCGCGCGCCCTCAACGAGCGCCGGGCTGCGAAGGGCCTCGCCCCGATCGACGTCACCACGGGCAAGGTCATGCGTCCCGAGGACATCCCGCCCCCGCCGGAGCCCAAGACGCAGCGCCAGCAGCCGCAGCGGAAGAACAGGAAGAAGAAGTCATGACCTCCGAGAGCACTGCCGTGAACCTTCCCGAGGACCACGACGCCGAGGCCGCCGGCTCCGAGACGCCGCTCAGCCGGCTCGAGGAGGAGGGCGACGTCGCCGCCGACTACCTTGAAGAACTCCTCGACATCGCCGATATCGACGGTGACATCGACATCGAGGTCCGCAACGGCCGGACTTACCTTTCGGTGGTCGGCGACGACGAGGCCGAGGGCCTCGACACGCTCGTGGGGGCTGACGGCGAGGTCCTGGAGGCCCTCCAGGAGCTCACCCGCCTGTCCGTGCTCTCCGCCACCGGCAACCGCTCGCGGCTCGTCCTGGACATCAACGGCTACCGCGGCGAGCGGTCGGTGCGCCTGCAGGAGCTCGCCGAGCAGGCCGTCGAGCGGGTCAAGGCCGGCGAGCCGACCGTCCACCTCGAGCCGATGAGCTCGTATGAGCGCAAGATCGTGCACGACGCCGTGGCAGACCTCGGATTCACGAGCGAGTCGGAGGGCGAGGGCGCCGCGCGGCACATCGTCGTCTCCGCCGACTGAACGCCGTGGCCGAGAAGTCGTCCGCTGAGGCCGCAGTCGGCGGTGTGCCCGAACTGGCCGGGCGCGATCTGGCCGCCGCCGAGCACCTGTTCGGTGACCGCCTCGACCTCGCGCGCCGCTATGTGGACCACCTCGCCACGTCCGGCCTCGAGCGCGGCCTGATCGGCCCGCGGGAGGTCCCGCGACTGTGGAGCAGGCATGTGCTCAACTGTGCCGTCATCGAGTCCGAGTTCCCTCCGGGGGCCCGGGTCGCAGATGTCGGGAGCGGGGCAGGGCTTCCCGGCCTGTGCCTCGCCATCGCGCGCCCCGATCTGCACCTGACGCTCATCGAGCCGCTCGAGCGGCGCGTGCTGTGGCTCGAAGAGGTCGTCGCCGACCTGGGCCTTGGCAACGTCACGGTGCTGAGGGGGCGCGCCGAGCAGGTGGCTGGTGAGGTGGAGGCCGGCTTCGTCACCGCCCGTGCCGTGTCCGCGCTTTCCACGCTGGTGCCGATGACGCTCCCGCTGCTGCGGGGGTCCGGGACCCTCGTGGCGATCAAGGGGCGCAGCGCGGCGGAGGAAGTGGAGAAGGCCGCCAAGGCCATCCGGAAGTTCAGGGGCCATTCCGTAGACGTGCACACCGTGGGCGAGAGCCTGCTGGAAGAGCCGACCACCGTTGTGAGGATCGACGTCGGCGAGGCCTGAACTCCCGCGGGAGGACGGGTTGAGCGGCTAGTCTAGGGAGAGGCAATCGACGCGAATCGAGAGTGAGTTGACAGTGACCAGTGGCGAGACGTCGGCCCAGCGCATACCTCCCTTTTTGACGCTGGGGTCTGCGCGCGCCACGGCCGGCGGAGCCGCGGAAGTGGGTCCTCAGCCACCGTCAGCTCCGGCAGAGCTCCTGGCCGCGCCGAGGGGCGATGCCCAGTCCTTCCTCCAGAACCTGGACGAGGGCAGCCCGATCGCGAGCCAGCTCGCGAGCGAGGCGCGCCGCCGCGAGAGGCTTAGCGGACGCACGCTCCGCCGCCCGGACCGAACTCGCGTCTTCACCGTGTCCAACCAGAAGGGCGGGGTCGGGAAGACCACGACCACGGTCAACATTGCTGCGGCGCTGGCCTCCGCGGGGATGCAGGTCCTCGTGATCGACATCGACCCCCAGGGGAACGCGTCGACCGCCCTCGGCATCGAGCACCACTCAGAAGTCGAGAGCATCTACGACGTCCTCATCAACGATGCCCCGCTGAAGGACGTCGTCGCCCCGTGCCCCGACGTGGAGAACCTGGTCTGCGCGCCGGCGACCATCCACCTGGCAGGTGCCGAGATCGAGCTGGTCTCGCTGGTGGCGCGCGAGCAGCGTCTGCGCCGCGCCATCGACAACTACGCCGCCGAGCGTGAGAAGGCCGGCCTCGAACGCCTCGACTACATCTTCATCGACTGCCCGCCGAGCCTCGGCCTCCTCACCGTCAATGCCTTCTGTGCTGCGACCGAGGTCCTGATCCCGATCCAGTGCGAGTACTACGCCCTCGAGGGACTGAGCCAGTTGCTCAAGAACATCGAGATGATCCAGAAGCACCTCAACGCCGACCTGCGCGTCTCGACGATCCTCCTGACGATGTACGACGGTCGGACGAACCTCGCTGCCCAGGTAGCGGCAGAGGTGCGCGAGCATTTCCCCGAGCAGGTCCTGGAGGCCGTGGTGCCGCGTTCCGTGCGGATTTCCGAAGCCCCCAGCTACCAGCAGACGGTGCTGACCTACGATCCGACGTCGACGGGTGCATTGTCGTACCTCGAGGCCGCGGCAGAGATCGCGGAACGCTAGCTCGTCGGCGGGTCATCCGTCTCGCACCACCTGTGAACAGCCAGTGCCCGGGCGATCGGGCTCAAGGGAGGAAACCGCTATGAGCGAGAAGCGCCGAGGACTCGGCCGGGGCTTGGGAGCCCTCATCCCGAGCACGGCCCCGGCTAGCGGCTCGACGACGCCGTCGCGCCCCGTCGACCTGTTCTTCCCCGACACGGGGCGCCGGACCGCTCAGGGGTCGCAGGAGCAGGCGGAGACTCCTGATGCCGAGACCATGGATGACGCGCAGGCCTCGACCGGTGACCGTGACAGTCGGGGCACTGCGGGGTCCTCTGCGTCGTCTGCGGATCTTCCTGCCTCCGGGCCCTCCTCTGTCGACGCAGACGCCGATCCCGGGGAGGACAGCCCCGCGGTCGACTCATCGGCCCCCGGGCAGCCTCAGCCACGCGCGGGCCGTTCCCGGGCAAAGCGCGCACCGGCGGAGGACGAGCTCGACCTCGTCGAGGTTCCGGGAGCCCAGTTCGCCGAAGTCGGCGTGGACGACATCCACCCCAACCGGAAGCAGCCCCGTACGGTCTTCGATGAGGACGACATGGCGGAGCTCGTGCACTCAGTGCGTGAGATCGGGATCCTGCAGCCGATCGTTGTCAGGAAGTCAACCGAGCCCGGTAGCGAAAGCTATGAACTCGTCATGGGCGAGCGGCGCTGGCGGGCGGCGAAGGCCGCAGGACTGACCGCTATCCCGGCGATCGTCCGCGAGACAGGTGACGACGCCCTGCTCCGCGACGCGCTCCTCGAGAACCTCCACCGGAGCCAGCTGAACCCCCTTGAAGAGGCAGCTGCCTACCAGCAGCTCCTCCAGGACTTCGGAACTACGCACGAGGAGCTCGCGGATCGCCTCGGCCGCTCACGGCCCCAGGTCTCCAACACCATCCGGCTGCTCCGCCTTCCGCCGCTCGTCCAGCGTCGGGTGGCCGCAGGCGTGCTCAGCGCCGGCCATGCGAGGGCACTCCTGTCCCTGCCTGACGACGCTGCAATGGAGCGCATCGCTCAGAAGATTGTTGCCGAGGGTCTGTCGGTGCGCGCCACCGAGGAAGCCGTGGCCCTGTATCAGGAGCCTCAGGAGGCGCGGCGCGCATCGACGCGGAACAACGCCCGGCACGAGCGGCTCGACTTCTTGGCCTCGAATCTGGCGGATCGTCTCGACACGAACGTGAAGATCACCCTCGGAGCACGGAAGGGCAAGGTCAGCATCGAGTTTGCCTCCGTGGAGGATCTCAACCGCATCATGACGCTGATCAGCCCCGAAGAGGAATAGCGTTTTTGCTCGCTGACATCGCACAGGGCCCGTTTCACGTGAAACGGGCCTTGTTTTTGGCTGATGCGGCTCGGCCAATGTGGGGCTCTGCAGTCGCAAAGACGTCCCTTGTTACCGAGACACGTCTCAGCACTGGACGGCAAAACTGCTCATCGTGAGTTTCACCGTTTGTGGGGCTGTGCATTGTGCCCCGTTTTGCGCAGACATATTTCTCAGAAGATTGACTCATCGGCGGTGCTGTACCTGCTCTGGTGGGCCAGGAATTTGTCGTCGTGTCCTGCGCCTGGCTGCGGCCACCGGTAAGACGTTCTCCTGACAGGATCCGACCCCCGCTGACCTTTTCGGATCACCGTTGCGGTACCGGTCGCCCTCCAAGATGCGGAGCGCGCCCTCCGCGCACAGTGGGCCTGACTGGTCGACTTCCCTGGTGAGCCGACTAGTCAGAACGCACACGGCGCGCCGACCGGTCAGAAAAGCACACGGCGCGCCGTCTCGTCACCGTTCTATGGTTTCGCACAGTGACGAGTGATGACGTTGCTGCCGGCGGTGCTTGTCGCGTTCGAGGGGTAGGGCGCCTGCATGTAACGGGGTGGTACCGGGTTGACGGTGCGGATGAGAGTCATCTCATCTGCAGGCCAGACCGCTTATGGGTTCGACAGGCATCAGACTGCGGTTGGCGTGAGAGCTGGGAGCTGGACAGTGCTCCACTCGATTGTCGCGGCGGTTGCATCATTTCTGTTCCGCTCCTGATCCGACCGCTACAGATCAAAGGAAGAAGGTGTACTGGAATTGCGCCGAGTGCACGCAGGAGGCTCAGTCTTCTTCCGGACCCACCGTGCTCACCGCTCCATAAAAGTCGCTGTTCTGTCGTGGGCAGCAACGAGCATCGCTCCAATTTGCGCCCACCTTCCGCTCACCTGTTGAGAAGCCCTTCGGTGTTTCACGTGAAACGGCCGCGCCGCGCTCCCGGGTGGCACCGGTTAGGATGATGCGGCCGTTCGCCGATGAACGTGCGCTGTTCGAAGCCTGCCAGCAATCCCGGCAGTAGGCCGAGTCGACTTGTTTTCGCATGGGGCAGCGAATCGCCGGCTTTCGCGACGCCGCGGCGCCGGCGCTATGGCCGTTAGCCATAAAACCGCTGTCGACGCCAAAGTGGTTCAGGCCCACATCTGCCCGGTCGTTTCCGGCGAATAGTGGGTACTCGCGGTATTGCCTGTATACCGTGGCGGCCGGAGAGCGTGCACGGCAGCGTTTCACGTGAAACAGCGGACGTTGTGTCAGCACTGCCAAGCACGCGTTTGGCCGCTGGCGTGCGACGGCTCGGCGCGCCGAAATGACCCTCATCCGTCCTCGCGCTCTGGTGGGCCGTCACTCAGCCTCTGAGCTGTCTTTTGGAGAGGACGCTCCTCTTCCGGAGCTGGCGCAAGATCTCTCCGTCAACTGCGCAGCGGTCGCCAGCTGGTGCGCCCAAAATGACGCCTTTTCAGGAGCGTGAGGAATCGGTGGCAAGGACCAGGACATGCACGTGCGTAGGTCCCTTGTACCAGCGGGCGGCGCGACGGGCAGACCGGTCACAGATGAGTGATAGCAGCGCAGATAGACATGGACCAGCCACTCGTGGAGTCCGTTCATTCTGAACTTGTTCTACCTTGCGGACGGCAGCGTCGGCGGCCTCATGACGCTGTGCATTCGGCCGAATGGGCTGGCTCTGCGCGCAGAACGCACACTGCCGTCAGCCCCGCCGCGGCGGAACCGTCGCTGCTGTGACCGCAGGTGCTCAGCGCTGCCGCTGTGGATATCCCTGTGATCACCGGAGAGCCTCGCGACGGCCGGCTGTGGATAACGCTGTGGATAGCAGCTGGGGATAGTGGCGGCGAGATCCATTATGTGGCCCTCGGAAGACCGCTCCTCCGCCATTTCCTACCCAGTACACCGCCTCGCGGCGACAGCTGCCCGGCGCCCGAGGCGTCGCGAACGAGTTTTCCCGCGAACCTGTGACCTCGTCATGTGAGCCTCCTGCATCGAAAGTAGACCGGAAACGGCCGAATTCAAGGGCGGAAACCCCATAGGCGGGTCCACACGCCGGCTTACGCCTGCCGGGAGGACCTTCAGCAGTGCGGACGAAAGGCAGGCGAAGTGGGCTGGGCCGCGGCGAAGCATCGGTGTCGTGCCCCAGGTGCTGAGTGAGATCCGCGAGCTTCTGACAGGCCTCTGTGGATACCGACTGTGGATAACTCTGTGGAGAACCGCGGTCCGTTCCAGAACGGATGTGGATAAGCCAGTGGATGCCTAGCCTCCCGCGAGTGTCGAAGTGCCGCCTAGGCAGTGTCATGGCGACATGTTTCACGTGAAACCGCTCGACCAATGGGCGCCGTATTCCAGCGCGGCGGGTCCGCCCCACTTTTAGGACGGGGCGATCAGTCGACTGGGAACGCGCGGGTGAGCTGCTTAGCCCGCCCGGATGAGCGGGCCGACGGAGCAGGGGAAAACTTCTCACACCGCGCTTGCCCCGCACTGTGAGGGTAAAGACTCACCATCGGCCATGCGTGCACCATCTAGCATGAATGACGCCGCGCAACAAAGGGGGCACGGGTGCGTGACGGTGGGGAGGAGGAGGCCGTTGCACTCGAGCCCGTGTATCGCCCCGGTCCCCGATGGAAGGAGCTGAGAAGTGGCGGGCCGCACCTGGACCAGACTGTCGTAGTGCCCGGACGGCGACGTGGAGGAAGAGACGGCCCGATGATCCTCGCCCTGCTTGGCCCGTCTGTCAGGAACGACGACCGCTTGATCATCAGGAGGAGGTGTCTCGAGCACTGGGCGTTCCGTCAGATTCTCACAGGATATGGGCTCACCGCGACGCGGTCACCATCGCGGTGGACTGAGCCGACGGCTCCTCTGTTCACGCAGATAGAAGTTCGAGGAACGGGCCGGCCGCAGTGGAGAGAGGCTCAACGAGGTTTACCTCGGAAAGCGCGCCGTTCCGCAGACTCGCACCGTTGCACGGATCTGTACGAGCGCGAGGACCAGATCTCACTAGTCGCCCGGGCTCGCTTGTCAGATCGTGTGCCAATGGCTGGCTCCGCCATCTTCTGGTGCCGCAGCCGGGTATGGGTCCGCCCGCATTCCATATGGCGGTCGGCGAGCGTAGTGTCGGCACGTACGGAGGATCGTATCTGGAGAGTTGCGACCGGCTGGGCGTCGCGGATGAACGGTTTGCGCTGAGCGGTCTTGAGGGCCGTCCGCGGGTATGAGGCGACGTGTCGGCTCCTCAGGTGAGCTCTGCGCACAGGCCACTATCCATCGAAGGGTCTGTCAAAGAGCGCGCTGCCCTCCGCACCTTGCGTGGACGGCACGATGTCTCAGCCACGTGTCTGAACGAATCGCACCACCCCGGATCGTCCGATGCCGCCACCTGAAGCAGCGCACTGTTTCACGTGAAACAAGACGGGAATCCGCCCGCGACGCATCTCATGGCGTGACCGGGAGCTCGCGCACTTTAGGCACCGCTTTCAGACACCGCGCACAGGAGGTCTGTTACCGATAATGAAAGATGAGCCGCCTTCGCACGAAGTGCGGGATTGCAGCAGCCACTGGGCTCGCCAAAGCTCACCGAACCGCCCAAGCCCTGCGGAGCGCCGCGCGCCCCTCCCATTGGGTCAGCGCGACGGCCTTACCCCCGGTTCGCGGCGCGCGCTTCTCCGGGTGGGAAGCGGCGGGTGCCCTAGCGTGCTGGCCCTACACATCCCGACGCTTCAGGAATGCGCTTGAAATGGGTATCGGGAGGGCTGCTGGTCGGCGGCATCTCGCTGAGACGTCCCCGTTCGGTTCGCATAACCGGAACGTCGTGTTTCACGTGAAACGCCCGCTGAAGGGCCCACCTTTGATGAGCCTTTTGGACCCAGTGAGCCGGTGCACCGAAGAACCCGGGCATAGAAAAAGGGGAGGACGCAACGCGCGTCCTCCCCTGGAGCGTGGGGCTCTCCGAAGTATCTACTTCGCGAGGACCTCGTTCCACTCCTTCTCGAAGTACTGCTTGGGCCGCGCACCGATGACCGTTCCGGTCACCTTGCCCTTCTCAAAGAGGTAAACCGCAGGAATGGAGGTGATGCCGTACTCGGCAGCGATGTTCGGGTTGTTGTCGACATCGACCTTCACCACATCAACTTTGTCGGCGTACTCGACGGAGATGTCATCGAGGATGGGGCCGAGCTTGCGGCACGGCCCGCACCATTCGGCCCAAAAGTCCACAATGACCGGCTTTTCGGACATGAGGACCTTGTCGGTGAACTCGGCATCGGTAACGTTCTTGGCGTTGCTCATCTCTTCTGTTCCGATCTGTAGGGGGGCTCAGGACTGTGCGGCGAGGGAACGAGCTTCGACGTCCGCGAGATAGTGCTCGACGTCCAGGGCGGCGACACAACCCGAACCGGCTGCAGTGATCGCCTGCCGGTACGTGGGGTCGACGACGTCACCGGCGGCGAAGACGCCCGGGATGCTCGTCTTGGAGGATCGGCCCTCGACGGCGATCGTCCCTTCTGGGGTGAGCTCGAGAACGTCCTTGACGAGGCTCGTCCGGGGATCGTTGCCGATGGCCACGAAGACGCCGGTCACGGCGATCTCGGACTCGCTCCCGTCGACGAGGTTGCGGAGCTTGAGACCCGTCACCTTGTCGCCGCCGACCACGTCTGCGACCTCGGAGTTCCACACGAAGGTGATCTTCTCGTGGGCGAGCGCACGGTCGGCCATGATCTTGGAGGCCCGCAGCGAATCGCGCCGGTGCACCACGGTGACCGAGCGAGCGAACTTGGTGAGGAAGAGCGCCTCCTCCATCGCGGAGTCGCCGCCGCCGATGACGGCGATGTCCTGGTCCTTGAAGAAGAATCCATCGCAGGTCGCACACCAGCTGACGCCGTGGCCCGACAGGCGCTTCTCATTCGGGAGGCCGAGTTCGCGGTACGCGGAGCCGGTCGCGATGATCACCGTGCGTGCCCTGTAGGACTCACCACCGGAGAGGGTCACCGTCTTGATGTCGCCCTCGAGCTCGAGCGACTCAACGTCCTCGAATTCGATCTGGGCGCCGAACTTCGAGGCCTGCTGCTCGAACTTGTCCATGAGCTCGGGGCCCTGGATCCCCTCAGGGAAGCCGGGGAAGTTCTCGACCTCGGTGGTGTTCATGAGCTCACCGCCGGCGGTCACGGAACCCGCGAAGATCAACGGATTCAGGTTGGCTCGCGCGGTATAGATGCCAGCGGTGTACCCCGCGGGACCCGAACCGACGACGATGACGTCGCGGATCTCTGCGCTCGTCTCTGCAGTGCTCACGGAGTGCGTACCTCTTCCTTGGCAATCAATGGTTGGCGTCAGCATCCACAACGCGCCGATGAGGGCCGATATTCCGGGACGCTGTCTGGTCCAAGGGTACCCATGGGCCCGCGCTCAATCCCAAGCGCGGGTCATACGTGCTGGGACACGGCAGAGGGCCCCGGGGATCACCCCGGGGCCCTCGCCTTGCCGCCGTGCGGACTCGGCGCTACTCGACCTTGATCTCTGCGAGCCGGAGTCCGTACGGGTACTGCGTCTTGGGCGCGGAGAGCCGCGGGAGCGCGTTGATCTGGATGATCACGTACTGCGCGGTGGGAGTCCCGCTGACGGGCACCGACACCTGCGGCCCGGTGAAGGACGTGGTTCCCGCCAGGGTGGCACCGCTGAGGCTCGGCTGGCTGTTGGTGTAGATGCTGAGGTTTCCGCCCGAACCCCCGGACTGGATGAGCGTGACCTGCTTGACCTGGGCGGGGTTCGCGAGCTTGACCGAGAGGGCAACGCTCTTGGTGAATCCGCCCCAGTCCTCGCGTGCGAACTCCATGTCGGACCAGTACGTGGCGGTGTTCCCGTCGAAGGTCAGCGGCAGCCTGCTGTCGAACGAGTTCGCGAAGGAGAGGTCTTCGGGGTTGAGCCGGGTGACCGAATCGATGGCGGGCGGCGCCGTGGGTGCCGTAGGCGCGGCCGACGCAGACGCCGTGGTCTCCTGGCTGGCAGTTGGCTGCTGGCTGGGCTGGCTCGTGCTGTTGGCCGTGCCTCCCTGCTGCGGCTGGAACAGTCCGCCGAGGGTGGTGAAGGCGAAGATGAGCGCGGCGATGAGCACCACGGCGAGCACCCCGCCGACGAGCCAGGGCATCGAGCGCGGGCGCGTCGCCTCGTCGTCGTCCTCGTAGTCGGCGACGCGAGGGGCGGATGACGACGGCCTGACCGCCGCAGGCAGGAAGGGCGCCGCGCCGGCCGACGGCTCATGGTGGCGCTGCTGCGGCTGCGGGGCGGGCTTCTGCTGAGGCGCGGGCGCCGTCGGGGTGCCAGCCGAGGCATCCCGGTCCCCGGGTGACCAAGGGCTGACCTTCGGGGACGCGGCCTCGGACGCGGGCTCGGCACCCGCACCCGTGGCACCCGCACCCGCAGCACCAGCACCCGCAGCAGCGGCTCCTGGAACGGCCGCCGAACGGAAGGACTGCGTGGCGGCGTCAGCGGAGGACGACGGGCCGCCGCCCGAGCGAGGGGGCGCCTGCGGGGGCGGCGGGACGGATCCGGGGGCTGCGGCCGGCCCCTGCGCCGTGCGCGGAGGCTGCTGCTCAGGCCGGGCCTGCGGGGGAGGGAAACCGCCCTGTTCGTACTGCTGGTGCTGCCGCCGTGCTGCAGCCGCGGCGGCGGCGGCACCAGCGGCCCCGCCAGCAGCTGCCGCGCCGGCAGCACCGCCGTGGGCGTCCTCGCCCTCGTGATGCTCCGGCTGCCCGTAGTCGTCATAGCGGATGTACTGGTCGGGGCGTCCCGGGTCCACCATGCCGTCGTACGTCTCCGGCTCGCGCGACCGGGATTCGCCGAAGATCTCGCTGCCCAGGGTGTCGGTGAAGAACGGCTCGACGTAGGGCGTCTCCTGCGGGACGATCAGGTCGAGCAGGTCCGCAGGCGACGTGTGGTTCGTGATGAGGTATGTGGACCCGTGGCTGATCCCGAGGTCCAGCACCTGGACGGAACCGTGCCGCTCGCCCATGGCCACCTCGCGGGCGCTCTGGGCGAGCTGGTCGGCATTCGAGGGGCCCGCGACGAGAATGCTCACGGGCCGGTTCAGGACTTGGTCCACGCCGTCGAGGACGAGGTCGCTCTCGTGGGACGTCACGATCGAAGACGTGACTTTGTACCGCCCCCCGAGTACGGTGCCGACGTCGATGGACTGGGCCACGGATACCTCCTGGTCGCTGGCGCGGGCACGACCGGTGGCCGCGCTTGTGCTGCTAGTGATCCTAGCGGAAGGGGCTGTCAAGCCTCGGGGCGGTGGTGGTCGGAATCGTCCGGGAAGTGCGGATTCTCCCCGGGCGGGCCCTGGAAGGTGTGCCGGCCCGGGATCTTCTCGACCGGCGCGGTGGCCGGCCTGGCCCGGTACATGACGGGGTCGAACTGGCCCGAGATGCGCGGGATGATGCCGGTGTCGTCCGAGATCGTGCTCAGCGCCGCGGTGATGGGAGCCTCGGCGGGCCCCCCGCGGGAGCCGGCGGCAGCGCCGTCGTCGTGCGCGGGGGCGGACGACGACGTGGCGCCTCCTCGCGCGAACCGGCCGCCGAGCCGGCCGAGGATCGGGCCGAGCAGGTCCTGCACCTCGGTGACGCGGAAGAGCCGCAGCAGCACGAAGTAGACCACGAGCATGGGGACCGCGATGATCACGATCGCCGCGAGCGCCGCCCAGTTGGAACTCCAGATGAAGCCGCTCGGGTTGTAGCCCCCGAGCACCCCGACGGCGAGGGCGCCCACTACGGCCGAGCCCGTCGCCGCGTAGCCCATCCGGACGTAGGAGCGGGCCACCGTGGGCCCGTCGAGGTGGCCGAGCTGGCGGCGGAGGTAGTGGCTGCTGAGGACGACGGAGAGGATGTTCCCCACCGTGTACAGCCCGGCGATCGAGAAGATGATGTACCGCGGCGGCAGGAACTGGATCACGAAGGCGCCCACCACGTTGAGGATCGCGAGCCACAGCTGGATCTTGAACGGGGTCCGGGCGTCCTCCTTGGCGTAGAAGACGCGGGCCATCATGAAGTTCGCGCTCATGAACGGCGTGCTGAGCGCCAGGATGCTCAGGGTCTGGGCGAGCATGACGCCGTCGGACGCACGGCCGCCGGAGAAGAACATGCCCAGCGGGGCGGCCAGGGCGAACAGGGCAAGGGCCGCGAAGACCGTCGCGACGGCCATGGTGCGCAGGCCGTGGGAGAGCGCCTCCCGGACGCCGGCGCGGTTGCCGGCCTGGGACGCCTCGGTCATCCGGTTGAAGAGCACCGTGGCGAGGGACAGCGCAATGATCGAGTGCGGCAGCAGGTACAGCTGCGACGCGATCTCGAGGACGGTGTTGCCGGGGACCTGCTGCCACAGCGGGTTGCCTGCCTCCTGGAGCCGCTCGCGCTCTGCACCCGGCTGCGAGGCGACGCGCATGACGTAGAGGAAGGTCAGCTGGCCCACCGCGGTGGTCGCGAGCGTCCAGGTCCCCAGTCTGGCTGCGGCCCCGAGGCCCACGCCCCGCCAGCCGAAGCGGGGCCTCAGGCCGAGCCTGAGCTTGAGGACCGGAATGAACAGCAGGGCCGTCTGGATCGCGACGCCGATCGTGGACACCGCTGCGATGAAGAAGGTGTGGGCGCCGGTCCAGTTGTCGAGGCTGTGCGGATTGCTCCGGTTGGCCCCGAAGATCCACACGAACATGCCCAGGCCGCTGATCGCGACGATGTTGTTCACGATCGGCGCCCACATCGCGGGCCCGAAGGCCCCGTGCGCGTTGAGCACCTGGGTCAGGAGGGCGTACAGGCCGTAGAAGAAGATCTGCGGGAGGCACCAGTAGGCGAACACTGTCGCGAGGGCCAGCTGCTGCGGGCTGTACCCCGAGGTGGTCAGCCGCATGACCCACGGAGCGGCCACGGTGACCGCGGCGGTGAGGACCAGCATGACGATCACGCCGAGCGTGAGGAGGCGGCTGATGTAGTCAGCTCCTCCGTCCGCCGCCTTGCTGGCCTTGATGATCTGCGGGACCAGGACGGAGTTGAACACTCCGCCGGCCACGAGCAGGAAGATCAGGTTCGGCAGGTTGTTCGCGTTGACGAACGTGTCCGCCACCGTCGATCCCAGGCCGAGGGCCAGGATGAGCATCCACGAGCGGATGAAGCCGAGCGCCCTCGAGACGAGGGTGCCGGCGGCCATGATCGCGCTCGAGCGGGCCTCGGAGGCGGGTGCGGACTTGGGTGACGCCACAGCCTGCCTCACGAGAGGAGGTGCTCGGGAAGCACCTCGCGGGCCAGGTCCGCGATGCGGCGCTCATTCGGGAAGGACAGGCGCCGGGTGAGCTCGGAGATGGGGATCCACGCGACGTCGACCGCCTCGTGGTCGGGATCGTTCTCGATGGTCAGGCTCCCGCCGACGGCCCGCAGGAGATAGTGGTGCACGGTCTTGTGGACACGGTGGCCCGTCACGGTGAACCAGTAGTCGATGCTGCCCAGCGGGGCGAGGATCTCGCCGGAGATGCCCGTCTCCTCGCTGATCTCGCGGATGGCGGCCCGCTCGTTCGACTCGCGGCCCTCGGGGTGGCCCTTGGGCAGGCACCACTCGAGGCGGCCGCCGCGGTTGAGCCGGGCGATGATCGCCACCGGCAGGTTGGGGTCCGCCGTGTCGACGACGACACCTCCGGCCGAGACTTCTTCGACCGTGGGGAGCGACGACGGATAGGCGTGCCCGGCCGGGGCGATGTGCGGCCCGACGGCCGACGGCAGGGGCGCACTCCTCCTCTTCTGAGGATCGCTCGGCAACGGGATGACCATGCAGTCCACTCTAACCAACGAGCCCCGGCCCGCAGGGCACCGGGGGCGCGGAACGCGCACGCGCCGGGATCTGCCAAGCTTTAAGGACTATGGCAGCAGATGACACGGCAGCGCAGGGGCCCCAGTTCGAGGTGGACCCGGTGGTCCTGGAGCTCGGGCGGAGGTTCGCCGGGGCGGGGTTCGAACTCTCCCTCGTGGGCGGCCCCGTCCGCGACCTCTTCCTGGGCCGCACCTCCCCGGACCTGGACTTCACGACCGATGCGACGCCGGACGAGACGCTCGCCGTGGTGAAGGGGTGGGCGGACGCCCACTGGGACATCGGCCGTGAGTTCGGCACGATCGGGCTGCGCAAGGACAGGCACCAGATCGAGGTCACGACCTATCGGGCCGAGGCCTACGACTCCGACTCGCGCAAGCCCGAGGTGGCCTTCGGGACGAGCCTCGAGGCGGACCTCGGCCGACGCGACTTCAGCATGAATGCGATGGCGCTGCGCCTGCCCTCGCTGGCCCTGGTCGACCCCTTCGGCGGCCTGGCGGACCTGCGCGCCGGGATCCTCAGGACGCCGGGCGCGCCCGAGCTGTCCTTCTCGGACGACCCGCTGCGCATGATGCGCGCCGCCCGCTTCGCCTCCCAGCTGCGCGTCGGGGTGGCCCCCGAGGTGCGCGCCGCGATGGCGGACATGGCGGAGCGGATCGCCATCGTCTCGGCCGAGCGGGTCCGCGACGAGCTCGTGAAGCTCGTCAACGGCGCCGAGCCCGGGACCGGGATCGACCTGCTCGTGGAGACGGGGCTTGCCGAGCATGTGATCCCGGAGGTCCCGGCGCTCCGCCTCGAGGCGGACGAGCACCATCGCCACAAGGACGTGTACCACCACTCGCTCAAGGTCCTCGAGCAGGCCGCCGGCCTCGAGACCGGCCCGGACGGCCCCGTGCCCGGCCCGGACTTCGTGCTGCGGTTCGCGGCGCTGATGCACGACGTCGGCAAGCCGGCTACGCGGCGCTTCGAGCCCGGCGGCGGGGTCACCTTCCGCCACCACGACGTCGTCGGGTCGAAGCTCGTGAAGAAGCGCATGAAGGCCCTCCGCTTCGACAATGACACGATCAAGGCCGTGGCGCGGCTCGTCGAACTCCACATGCGCTTCTACGGCTACGGAGAGGCCGGGTGGAGCGACTCGGCCGTGCGCCGCTACGTGACCGACGCCGGCCCCCTCCTCGAACGGCTGCACCGGCTCACCCGCTCCGACGTCACGACCCGCAACCAGCGCAAGGCGGACCGTCTCGCCTTCGCCTACGACGACCTCGAGCGGCGCATCTCGGAGCTGGCCGAGCAGGAGGAACTCGCCTCGATCCGCCCCGACCTCGACGGGCAGCAGATCATGTCCATCCTGGGCGTCCGTCCGGGCCCGCTGGTGGGCCGGGCGTACAGGTTCCTGCTCGAGGAGCGCATGGAGCACGGCCCCGCGTCCGAGGACGAGGCGCGCGGACGCCTGCTCGAGTGGTGGGTGCAGCAGCCGGAGTCGGCATCAGCGGCAGCAGAGAACGTCGAGAGCAGGGAGCACTAGTGGACGGGATGGGCCTTCCGGGCATGGAGGACTTCGGTCTCACGCGGCTGTGGCTCCTGCGCCACGGCGAGACCGAATGGTCCAGGAGCGGGCAGTACACCGGTCTGACCGACCTGCCGCTGACGCCGATCGGCGAGGATCAGGCCCGTGCGGCCCGCCGGGCGCTCGACGGCGTCAGCTTCGGCCTCGTGCTGACCTCGCCGCTGGTGCGGGCGCGCCGCACGGCGGAGCTCGCGGGCTTCCCCGACGCGCAGCCGGAGCCAAACGCCGTCGAATGGGACTACGGCGACTACGAGGGCGTCCGGTCGGCCGACGTACGGGCCGAGAACCCGGACTACCTCATCTGGAAGGACGGCGTGCCCCACGGCGAGACCCTCGAGCACGTCGGAGAGCGCGCCGACAGGATCGTCGAGCGCGTGCGGACCGCCGGCGTCGAGAACGCCCTCGTGGTGGCCCACGGCCACTTCTGCCGGATCCTCGCGGCCCGGTGGCTCGGGCTTCCCGCTTCCGCCGGGCGTCACTTTGTGCTCGGCACCGCCAAGGCCTGCCGGCTGGGCTGGGACAAGAGGACCCCGGCCATCGAGGCCTGGGGGCTCTGAGGCCTCCGCACCGGCAGCTGGGAATTCTTTCAAAGAATCCTGATTTTCCGCTTGCGGTTTATCGCAGCGACCGGGTACTTTAATTCTGCACGGCCTTTTGTGCCGTTCCCGAAGCAGTTGCCCAAGGACCTACTGGAGAAGAAGGAGGCTGGACCGATGACGATTACCAAGGTTCTCAACCGTGGTTGGACTGCGTTTGCGACGGGCCGTCGCCGCGGCCTCCTGCCGGTCTTTGGCGCCCTCGGCGCCTGATCCTTCGGCCAGCGGTCCTCTGCACCTCACCTCGCCTCTGAGCGCCACCTGACGGGTGGCGCGTCCGGGCGGGTGGTGACAGGAGGCTGCCGCGGAGCGATCAGCGCTCCCGACGTGCCCGATCGGCCGTCCGGACCAACCGCCACGCTTCCCTTCCCCCGCCGTCCCTGATGCCCCCCGTGGGCCCGCGACGGCGGCACGTCCTGCGGACCCCTGATATTCCGCGGGCCATTCCGGTGCCTCGCCTTTCCCCGCATTTGCCGCGGGCGAAATTGGGCTGCGGAATTCGATGCGTTATTCCCCTTCGGCGATAACGCATGCCTTTTCATCGCGCCCCGCGATGAACCGCCCGTGCCGCGCCCTCCTGCGCTGCCCCCTGCCCTGGAGCTCCCATGCCCTCGCGCACCCCGCCCCTGACCGACGCCGAACCGCAGCCCGCCGAGCGGACGGCGGCCCGCACGCCGTCGTCCGCACCCGTGCTCCCGCCGGCCCACATCCCCCACGAGGAGGTGACCCCTGTGGCCCACCGCATCCGCCGCGCCCTGAGCGCCCTCACCATGGCCCGGATCGACGCGGAGCGCATCGACGCGCACCGCGACGCCGTCCAGCGCGAGCTCGTCCTCTCCCGGCCGATCCTCTGACCGCACCCTTCCCAGGCCGGCGGCCATCCTGAAGAATCCCTTTCACGTGCGCTGCACCCGCGCACGTGAAAGGGGAACCATGCACAGGAAACTCGCCGCCCTCATTGCGGCCCTGACCACGGCCTTCAGCGCGGCCTTCATCGCGGCGCCCGCCCAGGCGAGCACCGGCGGAACCGCCGACGGCGATACGCACCCGGGCGTCGCGATGATCGCCTTCTACGACGGCACCGGCCGGTACCGCTGCTCGGCGTCGCTCGTCTCACCGACCGTGCTGCTGACCGCCGCGCACTGCACGTCCGGCACGGTCGGCAAGGTCTACGTGGACTTCCGCTCGGTGGTCGCCGAGCAGCCGGCGGCCGGCGTCCTGCCGGCGGCCGCGGATCCGAGCGTCGGCTACACGCCCGCGGACCTCGAGGGGAAGGTCTCGGGCACCGCCCACACGCATCCCGGCTACTCGGACTTCACCGACATGAAGAACTGGAACGACGTGGGAGTCGTGGTGCTGGATGCTCCGGCGCCGGCGGGCCTGCCGATCTATCCCGTCGCCACGGCCGGCACGCTCGACGCGATCCGGCCCGGCGACGTGCCCAAGACCCTCGTCACCGCGGTGGGCTACGGCACCGAAGTGCGCAAGCCGGACTCGGGGCCGCAGAAGCCGACACCCATGAGCTACCCGCTCCTGCGCCGGTATGTCGACATGCCGCTGCAGAAGGTCGGCCCGCAGGTGTTCCAGGCCAACGGCAACCCCAACGACACCAAGGGCACCGGCGGCACGTGCTTCGGCGACTCCGGCGGCCCGGTGCTCTACCAGGGCGCGATCGTGGGCGTCACGAGCTACGGCCTCACGGCCAACTGCCGGTACATCGACGGGTACCAGCGCGTCGACATCGCGGCGGCCCAGACCTGGCTCGCCGGATTCGGCGTGACCGCGGCCGCCTGATCCCGCGCACCCCGACGGCCCGCCCCGACGCCGGGGCGGGCCGTCCTGCCAGCCGGTAGGCTCGACGCCATGGTGGTGCGCCCCGACGAGAAGCCCGAAGCGCGGCAGGCGGTCATCTCGCCGACCCGCAACGACCCCCTGCTCCACACGCTCTCCGAGGCCGTGGGCGGACCCCTCGGCGAGCATGCAGCGCCCGGGATCATCCGCAGCGGGTTCTGGACCCCCGAACGGGTCCTCGTGATCCTGACCGTGGTCGCGGCGGTGCTCGGCGTCCTCCTGAAGGGCTATTGCCGGGTCAACGGCTGGACCAGCCCGCAGCACTTCTACGCCACGTGCTACTCCGACTTCCCGGTGCTGTTCAAGGAGCGCGGGCTCGCCGACGGCGTCCTGCCCTTCCTCAACGCCAACACCCCGTTCGAGTACCCGGTGCTCACGAGCCTCATCGCCGGCCTCACCGCCCTCCTCGTCCCGGGAACCGGGAACACCGCGGCGCGGGCCCTCGGCTACTTCGACATCAACGCCGTGCTCGTCGCCGTGATGTGGATCGTCGCCGTCGTCGCGACCGCCCGCTCGAACACCCGGCGCCCCTGGGACGCCGCCATGCTCGCCGTTGCCCCGGGGGCGGTCCTCGCCGGGTTCATCAACTGGGACATGTGGCCCGTGGCGCTGCTGGCCCTCGGCACCTACGCGTTCGCCCGCCGCCAGCCACTCTGGGCCGGGGTGTTCATCGGCCTCGGCACGGCCACGAAGCTCTACCCCGTCCTCGCGCTCGGCGCCATCCTCATCCTGGCCGTCCGCACCGGGCGGTACCGGCCGCTGTGGCTCGCGCTCGGCGGAGCCGCGGCCACGTGGCTCGCGGCCAACCTGCCGTTCATGATCCTGGACCCTCGCGGCTGGCAGTACTTCTTCGACTTCACGCGGGACCGGCAGGCCGGATTCTCCTCGGCGTACTACGCCTGGAACCTCGTTGCCGGCCGCCTGCGCTGGGCCGCGCTCGACGCGCCGGCCGTCACCGCGATCGCGGTCGTCTCCTTCGTGCTCGCGTGCCTGCTCATCGCCTTCGCGGCGCTCCACGCCCCGCGCCGGCCTCGCCTCGCCCAGGTCATGTTCCTGCTGGTCGCCGCCTTCATCCTCACCAACAAGGTCTACTCTCCGCAGTACGTCCTGTGGCTCATCCCCCTGCTCGCGCTCGCGCGGCCACGCTGGCGCGACTTCCTGATCTGGATGGCCGTCGAGGCCCTCCACTGGTGGGCCGTCTGGATGTACCTCGGCGCGATCACGGGCGGCGGTCCGGCCACCAACAACATCGACTCGCCCTACTATGTCGGAGCCGTCCTCGCCCACATGGGCGCGGTCGCCTATCTCTGCGTGCGGGTGCTCATGGACATCTACGATCCGGGCGGCGACCCCGTGCGCCGCAGTCGGCAGGACGACCCCCAGGGGGGAGAGTTCGACCGCGCACCTGATGCCCTCACCGTGCGGTCCCTCGCGCGCCGGCTGGCCGCTCGGAGGCAGGCCGTCGATGCCTGAGTCGGCCGCGCCGGGCTCCCCGGCGCCGGCCATCCGGACGCCGCCGGCCCCTGCCCCCGCAGCCCCTGCCCCCGCCGCCCGGACCGAGCGGGTGCTGCGCTGGCTCCGCGTGGCGCTGCACGTCGGCTTCGCCGCGCTCCTGCTGGTGGGGACTGTGCGCTCGCTCCTGCCCGTCACCGCCGCCGAGGCGGGCGGCCCCGCGAAGGCGCCCGCCGGCGTCGTCCTTCCCCTCGCCGTGCTGCTCGCACTCGTCTACCTTGCCGGGACCGTGCTCGAGAAGCGGCACTTCCAGGGGGCCGCACCCGACCCCGCCCGGTACTCGCTGCCGTGGCTCGGGGTGGTATGCGGGCTGTGGCTCGTGCTCGTGGCGGTCAGCGGGGAGTTCGCGTGGGTGGCGTTCGCCCTCTTCTTCCTCCAGCTTCACCTGCTGCCGCGGTGGTGGGGGGCGGGCGCCGTCGCCGCCACGGCCGCCCTCGTGGTCCTGGGGCTGGGGTGGCACGCCGGCGGCCTGTCCGTGGCGATGGTCCTCGGCCCGCTCTTCGGGGCCGCGTTCGCCGTGGTCACGGCGTTCGCCTACCGCGCCCTCTATGCGGAGGCGGAGGCCCAGCGCGCCGCCGCCGACGAGCTGCGCCGCACCCGTGCCCAGCTCGCCGAGAGCCAGCACCGCGCGGGCGTCCTGGCCGAGCGCGAGCGGCTCGCCCGGGAGATCCATGACACCCTCGCGCAGGGGTTCTCCTCGGTGGTGCTCATGGGGCGCTCCGCCGCCGCCGCGTTGGACGACGGCGACTCCGCCGCTGCCCGCGAGAGGCTCGGCATCGTGCAGGCCACGGCCGCCGAGTCCCTCGCCGAAGCACGGGCCTTCGTGCGCGGGCTCGGCTCGCCGGCGCTCGGCCCCGAGCGGTCGGAGGGGGACGGCGCCGAGCCTGCGGGAGGGGAGGTGCGCACCGCCTCCCCGCTCGCCGACGCGCTCGGCAGGCTGTGCGAGAAGACGGCCGCCGAGGCCGCCGCCCGCGGCGCCGGATTCATGTGCCGGTTCGAGGCCGACGGCGAGCCGCGCCCGCTCGGCACCGGCGCGGAGGAGGTCCTCCTGCGCGCCGCCCAGGCGAGCCTCGCGAACGTCTGGGCGCACGCGCGGGCGAGTGCCGCCGTCGTGAGCCTTGCCTACCTCGACGGGGAGGTCACGCTCGACGTCTTCGACGACGGGGTGGGGTTCGACCCCGCCACGCTGCCCCGCGGGCCGCGCCCGGACGGGACCGGGTACGGGCTGCGCGGCCTGCGGCACCGGGTCGAGGAGGCCGGCGGGGCGCTCACCCTCGAGTCTGCGCCCGGCGAGGGCACCGTGGTGGCCGTCCGGCTGCCCGCGGGCGCGCACGGGCCCGCGGGCGACCATGGGGAGCGGCCGTGATCCGCGTGCTGCTCGTCGACGACCATCCGGTGGTCCGCGCAGGACTCCGCGCGATGCTCGCCGGCTTCGAGGGGGTGGAGGTCGCGGCCGAGGCCTCCGACGGCGCCGCGGCGCTCACCGAGCTCACCCGGGCCCGGGCGCTCGGGGAGACGGTCGACGTGGTGCTCATGGACCTGCAGATGGCCGGCATGGACGGGGTCACGGCCACGGCCCGGCTCCGCGAGCTCGTGGATCCGCCGCCCGTGCTCATCCTCACCACCTACGACACCGACGCCGACATCCGGGCCGCCCTCGACGCCGGCGCCTCCGGCTACATGCTCAAGGACGCCCCGCCGGAGCGGATCCGCCGGGCTGTGCTCGACGCCGCCGCCGGAGCGCGCGTGCTGGCTCCCGGCGTCGAGGCGCGGATCGAGCGCACCCGGCTGGAGGACGCGCTCTCGGACCGCGAGCTCGAGCTGCTCGCCCTGCTGGCGGGCGGCGCGAGCAACCGCCAGCTTGCGAAGTCGCTCTTCATCTCCGAGGCCACGGTGAAGACGCACCTCGTGCACATCTACGCCAAGCTCGGCGTGGAGAACCGGACGGCGGCGATCGCCGAGGCGCGGCGCCGGCGCATCATCCGGGCGTAGGCGCTCGGTCCCGCGCTGCTGACGGTCGTGGCCAGGACGACCCTAAGGCGACCGCCGCCCCGACGAGGGTCTCCACGGCACGGTCACGGGTGAGGACCTCCCCGGGCACCGGGCTGACGAACTGCCCGATCAGCAGCGCGACCGGCGTCATGAGGACGACGCCGCCAAAGGTCCCCACCGCGCGGTGGACTGCGCGGACGAGGGCGCTGCCGGCATCGGCCGGCGCAGCTGTGCGGCCCTCACCGATCGCTTTCCCCCGGCACAATGGACCGATGACCACCCGCCCGCCCGCACAGCCGTTCGACCTGGCCCGCATCGGTGCCGGCCTCACGTTCGCCGGCTCGCTCGCGGAGCTCGGGGCTGCCCTTGCCGCCCCGGGAGCGGCCGCGGTCGTGCAGGCGCCGCCGGGAACGGGCAAGACCACCCTCGTCCCGCCGCTCGTGGCGAACCTTGCCCTCGCCGAGGCGCACGACGGCGGCGCCCCGCCGCGCGTCGTCGTCACCCAGCCGCGTCGGGTCGCAGTCCGGGCCGCCGCCCACCGGCTGGCCGCATTGGACGGCGCCCGGGCGGCGAACCGGACCGGGTACACGGTGCGGGGCGAGCGCACCGCCGGTGCGGGCACCGTCGTCGAGTTCGTCACGCCGGGGGTGCTCGTGCGCCGTCTGCTCGCCGATCCGGGGCTGGAGGGAGTGGGTGCCGTGGTCCTCGACGAGGTCCACGAACGCGGGCTCGAGACCGACCTGCTCGTGGGCATGCTCGCCGAGGTCCGCCAGCTGCGCGGCGACCTCCGGCTCGTTGCCATGTCCGCCACCGTGGATGCCCCGCGCTTCGCCGCGCTGCTGGGCGACGAGGAAGGGCCCGCGCCGGTGGTCGACTGCCCGTCCGCGCTGCATCCGCTCGAGGTCGCCTGGGCACCGTGGGACGCCCCGAGGATCGACGAGCGCGGCGTGGCCCGCGCCTTCCTCGACCACGTGGCCGATACCGCGGCACGCGAGCACGCCGCCGAGCTCGCCGCCGGCAGGGATGTCGACGCCCTCGTCTTCGTGCCAGGGGCCCGGGAGGTCCGGCACGTGGCCGAGCGGCTGCGCGCGCGGGTGCGGGGCACCGAGGTCCTCGAGCTCCACGGGCAGGCCCCGGCCGCCGAGCAGGACCGCGCAGTGTCCGGCCGCGGCCCCGGGGACGGGCCGCGGATCGTCGTCTCGACCGCGCTGGCCGAGTCCTCGCTCACGGTCCCCGGAGTGCGGCTCGTCGTCGACTCCGGGCTGGCCCGTGAACTGCGCCGGGACGCCTCGCGCGGGATGTCCGGCCTCGTGACCGTCTCCTGCTCCCGGGCCTCGGCGCAGCAGCGCGCCGGACGTGCCGCCCGCCAGGGGCCCGGCCGCGTGGTGCGCTGCTACGACGAGCGGTCCTACGCAGCGGCACCGGCCCACTCGACCCCCGAGGTCGCCGCCGCCGACCTGACGGAGGCAGCGCTCATCCTCGCCTGCTGGGGTGCGCCCGGCGGCCTGGGGCTCGCGCTCCCGGACGCGCCGCCGCGCCCAGCGCTGGCCGACGCCGTCTCCACCCTCGCCGCGATCGGCGCCGTGGACGACGCCGGACACGCGACCGCGCTCGGGCGCCGGCTCGCGCGCATCCCGGCCGACCCGCGGCTGGCGCGCGCCCTGCTCGAGGGGACACGACTGGTGGGCGCGCGGGCCGCCGCCGAAGCCGTCGCGATGGCGGCCCGCGACCTGCGCCCGCCCGGCGCCGACCTCGGACGCCTGCTCTCGGCACTCCGCTCCGGCCGCGACCCGCAGGCGCGCGCCTGGGCCGAGGAGGTCCGGCGGTTCGAGCGGATCGCGCGGGACGCCGGGGCCGGGTCCGCGCAGGGACATGACCCCTCAACGCAGGGACATGACCCCTCAACGCAGGGACATGACTCCTCAACGCTGGGACATGACCCCTCAACGGAGGTGGGGGCCGTGGTTGCCCTCGCCTTCCCGGGGTCGGTGGCGCGCCGCGTCCCCGGCGGTCCGGAGGCCTACCTGCTCGCCTCCGGCACCCGGGCCGGCATCCCCGCCGGCAGCTCCCTGTCGGGACACGAATGGCTCGCCGTGGCCGAGGCCGCGCGGGCGGCGGGCCGGGACGCGGCGGGGACGGGCGCAGTCGTGCGCGCGGCAGCCCCGATCAGCCGTGAGCTCGCCGAGTCGGCCGCCGCGCACCTGCTGACGGACCGCGTCGAGGCCGAGTTCGAGGACGGCCGGGTCGTGGCGCGGCGCGAGCGGCGCCTGGGTGCCATCCAGCTCGCCTCGACCCCGGTGCGTCCCACCGCCGAGGAGGGCCACGCCGCGGTCATCCGGGCACTCGCGGCGCACGGGCTCGGCGTCATCGGCTGGTCCGAGGGCGCGGAGGCGCTGCGGCGCAGGCTCGCGCTCCTGAACCGCGAGCTCGGTGCACCGTGGCCGGACGTGGCCGACTCCGCACTGCTCGCCCGCCTTGACGACTGGCTCGCCCCGGAGGTCGATGCGCTCGCGCAGGGCGCCGCGGCTCGCGGGATCGACCTCGCAGAGCCCCTGCGTCGGCTCCTGCCCTGGCCCGAGGCCTCCCGGCTCCCCGAGCTGGCGCCCGAGCGGCTCGAGGTGCCCAGTGGGTCGCGCGTGCGGATCGAGTACCCGCCCGTCGAGGACGTCCCCGGCCCGGACGGCACCGCGGTGCCGGGGGCGAGCCCGATCGTGGCGGTCAAGCTCCAGGAGTGCTTCGGCTGGGCTGAGACGCCCCGTCTCGTGGACGGGCGCGTGCCCGTGCTCTTCCATCTCCTCTCCCCGGCGGGACGCCCGCTGGCGGTGACCGCCGATCTCGCCTCCTTCTGGTCGGGCCCGTACGCGCAGGTGCGCGCCGAAATGCGCGGCCGCTACCCCAAGCACCCCTGGCCGGAGGACCCATGGACCGCGGTGGCGACGGCAAAGACCAAGCGGCGCCTCGCGGGGGAGTGACGGCCGGCACCGGGGTGCCAGCGGCCAGCCACTACGCTTGATGGGTGGCCCACCTCGACCTCTCCGGCATCGACTACGTCCTCTCGGACGGCACCCCGCTCCTGAACGGCGTGACCTTCAAGGTCCCGGAAGGCTCGAAGACTGCGCTCATCGGCCCGAACGGCACGGGCAAGACGACCCTGTTCAAGATCATCGCAGGCGACCTCGCACCCGATGAGGGCGTGGTGGGGCGGTCCGGCTCCCTGGGCGTCATGCGCCAGTTCATCGGCCAGGTGCGCGACGGCTCCTCGGTGCGTGACCTCCTGCTGGGGGCCGCTCCCGCCGACGTCGCGGCCGCCGGCCGGGCACTCGACGCCGCCGAGCTGGCCATGATGGAGGACGACGGCGAGGCCACCCAGATGGCCTACGCCCACGGGATCGCCGAGTGGGGGGACGCCGGCGGGTACGAGTGGGAGACCGTCTGGGACGAGGTCACGATGGCGGCGCTAGGCGTCCCGTACGAGCGCGCCCAGCACCGCGCGGCTGCCACCCTCTCCGGCGGCGAGCAGAAGCGGCTCGTCCTCGAGGCCCTCTTCGCCGGCCCCGACGACCTCCTGCTCCTCGACGAGCCGGACAACTACCTCGACGTCCCCGGCAAGCGCTGGCTCGAGGCCAAGCTCAACGCCTCGCGCAAGACGGTGTTCTTCATCAGCCACGACCGGGAGCTGCTCAACAACGCTGCCCAGCGCATCGTCACGCTCGAGCCCGGGATCAACGGGGCGAGCGCCTGGATCCACGGCGGCGGGTTCGCCTCCTATGTCGAGGCACGGGCCGAACGGAACGCCCGGTTCGAGGAACTGCGCAAGCGCTGGGACGAGGAGCACGCGAAGCTCAAGGAGCTCGTGACCATGTACAAGACCAAGGCCGCGTTCCGCTCCGACATGGCCAACCGCTACCACGCAGCCCAGACCCGGCTCGAGAAATTCCTCGCCGCCGGGCCCCCCGAGGCGCTGCCCGTGGAGCAGAACGTGCGGATGAGGCTGCGCGGCGGGCGCACCGGCAAGCGCGCGGTCGTGGCCGAGAAACTCGAGCTGACGGGACTCATGAGGCCGTTCTCCAGCGAGATCTGGTTCGGGGACCGGGTAGCAGTGCTCGGATCGAACGGCTCGGGCAAGAGCCACTTCCTGCGCCTGCTCGCCCTCGGGGGCACCGATCCGGCGCGCGAGCACCTGCCGGTCTCCGAGGTGGTCATCACGCCCGTCCCGCACGAGGGGACGGTCAGGCTCGGCGCCCGCGTCCGGCCCGGGTACTTCGCCCAGACCCACTCCCGGCCGGACCTTGCGGGCCGGACCCTGCTCGAGATCCTGCACCGCGGCGACGAGCACCGCTCCGGCCTGGCGCGGGAGGCCGCAGCGGGCGCCCTCGACGGCTACGGGCTCGCGGGCCAGTCCGAGCAGAAGTACGAGTCGCTCTCGGGCGGCCAGCAGGCCCGGTTCCAGGTCCTCCTGCTCCAGCTCTCCGGGGCCACGCTGCTCCTCCTCGACGAGCCCACCGACAACCTCGACCTCCACTCGGGCGAGGCGCTCGAGAGGGCCATCGATGCGTTCGAGGGCACCGTCCTGGCCGTGACCCACGACCGCTGGTTCGCGAAGTCCTTCGACCGGGTCCTCGTGTTCGGCTCGGACGGCACCGTCCGCGAGGCTGCCGAACCGGTGTGGGACGAGGGGCGCGTCGAGCGAGCCAGGTAGGCCCCGGGACGGCGGCCCGGGCGCGTACCATCGCCCCATGGACGCCCATCCCGCCGAGGCCCGGCACGCCCTGACAGCCCGCGACGCCACCGCCGGGGACTGGCCGCGGATCCGGGACATCTACGCCGCGGGGATCGAGCCGGGCGATGCGACCTTCGAATCGGCACCGCCGCCCACTTGGGAGGCCTTTGTGGCGAGGAAGGAGTTCGTCCTCGTGGCTTGCGAGTCGGGCTCCCACTCTCCGGTCCTCGGCTGGGCCGGGGCGGGCCGCGTGTCCGCCCGCGAGGTCTACCGCGGGGTGGTGGAGCACTCGCTCTACGTGGACCCCGCGGCCGGAGGACGCGGCGTGGGGACGTTCCTCATGGACGCCCTCCTCGAGGAATCGCGGAACCGCGGGATCTGGACCGTCCAGGCCACCGTCTTCCCCGAGAACGCCCCGAGCCTGGCACTCCACCGGAAGTTCGGCTTCCGCGAGGTCGGGCGCCGCGAACGGATCGCCCTCATGGGGCACGGGCCGCTCGCGGGGACCTGGCGGGACACGGTGCTGCTCGAACTCAGGCTCTGACACCTGCCGGCCCTGCGCCCGCTGGTCAGGGCCCGCCCCGAGGATCCTTTCGAAGTCCATGGGGATTCCTGCCCTATCCAAGAGGCCGCGGCAGCGGGAGAACGGCAGGACTGGGCGATCCCCTTCCGGACCGAATGAGTGCGCGGTGCACTCTGGGTCCCCTTCTGGATCGAACTGGAAGGAGCCAGCCCATGTACCCCCAACCATCCTCTGCTGCCGCGCGCCCGCGGGCCCGGCTGTTCATCTATGACCGCCATGACCTGGCCCGCGAGAGCCTTCACGAGCTCTTGCAGGACGAGGGATTCGACGTTGTGGGCACACACCGGGACCCCGACGCCGCGGTGGCACAGATCCTCGACCTGCGGCCGGACGTCTGTGTGCTTGATGTCGGGATGCTCACCGGAGCGGGCGTGGACATCTGCCGCCGCGTCCGGGAAGCGGCCCCCTCGATCCGGTGCGTGCTCCTGGCCGCGTGGAAGGCCCCCGAGCTCGACCGCCGCGCCGCCGCTGCAGGGGCCTACGCGCTCGTCCTGAAGAATGTCCGCACCGCCGAACTGCTCGCCGCCGTGGACGCGGCAGCCGCAGCGGATCCGGCTGTGGACGGGGCATCAGTCCGGGAGGGCGCGGCGGGAGGGCGGTGACGCTCGTCCAGCCGCCGCCCGCATCCCCGACCCGGGGAGCGCGCGTCCGGGAGGGCCAAGATGTGGGACTTTTGGCCCTCCAGACGAGAGCCGCCGTCTCGGACTCTGGGAAGAAGCTGTCCCAGGATGCAGAACGGAGTCCGATGAAGAACGCCCCTGCTCGCCCCCCGCGCCACCACGACCGCCCCGCGGCCGCACGCAACCACTCGCCCGGCCCCTTCGACCCGGCCGACTCCGGCCGGCCGCCGCGCGACCCGGTCCGCCCGCAGCTGCCATCCCACGGGACGGCTGCCCTCGACCCCCAAGCGGTCCGGCGCCGGGAGCAGACCCTGGAGGAGCTCCGTCGCGCCGGCCTCGACATGGAACAGGCCTTGGCCCAGATCAGCCGCCTGGAAGCCGGCGACGTCTGGAGCGGATAGGCCCGCGGGCACCCCGACCTCCCCGGTGCTGGGCGCCCGGGCCGTTGGACTCTGGCCCGGATCCCCGCCGCGGGACGACCCTGATTCCAGGGGGCTGGGGCATCGTGGACAAGCAGGTCGCGGGGGAACAGGCTTCACCTTGGGCTCGGCAGCCCTCGCCAGAACGTGCCTTCCAGCATGACCAGGAGGCGAGGGCGATGGCTGTCAGCTCTCACCAGAAGACCCCGGTTTCCCGACGCGTCCGGATACGGGTCGCGGCCGCCGCGGCACTGGCGGTGATCCTCGTCCTCGTCTGCGCCGGGGGCATCGTCGGAACCCTCGCCTACCCGCTCTCCCTGGCCCTCCTGGCTGCCTGGTCGCTGCGGGCGGACGAGGCCCGCAACGGCAGGCGCTGACCCGCCGCCCCCGCCGGATCCACGGCGTCGCCCGGGCGGTCCCAGTCCTGTCGGAGCCACCGCTTAAGCTGTCGGCGTGGGGAACTTCCGTGTGGTCTTGCTCGTCCTCGCCGCCGCCCTGATGGGCGCGGCGCTCACCTCGTGCGACGACGGTCGCCAGACGGCGGCCAAGCAGGCCGCCGGACAGCTCGCCTCGGCGCTTGCCGCCCGCGATGTCGGCGGCGTGCCCCTGAAGGGCAAGGACCCGGCGGCTGCCCAGCAGCAGCTCGCCGCCGCCTTCAAGGGCCTCGGCGACGTGAAGCCCGCCGTCACGGCCGGTGAGCCGAAAGTGGACGGCGACAAGGCCGACGTCGTCCTCGCCTACGACTGGAAGCTCGCCGGGCAGGACTGGACGTACCAGACGACGGCGCAGCTCGCCCGGGACGGCGACCGCTGGCTGACCCAGTGGAAACCCGACCTCCTCGCCCCCCAGCTCGCCGAGGCGGAGGTCCTCGCGGTCGACACCGCCGCACCGGCCCGCGCAGACATCCTCGGGGCCGGAGAGGCGAAGCTCGTGACCGAGCGGCCCGTGCTCCGCGTGGGCATCGACAAGTCCCAGCTCGCCGCCGACCGGCAGGCCGATTCCGCCACGAAGCTCGCCGCCCTGGTCAAGATCGACCCCGGCGAGTTCACGAAGCAGGTCAAGGCCGCCGGCGAGAAGGCCTTCGTGGAGGCCATCACGCTCCGCGACGAGCCCGGGCGCACACCCACCGACAGCCAGATCGCGGCCGTCCCCGGCGCCATCACCGTCAAGGACAGCATGCCGCTGGCACCGACCCGCACCTTCGCCCGGCCAGTCCTCGGCGTCGTCGGGCAGGCCACGGCCGAGCAGGTGAAGGACTCGGGCGGGGCGATCCAGCCCGGCGAGACGACCGGAGCCAGCGGGCTGCAGGCCCAGTACGACGCCCAGCTCCGCGGCCAGGACGGCGTCACGGTCTACGCACAGCCCGGCGACCTCACGGCGGAGAAGCTCAAGGCCGAGCCGGGGGTGCGGCGCACGCTCTTCACGAAGCAGCCGGTGCCGGGGACGCCCCTGAAGACCACCCTCGACCCCCGACTCCAGCAGCTCGCGGAGGACGAGCTCGCCGGCATCGGGCCGGCCTCGGCGATCGTGGCGCTGCGCCCCTCCGACGGCGCGGTCCTCGCCGCCGCCTCCGGGCCCGGCAGCAACGGCTACAACACCGCGATGCTCGGCCAGTACGCACCCGGGTCGATCTTCAAGACCATCGACTCCCTCGCACTCATCCGCCAGGGCGCCACCGCCGACCTGAAGGTGCAGTGCACCCCCACGCTCACCGTGGACGGCAAGACCTTCCAGAACGCGACCGGCTACCCGGCCTCCTCGCTCGGCGAGATCACCCTGCGCGACGCCTACGCACACTCGTGCAACACCGCCTTCATCTCCCAGCGCGACAAGGTCTCGCAGGCTCAGCTCGAGTCCGCCGCGACCTCTCTCGGGGTGGCCGTCGACGCCCCCAGGCTCGGGGCGCCGGCCTTCCTCGGATCCGTCCCCGGCGACGCCGGCTCCACCGAGCACGCCGCCTCGATGATCGGCCAGGGCAGGGTGCTGTTCTCCCCGCTCACGGCCGCGATCATGGCCGCGTCGGTCGCGAAGGGCTCGCCCGTCTCGGCGCAGCTCGTGCTGAACCCGCAGACAGGCACGACGCCGGGCGGGTCGCCGTCCGCGGTCGCGTCCGCCACCGCCGCGGGTGCCGCCCCGGCTACCGGGAGCGGCTCGGCCAGCCCCGCGCCGTCGCCCGCGGGGACGACGGCGAGCCCCGCCTCCCAGCCAGGCCCACCGCTCACGGCGGCCGAGGCGGCGGTGCTGAAGGACATGATGCGGGCCGTGGTCACGAGCGGGCACGCGGGCTTCCTCGCGGATGTCCCCGGCGCCCCCGTAGGGGCGAAGACCGGCACGGCGGAGTTCGGCTCCGACAGCCCGCCCAAGACCCACGCCTGGATCATCGGAACCCACGGCGACCTCGCGGTCGCGGTGTTCGTCGAGGAAGGAGGCCTCGGTGCGACCGTGTCCGGGCCGCTGCTGAAGAACTTCCTCGTCAAGGCGGGCTGAGCCGCCGTTTCGACCCGGCCCGGCGGGGTAACCGGTCGCAATGTTCACCAAGAACGCGGCCCCCGGGATCCACCGGCTCGAGCACGCCGCCACCAACCTGTACGTGGTCGAGGACGGCGGGAGCCTGATGCTGGTGGACGCCGGATTCCCCTCGAGCGAGCGCTTGCTCGCGCGGGCCGTCCGGACACTCGGCAGAGGACCGGAGGACATCAGGGCGCTCGTCCTGACCCACGGACACTTCGACCACATCGGGTCGGCCACCCGTCTCAGGGCGAGGCTGGGGATCCCGGTGTACGCGCATTCCGCCGACCACTACATCGCTGCCCATCCCTACCGCTACCGGCACGAGCGGAGCGCGCTGCTCTATCCGGTCCGGTACCCCAAGTCCCTCGCAGCCCTCGGGCGGATGGCGGCCGCCGGCGCGTTCGCCGTGCCGGGCATCCGCGAGGTGCGCCCCCTCGATCAGGACGCCCTGCGGTCGCTGCCGGGCGCCCCCACCCTCCTGCCGGTACCCGGCCACACCGCCGGTTCGGTCGCCCTGTGGTTCCCCGAGCGCGGCGCAGTGATCACCGGCGACGCCCTCGTGACCCTCGACCCCTACACGGGTGGCCGCGGCCCGCAGATCGTGGCCCAGGCGGCGACCGCGGACAGCGGGGCCGCCCTGGCCTCCCTGGACGCCCTGGCCTCGACGGAGGCCTCGATCCTCCTGCCCGGCCACGGTGAGCCGTGGACTCAGGGCGCCGGGGCCGCCGTCGCCCGCGCCCTCGAGGTGTCCCGCCACTGACCGGGAACCGCTCAATCCGTGCGTGCTCGCAATCGTTGCGTTCGGGGAGAACCAGTCGGATGATGGAGGAAACGGAAGGGGAGTTTCCACCCGACGGGCGCCGAGGGAGGCGGCAAGGTGACGAGCGAGAACATCGAGACACGGACGGTGACCGCGCTCCAGCTGCAGGAAGCCCTGCTCGCGAGCGAGGACCTGGAGGCCTTCCTGGGGCAGCTGGCCGGCGCTGCCGCGGAACGGCTCGCCCCCCGTGGGGCCGACTACTGCAGCGTGACCCTGCAGCGGCGCCGCCGAGGCACCACGATCGCCTCAAGCGACCCGGAGGCCTCGCGGTGGGATGAACTCCAGTACGCGGCGGACGAGGGACCCTGCCTCGAGGCGGCTCGGACCGGCTCGGCAGTCAGCTCCGGGGACCTGTGGTCCGAGCAACGATGGGCCGGCTTCGTCTCGCATATCAGGGACTACGGCCCGCGGTCGCTCATGGCCGCGCCGATCCCGCTGCAGAGCGAGGCGAGCGCGGCGCTGAACTGCTATGGCGTCAGGCGCAACGCCTTCACGGCACCGGACCGGGAGGAACTCTCCGCCGTGGCCGCCGAGGCCGCCGGCGCGCTCAGGATCGCGCTGCGCCTCGCCGCGGGAAACGAGCTCGCGGGCGACCTCATGGCGGCGCTCGATTCGCGCACGGCGATCAACCTCGCCCTCGGCATCATCATGGGCCAGTCCCACTGCACGCAGCGGGAGGCGATGGAGATCCTGGTCCAGGCGTCCAACCACCGGAACCGCAAGCTCAGGGACGTCGCGCTCGAGATCGTGGGCGCCCACGATCCGGGCACGCCTACCAGCGGCTTCGAGTGCCCGTGAACCCCACCCGGAGTGGGACCTCGCTCACCTCCGGGAGGGCCGCGGACTACTGCTGGCCGGGGTCCTCCGAGAGCCGTCCGCTCTTGCCCTGGAGCCTGTCGATGTGCCGCGAGGCCTCCGCCTTGGTGATGTCGGCGGGGAGCTCCTCCCCGGCCTCCCTCGCGAGCGTGTCGAGGTAGCTGCGCTGGGCGGCCGTCATCGGCTCGTCTCCGGTCACCCAGTCGCCCGGGTCACGGTCCAGCCCTCCCTGGGGCTCGGGGTCGGGGCTGCCGAGGGTCGCGGTGTCGTCGCTCATACGCATTCCTGTGCCCGCGGCGGGCCCGGGCCAAACAGGCCGGGTCAAGGGACGGGAACGGGGTAGGAGGCCAGTGAGCACACGCATTCGTCGGAAGGCCACGCCATGCAGCACAGGTCACGGATCCTGATCTTCGCCTCGGCCGTCGTCACCTGCGGCGCCCTCTGTTCCGCCTGCGGAGGCGCCGGCCCCGCAGCGGGGCAGTCGACCGCTCCGATGGCGTCCCCGAGCGGCTACGCCGCGGGAGCCGAACGCCCTGAGGCATCCGGGAAGGCGACCACGGGCCTGAAGACGGCGACGGTGGACGGGCGGAGGGTGGTCGTCGACGCGGACGGCCTGCCGGTGTACTTCTACACCGAGGACAAGCGCGGCGAGTCGAAGAGCGTCTGCCTCGGCGGCTGCGCGACCCTGTGGCCGGCGGTGACCAGCGCCCAGCAGCCGACAGCGGAGGGCATCACGGCGCAGGTCGGCAGCATCCCTGCCGCGGACGGCGGCAAGCAGATCACCCTCAACGGGCTGCCGATCTACTACTACGCCAAGGACACCGCGGCCGGCCAGGCCAGCGGCCAGGGAGTGGCGGGCGTCTGGTACCTCGTCGCACCCGACGGCAGCATGGTCACGGCTGGTGCCGCCTCCGGCACCGGGACAGCCTCGCCCTCGGCCACCCCGTAGAGCATCGGATTCCCGGCCGCTCCGACGCGGCGCGCGCGGCCCGCCGCCCCGGGGTGATTGAGTAGGGCCATGCGATCGACGGATTGGGGGACGCCGGTGGGCGCCCCATGAGTACCCGCACCGACTCAGCCGGCACCGTCCGGGCAGCCGCCATCGCCATCTTCGTCATCTTCGGCACCAACGGGTTCATCTTCGCCTCCTGGGCAGCGCGCATCCCGTCCGTGACCGAGACGCTGGGACTGAGCACCGGCGAGATGGGCGCCGTCCTGCTCGTCGGCGCCCTCGGCTCGCTCGTGTCGCTGCCGCTGACCGGGACGATCGTCGACCGGATCGGGCTCAAGGCCACCGTCCGCTTCGGCGGCTCCCTGGCCATCACCGCCGGCGCGGTCCTCGGCATCGGCCTGCTCGCGCACTCGGTGTGGGTCGTCACCGCGGGCATGGTCCTCTTCGGCAGCGGGATCGCCTTCTGGGACGTCGCCCAGAACATCGGCGGTGCGGACGTCGAGCACCGGCTCGGCCGCACCGTGATGCCCCAGTTCCACGCCGCGTTCAGCGGTGGCGCCGTCCTCGGCGCCCTCATCGGGGCAGCCCTGAGCGCCGCCCGGATCGACCTCTCGCTGCACCTGTTCGCGATCGTGGTGGTCGTCGCGGCGATCATCGCCGTGGTGCCGCGGTACTTCCTTGCGCACGACGCCGGCGGGTCGCCCCATGAGGGAGCCGCGGCTGCCGCGCCGGGGGACGGCGGTGCGGAGCGGATCCCCGCGGCCGAGACACGGGCGCCGAAGGGCACCGTGCTCGACGCCTGGCGCCATCCCCGCACCGTCCTCATCGGGGTGGTGGTCCTGGGCGCCACGCTCACCGAGGGAGCTGGGAACGACTGGATCTCGAAGGGCGTGGTGGACGGCCTGGACGCCAGCGAGGCCGCCGGGGCCGCGCTCTTCGCGGTCTTCGTCGGGGCGATGACCGTGGCCCGCTGGTTCGGCGGCCGCATCATCGACAGGATCGGCCGCGTCGCCGCCCTGCGCATCAGCATGGTCTCGGCCCTGATCGGCCTGAGCGCATATGCCCTGGCAAGTACCTACCTTCTGTCCGCAGTCGGGGCCGTGTTCTGGGGACTCGGGGCGGCGCTCGCGTTCCCGATGGGCATGTCCGCCGCCGCGGACGATCCCCGCCGGGCGGCCGCGCGGGTGTCGGTGGTGTCCACGATCGGCTACATCGCCTTCCTCGCGGGGCCGCCGTTCCTCGGATTCCTCGGGGACCACCTCGGGCTGCGGCACGCACTGCTCGCGATCCTCGTGCCCATCCTCGTGGCCCTCGCCCTCGCCGGCGTCACCCGGAAGGAGGGGTCCGGGCATGGGGCGGCGCAGTAGGCTGGCACGCATGAGGCGACCCCGCCGGCTCCGTGACCTCCGGCCTCCCGGCCTTCCGTTCCATGCCGTCCAGCGCATGGACACCGCCCTCGTCGACCGGGTGGCCCGGCTCCCGCGCGGCCCGTGGGACCCGGCCTTCTCCTGGCTCACCCGGGCCGCCACGCACTCGAAGCTGTGGATCGCCATCGCTGCGGCGCTGGCCCTGAAGAAGGGGCCGCCGCGGCGCGCCGCCGCGCACGGGCTGATGGCCGTGGCGCTCGCCTCCGCAAGCGTGAACCTCGTGGCCAAGCGCCTCCTCCCTCGCACCCGGCCGCACCCCGAGGCGCTCCCGGTGCACCGCTTCCTCAGCCCGCAGCCCACGAGCTCGTCCCTGCCCAGCGGCCACTCGGCCTCCGCCTTCGCGTTCGCCACGGGGGTGGGTCTGCTGAGCCCGCCCCTCGGAGCGGCGCTCGTGCCCCTGGCCGCCGGCGTGGCCTACTCGCGGGTCCACACGGGCGCCCACTGGCCCAGCGACGTCGTCCTCGGCTCCGCCTGCGGGGTCGGCGCCGCGTTCGTGACGCGCACCTGGTGGGCGCGCCTCGAGACCGCGCCGCCCGCGCGGACGACCCCCGCACCCGCCCCCGCCCTCGAGCGGGGGGAGGGGCTCGCCGTCGTCCTCAATCCGGCCAGCGGGCCGGCGGGGACCGACTCCGGGGCCAGGGTGCGGGAGCTCTTCCCGGCCGCGATGGTCAAGGAGCTCGGCGAGGATGACGACGCCGAAGACGTGGCCCGGTCCCTCGCCTCCACCTCCGGGGTGCGCGCGCTCGGCGTGTGGGGCGGCGACGGCACGGTGGGCGCCGTGGCCGGCGTGTGCGCCGACCTCGGCCTGCCCCTCGCGGTGCTGCCGGGCGGGACCTTCAACCACTTCGCCCGCGACCTCGGCGCGCTCGAGGGAGCCGACGTCGCCGACGCGGTCGCCGCCGGGACCGCGCTCGTGTGCGACCTCGGCCGCGTGCGGGCCGAGCGGGGGAGCAGCGAGGCGCCGGAGGAGGTACGCGCCGTCATGCTCAACACGGCGAGCGTGGGCGTCTACCCCAACCTCGTCCGCCGGCGGGACCACCTGCGCCGCCGCCTGCCCTGGCTGCCCAAGCGCGCGGCCGGGACCCTGGCCGCCCTGCGCACGTTCGGCGCCTCGACCCCCACCCGGCTCGAGATCGACGGCGTCCGCCGCAAGGTGTGGACGCTCTACATCGGCCGCGGCCGCTACTGGCCCCGCGACATCGCCCCCCTCGAGCGCCCCATCCTGGACGACGGCATCCTCGACCTCCGCGCGGCCAGCGCCCGGCCCCGCTTCGCCCGTCTCCGGCTCCTCACCGCCCTGGTCACGGGGACCGCCGAGCGGAGCCCGGCCCTGCACGAGTGGGATGCCGAGGAGGTCGAGCTCGCGGCTGTCGGACGGCCGCTGGTCCTTGCGGTGGACGGCGAGGTGATCTCCGGCGTCCAGCGTGCGAGCGTGCGGGTGGAGCGCGGCGCGCTCACGGTGTACTCGCCGCGGGCCGCCAACTGAGGGAGGCAGGCGCAGGAACCGCCGGCGGGAGTCATCCTTGAGGACGAGGCCGGCCCTGCCAGGGGGCCGGAGTTCATCCCCACGGCCGTCGCGGCGGCCCGCGCGGACCCCTAGCGTGGAACCATGCGAACACGAAGGGGAATCTCATGATCCAGGCGCACGACCTGGCCAAGGTCTACGGCGACAAGACGGCCGTGGACGGTGTCACCTTCACCGTCCAGCCCGGCCGCGTCACCGGCTTCCTCGGCCCCAACGGTGCCGGCAAGTCCACCACCATGCGCATGATCATGGGCCTCGATGCGCCCACGCGCGGCACGGTGACCGTCAATGGCGAGCCGTATGTGAAGCACCGGGCGCCGCTGCGGGAGATCGGCGCCCTCCTCGAGGCCCGTGCCGTGCACCCCGGCCGCACCGCCTACACGCACCTGCGGGCCCTCGCGGCCACGCACGGCATCCCCACCTCGCGCGTCAGCGAGGTCATCGAGATGACCGGCCTCGGCGCCGTGGCCCGCAAGAAGGTCAAGGGCTTCTCCCTCGGCATGGGGCAGCGGCTCGGCATCGCCGCCGCGCTGCTCGGCGACCCCCAGGTCGTGGTGCTCGACGAGCCCGTCAACGGCCTCGACCCCGAAGGCGTCCTGTGGGTCCGCAACCTCGTCAAGTACCTGGCCTCGGAGGGGCGCACCGTCTTCCTCTCGAGCCACCTCATGAGCGAGATGTCCCAGACCGCGGACCACCTCATCGTGATCGGCCGCGGGAAGATCATCGCGGACGCCCCGATCCAGGACATCCTCAACGGCGAGGGCCGCGCCCGCACCCGGGTCCGCACCGACAGCCCCGAGCAGCTGGCCTTGCTCCTCGCCCGCGAGGGCGTGAGCATCCAGACCCAGGAACGCGAGCTCCTCGAGGTGTCCGGGCTCGAGCCGCGCGAGATCGCCCAGGCCGCGCTCGGCGCCGGCGTCCTCGTCTACGAGCTCACGCCGCTGCAGGCGAGCCTGGAGGAGGCCTACCTCGAGCTCACCAAGGATGACGTGGAGTACCGCTCCGACCGTCCCGACGCCGGGCACGGGGCCGCCGCGCCCGCCCAGACCGCCGCGGCCACCCCCACGCAGACCCAGGAGGCGAACCGATGAGCACCGCAGTCCAGCACGCCCGCCGCTCGGCGGCCCCGGCCCTCAGCGGCCCGACCTTCCCCCGGGTGCTCAACTCCGAGCGCATCAAGCTCTTCTCGCTGCTGTCCACCCGGATCCTCCTGCTGTGCTCCGTGGTGCTCATGGTCGGGTTCTCGGCCCTCCAGGCCTGGGGATTCGGCCAAGTGTCCCAGGCCCAGCACAACGGCACCGTGACCAACCCGCGCGAGGCCATCGACGTCTCGGCGCTCCTCCCGCAGCTGCCGGTCGCCGGCGTCTCGTTCTCCCAGCTCATCCTCGGATCGCTGGCCGTGCTCATCATCAGCGCCGAGTTCACCTCCGGCATGTCCCGCGCCACCTTTGCCGCCGTCCCCAAGCGCTGGCCGGTGCTCGCCGCCAAGGCCGCGTACGCAATCCTCATCGGGTTCGTGCTCACCTACGTCGGCGCCTTCCTCGGCGGCCTCGCAGCCCAGCCGATCCTCGGCAACTACGGCCTGCACCTGGACATGGCGAGCTGGGACATCCAGCGCATCATGCTCCTGAGCGCGGCCTACGTCGCGGCGGTGGCCCTCATGGGCCTCTCCCTCGGCGCCCTCCTGCGGAACTCGGCCGGGGCCATCGTGACCCTCGTCGCGGCCCTGTTCGTCCTGCCGATCATCTTCCAGCTCATCCCGAACGACTTCTTCAAGGAGGCGCGCAAGTACCTCCCCACGAACGCCGCGAACGCGATGATGGAGGCCGGCTCGGGCAACCCGCTCAACACGGCGTACCTCGAGCCGTGGCAGGGCACCCTGGTCATCGTCGCCTACGTGGTGGTGCTCCTCTTCGCAGCCTTCACCACGCTCAGGCAGCGGGACGTCTAGGAGGACCGTGCACTCTCCCGGCGCGCAGGCGCTCGCCCTCGCGGTCCCGCCACGGCGGGGCCGCGTCCGCGCGTACCTGGCGGACCGCCCGGTGGCGATGGACTGGATCGTCGTCGCCGCGGCCGTATTCCTCGCGGCCCCGCTCTTCGCCGAGTACGCGCTCCACGGGAACCGGTGGCAGTTCGCCCTGCTGGCCCTCCAGCAGGTGGCCCTGCTGGGCCGGCGCCGGTCCCCGTGGGCCGTGCTGGTGGTGACCGTCGCGATCGACGCCGCCCTGCTCTACCAGTCCCCGAACAGCTCGGTCATGAGCGCAGCGATCTTCTTCGCCCTCTACGCCGTGGCCGCCTCTGCCCCGGCGCTCATCGCCTTCGGCGCCTCCGTGCTGGCCTCGGTCCCCGCCTCGGCGTACTACGCGTTCGTCTACAGCCCCCGCGGGCCCGCCGTGTCGGAGAACGCCCGGTATGTGGGCCTGGTGGCGGCGGTCTCCGTGCTGCTGATGGACGTCCTCGCAACCGGTCTCGGTGCCTGGGTCCGCGGCACGCGCGAGCACCAGGCCGAGATCCGCGCCTGGGCCATGCGCAGGGCCGAGCTGGCCTCCGTCCAGGAGCGCAACCGGATCGCCCGCGAGATGCACGACGTCGTGGCGCACTCGCTCACCGTCATGGTCGCCCTCAGCGACGGCGCGGCGAAGATCGCCGCCAAGGACCCGGACCGGGCCCAGGAGGTGCTCGGCGAGCTGTCCCGCACGGGACGCACCGCGCTGGCGGACATGCGCCGCGTCCTCGGGGTGCTCCGCGAGCCCGCGGCGGGCCCGAGCCTCGCCCCCGCCCCCGGGACCGAGAGCCTCCAGTCGCTCGTCGCGGGCTTCCGGACCGCCGGCCTCCCCGCCGTCCTCACCCTCACCGGGGCCGCGCCGCCCGAGGACCCGGCCTTCCAGCTCGCCGTCTACCGGATCGTCCAGGAGTCCCTGACCAATGCGCTCCGGTACGGGCGCGGTGTCTCCCGCGCCGAGGTCGGGCTGGCGAGGGAGGGCAGCACCGTGCGGATCCGGGTCGAGAACGACGGCGCGGCGGCCGACGGCGCGCAGCCTCGCCTCGGGACGGGCGGCGGCATCGCGGGGATGCGCGAGCGCGCGGCGCTGTACGGCGGCACCCTCCGTGCCGGTCCGCGGGCCGGGGGAGGATGGACCGTGGAGACCGAGCTGCACTGGGACGAGCACGGGGACGAGCAGCACCGGACGGAGGGGGACGCATGAGCGAGACGGAACACCAGCACGGCGAGGGGCCCCTGCGGCTCCTGCTCGTCGACGACCAGCCCCTCCTGCGGATGGGCTTCCGGCTCGTCCTCGAGTCCGAGGATGGCCTCGAGGTGGTCGGCGAGGCGGGCAACGGCGCCGAGGCCGTGAAGCTCACCGAGTCGCTGCGGCCCGACGTCGTGCTCATGGACGTTCGCATGCCCGTGATGGACGGCATCGAGGCAACCCGCCGCATCGCGGCCGCCCACAGCGCCGCCCGGGTCATCATCCTCACCACCTTCGACCTCGACGAGTACGCGTTCTCCGGCCTCCAGGCCGGGGCCTCGGCGTTCCTCCTCAAGGACGTGGCCCCGGCCGAACTCGTCCAGGCCGTGCGCCTCGTGGCGAGCGGGGACGCCGTCGTGAGCCCCCGCGTGACCCAGCGCCTCCTCGAGACCTACGTCCGCAGCGCGGGCGCGCCCGCGCGCGGCAACGGGGGGACCGCGCCGGACCCCCTGCTGAAGGATCTGACGCCGCGCGAGCTCGAGGTCCTGCGGGCCATCTGCGAGGGCCTGAGCAACGCTGAGATCGCGCACCGCTTCTTCCTCTCGGAGGCGACCGTGAAGAGCCATGTGCGCCGGATCCTCACGAAGCTGCACCTGCGCGACCGGGTCCAGGCCGTGGTCTACGGGTACGAGACCGGGCTCATCATCCCGAGCAACCCCGACTACTGAACCCCCGCCCCAGACGGCGGGTGGGGCCTGTGTGAACCTCCGTGACGGGCGCGTTTTCGTCCCGCGGGCAGCCACCGGCAGACTGGGCGAAGAATCAAGAGTTCCGGCAACAAGCCCTGGCTTGCCGGACGGCAACCCTCCGGCTGTAGTGGGGTGCCCCAGGTGAGGATTCGACGGCGCGCGGGACCCCCGGCGTCGTAAGTATGGCGCCTGAGCGAGCCTCGCGCCGCGACCCGAAGAGGACCTCCATGGCCACCCTCCTGAGAACCGAGCCGGGACTCGGCAGCGCCCTGCGCGCCAAGCGCCGCATCCTCGCCTCCGCGTTCGTCGGCACCACCATCGAGTGGTACGACTTCTACCTCTACGGCACGGCCTCGGCGCTCGTGTTCAACAAGCAGTTCTTCCCGGACGCGAGTCCCCTCGTGGGCGTCCTCGCCTCCTTCGCCACCTATGCGGTCGGGTTCATCGCCCGCCCCCTCGGCGGCGTGATCTCGGGCCATCTCGGCGACCGGATCGGCCGCAAGGCCCTGCTCGTGGCCTCCCTGCTGACCATGGGCATCGCCTCCACCCTCATCGGCGTCCTGCCGAACTATGCCTCGATCGGCATCCTCGCCGTGGTGGGCCTCGTGGGCCTGCGCCTCATCCAGGGCCTCTCCGCCGGCGCCGAGTGGGGCGGCTCCGCGCTGCTCTCCGTCGAGCACGCCCCGGCTGGCCGCAAGGGCCTGTTCGGCTCCTTCACGCAGGTCGGCTCGGCGGCCGGCATGCTCCTGGCCACCGGCGCGTACGCGCTCACCCAGGCATTCCTCACGCCCGAGCAGTTCCAGTCCTTCGGCTGGCGGCTGCCGTTCCTCCTCTCCGGCGTCCTCGTCCTCATCGGCCTCTGGATCCGCCTCGGCGTGACCGACGCGGAGGAGTTCACGGCCGTCAAGGACTCCGAGGGCATCGCGGCCCGGCCCGTGGCACGCGTGCTGCGCGAGCACCCGCGCGGGATCCTCGTGACCATCGGCATGCGACTCGTCCAGCCCGCCATCTACACGCTCATGACCGTGTACATCCTCGGCTACCTCAAGGACCGCCGCCACGACACCACCTCGGGCCTGGCCGCGATCCTCATCGTCTCCGCCATCGGCCTGCTCTCGGGGCCCTTCTGGGGCTGGCTCTCGGACCGCGTCGGGCGCCGGCGCATCGCCGTCGCTGCGTCCGCGGGCGTGGTGGTTCTCATCTGGCCGTTCTTCTGGTTCCTGGACCACGGCAGCCTGACCTTCCTGCCGCTCGTGCTGCTCGTGGGCATGAACATCCTGCACGACGCGATCTACGGCCCGCAGGCCGCATGGTTCGCCGAGCAGTTCCCCACCGAGCTGCGCTACTCGGGGGTGTCCTTCGGCTACCAGGTCGGGACGGTCCTCTCCGCGGCCGTCACCCCGCTCGTCGCCGCGGCCCTGCTCCAGGCCGGCGGCGGGACGCCGTGGCTCGTGTGCGGCTGGTTCGCCGTCCTCGGCGTCCTCACCACCGTGGCCGCACTCGCCGCCAAGGACCCGGTCGTCCAGGCCGCCGGCCAGCCGGCCACTCCGGAGGGCGGGGCGGCCGCCTGAGGCGCCGCCCGCCGTCGTCCGCAGACCCCCCGCCGCACCCGAACCCGGAAGGAACCCCATGACCAAGCCCCTGCTCCTGAATGCGTTCGAGATGCTCGTGCCGGTGCACCAGTCGCCGGGCCTGTGGCGGCACCCCGAATCGCAGGCCCACCGCTTCGCGGAGCTCGGCTACTGGACGCAGCTCGCCAAGGCCCTCGAGGACGGCGGCTTCCACGGGATCTTCTTCGCGGACGTGCTCGGGCAGTATGACGTCTACGGCGGCAGCGCCGACGCCGCCGTGCGCGGCGGGGTGCAGTACCCCGCCCTCGACCCGCTGCTGATCGTGTCCGCGCTGGCGGCGGCGACCGAGCGGCTCGGCTTCGGCGTCACCGCCTCGGTCACCTACGACCACCCGTACCTGCTGGCCCGCAGGTTCGGCACGCTCGACCACCTCACCGGAGGCCGGCTCGCGTGGAACATCGTCACGTCGTACCAGGAGTCGGCCGCGCGCAACCTCGGCCTCGACACGCAGGTGCCGCACGACGAGCGGTACGACCGGGCCGAGGAGTTCATGGATGTCGCCTACAAGCTGTGGGAGGGCTCGGTGGACGACGGCGCGCTGGTCGCCGACCCCGCCGCGAACGTCTTCGCGGACCCCGCCGGGGTGCGCGGGATCGCGCACGACGGCGACGCCTACCGGGTGCCCGGCCCCGCCTTGGTCGGGCCCTCCCCGCAGCGGACCCCCCTGCTGTTCCAGGCCGGGGCCTCGGCCCGTGGGAAGGCGTTCGCCGCGAAGCACGCCGAGGCGGTGTTCTTCTCGAGCTCGACGCCCGCGCAGGCGAAGAAGTTCACCGAGGGACTGCGGGCGGAGCTCGTCGCGGCCGGCCGCGCCCCCGATTCGGTGAGGGCCTTCAACCTCGCGACCGTCATCGTGGCCGAGACGGACGAGGCGGCCGCTGCGAAGCTGGCCGACTACGAGTCCTACGTGGACACCGACGCGGCGCTCGCGCTGTTCGCCGGGTGGACCGGGGTGGACCTCTCCGGGCTCGACCAGGACGCTCCGCTGACCTACATCAGGAGCGAGGCCAACCAGTCCGCGCTCGCCCAGTTCACGCTGCTGGATCCGGAGCGGACGTGGACCCTCCGGGAGGTCGCGAAGTTCATCTCGATCGGCGGCCGCGGGCCCGTGATCGTGGGCTCCCCGGCCACCGTCGCGGACGCTCTCGAGCGCTTCGCCGTCGAGGGCGGCGTCGACGGGTTCAACCTGACCTCGGCCGTCCGCCCCGCCGACCTGCTCGAGTTCGCCCGGCTCGTCACGCCCGAGCTGCGCCGCCGCGGGCTCCTGGCCGAGGCAGCCCCGGGCGCGACGTTCCGGGAGACCGTCCTCGGCGCCGGGCCCCGCCTGGCCGCCGACCACCCTGCGAGGCGGGTGGCCGGCGTCGTCCCCGCGACGGCCTAGCGGCGACGCCCTCCGGCCTCACAGTTGAGGGGTCATGTCCCAAGCGTGAGGGGTCATGTCCCTGTCGCGATCGGCAAGGACATGACCCCTCAACGTAGGGAGGTGACCCCTTAACGCAGGGACATGACCCCTCAGAGCAGGGCGGTCAGAAGCCGCCCACGCCGTTTGGCGTGCCGAGGCCCGTGGGGCCGTCCCAGCCGGCGCCCGCGGTGCACCACTGCGACGTGGGGCACGTGCCGTTCGAGCCGCTCGTCACATCGAACAGGCTCGAGGAGTGGCCGTACGGGATCGAGTTCGCGTAGGTGCCCGCCGCCGCCGAGCCCGTGTTGCCGCTGAGGGCGTACACCGAGGAGATGATCGGCGAGGCCTCGCTCGTGCCGCCGAACTGGCCCCACGTCGAGGCGCTGCTCGAGGTCGGGTAGTAGACGGCCAGGCCGCCGTTGTTCGGGTCGGCCGCGGCCGAGACGTCGGCCATGGCGCGGTGGGCGCATCCGGTGTTGAACGGTGCGGCCGCGGGGAGCGCGGCGTTGTAGGTCGAGCAGCCGGAGCCGGCGCCGCTCCACGCGGACTCCGACCAGCCGCGCGCGGTGGAGGCGGCCGTCAGGGACGTGCCTCCCACTGCGGTCACGTAGCTCGAGGAGGCCGGGTAGGAGCCGCCCTGGTAGCCGTTGTCCCCGGTGCTCGCGGTGACCGCGATCCCCGGGAAGTTGTAGTACTTCCCGTAGGTGGCGTCGGAGGCGTCGGAGCCGCCGTAGGAGTTGGAGATGGCGACGACGCCGGGGGTCCTGGCCGCCGTCTGCACGGCCGTGCCGAGGTCCGCGAAGCTGGCCGACTTGGCCTGGAAGACGGCGATCTTGCAGTCGGGGCAGGCGGCGGACACGGCGTCGACGTCGAGCGCCTGCTCCTGGGACCAGCCGAGGTCGAACCGCGGCAGGCTCGTGCCGCCGGTCTGGTTGCGCACGCTCAGGCAGCCGTTCGCGGACGTGCAGGCGGGAAGGCCGAACTGGGAACGGTAGACGCCGAGGTCGCGCTCGAGGTTCGGGTACCCGTAGGCGTCCACGATCGCGACCGTCCGCCCACCAGAGGAGGTGCCCGTGAGCTTGTAGGCGTTCTGCAGCTGGGCGGGGGTGATTGCCGTGGCCGGCGGAGCCGCATTGCTCGTCACGGGCTTGCCGTTCGGGTCTGCGGCCTGGCGCGCCGTGCAGGCGGCCTCGCCTGCGCGCGGGGTGGAGCAGACCTGGATGGAGCGGTCGGAGTGCGGGTTCGGCCCGGGTGTTGCCGACGCCGGAGCCGCCGCGGCGACGCCCGCGAGCAGCAGACCTGCTGCCGCTGCGGCGAGGAGCTTCCTCATGTCATGCCCTTCTGTTGGGGACAACGTGGTGTCACGCCGGGTGGACGAGAGCGTTCACATCGCTTTACACATTCCGTCACACCGACGGACCGAGACTCGCAGCGTCCGGGCGCCGCAACAAGGGTGCGCGCAGGATTGCCAGCAAACTCTCAGTTATGTATCCGAACCGGTGATTCCTGCTGGCCCCCGCGTCGCGGCAGGCGCCGGGGAGGCATCCGCCGGGCCTTGTCGCTCCGAATGCTGTGCATGGACACGGAATCGCGGCGTGGACGTCGCAGGTCGGCGGCGGCGGCACTGGTGGGCGGACCGGCGGCGGTGGGTCTCGGGCTTGTGGCCCACCTCGTCTCGGGCGGGGCCGCGCCTCCCACGGTGGTAGTCGCTGCGCTCGTGGTGCTCGTCAGCCTGCTCGCCTCCGTGGCTGCCCGCGCCCCGGTGGCCCCGTGGATGGTCGCGATCGCCAGCGGGGCACTCCAGCAGGCGCTCCACCTTGCGTTCACCGCGCTTGCCGGGCCCAACGGACCCCTCTTCCCCGCAACGGGACACGCGCACCATGGAGCGACGTCCCCGGCCGCGCCTGCCGGCGCCCTCCAGGGAGCCCCCGTGGATTTCCACCTCCTCGTGGTCGCGCATATCGCCGCGGCGCTCCTCACCGTCCTCGCCCTCACCGCCGCGACACGGTTGGCCGCTTCGCTGCGGGCGCCGGGGAGCCCACAATATGGTCATGAGGCCCTTCCTTCTGCTGGCATCCCGTGACCACGACGAGGTGGCGGACGACGAGTACCGGGCCTTCTGCGCCTACGCGGGCCTCGAGCCCGAGCAGCTGCACCGCGTCCGCGCCGAGGCCGGCCCGCTCCCGCAGATCAGGCTCGAGGACTACTCGGGGGTGATCCTCGGCGGGAGCCCGTTCACCGCCTCGGACCCGGGAGAGGAGAAGGGCCCGGTCCAGCGCCGCGTCGAGGAGGAGATCGGCGTCCTGCTGCGCCGGATCGTCGAGGCGGACTTCCCGTTCCTCGGCGCCTGCTACGGGGTCGGGCTCCTCGGCGGCCAGATGGGCGCCGTCATCGACCGCCACTTCGGCGAGCCCGTCGGGCCCGTCAAGGTGAGGCTGAGCGCCGTCGGCCTCCGCGATCCCCTCTGCGCCGGGCTCGACCCGGCCTTCCATGCCTTCGTGGGGCACAAGGAGGCCGTCCGCACGCTACCCCCGCACGCCGCCCTGCTCGCCGGCTCGGACACATGCCCGGTGCAGATGTTCCGCGTCCGCCGCAATCTGTACGCGACCCAGTTCCACCCCGAGCTCGACGTGCCGGGCCTCGAGCGGCGCATCGACGCGTACCGGCACTCGGGCTACTTCCCGCCGCACGAGGCGGAGCAGGTCAAGGAGCGCGCCCGCGGCACCCGGGTGAGCGAGCCGCAGAAGATCCTGGCCAACTTCGTCCACCGCTACGCCGCGGGGGACTGACCCCGCCGGCGCCCGCCGGGCGCGGGAACCCTGCTGGCTAGACTCGCACCATGCCTACTGCCGCCCTTGCGCACGCCCTGGACCTCGGCCGCTTCGTCATGGCCTCGCCGTCGAGCTTCCATGCCGCCGCCGAGGGCGCGCGGCGGCTCGCCGCGGAGGGCTTCACGGTCCTCGCCGAGGCCGACGAGTGGCCGGCCGGGCCGGGGAAGTACGCCGTCATCCGGGACGGTGCGCTCATCGCGTGGACCGTGCCCGAGGGCGCCGGCCCCACCACCGGGTTCCGCATCCTCGGCGCGCACACCGACTCGCCCTCCTTCAAGCTCAAGCCCCGGCCCACCACGGGACGGCTCGGCTGGCTGCAGGCCGGCGTCGAGGTGTACGGAGGCCCGCTCCTGAACTCCTGGCTCGACCGGGAACTGCGGCTCGCCGGCCGCCTCGTGACGCTCGACGGCGAGCAGCACCTCGCGGCGACCGCCCCGCTCCTGCGCTTCCCCCAGCTCGCGATCCACCTCGACCGGGCCGTCAACGAGGGCCTCGCCCTCGGCAAGCAGCAGCACATGAACCCCGTCTGGGGCCTCGGCGACCCGTCCGCCGAGGACCTGCTCGGCGTGCTCGCCGAGGCCGCCGGAGTCGATCCCTACCAGGTGGGCGGCTTCGACGTCGTGGTCGCGGACACGCAGGAGCCGGCGGTCTTCGGCGCCCACGGCGAGTTCTTCGCCTCGGGGCGGCTGGACAACCTCTCCTCGGTGCACGCGGGCCTCGCGGCGCTCGTGCAGGCCGCCGAGGCCTCGGCGGCCGAGCCGGGGGAGGGGGGCCCGATCGCCGTCCTCGCCGCGTTCGACCACGAGGAGGTCGGGTCATCCTCCCGCTCGGGCGCATCCGGCCCGTTCCTCGAGGACGTCCTGGCCCGCATCGGCGACGCCCTCGGCGCGACGGCGACCGAGCGGCGTCGTGCGTTCGCCGCCTCGTGGCACCTCTCCGCCGACGCCGGCCACGCCGTCCACCCCAACTATGCCGAGCGCCACGACCCGGCCAACCACCCCCTCCTGAATGGAGGGCCGCTGCTGAAGATCAACGCGAACCAGCGGTACGCCACCGATGCCGCCGGCGCGGCGCTCTGGGCCAGGGTGTGCGGCGAGGCCGAGGTGCCGTACCAGGAGTTCGTCTCCAACAATGATGTGCCGTGCGGGTCGACGATCGGGCCGCTCACGGCAACCCGTCTGGGCATCCGCACGGTGGACGTGGGCATCCCGCTGCTGTCCATGCACTCGGCCCGCGAGCTGGCCGGGGTGCAGGACCCGTGGCGGCTGGCCCGTGCGGCGGAGCGGTTCTTCGTCCACGCCGGCTGAGACCGGCCGCGGAGGCCAGCGGGGACTAGCCTGCGAGGCCGATCACGAGGTTGATGGTCGCCGCGAGGATGAGGGTCGCGAACACGTAGGCGAGGAGGCTGTGCTTGAGTGCCTCCGTGCGGATGGCGCGGGTCCTGATGGCCGTGTCGGACACCTGGTACGTCATCCCGAGGCTGAAGGCCATGTAGGCGATGTCCGTGTACTGCGGGGGCTCGTCCTGGTTGAAGTCGATCCCGCCCTCGGGGGTCGCGTAGTACAGCTCGGTGTACCGGAGCGTGAAGATGGTGTGCAGCATCAGCCACGAGGCCGCCACGACGGTCAGGGCGAGGAAGGCCAGCGCGGCCTTCGCCGGGCCGTTCGCATTGTTGCCGGAGACGATGACGATCACCACCGCGACGATCGCCGCGACATTGGCGCTGAGGATCAGGAAGTCGCGCGCGCTGCGGCGGGGGTCCTCCTGGCGCGCGTGGACGCGCGTCTCCTCGGGGCTCATGGGGGCGATCCGCACCCACACCCAGACGTCGTAGACGAGGGCGGCCGCGCCCCAGCCGGCGGCCGGAGCGTGCCACCACGAGCTGAAGATGCCGGTCAGGACGGCCACGGCCGCTCCGGCGCCGAACATGATCCAGACGCGGCGGCGGGCAATTCGCGCACGATGGGTGAGCTCGGCATCTGGCTTCATGCGCCCGATCCTTCCAGCCGAGTCTGGGAACGGGGTGGATGTCCGCGAGCGGGTGTGTCGGCGCCTCAGTGGAGCGCGATGAGCAGCATCTCGAGGGTCCCGGGGATGCACGTTTGCAGGACAATCGGCGGGGATCCGCCGGCGAATCCGCCCAGGACGGCCTCCTTCGATCCGCGCGGGACGACCATGCGCGCGAAGGCGGTGAAGGTCCCGTAGCCCTGGACGGTCACCGCCGTGCCCGGCTGGATCCAGGACATCCTGCTCCACCCACCGCAGAGATCGTGCTCCGCGATGCTGACCGACACCGTGACCGGGGTGAAGCGGACGGGGCCGGCGCAGGCATCGACCGCGGCCTGCCCGCCGGCCCCGACCACGGGGATGAAGGCGCTCGGAGTGGTGGGCGCGGGCGGGGCCGTCGGTGTCTTCTGGACGGGTGCGGCCGCAGGCTTCTTGGACGCTGGCCGGGCGGGCGGGGCAGGGGGTTGCACGGACGCCGACTGGGCGGGCTTCTGCTGCTGCACTGGCGCGGAAGGCTGCTCGTCCGGTGCCGGCCGGGACGGTGGCTGCGGACTGGACGACGTCATGCGCTCCTGCTCGCCCGCGGCGCTGGAGCCGCGCTCCCCGGCCTGCTGGGTGACCGCACGCCCCTCACTCGGCAGATCAGTGGCACGGAGGTCCACGGCAGGCTGCTCGGCCGAGGAGTCGACGCGTTGGACGGTTGCCGGAGCAGACCCGCGAGGGGGAGAAGCGGGCACCCCCAACAGCCCTACCCCGATGAGGAGGCCGCCCGCCCCCGCGAGTCGGATGAGCTTGACTGCTGCGCTCGCTGCCATCGGACTACCTCCGGCCCGGGCCGGTCCTGACGCCGGCCTCTGAATCCACGGTCTTCGCGCGCGGGGACCGCGGTACAGAGGCTTCCTCGGAATCGGGTCCTCGTGCGCGGCACATCGAGTGGTCGGTCGCTCGCGCCGCGGCCGGACCGCGTACCCGAGGGGCCGGCCTCAGTGCCCCCGGCGGCTGGGATGAGTAGCGCCGGTCCCTCCACAAGCCCGCTTCCGGCGTGTCGTCCACATGGCGGCGGCCGTGCGGACGACGCCGGGCGGGCGGCGCTAGCGTGGATCCCGGGATGGGTGCCGGGCGGCTCGGGGGACGGACCGGCATCGGGTAGACTTGTGCAGTCTGTGCGCCACCTCCCGCCCTCTGCGGGGGACGGGGCACGGGCGCGCACATGAACCTCCTGTTGCGGAAAGACCGCAACCGCTTAGCCCGAAGGAGGTGGGTTCACACATGCGTCCTTACGAACTGATGGTCCTCATCGACCCCGAGGTCGACGAGCGCACGGTCCAGCAGTCGCTGGATAAGTTCCTCTCTGTGGTCACCACCAGCGGTGGCTCCATCGACAAGGTGGACATCTGGGGTCGTCGCCGTCTGGCGTACGACATCAAGAAGAAGAACGAGGCGATCTACGCGGTCGTCAACTTCACCGCTGAGCCGGCCACGGCCCAGGAGCTGGACCGCCAGCTCTCCCTCAACGAGACGATCCTTCGCACGAAGATCATCCGCCCCGAGGACCAGAAGGTTTCCGCCAAGTAGTCTTGGCGTGATTCCCTCAAGTACATCGATCTTCAGCACGCGTCGGACGAACCAGGAGGAAGCATGGCAGGCGAGACCACCATTACGGTGATCGGCAATCTGACGAATGATCCCGAGCTGCGGTTCACGCCGTCGGGCTCTGCCGTGGCCAATTTCACCGTGGCCTCGACCCCGCGCACGTTCGACCGCCAGGCCAACGAGTGGAAGGACGGGGAGACCCTGTTCCTCCGCGCGTCGATCTGGCGCGAGGCTGCCGAGAACGTCGCCGAGTCCCTCACCAAGGGCATGCGCGTGATCGTCTCCGGCCGCCTGAAGAGCCGTTCGTACGAAACCAAGGAAGGCGAGAAGCGCACCGTCATCGAACTCGAGGTCGACGAAATCGGCCCGAGCCTGCGCTACGCCTCCGCGAAGGTCAACCGCACCCAGCGCTCCGGCGGCCAGGGCGGCAACTTCGGCGGCGGCCAGGGCGGGAACTTCGGCGGCGGCTCCTCCGGGGGCAACTGGGGCGGCAACCAGGGTTCGCAGAACCAGGGTGGCGGCTCCGGCGGCAGCTGGGGTGGCGGCGGCGGTGGCCAGCAGCAGGACGACCCGTGGGCAACCCCGGGCGTCAGCAGCTCTGGCGGCTGGGGCACGGGCAACGACTCCGAGCCCCCGTTCTGATCCCCTCACCTTCCACATCACACATCACAACCATCCCGTGGCTGATGCCACGGGCTCCAGAGACTAAGGAGCTCCACGATGGCCAAGGCTGAAATCCGTAAGCCGAAACCAAAGTCCAACCCCTTGAAGGCCGCTGACATCACCGTCATCGACTACAAGGACGTCGCCCTGCTGCGCAAGTTCATCTCGGACCGCGGCAAGATCCGCGCCCGCCGGGTGACCGGCGTGTCTGTGCAGGAGCAGCGCAAGATCGCCCAGGCGATCAAGAACGCCCGCGAGGTCGCCCTGCTCCCCTACTCCGGCGCTGGCCGCGGCTGAGAAGGGAAGCAATCTCATGGCAAAGCTCATTCTGACGAACGAGGTGACGGGTCTCGGCTCCGCCGGTGACGTCGTCGAGGTCAAGGACGGCTACGCGCGCAACTACCTGCTGCCGCGCGGCTTCGCGGTCACGTGGTCGAAGGGTGGGGAGAAGCAGGTCGAGCAGATCCGCGCTGCCCGCGAGGCCCGTGCCCACAAGTCGCTCGAGGCCGCCCAGGCCCAGGCCGCCGCTCTCGCGGGCACCCCGGTGCGCCTCGAGGTGAAGGCCGGCAAGGAAGGTCGCCTGTTCGGGACCGTCCGCCCGGACGCCGTGGCCGGTGCTGTCGAGGCTGCTGGCCTCGGCGCCATCGACAAGCGCAAGGTGGTCATCCCCGGCCACATCAAGTCGACCGGCAAGTACGAGGTCTCCGTGCGACTGCACGACGAGGTCTCCGCCGTGGTCAACCTCGAGGTCGTCGCCGCGAAGTAGTCGCAGCATCGGCCCATGCCGTCAGGCATGACGGGTTGAGGAGGCCCCCACCGCTCGCGCGGTGGGGGCCTTCCGCATGCGCGGGGTGCACGGGAAAGCGGTCCCGGGAATAGGGGACCGACCCAGCCAGTTACCAGAGGTAGATGCAAACGCATGTACTTCGAGAGCAAGGCAGGATCATGGCAGCCACCACCTCCATCGTCGTCATCTCCGCGGGCCTCGGCGTCCCCTCCTCGAGCCGTCTGCTCGCAGACCAGCTGTCCGCGGCGGCGGAGAGGCTGGGCCGCGCGGCCGGGATGGAGCCCGTGGTCACCACCTTCGAGCTGCGCGACCTCGCCGTGGACATCGCCAACAACTTCGTGACCGGCTACGCTGCGCCGGATCTCGCCGAGGCGATCGCCGCGGTGGAGGGCGCCGACGCCATCATCGCCGTCACCCCCGTCTTCTCGGCCAGCTACAGCGGCCTGTTCAAGTCCTTCATCGATGTCCTCGAGCCGCGCTCCCTCGAGGGCAAGCCGGTGCTCCTGGGGGCCACCGGGGGCACGGCGCGCCACAGCCTGGTGCTCGACCTCGCGATGCGCCCGCTCTTCAGCTACCTGCGCACCCGGACGGTGCCCACGGGCGTGTTCGCTGCCCCGACTGACTGGGGCCAGGGCGGCGCGGATGGTGCCCAGGGCGCGGGCCTGACAGCCCGCATCGAGCGGGCCGCCACCGAGCTCGTGCGCGAGGTGGCCGCATCCCGGCCCGCCAAGTCCGCCGAGGGCGCCGGGTCGCTCCCGGCGGTGGCCACGCGGCCCGAGGACAGGTCATTCGAGGAGCTCCTCGCGGACCTCACCGCCCCCCGAACCTCCTGAGCGTCACCTTCTGGGCGTCACCTCCTGCGGGTCCCCTTCTGGGGGCCACCCGATGCGCCCTCCAGGAGGTGATGCCCAGACGTACGATGGCGGGATGCAGCAGCCAGCCCCCGGCCACGCGCCGGTCTTCGACGGCCACAACGACCTCCCCTGGGCGCTCCGCCAGGACTTCGGCTACGACGTCGCCGCGGCCGCCCTCGGGGGCCGCCAGCCCCGGCTCCACACCGACATCCCGCGGCTGCGCGAGGGCGGCGTGGGCGCACAGTTCTGGTCCGTCTTCGTCCCCTCGACCCTGAGCCCGGCGGAATCGGTCGTCGCCACCCTCGAGCAGATCGACTGCGTGCACCGCATCGCCGCGGCGCACCCGGACGTGTTCGAGCTGGTGCGCACCGCCGACCAGGTGCGGGAGGCCGCCGGACGCGGCCGCATCGCCTCCCTCATGGGGGCGGAGGGAGGCCACAGCATCGCGGGCTCACTTGCCGTGCTGCGGATGCTCGCGCAGCTGGGAGTGGGCTACATGACCCTCACGCACAACGACGACGTCCCCTGGGCCTGCTCGGCCACGGGCGAGGCGATGGGCGCCGGCCACGACACCGGCCTGACCGCGTTCGGGCGCGAGGTCGTCGCCGAGATGAACCGGCTCGGCATGCTCGTGGACCTCTCGCATGTCTCACCGAGGACCATGGAGGACGCGCTGGACGCGACCGCCGCCCCCGTGATCTTCTCCCACTCCTCGGCCCGCGCCGTCTGCGACCACCCCCGCAACGTGCCCGACCACGTCCTCGAACGCCTCCCGGCCAACGGGGGCGTCCTCATGGTCACCTTCGTGCCCAAGTTCGTCTCCGAACCCTGCCGGGAGCACGCCCTCGCCGTGCGGGAGACGCGGCTCTCCCTCGGCCTGCCGGTGGACTTCCACGACGTCGCCCCCGAGGAGGACCCCCAGGCCGCCGCAGAGTACTCGGCCTGGCTCGAGTCCCATCCGGCCCCCGAGGCGACGGTCGACGACGTCGTGCGCCACCTCGAGCATGCCCGCGACGTGGTGGGCCCGCGCCATCTGGGCCTCGGCGGCGACTTCGACGGCACCACCGACCTGCCCCGGGGCATGGACGGCGTGGCCGGCTACGGCCCCGTGCTCTCGGCCCTGGCCGAGCGAGGATGGCCGCAGGAGGACCTCGACGCGCTGTGCTGGGGGAACGCGCTGCGCGCGCTCGAGGGCGCGCAGGAGGCCGCGGACTAGCTCACAGCAGCGCGACGAAGGCGCGCGCGTCCTCGATGGTGATGTCCGAGTGGCGGTGCAGCATCTGCGCGGCGTCCTCGGCGTCCCCGATCCGTGCCAGGGACTTGATCTCGTTGTAGATCTCGTCATTGAGCATGTTGGAGGCAACCTCGAGGGTCTGCCGCCCGTTGCTGACGATGGCGCGGTACCGGTAGGGGAATCGCTCCGGGCGGCTCTCGCCGGGATCTGGGGCGCGCGTCCCCCCGTCCGACGGCGCGCCGTGGGCGCTCCTCGTGGGTTCCCCTGACGCCTCGGCCGCGGTGCGACGCGCGACGGCGGGTGGCTGCTCCGGCGCGGCCGGCCCCTCCGCGGCCGCCTGCTCGGGCGCCGCCTGGTCCCGGGGTGCGGCCATCTCCTGAGGGGCCGAATGGACCTCTGGCGAGGGCGCGGCAGTGCGGAAGGCCTGGGGGTAGCGGTCGAGCAGGATGACGGCGTTGCGCGCCTCCACGAGCCCGGAGCCCGTGGCTTCGCGGTAGGCAGCGATCGCCTGGACCGTGAGGCCGCGGGCGATGAGCGAGTAGACGGCCCGATGCTGCGCCTCGTTCAGTCGCGCGGAGGCCGCCGCCGCGGCGGCCGGACCTCCGGAGAGGGCACCCTCGAGGGATTCCCTGCTGCGTCGTGCGCCGGCACGGAGCACGAAGACGACGATGGCGGCGACGACGAGGAGGATCAGGAGCGGAGGCAGGAGGTTTTGCATGCGGGCTTCTCGGGTGGCGGAGTGTGCACTTCCAGCGTAGTGCCTGCGGTCATCCGGCTGCGAGGACGCGCGAGCATGCCCCCAGGCGGATAAACCCGCTCCGCTGGGCCCATGCATGTGGCCCAGGCCACATAAGACCCTGATGCATGTGTGCGCGGGCATGCGGCCGACCGCGCCCGCCGAGTGCTGCTGTGGATTGCCCCTGTGGACAAACTTCTTTGTTCCACAACCTGTCAACAGAGTCTTCCCACGTCAGGAAGCACTTTTTGGCAGCGATGAGAAGTTGTCCACAGATATCCACAGGTCCGTGAACACCTGTGGGTCCTTTTCCCACAGGTTGTCCACAGGGGTGGTGAAAACCCAGCTTCACGACTGTCGGTGGGCCCCGATACGGTGTGCACGTTCCTCCGGAGGCGTGGTCTCGACGGCCGGCTCCGGAACGATTGCCAGCGGCCCGAGGTGTTGCCCATGTCCACGTCCCACGTCGATTCAGCACCGTCCTTCCGCGACGCTGACGCCGCGCGCACTCCGCCGCAGGACATCGTGGCGGAGCAGTCCGTCCTGGGCGGCATGATGCTCTCGAAGGACGCGATCGCGGACGTCGTGGAGGTGGTGCGGGGCATCGACTTCTACCGCCCTGCGCACGAGGCCATCTACGAGGCCATCATCGACCTCTACGGCCGCGGTGAGCCCGCGGACGCCGTGACCGTCTCGGATGAGCTGACCAAGCGAGGCGAGATCAACCGGGTCGGTGGCCCCGCGTACCTCCACGAGCTCATCCAGTCCGTGCCTACGGCTGCGAACGCCGGCTACTACGCGGAGATCGTCGCCGAGCGCGCAGTGCTGCGCCGCCTTGTCGGGGCCGGCACGAAGATCGTCCAGCTCGGCTACGGCCAGGACGGCGAGGTCGAGGACCTCGTCAACCAGGCCCAGGCCGAGGTCTACGCCGTGGCCGAGCGCCGAACGGCCGAGGACTACGTCCCGCTCTCCCAGGTCATGGAGGGCGCCATGGACGAGATCGAGGCGGCCGGCCACCGCGGCGGCGGCATGACCGGCGTCCCGACCGGGTTCTACGAGCTCGACGAGCTCACCCACGGGCTCCACCCGGGCCAGATGATCGTGATCGCGGCGCGTCCCGCCGTGGGAAAGTCGACCTTCGCGCTCGACTTCGCCCGCTCCGCCGCGATCAAGCACAAGATGGCCACCGTCTTCTTCTCGCTCGAAATGGGCCGCAACGAGATCGCCATGCGCCTCATGAGCGCCGAGGCCTCGATCCAGCTCCAGGACCTCCGCCGGGGCACGCTCCGCGACGACCAGTGGGCCAAGATCGCCTCGGTGCTCGGCCCCCTCAACGAGTCGCCCCTGTTCATCGACGACTCGCCCAACATGTCCCTCATGGAAATCCGGGCCAAGTGCCGCCGCCTCAAGCAGCAGCACGACCTCAAGCTCGTGGTCCTCGACTACCTCCAGCTCATGTCCAGCGGCAAGAAGGTCGAGAGCCGCCAGCAGGAGGTCTCTGAGTTCTCCCGTGCCCTCAAGCTCCTGGCCAAGGAGCTCGGCGTGCCCGTCATCGCCCTGTCCCAGCTCAACCGTGGCTCCGAGCAGCGCACGGACAAGCGCCCCATGGTCTCAGACCTGCGCGAGTCGGGCTCGATCGAGCAGGACGCGGACATGGTGATCCTGCTCCACCGCGAGGACGTGTACAACAAGGAGTCGCCGCGGGCCGGCGAGGCGGACATCCTCGTCGCCAAGCACCGCAACGGCCCGACCAAGGACATCGTGGTCGCCTTCCAGGGCCACTACTCGCGCTTCGCCAACATGGCGGCCGACGCCGGGGGCGAGGGCGGCGGCTTCTAGGCGCACGGCACGGCGGGCCCGGCCTCGTGGGGAGCCGGGGCCGGTTGGGAGCCGACCCTGCGAAGCGGCCGTGCCCTCGGGACGCTCAGCTGAGGCAGAGGCAGAAGGGGTGTCCGGCCGGGTCGAGGAAGACGCGGAACGACGTCCCCGGCTGGTGCGAGTGCTTGGTCGCGCCGAGCCCGAGGACGGCCTGCTCGGCGGCGTCGAGGTCGTCGACCACGACGTCCAGGTGCATCTGCTGCGGCACCTCCTGGCCCGGCCACTCCGGGGCGGTGTAGTCCCGGACGCCCTGGAAGGCAATGCACTGGCCGTAGTCGGCGCGTATCTCGGCCCAGTCGGCGGATGACTCCTCGACCTTCCAGTCCAGGAGCCCGGCGTAGAACTCTGCAAGGGCGCCGGGCTCGGGACAGTCGATGACAACGTTGGGGAACCGTGCGATAGCCATACCCGGGAGGCTACCCGGGCCAGAGGACAGGGTGTGTCCGCAGCTTCTCCGGCCGCTGGCGTGTCCCGAATCACCCGTGGTGGTGGTGCCGTCTACGTTGCGACGATGTTTCGGGGCACTCCCAAGAGAACATCCGGTGACCAGAGGTGAACTCTTTTGGGCGTATGCCCTGCAGCCGGGGGCAAAGACTGTGCGATCGCCCGCGCAGACCGCTTGGGTATGGGTCCACCATTGATTCCGGCATTGACCCTAACGATGGAAGTGAGCCTGATGGCTTCCCAACCGGAACTCCACAAGACCCTCAAGCCCCGACACCTGTCGATGATCGCCATTGCCGGTGTCATCGGCGCCGGGCTCTTCGTCGGCTCCGGCGCTGCGATCAAGCAGGCCGGCCCCGGGATCATCCTCGCCTACGCGGCCGCCGGCATCGTCGTCATCCTCGTGATGCGCATGCTCGGCGAGATGGCCGCGGCGAACCCCGAGACCGGCTCCTTCTCGGCGTACGCGGACAAGGCGCTCGGCCGCTGGGCCGGCTTCAGCATCGGCTGGCTCTACGCCTGGTTCTGGATCATCGTCCTCGGCATCGAGGCCACTGCCGGGGCGGCCATCATGCACCGCTGGCTCCCCGGCGTCGACCAGTGGGTCTGGGCGCTCGTGCTCATGGTCGCGCTCACGCTCACCAATGTGTGGAGCGTCAAGTCCTACGGCGAGTTCGAGTTCTGGTTCGCCTCGGTCAAGGTCACCGCGATCATCCTGTTCCTCATCGCCGGCATCGCCGCGATCTTCGGCCTCATCCCCGGCCTCCCCGCGCCCGGCACCACCAATCTCCTCGGTCACGGGGGCCTCATGCCCAACGGCGCCAGCGCGGTCCTGGCGGGCATCCTCGTCGTCGTGTTCTCCTTCTTCGGCGCCGAGATCGCCACGATCGCGGCGGGCGAGTCCGCCGATCCGGCGACCGCGGTCCGCAAGGCCGTCAACTCGACGGTCTGGCGCATCCTCGTGTTCTACATCGGCTCGATGGCGATCGTCGTGACCCTCCTGCCCTGGGACGACGCGTCGGTGGCCAAGAGCCCGTACGTGGCCGTGATCGAGCGGTTCGGCGTCCCCGGCGCGGGCACCATCATGGACATCGTCGTGCTCACCTCGGTCCTCTCGTGCCTCAACTCGGGCCTCTACACGGCCAGCCGGATGATCTTCTCGCTCTCGACCCGCGGCGACGCGCCGTCGTCGTGGTCCCGCATCTCCGCCCGGGGCGTCCCGGTCCGCGCGGTGCTCGTCTCGACGGTGGTCGGCTTCGTCACCGTGGGCCTGAACTACCTGTGGCCCGACACGGTCTTCCTGTTCCTGGTCAACACCTCGGGCGCGATCGCACTGTTCGTGTGGCTCGTCATCGCCGCCTCCCAGCTGATCCTGCGCCGCCGGGCCGACGCCGCAGGCACGAAGCTCGAGATCCGCATGTGGCTCTTCCCCTACCTGACCTGGGCCTCGATCGTGGCGATCGTCGCGCTCCTCGTGGGCATGCTCTTCCTCGACGACACCCGCGACGAGCTCATCCTGTCGGTGGCACTCGCCGCCGTCGTGGTGGCGATCGGCGTCGTCCGGTACCGCCGCCGCGGCCCCGCGGCCGCTGGCCCGCTGGTGCTGGCCAAGGACGCCGAGGCCATGGAGGTCGACGCCGAGGCCCACGGGCACGGGGCCTGAGGAACGCCTCGCCTCAGGCGCGCACGACGGCGCGGTGACGGCTCGAGCGGGAGCCGTCACCGCGCCGTCGTGCGTCAGGCGACGCCCGAGAAGAAGATCGCCGTGGTGGGTCCCGAGAACGGCCGTCCGCCGAGCCGGTCACCGAGCACCCGCGCCACGTCCGCCGTGATCTGGACCGGATCCCCGTAGCCCTCGCGCAGCTCGTTGGCGAGCGGCGTGCCCTGGCAGTGGGCGAGGGCGATCGCGTCCGCGGAGGTCGGGGCGCTGACGTGCCCGACGGTGCGGACGTCGACGTCCGAGAAGCCGGCCTCCTCGAGCTCGGACCGGATGAGATCGTGGTCGGTGTACCCGAAGGGCACCCGGCGGTAGAACGTCGGCGTCCTGCCGGGGAAGAGCTCGGCGAGGGCCTGCTCGACGAGGAGGGTCACCTCGTTGCCCTCGAGCGGGCCCCAGACGGCCGCGGTGATCCGGGCCCCCGGCCGCAGCACCCGGCGCGCCTCCGCATAGGCCCGCACCCGGTCCGGGAAGAACATGATCCCGAACTGGCTCACCACCGCGTCGAAGGCCCCATCCTCGAACGGGAGCTCCTGCGCGTCGGCCTGCTGCCACCGGACGGAGTCCGAGGCGGGGAGGACGTGGTCGGCCCTGACCAGCATGGCGGGGTTGAGGTCCGTGGCGGTGATCGTGGCGCCGGGGAGGACCCGGTGGAGCGTCCTCGTGACCACCCCCGTGCCGGCGGCAGTTTCCAGCACGCTCGCGGGGTCGGCGGCCGCGACTTCGGCGGCGAGATCGTCCGCGAAGTCCTGGAAGACCATGGGCACGAGGACGGTGTCGTAGAGCTCCGGGATGGACCCCGTGAAGGCTGAGTCACCTGACATGCGATCAGTATGGGACCGCGGTACGGGGCCCGCCAGATTCCGGGGCCCTCTCGCCCCGCGCCGGCGGCCCACGGCTGTCGGCGCCGCCGCCTACAGTGGGACGCATGGAGCAGGAGCAACGGGTCCACATGCGCCCTGAGGGTGCGGCGCCACGGTCTACGGCGCGCGAGATCCTGCGCCTCGCCGTGCCCGCCTTCTTCGCCCTCATCGCGGAGCCGCTCTTCCTCCTCGCCGACTCCGCGATCGTCGGGCACCTCGGTGTCGCGGAGCTGGCCGGGCTCGGGATCGCGACCACGGTGCTGCAGACCGCTGTGGGGCTGATGGTCTTCCTCGCCTACGGCACCGGGCCCTCCGTGGCCCGCTTCCTCGGCGCGGGGAAGATGGGCCACGCCATGTCCGCCGCGCGCGACGGCGCCTGGCTGGCCCTGCTGCTTGGCCTCGCCCTCGCGGCGCTCGGCTGGCTCACGGCACCGGCCGTGGTCGGACTCCTCGGGGGTCCGGCGGAGGTGCGCGGCTATGCGGTCGACTACCTCGTCTGGTCGATGCCCGGCCTCGTGGGCATGCTGCTCGTCTTCGCGGGGACCGGCGCCCTGCGGGGGCTCCAGGACACGAGGACCCCGCTCGTCGTGGCCACCGTCGGTTTCACGGGGAACATCCTGCTGAACCTGCTGTTCGTCTACGGCCTCGGCTGGGGAATCGCGGGCTCGGCCATCGGCACGAGCATCGCCCAGCTGGGGATGGCCGCCGCCTACCTGGGCATCGTGCTGCGGCGCATGCGGCACGAGGGCGTGGGCCTCGCACCGAGCCGGCGGGGCCTCCTGGGCGCCGCGCACGTGGGCTCGTGGCTCATGCTGCGCACCCTCACGCTGCGGGCGGCGATCTTCGCGGCCGTTGTCGTCGCGGCCCAGCAGGGGCCCGCGAACCTCGCCGCCCACCAGCTGGCCATGACGCTCTTCAATGTCCTCGCCTTCGCCCTCGATGCCCTGGCCATTGCCGCCCAGGCCCTCATCGGCAAGGAGCTCGGCGCCGCGAATGCGTCCCGGGCGCGTGCCCTCACCCGGACCATGGTGCGGTGGTCCCTCGTCTACGGCGCCATCACCGGGGCCCTGCTCGCGGCCTGCGCGCCGTGGATCGGATGGATCTTCACCCCGGACCGGCAGGTCCACGAGGCCCTGCTGCCGGCCCTGCTCGTGCTCGCCGCAAGCCAGCCCGTGTGCGGCTACGTGTTCGTCCTCGACGGCGTGCTGATCGGCGCCGGGGATGCCCGCTACCTCGCGCTGGCGGGCGTGCTCAACCTCGTGGTCTACGCGCCCCTGCTCGTCTGGGCGGGCCTCTCCGGGGCGGGCGGCCCGGCAGGGCTCATGTGGCTCTGGGCGGCGTTCGCCGGCGGCTACATGCTCGCGCGGGCACTCACCTTGGGCCTGCGGTCGCGCGCCGACGCGTGGATGGTGCTCGGGGCGCACTAGCCGGCGCCCGCGGCGGGGCGGCCCGTGCCGGCTGGCTAGACTTGGCCCGTGCCCGAGAACCCGTCGACCCAACCCGCAGGCGTGCCTTCGGGCGCCCCCGCTCCCTCCGAACAGCGTCCCCTGGCCGGCCCGGTGATCCTCCGGGCGATCGTCGCGCTCGTCTTCGGGGCGGTCACCGTCTTCTGGGGGACTCCGACGGCCGCCGGTGCCGCCTGGGGCCTTGCCGCCTACTTCGTGGGGCTCGCCGCGGCCCGCGCCTGGCTGCTGCGCGAGGAGGGGCGCGCCGGGGACTCCGCGGTCCGCCCCACCGCCGCCGTCCGCCTGGTCTCCTCGGCCTGCTTCGGGCTGGCTGCGGCGCTCGGCCTCGGTCTCGGCGCGGCACCGGAGGCTGCCGTCATCGCCGTCGGCGGCGCCGTGGCCTTCGCACTCACCGGGGTCGCGGACGTCGTCGCCGCGGTCATCGGCCGGGCCCGAAGCCCGCTCGCGCGGGACGAGCTCATCGCCGGCGCCGTGCACCTCGGGGCCGGCGTGCTGCTGCCCTTCGTTGCCGGCCTGGGCGTCCACGCGCTGCTCGGAGTCGCCGGCGGCGCGGCCATCATCACGGGCGTCCTGCTCCTGATCGGCGGCCTGAGCCTGAGGCACGATTCCGCCGCCCAGCCCGACGTGGCCTAGAATCGATACGTTCTTTCTACTGTCCGTAGAAGCTCCCACGTTCCCGGCCGCTTGAGGAGGGCCCATGTCTGATACACCGCGCGGCCCCCGCGTCGGGATCAAGGGCCCGCTCATGTTCTCGGCATTCTTCGGCGCCGTGGCCTTCGTGACCGTGCTCATCTTCGGCTCCGGCGGGACGGGCCACGGCCTCCGCTTCGACCTCGCGTTCAGCGCCGCCGGCATCGCGTTCATCGTGTGCCTCGTCGTGGCCGCGATGCTCTCCATGAGCTACAAGGAGAACGCGGAGCACCTCGGCCGCGGCGACGGCGTCAACCTGCGCTCCGAGGACCGGCTCAAGCGCGCCAAGCGTCCCGCCAAGGGCGCTCCCGCGGACACCGCCGAAGGCGCCGCTGAGCCTGGCCGCGAGGCCGACGGCGGCGGCGAGGCGCCCGGCGGGTCCGGCCGGGAGGCCTGACCCCTCAGCCCGCCGCCTTGCGCTCCCGGTAGGCGCGCACGTGCGACCGGTTGGCGCAGTTCCCGGTGTCGCAGTAGCGCTTCGAGCGGTTCTTCGTCAGGTCGATGAGCACGGCCTCGCAGTCCTCGGCCGCGCACACGCGCAGCCGGTCGAGCTCCTTCGAGCGGATCACGTCGACGAGCGCCATCGCTGCCTCGGTGCCCATCCGGTCCGCGAGCGGCGCCTGCGGGGTCGTGGCGTGCAGGTGCCAGTCCCAGTGGTCGTGCTTGACGAGCTGGGGCAGGGCCCGGGCCTCCCTGAGCAGGGCGTTGACCAGGTCCACGGCCTCGTCCTCCGCGGCGTCCCAGAGGGTGCGCAGCCGCGTCCGGAGCGCGCGCACGCCGGCCAACTCCGCGGCGTCATGCGTGCGGGAGCCGGTGAACTGCTCCTCGACCAGGAAGCGGTCGAGGTCCTCGCCGGTGGCCAGATGCTCGCCGGTGACGGCGTCGAGGGGGTCGAGCGTGTTGACGAGGTTGACGACGCTGCGCAGCGCCACCTCGGTGTCATGGGCGAAGATCACGTTGACTCCTGACAGGATCGGGATCTACTGTCATCACCATACCCTTGCTTCACTCATGACACGATCTCTGGGAGGTGCCCCGTGCTGTCCGCGAACCGTTCTGCATCCGGCCTCGTCTTCGCCCTGCTGTCCGCCGCCACATTCGGCGTGTCGGGGCCGCTCGGGAAGTCGCTGCTCGAGGCCGGGTGGACGCCCGGCGCGGTGGTCGGCGGCCGGGTCGGGCTCGCCGCCCTCGTGATGGCGGTCCCCGCGGTGTGGATGATGCGTGGGCAGTGGCCGCGGCTGCGGGGCGGCGTGGCCCTCATGGCGGCCTACGGCGCGATCGCCATCGCGCTGTGCCAGTTCTTCTACTTCAATGCCGTCGCGCGCATGAGCCCGCCGGTGGCGCTGATGCTCGAGTACCTCGCCCCGATCATCCTCGTGGGCTGGGCCTGGCTGCGCACGCGGCACCGCCCGGGAACCCTGACCATCCTCGGGACCGTGACGGCGATGCTCGGGCTCGTGCTGGTCCTGGACCTCATGAGCGCCCAGCACGTCGATCCGGTCGGGGTGCTGTGGGGCGTCGCGGCGGCGGTCTGCCTCGCTGTCTACTTCGTCCTCTCCGCGAAGTCCGACGGCGTCCTGCCGCCCCTCGTGACCGTGGCCGGCGGGATGGTCTCCGGCGCCCTCACGATCGGCGTGCTGGCCCTCGTCGGGCTGCTGCCGCTCGAGGCGACGTTCGGCACCGTCCAACTCCTGGGCGGCGAGGTCAGCTGGCTGGTCCCGTTGGTGGGGATCACGCTCGTCGCCGCGGTGCTCGCCTACACCTTCGGGATCATCGGCACCCAGCGGCTCGGCTCGAAGGTCGCGAGCTTCGTCTCGCTCACCGAGGTGCTCTTCTCGGTCGTCGCCTCGTGGATCATGATCGGCGACGTCCCGGGCCCGGTGCAGTTCGTGGGCGGCGCGCTCATCGTGGCAGGCGTGATCATGGTGCGCATGGACGAGCTCCGCGCCCCGGCCGCCGCCGTGGTCCCCGACTCCGCGCCGGAGGCCCTGCCGGCGGCGGACCTCGCGACCGGCTCGCTGCCGGCCGTCAACCGCCCCGCCTGACCCACCCCCTTCCGGTTTCGGGTACGCATCTCGTCGCCCTTTCATCGTTCCGGGTACGTGGACGCGTACCCGGAACGGTGTATCTGCGTCGAGATGCGTACCCGAAACGGGGGAGAAGCTAGGGGGTGAAGCGCGTGAGCCGCAGCGAGTTGGCCACGACCAGCACCGAGCTCGCCGCCATGGCCGCGCCGGCGATCATCGGGTTGAGTAGTCCGAGCGCCGCGACCGGGATGCCGACGGTGTTGTAGAAGAACGCCCAGAACAGGTTCTGCTTGATGATCGCGAGCGTCCTGCGGGACAGGGCGATCGCCGCGGCCGCCTGGTTCAGGTCGTCGCCCATCACGGTCAGGTCCGCGGCCTCCCGGGCCACGTCCGTGCCCGAGCCCATCGCGATCCCGAGATCGGCCTGGGCGAGCGCGGGCGCGTCGTTGACGCCGTCGCCGGCCATGGCCACGCGGGCCCCGCCGGACTGGAGCCGCCTGACCGCCTCGACCTTGCCCTCGGGGCGGACCCCCGCCTGCACGTCCTTCGCGGCGATGCCCACCTCCCCGGCGACCCGGGCGGCGACGGCCGCATTGTCCCCGGTGACGAGTACCGGCCGCAGGCCCAGCGCCCGGAGCCTGCCGATCCCGGCGGCCGAGCCCGGCTTCACCGAGTCGCGCAGCGCCACGATGCCGGCGAGGGCGCCGTCGACGGCGACCCACACCGCGGTCGCTCCCGCCTCCTCGCGCTCCGCGAACCTGGCGGTCGCCTGCTCGTCGGGCGCGGAGCCGAGCTGCCCCCCCACCCAGTCGGTGCGGCCCACGAGCACGCGGCGCCCTTCCACGGTGCCCTCCACGCCGCCTCCCGGCGCGGAACGGAAGCCGACGACGGCGGGCAGCGGGCCGCCGTCGTGCGCCTGGCGCGCCGCTGCGGTGATGGCGAGGGCGAGGGGGTGCTCGCTCGCCGACTCGACGGCCCCGGCGAGCCGGAGCAGCGCGGCGCGGTCGAGGGTCCCGAGGGCGTCGACCGTGTCGACGGCCAGCCGCCCGGTGGTCACAGTCCCGGTCTTGTCGAGCACGATCGTGTCGACGGCGCGGGTGTCCTCGAGGACGTGGGCGCCGCGGATCAGGATGCCGAGCTGTGAGCCGCGTCCGCTGCCGGCGAGCAGCCCGATCGGGGTCGCGAGCCCGAGCGCGCACGGGCAGGCGATCACGAGCACCGCGACGGCGGCGGTGAATGCGGCGGGCAGCACGCCGCCGAGCACGAGCCACAGGAAGAAGGTGACGGCCGTGACCGCGAGGACCACCGGCACGAACACGGCGCTGATCCGGTCGGCGAGCCGGGCGATCGGGGCCTTGCTCGTCTGCGCCTCGGACACCAGCCTCGCCATCGCTGCGAGCGTCGTGTCCGAGCCCACGCGGGTGGCCTCGACCACGAGACGGCCCGAGGTGTTGACGGTGGCGCCGGTGACACGGCTGCCCTCGCTGACCTCGACCGGGACGGACTCACCGGTCAGCAGGGAGGCATCGACGGCGGAGGCGCCCTCGCGGACCACCCCGTCGGTGGCGATCTTCTCGCCGGGTCGGACCACGAACAGGTCCCCGGGCACGAGCTGTTCCGCCGGGACCTCCGTCTCGGCGCCGTCGCGCAGGAGGGTGGCGCGCTTGGCTCCACGGTCCAGCAGCGCGCGCAGGGCGTTGCCCGCCCGGGACCTGGCCCGCGCCTCGAGCCAGCGGCCGAGGAGCAGGAAGGTCGTCACGACGGCGGCCGTCTCGAAGTACAGCGCACCGCGGGACATCTCCATCGCGGGGTCCGCGGTCAGGCCCGGGTCGGCCAGCAGCTGGACGAGCGAGTAGACGTACGCGGCGGTCACCCCGAGGGAGACCAGAGTGTCCATGGTGGAGCCGCCGTGGCGGGCGTTGACCGCGGCCGCGCGGTGGAACGGCCACGCCGCCCAGGTGACGACCGGCAGGGCGAGGGCCGCGGCCCACCAGCCCCAGTGGGGGAAGTGGGCAGCCGGGACCATCGAGATCAGGACCACCGGGACGGTGAGCACCGCCCCGACCACGAGCCGCGGCAGCAGCGTGGGCGCCTGCGCCTCGTCGGCCCCCGCGGACGACGGCGGGGCCCCACCCTCCGGGGGGACGGCGCCGGGGCGGGGCCGGGCCTTGACCTTCGCGGTATAGCCTGCGGCGGCCACGGTGGTGATCAGCTGCTCGTCGCTGACGCCGGCGGGAACCTCGACGCGGGCGGACTCGAGGGGGAGGTTCACCGAGGCGTGGACGCCCTCGATCTTCCCCAGCTTCCGTTCGACCCTGTTCACGCAGGAGGCGCACGTCATGCCCCCGATGTCGAGCTCGACAATGCGGGGCACCTGCGCGGTGCGGTGCAGTTCCATGGACCTACGCGTCGTTGTCGACGACGACGTAGCCCGCCTCGGCGACCGCTTCGCTGATCGACTCGTGCTTGAGCCTGCGGTCCGACTGGATCGTCACTTCCGAGACGCCGCCGGCGTTGAGGTCGATCGAGACGTCCTCGACGCCGTCGATCGACTCGATCTCCTCGGTGACCGAGCTGACGCAGTGGCCGCAGGTCATGCCGTCGACGTGCACGGTGGTGGTGAAGTGGCTCATGGTGCTCTCCTCTGGTTCGTGCTCTCGGTGTGGTGGTGCCCAGCGTAGGCCGGGCAGTGGGGCACGGCCCCGCAGCCGCTACCGCAGCAGCCGCCCGATGGCCTCGGCGGCCTCCTTGACCTTGGAATCGATCTCCCCGGCCCGTTGGTCGGGGTCCGCCACGTTCGCGGCGCCGACGACGCAGTGCCCGATGTGCTCCTCGACGAGGCCGAGGCTGACCGCGTGGAGAGCCTTGGTGACGGCCGCGACCTGGGTGAGGATGTCGATGCAGTACTTGTCCTCCTCCACCATGCGGGCGATCCCGCGGACCTGGCCCTCGATGCGCCTCAGGCGCCTCAGGTAGGCGTCCTTGTCCGCGGTGTAGCCATAGGGAGGCCCGGCATGCTGGTGTCCGGGAGCGTGGGTGGTCTCGTCCATGGCCCCGAACCTATACCCATCGGGGGTATAGGTCAAGTACCCCACCGGGGTATGGTGCAGGGACTGTGCTCCGCAAGCCGGTCCGCGGGCCGCCCCGCACCCGGCGGCAAGTCCCGAGTGGCCAAGGGCACAGCCTCCCGATTTGGCCGAACCGCGCCGAGCCGGTAATGTTTTCTGAGTCGCCGGAGCGGCTGCGAACTGATCGCAGACCGAACAGGGCGGCCAAACCCCTTAGGAATTCCACCGAAATGGTGCACGTCCGCGTGCTCCCCGAAGGCGGAATTCTGGTTCGAATTTCTCGATCCCGTCCCGAAAACGGGATTTGGAAAAGGAAATCGGATCGGGTAGGATTGAATCTTGTTGCCGCGGGGATGTGGCCGGTCGGTTGGCTGGTCGGAGTACCTGCGGGGGCGTGTTGTTTGAGAACTCAATAGTGTGCCAAGTTTGTTGATGCCATTTTTTATGGTTGTCAAATGT
>NZ_JAUSTE010000008.1 GCF_030812675.1 Sinomonas atrocyanea | reverse complement strand
TCCTGCTTCAGCTCGTCCACCGTGGTCGAGACCAGCTTGGCCAGGATGTCCTTGGCCGAGGTCCCCACCGGGAACCGGTACTCCCCCGGGGCCAGATAGCCCTCCAGGCTCTTGGCCTTGGCCGGCAGCCCGAAGTCCCCCGGCTTCGCATTGAGCGCATCGAGGTCCTTGCGGTCCACCGACGCCGCCTTCGCGATCGCATCCAGCGAGTCCCCCACCCGCATCCCCGCACTCAGCGCGAAGTAGACCACCTTCGCACTGTCCGTGCCGGCCAGGATCGCCGCCGCATCCGAGGCCTTCATCTCCTTCTTGAACGTGTAGTCGCCAGGGCTGATCTTCCCGCCGGCCCCGGAGAGCGCCCGCACGAACGTCTCGGGGTCGGCGATGACCCCGTCCTGCTGGAGCTCCTGCGCCACGGTCAAGGGCCCCGCGCCGGGCTGGACGGTCACCTGGACCTGTCCGGTGCCGGGGCCGGGGTAGTCCGTCACCTTGTCCATCTTCAGGGCCGCGCGGAGTCCGAGCCCGAGCAGGATGGAGCCGGCGACCGTGAGGGCGATGACGACGCCCATCGCGATGGCTGCGGTGCGGAGCGGGTGCCTGGCCGGAGGACGCTGTGCTGCCGGGGCGCTGACGGGCGTCTCGGGCGCGCCCGGGCCGGCCGTGATGGCCTCGCCGCCGCCGGCCGGAACCGGATCGGCGGCCGGGGGCCTGCCGGGTCGCCTCGGGATGGTCACCGTATCAATGCTCCTAGCTCCTGGGCCTCTGTCGGCCCGGGAGGGAGGGCCCAGCCCACATGGGCCACCCGGAACTCTACCCCGCCTCCGCCGGGATCAAACACGGAAGCTGCCGGCGGGGCGTCCGCGTCACCCGACGGTGAGGCTTCCGTGCATGTCGGCGTGGTACTCGCAGTGGTAGGGGTAGGTGCCGGGCGTGGTCGGGGCGGTGAAGGTGACACTGCTGCCTGACGGGGCCGTGACCTTGAAGGCGCCACCGTCCGCGGTGACGGTATGGGTTCGGGCGTCCATGTTCATGACCGTGACCGTGGCGCCCGGGGCGACAGTGCCGGGATCGGAGTAGGCCGAGGCGCTGATGTGGATGGTGACCGCCGCCGCGGCGGTGGTCCGCGAGGGGCCCATGGCCATGCCCGGCTCCATCGAGGCCGTCGCGGCAGGCGCGGACTGGGCCGCGCCTCTGCCGGAGCTGCTGCTGCCCATGGCTGCGCCGGAGCAGGCAGCGGCCCCCAGCGATACTGCGCTGAGGAGGAGGGCCAGGCCGGCCAGGCGCCGGCGAGAGGGTGGGGACAGTTCCATGGTCAGGGTCCTTCAGGAAGGTCGGGCCGGTTCATGCCGGGTGGCTCGAGACGAGGTGGGCGTAGACGACCGTGTTGTCCAGGTACTGGCCCGACGCCGGGTCGTAGCCGCCACAGGTGATCAGACGCAGTTCGGCCCGGTCCGCGTTGCGGTAGACCTCGACGGTGGGGAACTGGGACTTGTGGTACACGTCGGTCCGGTCTACGACGAACACGGCTGCGGTGTGGTCGGCCCGCACCACCGTCACCTGCGCACCGGGCGCGAGCTCGTGGAGGCGGTAGAACACGCCGATGGGTGTGCCGATGGCGTTGACGTGCCCGAGGACCACGGCGGACCCGGAGGCGCCGGGCGCGACCGACCCGGTGTACCAGCCGGCCGGGGACCCGGGTGCTCCCGGCGGAACGGCGACCTCGCCGTCGGGCTGCTTGCCCAGCTGGATCAGGGGGGTGTCCACTCCGATGGAGGGCGCCTGGAGGCGGGTGGGGGCGGAGGCGGGCAGCACGGGGCCGGAGTGGGCGGGGGGCGGGGCCGCCTGCGCCGACCTCGGTGCCTCCGGTGATGGCGTGCTCTCCCCGGCCGTGGGGGACGGCGCGGGCGGGGAGGCAGCGGCCGTCGCGGGAACCCCCGTGGGGGCTCCGGTCTGGCCCACGGGGGCACTCCCGTGGGCCAGACCGAGGCCGATCCCCGCGAGGCCTGCGGCGAGCAGGAGCGTGGCGCCCACGGAGGCGAGCCGGCGCCCATGGCCGCCGCTGGGGGCACCTTCTCTCATCGGGCCTGACCCTCCTGCTCGCATAGCGGAATCAGGCCTTGGCTGCCAGACGGCGGCGGATGCCGTAGACCCCGCCTGCGGCGGCGATCAGGCCCGCACCCGTCGCGATGAGAGCCAGATCGGCTCCCTGCTGCTGTGCCGGGGCAGCGATGCCCGTCCCGGGGGCGCCGGCGGGCATCGCGGTGAGGGTGCCGCAGAGGGCGGGCGAGGTCGCCGCCAGCGGCAGTGAGGGCACGAGGTCGCTGGGCTCCTTCTGGGCTCCGGCCGGCAGGGTCGCCGGGTCCAGGCCGTGCACGACGACGACCGCCGTGCCGGACTGCAGCGATGCCAGCGTCTTCGCGTCCAGCGTGATGGTGCGCTGATAGGTGAAGGAGGAGCCCATCCCTGCGGCAGCCAGGTCGGTGCCCGCCGCGGGACTGGTGTCACCGCTCGTGGAGAGGGTCGCGCCGATGCCCCCGTAGAACGGGGCGCCCTCGGTGGTGCTGATCACCCCGTCGCCGCTGGTGTCGGCCGAGGGCCCAGGACAGGTGCCCCTGGCGCCGATGTGGATGTGCTGGACGTGCGGGTAGGGCTTGCCGCTGAAGGTCGCGGCGAGGCCCGAGACCTTCTCGGTCACGGTGGCCTGGTTTCCGTTCAGCGTGATCATGGCCGTGCCCGAGGCATGGGAGCCGTTGATGGCCCCCAGATTCGCCTGGTAGGTGGTGCTGTCGGCCGCCAGTGCCGGGCTCGTGGAGAGGGCCACGGCCCCGAGGGCGAGGGCCGGGGCGATCAGGAAGGCAGATTTCTTCATGATGGTGATTCCTCCATGCTCTTTGTCGCGTCGCCGGCTCCTGGTGGCGCCGGTCGCCGGGCTCAGGAACTGTCCGACGGCTACTGTTCGGAGTGGTCCGGATCACGGATTGGACCGATGCGTGTCCGCCGGCTCATTCGCTCCAGCACGCCAGCACGTCGGTGGCGATCTGGTAGGCGAGGGAGCTGCGGGAGACGCCGTGGGGGCCCACTGGCTCCTTCAGGCCCGTGGCGTCCACGGTGAGGGCGAAGCTGTCCTTCGCGAATGCCACGGTGCCCGCTGGACTCTGGTAGCCGGGCAGGCCGAGGTTCGCCAGCCCCTCGATCGGGGCAGCGCTGGGCAGCGCCGCGACCGCGCCGTGGGCGGCGGCGCGGGCCGCCGCCGGATCCGGGGATTCCTGGACGGCGAGCACCAGAGCGCCGGAGGGGAGCCGGTACGTGCAGGTGTAGCGGCTCCCCGCCCACGTCGAGGACGGTGAGGGGTCGGCGGGCAGCGCCAGGATCTGGGCGATCTTCGCCCTGATCTCCTGCCCGCAGACCATCGCCGCCGCGGGTGGCGGCCCCGCCGGCGACGCGGAAGAGGAGGGTGCCGCGGCGGACTGCTGCGCCGCCTCCTGCGGCGCGGGTGCCCCCTGAGCGGCCGCGCAGCCGCTCATCATCAGCGCCGCGCAACTGAGCGCGACGAGGCGGCGAACGAGGCGTGCGCCCATCGTCGTGTCCTTTCCCTCCGCCGGCGTCGCCCCGCGACCTCGGCACCATGGTTGCTGCTGCTCCATCATTCGGAGCCGGCCCCCTCGCGGACTGGCGATGAACCGGATCACTGCGCACGGCGTCTCATGGGCAGCGGCAGACAGCCGCCGGATCAGGGAAGGCGACACCATGAACAAGCGAGCAGCACTCCTCCTGGCCGCGGCATCGGCGGCCTCCGCCCTCGCCCTCGCCGGCTGCGGGGGTGGGAGCGGCAGCACGGGCTCGTCGAGCGCCCCGGCCGCAGCGCCCTCCTCGGCGTCGTCGGCAGCGTCGTCGTCGTCGGAGGAGGTCGAGACGCTCAAGACTGCTACCGTCGCGGGCCACACCGTCGTCGTGGACGGGGAGGGCAAGGCGGTCTACGTGTACACGCGGGACAACGCCGGCGCGACCACGAGCGCCTGCACCGGCGGGTGCGCGTCCCTGTGGCCCGCCGTGACCAGCGCCGGCGCCCCGACGCTGCAGGGCGTGACGGGGAAGATCGGCAGCATCACCGGCGTCGGCGGCAAGCAGCAGATCACGGTCAACGGGATGCCCATCTACTACTACGCGAAGGACACCGGCCCCGGACAGTTCAACGGGCAGGGCGTCGCCAACGTGTGGTATGTGATCGGCGCCGACGGGACCATGATCCAGACGCCGCTCGCCTCCGCCAGCTCGGGGACCGCCGGCTACTAGGCGCCGTAGACCGTCACGGCGGCGGCCTTCGCGACGAGCACGACGCCGGCCCCCGGGCCGAGGTCGAGCTCGGCGGCCGCCGCCGGGGTGAGGTCCGCCACGAGGGCGTGGCCGGCGGCGTCGCAGTGCACCCGCACCTGGGCGCCGCGCGGCTCGAGCTCGCGGACGATGCCGGCCCAGGCGTTCCGCGGCGACCCGTACGGCACCCCGGCCCCGCCCGGGGCCGTGGGGACCGGGTAGAGGGCCACGTCGGCGGGCCGGAACACGGCGATGGCCGCCTCGCCCGGGCCCGGGGGCTCCGCCCCGTCCGGCAGCGTGCCCGAGAGCTCGCCGAGCCCGTCGACGCTGAGCCGGCCGGCCGGGGCCGCGGGGTCGGGCACGGCACGCCCCTGGACGAAGTTGAGCCCGGCGAGGCCCGCGGCGAAGCGGCTGCGGGGGCGGTCGAGGAGGCCGGACGTGGGCCCGGATTCGGCGACGCGGCCGGACTCGAGCACCACGACGCGGTCGGCGAGCAGGTGCGCGTCGAGCGGTTCGTGCGTGACGATGAGCGCCGTGCGGTCCGCGAGGACGCGCCGCAGCAGCCGGCGCAGGGCGGGGGCTGCCGCGACGTCGAGGGCCGCGAACGGCTCGTCGAGCAGGAGGACCCGGGGCTCGGCCGCGAGCGCCCGGGCGATCGCGACGCGCTGCGCCTGGCCGCCCGAGAGCTCGGCGGGGCGACGCCCGGACAGCTCCTCGGCGTCGACCTCGCGCAGCCATCGTGCGGCGGCCGCGCGGGCCTCGGCGCGCGGGGCACCGGCCGCCCGGGGGGCGAAGGCCACGTTTCCGAGCACGTCCAGGTGCGGGAAGAGGAGCGGTTCCTGGGCCAGCAGCGCGATGCCGCGGCGGTGCGGGGGAACCCAGGTGCCGCGGCCGTCGGCGAGGACCCGGCCGGCGAGCGCGACGCTTCCGTCGTCCGGCCGCAGCAGCCCCGCGCACAGCCCGAACAGGGTCGACTTCCCGGCACCGTTCGGGCCCATGACCGCCACTGTCTCGCCCTCCCCGACCGCGAGGGCGAGCCGGACGCCGCGGGCGGCGAGGCCGGCGTCGACGGTCAGCAGGTCCTCCCGTGACGCGGTCACCGCGCTCCCCCGGCCCGGCGTCCGTAGGCGAGGCCCACCACCGCCGCGGCGACGGCGACGAGCAGCAGCGCGAGGGCCACGGCGGCGTCGGGATCCGTCTCGCGCTGCAGGTACACCTCGAGCGGCAGCGTGCGGGTGACGCCCTGGAGGCTGCCGGCGAAGGTGAGGGTGGCGCCGAACTCCCCCAGCGAGCGGGCGAAGGCAAGGACGAGGCCGGAGGCCACGCCGGGCAGCACGAGCGGGAGGGTGACGCGCCGGAAGGCATGGGTCGGCGATGCCCCGAGGGTCGCGGCCACCGCCTCGTAGCGGCCGCCGGCCGTGCGCAGCGCGCCCTCGAGGGAGACCACGAGGAACGGCAGGGACACGAACGCCTGCGCCATGACCACGGCGGTGGTGCTGAACGCGACCTGCACGCCGAGCAGGTCCAGCCAGCGCCCGACGAGGCCCAGCCGGCCGAACGTGTACAGGAGCGCGAGGCCGCCCACCACGGGCGGCAGCACGAGCGGCAGGAGCACGAGCGTGCGGAGCCAGCGCAGGCCGGGCACGCTGCCCCGGGCGAGGGCCATCGCCATCGGCACCCCGAGCAGGAGCACGACGGCGGTGCTCGCCCCCGCCGTCGTCAGGCTCAGCCGGAGCGCCGCGAGGGACGCTTCCGAGGTGACGAGGGGGACGAAGTGCGCCCAGTCCACGCGGACAAGGATCCCGGCCAGCGGCACGGCCACGAACAGCGCGCCCACCGCCGCCGGCGCCCAGAGCCAGGCAGGAAGCCCCGTGAACCCGCGGGACGTGACCTTCAGGAGGTGACCCCCAGACCCGCCCTGCGCTGAGGGGTCACCTCCCTGCGTTGAGGGGTCATGTCCCTGCGTTGAGGGGTCACCTCCCTGCGCTGAGGGGTCACGGCGCGCCGAAGCCGGCATCGGCCAGCACCTTCCGTCCCTCGGGGCCCGCGACGTAGTCGGCGAACTCGTGCGCGAGCTCCTTGTCCTTCGCGTCGCGCAGCACCGCGATGGGGTAGCGGTTCACCGCGGACGCGGCCTCGGGGAACGGCACGGAGGCGACCTTCCCCCCGGCTCCGCGCGCGTCGGTGACGTAGACCAGCCCGGCGTCGGCCTCCCCGGCTGCCACCTTCCCGAGGACGTCGGTCACGTTCGACTCCTGCGACACCGGTGCCAGCGCCACGTGGCCGGCCACCGCGGCCGCCTGCGCCGCCGCCCCACACGGCACCTGCGGCGCGCAGTCCACGAGCTTGAGGCCGGGCCGGGCGAGGTCCGCCAGGCCCTTGATCCCGGCGGGGTTGCCGGGGCGCACGGCGATCGTGAGCACATTGGTGGCGAAGTCCGCGGGGGTGCCGTCGGCCAGCCCGGACCCGGTGACCTTGTCCATGGTCCTCGTGTCCGCGGACGCGAAGAGGTCCGCGGGCGCCCCGTTCGCGATCTGCGCGGCGAGGTCGGAGGACCCGGCGAAGCTGAACGCGACCGTGGTGCCGGGGTGGGCGGCCTGGAACTGCCGCCCGATCGCGGTGAAGCTCTGCTTCAGGGACGCCGCGGCGAAGACCGTGACGGTGCGGGCCGCGCCGTTCCCGGAGGACGCCGCGGGGCCGCCCCCCGCGGTCGTCCCGCCGCAGGCGGTGAGCAGCCCGGCAGACGCGACCGCCCCGAGCACCAGTGCGGCCAGCGTCCTCGCTGCCCGCCTCACAGCGCCCTCCCGCCCGGAGTCTCGACGATCACGGTGGTGGCCTTGACCACCGCCGTCGCCACGGACCCGGGCTCCAGGCCCAGCTCCCGGACGGCCTCGGAGCTCATGAGCGAGACGACGCGGTGGGGGCCGCACTGGAGCTCCACCTGCGCCATGACCTTGTCCACGGTCACCGCCGTCACGAGGCCCACGAACTGGTTCCGGGCGGAGCGCCCCACCCCCGAGGGGTCCGAGGGCGCGGCCGCGATGGCGCGCGCGTGCGCGGCGAGCTCGGCGCCGTCCACCGCGGCGCGGCCGGACTCGTCCTTGTGGGCGCCGAGGGCGCCGGCGTCCACCCAGCGGCGCACGGTGTCGTCGGAGACGCCGGTGAGCCGGGCGGCGTCGGCGATGCGGAGCAGTGCCATGGCGACAGTCTAGAGGGCGTACTTCCGCATCTGCGGAGGAATCCCTTGCATTCTGGAGGCAAATGCGGAAATCAGCCTCAAATGATCGGCGGGATGGAAGACTAAGGGTGCGTCCGCCGTCGTGCGCGCACCCTCCCCCCGACCCGAGGAGCGTTTCATGAGCGAGTCCCCCGACGTCGAGCCGACGCAGCCCGCCGGCCCCGTGGTCTACCGCAGCGGCCAGGAGATCGAATGCTGGCTGACGGACATGGACGGCGTGCTCGTCCACGAGAACCACCCGGTCCCCGGCGCCGCCGAACTCATCCAGCGGTGGGTGGACACCTCCCGCCGCTTCCTGGTCCTGACGAACAACTCGATCTACACCCCCCGCGACCTGGCCGCGCGCCTGGCCTCCTCGGGCCTGAGCATCCCGGAGGAGAACATCTGGACCTCCGCGCTGGCCACCGCGGTGTTCCTCAAGGACCAGATGCCGGGTGCCAGGATCTACGTGATCGGCGAGGCGGGGCTGACCACGGCGCTGCACGAGGCCGGCATGATCCTCACCGACCAGGACCCGGACTACGTGGTGCTCGGCGAGACGCGCACGTACTCGTTCAACGCAATCACCACCGCCATCCGCCTCATCCTCGACGGCGCCCGCTTCATCGCCACCAACCCCGACGCGACGGGCCCCTCGCGCGACGGCGTGCTCCCGGCCACCGGTGCGATCGCCGCGCTCATCAGCAAGGCCACGGGCCGCACGCCCTACACGATCGGCAAGCCGAACCCCATGATGTTCCGCTCGGCCATGAACCAGATCGATGCGCACTCCGAGACCACGGCCATGATCGGGGACCGGATGGACACCGACATCATCGCGGGCATGGAGGCCGGGCTGCACACCGTGCTCGTCCTCTCGGGCATCACGCGGCGCGAGGACATCTCCGCCTACCCGTTCCGGCCCAACCAGGTCCTCGCATCGGTGAAGGACCTCCTGCAGCAGCTCTAGTGTCTGGCCGGTCACCCCTGGGTGTCCGCAACGAGACACCCCCGGACGGAATGCGCATTCATCGCGGTGCGCTGCACTGAGCAGTTGAGAATCCAGCGAAGACAGAGGAGATCGACGTGGCACAGTTCACCGGCAGGGTAGCCCTCGTCACGGGCGGCGGCTCGGGCCTCGGCGAGGCGATCGGCAAGGAGCTCGCGGCCAAGGGCGCGAGCGTGGTCCTGACCGACATCAACCTCGAAGCAGCCGAGCGCGTGGCCAAGGAGATCACCGACGCAGGCGGGACGGCCTCGGCCTTCCGGGCCGACACGTCGAAGAAGGAAGACGCAGAGAAGTCGGTCCAGTTCGCCGTGGAGACGTACGGCAAGCTCAACTACGCCGTCAACAACGCCGGGATCGGCGGGAAGAACGCCCCCACCGGGGAGATCGACCTCGACGACTGGGACAAGGTCATCGGCATCAACCTCAACGGCGTTCTGTACGGCATGCGGTACCAGATCCCGGAGATGCTCAAGGCTGGCGCCGCGGAGAGCGCGATCGTGAACATGGCCTCGATCCACGGCGCCGTCGCGGCCCTCGGCAACAGCGCCTACACCGCCGCCAAGCACGGCGTGGTCGGCGTGACCAAGAACGCTGCCGCCGAGTACGGGGCCCAGGGGCTGCGCATCAACGCGGTCGGGCCCGGCTACATCCAGACCCCGCTGCTGGAGAACAACCTCACCCCCGAGGTGCTGGAGCTCCTCAAGGGCAAGCACCCGCTCGGCAGGCTCGGTCGGCCCGAGGAGGTCGCGCACGTCGTCGTCTTCCTGCTCTCGGAGGACGCCTCGTTCGTCACCGGCGGCTACTACCTCATCGACGGCGGCTACACCACAGTCTGAACCACCCGCGCACGACGGCGGCCGGTCACCCCCTGCGGGTGGCCGGCCGTTCCGTCTGTGCCCCCTACCCGGTCCCGCCTCCGGCTCCTCCCACGCTCCGGGGCAGCGGGAGCAGCTGGGGCAGGAGCCGGTTGAGGACGCGGTTGTAGACGATGCCGCTCCACTGCGGGCTCGCGTGCGCCGGGAAGGCCCCGATCGTCTGCAGGTCCGAGCTCACCATGTTCTTCGCGAACAGCCGCTCCCAGCGGGACCGGGCTGAGGCGTAGTCCACCGTCTGGTCTCCCGGGTTGCCGATGAAGGCCATCTGGACCGTGCCGAGCGAGTCGGTGAAACGGGTGGCGTCCCACTGGTAGATGTACTCCGACTCGCTCTGGATGAGCACGTTGGAGGGCGCGAGCGGGGAGAGCTGCTCGAGGGTCTGGTTGACGATCTGGCCCCACGTGCGCTCGTTCTTGTGCGCCACCCGCTCGCCGAACTCGTACCCGCCGCGCACCACGGACGGGATCCGGATGCCGAGGTCGTACAGGTACACGACCGAGTCGAACCAGCCCTGGTCGAGGACGTCGAACTTCGAGGCCGGCGTCGAGTCGAGGAGGATCACCTCGACCTGGAGGCCGTCCTCGGCCAGCAGCCGCGCGGCGGCCTCGACGGCGACCATCCCGCCGAAGGAGTGCCCGTAGAAGTAGAGGGTGCGCAGGCGCCGCTGGCGGATGTAGACCCGCAGGGTGTCCAGGATCTCGTCCAGGTCGAGGCCCAGGTTGGAGTACCCCACCGCGGCGAGCTGGCCTCGTTCCGACAGGGAGGACCGCAGGGAGGCGAGGATGATCCGCGCCTCCTCCCAGCTCGTCTTGTAGCCGGGGAACAGGATCCAGGACGTGCCGGGGAAGCGCTCCCGTGCGGTGTCGTCGGCGAGGTCGAGCAGCACCGTCTGGCGGCGTCGGCTCTGCACCTCGCGGGTGACGAACAGGTCCGCGGCGAGCAGCGTCGAGGCCGTCGCGCCGCCGAGGAAGGCGCGGCGGGAGAAGGCCTTGACCCGCAGCGCGGCCCGGAGGAGCGCCGGGTCCACGGATGGTCCCCCCACGTCGCTGCCCGGGCCAGGTCCCTCAGTCGAGACCGAGCTCGTCCTTCCCGAACGCGAAGAGGTACGGCACGCCGGCCTCGGCCTCAATGCGCTCCTTCGCGCCCGTGGCGCGGTCCACGATGACGGCCACTGCCGTCACCTCCCCGCCCGCGTTGCGCACGCCCTCGACGGCCGCGAGCGCCGAGCCGCCGGTGGTCGAGGTGTCCTCGAGCACCACGACCTTGCGGCCCTCCACGCCCGGGCCTTCGACCTGCCGGCCCATGCCGTACGACTTCTGCGCCTTGCGCACCACGAACGCGTCGACGGCGCGGCCGGCCTCGCGGGCGGCGTGCATGACGGCGGTGCCCACCGGGTCGGCGCCCATGGTGAGCCCGCCCGCGGCGTCCACCTGGACTCCGGCGTGGTCGATGAGGTCCAGCATGACCAGGCCCACGAGCTGGCTCGCCTCGTGGTGCAGCGTGATGCGCCGCAGGTCCACGTAGTAGTCCGCTTCCTTGCCGCTCGAGAGGATCACCGAGCCCCGCACCACGGCGAGCTCCTTGATGAGCTCCAGCAGGCGGGCGCGGGCGGCGGCGATGTCAACGGGTGCGGCGTCAGTCATGGCACCGATTCTAGTGGCGACGCACGACGGCGCGAGGTCAGGCGGGGAGGGCGAGGCTCCCGACGATGTGCTCCGCGATCGCCATCGAGGAGGTCGCGCCGGGCGAGGGCGCGTTGCGGATGTGCGTGATCCGGCCGCGGCGCTGGATCGCGAAGTCGTCCACGAGGCTGCCGTCCCGGTTCATGGCCTGGGCCCGGACGCCGCGGGAGGCGCCCACCGCCCGCGCGCCGGCGAGCGCCGGAACGTACCGTCCCGCCTCGGCGATGAAGCGCGCGGGCGAGGCGAGCGTGCGGACCTCCCGGGCCGCCGTGGCCAGGTTGCCCGCCGCGAACCGCCAGAAGCCGCCGAAGGACAGCGTGCTGGCGACGTCCCGCACGTCGAGGCCGAGCCCCGCGTACCCCTCGCGGGAGAGGGACAGGAAGGCGTTGGGACCCACGGTCATCTCCCCGTCCACCCGCTTCGTCAGGTGCACCCCGAGGAACGGGTACCGCGGGTCCGGGACCGGGTAGACCAGACCCCGCACCACCTCGCGGTAGGCGGCCTCGAGGACGAAGTACTGGCCGAGGAAGGGCACGATGGCCGGCCCCTCCTCCTCTCCGGACCGGGCGGCGAGGCGGTCGGACTGCAGCCCTGCGCAGGCGATGACCGCGTCGAACCGCTCGCACCCGTGGGCCGTCTCCACGGTCGCGGACGCTCCGGCCTCGGCCACGGCCCGCACCTCGGTGCCGAACCGGACGGACCCGCCGGCCGCGCGCGCGTCGTCGAGGAGGGCCTCGGTGACGCGGGCGTAGTCCACGATCGCCGTCTCGGGCGAGTAGAGCGCGCGCCGGCCGACGGCGTTGGGCTCGATCTCGCGCAGCTCGCCGGCGCCGACCAGGCGCACGCCGGGGACGCCGTTGGCGACCGCCCGCTCGAAGATCCCCTCGAGCCGTGCCTCCTCGCCGGCGTCGAGGGCGACGACGACCTTCCCGCAGGCCTGGTACGGGAGGGCGCGCTCGGTGCAGAGGTCGCGCAGGAGCCCGACGCCGCGGCGGCACAGCCGCGCCTTGAGGCCGCCGGGCTCGTAGTAGAGGCCCGCATGCACGACCCCGGAATTGTGCCCGGTCTGGTGCGCGGCAGCGCGGGGCTCCTTCTCGAACACGGTGACCGCGGCGCCCGGGAAACGGCGGGTGAGCTCGCGTGCGACGGCGGCCCCGATGATCCCTGCTCCCACCACGGCGAACGACTCCCCTGCGCCCACGGTGCTCCTCTCCCCGGCCCGGTCGCCCGGCCGGCCGCTGCTGGGCCCAGCCTAGCGAGGAGCGGGCCCCCGGCGCGGGCCCACGGGGCCTATCATGTGCCGAGAACCCCAATGTTTCCCAGAGGAGGCCAGTGAACACGTCCCCGACGCCTGCCGAGGTCTACCATGCGACTCCAGACACCACGGAACCGGCCCCCGCTGCGCTCGAGGTCACCTCCGCCGAAGCAGGGCGGCGGCTCGCGGACAGGGACGACGTCCTGCGGCACAAGAAGCGCGGCTACGCGCTGGTCAACCGGACGCAGACGCCCCACGAGGCGATGGTGGAGGACCTGCTGTTCGTCCGCGACGTGCTGGACCATGCGGACATCCCCTACCTCCTGGTGCGCGGCAACGACGCGCGCCCGGTGATCGCGGTGGACTGGACCCGGCGCAAGGACCTGCGCCGCGCCCTCGTCGAGGCGTGCCGCGACGAGCCCTTCTACTCCCTGACGGTGGACGCGCGGAAGGACCGAGCACTGCTCGTCGCGGACGGCCGGCTCGCGGAGTCCGGGCAGGCCCGCATGTTCCGGCTCTACCGGCCCCGGATCGAGCCGGCGGGCGGGCTGCGGTACGGCCACGAGACCGGCGTGCAGGTGGAGCTGTGGAAGTGGGAGGGCGAGACCCTCCAGCTGCCCATCGAGAACTCCCTCACCCGGCGCACGCTCCCGCGCAGTGAGGCGGTCCGCGGCACCGTGGAGCGCTTCGGCCGGACCTGGCCGACCATCGAGAACATGTTCGCGGACCACGCGACGGACATCGATTTCACGATCGACATCGTGTTCTCGTGGGTTGACGGCGCGGACCCCGAGCTGCGCCGCTACCGCGAGTCCTTCCTGCCTGGGGTGGTCCACGGCGAGGGCGACGACGCCGACGCCCGCGTGCGGCAGATCAACGAGCTCAAGTACGCCCTGCGCAGCGTGCACATGTTCGCCCCGTGGATCGGGCGGATCTTCATCTGCACCGACTCCAAGCCGCCGGCGTGGCTCGAGACCTCCCACGAGCGGATCACCATCGTCCCGGCCGCGGACCACTACAAGGACCCCTCGGTGCTGCCGGTCTTCAACTCCCAGGCCATCGAGTCCCAGCTGCAGCACATCGAGGGCCTCTCCGAGTACTTCCTCTACTCGAACGACGACATGTTCTTCGGCCGGCCCCTCGGCCCGGACATGTTCTTCTCCCCCGGCGGGATCACCAAGTTCATCGAGGCCTCGACCCGGATCGGGCTCGGCGACAACCACCTCGACCGCTCGGGCCATGAGAACGCTGCCCGCGTGAACCGGCGGCTCCTCTACGAGCGGTTCGGCCGCATCACCACCCGGCACCTCGAGCACACCGCGGCGCCCCTGCGGAAGTCCGTGCTGCTGGAGATGGAGCAGGAGTTCCCCGAGGAGTTCGCCCGGACGGCGGCCGCGCGCTTCCGCTCGTGGGACAGCATCTCGGTCACCAATTCCTTCTACCACTACTACGCGCTGCTCACCGGCCGCGCGGTGACGAAGGTGGGCGCGAAGGTCCAGTACATCGACACGACGGTCCGTGCCGGTCTCGACGCGCTGCCCAGGCTGCTGAAGAAGCGCAATCAGGACTTCTTCTGCCTCAACGACGGCTCATACCCGGAGGTCTCCGGCGAGGAGCGCCAGGAACGGGTGACGGACTTCCTCGAGAAGTACTTCCCGATCCCGGCGCCCTGGGAGCGGCCGGCGGCAGGGTAGCGCCGCGCTGCCTCAGACGGTGGGCAGCATGCCGGTGGCCGGCCCGACCTTCTCGGACGTGGCCCGGCGCGTCCGCCGGCCCGCGCCGTCGTCGGCGGGGAAGGTGATCCCGTGCTCGGCGAGGATCCGCTCGACGTCCTCCGCTGGCACGAACCTGCCCACGGTGTCGCCGCCCGCGGCCGGCACCACCGAGTGGACCACGGAGTCCGCGTACACGTGGACCAGGTTGTACGCCTGGGCGCCGTCGCGGCCGCGCGTGGCCCGCAGGCCCGTGGCCGGGTCGACGGCGGCGGCGAGGTCCTGCGTGTAGCACGTGGCCGAGGCGACGGAGACGGGGATCCCCGCGAACAGTCCCGAGGTCGAGTAGTGCAGGTGGCCGGCGAGGATGGCCCGCACGTCCGAACCGCGCAGCACGTCGGCGAGCGCCGCCTGGCCCCGGAGTTCCACGAGCACCGCGAGCTCCTGCACGGACGGCACCGGCGGGTGGTGCATGGCCAGGATCGTGCCGTCCGGCGCCGGGAAGCTCAGCTCCTCTTCGAGCCAGCCGAGCTGTGCGGGCGAGAGCTCGCCGTGGTGCGCGCCCGGGACGCTCGTGTCGACCACGACGACGCGGAGCCCGTTGATCCAGTGCACCCGGTCGAACGGCTCCGCGGACGGCTCCTCGCCGAGCAGGTGCTCCCGGAGTGCGGGCCGCGAGTCGTGGTTTCCCATGGCCCAGATCAGGCGGGCGCCGAGGGCCTCGGCGGCCGGCTCCGCGATCTCGCGCAGCCGCGTGTACGCCTCCGGCTCCCCCCGGTCCGCGAGGTCGCCGGTGACGATGATCGCCTCGGGCGAGCCGCCGGCGTCGTGCATCTGGGCGAACAGGCGGCGCAGCCGTGCCTCGGAGTCGAGGGAGCCCGCGAGGAGTCCGTCGCCGAGCAGGTGCGTGTCGCTGACATGGAGGAGGAAGTGGCGCGGCCGCGGATGCTCGGCCTGGATGGTGCCCATCGGGACCCTTCTATCGTCTCGGAGTCAGTTTCCCCAGTGCACACATCCAAGGCATCGCGCGGGTGAATGTCCAGTTAACGCGCCACAAACCATGAAACATTGAGGAAGCACAGGGGCGGACGACGGCGGAACGGGAGTTCCGCCGTCGTCCGCCCTTCCGCTGGGGCCGGTTCCGGCTCAGGCCTCCGGCTGCGAGTGCAGCGCGACCGTCTCCGGGTCCGCACCGAGGCCGGCCCCGGCCTGGACGTGCCGCTCGCGGATCTCGGCGACGATCTTGGCGTGCCGCTCGTCGGTGAGGTCGTAGAAGAACATGATCACGCCGGCGGAGATGGCGAGGACGGCGGGGATGAGGCCCGCGGCGATCTGGATCCCGAGCACCGCCTGGGCTGACTGCTGGGCCGCGTGGCCGTTGTAGCCGCCCCACGCGATCGCGTAGCCGGCGAGGGCCCCGCCGATCGCCTGGCCGGTCTTGCGGGTGAACGAGAAGAGCGAGTAGATGATGCCTTCGGAGCGGACGCCAGTCTTCCACTCGCCGTACTCGACCGTGTCGGCCTCGAGGGCCCACACGACGATGTTGACGCCCACCACGCCGGCCATTGCGACCACGAAGCCGAGGAAGCCGAGCCACACGAGGGCGGCCGGCGAGAAGAGCACGATCACGCCGCCCACCACCAGGACGCCGACGAAGGCGATGTACACGGCGCGCTTGCCGGTCCGCGCGACGATGGCGGGCATCACGGCGCCGAGGGCGAGGGTCACGACGAGCTGGACGATCGAGAGCACCGGGATGAGGGCCAGGCTGTGGAGCACGTCGCGGAAGTAGTACACCTGCACGGTGGTCAGCGAGAGGTAGCCGGAGAGGAAGAGCACCGAGGACAGGCACAGCATCAGCAGCGGCTTGTTCCCCTTGAGCGTCTGCATGCTCTGCTTGAAGGAGACCTTGGGGACGTCGCGGACCACCTTCTCGCGGGTGGTGAAGAACGTGAACAGGTACAGGGCCGTGCCGAGGACCATGAAGACGACCGTCACGGCCGTGAAGATCGGCTGGAGGTTGGCCCCCGCCTTGAGCAGCGGGGCCACGAAGATCCCGAGCGCCGAGCCGACCAGCAGCGCCCCGATGGTCCGCGAGGACGCGAGCTTGGCGCGCTCCTTGGGCCGTGGGGTCATGGCCCCGGCCATCGAGCCGTACGGGATGTTCACGAGCGAGTAGGCCAGCCCCAGGGCGGCGTAGACGATGTAGGCGTAGGCCAGCTTCCCGTCCGCGCCGATCTGGGGGATGTGGAAGTTCAGGAACGTGAGCACCATAAGCGGCAGGGCGCCGAACAGGATGAACGGCCGGAACTTGCCCCAGCGCTTCGTGTAGGTGCGGTCCACCATCCGCCCCGCCAGCAGGTCGGAGAAGGCATCGAAGATGCGCACCACGAGGAACAGGGTCCCCGCGGCGGCCGCGGAGATGCCCGCTACGTCCGTGTAGTAGACGAGCAGGAACATCGTGGTGGTGGTGAACGCGAGGTTGTTCGCGGCGTCGCCCGCGCCGTAGCCGATGATGCTCGTCAGGCTGAGCTTGCCGGCCTGCGATGGGGCGGGGGTGGGTGAAGACGTCATTGTCGTGGTCCTTGGTGCTTGCTGTGGTGCGGCCTGGGGCGCGGCGCTCAGGCCTGGGACGTGGTCTTGTTCTGGGTCCAGCGCCGGCGCAGGGCGAAGGCGGCGGCCTTGGGGCGCCGGTCCCGGGTGAAGGCGCCCTTCTTGTTGCCGTCCACGCGCATGATCCCGTTGGACGTGGCGAAGTCGGCGAAGTTCCACACGTGCTCGCCGGCCATCGCGTCGACCCGGTCGAACACGCGGTGGAACATGTCCAGCAGGTCCGCCTGGTACTCCTCGCTCCAGGGCTGGTCGTACAGGGAGTGGAAGCCTGCGAGGGTGTCCGCACCGTACTCGGTCATGATGATGGGCTTGCCGAGCTTGGCGTCCCACGCGCGCAGCTCGGCCTCGAGCGCGGCCTCGGCGGCCACGAGGTCGCCGGTGTTGACGTACCAGCCGTAGTAGCGGTTGAGCATGATGACGTCGAACAGGTCCGTGATGGTGTCCTTGTCCGGCCCATCGAACATGACGTTGACGAAGCCCACGGGACGGGTGGGGTCCAGCTCGCGGGCGAGCGCGGCGAGGGGCTCGAAGTACCCGCGCGCACCCTCCTCGGAGGACTGCGGCTCGTTCGCGATGGACCAGATCACCACGGACGGGTGGTTCTTGTCCCGCGCGATGAGCTCCTCGACGACCTGGCGGTGCGCCGCAGCGGTCTCCCCGTTGACGAAGTCGGGTCCGTAGGTCTTCTTCGCGCCGGTGCCGAAGAACCCGGCGAAGTCGGCGTTGAGCCCCACGGCGGGGGTCTCGTCGATGACCACGATCCCGTGCCGGTCGGCGTAGTCCATGACCTCTTCGGAGTACGGGTAGTGCGAGGTCCGGAAGGAGTTCGCCCCGATCCACTCCAGGAGGGAGAAGTCGTTGACCATGTGGGCGCCGGAGTGGCCCTTGCCGATCGTCCCGTGGTCCTCGTGCATGCCGAAGCCGGTGAAGTAGAACGGCTCGCCGTTGATGAGGAAGTCGGTGCCGCGGACCTCGACCGTCCGGACGCCGAACGTCTGGGTGTAGGAGTCGACCACGGCGGGACCGCCGGCCTCGGCACCCGTGCCGGGATCGGCGTCGTGCGCGAGGACCTCGACGACGAGGCGGTAGAGGTAGCCCTTCCCGGGCTGCCAGCGGACGACGTCGGGGATCGCCACGGTGCCGGAGATCCCCTCGGCGGTGCCCACCTCGGTTCCGCTGTCGTCCAGGACGCGGACGCGCACGGGGTGGATGTCGGCGCCCTCCCCCGCAACGAGGACGGCGTAGTCGACCGTGCCGGTGGTGCCGTCGCCGTCGAAGCCCGCGACCACCGTGGCGTCCTCGACGTGCACAGCGGGGGTCGTGTAGAGGGCGATGCTGCGGTGGATGCCGGCGTAGTTGTAGAAGTCGTGCATGTACGTCTGCGTGCGCCGCCCCGAGGCGTCCTCGGCGACACTGCCGGGCGGGATCGTGGCCTGGATGAGCTCGTTGTTCACGGCGACCGTGAGGCGGAACGTGCTGCCGGCCGTGACGTGGTCGGTGATGTCCGCCTCGAACGGCGTGTAGCCGCCCTGGTGCTCGGCCACGAGGGTGCTGTCGACGAAGGCCTTCGCGCCGTGGGTGACGGAGGCGAAGCGGAGGACGATCCGCTCGCCGGCCCAGCCGCGCGGGACGCGGACCTCGCTACCAGACCCAGCCAACGTGGCTGCGCACGGACGCATCGGCGAAGACATCGTTGTAGCTGGCAGGGACGGCCATCTCGAGGGGCGTCTCCAGCGGCGCGTCCTGCCACCGCCCGCGGAGCCCCTCGTTCGCGGCGTCGACCCGGAAGGCATAGAGCCCGTCGAGGCTCACGAGTTCGCGGGTAGGTCCGTCTTGCGGCTTGAGCATGGTGCTGCACGTCCTTGGGCTGGAGGAATCAGGTCCGGTTCCAGCGTAAGAACGGATGGAAAGTTGCGGCAACCGTTTGCCAAGAATTGCCAAGCACCTTTTCGGCCCAGGGGGCCCGTCGGCTCAGGAGCGGAGCCACTCCGCGGCCTCGCGCGCGATCTGCACGGGCTGCTCTGCGATGTCGAACACCCGGCCGCGCTCGTCCTCCTGCAGCGGCTCGAGCGTGGCCAGCTGCGAGTCCAGGAGCGAGACGGGCATGAAGTGGCCGGGGCGCGCCGCCATGCGCGCGGCGAGGAGCTCCCGCGTGCCGTGCAGGTGCACGAACGCCGTGTCCGGGGCGGCGTCGCGGATCATGTCCCGGTACGCGCGCTTGAGCGCGCTGCAGCCGATCACCATGGTCCCCGAGGCGCCGGCCATCTTCTCCCCGATCAGGCGCAGCCAGGGCTCCCGGTCCGCGTCGTCGAGCGGGATGCCCGCCGCCATCTTGGCGACGTTGGCCTCCGGATGCAGGTCGTCGCCGTCGAGGAACTCCCCGCCCAGCTCTTGGGCGAGGAGCCGGCCCACCGTGCTCTTGCCGCATCCGGAGACCCCCATGGCGACGACGTGGAACGCCCCGCCGTCCGCTGCGTCGGTCACCAGTCGTGCACCGTGCCGTCGATGAGGCGGTTGTACGGCAGGTAGGCCTGCTGGTACGGGAAGGAGTTCGCGGCCTCCTCATTGAAGTCGACGCCGAGGCCGGGCTTGTCCCCGGGGTGGAGGTAGCCGTCCTTGAAGGTCATGGACTGCTCGAAGACGGTGTTGGTCTTCTCGGAGTGCTGCATGTACTCCTGGATCCCGTAGTTGTGGATCGCGAGGCCCACGTGCAGCTGGGCGGCGAAGCCGACCGGCGAGATGTCCGTGGGGCCGTGGAAGCCGGACTTGATCTGGTACTGGGCCGCGTAGTCCATGACCTTCTTCAGCGGCGAGATGCCGCCGAAGTGGGTCGAGGCGGCGCGGACGTAGTCGATGAGCTGCTCGCGGATGAGCAGCTGGAAGTCCCAGACGGTGTTGAAGATCTCGCCGATGGCCAGGGGGGTGGTGGTGTGCTGGCGGACCAGCCGCAGGCCCTCCTGGTTCTCGGCGGGGGTGCAGTCCTCGAGCCAGAACAGGTCGTAGGGCTCGAGCGCCTTGCCGAGCTTGGCTGCCTGGATGGGGGTCATGCGGTGGTGCCCGTCGTGCAGGAGCGGGATTTCGGGGCCGAACTCGTTGCGCACCGCCTCGAACACGGTGGGGAGGTGGCGCAGGTAGGCCCGGGTGTCCCAGTCCTCCTCCTGCGGGTACGCGCCGCGGCCCGCGGGCTCGTAGTCGTACCGCTCCCCCGAGGCCTGCGCCTGGGCGGCCACCCCGTAGACGGCCTTGATGCCCGGGATGGCGGTCTGGACGCGGATGGACTTGTAGCCGAGCTCGAGGTGCTCGCGGATCGAGTCGAACAGCGAGGGAAGGTCTGTGCCGGAGGCGTGCCCGTAGGCGCGCAGCCCCCGGCGGGAAGCACCGCCGAGGAGCTGGTACACGGGCAGGCCCGCGATCTTGCCCTTGATGTCCCACAGGGCCATGTCCACAGCGGCGATCGCGGCCATGGTCACCGGCCCGCGCCGCCAGTAGGAGGAGCGGTAGAGGAACTGCCACGTGTCCTCGATCATGTGGGGGTCCCGGCCGATGAGGAGCTGGGCCACGTGCTCCTTCAGGTACGCGGCCACGGCGAGCTCGCGGCCATTGAGGGTGGCGTCGCCGATCCCGGTGACCCCCTCGTCCGTGGTGATCTTCAGGGTCACGAAGTTGCGCGTCGGGCTCGTCACGAAGACTTCAGCGGAGACGATCTTCATCGTCGCTTCCTTTCACTGGGGCCGGGGGCTCGCGTTCAGCATACTGAGGACGGGTCCATGATGGCAAACGTTTGCCGCAAATTGCCGGGAGGATCACTCCCGGGCGAGCGTGCCGCGCAGGGAGTGGATGCGGTCCACGACGACCGGATCGCCGGCCAGCGCCGGGGCCACGAGCTCCGCGAGCGCCTGGGTGCGCTCCCTGCCCTCGAGCGAGGCCGCCTCGAGGACCCGGTCTTTGAGGGGGTCCTGGAAGTCGCCGGGGGCCGCGGCGGAGACGAAGTCCATCCACACCGCGATCATCCGCGCCGCGGCGACGCCCGTGCGGCCGCCGGCGATCTCGGCCGCCAGCACCGGCACGGCGCGCATGCGCAGCTTGGTGGTGCCGTCGGCGGCGATCTGGGCGAGGTGGTGGGCGATCCTCGGATTGGAGAACCGGCCGATCAGCGCGTTCCGGTAGTCCGGGACGGCGAGCTCGCGCAGGGTCAGGTGCCGGGCCGCCTCGTCCCAGAAGGCCTCCACCGCCTCGCGGCACGCCGGATCGGCCACGGCCTCGGCTACGGTCGTGTGGCCGCGCAGCTGCCCGCCGTACGCGAGGATCGAGTGGGCGCCGTTGAGGAGCCAGAGCTTGCGGTTCTCGAACGGCTCGATGTCCGTCACGAATTGGGCGCCCGCGTCCTCCCAGCGCGGGCGTCCCGCGGGGAAGTCGCCGGCGAGGATCCAGTTCGCGAACGGCTCGGCCACCACCGGCGACTCGTCGCGGTACCCGCACTGCGCCGCGACGAGGGCGACGTCGTCCGGCGTCGTGCGGGGGGTGATGCGGTCTACCGAGGTGCCCACGAAGCTGACGTTCTCCCGCACCCACGAGGCCAGGCCGGTGTCGAGGCCCTCGGCGATGGACAGCAGCGCCTTCTCGGCCACCTCGGCGTTGCCGGCCACGTTGTCGCAGCTCACGACGGCGATCGGCCCGGCTCCCGCCTCGCGCCTCGCCTCGAGTCCGTGGCACAGGCGCGCGAGGGGTGAGTCGGCGTCGTGCTTCTCGTAGACCGCCTCGGTGACGGTGAGCGTGACGATGGCGGTGGCCGGGGCGGCCAGCAGGGCGTCGAGGCGGGCGGTGTCCGCGCCGTCGACCGCCTCGGCGATCGAGCCGACCACCTCGAAGCGGTCGCCGTCGCCGCCGCGCTCGATCAGGGTGAAGAGCCCGTCCTGTGCCGCGAGGACGCGGGCCGCGTCGGGCCGGCGGCCGGTGAAGGAGGCGATCCCCCACTGGGCGGCGTCGGAGGCGTGGGCGGTGAACCAGGCCTGGTGGGAACGGTGGAAGGCGCCGAGGCCGAGGTGCACGATCCGCACCGGGGGCGCCGGGGCGCCGGACCTGCCCAGGAGGGGAAGCACCTCGGTGGAGGCGGTGGCATGCATGGGGATTCCCCTTTCGGGACTGGGAGCTAGAGCTTGAAGACGCGCCGCGGCGACCCGTCGACCAGGTCCACGATGATCTCGTGGGCCCGGCCCTCGGTGATGCGGTGCTCCGCGACGAGCTTCGCGAGGAAGGCCGAGTCCATGCGGCGGCTCATGTTGTGCCGGGCGGGAATCGAGCAGAACGCGCGGGTGTCGTCGATGAACCCCGAGGTCCGGGTGAAGCCGGTGGTCTCGGTGACGGCCGAGCGGAAGCGCAGGATCGAGTCCGGCGCGTCGAGGAACCACCAGGGGGCGCCCACGTACACGGAGGGGTAGAAGCCGGCCAGCGGGGCGAGCTCCCGGCTGAAGACCGTCTCGTCGAGGGTGAACAGGACGAGGTGGAAGTCCTTGGCGGTGCCGAAGTCCTCCAGGAGCGGGCGGATGCCCTCGGTGTAGTGCACCGCGAAGGGGATGTCGTGGCCGGTGTCCGCGCCGAACTTCTCGAACGTCGCGGTGTGGTGGTTGCGGAACGAGCCGGGGTGGACCGTCATCACGAGCCCGTCCTCGACGCTCATCCGGGCCATCTCGTACATCATGTGCGCCTCGAACGCGTCGCGGTCCGCCGCGGTCGCCTCGCCGCGGCGGGCCTTGGCGAACAGCGCCGCGGCCTCCGCGGCGTCGAGCTTGAGCGTGAGCGGCGTGCGGACGCCGTGGTCGGCGGAGACCGCGCCGTTCTCGACGAAGTAGCGGCGCCGGTTCTCCAGCGCCCGGAGGTAGCCCGCGTAGCCGTCGACGCCGTCGCCCGCCTCCGCCGTGAGCCGGTCCACCCGCCCGGCCCACTCGGGGTGGGCCACGTTGAGGTAGGGGTCGGGGCGGAAGGTCGGCAGGACGCGCCCGGTGAACGACTCGTCCTTGGCCAGGAGCCGGTGCGCCTCGAGGGCGTCGAGCGGGTCGTCGGTCGTGGCGAGGACCTCGAGGCCGAAGTCCTTGAAGAGCTGGCGCGGCCGGAAGGACGGCTCGGCGAGCTTCGCCGCGATCGCGTCGTACACGGTGTCCGCCGTCTCGGCGCCGAAGGAGTCCACGGTCTCGGCGGAGAGGCCGAAGACGTGCTCGAACTCGCTGCGGATCCAGTAGCCCGAGGCGGTCCCGTCGAAGAGCGGCCACGCGGCGGCGAAGTGCCGCCACGCGCTGCGCGAGTCCGTGCCGTGGGGCCCGGGGCCCACGCGGAGCTGGTCGAGGCCCACCCCTCCGGCGTGGATGAGCCGGGTGACGTAGTGGTCCGGGCTGACCAGGAGGGCCGTGGGGTCGGGGAACGGGGTGTCCTCCGCAAGCATCTCCGCGGGCACGTGGCCGTGCGGGGAGATGAGCGGCAGGTGCTCGACCTCGGCGAGCAGCTCGCGCGCAATCGCCCGGGTTCCGGGGTCTGCCGGCAGGAGGCGGTCCGGATGGGTGGCGATGGACTGGCTCATGGGTGCTTCTCTTCTCTGTGCGCTGGTCTGTCGGTCTCTCGCGGCGCTGTCAGCCCGCTTCGACGCCGGCGGCCTCGAGGACCTTCGCGAAGGCCCGGGCGGCCACCCCGAAGGCGTAGGGCCCACTGAACCCGCCCAGCGAGAACGCCTCGGCCAGGTGCGGCTCGAGCGAGGCGAAGCCGGTGTACCCGCTGTCGCGCAGGGCCTCGACCGTGCGGAGCACCTCGCCGTCGCCCTCCCCAGCGGGGACCACGCTGCCGTCCGCGAAGAGCGCGTCCTTGACCTGGAGGTAGACCACGTGCGGGCGCAGGAGCTCGTAGCCCTCGGTGAACGGCTTGACGCCGACCTGGACGAAGTTCGCGGGATCCCACGCGAGCTTGAGCGCCGGAGAGCCCACGCTCGTGACGATGTCCGCGACGCGGGACGGGATGTCGCCGAAGATGTCCTTCTCGTTCTCGTGCACGAGCGTGACGCCCGTGCCCTCCGCGCGCCGGGCGAGCGCGGCCATGCGCTCGATCACCGCCTCGCGGACCTGCTCGGGGGCCTTCCCCTCGTAGTAGAAGGAGAAGATGCGGATGTAGGGGGCACCGAGGACTTCCGCGGCGCGGAGGGCCCGGCCCAGGCGCTCGACCTCGTGCTCGACGGGCAGCTCCACGTCCACCTTGCCGATCGGCGAGGCGATCGCGGAGACATTCAGGCCTGCCTCGTCGAGGACGCCCTTGAGTTGGGCCAGCTGTTCCTCGGACAGGTCCACGATGTTGGTGCCCCACGCGCTGCGGACCTCGATGTGGCTCGCGCCGAGGGCCCGCATGACCGCGGCCTGGACGCGCGGGTCGTCGTCGATCTCGTCGCCGAACCCGGACAGGTCCCAGCGCAGTGCCGCTGCTTGGCTTCCCTGGATGCTCACTTCACTCCTCCGGCGGTCAGGCCGCCCACTAGGTACTTCTGGAAGAACAGGTAGAGGATCACCACCGGGGCCGCGCAGACGAGCGAGGCCGCCATCATCTGGCCGTAGAACGGGATGGCCCCGCCCTCCGTCCCGGTGGCGAAGATCTGCAGCGCGACGGCTGCGGTCTGGGTGTCCGGCCGGGTCATGACCGAGGCGAAGAGCACGTCGTTCCAGCCGAGCAGGAAGGCGAAGATGGCGGAGACGATGATCCCGGGCCAGCTCAGCGGCAGGATGATCCTGGTCAGGATGCCCAGGTTGCTGGCACCGTCGATCCTCGCCGCCTCCTCGAGTTCCTTCGGCAGCCCGCGCAGGTAGGTGACCATGACCCAGGTGGAGAACGGGAGCGCGAACGTGAGGTACGTGACGATGAGGCCCCAGCGGGTGCCGATCACCGTGATGCCCAGGGTGGTGGCTGCCGAGGAGAACAGCACGAACACCGGCAGGACGAGCAGGGTGCCCGGCACGGACTGCAGGCCCAGCAGGGCGCGCAGGATGGTGAGGCGGCCGAAGAACTGGTACCGCACGAGCACGTAGGCCGTCCCGATGGCGAGGACCGCGGAGATGACCGCGGTGGCTCCGGCGGCGATGATCGAGTTGGTCAGGGCGTTCGCGAGGCCCACGCTGGACCAGATCTTCGAGTAGTTCTCGAGGGTGAACTCGGCCGGCCAGAAGTCGCCGCGGGCCACGGAGATGTCCGAGTTGATGCTCGCGAGGAAGATGTACAGCAGCGGTGCCAGGACGAACAGGCCGATCGCCGCGATGACGAGCGCGATCACCCACACGGGCAGGAGGCGGGTGACCTCCGACTGCTGGCGTGAACCCGGCCTGTCGACGAGGCCGCCGGGGGTGACGGCCCTGGTGGCGGACTGTGAGAGGGTCACTTGCGGCCTCCCGGGGCTTCGGCGTCGTCGAGCTTGACGGCGCGCAGGTAGATGAACAGCGGGATGAGGATGAGGATCAGCGAGACGACCGCCATGGCCGCGCTGAGACCGAAGCGGAAGCTCTGGAAGCTCGTCACGTAGGTCAGGACGGGCAGGAGCTCCACATCGTGGGGGGCGGGGATGCCGAAGAGGACGAACGGGAGGGTGAAGTTGTTGATGTGGTTGAGCATCCCGATGATGAAGGCGAGCGACACCGGGCCCTTGAGGTAGGGGAAGACCACGTACCGCAGCTTGGTCCACCACAGTGCCCCGTCGAGGGCGGCGGCCTCGTGCACCTCGTGGTCCACGGACTGCAGGCCCGCGAGGGCGAGCAGGTAGACGAACGGCCAGGACGCCCAGAGCTGGACGAAGATGAGGGCCCAGTACGTGTTGGGGCCGTTGAGCCACAGCCCCGGATCGATCCCGAAGGCGCCGAAGGAGTGGTCCACCACCCCCTGCGGCTGGAACATCGTGCGCCACACGGTCGCCACGACGAACGAGGGCAGCACGTACGGAATGAGGAAGACGGAGCGCACGACCGCGCGGCCCCTGAAGGCGTTCTGCGTCGCCACGGCGGCCGCGATGCCGATCGGCAGCGCGAGGACGGTGGCGATGAACGAGTAGGAGACGCTGAGCCAGACGGCGTGGAACAGCTCGGTCTGGGTGACGGCCTCGATGTAGTTGGCGGCACCGATGAACGGCGCGGAGACCCACTTGCGCAGCGTGTACTGGTCGAGGTCGAGCGCGGACATGAAGATGCCCAGGGCGAGGGGGACCAGGATGACGATGGTCATCAGGATGCCTCCGGGCAGGAGCATCCACAGGGGACGGTTCCGCTCGGAGAGGCCGCGTCGGCGCGGAGGGCGCGGGGTGCGCTCCTCGCGGACGGCGGCGCCCGGATCGGCGGGGTGGGGGCGCCGGGCGCCCCGGCCGGCCGCGGGTACGGCCGGCCGGGTCTCCGGCTTCGGGGTGCTTGCAGTGCTCATGTCAGTCACGCGGGAGGTCCCGCTCTCTCACTTGGCCCTGTCGAGGGACTGCTGGGACTTGGTCTGGGCGTCCTTGATGCGCTGGCTCAGAGCGGCATCCGAGACGTTCCCCGAGGCAAGGTCGGGCAGGGACTGCACCGTCACGTTGAGCAGGGCGAGCTGGATGTCGCCCCACGCGCCGGTGAACGGGGTGGCCTTGGACTCCTTGGCGGACTGGGTGCTCGCCGCCATGTGCGGGGCACTGCCCAGCGAGGCGAGGGCGTCCGCGTTGGCCGGCAGGTCGCCGAAGGTCTTCTGGTAATTGAGCTGCTCGTCCTTGCTCGTGACGAGGTTGACGTACGCGAAGGCCAGGTCCTTGTTCTTCGAGTAGTCGGCGACCACGAGGTTGTCGCCGGACAGGATCGAGGCCGCCGGCTGGTCGGACTTCGACGATGTCTCACCGGGCGCCACGGTCGGCATGAGCGAGTACTCGAACTTGTCCTTGATCGCGGACTTCTCGAGCGTCGGCAGCGAGGTCGTGGTCGTCATGAGGAAGTAGGCAGACTTGCCGGACGCGAAGTCCGCGAGCGCCTGGCTGTTGCTCCAGCCCACGGCAGCAGGGTTGACCACCTTGTCCTTCGTGAGCCAGCCGAAGTAGGTCTGGTAGGCCTTCTGGACCGTCGGGTCGTCGAGCTTGGCGGTCTTGCCGTCCACGAGGGGGTTGCCGGCCTGCACCGACATGGCCCAGATGTACTTCCAGGGATCGAAGTTGTCCTTGTAGGCCACGGCCATGCCGTACTGGCCCTTGGCCGGATCGGTGAGCTTCTTGGCCTGGTCGAGCAGTCCGTCCCAGGTGGTGGCCGGCTTGTCGATCCCTGCCGCCTTGAGGAGGTCCTTGTTGTACGCCATGATGAACGGCCGGCTCACGAACGGGATGCCCGCGAGGTGGTCCTTGTCCGGGCCGGAGATCCCGAGCGCGGCCTGGTTGAAGCGGTCCTTCCCGCCGACCTTCTTCCAGTCGTCATCGGAGAGCGTGACGAAGGCGTTCGTGGCATAGGCGGTGGGGGTGAAGGTCGTGCCCAGCGAGTACACATCCGGGCCCTGGCCGGAGACCACAGAGGTCTGGATCCGGGTGAGTTCGTCGTTCGCCGAGGTGAACGTCTCGAACTTGAGGTCTGCGCCGGTCTGGTCCTTGAACTTCTTGGCGGTGTCCGTGAACCACTGCTTCTGCTGCTCCGGGTAGTTCGTGTTGACGTTCACGAGGACGTCGAGCGTCTTGCCCGCCCCGTTCACCGCCCCGCCGGACGACGAGCCTCCACTCGACCCCGAGCCGCACGCGGCGAGGGCGAGGGACGCCATGACAGCGAGCGATGCCACCGTGGCCGTGCTGCGGATTCGCATATGTCTCCTCCTTGAGTACGTTGCGAGCCAGGACGCACTGTGATCCAGCTCACTGGCCCTTCCCATGACCCTCAGCCTAGGAAGAGGAGAACACACCGGCAAGCGATTGCCAAAAGTTGCCAGTGCTGCTGGAATGGAGCCATGAGTGACACGAGCGCCCCCCCGGCAGCCTCCGAGGGCGCCGACCAGCGCATGCCGACAATCCGTGACATCGCCGAGCGGGCCGGCGTGGCGACGTCGACCGTCTCGCGCGCCCTGTCGAATCCCCAGCGGGTCAACGCCCGCACCCGGGAGCGGATCGAGAAGATCGCCGCGGAGCTCAACTACGTGCCCTCGACCCAGGCGCGGGGGCTCAGCTCCGGCCGCACGGGAGCCATCGCCGTGCTCGTGCCGGACGTCACGAACCCGTTCTACTTCGACATCATCCGGGGCACCCAGAACCAGCTCAAGGCGGCCGGCTACACCCAGCTGCTCGTCGACACCGAGGAAGCCACCGACGTCGAGCTCGACGCCCTCCGGAGGCTGCGCCGCACCTCGGACGGGATCATCCTCGCCGCCTCCCGCCTGACCGATGCGCAGCTCGCCGAGGTGGCCGGCAGGCAGCCGCTCGTCACCATCAACCGGGCGACGGCGGACGCGCCCACCGTGCTCATCGACACCCCGGGCGCCATGGTGCAGGCCCTCGAGCACCTGGCCTCCCTCGGACACACCAAGGTCACCTACGTGGGCGGCCCGACCAGCTCCTGGTCCACGCACCGCCGGTGGCAGGCCATCCAGGAGGCCGCATCCCGCCGGAACATCGAGGTCACGCGGATCGGCCCCTACGCGCCCAAGACGCTCTCCGGGGCCGCGGCCGCGGACGCCGCCCTGGGCACCGGCGCCACCGCGTTCATCGCGTTCAACGACCTGATCGCGATCGGCATGCTCCAGCGCTTCCGCGAGCGCGGCGTGCGCGTTCCCGAGGACGTGAGCATCGTGGGGTGCGACGACATCTTCGGGGCGGACTTCTGCAACCCGCCGCTGACCACGATCTCCTCGCCCATCGAGCAGGCGGGCCGCACCGCGGTGTCGATGCTGCTGGCCCAGCTCGATCCGCTTTATGGCGGCACGCCGCGCAAGCTCGCCGTCATGCCCACCCATCTCCAGGTGCGCGCCTCGACAGGGCCGGCGAAGCTGGCCTGACACGCGCCGGAGGGCGGCCCGGCGCGCTGGCGCCCCCTGGCCGCCCTCCGGGGAGCCCCTCAGCGCTGGGGGAACTTTCCCTCCTCGGCGATCCGCTTGTTCAGCTCGGCCAGGAACTCGCCCTCGTCGAAGTCCATCGTGACCTCCTTGCCGGTCCAGGCCGAGAGGTGGATCGCGTTGGCGAGCCGGACGCCGAGGATCCCGTCGCTTCCGGGCGCGATGAGCGGGGTGCCATCGAGGATGTTCGCGGCGAAGTTCTCGAGGACGGTGGCGTGCTGGCCGCCCCAGGCGGTGTCGAATTCGAGCGTCTCGTGCGTGTAGTACTCATTGGGGTCGAACTGGTCGCTCGTCATCTTCCAGATGTCCTCGGTCGGGATCCCCGCGTTGATCTCCTGTTCCGGGCGGCGGTAGCGGGTCACGACCGCGGTCTTCGAGTCTGTGACCACGATCTTGCCCGCGTCGCCGGTGATCTCGAAGCGGTCCGTGCCCACCAGCTCGTGGGTCGCCGTGGTGAACGTCCCGGTGGCACCGCTGCCGTAGTCGACGACCGCCACGACCTCGTCCTCCACCGAGATGTTCCGCCGGAAGCCGAAGCCTGCCTTGGCGAACACCCGCTGGGGCACGCCGCAGATCCACTGCCACAGGTCGAGCTGGTGGGGCGCCTGGTTCACGAGCACGCCGCCGCCCTCGCCGCCCCACGTGGCGCGCCAGTCGCTCTGGTCGTAGTACGCCTGCGGGCGGTACCACGTGGTGATGATCCAGTTGGTGCGGCGGATCGCGCCGATCTCCCCCGCCTCGACGATCTCCTTGAGCCGGCGGTAGAGCGGGTTGGTGCGCTGGTTGAACATGATCGCGAACGTCAGCTCCGGCTTGCCCGCGGCGAACTCGTTGAGCTCGCGGACCTGCCGGGTGTACACGCCGGCCGGCTTCTCGACCAGCACGTGGATGCCGCGCTCGAGTGCCTTGATGCCCATCTGCGGGTGGAGGTAGTGGGGCACGGTCGTCACGACGGCCTCGACCGCCCCGGACTCGAGCATCGCGGCATAGTCGTCGAACAGCGCGGCCTCCGGGTGCCGCTCCGCCGCGAGCTCGCGGCGCGCCGGATCCGTGTCGGCGATCGCGGCGATCTCGATGTTCGGCACCCGGCCATCCGCGACGAGTGCTGCGTACTGGCTGCCCTGGTTGCCGAACCCGACGATGCCGAGGCGGACTTTCCTGCTCATGCTGCTGCCTTCCTAGAAGAGGTCGCCGAAGCCGAGGGCGACGAGGTTGTCGTGGGAGGTGGTGAGGGCCTCGAACACGGTCCGCCCGTAGAGCAGGTCCTGCTCGACGAGGAGGTAGCGCGCGCCGGCGTCGACCGCGGCGGGCACGATCGCCGCGAAGTCCAGGTTGCCCTCGCCTACCTCGGCGAACTGGACCACGTCCTTGAAGTGGCGCTGGAACGCTTCGGAGTCCCCCGCCTCGTAGGCGGCGATGCCTTCCTCGGGCAGGGCGCCGATGCGGTAGTCCTTGAGGTGGACCATGGCGGTGCGGCCGGCGTACTTCGCCAGCGTGCGCACGGGGTCGAGGCCGCCGCGCTGGACCCAGTGGACATCCACCTCGAGGCCGATGCTGGGCGCCTCCTCGGCGAGGATGTCCATCACGTAGCGTCCGCCCATCTTGGCGAAGTCGACGTGGTGGTTGTGGTAGTAGAGGGTGATGCCGTGGTCGGCGAGGGCCAGCGCTGCCTTCTCGACGCGGCGGGCATAGTCGACCACCCGGTCCTCGCTGCGCAGCTCGGACATGGGGAGCATGCCGATGCGGAGCATGTCGGTGCCGAGGCGGGCGCAGTCGGAGGCTGCCCGCTCCACGTCCACGGCGAGCGGGTACGGCGTGGCTCCCGCCTCGCCGTCGAGCTGGGCCGACAGGGCGGCGAACTCGATGCCCAGCTCCCCGCGGGAGCGCTCGAGTTCGGCAACATTCGGCCCGTCCATGGGGATCTGGGAGACCTCGACGGCGCGGTAGCCGATCTCCGCCACCTTGCGGAGCGTCTCGAACGGCCCGATGTCCGCGAAGCTCTCCTTGAGCATCATTGCCTGCACGCCGATCTTGGCCATGGGTCTCCTCAATCGTTCCTCACGGCCAGCGCATCCAGTGGCGGCCGTCACAGAGTGCTTTCACTCTAGGCAGGCAGTCAGTCGGATGGTAAACGTTTGCCAGAAGTTGCCGGATCTCAGGCCCAGGCGCCGGGCGAATAGGAGCGCGCGTAGACGTCCTTGATGAGCCGCAGCGACTCAGAGGCCTCCTGGGCGCCGATCCAGAACCGCTCCCCGGCGGCGACGGACCGGTAGAAGTCAGCGATGAGCAGCCGGTGGGACGCGCCCCAGTAGCTGCGCTCCCCGGGGAGGACGCCGGACTCCTCGACCGTCTCCACGCGCCCGTCGGCGAAACGGACGGTGAGGTCCCCCCGCAGGCTCAGCTCCGCGGACTCCGTCTGGACGTCCAGGGTGACGGGAGCGTTGAGTCCGTTGGCGTTGGTCGCGAAGAAGACGCTGCGCTGGCCCCCGGCATGCTCCAGCACCAGGTCCGCGGTGTCCTCGACCTCGATCACGTCCCCCAGGACCCGGGCAGAGGCCCGCCCGTCGACAACCTGGGCGGGCCCGACGAGCCACTGGAGGAGGTCGAGCGTGTGGATCGCCTGGTTCATGAGGAGGCCGCCGCCGCTGCCCGCCCAGGTGCCCCGCCACGGCCGGGCAGCGTAGTACTCGGGCGGCCGGTGCCACATGACCGTGGCCTGCGCCCCGATCACGGCGCCGAGCGTGCCGGATGCCAGGAGGTCGCGCATCGCCGCGACGGGGGCGTTGTAGCGGTTCTGGAAGCACACGCCCAGCTGGGTCCGCCCGGCCAGCCACGCGGCGTCGGCCGCCTCGACGAGCCGCTCGGCGTCCGCGAGGGTGTGCGCGAGCGGCTTCTCCGTCAGGACGTGCACGCCCGCGGCGAGCGCCTCGAGCACCGCCGGGGCGTGTTCGCTGTGCGGAGTGCAGACGTGGACGACGTCGGTGCCTCCTTCGGCGAGCAGCTCGCCGACGCTCGCGTAGCCGGGCACGCCGTGGGCGGCGGAGGCGGCAGCGCGCGGCGCCGGGTCGGGGTCGACGACGCCGACAAGCCGCACCGCGCCGTGGGCCGCGATCGCCGCGAGGTGCTGGGCGGAGATGTCGCCGCAGCCGATCACGGCGGCGCGGAGCACGGGCGTATCCTCAGGCTGCATCCCTCCACGCTAGTGAGCCGCCCCCGGGCCCGCAATCGGTTGCCGCCGGATGCCACCGAGAACCGGGGCCGACGCCGCCAACGGCCGCCGTCCTAGCGGTGCGTCTCGCCGTCGCCCAGATCGAGGAGGGCGAGTTCGTCGCGGCGCGGCAGGCCCTCCCAGTCCCCGAGGTGCCCCACCGCGAAGGCCCCGAGGAGGCAGCCCCGGCGCAGCCGCCCCGCCACGTCGTCGCCGTCGAGCCTCGCCGAGAGGTACCCGGCGGTGAACGCGTCCCCGGCGCCGACCGTGTCCACGGCCCTGACCGGGAAGGCGGGGGCGTGGAGCGCGCCGTGCGGCGTGAAGGCCTGCGCCCCGTCCGCGCCGAGCTTGGCCACGACCTCGCCCACGCCGGTGCCGAGGAGCTCCTCGGCGGCGGCCTCGAGCGTGGCGCCCTCGGGGGCGGCGAGCGCGAGCTCGGCCGGGGAGCCGATGACCACCTCGGCGCCCTCGATGAGCCAGGGCAGGACCTCCGCCGCCTCCTCGGTGCTCCACAGCTTGGAGCGGAAGTTGACGTCGACGGAGAACGGGACGGCGCGCCGTCGGCAGAGCTCTGCCGCGTGGAGCACGGCGGCCCGGGCCACGTCCGAGAGCGCCGGGGTGATGCCGGTCAGGTGCAGCCAGGCGAGGTCCCTGTCGAGGATGCGGTCCACATCGTGCGGCGAGAGCCGGGCGCCCGCCGACCCGCGGCGGTTGTAGAAGACCCGGGAGACCTCCGGTGTGCGCGCCTCGAGGAACATGATCCCGGTGGGCCGGGCGTCGCGGCGCACCCGGGAGGAGTCGACGCGTTCGGCGGCGAGGCTGCGCAGGATGAACTCGCCCAGCTCGTCGTCGCCCAGCACGCCGCCCCACGAGGACTCGTGGCCCAGCCGGGCGAGGGCCACGGCGACGTTGAGCTCCGCCCCCGCGGCGTGCATGGTCAGGGGGCCGCCGATCGCGAGCGGGCCCACGGACCTCAGCGAGACGAGGGCCTCCCCGACGGTGACGACGCTGCCGGCCGGTGTGCTCATGCGGCGCCCTCGAGCTCCCGGGCGGCGGAGACGAAGGCCCGGGCCCGCTCGGCGAGCGCCTCGGCGCTGCCGCCCCGCGCGCCGTCGCCGACGAGCGGCCCCCCGGCGCCGATCCCGAGGGCTCCCGCGGCGATGTACTGCGGGAGCTGCTCGAGCCCCATGCCGCCCACGGCCAGGAACGGGATCTGCGGGAAGGGCTCGGTGAGGGCCTTGAGGTAGCCGGGGCCGACCGCCGAGGCGGGGAAGAGCTTGACGGCGGCGGCGCCCTGCCGCCACGCCTCGTAGGCCTCGGTCGGCGTGAAGGCGCCGGCGAGGACTGGGACGCCCCGGCCGGCCGCGTAGGGGACGGATTCGCTCACGGACGGGGTCACGACGAACGCCGCCCCCGCGGCGACGACCGCGTCGACGTCCTCGAGGGTCAGGACGGTCCCGGCCCCGAGGTAGGCGCCCTCGGGGACGTCCGGGGCCACGGACGCGATCGCGTCGGGCGTGCCCGGAGTGGTGAGGGCGATCTCCACGAGCCGGATGCCCTCGCGGAAGAGCACGCGCGCGGCGCCGGCGGCATGCTCGGGCGAATCCCCGCGGATGACGGCGACGATGCGGCTCGCGCGGACCACCTCGAGGAGGGCGGGGTTGTCGAGAGTTCTCATGACTGCCTTTCCTTCGCTGCCGACCGCTGGGCTGGCCGATCGCTGGGCTGGCCGATCGCTGGGCTGGCCGATCGCTTGCGGCCGGGTCACCATTCGGCGAACGACCCATCGGGGTGCCGCCACACCGGCCCGCGCCAGGCGTGGCCCCGGCGGTCGGCGTCGCGGACCGCCGCCTCGTCGACCTCGATGCCGAGGCCCGGGCCGGTGAGCCGCTCGATGCAGCCGTCCACGAACGCCAGCGGCCCGGGGTCCAGCACATAGTCCAGCACCTCGGCGCCCCGGTTGTAATGGATGCCGATGCTCTGCTCCTGGATCAGGTAGTTCGGGGTCGAGAAGCCGACCTGCAGGCACGCCGCGAGCGCGATCGGGCCGAGGGGGCAGTGCGGGGCGAGCTGGACGTCGAAGGCCTCGGCGAGCGCGGCGATCTTGCGCACCTCGGTGATGCCGCCCGCGTGGCTCAGGTCCGGCTGGGCGACGGCGATCCCGGCCTGGAGCACGGGGAGGAACTCCTGCCGCGAGTAGAGCCGCTCCCCGGTGGCGATCGGGATCGTGGTCGACTCGACCATGCGCCCGATCAGGTGGGAGTTCTCCGGCACCACGGGCTCCTCGAGGAAGAACGGGTGCAGGTCCGCCAGGAGGGAGGCCGCGCGCCGCGCCGTGGCGAGCGTGAACCGGCCGTGGAAGTCCACCGCGACGTCGCGGTCCGGCCCGAGGACGTCGCGGGCCGCGGCGACGCGGCGCACGACGCCGTCGAGCTCGGCGATGCTGCCGTTCGCCGACATGCGCCCGGACGCGTTCATCTTCACGGCCGTGAGCCCTGCCTCGACCTGCGCGGCAATCGCCTCGGCCACCTGGTCCGGCTCGTCGCCGCCGACCCACCCGTAGACGCGGATCCGGTCCCGCACGGGGCCGCCGAGGAGCTGGTGGACGGGGGCGCCGAAGTGCTTCCCGGCGATGTCCCAGAGGGCCTGGTCCAGTCCTGCCACGGCACTCGCGAGCACGGGGCCGCCCCGGTAGAAGGAGCCTTTGGTGAGCACCTGCCAGTGGTCCTCGATCCGCAGCGGGTCCTGGCCGAGGAGGAGCTCGGAGAGCTGGTCCACGGCGGTGCGGACCGTCTCCGAGCGGCCCTCGCAGGTCGCCTCGCCCCAGCCCACGATCCCGGTGTCGGTCTCGATCCGGACAAAGAGCCAGCGTGGCGGCACGAGGAAGGTCTCGATGCGGGCAATCTCCATGGCAAGTACGCTATCCCCATGCGCGAACTCCAGGCGAAGATCATCGAGGAGATGGGCGTCAAGCCCGAGATCGACCCCGCCGAGGAGGTCGAGGCGCGCGTCGCGTTCCTCAAGGACTACCTCCGTGCGACCGGTTCCAAGGGCTTTGTGCTCGGCATCAGCGGCGGCCTCGATTCCTCGCTCGCGGGCCGGCTGGCCCAGCTCGCGGTCGAATCCCTCGCGGAGGAGGGCGTCGAGGCCGACTTCGTCGCCGTCCGCCTGCCCCACGGGGTCCAGCATGACGAGGAGGACGCGCAGGCCGCCCTCGACTTCATCCGGCCCAGGTCGACGCGGACCTTCAACATCAAGGCCGCCGTGGACGGGTTCGAGTCCGAGTACGAGCGTTCGTGCGATGGCGAGCTGAGCGACTTCGTCCGCGGGAACACGAAGGCCCGGGCCCGTATGGCGGCCCAGTACATGATCGCCGGCGAGCGCAGGCTCCTGGTCATCGGCACCGACCACGGCGCCGAATCCGTGACGGGGTTCTTCACCAAGTATGGCGACGGGGGCGCGGACATCCTTCCGCTCTTCGGGCTCGACAAGCGCCAGAACCGTGCTCTCCTGCAGCACCTCGGCGCCCCGGAACAGGTGTGGCAGAAGATCCCGACGGCCGACCTGCTCGATCTCCAGCCGGGCCGCACGGACGAGCACGAGCTCGGCATCACCTACAACGACATCGACGACTACCTCGAGGGGCGGGAGGTCTCGGACGAGGTCGCCGAGTCCATCGAACGCCGCTACCTCATGACGCGCCACAAGCGCGCAACCCCTGTGACGCTGTTCGACACGTGGTGGCGCGAAGGGGCCACGAGCTGGTCGAAGTAGCGCGCCGGCCGCCAGACGGCAGCGCGTCGGCTGCCCACGGTGCCGACTCGCTGCGCGGTTGATAGCGTGGGCGGCGTGAAGCTTGCTACCTGGAACGTCAACTCCCTCCGTGCCCGCGCCGACCGCGTCGAGAACTGGCTCCTGCGCAGCGATGTGGACGTGCTCGCGATCCAGGAGACCAAGTGCAAGGACGAGAACTTCCCGTGGGAGCTCTTCGAGCGCAACGGCTACGAGGTCGCGCACTTCGGGCTGAGCCAGTGGAACGGCGTGGCGATCGCCTCCCGCGTGGGGCTGACCGACGTCGAGCGGACCTTCCCGGACCAGCCCTCGTTCGGCAAGAACGGCGAGAACACGGCCCAGGAGGCGCGCGCCATCGCGGCCACCTGCGGCGGGGTGCGGGTCTGGAGCCTCTACATCCCCAACGGCCGCGCCCTCGACGATGAGCACATGCCGTACAAGCTCGAGTGGCTCAAGGTCCTGCACGGCCACGCCGCCGAGTGGATCGCCGAGGATCCCGATGCGCAGATCGCCCTCGTCGGGGACTGGAACATCGCGCCCAGGGACGAGGACGTGTGGGACATCGACCTGTTCCGCACGCAGGGATTCACGCACGTCAGCGAGCCCGAGCGGGAGGCCTTCCGGGCGTTCGAGGCCTCGGGCTACACCGACGTCGTGCGGCCGTTCACTCCGGGACCCGGTGTGTACACCTACTGGGACTACACCCAGCTGCGCTTCCCGCGTAAGGAGGGCATGCGGATCGACTTCGTCCTCGGCTCCCCCGCGTTCGCCTCGCGGGTCACGGGCGCGATGATCGACCGCGAGGAGCGCAAGGGGAAGGGCGCCTCGGACCACGCGCCCGTCGTCGTGGACGTGGCGGACCCCTCGTGACCTCGCCGTCTGCGGCGGCCCACGCCTGGAGCGGAACGGGATGAGCGCGCGGCGCGTCCGCGCGGGACGCCCCCTCGCCTCCCAGCTGCGCGTCTACGAGCCCCTCTCCGCCTTCACGGCCGAGGAGCAGGAGCGGATCAGGCGCGGGCTCTCGGAGCAGGGGCGGAACGAGCTCGACCGGGCGGAGGCCGAGGACGCGCTGCGCCGCATCGCCCGCCATTCCGGCGACCCGTTCCCTGACGGGCACGCCGAGTTCACGCGGAGCATCACCGCCGATGGGAAGACGGTCTACTGCCCGTCGCAACTCGTCCTGCGCTCCGGGCTCGCCGCGGAGTCGGTGCTCACGACGGCGCCCGCCCCCCTGGCGTCCGTCCTCCTTCCGGAGGCGGCCCGCGCACGGCACCAGGAGCGGGTGGACCGGCTCGCCGAGGAGTCCGGGACGCCGCGCATCAACACCCGCGAGTCGCTCTGGGGCATCCCGTTCAGCTGGTTCGTGCTCTTCCATGAGGGTGACCCGACGGACGTCGTCGAGGAGGACGACCATGTGGCGACGGTCCGGATCACCGCCACGTGGGCCAAGGCGATCAGCCGGGCACGCTTCGCGGTGGCCAACCTCGCCCTCGCCGCGCCCGAGATGAATCTGCTCGACGAGCTCACGACCCTCACGGAGTGGCTCGAGGAGTTCAGCCCCGACTCCATGGTGGAACTCGACTACGGCAGTGTGGCAGACAGGGTGTTCCCCGACGACTCGCCGACGGACGTGCTCCTTGGCATCGAATGCCTCGCCGAGGGGGACATGACGGGCGCCGCTGCCGCATACCGGCGCCTCGCCTCCCGGTGGATCCCGATCCGCCAGCTGGCCCGCGCTTCTTGAGGCCAGCCGGAAGACCGGCGGGTGCTACGTCAGCTGCCGCTGGCGTCGCTGACGTTCTGGCGGGCTTCCTGGACGCGGTCCTGCACAGCGCCGCCCTGGGTCTGGGCCTCGTCCTTCACATTCTGGGCCCCGGAGGAGGCGGTGTCCTTCACAGAGGCGACGGCCTCCTGGGCCGGCTCCTTCAGGTGGTCGGCCACCTCGCGGGCAGCGCCCGCGACTTCCTGCGTGAGTGGCTGCGCCTTCTCCTTGAGCGTGTCGGCGAGCTCCTGCTCCTTCTCGCTGGCCGGGATGAGCGAGGAGACGAGCAGGCCGGCGCCGAAGGCGATGAGCCCTGCCGCGAGGGGGTTCCCGCGGGTCTTGCGGGCCACGCCCTGCTGGGCGTGCTCCACGGTGTCGCCCGCGCCGTGGACGGTGTCCCTGGCCGAGGCCCTCGCGTCATCGGCCGTTCCCATGACCTTGTCCTTCATTCCTGACATCGCCCCCTTGATCTTCTCGGTCTGGCGGTGCGCTATGTGGGAGGGCGTGACCTTGTCTGCCACGGCATCCACGTCATAGCCCAGCCGCGCGCGCGTCTGCTCGATGTCCTGCCTGACTTCTTCGGGGTTCTGGCTCATCGTGGCTCCTCACTCGGCTTGAGCGACTCCGGAATCTTCTTGACGGTCTCCGCGGTGCGCGGAAGGCCCTTGGCTGCCTGCAGTTCCTTCTTGGCCCGGACCGCCAGGATGGCGGCCACGATGCCCCAGAGCACGGCGACGATCACGGCCGACCAGCCGAGACCGACGAGGTAGTACCCGAGGGCCCACCACAGGGCGAGGGAGAGGAAGAGGAGCACGAAGTGGCCGGCAATCCCGGCCCCGCCGTACATCCCCGCACCCTTGCCCGCGCGCGTCGCGGTCTCCCGCGCCTCGGCCTTGGCCAGCTCGAGCTCCTGGCGCACCAGGGTCGAGAGGTCGCCCGCGACGTCCTTGACGAGATCGCCCAGCGAGTTGGATGCGGCCTTCTCCTCGGCCGGCGGCGTAGCAGCGGCTCCGGGGGCGTAGCCGGGGCCGCCCGCGACCCCGGCGGATTCATACCCGGGGCTGTGGCTCACGGAAGCTCACCCCGCTCCGGGTCGCGCGGTTCCACGAGGCCGGAGGCATGCCGGCCCGTGTAGCCGTCGGCGTCAGCGGGCCCCGCCGCGTAGTCGGGGTTGCCCACCGTCCCCGCGGCCTGCTCGGCGTAGCCGGTTTCCTCCGGGTACCCCTCGCCGGCGCGCGCTCCGCCCTGGGCGTAGCCGGCACCGGTACCGTAGCCGGCCTCCTCGGGGTACTCCGCACCGGGCGGATAGCCGGTCCCAGCTGCCGATCCCGCGCCGGCCGCGTAGCCTCCGTCAGTCGGGAAGCCCTCCCCCGTCGGGTACGCGGCGGTAGGAGCAGCGGGCTGTACCGGCGCCTGGCTGGGGCGGGCCGGAATCTGGGCAGGCCGGGACTGGGCCTGGGCTCCGCCGTCTGACGCGTTCGCGGCCAGCGACCGGGACAGGCGGCCGGCGAGCAGGCCGGCGCCGGCAGCGATCGCAAGGAACGCGCCGGGCTTGCGCCGCGCGTACCCCTTGACCTCTTCCAGGAGGGAGCCCGGGTCTCTGGCATCGAGCCAGTCCGCGAAGGATCCTGCGCGACTGGCCGCTTGGCGCACCAGATCGGTTCCGACCCCCGGCTCCTCACTGTTGGAGGCCATTGAATGCAGCTCGCGGTGGATGGAGCGGAGTCCGTCCGCGGCCCTCGACTGCTGGGCGGCGGCCTGCTCCATGAGCTCCTGACGGCTCTGGTGGTAGAGGTCCTTGGCCTGGTACTTCGCTTCGTGGGCCACGTTCGTGGCCTCCTGCTTCGCCACGCCTCCCACGGCTCCGGCGGATGATGCCGCGTCGCCCGCGACCCCTTGGGCCTCGCCCTTCACCGCGTCCGTCGTGGATGGCGACTGCTGCGGTCCTCCGGGATGTCCGGACAGAGATTCGCTCATGGTCTATTCCTTTCGCGATCGTCACTCGGTCGAGTACCTGACGCATGGTCGAATACCCGATCGCGCGAAGTTCACACGAAAGGGGCGGGCGGCGGGGCGGTCGACTCCCGGACGATGAGCCGCTGCTCGGCGACCTCGCTGTGGACCGCTCCGGCCTCACCGCCGAGTTCGGCGAGCAGCATCTGGGTCCCGCGGCGCGCCTGGGCCCGGGGATCCTGCCAGACCGTGGTGAGCCCTGCTGAGGCTCCCATCTCGTGGCCGTCGATTCCCACCACCGACAGGTCCTCCGGCACGCGCAGGCCCAGACGCCGGGCCTCGAAGAGCACGCCGAGGGCCATCTCGTCCGAGGCGCAGACGATCGCCGTGGGCCGCGGCTCGGGCAGCGCGACGAAGCGGTGGAGGGCCTCAACGCCGCTCGCGACCGTGAAGTTGCCGAAGAAGGACGCCTCGGGATGGAGCTCGAGCCCGGCAGCGTGGACGGCGTCGTTGAACCCCTCGACGCGGATCTGCGGCACGGAGAAGTTCAGGTCCGAATCGTCCTGCCCGTGCAGGAGAGCGATGTGCCGGTGGCCGAGGCCGATGAGGTGCTCGGTGATGGAGCGCGCGGCGAGGTAGTCGTCGATCCCGACGTTGGGGCAGCCCGGCACCGGGCCGCCCACCACGATAAGCGGCATGTCGATCGCGTGGAGGTCCTCGATCTCCTCGGGGCGCAGGAACATGCACAGGAGCAGGAGCGCGTCGATCTGCTTGTGCACCATGGCCTTGCTGAAGAGCCGCTCGCGCGGCGAGGAGCGCCCCCCGAGATTGAACAGGGAGAGGTTGTACCCGTGTCCGTGCAGTTCCTGGTCGACGCCGGCGATCGCCTTCCCGAAGAACCACCGGTCGACGTAAGGGGCGAGCACCCCGACGGTGCGCGTCTTCCCGCTCGCCAGCCGGGAGGCGGCCGAGGACGGCACGTAGCCCAGTTCCTTGGCCGTCGCGAGGATCTTGGCGCGGGTCTGGGGAGAGACGCGCGGCAGGCCCCGGATGGCGCGCGAGACCGTCGCCGTCGACACCCCCGCGGCGGCGGCGACGTCGTCGATCCCTACCATGTTCCCTCCCCAGGGGGGCCGCCGCGGCGGCCGGTGATTCAGCCCTTGAACTCGTCCTTCTCGCCGCGGAGCACCCTGCCCCGTAGCTTCCACAGGCCCGCCATCGCGAGCAGGACGGCGAGCAGGCCGAGTGCCCACCCGAGCGCGGGCTGTCCCGTGACCTCCAGCCAGACCGTGGCGACGAGGAGGATGAGGCCCCAGAAGCCCAGGAAGCCCATGAAGATCTCGAATTGCTCGATCACGGCCTTCCGGTGCGGGGTGGAGCGGCGGTACGCCGCTCCACCCACGGACATCGGATCGTGGTGGTTGATCACTTGACCGCACCGGCGGTGAGCCCCGCCACGATCTTGCGCTGGAACACGAGCACGAGGATCACGAGCGGGATCGTCACGATCGTGCCGGCCGCCATGACGGCGGTGTACGGCTCGACGTGCGGCTGCGAGCCGGCGAAGGAGGCGATGGCCACCGTCACCGTCTTGGTGGCGTCGGAGGACAGCTGGCTCGCGATGAGGAACTCGTTCCACGCGCCGATGAAGGCGAGGATCGCCGTCGTGAACGTGGCGGGCGCCGCCAGCGGGAGGATGACCTTCCGGAAGGCCTGGCCCGGCGTGCACCCGTCAATGCGTGCCGATTCCTCGAGCTCCCAGGGCATCTCACGGAAGAACGAGGTGAGCGTGTACACCGTGAGCGGCAGCGTGAAGGAGATGTCCGGGATGATGAGCGCCTGGTAGGTGCCCATCCAGCCGATGTTGGTGAACAGCTGGAACAGCGGCGTCACGAGCGCGACGCCCGGGAACATCGACGCCCCGAGGATGAACCCCATGACCGCGAACTTGAACCGGAAGTTCAGGCGCGCGAGCGCGTAGGCGGCGAAGACGCCGACCACGAGCGCCACCACGGTCGTCACTCCCGCCACGATGAAGCTGTTGAGCAGGTTCTGGGCGAAGTGGTTCCCCAGGCTCGTGTCGAAGACGGTCTTGAAGTTGTCGAGGGTGACGTGCGTGAAGAAGAACGTCGGGTCGAACGTGTAGCCCACGTCGCGGAACGCCGTGACGACCATCCAGTAGAAGGGGGCGAGGCACCAGACGAGGATGATCGCCGCCGAGATGTAGGTGCGCAGTGCGGCCCAGTCGAAGCCCTTGCGGCGCGCTGGGACGGCGGCGGTCCGGGGCAGGGTGGCGGTGGCGGCCATGTTACTTCCTTCCCGCAGAGGTGGCCGCGCCCACGGCGTTCGCGCCGAGGAAGCGGACGAAGATGAAGGCCACGATGAAGATCACGAGGAAGGTGATGGTCGAGAGCGCGGCCGCACTGTTGAACCCCTGTCTGATCTGGTCGACGACGAGGATCGAGAGGGTCGTGGTGTTGTTGCCGCCCTGGGTCATGATGTACGGCAGGTCGAACATGCGCAGGGCATCGAGCATGCGGAAGAGGATGGCGACCATGAGGGCCGGCCTGACGAGCGGGAGCGTGATCTGGGTGAAGCGCTGCCACGCGGAGGCGCCGTCGACCTTCGCCGCCTCGTAGACCTCGTCCGGGATGAGCTGGAGGCCAGCGAGGATCAGCAGTGCCATGAACGGCGTGGTCTTCCAGACGTCGGAAATGATGATGGCCCACTTGGCGGGCCATTCGGACCCGGTCCAGAGGATGTGGGTGCCGAAGAGGCTGTTGGCGATGCCGTCGACGGCGAAGATGAAGAACCACAGCTTCGCGGTCACGGCGGTGGGAATGGCCCACGGGACGAGGACGGCCGCGCGCACGGCGCTGCGCCCGCGGAACGTCCGCGCCATGATGATGGCCATCCAGAACCCGAGGACCGTCTCGAGGGCCACGGTGACGATGGAGAAGAAGAAGGTGGTCCCGAACGCGTTCCAGAACTGGGATCCGAGAGTGCCCGGGGGGCATGCCTGGCCGTTGCACTGCTGCGCAAGCCAGTGGGCGTAGTTGTCGAACCCGGCCGCGCCGCCCTGGACAAAGAAGCCGTTGACGAGCCCGGCGTCCTTCTGGAAGGACATGATGATCGCGTTGACCACCGGGTAGACGATGACGACCGCGAGAAGGATGATCGTCGGCACGAGCAGGATCGCGGCCGTGCGTCCCTGGGTGACCTGTCTGCGGTCGGCGCTCTCCTTGCCCGGGGTGTGGTGCGGCTCGCGCGTTGCCGCCGTGGCGGCGGCCCGGGGCGGGACCTGAGTGGACATGGGTGTGACTCCTCTGTGAGGACTTTGTCGGCTCTAGGAAGGGGCGGACGGCCCGGCGCCGCGAGGCACCCGGACCGCCCGCCCCGCAGTGGCTACTGGCTTGCCGCGGTGATGGCGGACTGCATGTCGGTCAGGGCCTGGTCAACCGACTTCGACCCCTTGAGCGCTGCATAGGCGTTGTCCTGGATCGCCTTCGTGACACCCGGGTAGTACGGCGTGACGGGGCGCGGCACGGCGTTCTGGATGGAGGTCAGAAGGGTCGGCAGGTACGGCAGCTTCGCCGTCAGCTGCGGATCCGTGTAGAGGGAGGACAGCACCGGGGCCAGGGAGCCCTGGGTCGCGTAGAACTTCTGCGTGTCCGAGCTCGCGATGAACTTCAGGAAGTCCAGCGCGGTCGCCTTGTGCTGCGAGTAGACGCTGATCGCGGCGTTGTGGCCGCCCAGCGAGGATGCGCCCGGGCCGTCCTTGCCGGGAAGCGGGGCGACGCCGAACTTGTCCTTGACCGTCGAGGAGCCGTCGGTCTTGGCCAGGTTGTAGACGTAGGGCCAGTTGCGCAGGAACAGGAGCTTGCCGTTCTCGAACGCCGTACGGCCCTGCTCCTCCTGGTACGTGATCGCGTCCTGCGGGATGTTGCCGTTCTTGTAGGCGTCCACGAGCTTGCTGAGCCCGGTCTTGGCCTCGGGCGAGTTGACCACGGCCTTCCCGGAGTCGTCCACGATCTTGCCGCCGAACGAGTTGATGGCTTCCGCGGTGTTCACCGTGAGGCCCTCATACTGGGCGAACTGCCCTGCGTAGCAGCCGATGTTGTTCTGCTTCGCGATGGAGCACATGCTCATCATCTCGTCCCACGTCTTCGGCGGGTTCGGCACGAGGTCCTTGCGGTAGTAGAGCAGGCCGCCGTCCGAGGACTGCGGCGTCGCGTAGAGGGTGCCGTTGTAGGTGGCGGTCTTCACCGTCGCGGGGAGCATCCCCGTGGTGTCCATGGCCATCTTGTCCTTGAGCGGCTGCAGCCAGCCCTTCGCGGCGAACTCGGCGGTCCAGACCACGTCGACGTCGACAACGTCGTAGTTCTGGTCCTTGGCCTGGAAGTGCTGCACGAGGTCGTCGTGCTGCTGGTCGGCCTGGTCCGACTGCTCCTTGAACGTGACCTTCTGGTCCGGGTGGGCCGCGTTCCACTTGTCGATGAGCGGGCGGACCACGTTCGAATTGTCCTTGCCCTGGACGTACGTGATCGGGCCGCGCCCATCGAGGTTGTTGGCCGCATCCCCGCCGCCGGTGCTTCCCCCGCCTCCGCTGGATCCTCCGCTGCAGGCCGAGAGGGCCAGCACCAGTACGCTTGCCGCGGCCAGAGGAGAGGCATACCTGGAGAAGGTTCGGATTCTCATGCTCGACTCCTGTGTCGGTCGAGGCAGCGCTCACGCTCCGCCGCCCCAGTGATGTGTGGTGGCCCTCACATTAGGGGCGATGCAAGGATCTGTGCAAGCGCTTACGCAGATCGTTTTCTCACCGTGACCTAAGCCTCTTGCGACGCGCCGAAATCCAACCGCGGGGGCGCCCTCCGGTGAGGAGGGCGCCCGCGGCGGGCAGCAGAAGGACGGGGCCTAGTCCCCCTTGAACATGCCGGCGATCTTCGAGCCGAACTCCTTGACGTTCTCGGTGACGTCCTCGGCGAGGTCCTTGGCGTGCTGCCCGACGTCGCCGGAGAAGAACTCCTTGACGTTCTCGGTGGCGTCCACCGCGAACTCCTTCACGTTCTCCGTCGCGTCCACCGCGAACTCCTTCACGTTCTCGGCCGCGTCCGCCGCGAACTCCTTGCCCTTCTCGACCGCGGCCTCGAGGCCGTCCTTCGCTCCCTCTGTTCCGTTCCCGCTCATCTGGTCCTCCTGTCGGGCCCATGGTGGCCTCTTCCGGGTGGGCAGGGTTGCGCCCCCGCGCTCACGGTAGGCGGAGGCGCCGCGGGGCTGCAAGGATCCGGCCCGGGCCTGCGGCAGTGCTAGCGGACACGCTCGGCGCGGCTGAAGCGGGTGCGGGCACCCGAGGTGATGTGCAGGAGGACGGGGACGGAGACGCCGACCACCTGCCTGAGGCGGTCCACGAGCCGCTCGACGTCCTGGGCGATCGCGGCCGGGTCCGCACCCTGGCGCGCGACGAGTCGGATCCGCAGGGCGGTGCGGCCCTCGAAGTCCACGGCCACGACGCTGCTGCCCAGGACGTCCTTGCGGGCGGCGAGGGCTGCCCGCACCGCCTGCTCCACGGCCGCGGCGGCGATGCTCACCCGGCCCCGCGCCTCGCCGGGCAGGAACTCTCCGTCCGGCCCTGCGCCTCCCTCGGGTCCCGTCGCGGCAACCACGTCGCTGCGCCCCTTCCCCTGCTGGGCGACCCACCACACCATCAGGAGCACGACGACGACGGCGGCCGCTGCGAGCAGCAGCCACAGCCAGGAGACCGTGGTCCCGGGCACCCGGGATCCGACGAAGACGGTTCCGGCCGACTCCGCGGCGGAGGGCGCCCAGCCGTGCCACCACGACGCCACCGCTGGCACGGCGGCCAGCAGCACGAGCAGGACGCCTACCGAGAGGATCACGAGGCCGAACAGGAAGATGAGGACCCGGTTGAGAGCCCGGGGCGTGCCGTTCATGCGCCGACCACCCCGGCCCCCTCGACCCGGACCCGCAGCTGGACGTGGGGCTCCGGGCGCAGGCGTGCGAGCTCGTCCTCGGTCGCGGCGAGCACGTCCTCGGCCCGCACTGGAATGCCCGAGGTGGGGCGGACGTAGACGATCGCCTCCCGCTCGGTCATGACCACGTTCACCTGCTCGGGCCGGACCACGGCTGCCGCCCGCGCTCGCCGCGCGAGCGCGGAGGCGAGCACCTCGTCGTCGACCACGACGGCGATCCTGACGCCGGGCAGCGACCGGCGCCCCCGGCGCCCTGGGCGCACGGCGACGACAGCCAGGACCAGGCCAACCATCGCGAGGACCCCGCCGCCGAGCCCGAGGAGCCCACGGTTGACCCCGGCAGGGAGCCCAGCAACGGCGCGGGCAGCGGACTCGGGGTCGATGAGCCACGCTGGCTGGCCCACGGCCTGCAGCGTCGATTCGAGGAGGCCGTACGCGCAGACGGCCGCCACGACGAGAGCCACGAGGGCCGCCACGTAGGCCCTCGATGAGCTGGTCTCACGACGGACCGCCGAGTCGAGCCCGTGGCCTCCGTCTGCCGACGGCGCCGCGACGTCCTCGGACCGGGTGGCTCGGCGCTCAGCCATGCAGGCCCTCCACGGGGCGGCCGAGGACGGCCGGCCGACGTTCCGTCCGGATTCCGGAGACGCGGATGTCGACGCGGGAGAGCGTTGCCCCGCTCAGGCGCGAGACAGACTCGAGGATGCGCCCCTTCGCCATCGCGCAGCGCTCCCACACGCTCCCGCCCCAGGCCGGGACGTCCACCGGCGCACCGGCTGCAGAGAGGTCCGGAATCGCGATCGGCGCGACGATCCGCAGAGCCAGCAGGCCGGCGTCGTCCGACCAGTCCGCCCGGACGTCGCCGGGACGGATGCCCAGCTCGGCGCCGGCAGCCGCCTGCGCGAGACTCGTGAGGGCCTGGGTGCTCACCCGGTTGAGCCCGGCATAGGCGCTGCCGGGAGGCCGCGAGGGTGGCGCTGGCACCGGCGCCGCGCCGGGCGGGGGCATCTGGCTCACGAGGAGGATCGCCGCCCCAGCAGAGCCTCCCAGACACGCCGAAGGTCGAGCCGGCCCTCGGCCGCGCGGCCCAGCACCGCGCCGATGGCCATGAAGAGGAGGGAGACGAGGAAGCCCCATACACCGAACTGGAAGGACATGAAGGCCAGGAATGCTCCTGCGCCGATGCCCACGACGACCAGACTCACTGCACCTCGATTCCGGGCTTGGCGCCCTGGCGCGGCTCGCCGATGAAGACGTCGGCGATCTCGACGTTGACCTCGATGACCTGCAGCCCCGTGAGCCCCTCGACGGCGTGGTACACGGCCGTGCGGATCTGGTCGGCGAGTTGCTGGAGCGGGACGCCGTACTCGGCCACGAGCGTCACGTCGACGGCCGCCTGGGCCTGGCCGACCTCTGCGCGGACGCCCGCCGCATGGTCGCTCAGCGCGGGACCGACGGCCTCGCGGATCGCCCCGAGCGCGCGCGAGGGGGCCGACCCGAGGGAGTGGACGCCCGGGACTGCCCGCGCGGCCGCCGCGGCGACCTTGGCCACAGCATTCTCGTGGACCACGGTCCGTCCCGTGGCGGCGACAGCAGCGCTGAACTCATCACCGAGCGCGCCTGGTTCCTGGGTCATCCGGCCTCCCCTCGTCGCCTCTGCGCACTACCTTAGTACGCACCGCCGACACTGGACCTGAGGCGCCGCGCGGGCTGTGTTCAGGCGGCGACGAGCCCGTCCGCGACGACGCCGAGCATCGAGGCGACCTCGTCCGGCCCGAGCCCGCTCCCGTCCGCGACCGCGGCGACCGCGCCGACGAGTCGCGAGATCTCCATCGCATCCACGCCCGGGCGCAGCGCGGGGCCCAGCTCGTCGATGACCCGCTGGTTGGCGCCGAGGTAGCGCGTGCACTTGGCGGCAAAGGGCGAGGCCGGGTCGCCGAGCGCGAGGGTGATGCGCGCGGCAGCGCCCTTGTGCCCGTTGAGCAGGTCGACATAGTCGCCGAACCAGCTCACAAGCTTGTCCCTCGCGGAGGCGTCGAGCCCGAGGGCCCGGTCCACGGCAGCCTTGACCTTGTCCGTCCACGCCTCGAGCACGGCGTCGTACAGCGCCTCCTTCGTGGGGAAGTGGCGATACAGGGTCCCGGCACCTACCCCTGCGGCCTTGGCCACCTCGTCCATCGACACCCCGGCGAAGCCCTTCTCCTTGAACAGGGCGCGGGCGATCTCCACGATGCGGTCGCGGTTGCGGCGGGCATCAGCGCGCACGGTCTGGACACCTTTCCTCGAGACGGATTGCCAAACGGAGACCCTCTCCGTATAGTTCTAACCGGAGGAACTCTCCTCTTTAGTGTACGTCAGCCCCTCGGCCAGAACAGGACACTTCCCCATGCCACAAACCACCGCAGCCCGCATGCCCGCAGCCGGGCAGTCCACCGGCCCCGCCAGAAGCAGCCGCGCGGGAAACGCCGGCCTCTGGCTGGTCATGCTCGCCCAGCTCATGCTCGTCCTCGACGCAACCGTGGTGAACGTCGCGCTCCCGCACATTGCCGTCGACCTCCGCTTCTCCCCCGCCCAACTCAGCTGGGTGCTCAACGCCTACGCCCTCGCCTTCGGCGGCGTCCTGCTGCTGGGAGGCAGGGTCGGAGACGTCCTCGGACGCCGCCGCACCTTCCTCATGGGAGTCGGCGCCTTCACCGCCTTCTCGCTCCTCGGGGGCCTCGCGGCCTCACCCGTCGTCCTTGTCGTGGCCCGTGCCCTCCAGGGCCTCGGGGCCGCGTTCGCCGCACCGAGCGTGCTCGCGCTCGTCACCACCTCCGCGAAGGACGACGGCGCGCGCCACCGCGCGCTCGCCCTCTTCTCCGCCATTGCCTCCATGGGCGGCGCGCTGGGCCTCATCCTCGGCGGCATCCTCACCGACGCCGCCAACTGGCGGTGGACACTCTTCATCAACGTGCCCATCGGGGCCCTGATCCTCGTTGCCGTCCCGCGGCTCGTCGACGAGACCCCGCGCCGGTCCGGCCGCTTCGACGTGCTCGGCGCCGTGACCGCAACCGGCGGGGCGGTCGCGATCGTATGGGCGCTGCTCCAGGCAGCGGACTTCGGCTGGGCGGACGCCCGGACGATCGGCGGCCTAGCCGTCGGCGCGGCGCTGCTGGCTGCGCTGGGCGTCACCGAACTCCGCGTCGCGCACCCCCTCCTGCGCCCCGAGCTGCTCCGGAGCCCCAGCCGGCTCAGCGCCCTCGCGGCCATGGCGGCGACCTTCGGCGGCATGCTCGCGATGTTCTTCCTGATGGTCCAGTACGTCGAGGACGTCCTCCGCCTGTCCCCGCTCGTGACAGGGCTCGCGTTCCTTCCGATGCCGCTGAGCATCTTCGCTGTCTCGCGGATCATCTCCCGGCTGGTCGAGCGCTTCGGCCCCGAGCGACTCGTGACCGCGGGCGCCCTGCTGCGGGTTGTGGGGTTCATCCCGCTCACCCAGCTGGGGCCAGGGACGCCGTTTGCGGTCATCGTCGGCGCGCTCCTGTGCACCGGGATCTCCGCGGGCCTGACCTTCATGCCGCTCACGACCCTCGCACTGCGGGACGTCGAGCCCGAGCATGCCGGTGCGGCGTCGGGCCTGTTCCAGACCATGCAGCAGCTCGGCGGCGCGGTGGGCCTCGCCATCGTTGCATCGACCTATGCTGGCTTCGCGGTCCCGGGCGATTTCCTCGCCGGAGGCCGGGCCGGGTTCGTCTCCGCCGCCATCCTCTCGGGGCTCGCGTTGATCGCCGCAGTGGCGCTGTCCCTCCGGGCGCGACACGGGTGAGTGCCGCCGGGCGGACGTGCTCAGCCGGCTTGCGCTCCACCACGGCACCCGGACCGCCGTCGCCCCCGACCCTCCCGGCCTCGCCCGGATCCACCCACCACGACCTCCAGTGCCGGTTTGCCTCTGGCGGTCCACGGGCAACAACCGAGCCTGGGCCAGGTGTGACCCTTCACGTGGGAGCCCAGCAAGGCCCCCACTGACACCACGGAAGAACTGAGAAGACAGGCAGGCCATGGCTGATCCGGACATCGACTACTACTTCGACCCCGTGTGCCCGTTCGCCTGGATGACGAGCAAGTGGGTACGCATGGTCGCGGATCAGCGCGGCTACACCGTGAGGTGGCGGTTCATCTCGCTGCGGATGCTCAATGCCCACGTGGACTACGAGGCCCAGTTCCCGCCCGGGTACGAGGCCGGACACACCTCGGGGCTGCGCCTGCTCCGGGTCGCCGCGCGAGCCCGGGAGGAGCATGGAGAGGCCGCTGTCGGCCCGCTCTACGAGGCGATCGGCCGTGAGGTCTTCGATTCCGAGCGAGCCGCAACCCTTGATCCGGCGGAGCGGGGCACCCGCGCGTTCGTGGAGCCGCTGCTGGTGCAGGTGGGTCTTCCTGCCTCCCTGGCCGGCGCGCTCGAGGACCCAGGCCGGGATGCGGAACTGCGCGCGGAGACCGATCACGCGCTCTCCTTGACCGGGAAGGACGTCGGAACGCCGATCATCCACTTCCGTCCCCCTGAGGGAACAGCCTTCTTTGGCCCGGTGATCAGCCGCCTCCCCGGAGAGGAGGACGCGGGCCCCCTCTGGGACCACGTGGTCGGGCTCGCCGAGTTCCCGGGTTTCGCCGAGCTCAAGCGGAGCCTTCGCGAGCGCCCCCAGCTGCGCAGCTTCGGGGTGACCCAGGACGAGGCCGGCCGCGAGGAGGACTGGCACGGCGGGAGCAGACGACTCAAGCACTGACCCACGGGGGCCGCCCTGCGGTGTGGTGACCGCAGGGCGGGACGCTGTTCGGTTCCATGGTCTGGCTTGCCGCTGCGAAGGCTGGCTTCCGTCAACGGGCATCCTGGCGCCGGCGCACGAGGACCGGCAGGGAAGGCAGGGAGCGTATTCGTCGCACACCTCATCTGCGGGTGGACGCTCGCCTGGGCCGCGCAGCCAGTGCGCGAGAAGAGGGAGTCCGGCGCCGGGGACTAGCCTGCCGCGCCCACGGCGGTCTCCCTTCATCTTGGGGTCCTGCCGCCCCTTCGGGCCCGAGCCATCCGACGGGCACCACCTCTGAAACGGGGTCCTGGTGGTGCGGCTGAGCCCGACCGCGCAGTGTCGGGTCCTGGAAGTTCAGGATCGGCGTGCCTTGAGCCAGAGGGTGTTGCCGTCAACCCGGTCCAGCTCATCCGCAGCGACGAATTCGTGGCCTGCGAACAGGCCAGACTTGTCAATCTTCACGTACCCCAGGCGCAGGAGCCTCTCGGCGACGTGGTGGGGCATCTTGGAGGTCTCCGCAAACTGGTCGACGAGGGTGTTGACCAGTCCCCCGGTTTCGGGATCGGTCTGCCCCTCCGCTGTCACTGCTTCCGGATCGCCCATCTTGAGGTCTTCGACCTTGCCGATCTTCTCCCCATCCGGCCCGACGACCTGCATTCCTTCGCGTACGTGCTCGATCACGGCCATGAGTGATGTCCTTTCCGTCAGTCCCGGCATCGGATGGCCACATGGTAGAGCCTGTATCAGGCCACGGGAACGAGGAACCCGGAGATAGCCCGCGGCCGCCAGGGCCCCCACCACCGGGCAGCTGGAACCTGCGGAGCGAGTTCCAGCCGCAGATGCGGAGCACCTCGGTGCCGCGGAGGAAGCGGTCGGAGCCTTCGCAAGGCCCTGGACTACGCTTTGGCGACAGTCAGCAGGACCGCGGCGTCTTCGATCGCGTCGAGGCTGTGCCGGGCCGGCGGGATGGCCAGGAGGTCGCCGGTCCTTCCCTCCCAGGAGTCGCCGCTGGTGTTCAGGCGCACCCGCCCGCTGAGCACGATCAGGGTGGCCTCGCCGGGGCTGTTGTGCTCGGTCATGGATGTGCCCGCCCGGAGGGCGACCAGCGTCTGGCGCAGGACCTGTTCGTGCCCGCCGTAGACGGTGGCGGCGCTCCGCCCGGCGGGTGCATTCCTGGCTCTCTCGAGCTGCTCCCGGGCCAGGGCGTCCAAAGAGCTATTCAGCATGGCCGCCTTTCCGTAGTCGATGCGCGACCGGAACACAGGCCCTACTTACCCCGGGCCGCGCCGACAGCACAGACGGGACCACTCTGCGCCGTCGGATGCAGTCCTCGGGGGATGGCCGGGGACGCGCGGACGGCTTCCCCACAGGTGCGGTGGGAATGCCCAATGCTCGCCAACGGGGAGAGCACGGCCCTGGGGGGGGTTGATGCGGGGCGACCGACTGTTAAAACAGAAGACCCCCGGTCTCCCGGGGGTTTCAGTGGCTCCGACCGGCGTCGATCCGGTGACCTTTCGATTTTCAGTCGAACGCTCTACCAACTGAGCTACAGAGCCTCGATGATCTCTCATCGAAAGGCAACTGACCGTGGGCCATGTCGCCGAAGCGACCCTGACGGGACTTGAACCCGCGACCTCCGCCGTGACAGGGCGGCGCGCTAACCAACTGCGCTACAGGGCCTCGTATTTGCGGGCTTGATCCCCGCTCACAAGACTTAGATCCTAGCAGACCCTTCGGGGCCTTCCCAAATCCTCATCCTGCGTACCCCCAACGGGATTCGAACCCGTGTCGCCGCCGTGAAAGGGCGGTGTCCTAGGCCACTAGACGATGGGGGCCAGCCAGACCATCAAACTATAGGGCCGGCCTCTCTGGCCAGACAAATCAGTAGAGTGGGCCGCATGGGCGGCGCATGGATGGGCGAGGACGAGTTCGAGGCGGCCGTCGACGCCGCCCTCGCCCGGATCCCGCGGCGCGTCGCCAAGCACATGGACAATGTGGCCGTCTTCATCGAGGACACCTACGTCCCGGGCGCCCACGAGGACCCGAACACGGTCCTACTGGGCCTCTACGAGGGGACGCCGCTCACCGAGCGGGGCGAGTGGTACGCCGCAGGCTCGCTCCCCGACCGCATCACGATCTTCCGCGAGCCGATCCTGCAGATGTGCTCCACCCGCGAGGAGGTCGTCCAGGAGATCCTCGTGACCGTGGTGCACGAGTTCGCGCACCACTTCGGGATCGACGACGCCCGCCTCCACGAGCTGGGCTGGGGCTGAGCCGCCGCCCACCTTCCTCATCCCGCCTCCTCCTGCGTTTCGGGTACGCATCTCGTCGCCGTCCTGACGTTCCTGGTACGCATCTCGTCGCCCTTCTGGCATTCCGGGTACGACGGCGACCACGGGCTGCCGCTCGGAACCGCACCAAGGCGGGGACCGGCGTCGTGCGCACCGCGGCCAGAAGCAACGCCGTCTCGTACCCGAAACGCCGAAAGACCGCCGAGATGCGTACCCGGAAGGGGGAAAGGGCGACGAGATGCGTACCCGAAACGGTGGGGGTGCGGGGGTGGGGTGGGGCTAGGGGGCGAGCATCGGGCCGAAGGACGCCCGATCGGCGAGGCGCTCGTCGGCGCTGTCGGGAACCACCATGACCGGGCCCTTGGCGTGGTGGAGGACGCCGTCCGTCGTCGAGCCCAGCAGCATGCCGGTGAAGCCGCCGCGGCCGCGCGTGCCGAGCACGAGGAGGTCGACGGTGTGCGAGACGTCCACGAGGACGTCGACGGGGGCGCCGTCGAGCAGGCTCGTCTGCACCTCGAGGTCGGGGAAGTGGCTCTGGAGCCACGCCGTGCCCGCCTTGAGCTGGGCGCGGATGTCCTGGAACAGCTGCTCCCGGTCCACCGGCGCGGGCACCCACGCGAGGCTTCCGCTGAACTGCGGCACCGCGCAGACGACCCGCAGCGGAACACCCCGCATCATCGCCTCCTCGGCCGCCACGAGCACCGCCACGCGGGCCTGGTCGGAGCCGTCGACGCCGACCGCCACCACGTCCTCGACGTGCACCGGGCCTTCCTTGGACTGCTCCTCGCGGACATGCCGGTCCTCGATGACGCCGCCGATCCGCTCCGCGAAGCGCAGCGGAACCGTCACGGTGGTGCAGTGCGCATGGGCCGGGAGGGCGCTCGAGACGGAGCCGAGGAGCCTGCCGACGAACCCGCCGCGGCCGCGGGACCCGAAGACGAGGAGCTCTGCCGCCCTGGAGAACTCGAGGAGCACTCCGGCTGCGTCGCCGGACTCGACGGAGGAGGTGACCTCGAGGCCCTCGACGTCGCCGAGCTGCTCGATCGCCTCCCTGAGGACGGCCTCCGCGCCGTCGCGGATCACGGTGTCGTCGAAGGTCGCGTAGCCGCCGTCCAGGCCCGACGCCGCGAAGAGGGGAACGCTGTAGGCGGTCACGACGTGGAGGGGGCGCCGGCGCCGCTGGGCCTCCTGGGCCGCCCAGGCGAGGGCGCACCGGCCATGCTCGGAGCCGTCGACGCCGACCACGATCCCGGTGGGGAGATCGGCTCCGGCCGGCTCTCCGCCGGCTGCGTCGTCCTGGGGGTGGAGCTGGGCGTCCATGGCATCCTCCTCGACTCGCTGGGAGCCTAACACGGCGTCCACATGGCCAATGTCCCCCGTGACAGGGGGGTGGTCAAGGCCGCCCGGAGGAACCGTCCACAAGGTCACAGAACGGTCTACCGAAGCGCTCGGATTTTCTGTAGGGTCGAGTGCGTCACCCCGTTCTGGAACGAACCTTTCGGATGCGGGGTGGTGTTCTGCAAGCAGTGTCGGGGGAACCGCGCGAGCAGCAACCGACCATGCAACTCCGCAGGAGGACCAGCCCCGTGCCCAAGCCATCGCGCTCTGAGGACGCGCCGAGCCCGCAGGCCGGGGCGCTCCAGGACGAGGACCCCTGCTCCGAGTCGACGAGTGCCATCGTGATCGGGACGGGCCTGTCGGGGCTCGCCGTCGCCGCCGAGCTCGCCCGCCACGCCGTGGCCGCGGTCACCGTGGACGGGCTCGAGAGCTCCGCCCCCACCACCGCCACGTGCGCCCTGCGGGTCGCGGACCTCTCGAGCGCCGAGTCGATGGAGTACCTCGAGGTGCTGCGCCACCTCCGCAAGCACGCCGTGAGCCACGGCCTCGACGTGCGGCACCACCTCACCGCGCGCCACCTCGCCCTCGTCGAGGCGCAGGAGCCCGGGGCACCGGCACGGTGGGCCGTGCGCACCGACACCGGTGTCCTCTACGCGGACGCTGTGGTGCTGACCCGCTGCGCGCACAACCAGCTGCGGCGCTTCCTCGCCGACCTCGGCTACTCCCTCGGCGAGCACCTGCTCGAGGCCCTCGGGCAGATCGGCCTCTACCTCGTGGGCGTGACCGGGCTCGCCGCACCCAGCACCCGCGAGGTGCTCCTGCAGGCCAAGCACGTGGGCGCCGAGGTGTCCGCGCAGGTCGGCGCCGGCCTGCAGCCGGCCTGACGCGCGGCACCCCCTTCCGGCAAGCCGGCCGGCCCTCTCCCCTCCGGGTCGGTCCCTTCCGGGTTACTCCCCTTCCGGGTCCCCGGGCGTTTCCTCCCCGCGGGAGAGCCGGCGTCGCGCGCCCGCCCCGAGCGCCGCGAGGAGTCCGACGGCGACCACGGCGAACACCACGACCATCCACGGGAACGGCTCCGACGGGGCCGCCGGCGCGGGAGGGGCCGTCTGCGCAGTGCCCGGCTGCGAGGCCTGGATGCCGGGCGGCGCGCCCGGCCCCGCGGACGCGCCGGCGCCGGAGGCCGGCGTCGTGCTTCCCGCGGCGACCGTGAAGGTGAAGGATCCCTCGATCGGGTGCGAGTCCGAGCTCACCACGTGCCACACCACGGTGTAGGCGCCGGCCGGGACGCCGGCGCGGAGCTTCTGGTGGACGCTGCGGTCGGCCACCTCGGGAGCGCCGTCCGAGACGTCCGTCCCGGCGGGGTCCTTCACCGTGATCTGCGCGCCCACGCCGAGGGGCGTCTCGCTGAAGTCCAGCCGCACCTCCCCCGGCGCCGACGCCACGGTCGCGCCCGACGTCGGGGCGGAGCCTTCCAGCGCGTCGTGGGCGAAGGCCGGGGCCGGGGCGACCAGGAGGAGCGCGAGGACCGTCAGGGCTGCGGACGCCGCCGCGGTCCCACGGGCCGAGGACACGCGGAGGCGGCGGAGGATCTGCATCACACCAGCGTATTTTCCGGCCAGAGGGCCCACAACTGGCGAGTAGTATTGACCCGGCCTTCCGGCTGCCCGGGACGCCACGCCCCACCCCGCCCTCCCTCAATCCCCTTCATCAGGAGCGCCCATGGCATCGGCAGTGGACCGGTACTTCAAGATCAGCGAGCGCGGCTCGACGGTGGCCCGCGAGATCCGCGGCGGCCTCGCGACGTTCTTCGCGCTCAGCTACATCGTGGTCCTCAACCCGCTCATCCTCTCGGGGGCCGACGCGGCCGGGAACCACCTCGGCATCCCGCGGGTCGCGGCCATGACCGCCCTCGTGGCCGGCATCCTGACGATCCTCATGGGCGTGTGGGCCAAGCACCCGTTCGCGCTCGCGACGGGACTGGGCGTGAACGCGTTCGTGGCCGTGACCGTGGCGACGCACCCGAGCGTCACGTGGCCGGACATGATGGGCCTCGTGCTCGTGGCCGGCGTGGTCATGTTCGTGCTCGTGCTCACCGGCTTCCGTACCGCGGTGTTCAAGGCGGTGCCCGAGGGGCTCAAGACGGCGATCGTGGTGGGCATCGGCGTCTTCATCGCCCTCATCGGGCTCGTCAACGCGGGCTTCGTGCGCCGCATCCCCGACGCGGCCGGGACCACCGTGCCGCTGGGCCTCGGCGACGCCGGGCGCCTCGTGGGCTGGCCCACGCTCGTGTTCGTGGTGGGCCTGGTCCTCACGATCGCCCTCATGGTCCGCAAGGTGCGCGGCGCGCTCCTGATCGGCATCATCGCCGCGACCATCCTCGCCAACATCGTCGAGCTCGTCTTCCACGTGGGCCCGTCCGTGGCCCCCGGCCAGGCCCCCAACCCCGCGGGCTGGTCGCTCGTGGTCCCCGGCCTCGGCAACATCGCTCCCGTGGACCTGAGCCTGTTCGGCCAGGCCAATCCGCTGGGAGCCTTCGCGCACCTGGGCACGCTCGGCGCCCTCCTCATGGCGTTCGTGATCCTGCTGAGCATCTTCTTCGATGCCATGGGCACGATGGTGGGCCTGGCCCGCGAGGCCGGGACGATGGACGAGAACGGCCAGATCCCGAATGTGGACCGCGTGCTCCTCGTGGACGCGTTCGGCGCGATCGCCGGCGGCGGCACGTCGATCTCCTCCAACCAGATCTTCGTCGAGTCCGGCGCGGGCATCGGCGAGGGCGCCCGGACGGGCCTCGCCTCCGTGGTCACGGGCGCGCTGCTCCTCGTGGCGATGTTCCTGACCCCGCTGATCAACCTCGTTCCGTTCGAGGCCGTGGCCCCCGCGCTCGTGATCGTGGGCTTCCTCATGTTCCAGCAGGTCGCGAGGATCGACTGGCACGACCTCGGGATCGCGATCCCGGCATTCCTCACGATCGGCCTCATGCCGTTCACCTACTCGATCGCTAACGGCCTCGGCGCCGGCTTCATCTCCTACGTGCTCGTGCGCCTCTTCCAGGGCCGCGCCAAGGAGATCCACCCGCTCATGTGGGCTGTGGCCGCCGCGTTCCTCATCTTCTTCGGGATCGGTCCCGTGGAGAAGGTCCTCGGCTTCTAGGCGTCGACTTCCGCCCTCCCCTTCGGTCAGAGCCTCGGTCTGCACCCCGGGGCATTGTCCGAAGGGGAGGGCTCTTTCGTCCAGCCTTGGGGTCGGGACCCCCTAGGCCGGGTCCCGGCAGCGGGCGCCGGCCCGGGCCTGAAGCCTTTCGGCAGGCAGGGCCGGCGTCGTACGCTGACGACGGCGCCGCGGCCGTACCGCTTGCACCCCCACCTGCGGCGCCGGCACCGGAAGGACCACGCGAATGGCCTACACCGTCGGCTACTTCATCGGCAGCCTGTCCCAGAAGTCGATCAACCGCACGCTCTCCAAGGCGCTCATCCGCCTCGCCCCGGACTCGCTCGCGTTCGAGGAGATCCCGATCAAGGACCTCCCGCTGTACAACCACGACTTCGACGCCGACTACCCGCCGGAGGGGCGGGCCCTGAAGGAGGCGATCGAGCGCGTCGACGCCGTCCTCTTCGTCACGCCCGAGTACAACCGTGACATCCCCGGCGCCCTCAAGAACGCCATCGACTGGGCCTCCCGCCCCTGGGGCACCAACTCGTTCAACCGCAAGCCGTCCGCCATCATCGGCACCTCCCCGGGCAAGATCGGCACCGCCGTGGCGCAGCAGAACCTGCGCGGGGTGCTCGCCTTCTGCAATTCGCCCCAGATGAGCGCGCCCGAGGCGTACCTGCAGTTCCTCCCAGGCCTCATCACGGAGGACGGCGAGGTCACCGACCCGAGCACCGAGGAGTTCCTGCGGCACTTCATGGACGAGTTCGCCCTGTTCGTCGAGCGGGTCCTCACCGTGCTGCCGCGTCCCTGAGGGCCGACTGCCGGCGCGCCCGGACGGCGGCGAGCACGCCCAGCGCCAGGCCGAGCGGAAGGGCGACGCTCGTGGCGCTGAGCCATGCGCCCACCCCCTGCCCGCCCTGGACGGCGGCGCTGCCGGCGGCGAGGCCGGTTGCCGCAGAGGCCAGCAGGAAGGCCGCAGCGCCGAGCCCCGGGACGAGCCCCGCGGGGAGCGGGAGGTCTGGAGGCAGGATCCGCCACAGGACCAGCAGCACGATCCCCACCGCGCCGAGGAACACGCGGCCCTCGACCACCTCGCCCCAGTGGTGCTGGGCGGCCGCCTGGGCACAGTCGAGGCCCGGATAGGGCGCCTGCAGGACGGCGCAGCGCGCGGCCGTGTAGGCGACCCCTGGGAGATCGCCGGACACGAACCCTGCGCCCCACAGCCGTCCGAACACTTCGGAGAGCACACCGCTGAGCCCCACGGCGATCGCTCCGAGGGCCGCCAGCCCCACGGCCGGCCGCACGAGCGCATGCAGCGGCAGCCGGCCGACCGAGCGCAGCGGCGTCCGCAGCGCCGGAGTCACGGCGGCCACGGGCCCGAACCGGCGCACCGCCTCCGTCTCGGCATCCTCGGGCCCGAGGCCCTGGGCTGCCAGACGGGCTGCCGATTCGCGCAGGTGGGCCTCGGCCTCGGCGAGCAGCCGGCGGGCGGCCGCGGGCTCGGCGTCCCTGGCCGCCGCGAAGAGCTCGTCGAGGTAGGCCTCGATGGCGTCTTGGTCTTCCGGCCGCGCGTTCACTGCGCCGCTCCGAGGACGCCGCGGACCCCCGAGGCGAATCCGTTCCATTCCCGCGTCCTGCGTTCGAGTTCCGTGCGCCCCGCTGTAGTCAGGGAGTAGACGCGGCGTCGCGCGGCGGCGTCCGCCCACCGGCTCGCGGCCCAGCCCGCGGCCTCGAGCTTGTGGAGCGCGGGGTAGACCGAGCCCTCCTGGAGCTCGAACCGGGCTCCGCTGCGCTCGTGGATGCGCGCGATGAGCGCATATCCGTGGGCCTCGCCCGCACCGAGCGAGGCGAGGAGGAGGAGGTCGAGCTGCCCGTTCACGCCACTGCGTCCCATACCTAGACAATCTAGGCAGCGCACAGCCGGCCCGCAAGGGTCCAGCCCGAGGTCAGCGCGGCGCTGGATCGTGGCGGAGGTATTCGCGCCGGAACGTCCCCGTGCCGGCGGTGAGCCCGCGCAGCTCCACCGCGTACCGCAGGAGCTCGGCGTCGGGCACCTCGGCGCTGATCTCGGTCGTCTCGCCGGCGGAGGTCGTCCCGGTGAGGCGCCCCCGCCGGGACGAGAGGTCGCTCATGACCGCGCCCACGTAGTCGGCCGGCACACTGATGGTCACGGCCGAGACCGGCTCGAGCAGCTGGATCCTCGCGGCGGCCGCCGCCTCGCGCAGCGCGAGGGCCCCCGCGGCCTGGAAGGCGGCGTCGGAGGAGTCCACGCTGTGCGTCTTGCCGCCCACGAGGGTCACCCGGATGTCGACCACGGGGAAGCCCTCCGCCACGCCCTTGGCCATCTGCGCCCGGACGCCCTTCTCGACGGACTCGACGAACGGCCTCGGGATGGCCCCGCCCACAATGCGGTCCGCGAACTCGAACCCGGCGCCGCGCTCGAGGGGCTCGACCTCGATGTCGCAGATCGCGAACTGCCCGTGGCCGCCGGACTGCTTGACGTGCCGGCCGTGCCCGGCCGCCGGGGCGGCGAAGGTCTCGCGCAGGGGCGTGACGACGTCGACCGTCTGCAGCTTGACCCCCTGGTCGCGCAGCCGGTCCAGCACCACCTCCGCGTGCGCCTCGCCCATGCACCACAGGACGAGCTGGTGGGTCTCCGGGTTCCGCTCCACCCGCAGGGTGGGGTCGCCGGCCGCGACCTTCGCGAGGCTCTTGGCGAGCGCGTCCTCGTCGCCGTGGGAGGCGGCCTCCACGGCCACGGGCATGAGCGGCTCCGGCATCTCCCAGGGCGCGACCAGGAGGGGCGTCTCGCGCGCGGAGACCGTGTCCCCGGTCTCCGCGCCCAGCCGCGCGACCGCGCAGAGGTCCCCCGCCACGGCGTAGGGGGCGGCCTGCAGCGTCGCTCCGAACGGGGTGTAGAGGTGGCCCAGCCGCTCGTCGGCGTCGTGATCCGGGTGGCCGCGCTCGGCGAGGCCGTGCCCCGCCACGTGGACGGGGGTGTCCTCGCGCAGCGTGCCGGAGAAGAGCCGCACGAGGCACACCCGTCCCAGGAACGGGTCCACGGTGGTCCGCACGACCTCACCCACGAGCGGCCCGTCCGGGTCGCAGCGCAGCCCCTTGACCGGTCTGCCTCCGAGGTCCGTGACCGGGGGCACGGCATGCTCGGCGGGGGACGGGAAGCCGCGGCGGATGACCTCGAGGACCTCCGCCGTCCCGATCCCGGCGAGCGCAGCGGTGGGCACCACCGGGAAGAAGGAGCCGCTGGCCACGGCCTTCTCGAGGTCGCCGATGACCGTGTCCAGGCCGATGTCCTCGCCGCCCAGGTAGCGGTCCATCAGCGTCTCGTCCTCGCTCTCGGCAATGATGCCCTCGATGAGGGCCCCGCGTACCTCGTCCCTGCCGTCAAGCTCCTCGACTGTGGCGGGCCGCGTCTGGGGCGGCGTGCCCGGCTGCGCAGCCTCGTCCGGATAGTCCGAGACGGTCCGGGTGAGCAGACCGAGCAGGCCGGTCGGCGCGCCGCCGGATGCCACGGGGACGTAGAGCGGGAGCACGGAATCGCCGAACGCGGCCTGGCAGCGGGCGAGGGCGGCATCGTAGTCGGCGCGGGGATGGTCGAGTTTGCTGACCACGACGGCGCGCGGCATCCCCACACGCGCGCACTCGTCCCACAGGGCGGCGGTCGCAGCGTCGACCTCCTCGGCGGCCGAGACGACGAAGAGGGCGGCGTCCGCGGCCCTCAGCCCCGCGCGGAGCTCGCCCACGAAGTCGGCGTACCCGGGGGTGTCCAGGAGGTTGACCTTGGTCTCCCCCACCATCACCGGTGCCAGGGACAGCGCCACCGAGCGCTGCTGGCGGACGGCCGCCGGGTCAGAGTCCCCCACGGTGGTGCCGTCCGCGATCGTGCCCCGGCGCGCGATCGCCCCGGTCGAGGCGAGGATCGCCTCGAGGAGCGTTGTTTTCCCCGCACCCGAGTGGCCCACGAGCACCACATTGCGGATCAACTCCGAACGGTCCGCGGCCCCGGGGGCCTTCGTGGACCCGTTGGTCCCTTTGCCCGCCATGGATTCCTCCTGCTCCTGCTCCCCAGCCGGCCGTGTGGTGTCCCTATCCTGCCCCCGCCGCGGCGCTGAGGCGAGGGGCGGCCGGCATCGAATCCGGGGCCCCGGACATCGAAGGCCGCGGGCACTGGCGTGGGGCCGGGCCGATGCTGTGTGCTGGGAGGATGAGCGAGCCCATAGACATCCCGTGCGAGCCGTGGCTCGGCCGCAACGACGGAGACTCCGCGGAGCACCGCCGCTGGTGGCAGGCCGTGCGGCCCTACACGCGCGAGGCGCTCGCCGCGGCGGTCGCGGCGCACGACGGCGCCCGGTCGCGTCCCGCCGTGCTGCTCGGCTTCCGCTCGGAGGAGGGCGTGCGGCGCAACAAGGGGCGGCTGGGCGCGGCCGAGGGTCCGGGGGCGATCCGCGCGGCGCTCGGCCCGCTCGCCTTCCACCTCGACCGCGAGGTGTTCGACGCCGGGGACGTCGCCGTGGTCACCGGCGGGGACGAGTTCCCCGGGGACCTCGAGGGAGGCCAGGACCGCTTCGGCGCGGCACTGGCCGCCGCGCTCGACGCCGGCGCGCTCACGGTGGGGCTCGGCGGCGGCCACGAGACGGCCTACGCGAGCTATGTGGGCCTCGTGCAGTCGGAGCGCACCGGTGGGGCCCGGGTCGGGGTCCTCAACCTCGATGCGCACTTCGACCTGCGCAACGAGGACCGCGCGACCTCCGGGACGCCGTTCCTCCAGATGGCCCGGGCCGAGGCCGCCGAGGGCCGCGAGCTGCAGTACGCGGTGCTGGGGATCTCGCAGCCGAACAATACCCGTGCCCTGTTCCAGCGGGCGGACGAGCTGCGGGTGCGCTACCTGCTCGACGAGTACGCGACGCGGGAGACCGCCGAGTCGTTCGTCGAGGACTTCCTCGCCGACCTGGACGCGGTCTACCTCACGATCGACCTCGACGTGCTGCCGGCCGCGGTGGCCCCTGGGGTGTCCGCGCCGGCCGCGGTGGGGGTACCGCTCGAGGTGATCATCGCCGTCGTGCGCCGGGTCGTGGCGAGCGGGAAGCTGCTCCACGCCGACATCGCGGAGCTGAACCCCGCCTTCGACCTCGACGGGCGCACCGCGCGGGTCGCGGCGCGACTCGTGGCCACCCTCCTCGCATGATCCATAAGTGCCTTATGCAATAATCTCCGCATGCCGTCAGCGCGCCCGTCCGATCCGCAGCTCGTGGGGCGATTCTCGCTCCTGCTCGAGCAGCTCGTGCGGCGCCTGCGCACCATCTCGTCGGTGGGCGGGATCAGCACCTCGGCCGCGAGCGCGCTCGGACGGCTCGGGGCGGAAGGCCCCCTGAGGGTCACCGAGCTCGCCCAGGCCGAGGGCGTCTCGCAGCCGGCCATGACCCAGCTCGTGGGCCGGATGACCGCCGACGGTCTCCTGGAGCGCATGACCGCCGAGGGCGACCGCCGCGGCGTCCTCGTGGGCGTCACGGCCCGCGGCCGGGACGTCCTCGGGCAGCGGCGCGCCCGGCGCGTGGCGTTCCTCGACGAGCTGCTGGGCGGCCTCGATCCGGCGGACCGGGCGGCGGTCGCCGCGGCGCTCCCTGCGCTCGAGCGCCTCGTGGGCTCCGATGCGCCGCCTTCCCGCGGCCCGGACCAGCGCGAGAACCCGGACCAGCGCGGGACCCCGAGCCAGGAGGAAGAGGACCAGCCATGAGTGCGCCCCACGGAAACGCCCCAGCCAGCCCCTTCAAGCAGCCCGGCGCCGTGTGGGCCGTGGCGTTCGCGTGCGTCATCTCCTTCATGGGCATCGGCCTCGTCGACCCCATCCTCCCCGCCCTCGCCTCGGGGCTGCATGCCTCGCCGAGCGACGTCTCGCTGCTGTTCACGAGCTACCTGGTGGTGACGGCGGTGGCCATGCTCGGGGTGGGCTGGGTCTCGAGCCGGATCGGGTCGAAGTGGACCCTGGTCGTGGGCCTCGTCCTCATCGTGGTCTTCGCCGCCCTGGCCGGGACCTCCGGCACGATCGGCGGGATCATCGGCTTCCGCGCCGGATGGGGCCTGGGCAACGCGCTCTTCATCGCCACGAGCCTCGCCGTCATCGTCGCCTCGGCGAAGGGCGGCTTCTCCGGAGCGATCATCCTCTATGAGACGGCTCTCGGCATCGGCATCGCGGTGGGGCCCCTGCTGGGTGGGGAGCTCGGCAGCATCTCCTGGCGCGGTCCGTTCTACGGCGTCGCGGTGCTCATGGGCGTCGCCCTCATCGCGACGCTCCTGTTCGTGCCCCGGCAGCCCAGACCGGCCCAGAAGACCAAGCTCAGCGCCCCGCTGACGGCGCTGAGGCACCGCGGCCTGCTGACGATGGGCATCATGGCCCTGCTCTACAACTGGGGCTTCTTCACGATGCTCGGGTACGCGCCGTATCCCATGAAGCTCGGACCGCACGAGCTGGGCCTCGTCTTCTTCGGCTGGGGCGTCCTCGTGGCGCTCTTCGCCGTGTTCTTCGCCCCGAGGCTCCAGCGCCGGTTCGGCACGGTGGCCGTGCTGTACGCGAACATGGTGGGCCTTGCCGTGGTGATGGCGGTCATCGCGCTCGGGGTGAACCAGCCCGGCGTCGTGATGGTGGCCGTGATCGTGAGCGGGGCGTTCATCGGCATCAACAACACGCTCACCACGCAGGCGGTCATGCTCGTGGCCCCCGTCGAGCGGTCCGTCGCCTCATCGTCCTACGGATTCATCCGGTTCATCGGCGGTGGGCTCGCGCCCTTCGTGGCGGGCAAGATCGCCGAGGCCACCGCCCAGAGTGTCGCGTTCTGGGTCGGCGCGGCCGCTTTCCTGCTCGCGGTGCCGGTCCTCGCCTCGGGCGCCAGGCTCGTCACCGCGGCCGAGCGCGGGGGCGAAGAGCCCCAGCCCGTCCTGCCGGCGCTCGAGCCGCTCGGGGCGGCGCCCTCCAATGAGCGGCCGATCGTCGTGGCCGTCCGGGCCAACCCGGCCGCTGCCGAGGTTGTGGACCGCGCCGCCGAGCTCGCCTCCCGCGTCGGTGCGCCGCTCGAGGTCGTCCATGTCCGCGAGACCGAGATCATCGAGGAGCTCGCCGTGAGCCCGGAGACGGAGGACGAGGCGCGCGCCGCCGTCGCGGGGCACATGGACCGTCTTGCCGGCGCGGGCCTCGCCGTCCGGGGCCTCGTCCTGCACAGCGTGGGCGACCACGCGGCGTCGGCCGAGGTGATCGCCCGGCACGCGGCGCAGGTCGGCGCCCGCGCGGTCGTGGTGCGCAAGGTCCCCCACGGCCCGGTGAGCAGGCACCTCGGCCCGACCCTGGCGGCCGCCGCGGACGGCGCGGCCGCCCCGGAGCTCGTGGTGATCGACCTCGAGCCGGAGGCTTCACAGGCGTAAAGGATGCGAAGGGGCCCGCACCTGTAGGTGCGGGCCCCTTCGCGTTGCGAGCCTCTGCGAGGCAGCCGCAGCGGCGAGCGGTGGCTCAGCCGCGGCGGACGATCACCCCGTCCGACTTCAGGCACAGCTGGCGGTCCTGCGGGCCCTGCGGAAGGATCCAGAGGACGTTCCCGCTGAGGGAGACCTCCTCGACCGTCCCGCGGGCCACGACCTGCGCACGCCGGACCACTTCGACAACCTCCCCCACTGCGAGCTCGGTCCAGTTCTCGACCGGTGCCTGATATGCCCCGCGCCGGGAAAGTACCGCTCCACGTGCCTTCATTGCCTCTTCACTCCCTTGTGCAGAAACCTGCTGCCCGTTGTTGTTCTGTGATCCAGGCCACGCCTTCATGGCCCCAGTGTGGTCCGCGCCACCGCGGACACCTCTTTCTATCGGGTTCCCCGGCGCGTCGCCATGTAGGGTCTGACCACGATTCCCACGAATCGTTGTGCACCTTTCCAGCGCGCGCCGGGCCACGCCTCCCGGTCGGACGTCCCGTGCGTCAGCGGAGGCCGCCGACGGCGGCACTCACCGCCGCGAGCAGCTCGCCCCGGGCGAGCACCCGGTCCGCTTCCTCGAGCTCGGGGGACATGAACCGGTCGGAGCCCGGGCCGGCCACCGTGCGGCGGAGCACCTCGAGCGCCGCGGCACCCCCGGGCCCCGGGACGAGTGCGCCGCCGGAGGCCTCGGTGCGGAGGTCGATGGCGCGTGCGGCCGTGACGAGCTCGATCGCGAGCACGCGGCGCAGATTCTCCACTGCCTTGCGGAGCTTGCGCGCGGCATGCCAGCCCATGGACACGTGGTCCTCCTGCATCGCCGAGCTCGGGATCGAGTCCACGGAGGCCGGGACGGCCAGCCGCTTGCAGTCCGAGACGAGCCCGGCCTGGGTGTACTGGGCGATCATGAGGCCGGAGTCCACGCCCGGGTCGTGCGCGAGGAAGGCCGGCAGGCCGTGGGAGCGGGCCGGGTCGAGCATGCGGTCGGTGCGCCGCTCGGCCATCGAGGCCAGGTCCGCGACGGCGATCGCGAGGAAGTCGAGCACGTAGGCGACGGGGGCTCCGTGAAAGTTGCCGTTGCTGGACACGCGCCCGTCCGGCAGGACCACCGGGTTGTCGATCGCTGCCTCGAGCTCGCGCTCGGCCACGCCCTGCGCGTGGGCGATCGTGTCCCGCACGGCGCCGGCCACCTGCGGCGCGCAGCGCAGCGAGTACGCATCCTGGACGCGGGAATCGCCCTCGCGGTGCGAGGCCACGATCGCGGAGTCGCGCAGCACGGCCAGCATGTTGGCCGCCGAGTCGGCCTGGCCCGGGTGCGGGCGCAGCGGAGCGTGCAGCTCGGGGAGGAACACCTGGTCGGTGCCCATGAGGCCGTCGACGGACAGGGCCGCCGTGACGTCCGCGGTCGTGACGAGCTGGCGGAGGTCCGCGAGCGCCATGAGCAGCATGCCGAGCATCCCCTCGGTGCCGTTGACGAGGGCCAGACCCTCCTTCTCCGCCAGCACGATGGGCTCGATGCCGTGCTCGGCGAGCAGCTGCGCGACGGTGCGCTCGCCCGCGCCGCCGCACCGCTCGCCGTCGGGCCCGAACGCCTCGCCCTCCCCCATGAGCACGAGGGCCACGTGGGAGAGGGGTGCGAGGTCGCCCGAGCAGCCCAGCGAGCCGAACTCGCGGATCACGGGCGTGATGCCCGCGTTGAGCAGCGCCACGAAGGTCTCCAGGACCACGGGGCGCACTCCGGTGCGGCCCGAGGCGAGGGTCTTGGCCCGCAGGAACATGAGGGCGCGGGCCACCTCGCGCTCCACGGCCGGGCCCATGCCGGCGGCGTGCGAGCGGATGAGCGACTTCTGCAGCTGGGTGCGCTTCTCCTGCGGGATGTGCAGGTTCGCGAGGGCGCCGAACCCGGTGGAGATGCCGTAGGCGGGGACCTCGGACGCGGCGAGCTCCTCGACGTGGGCGCGGACGCGGGCGACGGCGTCGAGCGCCTCGGGCGCGACCGCCACGGTGGCGTCGTGGCGGGCGACGGCGACCACGTCCTCGGCCGTGAGGCCGTGGGTGGAGAGCGTGACCTGGGTAGGGAGGTGGGTCTCGGGGGCGGTGAGGGTCATGGCGTGGAGTCCTTTACTGGGCCGAGCGGGTGGCCGGGTTCATGGGGATCTTGACGCCGCGCTCGGCGGCGACCTCGGCGGCGCGCTCGTAGCCGGCGTCGACGTGGCGGATCACGCCCATCCCCGGGTCATTGGTCAGGAGGGCGGTGAGCTTGGCGGCCGCGAGCTCGGTGCCGTCCGCGACGGAGACCTGGCCGGCGTGGATCGAACGGCCGATGCCGACGCCGCCGCCGTGGTGGATCGATACCCACGTGGCGCCGGAGGAGGCCGCGGTCAGGGCGTTGAGGAGTGGCCAGTCTGCGATCGCGTCGGAGCCGTCCTTCATGGCCTCGGTCTCGCGGTACGGGGAGGCGACAGAGCCGGAGTCGAGGTGGTCGCGGCCGATCACGATCGGGGCCTTGACCTTGCCCTCGGCGACGAGGCGGTTGAAGAGCAGGCCGGCCTGGTGGCGCTCGCCGTAGCCGAGCCAGCAGATGCGTGCGGGGAGGCCCTCGAACTCGACGCGCTCCTCGGCGGCGTCGAGCCACGTGTGCAGGTGCTTGTTCTCGGGGAAGAGCTCCTTGATGGCCGCATCGGTGACCTTGATGTCCTCCGGGTCGCCGGAGAGGGCCACCCAGCGGAACGGGCCGAGGCCCTCGCAGAAGAGCGGGCGGATATAGGCGGGGACGAAGCCGGGGAAGGCGAACGCGCGCTCGTAGCCGCCCTTGCGGGCCTCGTCGCGGATCGAGTTGCCGTAGTCGAAGACCTCGGCGCCCGCGTCCTGGAACTCGACCATGGCCTGGACGTGGCGGGCCATCGCGTTCTCGGCCTTCTTGGTGAAGCCCTCCGGATCGGCCTCGGCCTCGGGCTTCCACTGCTCCACGGTGTACTCGGTGGGCAGGTAGCTGAGGGGGTCGTGGGCGGAGGTCTGGTCGGTCACGACGTCCACGGTGAGCTCGCCGGCCCGGTGGCGGCGGAGGATCTCGGGGAAGACCTCGGCGGCGTTGCCGACGTAGCCCACGGACCAGCCGCGGCGCTCCTCCTTGGCCCTGCACACCTTGGCGATCGCGGTGTCCAGGTCGGTCTCGACCTCATCGAGGTAGCGCTTGCCGACGCGGCGGCGGAGGCGGGTCTCGTCGACATCGACGATCAGGCACGCGCCGTCGTTCAGGGTCACGGCGAGGGGCTGGGCGCCGCCCATGCCGCCGCAGCCGCCGGTGAGGGTGAGGGTGCCGGCGAGGGGGCCCTCGGTGGAGCCGTGGGCCGGGGCCGCGGGGTGGCGGCCCTCGGCGATGAGCTTGCGGCCCACCGCGGCGAACGTCTCGTAGGTGCCCTGGAGGATGCCCTGCGTGCCGATGTAGATCCACGAGCCTGCGGTCATCTGGCCGTACATCGTCAGGCCCTCGGCCTCGAGGCGGCGGAACTCGGGCCAGGTGGCCCAGTCGCCCACCAGGTTCGAGTTGGCGATGAGCACGCGCGGGGCCCAGACGTTGGTGCGGAAGACGCCCACCGGCTTGCCGGACTGCACGAGCAGGGTCTCGTCGTCGTCCAGGTCCTTCAGCGTCGCGATGATCGCGTCGAAGGCCTTCCACGAGCGGGCGGCGCGGCCGGTGCCGCCGTACACGACGAGCTCGTCGGGGCGCTCGGCCACCTCGGGGTCGAGGTTGTTCATGAGCATGCGCATCGGGGCCTCGGTCTGCCAGGACTTGGCCGTGATCTCCGTGCCGCGGGGGGCGCGGACCGGGCGGGCGCCGGTGGTGAAGTCGGCCTTGGCGGCGGGGCTGGTGGTCTCCGTCATCGTGACTCCTGCGTCGTGATGGGTGGGTGTCTGCTGGACCGTTCGATCCTCTGCATCCATCACACCGCGCCGCGCCGGGTGCGAACAGGGGTTCCCGCAGGGCGTCGTCCGGCATCCCAGACGTGCCCGATCGCCCCTCAGTCCGGGATGAGCCGCTTGCCGAACGTCGCGACCTCGTCCTCGCTGTACCCGAGGCCGCCGTAGAAGCCGTGGGCGCCCTCATTGCCGCGCCGGACCATGAGCATGACCTTGGGGCAGCCCAGCGCCGTGAGCCGCGACTCGGCCTCGGCCAGGAGTGCGCGGCCGATCCCCTCGCCCTGCCGCCCGGGCTCCACCGCGAGGTAGTAGACCCAGCCCCGGTGCCCGTCGTACCCCGCCATCGCCGTCCCGACGACCTCCTCGGCCGCGGCCACGACGAAGAGCTCGGGCCACGTGGAGGTGGCGCGGTCGATGTCCCGGCCGGGGTCGTTCCAGGGCCGGGTGAGCCCCGCGGCGCGCCAGAGGGCGATCACGGCCTCGCGGTCCGGCTCGGCGTACGTGCGCAGGATCATCCCGCCACGCTACCGCGCGGGGCCGCGGACCGTGTTGACTGTCTCTGGGAGGGGGATCGGTGGACTACGGGAATCCTGGAGCGTGGCGCGGGCTGCTGCTCAGCGGCGGCTGGGGCCGGTCGGCGCACCGCGGCAATCCACGCGGCCGGCACGTGCTCGGCATCGCCTCGACCGTGTGCGGCGCGCTGTCCCTCGCGGGTGCTCTCACGGTGACGATGGTCCTGACCACCGAGCTCGGCTGGTACGGCCCCCGCGGCGCCCCCGAGGTCGGCACCTGGCTCCTCCTCCAGTGGGACTCGCTGGTGGTGGTCTGGCTCTGCGCCGGCGCCGCGGTCGCGGGGCTCGGCTCGGGCATCGCCTCGCTCGCGGCGCGCTGGTCGCTGGGCCTGACGGTCGTCGGGCTCACGCTCTCGGCCGCGGCCCTCGCGGCGACGCTCAACGCGTGGGGCCTGTTCTTCTTCAACCATCTGTAGAGGGCGCCCGCGGCGCCGGGGCCGCTACTTGACGCAGGGAACGCTGCCGCCCTGGAGCTGGCCCTGCCAGTCCGCGTAGGTCGTCGTCGCGGGCTTCGGCGTCGCACTCGCGGCGGAGGACGGCGAGGCGGGCCCCGCCGCCGGCGAGGTCTCCGCGGCCGTGGGGGCCGCCGTCGTCCGCGTGGCCTTCGGCGCCGGCGGCGCCGGTGGCGCGAGCAGGGCGCGGACGGTGGCCTGGATCTGCGGGACGTCCACGAGGTTGACCGAGGCGCCGTCCGGCGAGGTGCCGAAGCCGAGGATGGGCAGCGTGCTGAAGGAGATGTTGCCGCCGGTGAGGGAGGTGGCCTGCTGGGCCAGCTGCAGGAGGTCGAGTCCGCGGTCCACCGCCATGTTCTTGCTCACCGCGTCGAGCACGCCCTCCATCTTCGGCAGGTTCGTGAACGTGCCCGCCTGCTTGAGCTGGTGGAGCACCGAGACGATGAAGGCCTGCTGGCGGCGGGTGCGGTCGAGGTCGGTGAAGTCGTAGCTGGGGTCCGAGGTGTCGCGGCGCTGGCGGACGAACGCCATGGCCTGCTGGGCGTTGATCTGCTGCGTCCCGGCGCGGAAGTCTGCCCCGGAGAAGGTGTCCTGGGTGGCCCGGTTGACGCACACGGTGATGGGCTGGATCGCGAGGGCCACCTGGTAGAACGCCACCATGGTGATCTCGACGAAGTGGTCGATGCGGACCCCGCCGAGGAATGCCGACACGGTGGCGAGCTCGGCCGCCCGGCCGGCGTCCCGCGCCGCCTGGTAGGTCGCGTCGTCGTTCGGCCTGCCCTCTCCCAGGAGCGCGGCCTGCTTGGCCGCGAACCCGTAGCTGTAGGCCTCCTTGACCTTGGTCTTGAAGCCGGCGCCGGGGAAGCCCGCGGTCTGGACGTAGTCGTCGCGGGGGATGGAGATGGCGGTGGACCGCGATCCGTCTGCCGGGATGTGCACGAGCATGAGCACGTTGGCGTTGTAGAACCCGCCGCTGTCGTCCCCGGCGTGGAGCGCGTTCTGGATGTCCTGGGGCAGCGCCCTGCCGTTCTCGTCGAGCCGGGAGTCGAGGCCCATGATGAGGATGTTGGTGTCCTTGGACAGCTTCGGCACCGAGGGCGAGGAGGCCGACGGCGTGGGGCTCGCCGTCTCGGCGAACGCCTCCGAGAGCGCATCGGAGCGGTGCACGTTCGCGTTGAACCGCCCGGCCAGCTGCACGACGTAGACGACTGCGCCGGCCCCCGCGAGCGCCAGCACCGTCGCGACGACGAGGACCACGCGCAGCCACCTGCGCCGGCGCGCGGGCCGCGTGCGGTCCGCGCCGCTTCCCTGCTCCGCCATGCGCAGCCCCCTCGGCAGGACGCGCCCGGCTGCGCCTGCGGCCGGCGGGCATCCATGTGATGCACACCATACCGCCGCCGCCCCTCGGGCGCATCAGCCTCTGCGGCTACTGCGCCTGCGTCTGGAACGAGCCGATGAGGCCGCGGGCGGTGAGCAGGCTCCGCGAGGCCTCGTCCGGGGCGATGCGCACGAGGGCGAAGGCTGCCACCACGAGCCCCGTCACGGCGTCGGCGAGCCGGTCCCTCTCAACCGCCGTGGCCGCCGGCAGGTGCGCCCGGACCCCGCGGCCCACGGCGGCGCGCAGTTCGTCCCGGTAGTCCGCGATCACGCGGGCCACCTCGGCGTCGTGGGCGATCGGCGCTCCGGCGGCGTTGATGAGCAGGCAGCCGTTGGCGGCGGGCGCGGACCCGGCGCCGGCGAGCGCCTCCCGGAGCCCGTCGAGGTACCCGATGATTGCCTCCGGCTCGACGTGGGAGCCCTGGAGCGGGCGCAGGCGCGGGCGGACGACCTCGTCGAGGTAGCTCTGCACGGCGACGTCGAAGAGCCCGCGCTTGGACCCGAAGGCGTTGTAGATGCTCGAGCGGCTCAGCCCGGTGGCCTGCTCGAGGTCGGGCACCGAGGCGTCCTCGTAGCCGGACTGCCAGAACACGGCGCGGGCGGCGCGCACCGCTGTATCCCGGTCGAAGGCCTGCGTCCTGCCCACGGGCCACCCCACTTTCTGTAACGTTCAGTCCAGTATATGGTGGACCGGTCGTTACAGAATACGGATGGACCTCAGTTCCGGCGAAAGGGACCCCCAGCATGTCGCAGACCTCCAGCACGCAGATCCAACTTGTCCGCCGCCCCTCGGGGTGGCCGACCCACGAGGACTTCCGGACGGTGACCGTCCCGTACGGGGACCTCGAGCCCGGACAGGTCCGCGTGCGCAACGAGTTCGTCTCGGTCGACCCGTACATGCGCGGCCGGATGAACGACTCCCGGAGCTACGTCGCCCCGTACGCGCTCGGCGCGACCATCACCGGCGGAGCCGTGGGCCGGGTCGTCGAGTCCGCTTCCGACGAGGTGCCGGAGGGCGCCATCGTGCTCCACCAGCACGGCTGGACCGACGTCATCCAGGCCGACGCCGGGACCTTCCGGGTGCTGCCCGACGTCCCCGGCGTGCCCCTCTCGGCCCGCCTGCACATCCTGGGCATGACCGGCATGACGGCCTACGTGGGCCTCACCGCGATCGCGGGCCTGAAGGCCGGGGAGACGGTGTTCGTCTCCGGCGCGGCCGGCGCGGTGGGCACCGCCGCCGGGCAGATCGCCAAGCTGCTCGGGGCCAAGCGCGTGATCGGCTCCGCGGGCTCGGCCGAGAAGGTCGCGCTCCTCACCCACAAGTACGGCTACGACGCGGCGTTCAACTACAAGGACGGTGACGTGCGCGGCCAGCTCGCGGCCGCGGCCCCCGAGGGCATCGACGTGTTCTTCGACAACGTGGGCGGCGAGCACCTGGAGGCCGCGCTCGAGGCCTTCAACGACGGCGGCCGGGCGGCCCTGTGCGGGGCGATCTCCGCCTACAACGCGACCGAGCGGCCGGCAGGCCCGGACAACATGTCGAACCTCATCACCCGGGGGCTGAGCCTGCGCGGCTTCACCCTCGGCCACTACCTGCACCTCGCCCCCGAGTTCACGGAGCGGATGACGGCGTGGTTCGCCGCGGGCAGCATCGCCTACGACGAGACCATCGTGGACGGGATCGAGCACACGGTCGATGCGTTCCTGGACATGATGCGCGGGGCGAACACCGGCAAGATGCTCGTGCGCGTGTGAGCCGGCGCCGCCCGCGGAGGGGGTGGGGAGCTCAGCCGCGTCCGTAGATCCTTGCGGCGAGGTCCCCGGCCGCCTTCTGGACCCGGGCGGCGAGCTCCTCGCGCCGCTGTGCGGGCACGCGCTCGGCCTCGAACGTCACTGCGACGGCCGCCGTGGGCCAGCCCGCGTGGTCCCGGACCACGGCCGCGACCGAGGCGAGCCCCGGCGTCACCTCGCCGCCCTCGGTCGCATAGCCGCGCTGGCGCACCTGGTCCAGCTCCGACTGCAGGGCCGAGTACGACCGGATCTGCTCCCCCTCCTCCGTGCGGGAGCTGAAGGCTGCGGCGTTGGGGTAGAGCGCGCGGACCTGGGACTTCGGCAGCGCTGCCAGGATCGCGCGCCCGCTCGCGGTGAGGTGGCTCGGCAGGCGCACCCCCACATCGGTGACGAGCGAGGGCCGGTTCTTGGCCCGCTCCTCGACGATGTAGAGCACGTCCCGGCCGTGCAGCACGGCGAGGTGGGTGCTCTCCCCGATCGCATCCACGAGCGCGGCCAGCAGGGGCCGCCCAAGACGCGAGAGCGGCTCCTGCCGGGAGTAGGCGCTCGAGAGCTCGAAGGCGCCGATCCCGAGGCCGTACCGCTGCTCCTCGGGCAGGTGGAGGACGAACCCGTTCTCCTCCATGACCGCGAGCAGGTGGTAGACCGTGGAGCGAGGCAGGCCCAGCTGCGCCGCGATCGCCGAGGCCGGCTGCGGCCCGCGCCGGGAGGCCAGCAGGCGCAGGATCCGCAGCGTGCTCTCCGCGGCGGGCACCTTCGACTTCTCCCGCCCCTCGGTGGTGGGCATGGGGACTCCTTCCGGTCTCGGTCGGGTTGCGCCTGTGTCTGCAATCCCGGACCACCCCCAGTGTGGGCCGGACGACGCCGGGCGCGCAGCCGCCGTCGTCCGCTCACCGTCCGGGATTCCGGACACTTCCGCACCATGCCGGCATCTGGGATGCGAGACACCCTCTGGTGGTGACGCCACTCACAGCCGCGCAGGGCCCGGCACAGTGGGAGGAGCCTGGCCCGAAGGCCCTTCCCAACGACGTGAGGATCCCATGCAGACCACTCAGCCGGCCGCGCTCAGCCGCGGCCTCAACGTCCGGCACATCCGGTTCATGGCCCTGGGGTCGGCCATCGGCACCGGGCTGTTCTACGGCTCCGCCGAGGCCATCCAGGCGGCTGGCCCGGCGGTCCTGATCGCCTACATGATCGCCGGCGCCGCCGTGTTCATGGTGATGCGCTCGCTCGGCGAGATGGCCGTGCGCCACCCCGTCTCCGGGTCATTCAGCCAGTACGCCGGCCGGTACCTCGGCCCCTTCTGGGGCTTCGCGACGGGCTGGACCTACGTCTTCGAGATGGCGATCGTGGCCCTCGCGGACATCACCGCGTTCGGCATCTACATGGGCTTCTGGTTCCCGCAGGTGGACCGGTGGGTGTGGATCGCCGCCGTGATCCTGGTCCTGACCGCCATCAACCTGCTCAGCGTGAAGGTCTTCGGCGAGCTCGAGTTCTGGTTCTCCCTCGTGAAGGTCGCCGCGATCATCGCCATGATCGCCGGCGGCGCGGCCCTCATCGCGTTCGGCTTCTCGTCGCCCTCAGGCGGGCAGGCGGGCGTGCACCAGCTCGTGGCGAACGGCGGCCTGCTCCCGAACGGCTTCGGGGGCCTGCTCGCCTGCTTCTCGGTGGTGGTGTTCGCCTTCGGGGGCGTGGAGACCATCGGGGTGACGGCCGGCGAGGCCGCGGACCCGAAGAAGGCCATTCCGCAGGCCGTCAACACCGTGCCCGTGCGGATCCTGCTCTTCTACGTGCTCACACTCGGCGTGCTCATGAGCCTGTTCCCATGGAACCAGGTGGGCGCCCAGGGCAGCCCCTTCGTGCAGATCTTCAGCGGTCTCGGGATCCCCGGGGCGGCCAATGTGCTCAACGCGATCGTCATCACCGCAGCGCTCTCCGCGATCAACTCCGACATCTTCGGGGCGGGCCGCGTCCTGTTCGGCCTCGCGCAGCAGGGCCATGCGCCAGCCTCGTTCGGGAAGGTGTCGGCGCGCGGGGTGCCGTGGATGACCGTGGTGGTCATGACCGGCGTGCTCGCCGTCGGCGTGGTGCTCAACGCGGTGATCCCCGCGGACGTGTTCACGGTCATCGCCTCCATCGCGACCTTCGCGACCGTGTTCGTGTGGGCCATGATCCTCGCGAGCCACGTGGCTATGAAGCGCGAGATCCGTCGGTACGCGCTCGCGCCGAGCGAGTTCCCGTCCCCGCTGTGGCCCGCCGCCTCGGTCCTCGCGATCGCATTCATGGTGTTCGTCACGGTGCTCCTGGGCTGGTTCGAGGACACCCGGGTGGCCCTCGTGGTGGGCGGGGTGTGGGTCGCGCTCCTGGCTGGCGCGTATGCCCTGTGGGTCCGCGGCGACGGGCGGCGGCGCCCGGGGCTGCGGGATGAGACGGCTCCGTTGCCCGTGGTCTCACCGGATGGGGACCGGGTGCGGGCGTAGCCCTCGGCGCCCGCGGGCATTCCGACGCAACTCAGCGCCGCTTCGGCCCCTTTCGGGGCGGAAACGGCGCTGAGTTGTGTCGTTGTGCCCGGGTTGGCGGACGGGGCGCGGCCCTACCGGGCCGACCAGCCGCCATCCATCGTGTAGGAAGCCCCGGTGACCATGCCGGCGTCGTCTGAGGCAAGCCAGCATGCGAGGGAGGCCACCTCGGAGGGCTCGACGAGCCGCTTGATCGCCATCTCGGTCAGCATGACCTTCTCGAGGACTTCTGACTCGGGGATGCCGTGGGTCTGGGCCTGGTCCTTGATCTGCTTCTCGACCAGCGCGGTACGGACGTATCCCGGGTTGATGCAGTTGGACGTCACTCCGTGCTCCGCGCCCTCGAGCGCGGTGACCTTCGAGAGGCCCTCGAGGGCGTGCTTCGCCGTGACGTACGCGCTCTTGAAGGCCGAGGCGCGGAGGCCGTGCACCGACGAGAGGTTGATGACCCGGCCCCAGCCGCGCTCGTACATGTGCGGCAGTGCGGCGCGGACCAGGAGGAAGGGCGCCTCGACCATGAGCCTCTGGATCCGCCGAAAGGCCTCCGGGTCGTACTCCTGGATGGGGGCGACCTTCTGGATCCCCGCGTTGTTCACGAGGATGTCGCAGTCGAGCCGCAGGTCCTCGAGCGCGGCAGTGTCGAGCAGGTCCACGGCCCATGCGCTGCCCCCGAGGTCCGCGGCGAGCTTCTCGGCGGCGCCGCCGTCGAGGTCGGCGACCACCACGTGCGCGCCCCGGTCGGCGAGCCCGCGCGCGACCGCAGCGCCGATCCCCGCCGCACCGCCGGTGACCAGTGCCTTGCGGCCGTCGAGGCTCATGCGCGGGCCCCTGCCTCGGACACCTTGCCCTGGAAGCGGGCGGCGTCGGCGGCGTCGAGCGCGTGCAGCGAGGCGCCCTTGGTCTCGCGCATGGCGAGGACGGCGATGACGGTGATGACGCCTGCTGCGGCGAGGTAGACCGCAGTCGGCCACCAGGAGCCCGTGGCCTTGAGCCACTCGGTGGCAAAGACGGGGGCGAGCGAGCCTGCGACGATCGAGGTGACCTGGTAGGCGATCGAGACACCCGAGTAGCGCATGCGGGTCGGGAACATCTCGGCCATGATGGCCGGCTGGCCGGAGTACATGAGGCCATGGAAGACCAGGCCCACGATGATGGTCAACAGGATGACGAGCACATTCTTGGTGCCGAAGGCCGGGAAGGCCCAGAAGCCCCACGTGCCGCCCAGGATCGCGCCGGCGAGGTAGACCGGCTTGCGGCCGATCCGGTCGGCGAAGCGGCCGATCACCGGGATGATCGAGAAGTGGCAGATGTGCGCGATCGCGATGACGCCGAGGATCGAGGCGGTGTTCATCTTCAGGCCGGTGCCGAGGTAGACGATCGAGAACGTGACCACGAGGTAGTACATGATGTTCTCCGCGAACCGCAGGCCCATGCCGACCAGGACGCCGCGCGGGTAGCGCTTGAGGACCTCGAAGACGCCGTAGCCGGCGGCCTTCTCGGTCTCGAGCTCGGCCTTGGCGGCCTGGAAGATCGGCGCCTCGTCGATCTTGGTGCGGATGACGTAGCCCACGATCACCACGACGGCGGAGAGCCAGAAGGCAACGCGCCAGCCCCAGACGAGGAAGGCATCGGCGGAGAGGGCCGAGGTCATGATCCACAGGACCACGGTCGCGAGGACGTTGCCCAGCGGCACCGCGGCCTGGGGCCATGAGGACCAGAAGGCCCGCTTCTCGTCCGGGGCGTGCTCGGCCACGAGCAGGACGGCGCCGCCCCATTCGCCGCCGAGGGCGAGGCCCTGGATGAAGCGGAGGAGGACGAGGAGGATGGGCGCCCAGATGCCGATCTGCGCGTAGGTCGGCAGGCAGCCCATGAGCACGGTCGCGGCGCCGATGAGCATGATGGTGATCTGCAGGGTCTGCTTGCGCCCGATCCTGTCGCCGATCTGGCCGAAGACGATGCCGCCGAGCGGGCGGGCGATGAACCCCACGGCGTAGGTGAGGAACGCGGCGATGATCGCGTCGTACTCGTTGCCCATCTTGGGCAGCAGGATCTTGTTGAACACGATCGTGGACGCGGTGGCGTAGAGGAAGAAGTCGTACCACTCGACCACCGTGCCCGCCATCGAGGCGGAGACGATCTTCTTGAGCAGCGGCTGCTCGGTACTGCCGGCGGAGCGCTGGTTCACGCTCATGGGGTGCCTCCTGGGGTGTCGTCGCTGACACGGCTCACAAACGGGGCCTCGCGGGCGTCTTCACGGTATGACGCCCATCACATGTCCCGACGAGTATTCCCTGCGCAGGTCTGCGCCTTCAATGGGCAATCCAGCACGGATCATGTGCAGATTTGCAGAGGGGGCCCTAGGCTTTCCCCATGACGCCGGCCCCGCCCTCAGCAGATCTCCTCCTCGTGCTCCTCGAGGTGTCCCGCTCCGGGAAATTCACGACGGCGGGCGAGGGCCTGGGCCTGAACCACACCACCGTGGCGCGCAAGATCGCGGCCCTCGAGAAGTCGCTCGGGGGCCGCGTGCTGGCCCGCGCCGCGGGTGGGTGGGAGCTCACGCCGCTCGGCGAGCGCGCCGTGGGCGTGGCGGCCCAGGTCGCCGACGCGGTGGGGCGCCTGGGACCCGGCGGGGAGGACCCGATCACCGGGGTGGTGCGCATGACGGCGACGGACGGCTTCAGCGCCTACATCGCCTCTCCCGCGATAGCTCGGCTGCGGGCCGAGCACCCCGGACTGACGGTGGAGCTCGTCACGGTCACCCGCCGGGCCCTCCAGCAGCGCTCCGGGGTGGACATCGAGGTCGTCGTGGAGGGTGAGCCGCAGGTCCACCGCGCCCAGGCCGTGCGGCTCGGCGAGTACACGCTGGGGATGTACGCCTCCCGCGGGTACCTGGCCCGGCACGGCGCCCCGCAGACTCCCGAGGAGCTGGCCCGCCACGGCCTCGTCTACTTCGTCGACTCGATGCTCCAGATCGACGACCTCGACGCCCCCCGGCGCCTCGCGCCCGAGATGCGGGACGGCCTGACGTCGACCAACGTGTTCGTGCACGTCGAGGCGACCCGGGCCGGCGCCGGCATCGGCTTCCTGCCGTGCTTCATGGCGGACCGCCACGACGACCTCGTGCGGCTCCTCCCCGACTACTTCCGCGAGCAGCTTCCGTACTGGATGGTGCTGCGGCCGGACTCCTACCGGCAGCCAGCCGTCGCGGCCGTGGCGGACGCGCTGCGGGCCCAGATGGAGCGTTCGCGCCCCCTGCTCCTGGGCCGCGCGGATCCGCCTCCTGAGCGCTGACCGCCGTGGCGGCCCCGGGGAGGCGATCAGGGCAGGGCGTCCGGATCCACCGCGTCCACCTCCGGTGGAGGGGCGGGGTCGCGGCGCGGTTCGGCGGTCCCGATCCACGCGCGGACCTGAGCGTCGTCCCAGACCTGGGCGGGCAGTCCGCCGCCGAGCAGGCGGCGACGGAGCGCCGGTGAGGCGGGGATCGGCGTCGTGCTTCCGGCGATCACGAAGTTGCCGTACCTGCGGCCCTTGAGCATGGCCGAGTCGGCGACGACGGCGGTGTGCGGGAAGACGGCGGCGATCGCGGCCGCCTCGGTCCTCGCGGAGACGTGGTCCGGAGCGCTGCCGATGTTCGCCAGGAACAGGCCGCCCGCGTCGAGCAGGCGGGCCGAGGCCTCGATGAACTCGACGGTGGTCAGGGAATCAGGGGTGGTGGACCCGGCGAAGACGTCGCGGACCACGACGTCCCGGGTGGCCGGGGTCAGCGCCTCGGTGACCTCCCGGGCCTCGCCGACGCGCAGGCGCAGCAGCGGTGCCCGCGGCAGGTCGAACCATCCGCGCACGTACTCGGCGAGCTTCGCGTCGAGCTCGACGACGACCTGCCGCGCGTCCGGGTAGCGCGCAGCGAGGTACCGCGGGATGGAGCAGCCGCCCCCGCCCTGGTGGAGGGCGCGGAGCCGGTCGGTGCGCGCGGGGTCGAAGCGGTCCTCGATGAGGGCCACAATCCAGCGCATGTACTCGAAGTCGAGCCGGAGCGGGTCGGACAGGACGATGTGCGAACTCTGGACGCCGTTGATCTTCAGGAGCCAGCCGTCGCGCGAGTCGCCGTCCGGCACGAGCTCCGCGCTGCCGGTGCTGATGGGGTAGAGGCCCGCCGACGGGCCCGGCCCCTGCTGGGCGGGCATCAGGCACCCCCGCCGGCGCCGCGCACCATGCGGATCTCGTACACGGGCGTCCCTCCGACCTCTTCGAGGTGGCGGGCACCGTCGGGCATAAAGCCGAGCCTGCTGTAGAACCCCTGGGCCCGCGGGTTGTCTTCGAAGACCCACACGGAGGCCGGGCGGTCTGCGAGGACGCGCTCGACGACCGCCTGCCCGGCGCCCGTGCCGTGCAGCTCGGCCAAGACGTAGACGGTATAAAGCTCCTCCGCGGCGGGGGCATCGTCGTCGCGGGCGGGCCCGGCCCCCGCGAACCCGACCACGCGCCCGCGGGACCGGACCAGCGCGAACCGTGCGGGCGACTCCGGGGAGAGCGACCTGCGCCAGCCCTCGGTGCGGGCCGGCGAGTCGCCGAGGCCGCCCTCGAGGAAGGCGGCCGGGAGAAGGTGGGCATAGGCCTCGCGCCACGAGGCGTCCTTGACCGCGAGCAGCGCCTCGGCGTCCTCGGGCGTGGCATCCGCGATCTCGAAGGCAGGCTCCGGCGCCGCGCTGCTGGTGGCCACCGCCCGCTACCTCACCACGGCCAGGGCGAAGCCGTCCCAGCCCTTGGACCCGGCCGTCTGCACGACGGTCGCGTCGAAGAGGGGGCCTCCCAGGAGCTCGAGGGACTCCACGATGAACGGCGCGTCGGAGTCCCCGCCCTCCGGGTGCAGGAGCGTGCCCTCCCACACCGCGTTGTCGAGCACCACCACGGTGCCCGGCCGCCCGAGCCTGACCGCCCATTCGAGGTAGCGGGAGTTGTTCTGCTTGTCGGCGTCGATGAAGACGAGGTCGTAGGGGCCGGACAGGCCCGAGAGCGTCTCGAGGGCGCGGCCCACGTGCACGGTCACCTTCTCGGCGAGACCGGCCGCGGCGAGGTTCTCGCGGGCCACGGCCGCGTGTTCCGGGAGGTACTCGAGCGTGTCGAGGTGTCCGTCATCGGGCAGGGCCTGGCCCATCCAGATGCTGCTGAAACCCGCGAGGGTGCCGATCTCGAGCACCCGCCTCGCGCCGGAGATCCGCACGAGGAGGTTCAGCAGCTTGCCGGATGTGGGCTGGACTTCGATCGGAGGCATGCCGCGTGCCCCGGCCGTCTCGAGGGCACGCTCATGCTCGGGCCCTGGCTTGACGACGGTCCGCGTGAGCCAGCGTTCGACCTCGGTCCATTCGGGCTGCGCGACATGTTCGACCATGCCGCCAGTCTGGCACTTCGCGCCGGGGCCGCGACAGCGTCCCGCCCGACCGGCGCGTCAGCCGCCCGGCTGCTCCGGTGCCCGGCCCGCGATCGCCCGCTCGAGCCGCTCCACCTTGCCGGTGATCTCGCCGGTGTGGCCCGGGCGGATGTCGGCCTTGAGCACGAGTGAGACCCGCGAGCCGTAGCGGCCCACGGCTTCGGTGGCCCGCTTCACGACGTCCATGACCTCGTCCCACTCGCCCTCGAGCTCGGTGAACATCGAGCTCGTGCGATTGGGCAGCCCGGACTCCCGCACGACCCGGACCGCTGCCGCGACCGCTTCGTGGACGGAGTCGGAGGGAGCGGACGACGGCGAGCCGGGCGCCTCGGCGGGGCGGCCGGCGTCGGGCGCGGGGCCGGACGGGGACACGGAAAAGGCGACGATCATGCGCACCAGTGTGCCACCGCCGAGGCCGCGACAAGGTTGAGAGCGTGCCGTCATATAGGCGGCACCCCGACTCTCGGATGGGTACTGTTGAGGCATGCAGCAGGAACGGGCGTGGCGCAAGCCGATGCGCGCCGACGCGGCACGCAACATCGAGAAGATCATCACGGCGGCCCTTGACTGCTTCCGCGAGGAGGGCCCGAATGTGTCCCTCAAGACCGTGGCGGACCGCGCCGGGGTTGGGCCGGCCACGCTGTTCCGGAACTTCGCCGACAAGGACGAGCTTGTCCTCGCCGCCGTCGAGCGGCAGATCAAGGTCAAGGTCGAGCCCGTGGCCGAGATGGCCCTCGAGAACCCCGACGCCGCCTCCGGCCTCGTCGAGGTCCTCAGCGCGGTCATGCAGGTGGCGAACGACGAGCACAACCTGCTCTCCGCCGTCGCGGGCCGGCGGAGCCTGCTCGTGGGACTTGCCGGCAAGCTCATCGAGTCCCTCGGGGTCCTGCTCCAGCGCGGCCAGCGGGAGGGGACCCTGCGCGAGGAGCTCCAGCTGATCGACATGGTGCGGCTCGTCGCGATGCTCATCGGCGCCGGCGACACCTTGGAGCCGGGGTCCTTCGCGTGGCAGCGCTACGTGGCGCTCGTCGAGGACGCCATCCGCACCCACCGCGAGAACCGGCCGCTGCCGCCCCTCGGCCCGATCCCGGGCGTCGAGCTCCCCCTCTGACCCCCCCCGGGTGACTCCCGGGAGGTGACCCTCAGGAGGTGACTTCCAGAAGGTGACCCCCAGGAGGTGACCCCCAGAAGGGCGGGGGCCGGTCAGCCCCAGCCGAGGAGGCGCAGGAGCGCCGCCGCTGCAGCGCCGGCGATGACCACCACGAGGAACGGGGCCCGCAGCAGCAGTGCCACGGCCGCTGCGGCGAGGGAGCCGAGGCGGGCGTCGAGGACGAGGGACTGCCCGCTCGCGAACGTGTTGACGGCGGTCAGGGACGCCAGCAGCCCGATGGTGACCGTGCCCGCGACCCGCAGCATGCGCTCGTTGTCCATCCACCGGCGCGGCAGCAGGTAGCCGAGCAGCTTGAGCGCGTACGCGGCAGCGCACGCGAGGACGATCCAGGCCCACAGGCTCATGCCCGTTCCCCGTCCTGGCCCTCGTCCCCGTGGGGGTCGCGGCGGGAGTAGGGATCCAGATCAGGCCCCAGCCCTTCCACCCCGGCGCCCGCGGAGGGCCGGCCGGCGGCAGCCCGCTCGTGGCTCAGCCATCCGAGGACCGCGGCGACGAGCGCCGCGATGAGGATCGGGACCCCGGGAGGCACGAACGGCACGGCGAGCACGGTCGCGAGCGCGCAGACCACGGCGATGGCCCAGGGCTCGCGGCCCCTGAGGCGCGGCCACAGGAGCCCGAGGAAGGCGGCCACGGCGGCGCCGTCGAGCCCCCACTGCTTGGGGTCTCCGAGGGCGTTGCCTGCCAGGGCGCCCACCGCGGTGAAGACGTTCCAGAGCACGAACACCCCGACCCCTGCCACCCAGAATCCCCGGCGCTGCTCGGTCGGCGACTCCTGGCCCACCGCGGTCGCAGTGGACTCGTCGATCGTGAACTGGGGGGCAACGAAGCGGCGCCAGCCGGCCGGGGCGAACATCGCGTTGAGCTGCATGCCGTAGACCGCGTTGCGCACCCCGAGCAGCGTGGCTGCGGCGGTGGCCGCGGCCCCCGAGCCGCCGCCGGCGAGCACGCCGATGAAGGCGAACTGGGAGCCGCCGGTGAACATGAGCAGGCTCAGGGCCACGGTCTGGAGGACGTCGAGCCCCGAGGCGACCCCGAGTGCGCCGAAGGAGATGCCGTAGAGGCCTGTCGCGACGGCGATCGAGAGGCCGATCCGCGCCGCAGGCGAGCGGCGCAGCGGCACCGGCCCCGCGCCGTCGTGCGCAGGCTCGGGCTCGTGCGCGGGCTCGGGTTCGGGTTCGGGGAGAGGATCCGCGTCAGCCAAGGGCCGTCCCCAGCTGGGCGAGCACCTCGGCGGGGCGGTTCGTGGTGATCTGCTGGATGCCGGCGGCGAGGCAGTGCTCCACGTCCTCGGGCGCGTCCACCGTCCAGACACGGAAGGTGAGCCCTGCCCCGAGCCAGGCGCGCACGCGGTTCGGGTGGTCCCGGACGTAGCGGATCCCGGGACCGGCGATCCCGGCGCGGCCCTCGTCGAGGATCGCCTCGGCGTCCATCTGGGCTGCCTTGAGCACGTTGGCGACCGCCCCGCCGGTGAGGGCCCCGAGCGCGGCCGACTGGCGCAGCTCCTCGACTGAGACGTCGTCGACGAGCATGCAGACATGGCGCGCCGGGACCGAGGCCAGGAGGTACTCGATGGCCTCGGCGTCGAAGCTCATGAAGCTGACCCGGATGCCGCCCACCCGCGACTCCTCGGGCTCCCAGCCGCGGGAGCGCAGCGCCTCGAGCACACGGTCCTCGAGCGCCCGGCGGTACGGGCTCGGGTGCTTGAGCTCGATCGCGAGCCCCACCTCGCGCCCGGAGGCCGTGAGCAGGTCGAGGAGCTCGGGCAGCGTCAGCAGCTGCTGGCTCTGGGCGCCGAATTCGTCCGGGACGCGGACGCCCTTCCACGACGAGAAGTCGAGCTCGCGGAGCTGGGCGAGGGTCCGCTCTGCCACGGGCCCGGTGCCGCTCGAGGTGCGGTCCAGGTTCGCGTCATGCAGCAGGACCAGGTGCTGGTCGCGGGTGAGGTGGACATCGCATTCGACGCCGTCCGCGCCGTCGGCGAGCGCCTGGAGGTAGGCCGCACGCGTGTGCTCCGCGAAGCGCGCGCTCGCGCCGCGATGGGCATAGACAAGGGGGCGGGTGGTCATGGCGCAAGGGTATCGGACCCATCCGACGCCCAGATTGCGTCATACCCCTAGGGGTACTATTCTTGAGTGAAGCAATACCCCCTGGGGTATCTCGATGGAAGGAGAGCCATGCTGCTCGAGCGAATCTACGACCAGGACCTGGCACAGGCCAGCTACATGATCGGCTGCCAGGCCAAGGGCGAGGCGCTCGTCGTCGACGCCCGCCGCGACATCGCCCCGTACCTCGAGCTCGCCGCCGCGAACGGCATGAAGATCGTCGCGGTGACCGAGACCCACATCCACGCGGACTACCTCTCCGGGTCCCGCGAGCTCGCCGCTGCCACCGGCGCAGAGCTGTATGTCTCGGGCGAGGGCGGCGAGGACTGGCAGTACGGCTTCGAGGCCGAGCGGCTCATGGACGGCAGCACCATCGCGCTGGGCAACATCACCGTCACCGCCGTGCACACCCCGGGCCACACTCCGGAGCACCTCTCGTTCCTCGTCAAGGACGGCGCCTTCAGCGACCAGCCCGGCTACCTCCTCTCGGGCGACTTCGTCTTCTCGGGGGACCTCGGCCGCCCCGACCTGCTCGACGAGGCCGCCGGCGGCGTGAACACCCGCTTCGAGGGCGCGCGCCAGCTCTTCACGAGCCTCAAGGAGAAGTTCCTGACCCTCCCGGACCACCTCCAGGTCCACCCCGGCCACGGCTCCGGCAGCGCCTGCGGCAAGGCCCTCGGCGCCATCCCGTCCACCACGGTGGGCTACGAGCGCCTGTTCGCCTGGTGGGCCCCCTACCTCGCCGCGAACGACGAGGAAGGCTTTGTCCGCGAGCTCCTCGACGGCCAGCCCGACGCCCACGCCTACTTCGGACGGATGAAGCGCCAGAACCGCCTCGGACCCGCCGTCATGGGCGGCCGCGGCGCACTCCCCGAGCTCGCCCCCGAGGCCATCGCGGAAGACCTGGCCGCGGACCGGATCACCTTCGTGGACACCCGCAACCACAACGATGTCCACCAGGGCACCGTGGCGCACTCCCTCAACATCCCCGCAGGCGGCAAGATGGCCACCTACGGCGGATGGGCCTACGATCCCGAGACCGACTCCCGCCCGCTCGTGCTCCTCGCCCAGAACGAGGAAGCCGCCGGGCGCATGTGGGACTCGCTCGTGCGCGTGGGCATCGACAACGTCGCGGGTTTCACGCCCACCCTCGAGGGCCTGCCCCTGACGACCCCCCGCACGCTCGACCCCGCCGAGCTCGAGGGCTTCGACGCCGCCCTCGTGCTCGACGTCCGCAATAAGACCGAGCACGCCGCGGGCCACATCCCGGGCTCCGAGCAGCTCAGCGCCGGCCGCGTCCTGTGGCACACGGACCAGCTCCCGTCCGAGGGCGTGATCGTGAGCTACTGCCAGAGCGGCGTCCGCAACTCGGTCGCGGCGAGCACGCTGCGCCGCGCCGGCTACGACGTCGTCGAGCTCGAGGGCAGCTACCTCGGCTGGAAGGCGTTCGCGGACGCCCAGGAGGCCGTGGCCGCCCGCTGAGCCCCTCCCCGGCCAGCCCCCTCAGACCCCGGATGCCCCGCCTGTCCCCCCGCAGGCGGGGCGTTCGGCTGTCCGCCCCCGCCGGTAGGGTTGAGTCATGGTGACGCTGAACCGCACCCCCGGCCCGCGCCCGGGAGCGGAGTCCGGCCCCGGCCCGACCGATCTCGAGCGGGCCGCCGCCCTGAGCCGGATGAAGGCCCTCGCCCTCTCCCTCCTGATGGGGATGGCGGTGGTCTTCGCGGTCTCCTTCGCGCTCCAGGAGCAGTACGCGTGGCTCCAGTACGTGCGGGCTGCCGCGGAGGGCGGCATGGTGGGAGCGCTCGCGGACTGGTTCGCCGTCACCGCGCTGTTCAAGCACCCGATGGGACTCCCCATCCCCCACACCGCGATCATCCCCACGCGCAAGGATGCGATCGGGGCGTCCCTGAGCGGGTTCGTGCGGGACAACTTCCTCTCCTCGGCGGTGGTGCGCGCCAAGCTCGACAGCGTCGACGTGGCACGGAAGGCGGGCACCTGGCTGGCGAGCCCCGCCGGCGCCGAGCGGGTCGCGAAGGAAGGGGCCGCCGTCGTGCGCGGGGCCTTCACCGTGCTCAACGACGACGACGTGCAGGCCGTGATCGAGGGCATGGTCCGGCGCCATCTGCTCGCGCCGCCGTGGGGGCCGCCGCTCGGCCGGGTGGCCGACCAGGTCCTCGCGGCCGGCCACCACCACCAGCTCGTGGACCTGCTCGTGGACCGGGCGGCGGACTGGGTCGCGGCGAACTACGAGGCCGTCACACGCGTGGTCTCGGACCGCTCGCCCTCGTGGGTGCCGAGCTTCGCGAACGACCTCGTGGGCGACAAGATCTACATCGAGCTGTCCAAGTTCGTCGCGGCCGTGCAGTCAGATCCGGACCACCAGGTGCGCCGCTCCATCGACGCCTACCTCCGGGAGCTGGCCCAGGACCTCCAGCACGAGCCGGTCATGATCGCCCGGGTCGAGGGCATCAAGGCGCAGGTCCTCGGCGACCCGCAGGTGCGCAGCCTCGCGGGCCGGACCTGGGCCACCCTCAAGCGGGTGCTGCTCGAGGCCGTCTCGGACCCCCGCAGCGAACTGCACCAGCGGTTCACGACCGCGGTGCGGGACTTCGGCGCGCGGCTGGTCGAGGACGAGGAGCTGGCCGGGAAGGTCAACGCGTGGGTCGCGGATGCGGCGTCGTACGTCGTGGCGACCTACCGCGACGACATCGCGGGCGTCATCGAGGACACCGTTGCCCGCTGGGACGCCCAGGAGACCTCGGAGAAGATCGAGCTCCAGGTCGGCAAGGACCTCCAGTTCATCCGCATCAACGGCACCGTGGTGGGCGCGCTCGCGGGGCTACTGATCTTTGCCGTGGCGCATGCCGTGTTCGGCGGCTAGGCGGACGACGGCGCGGGGCCGGCCCGGGCGCGGCGGCGTCCGGCGCGCACGGGGTCCGGCCGGCGGCTCAGTCCGCGAGCGGCTCGGTGCCGGCCCGCCCCTCGAGCATCCTCGTGCGGCGCTCTTCGATCTCCCGCTCGACGGCCTGCTGGGGCGTCTCCGCGGGCAGCACCTCGGGTGCCGGGCCGAAGGCCGTCTGGGCCGCGCGCACCACGGCGCGTCCCATCAGGAAGTTGCCGGCACCCCCGACCACCGCGCCGACCCCGAACGGGAGGGCGCGGCCCACGAGCGCACCGCCCTGCCGCTTGAGCAGCCACCGGAGGAAACGCCGCTGCACGGTGCCCTGGATGGCCTTGACCGCCGAGGACGGCACGGACCGGTTCAGCGCCACCCCCCAGGCGCTGGATGGGTGTCCGCCGCGGCCCAGGGCCTGGCCTCCCAGCGCGGAGAGCAGGGCCGTGCCCTCCTCCCCCAGCATGAGCGCCATGATCGTGGTGCGGGCCCTGTCCGGGTCCTCGAGGTGCACGCCGTGGAGCTCCGCGATCGAGGCCGCGTACAGGGCCGTCGCCTCGAGGAAGCCCACGGTCGCGGCAGCGGAGAGGCCCAGCGACGTCATGGTCCCCAGCCCCGGCATCGCCGCAGTGCCGCCCACGGCGGCGCCCGTGCCGCCCACCGCGGTGAGGTACCGGCGCTCGAGGCGGCGCGCGAGCTGGGCGGGGGAATCGTGCGGATGCTGGCGCCGCAGCCGGCGCAGGTTGGCCAGCACGAGCGGGCGCTGCACGTCCACCGCCGCCAGGAGCGCCCGGTGGACGCGGGGAGTCGCCTGGCCCCGGGCGTCGAACATCGTCTGGTGCGCTGTGTCCTGCGCGATCCGCAGGGCAATGTTCTTCTTCACCATCTGCACAGGCTAGACCCGGGCGCCGGACATGTCCCCCGCCCTTCGCGCTCGGCGTAGCCGAGGGCGCCCGGCCGGCCGAGGCGGAGCCCACTGTTTCGGAGGGCGGCCGGCGGGGAAAAGGACCGGCGACCCGCGCCCCGCGGGCTTGGAGCGCTGCCAGTGCACCGGCAGCGGCGGAAGGAGCTCATTATGGGCATCGGTGCGTCAATCTTCCTCATCGCCATCGGCGCGATCCTCGCATTCGCGGTGACGCCTGGCCTCATCCCCTTCATTGACCAGACGCTTGTCGGCTACATCCTGATCGGGGTGGGCGTGCTCGGTCTGATCGTCTCGCTCGTCATGATGGGCAGCTCGCGCCCGCGGCGGCGCGTGACGGAGTCGCGGCAGCTGGTGGACCCCGAGACCGGGGAGGCCGTCACCCGGCGCGACAGCCGCGAGATCTAGCGGCCGTCCCAGAACCCCGAGGCCCGGAGGAGCGCACGCTCCGCCGGGCCCTTCTGTGTTTATGTGGAACCTCTTGACTTTCCAACACAAACGCAGATACAGTCAATCAATCCCACATTCGTGTGATGGAGACCACAGGCTGGATCAGGGGCTCAGAGAGGAGAGGTGCCGGGCATGTCGATGTTCGCCGAAGAGCGTCAGCGGCTCGTCGCAGACCGCGTCGCCGAGGTCGGGCGGGTCAGCGTCACCGAACTCGCCGAGCGCTTCTCCGTCACCACCGAGACCGTGCGTCGCGACCTCGCGGCGCTCGAGTCCGCGGGCGTGCTCCGCCGCGTCCACGGCGGCGCCGTCCCCGCCGAGCGCGGGGCGACCGCGGAGGCGAGCCTCCTCGAGCGGCAGATCCAGAACCTCCTCGAGAAGCGGGCCATCGCGGACGCCGCGGCGGACCTGATCGAGTCCTCCCGGGCCGGCAGCGTCCTCCTGGACGCCGGCAGCTCCACCGAAGCCCTCGCGGAGCGCCTCATGGGCACCCCTCTGGACGGGCCGCCCCTCGTGGTCGTGACCAACGCCCTGCCGATCGCGGACAAGCTCGCGGCGGACGCCAACCTCAACGTCCAGCTGCTCGGCGGACGGATCCGCCCGCTCACCCGGGCGGCCGTGGGGCCCGCGACGGTCGACGCCGTCGAGCGCCTCCGCCCGGACCTCGCCTTCGTGGGGGCGAACGGCCTGCACGCCCAGTTCGGGCTCAGCACGCCGGATGCCGAGGAGGCCGCCGTCAAGGCCGCCTTCGTGCGCTGCGCGCGCCGCGTCGTGGCCCTCGTGGACCACACCAAGTTCGGGGTCGAGACGCTCGTGCAGTTCGCGCGCCTCGACCAGCTGGACACCATCGTGACCGACCGGGCACCCGAGGGGGACGTCGCCGACGCCCTCGAGGAGGCCGGAGTCGACGTTGTAGAGGCAGGGAAGCCATGATCGTCACCCTCACCGCGAACCCGAGCCTGGACCGCACGGTCGAGCTGGGCGCACCCCTGCTGCGGGGCGAGGTCCAGCGTGCCGTCTCGGTGCGTCAGGAGTCCGGCGGCAAGGGCGTGAACGTGGCCCGCGCGCTGCGGGCCTCCGGTCTCGACACCCTCGCCGTCCTCCCGGGCGACGCCTCCGATCCCGTCGTCGCCGGCCTCGCCGCCTCGGGGGTGCCGTATGCGGCGCTGCCCATCGGGGCGCCGCTGCGCTCGAACGTGGCCCTCACGGAGCCAGACGGGGTCACCACCAAGGTCAACGAGCCCGGGCCCGAGCTCTCCCTGGCCCTCCAGGAAGCCCTGCTCGCCCTCCTCGTCGACCGCGCCCGCGGGGCGTCCTGGGTGGTCCTCGCCGGATCACTGCCCCCGGGGGTCCCCGAGGATTTCTATGCCACGGCAGCCGAGCGCCTGCGCTCGTCCGCCGACGGAAGCGCGCCGAAGATCGCCGTCGACTCCTCCGGCGCGCCGCTCGCGGCCTCCCTCGCGGGCAGGCCAGAGCTCCTCAAGCCCAACGCCGACGAGCTCGCGGAGCTCGCCGGACTCGTGGGCCTGCAGGACACGGGTACGCCGGCCGAGCTCGAGGCCTCCCCGGCGCTCGCCGCGAAGGCGGCACGGGCACTCGTGGACGCCGGGGTCGGAGCGGTGCTCGCGACCCTGGGGTCGAAGGGTGCCGTGCTCGTGACACGGGACGGTGCGTGGCACGCCACGCACCCGCCCATCAGGGCCGTCAGCACCGTCGGTGCCGGCGACTCCTCCTTGGCCGGGTACCTCCTGGCCGACTCGACTGGGGCGGACGCTGAGGGCCGCCTGCGCCAGGCAGTGGCCCACGGGGCCGCCGCCGCGTCCCTGCCGGGGTCTACCGTCCCGGCAGCGAACCAGACCACCCCCTCTGCCGTGACCGTCACGGCCCTCTGAGAAGGACTCATCATGACCGAACTCATCGCCCCCGAGCTCGTGGTGCTCGATGCGTCGCTGGGCTCTTCCCCCGCCGACGTGATCAGGCACCTGGCCGGCCTCGTTGCCGACGCCGGCCGCGCCACCGAGGTGGACGGGCTCTTCGCGGACGCCTGGGCCCGCGAGCAGAAGACCGCCACCGGCGTCCCCGGCGGCATCGCCATCCCCCACTGCCGCTCCGCCGCCGTGACCGAGCCCTCGCTGGCGATGGCTCGCCTGTCGCAGAAGGTCGGGTTCGGCGCGAAGGACGGCGACGCCGACCTCGTGTTCTTCATCGCCGCCCCGGAGGGCGCCGACCAGGAGCACCTCAAGCTCCTCGCGAAGCTCGCCCGGAGCCTCATCAAGAAGGACTTCACGGCGTCCCTGCGCGCGGCGGCAACCCGCGAAGAGGTGGTCGCGCTCGTGAACGAGGCCCTCGGCCTCACCGGCACCGCACCGGCCGCTGACGCGGCGGCGTCGGCACCCGCCGCACCGGCCGCCGCGGCAGGGCAGAAGCGCATCGTCGCCGTCACCGCCTGCCCCACCGGCATCGCCCACACCTACATGGCGGCCGACTCGCTCGTCGCCGCCGGCAAGGACAAGGGGATCGACGTGCAGGTCGAGACCCAGGGGTCCGCGGGCTCGACGCCGCTCCCCCAGTCCGTGATCGACGCGGCCGATGCCGTGGTCTTCGCGGTGGACGTGGACGTGCGCGGCAAGGAGCGCTTCGCGGGGAAGGCGTACGTGCAGTCGCCGGTCAAGCGCGGCATCGACGAGCCCGGGGTCATGCTCGACGAGGCCCTGGCCGTCGCCGCCGACCCCAGCGGGCGGAGGATCGCCCGCGGGGCCGCCGGGTCGGCGTCGTCCGCCTCCGGCGCCGAGACGAGCGAGTCCGGGGGCGCCAAGCTCAAGCGGGCGCTCCTCACCGGCGTGAGCTACATGATCCCGTTCGTCGCCGCGGGCGGCCTCCTGATCGCGCTGGGCTTCCTCCTCGGCGGCTACGACATCACGAAGTACGCGGACACGATCGTCCTCAAGAACAACGTGTTCAGCCTGCCGACCGAGTTCGGGCCGCAGGCCTGGGGCCCGCTCGGCGCCTACCTCGGTGCGGTGCTGTTCAAGATCGGCGGCCTGTCGATCGGCTTCCTCGTCCCGGCCCTCGCCGGGTACATCGGCTACGCCCTGGCTGACCGGCCGGGCATCGCCCCCGGCTTCACCGCCGGCGCTGTGGCGGGCTTCATGGGGGCCGGCTTCCTCGGCGGCATCGTGGGCGGCCTGCTCGCCGGCTACACCGCGCACTGGCTCGCGTCCCTCCCGGCTCCCCGCTGGCTGCGCGGCCTCATGCCGGTCGCGATCATCCCGCTCGTCGCGTCCATCGTGGCCTCCGGCCTCATGTTCGTGGTGCTCGGCGGCCCCATCGCGGTGGTCACGAAGGCCCTCAACGACTGGCTCACGGGCATGAGCGGCGCCGCCGCCGTGATCCTCGGCGTCATCCTCGGCCTCATGATGTGCTTCGACCTCGGCGGTCCCGTCAACAAGGTCGCGTACTCGTTCGCCGTCGCCGGCCTCAGCGCGGCGAGCGCGACCAACGCCGCGCCGTACCACATCATGGCCGCTGTCATGGCTGCGGGCATGGTCCCGCCGCTCGCGATGGCGCTCGCCACCGTGCTCGACCACAAGAACTTCAACGCGACCGAGCACGAGAACGGCAAGGCGGCGTGGCTCCTGGGGGCCTCGTTCATCTCCGAAGGCGCGATCCCGTTCGCCGCCGCGGACCCGCTGCGGGTCATCCCGGCGTCGATGCTGGGCGGGGCGCTGACCGGGGCGCTGTCGATGGCCTTCAACGTCTCCTCGAAGGCCCCCCACGGCGGAATCTTCGTCTTCTTCGCGATCGACAACTTCTTCCTCTGGGTCGTCTCGATCGCGGCCGGAGTCGTGGTGACCGCTCTGGCAACCATCGCCCTCAAGCGATACGTTGGCAAGAAGGCGCCCGAGGCCGCGGAGCCCGTCCCCGTCGCCGCCTAGCGAGAGAGAGTTCGAGGTCTTGATGATGGAGCAGTTTCACGGTGTCGGTGTCACTCCGGGGCGTGTGATCGGGCGGGTGCGGCAGATGCCGGCACCGGTCGGCGAGCCCCCGGCGGGGCCCGTTCCCGGCGGCGCGGACGCCGCCGCGGAGGGCGAGCGGATCCGCTCGGCGTCCAAGGCGGTCCAGGCGGCGCTGAAGGCCCGTGCGGCGTCGGCCTCGGGGGACGCGAAGGGCGTCCTCGAGGCGACCGCCCTCATGGCCGCGGACCCGATGCTCGTCAAGGGCGCCGTGAAGCTGCTCGACCCGTCCGCGGACGGCGGGGCCCGCTCGGCCGAGCGGGCCGTGTGGGAATCCGGCGCCGCGGTCGCGGAGAAGCTCAAGTCGCTCGGCGGCTACATGGCCGAACGGGCCGCGGACGTCCTGGACGTCCGCTCCCGGATCGTCGCCGAGCTCCGCGGGCTCCCGGCTCCGGGCATCCCCGAGTCGGACGAGCCGTTCGTCCTCGCCGCCGAAGACCTCGCCCCCGCGGACACCGCGACCCTCGACCCAGCGAAGGTCACCGCCCTCATCACGAGCGGCGGTGGCCCCCAGTCCCACACCGCGATCCTGGCCAGGGCCCTCGGCCTGCCGGCCGTGGTGGCGGCGGCCGGCGTCGACGCCATCGCTGACGGCTCCGAGGTCTACGTCGACGGGGCCGCGGGCACGGTCCAGACCGAGCCCGGGCAGCACGAGCGGGATGCGGCGGCGGCCTGGGCCACCCAGGCCGCCGCCCTGGCCGCGGGGTTCGCCGGAGGCAACCGGCTCGCCGACGGGCACGCCGTGCCGCTGCTCGCCAACGTCGCCACGGGCAAGGACGCGGCCAAGGCCGCCGCCGCCGGCGCGGAGGGCGTGGGCCTTCTGCGCACCGAGTTCTGCTTCCTCGACCGGGACACCGAGCCCACCCACGAGGAGCAGGTGGCCGCCTACACGGCCGTGTTCAAGGAGTTCGGCGGCAAGAAGGTCGTGATCCGCACCCTCGACGCCGGTGCCGACAAGCCGCTGCCGTTCCTGACCAACGCCGACGAGCCCAACCCCGCCCTCGGCGTGCGCGGCTACCGCACGGACTGGACCAGCCCCGGCGTCCTGGCGCGCCAGCTCGCCGCCATCGCCCAGGCGGCGCGGGAGAACGAGGCCGAGGTCTGGGTCATGGCCCCGATGATCGCCACGGCGGACGAGGCGGCCCACTTCACCGGGCTGGCGAAGGACGCCGGGCTGAAGACGGCGGGCGTCATGGTCGAGGTCCCGTCGGCGGCCCTCACGTCCTCGCACATCCTGAAGAACACGGACTTCGCGTCGCTGGGCACGAACGACCTCACCCAGTACGCCATGGCGGCAGACCGCATGCTCGGCCCGCTCGCGCACCTCAACGACCCGTGGCAGCCGGCGGTGCTGCACCTCATCAAGGCCACGTGCGACGGCGCCGCGGCGGCCTCCGAGGCCACCGGCACCGCCAAGCCCGTGGGCGTCTGCGGTGAGGCCGCCGCCGATCCCGCCCTCGCCGCGGTGCTCGTGGGCCTCGGCGTCACCACCCTGTCGATGTCACCGCGCGCCCTGACCGCCGTCAACCGGGTCCTGGCCACCGTCACCGTGGCCGAGGCAAGGCAGCTCGCCGCCCAGGCCCTCGCGGCCCCGTCCGCCGAGGCAGCCCGGGACGCCGTCCGCGGCGGCCTGCCCATCCTCGACGAGCTCGGGCTCTAGCCCGCCGGTACCGGCCCCGGCACCGACGCAGTACGCTTCCCCCACCAGCCCGACCCCCCACGAACAAGGAGCACCACATGGCAGAACGCACCGCAACGATCGGCTCGCGCGTGGGCCTGCACGCCCGCCCTGCGGCCATCTTCGCCGAGGCTGCCGGCGAGGCCGGCCTCGACGTCACGATCGCCAAGGTCGGGGAGCCCGCCGACGAGGCCATGGATGCCTCGAGCATCCTCTCCCTCATGAGCCTGGGCGCCGAGTACGGCCAGCAGGTTGTGCTGCGCGCCGAGGGGCCGGGTGCCGACGAGGCCCTCGCGAAGCTCGTGACGGTCCTCGAGACGGACCACGACGCCGAGTAGGCCCTAGGGGCCTCTGGCCCACCGGGCTAGAGAGGAGCGCGGCCGGATCCCTGACGGGGACCGGCCGCGCTCCTCTGGCGTCCAGCTGCTGGGGCACAGATGCCGGGGTTCAGATGCCGGCGCCCTCGGCGGCGCGGCCGTGGCGCAGCCCCGTCGGGAAGCCGACCGAGACGGGCGAGCGGTCGGGTGCGCTGCAGCACGAGCCGGCGAATGCGGCCTCGTCGGCACTGCCGTCCGATCCGACCCCCGAGCACACGCCCGTCGCCGGGAGCTGAAGTTCTACTGCCTCGGCGGCCGCGGCGTCGCCCGCGAGCGCGGCGGCAATCGAGCGGACCTGCTCGTAGCCGGTGGCCATGAGGAAGGTCGGGGCGCGGCCGTAGGACTTCATGCCGGCGATGTAGAAGTCCTTCTCGGGGTGGGCGAGGACCGCGGCGCCGTGGGGCTCGACCGTCCCGCACGAGTGGAAGTCCGGGTCGATGCGCGGTCCCAGGCGCCGCGGCGCGTCCACCGCGGGGTCGAGGTCGAGGCGGACCTCGGACAGGACCGAGAGGTCTGGCCGGAATCCAGTGGCGGGGATGAGCCTGTCGACCTCGAGCGTGCGCCCGTCCGCGGCGTGGACCCGCAGGCGCCGCCCGTCGAGGACCTCGAGCCGTGCGGTGCTGAAGCCGGTGACGAGCTGGACAGCGCCGGAACCGACCATGGCCTGCAGGCGGGTGCCGAGCTGGCCCCGCGCAGGGAGCTCGTCGGCATTCCCTCCGCCGTAGGCCTGGGCCGGGGTGGCTGCGCGGATCGCCCAGACGACCTCCGTGCCGGAGTCCGTCCGGGCGAGCTGGGTGAGCGCGAGGACGCTGTTCGCGGCCGAATGGCCGCCGCCCACCACGAGGGTGCGGCGGCCGCCGAAGCCGCCCGCGGCGACGTCGACCAGCGGCGCCGTGAGGAGGCCCGCCGCCGTGGCGTCCTCCTCGCCCGGCGCCGGGAGGCCGGAGGATCCCAGCGGCGCGCGGTGTTCCCACGTGCCGGAGGCATCGATGACGGCCCGGGCGAGGACCTCGGCCACGGTGCCGTCGGGCCCCTGCACCCGCAGGAGGAAGGGCGCCAGATCGCGGCCGACGCTGCTGCCCTTGTCCCGGTCCTTCCGGGTGACGGCGAGGACGCGGTGGCCGGTGCGGACGCGGCCGGCGAGCTCGGGAGTGGCGGCGAGGGGCTCGAGGTAGCCCTCCACGATCTGCGCGCCGTACGGGAGGGCGGTCGGCCTGGGAGGCTCCCACCCGTGTCGCTCGAGCAGGCGCACCGAGGCCGGGTCGAGGTTGTAGCGCCACGTCGAGAAGACCCGCACGTGCCCCCACTCGCGCATGGCGGCGCCGACGGCGGGACCGGCCTCGAGCACGAGCGGTTCGAGACCGCGCTCGAGGAGGTGCGCCGCTGCGGCCAGGCCCACCGGCCCGGCGCCGATGACCGCGACCGGATGGTCGGCGAGGACGGCGGTCATCGGCCCGAGCCTCCCGCCGGGAGCAGGTCCGCGATCAGGGCCTCGACCCGCGACCTGATCTCGTCGCGGATCGGCCGGACCGAGTCGACGCCCTTGCCCGCCGGGTCCTCGAGCTGCCAGTCCTCGTAGCGCTTGCCGGGGAAGACGGGGCAGGTGTCCCCGCAGCCCATGGTGATGACCACGTCCGAGTCCTTCACGGCCTCCGTCGTGAGCACCTTGGGCTTCTGCGTGCGGATATCGATGCCCTCCTCGAGCATCGCCTCGACCGCGGCCGGGTTGACGGTCGCTGCCGGCTCGGAGCCGGCGGATCGGACCTCGACCCGCCCGCCGGAGAGGTGGTCGAGGTAGGCGGCGGCCATCTGGGACCGGCCGGCGTTGTGGACGCAGACGAACAGGACGGAGGGCTTGCCACTCATGCTCCCGCTCCCTTCAGGAGGGCCGCAAGGCTTCCCAGCGCCTCGGTCCGGGCACGGTAGTACACCCAGACTCCCCGCTTCTCCCGCTCGAGCAGCCCCGCGTCGTGCAGGATCTTCAGATGCCGGCTGATGGTGGGCTGGGAGAGGTCGAAGCTCTCGTTGAGGTCGCACACGCAGGCCTCCCCGCCCGCGTGGGCAGCGATGAGGGACATGAGCCGCAGGCGTACCGGCTCGCCCAGCGCCTTGAGCACGGGTGCGATCTTCTCGGCCTCGTCGTGGGAGAGCGGCTTGCCGGAGACGGGCGAGCAGCACACCGGGGCGGCCGTAGGGGCGACATCGAGGAACGACATATCGAGATATTTGCATGTTTACATATCTGGGCGCAAGGGCACCGCATGCGCGTGCCTCTACCCCACCGAAGATCACAACTCAATAACCATCCGCCGGTGACCTCCGCCACGATCGGGCGAGGTGGCGGGGCGCGGCGGCAGGACGGCGTCGTACGCGCACGATTCCCCGGAACCATGCGGCTGCCGGCGGTGCGCGGCACTCTCACGCCGAGGACCCGGCAGTGTCCGGGCGCACGCGCGGGCGTGAGGCGGACCACGCCGGAAATCGACCTTCAACTCTCAGATCGAAGGACCCTCGACTAAACTTGAATGCCATGTCACGAGACCAGCGTCAGATGACCGAACCACAGCGCCCCCGGCGCGTGGTGTTCCGCAAACGAAAGCTGAGGGTTGACGACGTCAACGTCGTTGATCAGCCGATGCTCAAGAGGGCCATCGGCGGGACCATCGTGGGCAACACGATGGAGTGGTTCGACGTGGGCGTCTTCGGATACCTCATCACCACTATGGGACCGGTGTTCCTGCCCGAGGCAGACCGCACCGTCCAGACCCTCTTCCTCCTCGGGACGTTCGCAGCGACGTTCATCGCCCGCCCGGCCGGCGGCGTGTTCTTCGGCTGGCTCGGCGACAAGATCGGGCGCCAGCGCGTGCTCGCGATGACCCTGATCACGATGGCGTCTGCGACGTTCGCCCTCGGCCTCCTGCCCGGCTACGCGCAGATCGGCATCTGGGCCGCGATCCTCCTCGTCGCCATCAAGCTCATCCAGGGCTTCTCCACCGGCGGCGAGTACGCGGGTGCCACGACGTTCGTGAGCGAGTACGCGGCGGACAAGCGCCGCGGCTTCCTCGCGAGCTTCCTCGACATGGGCTCCTACATCGGGTTCGCGCTCGGCGCCGCGATCGTCTCGGTGCTCCAGCTGACCCTGGGCCAGGACGCCATGGTGGCGTACGGCTGGCGCATCCCGTTCCTCATCGCGGGCCCGCTCGGCGCCATCGCGATCTGGTTCCGCCTCCGCATCGAGGAGAGCCCCGCCTTCCAGGCGGCCCTCGACGCCCAGGAGAACATGAGCCGCGAGCTCGCCTCGCATGACGAGGTCGCCACCAAGGGCCCACTGCAGATCGTGCGCAGCTACTGGCGCCAGATCGTCGTGGCCATGGTCCTCGTCGCCGCGGCCAACACGGTCGGCTACGCGCTCACCTCGTACATGCCGACCTACCTGACCGAGTCCAAGGGCTACGACGAGCTCCACGGCACCATCCTCACCATCCCGGTGCTCGTGGTCATGAGCCTGTGCATCCCGCTGACGGGCAAGCTCTCCGACAAGATCGGGCGCCGCCCGGTCCTGTGGATCGGCGCCGTGAGCACGATCGTGCTCTCGATCCCGGCGTTCCTGCTCATCGGCGTGGGCTCCGTGCCCGCGACGCTCGCGGGCCTCGCGCTCATCGCGTTCCCCGTGACGTTCTACGTGGCCAACCTCGCCTCGGCCCTGCCGGCGCAGTTCCCCACGGCGAGCCGCTACGGCGCCATGGGCATCGCGTACAACTTCGCGGTGGCGATCTTCGGCGGCACGACGCCGTTCATCATCGACGCCCTGATCCAGTCCACCGGCAACGACATGATGCCGGCGTACTACCTGATGGCGACCTCGGTGGTCGGGGCGGTCGCGATCTGGTTCCTGCGCGAGTCGTCGCAGCGCCCGCTGCCGGGCTCGCTGCCCAGTGTGGACACCGAGGCCGAGGCGCGCGAGGTGGTCGCGCACCAGGAGGAGGACCCGAACATCGACCTCGCGCACATGCCGCTGCCGGAGGTTCCCGTCGCGGTGGCGGACGACGGCGTGGCGCTGCAGCTCCCGCTCGACCACCCGGCTGCCGTCGAGGCCGCCGAGGAGGCCGGAGTGGACCTGGAGGCGACCGCGCTCGAGGCGCAGGTCTCCGGCGAGGCCCCTGTGGCGTCCGGCCCGATCTCCGGGCCGGTGCCCGAGGTCCCGCTGGCACCCGCAGCGGTGAAGAACTAGGGGGCCTCAGCCCTCGATGGCGATCCCGAGCCGCTCGGCCATGAGCTCCGCGAGCTCGGCGGCCTGAAGGCTGCTCAGGGTCGCCCCACGGAGCCCGTCGATCCCGGTCACCCGGGAGAGGCGGGCTCCTCGCATGTCCACGTGCTCGAGGGAGGCGCCCCTGACGTCGAGCGCGTCGACCTGGGTGCCCTCGAAGGCCACGCGCAGGGCCGAGGCGTGGCCGAGGTCGAGCTCCTCGATCGCGCAGTCCTCGAACTTCACATCCCGCAGGCGCGCGCCGCGCAGGTTGACGTAGCCGAGCTTGCAGCCGCGCACGAGGACGCCGTTGAGCTCGGCGTCGTAGAGCTCCGCCGAGCCGATCCGGGAGGCGTCGATCTCCACCCCGCGCCAGCGGCTCCGCGGTGCAGGCAGGCTCGGGGCGTTGAGCCGCTCGAACCGGCAGTCGAGGAACGCGGCCGAGCCGAGGTCGGCGTCGTGCGCCGTGACATCCCGGAAGGCGCACTCCGAGAAGGTGGCGGCGCCGAGCTCGAGGCCCGTGAAGTCGGCGCCGTCGAACGCGAGCCCCTCCGTGCGGTGCCCGGCCTCGGGGTCGCCCGCGAGACCGGGCTCGAGCCCGTCGAGGACGAGCGCTTCGAGGCGGGGGGCGCCCTGGGCCCGGGCGGCGCGTGGGCCGGCGTTCCGGGCGGTGCGGGGGGAGCTGGTCGAGTCTGCCATGGATTGAGGGTAGCGGCGCCGCCGCCAACCCGGCAGGGCCCTTCCGCACCCGCCTGAAGTGGGCCCGCCGCAACTAGGCTGGGCCCATGGCTTCCCCCACAGGCATCCAGGGACTGAAGATCGCGATCCTCGACGACTACCAGGGCGTGGCCCGGGAAGCGGGCGGGTTCGCCCGGCTCGAGGACGCGGGCGCCGACGTCACCGTGTTCCGCGAGCATCTAGGGCACGACGACGACGCCGTGGCCTCGGCGCTCGCGCCCTTCGACGTGCTCGTGGCGATGCGCGAGCGCACGCCCCTGACCGCGGCGCGGCTCGAGCGGCTGCCAAACGTGAAGCTCATCGTCTCGACGGGCCGGCGCAACGCGTCGATCGACCTCAAGGCGACCGCCGCGCGTGGCATCACGGTGTGCGGCACCGGCTATCTCCCCTCCCCCGCCGCAGAGCACACGTGGGCGCTCATCCATGCGGCCACGCGTCGGCTCGACGCCGAGCTCGGCTCGGGCGGATCCGGCTGGACGGGCGGTACCGGCTGGCAGCACACCGTGGGCCGCGGGCTCGAGGGCGCGCGGCTTGGCCTGCTGGGCCTGGGCAACCTCGGCAGCCGCGTGGCACGGGTGGGCCTCGCGTTCGGGATGGACGTCATCGCGTGGAGCCAGAACCTCGACGACGAGCGCGCGGCGGAGGTCGGCGTGCGCCGGGTCGGGAAGGAGGAGCTCTTCGCCGAGGCGGACATCCTCTCGGTCCACCTGGTCCTGTCGAAGCGGACGCGCGGGCTCGTCGGCGCCCCGGAGCTGGCCCTCATGAAGCCGGATGCGCTGCTCGTGAACACCTCGCGCGGTCCGATTGTGGACGAGGCGGCGCTCGTGGACGCCCTCGAGGCGGGGCGGATCGGCGGTGCGGCCCTCGACGTGTACGACGTCGAGCCCCTCCCGGCAGACCACCCTCTCCGGCGTGCGCCGCGGACCTTCCTGACGCCGCACATCGGCTATGTCACGCGCGAGCAGTACGGGGTCTTCTACCAGGACTCGGTGGAGGACATCGAGGCCTGGGCCGATGGGTCGCCGGTGCGGGTCATGGAGCTCCCGCCCAAATAGGGCGACGACGCCTGCCCCGCCGCATCTAGGGTTCGGATGTCGAGGCCCGGTTCGCCTCGCGAGATGCAGACGCGGCTGTCAGCGTCGTAGGCCGCGAACCAGAACCCCGTTGCCACCTGCCGAGACCGTCTCTATCACCCCTAGACGGAGCGGCCCCCTTCCCTGCGGAACTCCACGAGGTCGCCCGGTGAGGACCGAGGTTCCTCGGGTGCGCCCGGCGAGCGGCCCTGATCGCAACGCAGAGTAGCCTCGAGCACTGTGCCCAGCCATGCGACTCGGTTGCTGAAGCGGCGAACCTTGGCGAGCTTTGCCCACCTGTACGCGTCGTGCTCCCCATTGATGCGGAGGCGACGCCGGCTGGTGGAGGCCCTGAAGGTGTGCACAAGCCAGGGCGCGCCGCTCCTGTCGGGCAGGAGGAGCGGACGGCAGCGTTCAAGCACGACGTCCTCCTGGGTGAGGCCGGTCTCCTCATAGAGTTCCACGAAGGCCTGCTGCCGTGGAGTGGTCCCGGGATCGAGGTAACCGGTGACGCAGTGCCAGAGCCCCTGATCGTGGTGGACTGCGCTGCTCCGCCTGAGGAGGGCGATGCGGCCATGGTGTTCCAGGACGATGGCCACGACTTCGCGGACGGCTGTCCCAGCTCTGGGGGCTTCAGCTGAGGAGACTGTCGTCTCGTCAGTGATCGTCATCGGTCCTCCGGGGGATTCGGTCTGGTGGTGCTTGGGGCAGGCGGGGTCGGGGACGCTCCGTCGCGGGAGCGCCCCCGGCCCTTCGCCTCACGCGAGCAGGTCCGCCACCGTTGTCGTCTCGCACATCGGGGAGAGCATCTGCATCAGGGCCAGGGCCTGCTCATGGGCGTCGTCGCTCGCCCCGGCACAGGCGTCCGAGACGACGGTGACGTAGCGGCCTGCGTCGACGGCCGCGAGCGCCGTCGAGAGCACGCAGCAGTCCGTGGCCACACCCGCGAGGAGCATCCTCTCGCCTTCGGGGATGGCCGAGGCGAGCTCCGGACCCCATTTGCTGAACGTCGGCGCGTCGAGGACCGTCGCACCGGGCGGAAGCGGCACGGCGAGTGCCCACTCCTCTGAGCCGGAGGCCAGCCGCATCTCGCTCCAGCGCGCGTAGTACGCGGACCATGAGCCTGCCTCCGCCTCATCCCTGACGAAGCGCGTGTAGACGGGCGGGATCCAGCTGGCCTCACTGAGCTTCGCGATTCCGGCGGCGGCCTCGTCGAAGCGTGGTACGTGCCATGCGGTCTTCCCCCGGAAGGCACGCTGCATGTCGACGACCACCAGGCGTCCGCCCCTGTCCGGGCTCCCCATCTCAGAACTGCCGCGCCGCGACGGTGCGGTCGAGCATGTCGTGTCCGGAGAGGCGCTTGAGGCGATACGTGGCGAAGTAGACGAGGGCAGCGACGAGAGCGCCGACGTAGTAGGAGAGGTCCCCGATGCCGGGCAGGGCCTTGGCGATCGGGCCGGTGTAAATCGAGGACATCCAGAAGGGCGAGGAAGCAATGACGCCGACGGCCCAGGCGACGAAGCCCCATTCGAACTTCCGCTTCTTGTCGAAGAGCTCGCGGAGCCCGCGTTCGCTGCGGCGGCCGCCGAAGAGGTAGTCGCAGACGAGGACGGCGACGTAGGGGGCGATGCAGTAGGCGGTGAGGTTGAGGAAGGCGGTGAAGCCCTCATTGAAGCCGTCCTGGCCCCAGAGAGCGACCACGTAGGAGATCACGCAGATGAAGATGACGCCGGTGTGGCGCTTGACCGGGATTCCCATGGTCTGAATGGAGATCGCGCCACCGTAGACGTTGAGGAAGTTCTGGGTGAACGAGGAGATGGCGACGATGGCGAGGCCGATCGGAGCCCAGGGTCCCATGATCTCCTTGAGGGCGCCGATGCTGTCGCTGGCGGTCGCCGTAGAGCCGAGGATCGTACCGAGGACGCCCATCCAGATCATCGTGACGGCGTTGCCGAGCATCGTGGCCCACCCCGCGCCGCGGCGATTTCCGGGGGTGTTCGGCAGATAACGGGAGTAGTCCGAGGCGAAGGGCATCCAGGCGACGATGAACGAGAAGAACCAGCCGAAGAAGACGATCCAGCCGCCGATGCCGTCGAAGCCCTTGGCGGCGGTGTTGACCTCGTTGACGATGTGCCCGTTGACGGCGCTGACGGCGGTGATGAAGACGAAGCCGACCACGAGGACGAACGAGAGCACCCGCTGGAGGAAGTGGATGAGGTTGTAGCCGATGACCGCGACGCCCAGCTGGATTCCCATGAGGACCAGGGATGAGATCCAGAACGGGATGCCAGTGAGGAGGGCGATGGCCTTGCCGCCGAGGATGACCGTCACGGCCGCCCAGCCGATCCCGGCAAAGACGTTGACGTAGGCGACCGGGAACAGGTTGCCGATGAAGCCGAGCGGGCCCCTGCCCTGCATCTGCTGCGGGACGCCCAATCGGACGCCCATGGCGGAGAGGTACCCCATGCCGGCCGACGAGATGACGCCTGCGAGCACGATGGCGAGCACGGCGGCCCAGAAGGGCAGGCCGAAGTAGGCGGCGCTGAAGCCGAGGACGACGATGGGGAAGTTCATCCCGGCCGCGAACCAGAGGAAGAACTGGGACCGGGGGCGCCCGTGCCGTTCGACGTCGGGAATGTGCTCAATGCCGTAGGGCTCGATCTTGGTGAGGCTGTCGCGGTATCCGCGGTCCTCGGCGATGCTGTCCTCGCTTGCTGCTGCGCGGACGGTGTCTGGGCTCATGGTTAGTCCTAAAGTGGAGGTGCACACCTGTGTGCACTGCTTGTCTGAGCAGATGGGCTCGGCGCGGCTGCTGTCCTGTGCGAGGTCTCAGCCGCGCCGCTGCCTTTCAGAGTTCGACGAGCTGGCCGCCGTCGAAGAAGTGCCCGGCCTTGTAGACCATGGGGGCGGCGCCGTCGACCTCGGCGTGGCGGACGCGGCAGATGAAGACCGTATGGGTCTTCGCCTGGAAACGCTCCTGGATCTCGGCCTCGATGGAGGCGGCCGAGCCGTCGATGAGCGGGCTGCCGTGCGGCCCCTCGTGCCAGTCGACCTCCGCGAACTTGTCGGGCGACTTCGACGCGAAGACCCCTACTGTGGAGCGCTGGTCCGCGCCGAGGATGTTGATGCCGAGGTGGCTGGAGGAGAAGAGCGCCGGATAGGTGCTGGAGGTCTTCTGGACGCAGACCAGCACGAGCGGCGGTTCGAGTGAGATGGAGCAGTAGGCGTTGGCGGCGAGGCCTTTCGGCGTGTCTCCTTCCTTGGTGGTCACCACAGTGACCCCGGTGACGAACTGGCGGTTGAAGGCCTTCATGACGTCCAGGGCCGGGTCAGCGCCCTCCTCCTCCGGTTCGGGGGCGGGAGGGGCGGCGATGCCCCGCAGGGGGCGGATGCCGAGGCCCGCCAGGAGCTCGCTGCCGTCCCAGGTCACGGTCTCCCTCAGGACGCGGCCCTGGGCGTCGAGCACGAGGATGTTCGAGCCCCGGGTCTGGACGGTGAGGCCAGTGGCCGGAACACCGAGGTATTCGCGGGTATGCGTACCGGTCGAGGTCCAGAACACGGCGACGGTGCCCTCGCCTTCGACCACGTCGTCGACGGTGGTGCGCAGGTCCGGGAACGCCTCCCGGACGGCCGCGATCTCTGCCTTGAGGCCGGCGAGGTCGATGGCCGCACCGGTGGCCTTGCTCGTCCGGGTGTAGCCCTCGGCCATGAGCGCATCGAGCGCGCCCAGGTCACCCTGGTCCCACGCGGCGAGCCAAGCGGACGTGATGAGCGGTTCAAGCGTCTGTTGCATACCAACGAAGGTAAGGCAGCTCACATGGACAGGTCAACGGTTTGCCGGAAATTAGGGGAAAGTCCCGGGAAACCGGTCGATCACTAGGGAATCGGCAGACCCTCTTGACGCTCATCATGCATGCAACCTACGCTGTGATGCATGCAAGACGCTCTCGGCCTCAGCACCGCCAACGGCGAACAGGTTGGCCTCCTCGACCGCATCCGCCAGCTCGTCCTCGGCGGCGATTTCCCTCCGGGCGCCCTCCTGCCCGAGGCCTACCTCGCGCAGGCCTTCGACGTCAGCCGCACCCCCGTCCGCGAAGCGCTCAAGCAGCTCCAGCATGAGGGCCTGGTGGAGATCCGCCCCAAGGTCGGAACGTTCGTGCGGGAGCCAACGCGCAGGGAGATCGTCGAGCTGTTCCAGCTCAAGGAGTCCCTCGAGGGACTCGCGGCCTCCCTCATGGCACGCCGGGGCGAGGTTCCCGAGCTCGCCGTGCTGCGCCGCAACCTCTCGGACTCGGAGGAAGCGGTCCTCGCCGGGGACGCGGACGGCTACGCGCGCCTCGTGCACGAGTTCCACTGGGCGATCGTGCACGGGTCGGACAACCACAAGCTCGTCGAACACTACGAGCGGCTCATGAACCAGCTCGCCTACCAGCGGCTCGTGCTGCGCACGGTCGAGCACCCCGGGCGCATTGCTGCCTCCACCCAGGAGCACCGCTCCGTGCTCGAGATGATCCAGCACAAGGATCCCTTCGGCGCGGAATCCGCGATGAGGAACCACGTCTATGCATCCTCCCGCGAGGCACTGATGCCGGACTCGTCCTTGAGCTCCGCGGCCCGGAACTGAACCACCACAGCCTCTCGCTGTCCTCACCAGAAAGTCATGGCCCCATAGTGCGCAACTTCCCAGACCAGCCAGAGGAGCTGATCCGCAAGGTCGTCTTCTCCAGGGAGGAGGTCCTGCTCGAAAACGGGACCGCTCCCCTCATCCCCGCCGCCCGAGCCGCCGCGGCCGCGGTCGTCGCCAATCCCTGGGCGCGCCTCGGCCCGGACGCCGACCTCTCGGAAGCGGCCGCCTGGCTCGCGCCGGCGATCGCCGCCAGGCTGATCGACCGGCTCCTGTCCGGGCTCGGCGGCGCGGATGCCGTCGAGGCGTTCGGCAAGGGCGCCATCGTCGGGACCGCCGGCGAGATCGAGCACGGGGGCGCCCTCATCCACACGCCCTACTTCGGGAACCTGCTGCGCGAGTCCCTCGAAGGCACCTCGATCATCTGCTTCGCCGACTCCCGGGGCGACGCCGGAGAGGCCCTTGTGGTGCCCATGTGGCACAAGACGGCGGCAGCCACCCGGACCCACTACCAGACCGTCGACATCCGTATCCCGGACGCGCCGCGCCCGGATGAGATCGTCGTCGTCGCGGCGGCGTCGACTGGCCCCCGCCCCCATGCCCGAATCGGAGACCGGACCACCGATGCCCAGGTCTCATGGAGCACACTCGTAGGAGCAACCAGATGAATGTCAGGAAGATCGTCACCCTCATCGACGAGACGGCACGCGAAGGCGGCCGTGCCGTGGAGCCCGCGGCCCGCGTCGCCGTGGTCGCCGCGGTGATCGAGAACCCGTGGGACGGCCAGCCCTTCGTCGAGGACCTGAGCGACGGCATCCGCGAGAACGCCTCCGATATCGGCGCGCTTCTGGCGCCCCGGGTGATCGAGGCGCTCGGCGTTCCGGTCGAGGCGTACGGCAAGGCGGCCATCGTGGGCCTCGACGGCGAGATCGAGCACGGCTCCGCACTGATCCACACCCTCCAGTTCGGCGACCACTTCCGCAAGGCGGCGGAGGCCACAACCCTCCTGCCGGCCGTTGAGAAGCGCGGCCGCGCAGGCGTCACCTTCGACATCCCGCTCAAGCACAAGACCGACGCAACGGTCCGCTCCCACCACCAGAGCATCGAGGTGCGGATCGCCGACGCGCCGCACCCGGGGGAGATCATTGTGGCCCTCGCTGCGGCGGCCCAGGGCCGCCCGCAGCAGCGCCTCGCCCCGCTGACGAGCGAGCAGTAGCGTGGAGGAGTCCCAGGCCCCGGTCGTCCTCCTCCACGGAGTGGGGCTGGACCGCTCGATGTGGGACGCCCTCATCGCCGACGGCGCGCTCTGGCTGGCCGGGCGGGAGGTCATGGCCCTCGACCTTCCCGGCCACGGCGGCCAGCCTCACCTGCGCACGCCCACCACGCTGGCGAAGATGGCAGACGACGTCGCGCGGCGGCTCCCGCCGCGGGCGCACCTCGTCGGTTTCTCCCTCGGTGCCCTGATCGCCCAGGAGCTGGCTGCGCGGGCGCCGGAACGGATCCTCTCGCTCGTCTGCGTCAGCTCCGTCTGCGACCGCACCGAGGCCGAGGCCGATGCCGTCGGCCGCCGGCTCAGGACGGCCCGCGGCGACTTCGCCGCGAGCGCGGAGGCCGCAGTCGAACGCTGGTTCCCCGAGACCGATCGGGTCGCGCCCCACCTCGTCGAGCAGGTGCGGGAAGTCCTGCTGTCCAACGACCGCGAGTCCTACCTCCACGCCTACCAGGTCTTCGCCACCGGTGACCGCGACGCCGCCAACGCCCTGCCGCTCATCACCGCGCCGACTCTGGCGGTGACCGGCAGCGATGACCCGGGCTCCACTCCCGAGATGACCCTGCGCCTCGGCCGGCTCGTGCCCGGAGCCCGCACCCTCGTCGTCGACGGCGCGCGCCACATGCTCCCCCTCGAGCAGCCCGAGCAGCTCGCCCGCCTCATCGCCGAGTTCGCGGACGAGGCCGAAAGGAAGATGCACCATGCCAGTACGGATTGACCACTTCATCGGCGGCCGGTGGACGCCGCCAGCCGAAGGACAGTACCTCGAAAGCACCAACCCCGCGACCCTCGAGGTGCTCTACGAGGCCGCCCGAGGCACTCAGGCCGACATCGAGGCAGCGATCGATGCGGCCTCGAAGGCCTTCGACGGCCCAGACTGGTCCAACCTCACCCCCACCCGGCGCGGACACCTCCTCCGCCGCCTCGCCGACCTCGTCGGAGAGCACGGCGACGAGCTCGCCCGGCTCGAGACCGAGGACAACGGCAAGCTCCTGCGGGAGATGAGGGTGCAGCTGCGCACGCTGCCGGAGTACCTCTACTACTACGCCGGTCTCGCCGACAAGGTCCAGGGAAGCCAGATCCCCGGGATGGACCCGGCCATCCTGAACTACACCGTCCGTGAGCCGCTCGGCGTCGTCGGCGCCATCACCCCGTGGAACTCGCCGCTGACGCTGACCGTCTCCAAGCTCGCCCCCGCCCTGGCCGCCGGGAACACCCTGGTCATCAAGCCGTCCGAGTACACGTCCCGCACGGTCCTGCGCCTCGCCGAGCTCGCCTCGGAGGCGGGCTTCCCCGACGGCGTCGTCAACGTCGTCACGGGCCTCGGCCGCGAGGCCGGGGCAGCGCTCGTGGAGGACCGGCGGATCGCCAAGATCAGCTTCACTGGCTCCACCGCGACCGGTCGGGCGATCGCCTCCTCAGCGGCGTCCCGCTTCATCGGCTGCACCCTGGAGCTCGGCGGCAAGAGCCCGAACATCGTCTTCGAGGATGCCGACGTCGCCAGTGCCTCCCTGGGCGTCGTCGCCGGGATCTTCGCCGCGGCAGGCCAGACCTGCATCGCCGGCAGCCGTGTGTTCGCCCACCGGTCCGTCTACGACGAGCTCGTCGAGCGCGTCGCCGAGCGGGCGAAGCGGATCGTCATCGGCAACCCGCTCGAGGACGCCACCGAACTCGGGCCGCTCGCCTTCGGCGACCAGCTGAGCAAGGTGGAATCCTACGTGAACCTCGGTGTCGAGGAAGGCGCAACGGTCTCGTATGGCGGCCAGCGCCCGGACACCGGGCTTCCGGGCTACTTCTACTCCCCCACCGTCCTCACCGATGTGGACAACCGCATGCGGGTGGTCCGCGAGGAGATCTTCGGGCCCGTCGCCGCCATCATGCCGTTCGACACCGAGGAGGAAGTCCTCCCACTCGCGAACGACACCGAGTATGGGCTCGCCGCCGGCGTCTGGACCAAGAGCCTCGCGCGGGCGCACCGCATGGCCAGGCACCTTGAGGCCGGGACCGTGTGGGTCAACACCTACCGCGCCATGTCCCCCATGTCCCCCCGCGAGGGCTTCAAGTCCAGCGGCGTCGGCATCGAGCACGGCCTCGAGTCGATGCACGAGTACACGCGGCTCAAGAGCGTGTGGATCAACACCAGCGAGGAGCCTGTCGCCGACCCCTTCATCATGCGGAGCTGACCTCCGGCCTGCTGCATACGCAGAGCAGGCACTCCTCCGCCCCCGCCATGGGCCGGCATCGGCCCTCCCGCACCAATCTCCGCCGCGAGCGGACCGAGCGCAGTCAGGAGCACTCATGCGATTTTCCCTATTCGTCCACATGGAGCGCTGGGATGAGTCAGTCACCCACCGTGAGCTGTTCGAGAACCTCACCGAACTCACGCTGATGGCGGAGGCCGGCGGATTCAGCACGGTCTGGATCGGCGAGCACCACGCCATGGAATACACCATCTCGCCCAGCCCGATCCCGCTGCTGGCCTATCTTGCCGGCCAGACCTCGACGATCCGACTCGGGGCCGGCACGATCATCGCGCCGTTCTGGAACCCGATCCGTGTCGCCGGTGAGTGCGCCCTCTTGGACGTGATCAGCAACGGGCGCATGGAGGTCGGCCTCGCGCGCGGGGCGTACCAGATCGAGTTCGACCGGATCGCCGGGGGCCTTCCCGCGACCGACGGCGGGAAGCACCTGCGCGAGCTCGTGCCGGCCGTGCGCGAGCTGTGGCGCGGCGACTATGCGCACAACGGCGAGATCTGGCAGTTCCCCACCTCGACCAGCGTTCCCAAGCCGGTCCAGCAGCCGAACCCGCCGATGTGGGTCGCGGCCCGTGACCCCGACTCGCACAACTTCGCCGTCTCCCAGGGCTGCAACGTCATGGTGACCCCACTGATGAAGGGTGACGAGGAGGTCGCCGACCTCAAGCGGAAGTTCGACGACGCCTGCGCCAACAACCCCGAGGTTCCCCGCCCCGATCTCATGGTCCTGCGCCACACCCACGTCCACTCCCCCGAGGACCCGGACGGCTGGCGTCCCGCCGCGGAGGCGATCAACCGCTTCTACCGCACCTTCGACGCGTGGTTCGGCAACAAGTCCACCCCGGTGAACGGCTTCCTCGAGCCCAGCCCCGAGTCGAAGTTCGAGGGACGTCTGGAGTTCCAGCCGGAGTCCCTGCACACGACCGCCATGATCGGCACGCCTGACGAGGTCATCGCCCGCCTGCGCGACTACGAGGCGCTCGGCGTCGACGAGTACAGCTTCTGGATCGACAACAGCATGAGCCACGAGGCCAAGCGCGAGTCGCTGCAGCTCTTCATCGAGCACGTGGTCCCCGCGTTCACGGAGCAGGCCGCTCACGAGCAGTCCCAGGAGTCTCTGGGGGCATCGGCGCGCTGACCAAGACCATCCGCATCGGTCGGGCTTCCCGACCATGACCATGACCATGACCATGAGGAGCACCCCATGCCCCTGATCGACGTCTCGATCGCCCAAGGCCGGACCCCCGAGCAGCTGCGCTCGCTCATCTCCGCGCTCCACAGAGCAGCCGAGGAGAGCGTGGGCGCGCTTCCCGAGAACACCACAGTGATCATCCGGGAGGTGAGCACCGAGCTCTGGTCCAAGGCAGACCAGACCATCGCGGAGCGGAACGGCAGCCGCTGATTAGGGCACTTGCCCACCGGGCATGGTGAGGGGCCGGCAGATCCTGCCGGCCCCTCACCGGCCGGCGGCCCGGCGCCGCCTAGCGCTCGGGGCGCCGCGCCGGGCCGCCGAGGACGCGGTCCGGCAGCACGGCCGCGGCCGCGCGGACTGCCTTGTACCGCATCGACGGGACGGACACCGACCTGCCGGCCAGGTTGTCGCGGAGCCCGTCGCGGACCACCCGCTCGGCGCGGAGCCAGGCCCAGCCGGGAATCCATCGTGTCTCCATGCCCATCCGCGCATGGAACTCGGTCCGCACCAACCCCGGGCACAGCGCCGTGACGAGCACCCCGGAGCGCCGGTAGTGCACGTTGGCCCAGCGGCTGAAGGCGAGCAGCCAGGCCTTGGCCGCCGAGTAGGTCCCGCGCGGCAAGAAGGCCGCGACGCTCGCCACGTTGACGATCCGGCCCTCCCCGCGGGCGAGCATGCCCGGGAGAACGGCCCTGGTGGTCCTGAGCGCGGCCTCGACGTGGAGCCGGAGGTGGTGCACCTCTTCCTCGGCCGGGGTGTGGTGGAAGTCGTGGAGGAGCCCCAGCCCCGCGTTGTTGACGAGGATGCCGACGGGCCGTGAGGGGTCCGCGAGCCGCGTGGTCACGGTGCCGAGGTCCACGGGGTCGGTGAGGTCCGCGGCGAGGACCTCGGTCGCGACGCCATGGCGCCCCCCGAGCTCCTTCGCCAGGGCATCAAGGCGGTCCTGGCCCCGCGCCACGAGGACGAGATCGTGCCCCTGGGCCGCGAGCTGACGCGCGAACTCGGCCCCGAGGCCACTGCTCGCGCCGGTGATGAGCGCCGTCGTCATGCGCACCAGCCTACCGACCCGGCTCAGGATGCCCGCTCAGCCTGCCTGTCCAGCGGTCCGCGGGGCGGGTGCGACGACCTTGATGACGGCGGAGTCGTCCGCGGCCGCCAGGCCTTGGGCCGCACCGAGCAGGTAGAGCTGCTCCGCCGCCGCGGCGACGGGGGCCGGGAGCCCCACGGAGCGGGCGGCCTTCCCGACGATCCCCATGTCCTTGACGAAGATGTCCAGCCGCGAGAGGACCTCGGCCCCCTCCTCGGAGTAGGCCTCGAGCATGCGGGGGCCGCGATTGGAGAGCATGAACGATCCCGCCGCCCCGGCGCCCAGGGCCTCGAGCGTCTTCGCGGTGTCGAGGCCGAGCGCGTCGGCGAGCGCGAGCGCCTCGGCAGCGGCGGCGATGTGCACGCCGCACAGAAGCTGGTTCACCGTCTTGAGCGCCTGCCCGTCGCCGGGCCTGTCGCCCACCACGGTGAGGGTGGAGGCCAGGAGGTCGAGGATCGGGCGCGCCTTCTCGAGGTCGGATGGCGCGGCCCCCACCACGATGAGGAGGTCGCCCTCACCGGCGCGCACGGGGCCCCCGGAGAGCGGGGCGTCGACGAGGCCGATGCCCAGCACCGCGAGGCGGGCGGCGGTGCCGGGAATGGCCTCGGTCCCGACCGTGCTCGTGAGGATCACGACGGCGCCGGGGCGGAGCGAGGCGGCGACTCCGCCTTCGCCGAACAGGACCTCATCGAGCTGGTCGCCGTTGCGGACGGCGAGCAGCAGGGCGTCGGCTCCCACGACGGCGTCTGCCGCGGAGCCGAAGGTCCTGATGCCGGCCGCTGCGGCGAGGTCGAGGCGGGGCTGGGCGATGTCGAAGCCATGGACGGTGAGGCCGGTCGCGAGCCGGGTGGCCATGGGCAGGCCCATGGCGCCGAGCCCGAGGACGGCGACGGTGGTGGCGGCCGGGGAAGTCTCAGTCATGGGTCTCTCCTGTCAGAACGTCGTGCTGAGGGTCCGGGTGACCTGGGCGAGGGACTCGTCGTCGCCCACGTTGCCGGCGAACACGATGTACGGGATGCCGCGGGCGGGCCCGTCGACCGGCTCCCACAGCGAGACGATGCCCGGGAGCATGGGCCCGCGCACCACGGCGCGGCGGATCTCGAGGCCGTGCGCGGCCACGTCGGAGGAAGTGATGCCGCCCTTGGCGATGACGAACCGCGGCGGCGCGGCCGCCAGGACGCGGTTCACGACGCTGACGACGGCGGCGCTCACCGTCCGGGCGATCTCGAGGCTCTTCGCCGGGTCCTCGTCCTTCACGAGGACCCGGGAGGTGTGGAGGATGACGTCGCCGTCGGCGAGGGCGCGGACGACGGCGCCGACGGTCGCCTCGAGGTGCCCTGTGGCCCTCTGCGGGTCGAGGAGCTCGTTGACGTCGATCTCGATGGTGCGCGCGGAGGAGTGCTGGGCCGTCAGCCGCTCGAGCTGCCGGGTGGTGAGCCCCACATGCGAGCCGACCACGATGAGGCCGCCCGCAGCGAGGTCCTCTCGCTGGCCGCCCGAGGCTGGGTCCCCGTACACGTCCTCAGCGGTGAGGGGCGCGCGGACCTCCTGCCCGATGCGTCCGCGCACGAATGGGGGCCCCACGCGGTACAGGAGCGAGGCGCCGCGGCGCTCGGCCTCGTCGAGGCCCAGGGCGAGGGCGCGCAGGTCGTTCTCGCCGGTGACGTCGGCGACGATGGGGGTCCCGTGGTGGGCGCGGGCGATCGCGTCGGCGATGGCCGCCGCTCCCGCGCGGATGGTGCCGAGGTCGAGCACGACCACGTCGGCGGCGCGCACGCGGCCGGCGGTCTTCTCCTCGACGTAGGCGGGGAGGTAGGAGGTGGAGAAGCCGAACGTGGCGTCCCTCGCGAACTCGGTCTCGCTTACGGGCGTGAGCGCGCCGTCGCCGCTGCGGACGTAGTGTTCGCCGCCGATCGTGACGCGTCCGGCGTCGGGGAAGGCGGGGACCATGACGACGCCGTCCACGGGCTTCCCGCCCTGCGCCGCGATGGCCTCGGCGAGCACGTCCGTCTCGAGCGGGAAGTGGCCGCGGAGGGTGGAGTCGCTGCGGCTGACGAAGGCGAGCGGGACCCCCGCCTCCTCGGCCGCTTCGGTGGCCGAGGCAACCACTTGGCGGTTGCGCTCCGCGGCCTCGGCGGGGCCCAGGCTGCGGGTGTTGGTGAGGACGTAGACGGCCGCCGGACGGCTTCCGCCGGGACGGGCCGCGAAGGCCCAGCGGAAGTCCTCGACATCCCACCGGGTCAGGACGGGCAGGTCCGCCACCGACTGCGTGCCAGTGGGGTCGTCGTCGAGGACCACGAGGACCCGGCCGGAGCGGGCCACGGCGTCTGCGACCTCCCGCGCGGCGATCTCGCACTCGGCGGGGTAGTCGGCGAGGGCTTCGGCTTCGAGGAGCACGGCGAACACTTCCTTGTGCGGGGCAAGATCGGGCATCTGTAAGATGTCTGACATCTAATGTCGCTGCTAGAGTGGCACACACTCCGCGGCGGCGCAAGGCCGCCCGGCGCAGCCCAGAGGAAGAGGACCAGTGGCGCGCAAATCCCTCGTGGGCGAGGTCGCCGACGGGTTGCTGGACCGGATCGTGGCCGGCGAGTTCCCTCCGGGCTCGGCCGTGCCCGGCGAACTCGAGCTGAGCTCGCGGTATGACGTGAGCCGGATGACCGTGCGCGAGGCCATCCGGACCCTCACGGCCCAGAACATCCTGCGGATCGAGCGCGGACGGGGCACGTTCGTCAACCAGGTCAACCGGTGGAGCTCGCTGCACGCCGTGCTCCGCGCGACGAGCGAGGGCACGGACGCCTCCGATGCCGCCGTCCAGCTCATCGAGCTGCGCCGGATGCTCGAGGCGGGCGCCTGCGAGCTCGCCGCCGAGCGGATCTCGGACCAGGACCTCGCGGCGCTCGATGCCCTCGTGGACCAGATGCGCGAGGCGCGCCGGGCCCAGGACCTCGAGCGGTTCGTCGAGGCCGACCTCGCCTTCCACGACGTGATCCTGCACGCCTCCGGGAACCCGTTCGTCGCGGTGCTGTTCGAGCCGCTCAGCCGGATCCTCGCCGAGCGCCGCTCCGAGACCTCAGCCGTGCCCGAGATCCAGGAGCACGCCATCGCGATGCACGTGGCCGTGAGCGAGGCTCTGCGCCGCCACGACCCCGTCGCGGCCCGGGCGGCCATGGACGCGCACATGCAGCAGACCCTCGATGACCTGAGGACCTACATCCTGGACCGCTGACCGCTCCTCAGCCGCTGACTGCCACGACCGCGGTGCCGCCGAGGTCCTCGTCCTCCTCCGCACGCGCCACGAGGCCCGCCTCGGCCAGGATCCGGAGCGCCGCGGCGGCCTGCGTCCGGCCGACCTCGATCACCAGGGTGCCGCCGGGGGCCAGCCACCCGCCGGCCTCGGCGGCAATGCGGCGGTGCAGGGCCAGCCCGTCGGCGCCGCCGTCGAGGGAGGCGCGGGGCTCGTGGTCCCGGGCCTCCGGGGGCATGAGCGCGATCGCCGCGGTCGGCACGTACGGGGCGTTCCCGATGATGACGTCGACACGGCCGCGCAGTGCCCCGGGGAGTGCCGCGAAGAGATCCCCCGTGTGCACCTGGCCGCCCCAAGGAGCGAGGTTCCGGCGGGCGTACGGTGCCGCCGCCGGGTCGAGGTCTGCGGCGTGCAGCTCGAGCCCCCCGGGCGCCCAGCCGCGCGCGCCGAGCGCCGCGGCGAGGCCGGCCCCGAGGGCCGCCGACCCGCAGCAGAGGTCGACGACGACGGCCGGCGGCGCGCCGCCGTCGTTCGCCAGGGCCGCAGCGGCGAGCCGGACGAGCAGCTCCGAGCGGCGCCGCGGGACGAAGACGCCGGGTCCGACCGCAACGCGGAGCCCGGCGAACTCGGCCCAGCCCACGAGGTGCTCGAGCGGCTCTCCGGCGGCGCGCAGCGCTACGAGCCGGTCGAGGTGCCCGCGGTCCTCGGCGGCCTCGATCAGGAGGGCGGCCTCCTCCTCGGCGAACACGCAGCCGGCGGCCCGCAGCCGCCCCGCCACGTGGGCGAGGAGCGGCGGCGCCGACTCTGGCCAAGCACTGGTCACGGGGTTAGTCTGCCAGCACTGATCCCACCCCCAGCCGAGGAGGAGCCATGGCAGGCAACACCTACAGCATCTCGGAGATCGTCGGTACGAGCCCGGACGGGATCGATGCGGCCATCCGCAACGGCGTGACCGCGGCGTCGCAGACGGTGCGGAACCTCGACTGGTTCGAGGTCCAGTCCGTACGCGGCCACCTCGAGGAGGGCGAGATCAAGGACTGGCAGGTCACCCTGAAGATCGGATTCCGCCTCGAGCGCTGACCTCCACTACTGCGTCCTGGCCAGGAGGGCCTCGCTGAACACCTTCGAGATGTCGGCGGGGTCCTTCGCCACGTAACTCGACCCGCCGGTGGCGGCGGCGATCTGCTTGAGCACGGGCTCGTCCGCGTCCGCGGTGATGCCGATGGTCACGAAGATGACGGGCTTGGCCGGGTCCTTCTCCCGCGCGAAGGCCGCGAGGAGCTGGTCGAGGGTCATCGAGTTGGGCTTCTCGTTGGACCCGTCCGTGAACAGGATCACCGAGTTCACGGCCCGGGGGTCGTAGTTGGCCTTGACCGTGCGGAACGCGGCGAGCGCGGTGTCGTAGAGCCCGGTGCCCCCGCCCACGAGGCCGCCGAGCGAGGCGATGTCCCCCTGGATCCGCTCGCGCTGGGTCCTGCCGTCGGTCACGGCGTCCATCCTGCGGATCGGGTCGAGCTCCTGGTAGTCCTGGCCGGGTCCGCCGAGCCCCACCGAGAACGCCCACATCCCGAGCTGCGCCGTGTCCGGGAACAGGTCGGCCCCCTTCAGCGCTGCCTCCTGGGTGAGCTGCATGCGGCTCTTCCCGCCGGCGTCGAGCCCCATCGAGCCCGAGACGTCCATGACCACGAGCGAGCGGAACGGCACCGCCTGGAGCGCCCACATCTTGGTGGCGCGGGTCAGGGCGTCGGCGGACGGCGTGAGGGTCTTGACGGTGCCGACGAAGCCGGCGGCGTGGTCCGGGATGCTGCCGCCGGGACCCCGCAGCCCGCGGGCGGCGAGGGCCGCGCGGCCGGTGCCGTCCGTCAGGGCCGCCGCCAGCGCCTTCGCGGCGTCCGCTGCCCCGGCCCTGCGGGCAGGGTCGGGCGACGTGACCGCGATCGGGTAGTCCGCGAGGGCAGATCCGCTGGCGGGCGGGGACGCGGCGAGCTTGGTGGACGGGCGGGACGAGGCGTAGTCGATCCACGAGCTCTCGGTCACCACCGCCGACGAGTCGGAGCGCTCCGCACTGTCCAGGAGCGCCGAGTCCGACTGCGTCCCGGAGGGCCTCTGGGCGGCGGTCTGCGCGAGCTGTCCCAGCGAGCCCGCGAGCGCCTTCGGGTCGGATGCGCCGGACTGGCCCTCCGCCACCGCGCCCGCGAGCGCCGTGGCCGCGCTCGCGCTCGAGAGCGGGTCACCCAGGAGCACCCCGGGGGCCGCCAGCACGCCGGACCACGTCGCGGGCGCCTGGGCGCCCTTGCTCTGGACGACCACGGCGGGCGAGGACGCGACGGACGGCACCGCGATCTCGGGCTTCGGGCTGGCGCTGACCGCCGAGACACGTGCGGAGGTGTCCGCCAGCCAGAGGTCGGGTGCCTGCGTGCCGGCGGCGACCTTGGCGGCGATGGCGGCCTGGTCGGCGACGTCGACCCTGAACGCCGCGCACGCCGACGGGCTGACCCGGCCGAGGGCGTCGTTGACCGCGGGCAGCGTCGTGGAGTCGGCAAGGAGCGTGTAGGTCTGGGTGGTGGCGCAGTTCGCCGCCGTCGCCTGGGTCAGGCGGGGAACGAGCGCCCAGGCTGCCAGACCCACGACCACGAGCGCGGAGGCGGCAACGATGCCCAGCAGGGCGAACCGGTTCCTCCGGCGCCTCGCCCTCCGGCTGCCCTCTGTCCTGGCCCGGCCTGCGACCCTGCGTCCCATCCCTGCACTCCTCCCACCCCCCTGGTCCGCTTCGGTTGTTCGGGCACACGGGAGCCCCGCGGGGGTGCTGCCCCGCCGTCCGCACGCCAAATGATCCCGTCCATCATAGACGGACCCGGGAGGCCGGGGTGACCGCTCTCACAGGGGGCGCCGGGTTTCACGCACGTCCCACCCGTTCACAGCCTTCACTCGGGGCATAGCTCGCTGATAGCCTCGTCCCCGCGCGGCATGCCGCCACTGCTGGGGAGTGGTGCGGAAGTCGTTGTCGCGCCAAGGCGCCCGGGCCCCGTGATCAACGGGCCCGGGCGTCTCGGTCGTAGGGATGCCGCAGCAGGCGGCTGCCTGCGGTGATGGGTGGGCCCCGTGGGTTTCGAACCCACGACCCGCGGATTAAAAGTCCGCTGCTCTACCAACTGAGCTAGAGGCCCGGTGCCCGGCATGCGCCGGACGGCACAACTCTAGCGCAGGGCAACCACGCGCCGTCGTGCGCCCGGGGCGGGGCTCGGACCCTGCATGGGCACGCCTGTCCGAGAGGAGTACCGTACTGGGCATGGACGAGGCAGCCGCATGAGCGAGAACCCAGCATCCAGCGGGTCGGGACCGGTCAGGCACCACAAGCCGAAGCCGTTCGCGCCGATCGACTTCGAGCCCTTCGCCGGCGGTGCCGACCCCGCCCGGGTATCCGAGGCTGCGCACCTCGCCGCGCAGGCGCTCGTGCGCCGCGGCCGCGAGAGCGAGGACCCGGAGGTGACGCGCAGGCTCGTCCGGCTGGCCGACGAGCAGGGCCTCGAGGCCATCGCCGAGATGTGGTCGGAGAGCCCGGCACGGTCCCTCCCTGGGGCCCTGTGGCGCCTGTATGCCCTGCGGGCGGCGACCAAGCAGGACCCGGAGCGCATCTCGGTGTACTTCCGGGCGGGCAAGGACACCGCTCAGGTCTCGCACGCTGTGGCCGGCGTGGCCGAGCCGCCGGGGGCCGAGGAGCTCACCGCCATGGCGGACGCCATCCTCTCCGGTGCGTTCGACGGCGAGTTCGACGTAGCGCTCGAGCGCTCGGCGGCGTTCTGCCGCGTCGTGGCGCTGGGCCAGGCCACGGTTGCGGACAGCGCCGAGTGGGCGAATTCGCAGCATGCCAGCAAGCTCACGCGCAGCGCCAACCAGCTCGTGAAGACGGCCGAGGACCTGGAGGCGTCCGCCAAGGCGTGGCGGCGCGGGCAGCTGGACTGAGCCCGCCCGGCCATGACCCGGCCGAGACACCCAAAGCTTTCACCCGGGTTGACTCTCCCCCAACGGCCGTAGAACACTGGTGGTGGCGTCGGACCGCGGCACCCCCGGGCTCCAACTCTCAGCCGCTTCGAGCGGCCTTCCGCCGAGAGGCGGTCCCGGTTCGGCGCCCTTGCTTCCCTCGCCGGGGAGCCCGCACAGGAGCGGGCCCGGCGAGGATCCAGGCCTCGAGGATCCAGCCCGCGGCAGGGCGTTCACCCCGGTCACGTAAGATGCGAGGGGCCGGCATCCCGCCGGCACGAGGCCATCGCGCCGGGGACTGCGGCGGCCGGAAGGCCGCACCGCCCCCGCTCGGAGACCCATGAAGTTCAGGCTGTTCCCCCAGGAGACGGCAGGCCTCGAGCTGCTCGCCTCCATGGCGCAGCAGTCCATGCTCGCAGTGCAGACGCTCTCGGAGATGTTCGGCGCCGACCGCGCCGACTACGACCAGCTCGTGGACACCCTCATCGCGAACGATGCCCGCACCACCGAGTTCCGCCGCACGCTCCTCACCCGCCTGCGCACGAGCTTCGTCAACCCGCTCCCCCGCGAGGACCTGCTCATCCTCTCCGAATGGCTCTCCCAGGCGGTGGGGCACCTCGTGGCCGTCGGCGAGCTCATCCAGCTGCACGCGATCGACCGGCTCCCGTCCGAGGCCGCCGACATGCTCGACATCGTCAACCGTCAGGCCGAGCTCGCGACCGCGGCCATGCGCGGCCTCACCCGGCTCGAGGACCTCGAGGACTACTGGGCGGACACGGTCCGGCTCTCCAAGCGCGCCGAGCACACGCACCGTGTGTGGAGCGCGAAGGCCCTCCGCGAGCTCTCGATCACCCAGTACGCCCGCACCGTCGAGGTGGCCCGGTCGCTGCTCGAGGCGGTCCACGCGTTCCAGTCCGTGGCCATCCAGGTGGGACGCATCATCGTCAGGGAGTCCTGACGTGGCCGCTGCGCTCGTCGGCGCGTCGATCGTGCTGGTCTGCGCCTTCGGCTTCCTCAACGGCTTCCGCGATGCCTCCAACGCCGTGGCCCTCACGGTCCGCACCCGCGCGCTGACGCCCGGCATCGCCGTCGTCCTCACGGCGGCGTTCAACGTGCTCGGCACCCTCGCCGGGGCCTGGCTGCACAGGGCGCTCGGCACCGTGTTCGTGACCGTCCCGGCCGGAAGCGGTGGCCTGACCGTCCTGGCGGCCACGCTCGTCGCAGCGATCCTGTGGGGCGTCTGGGGCTGGTGGAAGGGCTACCCGTCCTCGTCCACCCACGCGCTCGTGGGCGGGCTCATCGGGGCGAGCATCGCCTCGGCGGTCCTCGGCGGCCGCGTCCCGGGCGAGCTCGACCATGTGTTCTGGCTCGCCATCGGGCTGCCGCTCATCCTCTCGCCGCTGCTCGCCTTCGGCGCCGCGTTCGTCCTGACGCCGATGGTGACGTGGATGGTCCGCTACACCCAGCCGAGCCAGGCGCACGCGGGCCTGCGCGCGGCGCAGTCGGTCGGCGCCGCCGTCGTGGCCTTCGGGCACGGGCTCCAGGACGGACAGCGGATCGTGGCCCTCCTGGTCATCTCGGCGCTCGGCTCCGGCGCGAGCTTCGACCACGTCCCCCTGTGGGCCGCGGTGCTGGGCTCGCTCGTGCTGGGAGCGGGCACGCTCGCCGGCGGCTGGCGCATCACCTACACCCTCAGCCACCGGCTCATCCGCATGGACCCGCTGCGGGCCTTCGTGTCCCAGCTCGTCACGAGCACGATGCTCGTCATCGGCTCCCTCGGGCTGCACATGCCGCTCTCGACCACGCACACCGTGGTCGCCTCCGTCCTGGGCGCCGGCGTGAACCAGGACTACGCGTCCGTGAACGGCCCGCTCGTGGTGCGCCTCATCCGCTTCTGGCTCGTGACCCCGCTGACGACGGCGGCCCTCGGCCTGGTCTTCGCCCTCGCCTTCGCGCCGCTCGCCGGCCTGGGGTAGCAGCCCCCGAACCGAATGACAGGCCCGAACGGGGCCACCGGCACCGAACGGAACGGCGGGCCGCCGCGCCCGAGGCGCGGCAGCCCGCCGTCGTCCGCTGCGGGAGTGCGGATCAGCCGAAGCGGCCGGAGACGTAGTCCTCGGTGGACTTCTGGCCCGGGTTGTTGAAGATCGTGGTCGTGTCCGCGTACTCGATGAGCTTGCCCGGCTTGCCGGTGCCGGCGATGTTGAAGAACGCGGTCTTGTCCGAGACGCGGGCGGCCTGCTGCATGTTGTGCGTGACGATGACGACCGTGTAGTTCTCCTTGAGCTCCTCGATGAGGTCCTCGATCGCGAGCGTGGAGATGGGGTCGAGGGCCGAGCACGGCTCGTCCATGAGGATGACGTCCGGCTTCACGGCGATGGCGCGGGCGATGCAGAGGCGCTGCTGCTGGCCGCCCGAGAGGCCGGAGCCGGGCTTGCCCAGGCGGTCCTTGACCTCGTTCCACAGGTTCGCGCCCTGCAGCGACTGCTCCACGAGGGAGTCCGAGTCCGCCTTCGAGAGCTTGCGCCCGTTGAGCCTGACTCCGGCGAGCACGTTGTCCCGGATAGACATCGTGGGGAACGGGTTGGGGCGCTGGAAGACCATGCCCACGTGGGTCCGCACGGCGACCGGGTCCACGCCCGGGCCGTAGAGGTCGTCGCCGTCGAGGAGGACCTCGCCCTCCACGCGGGCGCCGGGGATGACCTCGTGCATGCGGTTGAGCGTCCGCAGGAACGTCGACTTGCCGCAGCCGGAGGGCCCGATGAAGGCGGTCACCGACTTGGGCTCGATGTTCATCGTGACGCCCTCGACGGCGCGGAAGTCGCCGTAGTAGACGTTCAGGTCCTTGACGTCGATTCGCTTGGACATGGTTTCCTTCGTAGTTCGGTGCGTGCCGTCAGCGGCCGGTCTTCGGGGCGAAGACGCGGGCGATCAGCCGGGCGATGAGGTTCAGGAGCATCACGAAGATGATGAGCACGAGGGCCGCGCCCCAGGCGCGCTGCGTGCTCGGATCCGGGTTGGACGGCGAGGTCGGGTTCAGGATCTGCGTGTAGATGAACGTCGGCAGCGAGGACATCCAGTCGGAGAACACGTTGAGGTTGATCTTCGTCGCGAAGCCCGCGGTGACGAGGATCGGCGCCGTCTCGCCGATGACGCGGGCGATCGCGAGGGTGACGCCGGAGGCGATGCCGGAGATCGCCGTCGGGATCACCACCTTGAGGATGGTGCGCCACTTCCGCACGCCCAGGGCGTAGGAGGCCTCGCGCAGCTCGTTGGGGACGATGCGCAGCATCTCCTCGCTCGAGCGGACCACCACGGGGATCATGAGCACGGACAGCGCGACGGCCGCCACGAAGCCGGTCTTGGTGCCGGGGCCCAGGAGCGTGGCGAAGAAGGCCGCGGCGAACAGGCCCGCGACGATCGACGGGATGCCGGTCATGACGTCGACGAAGAACGTGATCGCCCGCGAGAGGGGGCGTCCGTTGCCGTACTCGACGAGGTAGACCGAGGTGAGCAGGCCGATCGGCACCGAGATGATCGTCGCCCAGAGGGTGATGAGCAGCGTGCCCATGAGGGCGTGGTAGATGCCGCCGACGACGTGGGTGCCGTTGTTGACGGACTCGTTGTCCTGGATGCCGCTCACGCCGTTCATGGAGGTGCCCAGGAAGCCCGGCGTCGTGAGGCCCTTGAGGCCCTCCACCACGACGGTCCACAGGACGGAGACGAGCGGCAGCAGGGCGATGAGGAACGCGCCGACCACGAGGCAGGTGGCGAGCTTGTCCTTGGCCTTGCGCGGGCCCTCCACGGCGGCGCTCCAGCCGGCGTAGACCACGGTGAAGGCGATCGCGGCGAAGATGCCCCATCCGAAGAGGGTGAAGCCGACGAGGGAGGAGGCGGCGGCGCCGAGCACGAGGGCGACGGCGAGGGAGGCCCAGGGCGCGAAGCGGGGCAGGCGGTTGCGGGTCAGCGCGGAGCTGCGCCGCTGCAGGACGTTGGTGGCCATGTCAGTTGGCTCCCGAGAATTCCTTGTGGCGGCTGATGACCCAGCGCGCGATGACGTTGACCAGCAGGGTGATCACGAACAGCACGAGGCCCGCCGCGATGAGCGTGCTGAGGCTGAGGCCCGAGGCCTCCGGGAAGTTCAGGGCGATCTCGGCGGCGATCGTCTGGTTGCCGGACCGGATGAGGCTTGCGATGAGCGGCCCGGAGGAGAGCACGAGCGCCACGGCCATGGTCTCGCCGAGCGCGCGGCCGAGGCCGAGCATCACCGCGCTGATGACGCCGGGCCGGGCGAACGGGAAGACGGCCATGCGGACCATCTCCCAGCGCGTCGCACCGAGTGCGAGCGCGGCCTCCTCGTGGAGCTTGGGCGTCTGGAGGAAGATCTCGCGGGAGATCGAGGTGATGATCGGGATGACCATGACCGCGAGGACGATCGACGCGGTGAGGATGGTCTTGCCGGTAGCCGACGCGGGGCCGGCGAAGATCGGGATCCACCCGAGGGTGGAGGCCAGCCACGTGTAGCCGGGGACGACGGCGGGCGCGAGGAAGAGGATGCCCCAGGCGCCGAAGATGACCGACGGGATGGCCGCGAGGAGGTCGATGACGTAGCCGAGGACCTGCGCGAGCTTCCGCGGGGCGTAGTGCGAGATGAAGAGGGCCACGCCGATCGAGATCGGCGTCGCGATGACGAGCGCGATGGCTGCGGCGATCACGGTGCCGATGACGAGCGGGACGATGTACGCCCAGAAGCCCTGCCCGCCGGCGACCTGGTCCTGCGGCGCGACGAGCGCGGGCACGGCCTGGGCGACGAGGAACGCGGCGACGGCGAACAGGACGACGAGGATGACCACGCCCGCTGCGAGGGCTGCGCCGGAGAAGATCCTGTCGCCGGAGGCCCCGCCGCCGGATCCGAAGCGGCTGCGGCCTTCGGACTGCTCGGAGTTCGTATCGGTCTGGGTGGTTGTCACGTCCGGTCCCTCGAGTGCGGCATCGAGATGCCCGCCGTCAGTTCTGGTCATCTTGTCACGTCCTCTGGTACCCAGTGCAATGCCCGCCCCGGCCGGAATGGCCGGGACGGGCGGGCACGGTGCGGAAGGTCAGGACTTGACCTTGATCGACTCGATCGCAGTCTTGGCCTTGGCGGCGAGGTCCGAGGAGAGCGGGGCGCTCTTCGCGGCAGACGCGGCGGCCTTCTGGCCGGCGTCGGAGACCACGTAGGTCTCCCAGGCCTTCACGAGGTCGGCGGTGGCCTGGTCCTTGTAGGACGTGCAGACCACGTGGTACGAGACGAGCACGATCGGGTAGGCCGAGGAGTCCGTGGGCGTGCGGTCCAGGTTCAGGGCCAGGTCGTTCGCGGCGCGGCCCGCAGCAGGCTTGGACAGCGCCACGGCCTTCGCAGCGCCCTCGGCGGAGAGGGCCACGAACGTGTCGCCGACCTTGACCTTGGCCTTGCCCAGGCTGCTCGTCACGGCCGAGTCGTCGGCGTAGGCGAACGCACCGGGGGTGTCGGTGACGGTCTTGACGACGCCCGAGGTGCCCTTGGCGTTCTCACCCGGGAGCGAGGACGGCCAGGTCTGGGCGCCCTTGTCGGTCCAGACGGACGGGGCGGCCGCCGCCAGGTACTCCGTGAAGTTCTGGGTGGTGCCCGAGTCGTCGGAGCGGTGCACGGGGGTGATCTTGAGGTCGGGGAGGCTGACGCCCGAGTTGTCCGCGGCGATCGCCGGGTCGTTCCACTTGGTGACCGCGCCGCGGAAGATCTTGGCGATCGTGTCCGGGCTGAGGTTGAGCTCCTTCACGCCCGGGACGTTGAACGTCACGGCGATCGGGGAGATGTAGACCGGGATGTCCATGGCGCCGTCGGGCCCGCAGACCTGCTTGGCGGAGGTGAGCTCCTCCGGCTTCATCGCCGCGTCGGAGCCTGCGAACTGGCTCGCACCGGAGATGAAGGTCTTGCGGCCGGCGCCGGAGCCGTCCGGCGAGTACTGGACGGTCACGCCGGGGTTGGCCTGGGTGAAACCCTGCTTCCAGGCGTCGATGGCGGAAGCCTGGGCGCTCGAGCCGGTGCCGGTGAGCGTGCCGGTGACCTTGGAGCCGGAAGCGGCGGCGGAGTTCTGGGTGCCGGTCGCGTTGTCAGAGCCGCAGGCGGAGAGCGCGAGCACGCCCGCAGCGACGACAGCGACGGCCGAGAGGCGGCCGAAACGGAGTGCCTTCACGAATGATGCCCCTTCTTGGGTGGTTTGGGTGCGTACGAGCCGTACTGTTGTCGAAGCTAGGGCCGACAGGTAACGAGTCTGCTCGCGCATGGTTAACGAAAGATGAACTGCGCGCGGATTCCGCGTGACGGGGGCGCCGCGGGCTTGCCATCTTCATCACACCGCACTAATGCAGCCTCCCCCGCGGCCCCTCCGGACCGGGCGCTCCCTAGACTGGGCGACTATGGAGACGAAGGCCTCCCCGGCGGTGGCGGGAGCGTGGTCGACCGCGCGCGACTACCTCAAGGACCTGCAGTCCTCGGGCGTCGTGCGGGTGCGCCGGTCCCTCATGCCCGCGATCGCCATGACGCTCGGGGCGGTGCTGGCCTACTTCATCGCCGAGTACGGGCTCGGGCACACTGCCCCGATCTTCGCTGCGACGTCCGCGCTCGTCTCGCTCGGCTTCGGCCGTGACCTCACGGTGCGGAAGGTGCTCGAGGTGGCGGTAGGCTGCACGCTCGGCATCGCGGTGGGCGACCTGCTCATGCACCTGCTGGGCGCGGGGCTCTGGCAGGCCGGGATCATCCTGTTCATCTCGATCCTCCTCGCCCGGTTCATCGACCGCGGGGTCATCCTGGCCACCCAGCTCGGCGTCCAGTCGCTCTTCGTCGTGCTGCTGCCCCCGGCGAGCGGCGGCCCGTTCACGCGCAGCCTCGACGCGATCGTCGGCGGCCTCATGGCGCTGGCCATCACCGCCCTCTTCCCCCGGGACCCCAGGGTGCAGCCCCGACGGGACCTGCGCGAGCTCGTGGACACGTTCTCCACCATGCTGCGCGAGTGCGCCGGAGCCCTTGCCGAGGCCGACTCGACCCAGGCCTGGCACGCCCTCGTCCGGGGCCGGGGCTCCCAAGGCAAGGTCGATGCGATCCGTGCGAGCCTCGTGACGTCCTCGGAGGTCACGAGGCTCGCCCCCGCCTACCGCCGCCACCGGGCAGAGCTGGAGGAGATCGAGACGGCGGTCGAGTACCTCGACCTCGCCCTGCGCAACGGACGGGTGGTGGCACGCCGCCTCGCCTCGGTCATCAACAACGCGGCGCTCGCCCAGGGAGCGGCCGAGAGCATCGCCCAGCTCCTCGAGAACACCGCCGACGCCCTCGAGGACATGGCCCGGGGCCTCATCGCCGAGCGCCACGAGGAGCGCAGTGCGCAGATGCGCTCGGCCCGGCTGGCGCTGACCGAGATCGCGGCCCGCACGCACCCCCGCGAGCTGCGGGTCGAGCGGCTCGAGGGCGAGGCCCTCGTGATCCTGCTGCGGCCCATGATCATCGACCTCCTCGAGGCCACCGGCTACGACCGCCAGGAGGCGGTCGCGCTCCTGCCGAGGCTCGAGGGCTAGCTCGGGCGACCCCGGCGCGAGAAGTGTCGGCACCCTGGAATAGCCTTGGCCCATGGCGACCAAGACCTCTACGCGCACGGCGGCACGCTCCGGGAAGGCACCTGGCTACCGCTGCGCCGAGTGCGGATGGACCACCGCCAAATGGGTAGGCCGGTGCGGCGAGTGCCAGGCGTGGGGCACCGTGGAGGAGGTCGGCGGGGTCGTGGCGCGCACGACGGCGGCGGCGACCGTCCTCGAGGCGGCGCGGCCGATCGCCGAGGTCGACGCGACGGACGCTGCCTTCCTGCCTACCGGGGTCGGAGAGCTGGACCGCGTGCTCGGCGGGGGCCTCGTCCCGGGCGCGGTGATCCTGCTCGCCGGCGAGCCCGGGGTCGGCAAGTCCACGCTCCTGCTCGACGTCGCGGCCAAGGTGGCCGGCGGCGGAAAGGACGTCCTCTACGTCACCGGCGAGGAGTCCGCCGCCCAGGTCAAGCTGCGGGCCGAGCGGATCGACGCGGTGGCGCCCCGGCTGTTCCTCGCCGCCGAGACCGACCTCTCCCAGGCCCTCGGGCACGTGGAGAAGGTCTCGCCCCAGCTGCTCGTCGTGGACTCGGTGCAGACGCTCTCGAGCCCCGAGGTGGACGGAAGCGCGGGCGGAGTCTCGCAGGTACGCGAGGTCACCGCCTCGATCATCGCCGCGGCGAAGCGCCGCAACATGACCACCCTCCTCGTCGGGCACGTCACGAAGGACGGATCGATTGCCGGCCCGCGGCTGCTCGAGCACCTCGTCGACGTGGTCTGCCAGTTCGAGGGCGAGCGCCATTCGCGCCTCAGGCTGCTGCGCGCGGTCAAGAACCGGTACGGCCCCACGGACGAGGTGGGCTGCTTCGACCTCGCCGAGAACGGGATCATGAGCGTCTCAGACCCCTCCGGGCTGTTCGTCTCCCGCACCAAGGACCCCGTCTCCGGCACGTGCATCACCGTCACCCTCGAGGGCCGGCGGCCGCTGCTCGCGGAGGTGCAGTCGCTGCTCGCCGAATCGGCCACGTCCCAGCCGCGGCGCGCCACGAGCGGACTGGACTCCTCCCGCGTCTCCATGCTCCTGGCGGTGCTGCAGCAGCGCGCGGGCTGCCTCCTGCACAAGGACGACACCTACGTGGCCACCGTGGGCGGCGTGCGGCTGAGCGAGCCGGCCACTGACCTCGCCGTCGCGCTCGCTGTCGCGTCCGCGAAGACCCGCACGGCGCTCCCCCAGCGGCTCATCGCGTTCGGCGAGGTGGGCCTCGCGGGCGAGGTCCGCCCGGTCCCGGGGATCGGACGGCGCATCCAGGAGGCGCATCGCCTCGGATTCACCCACGCCGTGGTGCCGGCGAGCCCGAACGGGCCCGGCGAGGTGCCGCCCGGCTTCCGGGTGAAGGAGGTCAGCCACGTCGCCGAGGCCCTCGAGCTCCTCATCCCCGGCGCCGAGTAGCCGCCCAGCAGCCACCGAGGAGCAGCCGGGCCGGCGTAGGGGCCCGGGTCGTGCCCGAATCGTTGCCTTCCGTGCCCGGACAACCGGCTCGGCCCGCGACACGCGCGGATACCATGGGAACCGTGCGCCGCGCCACGCGCGGCGCAGGAAAGGGAAACACTCATGGCTCGGACCCCCGAGGACGTGCTCAAAGCCACCTTGGCCCGGGTCGCACCCGGAACCGGCCTCCGCGACGGCCTCGAGCGCATCCTGCGGGGCCGCACGGGTGCGCTGATCGTCCTCGGCTATGACCGGACGGTCGAGTCGCTGTGCTCGGGCGGCTTCGAGATCGGCATCGAGTTCTCGCCCACGAGGCTGCGCGAGCTGGCCAAGATGGACGGCGCGATCGTCTGCGACCGGGACGCCCGCACCATCGTCAAGGCCGCCGTGCACCTCGTCCCCGACTCCTCGATCGAGACCCACGAATCGGGCACCCGCCACCGCACCGCCGAGCGCGTCGCGAAGCAGACGGGCCTGCCGGTCATCTCGGTGAGCCAGTCCATGCAGATCATCGCCCTGTACGTGCAGGGCATCCGGCACGTGATCGAGAACTCCGAGCGGGTCCTCGCACGGGCGAACCAGGCCCTCGCAACCCTCGAGCGCTACCGGGCGCGCCTCGACCAGGTCACCCACTCGCTGTCTGCGCTCGAGATCGAGGCCATGGTCACGGTGCGGGACGTCGCCCAGACGCTCCAGCGCCAGGTCATGGTCCAGCGCATCTCGGAGGAGATCGCCCAGTACGTCCTCGAGCTCGGCGATGACGGCCGCCTCCTGGCGCTCCAGCTCGAGGAGCTGACCACGGGGCTAGGGCCCGGCGCCGACGTCGTGATCCGCGACTACGCCGGGGACGGTGTGCCGCTCGAGACGATCGACGCCGCCGCCGCGGCCCTGACCCAGCTGACGAGCGTGGACCTGATCGACCTCAACAAGATCGCGGGCATCCTCGGCTATGCGGGCGGCACCGAGACCCTCGATGCCGTGGTCCAGCCGCGCGGCTACCGCCTCATCTCCGGGCTGAAGTCCGTGCCTCGCGCGGTCTCGGACCGCCTCGTGGACCACTTCGGCGGCCTGCAGAACCTCATGGCGGCCACCATCGAGGACCTCATGACGGTGGACGGCATCGGCGAGCAGCGTGCCCGCACCGTCCGGGAGGGCCTCTCGCGGATGGCGGAGGCCAGCCTTCTCGACCGCTTCCTCTGAGCGGCTACTTGAGCTCGAACACGGCCTTGGAGCTCGTGACAGGGCCGAGCGAGGCCGTCAGCACGTAGACGCCCGGCTTCGGCTCCCCGGTCACGGCCTTGCAGCCCTCCGTGCTCCGCACCCGCTGCCAGGGGAAGTTGGCCGTCTCGGAGCCGCCGGCGGGGATCGTCTTGATCAGGTCCTGCACGTCCGCCTGGCAGTCCTTCGACGAGAAGATGCGGTCCGCGCCGCTGACCACGAGGAACTCCATCTGGGTAGTGCCCACGTTGACGCCGCACGGGACGGTGTTCCCGTTGGTCACCTTGAGGGTGAAGACCGGCTTGTCGGCGGGGGCGTAGCTCGCCTTGTCCGTGGCCGCCGAGACGGTGATGAGGTGCGGGTCGCAAGCCGGTGTGGCGCTCGGGCTCGGGGTCGCGGAACTCTGGGAGGCGGACGCGGAGGGGCTGGCCGTGGCCGACGCCGTCTGGCTGGCTCCGGCTGCGTCCGTCGCGGGAGCACTCGCGCTGGCCGCGGGCTGCGCCGCGTCGGGCCCGGGTCCCCCCGCGCTCGAGCTCACGGCGGCCACGGCCGCCCAGATGCCCCCGCCGAGGACGATCAGGATGAGGGCCATGAGGACACCCACGGCGATGCGCCGGCGCCGGTACACCTCGGGGCTCTGGCGCCGCGACCCCCGTTGTGTGCGCATGCGTGCCCTGTCATTGCCCTGCCCTGCCATGCTCCTAGGCTACGGAGCAATCGGCGGCCAGCTCCGCCCGGCGCGCCGCGGGCCGCTACAGTGGGACGCACCCCTCACCGCCCGGACCGCCACGAGGCGTCCGCGTCCCGAAAGGCCCCCGTGACCGCTCCAGCCGCGACCCGCCGTCGTGCGCCCGGATCCGCCGAGACCGCATCCGCCAAGACCGGGGCGCTCGAGCGCCTGCACACCGAGCTCGCCGACTGGTTCTCGCGCGAGGCGCGCGACCTGCCGTGGCGCGCAGCCGACCGCAGCCCCTGGGGGGTGCTCGTGAGCGAGGTCATGCTCCAGCAGACCCCCGTGGTCCGGGTCCTGCCCGTCTGGCGCGAGTGGATGGAGCGGTGGCCGGACCCGGCGGACCTCGCGGCCGAGCCCGCCGGCGAGGCGGTCCGCGCCTGGGGGCGCCTGGGGTATCCCCGCCGCGCGCTGAGGCTGCACGCGGCAGCGGCGGTGATCGTGGCCGAGCACGGCGGGGAGCTGCCCGACACCGAGGAGGCGCTGCGCACCCTGCCCGGGGTGGGTTCCTACACCGCGGCGGCGGTCGCTGCGTTCGCCTTCGGGCGCCGGGCCACGGTGGTGGACACGAACATCCGGCGGGTGCACGCCCGGCTCCTGGGCGGCGAGGCGCTGCCCGCCCCGGCGCTCACGGCGGCCGAGCAGCGCCGGGCCGCCGCGCTGCTGCCCGAGGACACGGCCCTCTCCGTCGTCTGGAACGCGGCGGCCATGGAGCTCGGCGCAGTGGTGTGCACGGCCCGCTCGCCCCGATGCTCCGCCTGCCCCGTCGCCGCCGAGTGCGCCTGGCGCGCCGCAGGCGAGCCGCCGCCCACCTACACACCCCGCGGGCAGGCCTGGCACGGCACAGACCGGCAGGTGCGCGGGGCGGTCATGGCGGTGCTCCGCGCCGCCGAGCATCCGGTGCCCCGCGCCCTGTTCGAGCCGCCCGTGCCGGGCCCTCCCGCAGGGGCTGCTGCAGGGGCCTCCGGGGGCGGGGCAGTCACGGCCGCGCTGGGCAGGCTGCACTCCCTGGGGACGGGGCCGGACCAGCTCGAGCGGGCCCTGGCGGGGCTGCTCGCCGACGGGCTCGCAGTCGAGGAGCACGGGCGGCTGCGCCTGCCCTGACCGGAGGACTACTCGCGGGCGCGCCCGTGCAGCCAGCGGATCATGCGCGTGTTCCCGAGGGTGTTGGGCTTGACCCGGGCGAGGTCGAGGAACTCGGCGACGCCCTCGTCGTGCGAGCGGAGCAGCTCGGAGTACACCTCGGGGTCCACGCCGGACTGGTCGGCCATGACCTCGAAGCCGTGCCGCTCGAAGAAGCCCACTTCGAAGGTGAGGCAGAAGACCCGCTGCACCCCGACGTCGTGCGCCTCCTGCAGCAGCTGCTCCACGAGGGCGTGCCCCACACCCCGGCCCCGCCATGTGTCTGCGGCGGCGAGGGTGCGGATCTCGGCGAGGTCCTCCCACATGACGTGGAGGGCGCCGCAGCCCACCAGCTCGCCGTCCGGCGCCTCCGCGACCCGGAACTCCTGGATGGCCTCGTAGTACGCCACGGACTCCTTGGAGATGAGGATCCGCCGCTCGGCCAGCGGGGCAACAAGTCGCTTGATCGCCGCGACGTCTCCCGTTCGCGCCCGCCTCAGGGTGAACGGTTGGGCAGGGGCGGCGGCGGTCTCGGTCATGGATTCCATCCTAGTTCGGGCGCCCGGCGCCGCCCGGCGCGCGCGGGGTGGCCCCACGCCCGCCGGGCGGCCGCACCCCTAGAGCCCGAGCTCCTTCGGCAGGTCCCGGGACTCGCCGAGCACGTGCTCGGCGAGGAAGGCGGAGACCACGCCGTACCAGACCTTCGCGTGCTGGGGCTGCAGGATCCAGTGGTTCTCGTCGGGGAAGTACAGGAACCGGTGTGGGGTCCTGCCCTCGTCGTCGGCGGCGAGCTGCGAGGCCGAGAGGAGTTCCCACCACAGGCGCAGGCCCTCGCCGATCGGCACGCGGTAGTCCTTGTCGCCGTGGATGACGAGCATGGGCGTGCGGATCTCGCAGACCGAGTGGTGCGGAGAGTGGGCCTGCATCATCGCCTCGTCCATCTCCTTGGCCCAGTACAGGGCCATGTCGGTCGTCGGGCCGAAGGCGTCGAGGGCCCACAGGCTCGCATGCGTCACGATCGCGCGGAAGCGGTCCGTGTGGCCGGCGACCCAGTTGGCCATGTACCCGCCGAAGGAGCCGCCCATCGCCGCCGTGCGGTCGGGGTCGAGGTCGCCGCGCTCCAGGGCGGCGTCGGTGACGGCCATGAGGTCCGTGAACGGCTCCGCGCCCCACCGGCCCCAGCCGCGGTCGATGAAGTGCTGGCCGTAGCCGGTGGACAGGGCCGGGTCGGGCAGCAGCACGGCGTAGCCCTGTGCCGCGAGGAGCCAGGGGTTCCAGCGCCAGGTCCAGGCATTCCAGGAGCCGATCGGGCCCCCGTGGATCCACAGGAGGAGGGGGTGCTTCCCACCCTCGCGGGACTTGGCGGGGAGGGCGAGCCAGGCGCGCAGGGGGGTCCCGTCCTCGGCCGTTGCGGTGACCTCCTCGAGGCGGCCGGGGAGCTGGGGCCGGTCGACGGGGTTGCCCAGGCGCGTGGTCTCGCCGGTGGCGAGGTCGATCCGGACGGCCTCGGGCGGGAAGAGGTAGGAGCTGCGCAGGGCGTACGCGGTCGCCCCGTCCGGGGAGACGAGGACGTCGGTGTAGGCGGCGTCGTCGCGCGTCACGGCGGTCGCCTCACCGATGGCGGGGTCGAGGCGGAACACGGGTGAGCGGCCGGAGTCGTCCGCGGTGACGAGCAGCGCGGAGCCGTCCGGCAGCCACGCCTCGGGGTGAGGCATGCGGTCCCACTCCGGCGCGAGCCGGCGCAGCTGCCCCGTCTCGACGTCGAGGAGGTGCAGCTCGCTGCGGTAGGCGCTGGTCGGCGTCGTATGCGGCTCGACGACCACGGCGACGGTGCGACCGTCGGGGCTCACCGGGCCGGCGATGTAGTCCATGCGGTCCTCGGACAGGAGCGTGCGGCGGGCGCCGGAGGCGACGTCGATCGCGATGAGCTCGCTGCGGAGGTCGCCCTTCGCGAGGGGCTTGGCGACGGAGGCGTAGATGGTGCGGCCGTCGGGGCTCGCGTGCGCCTCGCCGAAGCGGAGGGCGGGGCCGATGTCCGCCGTGAGGTTGCGGAGCTCGAGCGCGGGCTCGGCGTCCACCGTGGCCGGCTTGCCGGGCTCGGGCTCGGCCGTCGAGCGCTCGACGGCGAACAGCCGCGGCTGGGCGGGGCCGAGGTCGGAGTCCCAGAAGCGCACCGGGTAGGAGGAATGCAGGATGGCCGCGACCTTGGCCTCCTTGCGGCCCTTGCGGCGCGCCTCGTCGTCGGCCTCGTCGGTGCTCCCGGCCAGCACGGAGGCCTGGAGGAACGTCGCGTCGGCCTTCTGGGCCGTGATGACGCGTTCGACGCCGCCCGCGCGGCTGAGCACGACCCTCGCCTCCCCGCCGGCGTGCGGCAGGAGCCAGAGCGCGTTGACGGGCTCGTCGTCGGGCTTGTCCGGGTCGGGACGGGCCGAGGTGAAGTAGAGGTCGCCGTTCGCCGCGAAGGCGGCCCCGGCCTCGCCCTTGGCGCTGCGGGTGATGCGGCGTGCGGGGGCCTCGCCGGCGGGGTCGATCTCCCACAGCGCGGAGCCGTACTCGGTGCCCTTGCCGTTCAGCGTCGCGACGGCGGTGACGAGCCGCGTGCCGTCGGGGTTCAGGGCGAGCCCGGAGAGGCGGGGCATGGCCACGTAGTGGTCCAGGTCGTGGAACGGCGTCTCGGGCCGGGTGGCGGGCTCTGCGGACGCGGGCGTGGTGCCGGCCATGGTGGCGGCGGTCTCGGCAGTCATGACTCCGATTCAACCCGCGATGTGGCGTGAAGCACAGGGGCGTTCACTCTTGGTGAAACAGTCCTTTCACAACCCGTGGGGGCCTCAGTGCTCGCCGAAGCCGGCCTCGACCTGCTCCCGCACGAAGGCGAGCGCCTCCGCGGCCTCTGGCCCGGACGTCTCGACCACGAGCTGCTCACCCTGGCCCGCGCCGAGCGCCATGAGCGCCATGACGGACTGGCCGTCGACGCCGTTGACGGTCACCGCCGCGTCGAAGGCCGAGAGCCGGCCGGCCAGGACCGCTGCGGGGCGGGCGTGGAGGCCCAGCGGGTTCTTCAGGGTCAGGACGGCGGACTCGGTGGGCTCCGCGAGCTCGGGGGCCTCCTCGGCCTCGGCGCCGCGGACGGCCTCCTCCGCGGCGCGGGCCACGCCGTCCAGGCCCGCGCCGGCCTTCGACGCCACGGCGGCCGCGACCGCGCCCTCCACGAGGGCCGCGTCGGCGATCCGGACCTTCGAGCGCTGGTCCGGCTCGAGGAATTCGAGCACCGACTCGGCCGTCATCACTGCGGAGCCGAGGTCCGTCAGGACCACGACCCCCTCCCCCGTGTCGGCGGCCCCGATGCCGTCCATGACCTTCTCGAACGAGGTGCCCACCCCGCCGTCGTCCGTCCCGCCCGCCGCGACGAGGGGCACCCCGGCGGCCATCTGGGCGGCGACCTCGACCACGCCCTCGGCGAGGCGCGCGCTGTGCGAGACGATGAGCAGTCCGACCGGCGTCACGCCATGTCCCCGCTCGTGGCGGCGGTGACCGCGGCGCGCAGGATGTACGCGCTCGAGACGGCCCCGGGGTCGAGGTGGCCGGCGCTGCGCTCGCCCAGATAGCTGGCCCGGCCCTTGCGGGCCACGAGGGGCTTGGTGGCCTGCGCGCCGGCCTCGGCGGCGTCCGCGGCGGCGGACAGGGCGGCCAGGCCGTCGCCGGCGTCGCGGGCGGCCTCGGCGGCCGGGGTCCAGGCGTCAACCATGGTCTTGTCCCCCGACTCGGCCTTGCCGCGGGCCACGATCCCGTCCCTGCCGGCGGTGAGCATCGCCGCGACGGCCGCCCCGTCGAGGGCGTCCGCGCCGCTGACGGCCGTCGAGGCGCGCAGGTACGCGGTGCCGTAGAGCGGACCGGCGGCGCCGCCGACCTTGCTCATGAGCATCATCGCGGCCAGCTTGAGCGCGGCGCTGACCGAGTCGGGCGTCTCCCCGTCGAGCTTGGCCACGATGGCCCTGAAGCCCCGGTCCATGTTCTCTCCGTGGTCCCCGTCCCCGATCGCGCGGTCCAGGTCGATCAGTTCCTCGCGGTGCTCGGCGACGACCCGGGCGCTCTCGCGCAGCCACCGCTCGGCCCAGGCCGCGTCCAGTGCCGGCATCAGGCCCCCCACCGGAGGGCGGGCGTGTGCACGGGCGCGTCCCACAGCTCGGTGAGCTCGTCGTCGAGCCGCAGGACGGTCACGGAGCAGCCCTGCATCTCGAGCGAGGTGATGTAGTTGCCCACGAGGCTCCGCTCGACCGTGATGCCGCGGTCGGCGAGCAGCTGCGCGGCCCGGCGGTACACGATGTACAGCTCGGACAGCGGCGTCCCGCCCATGCCGTTGACGAACAGCAGCGCCTTCTCGCCCGAGCCGATCCCGAGGTCCTCGACGACGGGGGTCAGCAGGTGCTCCGTGAGCGCGTCCGCGGGCTCGAGGCCCACGCGGTGGCGTCCCGGCTCGCCGTGGATGCCGATCCCGATCTCGATCTCGTCCTCGGCCAGCTCGAAGCTCGGCTTGCCCGCGTGGGGGACGGTGCACGGGGTGAGCGCGAGCCCCATCGAGCGCACGTTCGCCACGACCCGGTTGCCCACGGCCTCGACGGCGTCGAGCGAGTCCCCGCGCTCGGCCGCGGCGCCGGCGATCTTCTCCACGAGGACCGTGCCGGCCACGCCGCGCCGCCCCGCGGTGTAGAGGGAGTCCTCGACCGCCACGTCGTCGTTGACGAGCACGGTGCGGACCTCGATGCCCTCTGCCGCGCACATCTCGCCCGCGGTCTCGAAGTTGAGGACGTCGCCGGTGTAGTTCTTCACGATGTGCACGACGCCGGCCCCGCCGTCCGCGGCCTGGGTCGCCGGGATGATCGCATCCGGGGTGGGCGAGGTGAAGACGGCGCCGGGGACGGCGGCGTCGAGCATCCCGCGGCCCACATAGCCGCCGTGGAGCGGCTCGTGGCCGCTGCCGCCGCCGGAGACCAGCCCGACCTTGCCCTGCACCGCGCCGCCGGCCCGGCTGATGAAGATCGGGTCGGCGTGGACGGCGACGAGGTCAGCGTGGGCCAGGCCGAAGCCCTCCACCGATTCGTCGACCACCTTCTGTGGATCGTTGATGAGCTTCTTCATGGCGCGCTCCTTCGCACGGTCTCGCACGGTGTCCCGGGTGTGCTTCGGAGCGTACCGCCCCCCGGCGTGCTTTGGACAGGGCGCACGACGGCGCCCCCGCACCTTGGGTGCGGGGGCACCGCCCGTGCGTGCCGCTCGGGCGAGGGAAGGATCAGCCCGGGCTCTCGGCCTGGCCCGGGCGGAGGCTCTCGCCGGTGACCGGATCCTGCTGCTCTCCGGCCCGTTCCTCGGCGGGGGCCTCGCGCCCCTGACCGCCCTCCTGGGTCGGACTGCCCTGCTGACTGGGCTTCTCCTGCCCGCCGGCCCGCTGCCCCAGCTCCTGCTCGGGCGTCGGCTCGCCGTATCCGCCGCCCTCGCCGGTCTCCGTGGTCTCCGGGTTCTCCGGGTTCTGGCTGCTCATCGAGTCCTCCTCTGGCCCTCGCGCATGACTTCCGGACGCCCGGACAGTGCCCCCTCGCGGCGTGGGCCAAACACACCGGAGGGAGTCGGCCGCCGCGAGTTCAGCGGGCGAACAGGCACGCCGGGTCGAGCTCCTCGCGGGCGGCCGCGAGCCGGTCCGCGACCTCGGCGGACCAGGCCGGCGCGAGGTCGCTGCGGTCGCCGAGGAAGTTCCTCGGGCAGTGGCCGTTGCCGAAGGGCGCAACGCCGGCGAGGACCTCGGCGATGGCACCAGGAACCGCATCGGCGACCGGCGGCGCGAGGACTCCCACTGCGTGCATCGCGTAGGCGAGGCCGTGCGCCGACGCCGTGCGCGCGTCGTCGGACGCCATCGCACCGCCGAGGAGCCGGATGTCGACGAGCGGGAGGAGGCACCCGGCGTCGGGCCCCGCGAGGGCGAGGACGGCCCGGATGGTCCGGTCGTCGAGGTCCACGAGGCCCGCCCCGCCCGTGAGGAACGGCATCGGCTGGTCGGGGTCGGAGTAGACGCGGTCCACCTCCGTGTAGGGCAGGTCCGCGACGAAGTCGAGCAGCACCGGGGCGGCGGCACGCAGGGGAGCGAGGGCACGCTCGCCGCCGCGGCCCACGTGGGCGAAGGCGACGTGCACCGTGAGCCTGCCCGCGAGCTCCGGCGGCACGCCCGGCGCGTCCGGGGCCCGGAGGAAGCGGAGGGCAGCGTTGGAGGCATCGGTGAGCCTGGGTGCCCAGGCCGCGAAGGCCCGCAGCACGGCCTCCGCGTGCCGGCCTTCGAAGACGAGCTCCCCGCCGTGGACGAGGGCCACGGGGTAGAGGCGGAAGGTCATGCCGGTGACGACGGCGAGTCCCTGGCCGCCGCCGCACAGGAGCCCGAAGAGCTCTGGTTCGCGCACCGGGCTCACGGTGCGCGCATCGCCGTCGAGGGTGACGATGTCGAGGCTGAGGACCGAGTCCGCAGCGAAGCCGTACGTGCGGCCCAGGACGGGGAGGCCGCCGCCCAGGGTGTAGCCGACGACGCCCACGTCCGAGCTTGAACCGTTGAGAGGGGCGAGGCCGTGCTCGGCTGCGGCGTCGATGACCTCGCGCCAGCGGGCGCCGGCCCCGACGGTGGCGGTCCGTGCCGCGGGGTCGACCGAGACCGAGCGCAGGCGCTTGGTGCTCACGAGCACGCCGCCGGCAATCCCGCGCTCTGCCCCATGGCCTGTGGCCTGGACGGCCAGCTTCACCGAGTTCAGCGAGGCCCACCGCACGGCGGCGACCACGTCCGCGGCGTCGGCGGCCGCGACCACGACGTCCGGCCGGTGCGCCACCGCCGTGTTGAAGGCGGAGGCCTCCTCGGCGTAGCGCGGATCGCGCGGGTCGAGCACCTCGCCGCGCACGAGGTCCTGCAGGGTGATGAATTCGAGCTGGATGGTCATGATGTCTCTCTGGTGGAAATCGTCAGCGATGGTTTCCGAGACCAGGAAAGACGTTACGTGCGGGACCGGAGTTTGTCTAGCGATTGGATTTATTCGATCGCGCGACTATCCTCGCGGACGGGTGCCACCGGAGACGCGGAACGGCCCCCCACCTCGAGGAGGTGGGGGGCCGCCGTTCGGGCTTGCTGCTAGGCGCCGAGCTCCTTGCCGCCGCCCTTGGTCAGCGAGACGACCTCGGGGACCTCCGGGCGCGGGGTGCCGGTGAAGGTGAACTTGGCCGTGTCGCCCTCGCCCTCGACGTCGACCACCACGATGTCTCCGGCTGAGAGGTCGCCGAAGAGGATCTTCTCGGAGAGCTGGTCCTCGATCTCGGACTGGATCGTGCGGCGCAGCGGGCGGGCACCCATGGCCGGGTCGTAGCCGCGCGTGGCGAGCAGGACCTTGGCGGCCTGGGTGAGCTCGATGCCCATGTCCTTGTCCTTGAGGCGCTTCTCGAGGCGGACGACCATGAGGTCCACGATCTCGATGATCTCCTCCTGCGTCAGCTGCGGGAAGACGACGACGTCGTCGACGCGGTTGAGGAACTCGGGCCGGAAGTGCTGCTTGAGCTCCTCCGTCACGCGGGCCTTCATCCGCTCGTACCCGGTCTTCGTGTCCGTCCCCGACTGGAAGCCCGTCATGACGCCCTTGGAGATGTCCCGCGAGCCGAGGTTCGTGGTCATGATGATCACGGTGTTCTTGAAGTCCACCACGCGGCCCTGGGAGTCCGTGAGGCGGCCGTCCTCGAGGATCTGCAGGAGCGAGTTGAACAGGTCCGCGTGGGCCTTCTCCACCTCGTCGAACAGCACCACGGAGAACGGGCGGCGGCGGACCTTCTCCGTGAGCTGGCCGCCCTCCTCGTAGCCCACGTAGCCCGGAGGGGCACCGAAGAGCCGTGAGACGGTGTGCTTCTCGGAGAACTCGGACATGTCCAGCGTGATGAGCGCGTCCTCCTCGCCGAAGAGGAACTCGGCGAGGGCCTTGGCGAGCTCGGTCTTGCCCACGCCGGTGGGGCCGGCGAAGATGAACGACCCGCCGGGACGCTTCGGATCCTTCAGGCCCGCACGGGTGCGGCGGATCGAGCGGGAGAGCGCCTTGATGGCGTCGTCCTGGCCCACCACGCGGCGGTGCAGCTCCTCCTCCATGTGGAGCAGGCGGGTCGACTCCTCCTCGGTGAGCTTGAACACCGGGATGCCGGTCGAGTTCGCGAGCACCTCGGCGATCAGGTCCTCGTCCACCTCGGCCACGCCGTCCATGTCGCCGGACTTCCAGGCGCGCTCGCGCTCGGCCCGCTCGGCGATGAGCTTCTGCTCCTTGTCGCGCAGCGAGGCGGCTCCCTCGAAGTCCTGCGCGTCGATCGCGGACTCCTTCTCGAGCTTGAGCCCGGCGATGCGCTCGTCGAGGGCCTTCAGCTCCGGCGGCGCGGTCATCCGACGGATGCGCAGGCGCGCTCCTGCCTCGTCGATCAGGTCGATCGCCTTGTCCGGCAGGAACCGGTCGGAGATGTAGCGCTCGGCGAGATTGGCCGCCGCGGCGAGCGCGCCGTCGGTGATGGTCACCCGGTGGTGCGCCTCGTAGCGGTCCCGCAGGCCCTTGAGGATCTCGATGGCGAGGGCCACGGACGGCTCGGAGACCTGGATCGGCTGGAAGCGGCGCTCGAGCGCGGCATCCTTCTCGATGTGCTTGCGGTACTCGTCGAGCGTGGTCGCACCGATGGTCTGCAGCTCGCCGCGGGCGAGCATCGGCTTGAGGATGCTGGCCGCGTCGATCGCGCCCTCGGCGGCACCCGCCCCGACGAGGGTGTGGATCTCGTCGATGAACAGGATGATGTCGCCGCGGGTGCGGATCTCCTTGAGGACCTTCTTCAGGCGCTCCTCGAAGTCGCCGCGGTAGCGGGAGCCGGCCACGAGGGAGCCGAGGTCGAGCGTGTAGAGCTGCTTGTCCTTGATCGTCTCGGGCACGTCGCCGCGCACGATCGCCTGGGCGAGGCCCTCGACGACGGCGGTCTTGCCGACGCCGGGCTCGCCGATGAGGACGGGGTTGTTCTTGGTGCGGCGCGAGAGGACCTGCATGACGCGTTCCATCTCGTGCTCGCGCCCGATCACGGGATCCAGCTTGTTCTCGCGCGCAGCCTGGGTCAGGTTGCGGCCGAACTGGTCCAGGACCACCGAGCCGGCGGGAGTGCCCTCGGGCTGGCCGGAGCCGGAGCCGGTCGCGGCCGTCTCCTTGCCCTGGTAGCCGGACAGGAGCTGGATCACCTGCTGGCGGACCCGGTTGAGGTCGGCGCCGAGCTTGACGAGCACCTGGGCGGCCACGCCCTCGCCCTCGCGGATGAGGCCGAGGAGGATGTGCTCGGTGCCGATGTAGTTGTGGCCGAGCTGGAGCGCCTCGCGCAGCGACAGCTCGAGGACCTTCTTGGCGCGGGGCGTGAACGGGATGTGCCCGCTCGGCGCCTGCTGGCCCTGGCCGATGATCTCCTGCACCTGCTCGCGGACGCCGTCGAGCGAGATGCTCAGGGACTCGAGAGCCTTGGCCGCGACCCCTTCGCCCTCGTGGATCAGCCCCAGGAGGATGTGCTCGGTCCCGATGTAGTTGTGGTTGAGCATGCGGGCCTCTTCTTGGGCCAGCACCACCACGCGGCGGGCGCGGTCTGTAAATCTCTCGAACATTGCTCGGACTCCCCGGTTTAGCTTGGGTGCACTGCGTAGTTCGATGCTACGTGCCGGGGGCGCGGCCGGTAGGGGTGTTCGCCACAGGGTGAACCGCCCTGCCCGGCTGGCACGCGGACGACGCCGGCCGCCCGCCCCGGGCGCGGACGGCCCCGCGCTGAGGACGCGGCGGCGTGATGGCCGGGGAGCGCCGATCGGAAAAATCGGCATTCACGGGTCGGCATTAAATCGGTCCCGAAAGCACAAATTCCCGGTGCGGCGCACCGGGAATTCCTGCTGGCCCCTTTGGGGCCTTATCCGACTATTCGGGGGCGGTCAGGCGTTGGCCTGGCGGTAGGCCTCCTGGATCTCCTGCTGAATCCGCCCGCGGGCATTCACGTTGTACCCGTTGTCGCGGGCCCACTGCCGGATCTTGGCAGAGTCGGAATTCCGGGACCCGGAGGACGCCGCCCGGGCCTTCGGGGCAGCGGCGCCGGTACGTGCGGCGGCCTTGCGGCCAGCGGAAATGAACTGGGCCAGCGCACTGCGCAGCTTCTCGGCATTGGCCGAGGACAGGTCAATTTCGTAATTCGATCCATCGAGGCTGAAGCGGACAGTCTCGTCAGCCTTGCCGCCGTCGATGTCATCCTCGAGGATGATCTGGACCTTCTGTGCCATATCTGGGCTCTCTTCTCTGTCATCGCCGGGGGGACTCAGCAAATGTGAGTTCAAGCAATCAGCATCGGGGCCCGTGAGGCGCCGGAGCGGCTGAGCAATTACAGTATGAAGGCACAAAAGCCCGCGAGTCAAAAGGACTCGCGCGGATCAATTCTCGGCGCGCTCCTGCGATTCGCGTTCAGCGCGGGCGAGCGCCTCCCGCTCGGACTTGTCCGCATTGAAGATTGCGCGCATGGCGAACCAGAAAATGAGCCCGACCACCACCGGCGGGAGCAGGGCAAGGACGTAATCCATCAGTTGGCCTCGGGCTTCAGAAGGGGGAAGAGGATTGTTTCGCGAATACCGGCCTGCGTGAACAGCATCACCAGGCGGTCGATTCCCAGGCCGATCCCGCCCATGGGCGGGGCGCCGTATTCGAGCGCGCGGAGGAAGTCCTCGTCGAGCGCCATGGCCTCGTCGTCGCCCTCGGCGGCCAGCCGCGACTGCTCGGTGAGCCGCTCGCGCTGGACCACGGGGTCGATCAGCTCGGAGAAGGCGGTGCCGCGCTCCATCCCGCCGATGATGAGGTCCCACGCCTCGATGAGCCGGGGGTCGTCCCGGTGGGGCCGGGCGAGGGGCTGCGCGGAGGGCGGGTAGTCGTAGACGAAGGTCGGGTTGAGCAGGGTGGGCTCGACGATCTCCCCGAAGAGCTCGATGACGGCCTTCTCCTGGGTCCACAGCGGGTCCGTCTTGACCCCGTGCGCATCGCCGATGGCCAGGAGGCGCTCGAGCGGGGTGTCGGGGGTGATCTCCTCGCCGGCCGCCTCGGACAGGCCCGGGTACACACCGATCCACGCCCACTCGCCGTCGAGGTCGATCGTGCCCTCGGGCGTCTCGATGCGGCGCGTGCCCATGACGTCAGCCACGTTGAGGATGATCTCCTTCATCCGCTCCGCCATGGTGAACTGGTCGGCGTAGGCCTCGTAGCACTCGAGCGTGGTGAACTCGGGGCTGTGGGTCGAGTCGACGCCCTCGTTGCGGAACACACGCCCGATCTCGTAGACCCGCTCGATCCCGCCGACAACGGCCCGCTTGAGGTAGAGCTCGGTGGCGATGCGCAGGGTCATGTCCTGGTCGAAGGCGTTCAGGTGAGTCGCGAACGGACGGGCCGTCGCACCGCCGTGGACGAGGTTGAGCATCGGCGTCTCGACCTCGACGTAGCCGTGGGAGTCGAGGGTGTCGCGGACGCTCTTGGTGATCTTGGAGCGCGTGTAGACCATCTGGCGCGCCTCCTCCCGCACCAGGAGGTCCACGTAGCGCTGGCGGACGCGCGTCTCCTCGTTCAGTCCTGCGTGGAGGGTGGGCAGGGGGCGCAGGGCCTTCGAGGCCATCTGCCAGGACTCGACCATGACGGAGAGCTCGCCGCGGCGGGAGGAGATGACCTCGCCGCGGACGAAGACGTGGTCGCCGAGGTCCACGAGGGCCTTCCAGTCCGCGAGGCGCTGCTCGCCCACGTTCGCGAGACTGAGCATGGCCTGCAGACGCGTGCCGTCGCCCTCCTGCAGGGTGGCGAAGCACAGCTTGCCGGTGTTGCGGATGAACACGACGCGGCCGGCGACGCCGACGGTCTCCCCGGTAGCCGTGTCCGGCTCCAGCTCGGGGTACTTCGCGCGGACCTCGGAGAGGGAGTGCGTGCGCGGCAGCTTGACTGGGTACGGCGCCTCGCCGTTCGCGAGGAGCTTCTCCCGCTTGTCCCGGCGGATGTGCATCTGCTCGCTCGTGTCGGCGGGCCGGGCCTCGGGTGCGGGGTTCTGTGCAGTCACAGCATTCAATTCTAGGCCAGCCGGCTGTGAGCTTCCGAGGGGTGCCCGCGCACGTCCGGACGCCCTGTGCTGGATGGGGCTGCTGCGGCGATTGCGGCTAGGCTCTGTGCATGGGTGTACTGCAGCTGACCTCGTCCACCGTGGCCACCAAGGACGGCGCGTCCCTCGAGCTCTTCACCGCCCCCGAAGGCGGGTTGACCGCGCGGGGAGGCATCGTCGTCGTCCACGGGTCGATGGTGACCGCCGAGCTGTACAAGGACCTCGCGGTCCGGCTGGCCGAGGAGCTCCACGTGCCCGTGCACGTGTACAACAGGCGGGGCCGCGGGGCCACCTCCCCCCAGCCGGCGGACTACTCGCTCGCCACCGAGGTCTCGGACCTCGGCGACGTGCTCGCCCACACCGGCAGCGACGCCGTGTTCGGCCACAACTACGGCGGGTGCATCGCGCTGCACGCCGGCCGCGAGCTGCAGATCGGGCAGATCGCCGTCTACGACCCCATCATCTCCTTCGAGGGCAGCATCAAGGCCGGGTGGATGCCGGAGTTCGAGGAGGCCCTCCGGGCCAAGGACGAGGAGAAGGCCCTCGCCGTGCTCCTGCGCGGACTGCAGACGGCCGGCCCGATCTCCAAGCTCCCGCTGCCCGTGCTGACCGTGCTCAACCGCATTGGCAGCCGGACCCCGCTCGGGAAGGAGCTCTCGCGGCTCCTTCCGACCGGTCCCGCCGAGATCCGCGCCGTGGTCGCGGCCGACGCCGAGGCCAAGGGCTTCGACGAGCTGCCCCTCGAGACGCTGTTCCTCGTGGGCGGCGCGAGCCCCGAGTACTTCGCCGAGGCGGCCCAGAAGCTCGACGGGGTGCTGCCGGCCTCCGACATCGCGATCCTGCCCAAGCTCGCGCACGACGCCCCGACCCGTCCCGCGAAGCCGCTCATCGACCGCCTCGCGGCTTTCTTCGCGAGCTGAGCCCCCCCCCAGAAGCTGAGCGGGCCCCGGAGGGTCAGCGGGCCCGGAGCGGCATGTTGTCGATGAGGCGCACGGGGCCGACCTTCGCGGCGACGATCGCGAGCGCCTCCCCCGTGAACGGGGTCTCGCGGCAGGCGAACGCGAGCGGCTCGAGCGTGTCCGGGTCCACGACGTCCAGATAGTCCAGCTCCACGAGCGGCTGGGACCGCACGAGGGCCTCGGCGTCGTCCGGGTTGAGGGGCTCGTGGGCGCTTGCGCGGTCCTCGAGGAGTCCCAGGGCCCGGGAGAGGACGAGCGCCGCATCGCGCTCAGCCTCGGACAGGAAGCGGTTCCGGCTCGAGAGGGCCAGGCCGTCCGGGTCGCGCACGATCGGGACGGCGACGATCTCCACGGGGAAGTCCAGGTCCCGCACCATCCGGCGGACGACGGCGACCTGCTGGGCGTCCTTCTGCCCGAAGTAGGCGCGGTAGGCGGCCCGTGCGCCGTCGAACCCGCCGGGCATCGCGAGGTGGAGGAGCTTCGACACGACCGTGCACACCCCGTCGAAGTGGCCCGGGCGGGAGGCGCCCTCCCACTTCTGGGCCAGCGGCCCCGCGGTGACCCGCACCTCGGGCTCGCCGCCCGGGTACATCTCGTCGGCGTCCGGGGCGAAGACCAGGTCGACGCCGGCGTCCGCCAGCAGGGCGGCATCCGCGTCGAGGGTGCGGGGATAGCGCTCGAGGTCCGTGGCGTCCCCGAACTGGAGGGGGTTGACGAACACGCTCGCGACCACGACGTCGTTCTGGGCGGCCGCGGCCTCGGCGAGGGCACGGTGCCCCGCGTGCAGGGCGCCCATGGTCGGGACGAGCCCGAGGGACGGCAGGCCCGGGCCGCGGCGCTTCGCCGCCAGCCGGCGGGCGATGGCCGGCTGGAGCTCGGCGCGCGTGCGCACCACCTCGATGGCCAGAACGGGCTCAGCAGGCATTACAGGTCCTCTCGTGTCTCGTCGCCGGGCTCCATGCCCTCCAGCGCCTCCTCGATCGCCTCGCGGGCCGAGGCGGTGAGGCGTCCCCGGCGCTCGGCGCGGACCGCGGTCGCATGGGCCATGGCCCGGTACGCGTCAAGGATATCGGCGGCCCCGCCCCGGCCGTCCGGGTCGGCGGCGAGCTCGTTGAGGGCGGCGACGTGCGCGGCGACGGTGCCGACGTCCCCGCGGGCCACGGGCCCCGTCAGTGCGGACTCGCCCGCAGAGAGCGCGTTGTCGAGGGAGGCGCGCAGGAGGGGGCCGAGCACGGCTCCCGGGTCGGGCACGCCGATCCTGCCGAGGATCTCCGCCGCCTGGGAGGCGAGGGTGACGAGGTGGTTCGATCCGTGCGCGAGCGCGGCGTGGTAGGCGGCCCGGTCCCCTTCGGCGACCACGACCGGCTCGGCGCCCATCTCGACCACGAGCGCCTGCGCGATCGGCAGCATTGCCGGATCCGCGGTGACGCCGAAGCAGCAGTCCGTCAGGCGTGCGAGGTCCAGGGACATCCCGGTGAACGTCATGGCGGGGTGGATCGCGAGCGGGATCGCCCCGGCGGCGCGCACCGGGGCGAGGACGCCCACGCCGTGGCGGCCGGAGGTGTGGGCCACGAGCTGGCCGGGCTGCCAGGCGCCGAGCTTGGCGAGGCCCTCGACGAGAGGCCCCAGTGCGTCGTCCGGCACGGCCAGCAGCACGAGCTCCGAGCGCTCGACGATGTCGGGGACCTCGAGGACGGGGACGCCCGGCAGGAGCAGCTCGGCGCGCTCCCGACTCTCCTCCGACACCGCGGAGACGCCGACGAGGGCGTGCTGGGCCGCACGCAGCGCCGCCCCGAGGACGGCGCCCACCTTGCCGGCGCCGATGACGCCCACGCCGAGCCGCCCGGGGCGGGAGGGCTGCCGGGGCGCGGAGGGCTGAGGCGCGGAGCTAGGCAAGGCCGCCCTCGGCGTCCGGCGCGCGGCCCCCCTCGGAGAGGCCCTCGTCGTCGCCCTCCTCCGGGGGGATGCGGCAGAAGCGCTCCACGATGAAGCCGATCGCGACCATGATGACGCTCCCGCCGATCAGCAGGAGGGCGGTCTCGACCGCGGGTGTGCCCGCGCGGGCGGAGAGCTGCGGCACCTGGTCCGCGATGACGCCCCCGTGCCAGCCCAGGAGGACAGCCCCCGCGTAGGCGCAGGCGTGGGCGAGGACGAGGGTCCGCGCCGCGAAGATCGGATCGAGCATGCGGGAGCGGTGGCCGGTCCGCCACCTCAGCACCCTGATGCCGAGGCCCAGCGTCACGACGGCGATCACGGCCATCGAGCCGAGGGCGCTGACCGGGAGCACGGGCGTCGGCGCCGACGAGCGCATCGCGAACGCGTTCGCGGCGACGCCCAGGAGGCCCACGATGATCGCCACCAGCACGAGCACCCACGGCTTGAGCGGCTTCACTGGATTCCCCCTCCGGTCTGGCTTCCTCCATCAGTGAGCATGTCATAGCCCTCGACGCCGTCGGCGTCGGCGCAGAACTCGAGGAGCTCGACGATCGGGTGCCCCTCGAGGACCGCGAGGGGCTCGATCACGAGCCAGGGAAAGAGGACGAAGGCGCGCTCCGCGGCCCGCGGATGCGGGATGGTTAGCTCGGGGTCGTCGAGCTGCAGGTCGCCGTAGGTGATGATGTCGACGTCGAGGGTGCGCGGGCCCCACCGGACCTCGCGGGTGCGGTGGTGCTTGGCCTCGACGGCGTGGCAGTGCTCGAGCAGCTCGTACGGGCCCAGCGTGGTCTCGACGATCATGACCATGTTCAGGAAGTCCGGCTGTCCCTCGGGGCCGCCGACCGGCTTGGTCTGCACCACGGGCGAGACATCGACGAGGCGCACCTCGGGGCGGTCGACGAGGTCGGCGACCGCCTCCGCCAGGGTCTCCGCGCGGGCGCCGAGGTTGCTGCCGAGCGCCAGGACGGACCTGACCCAGCCGTGGTGCCCCGTCTCCATCTCTCAGCGCTCCCTGAACACGGTCACCGACACGTCGCTGAAGGGCACGGCGATGGGCGCCTGCGGCTTGTGGACCGTCAGCTCCACGGCGTCGACCGGGAACTCGGCCAAGATCATCTCGGCGAGGCGCACGGCGAGGGTCTCGATCAGGTCGACCGGGTCACCCTCGACGAGCGCGACGATGCGCTCGGCAACCTCGGCGTAGCTTGCCGTCCGGGACAGGTCGTCCGACGACGCCGCGGCGCCGAAGTCCGTGTGGAGGACGGCGTCCACCACGAAGGGCTGCCCGTCGCGCCGCTCGAAGTCCAGCACGCCGTGGTGCCCCACGGCCGTGACCCCGGTGAGGGCGATCAGGTCGGGCCTTCGGGTCCGGGCCGCAGCGGCGCCCGGCTGGTTGCCCATGGCGCCCTAGGCCTTCGCCCGGGCGGCGACCTTGACGGCGTCGAGGTTCGCTGCGACGTCGTGCACCCGCACGCCCCACGCACCGGCTGCGGCGGCGAGCGCGGTGATCGCGGCGGTGGCTGCGTCCCGCTCCCTGGGTTCGGCGGCCTTGCCCGCGCTCGTGAGCAGTTCGCCGAGGAACCGCTTGCGGGAGGCTGCGACCAGCACCGGGTAGCCGAGCGCCGTGAACCGGCCGACATGCTTGACGAGCTCCCAGTTCTGCTCGCCCTGCTTGGCGAAGCCGAGGCCGGGATCGAGGATGATGCGTGCGTCGTCCACCCCGCCGGCCCGCAGCCGATCGCGGACCTTGAGGGTTTCCGCGATGACGTCCTCGACCACGTCCCCGTAGGAGGCGAGCCCGTCCATGGACTTCGAGTCGCCCCGGTTGTGCATGAGGACGTAGTAGGCGTCGCGGTCTGCGACGAGGCGGATCATCTCGTCCGTGACGGCGAGCCCCGAGACGTCGTTGACGATCGTGGCCCCGGCGTCGAGCGCCTTCGCGGCGGTGCTCGCCCGGCGGGTGTCCACGGACACGAGGGCCCCTGCCTTGGCGAGGGCCTCGATGACAGGGAGCACGCGCGCCTGCTCGACGTCCTCGGGCACCTCCTCGGCGCCGGGCCTCGTGGACTCGCCGCCGACATCGATGATGTCCGCACCCGCGTAGAACATGCGCAGTCCCGCGGCGATCGCGGTGTCCGTCTGGCCGTGCTCGCCGCCGTCGGAGAAGGAGTCCGGAGTGACGTTGAGGATGCCCATGACCACGGCGCGGTCCCGGGGCAGGCCCTCGAAGGTCGCCTTGGGACGCGGCTTGCGGAGCACGGGGAGGGGGGAGGTATTCGGCCCGGTTCCGGGCGCTGCTGCGAGAGAGTCCACTATGGGGTGCTCACTTTCCGAGGATCAGACTCATGGCTTCGGCGCGGGTGGCGGGGTCGTGCAGCTGCCCGCGGACGGCGCTCGTGACGGTGTGGGCGCCCGGCTTGCGGACACCACGCATGGACATGCACATGTGCTCGCAGTCGACGACCACGATCACTCCGCGGGGCTTGAGGTGGCTGACGATGGCGTCCGCGACCTGGGTGGTGAGCCGCTCCTGCACCTGGGGGCGGCGCGCGTAGACGTCGACCAGGCGGGCGAGCTTGCTCAGCCCCGTCACCCGGCCGTCGTGCGAGGGGATGTAGCCCACGTGCGCGACGCCGTGGAAGGGCACGAGGTGGTGCTCGCACGTCGAGTAGAACGGGATGTCCTTCACGAGCACGAGTTCCTCGTGGTCCATGTCGAAGGTCACGCCGAGGATCTCCTCGGCGTTGTGGTGCAGTCCGGCGAACGTCTCGGCGTAGGCCCTCGCCACGCGCTGGGGGGTGTCCTTCAGTCCGCTCCGGTCCGGGTCCTCGCCGACCGCGAGGAGGATCTCGCGGACGGCCGCCTCAATGCGCGGCAGATCCATCTTCTCGGCCTCGGCGGGCAGCGCGGACACGTCGTCGTCATCGAAGTGGGTCACGTCAATGATCCTATCGGTGGGTGGCGTGCAGGTCCCCCTCGGGGCCGTCACACCCCGTCGTGACGGTCCTTGACGTACTCCTGCTCTCCGTGCGGATGGTGGGCCTGGCCGACGTCGAGGGGCTCCTCGTGCCGTGCCTTGGAGGCCTCCTCGCGGGCCTTGCGCTCGGCCTCGGTCTCGACCGGCGGGATGTTCTGCACCGGACGCGTGCCCTTCGAGAGCCAGACCTCGCGGAAGTCGCGCTTGCGGACATCGGTGAAGATCTCCGCGATCTCGCGCTGGTTGAGCGTCTCGTGCTCGAGCAGCGCGGAGGCGAGGCGATCGAGGACGTGCCGGTTGTCCGTGAGGATCTCGTACGCCTCGTCATGGGCCTGGTCCATCAGGCGGCGCACCTCCTCGTCTACGACGTAGGCGACCTGGTCGGAGTAGTTGCGCTCGTGGGCGGCATCCCGGCCCAGGAACGGCTCGCCGCCGCCCTGGCCGAGCTTCACCGCGCCCACGCGCTCGCTCATGCCGTACTGGGTGACCATCTTGCGCGCGGTGCCCGTGGCCTTCTCGATGTCATTCGAGGCGCCCGTGGACGGATCGTGGAAGACGATCTCCTCGGCGACGCGGCCGCCCATCGCGTACGCGAGCTGGTCGAGGAGCTCGTTGCGCGTCACGGAGTACTTGTCCTCCTCCGGCACCACCATGGTGTAGCCGAGGGCGCGGCCGCGCGGGAGGATGGTGATCTTGGTGACGGGAGCCGAGTTGCGCAGGGCCGCGGCGACGAGCGCGTGGCCGCCCTCGTGGTAGGCGGTGATCTTGCGCTCGAGGTCCTTCATGACGCGGGAGCGCTTCTGCGGGCCGGCCATGACGCGGTCGATCGCCTCGTCGAGGGCGCGGTCGTCGATCAGCTGGGCGTTGGAGCGCGCGGTCAGGAGCGCCGCCTCGTTCAGGACGTTCGCGAGGTCCGCGCCCGTGTAGCCGGGGGTCTTCTTCGCCACGGCCTTGAGGTCCACGTTCTGCGCGAGCGGCTTGCCCTTGGCGTGGACCGAGAGGATGTGCTCGCGGCCGGCGAGGTCCGGCGCCTCGACGGGGATCTGGCGGTCGAAGCGGCCCGGGCGGAGGAGCGCCGGATCGAGGACGTCGGGCCGGTTGGTGGCCGCGATGATGATGACGTTGGCCTTCGGGTCGAAGCCGTCCATCTCGACCAGGAGCTGGTTGAGGGTCTGCTCGCGCTCGTCGTTGCCGCCGCCGATCCCCGCGCCGCGGTGGCGGCCCACCGCGTCGATCTCGTCGACGAACACGATCGCGGGGGCGTTGGCCTTGGCCTGCTCGAACAGGTCGCGCACCCGGGAGGCGCCGACGCCGACGAACATCTCGACGAACTCCGAGCCGGAGATCGAGAAGAACGGCACGCCGGCCTCGCCGGCCACGGCACGGGCGAGGAGGGTCTTGCCGGTTCCGGGAGGGCCGTAGAGGAGCACGCCCTTGGGGATCTTGGCGCCGACGGCCTGGAACTTGCCCGGGTCCTGGAGGAACTCCTTGATCTCGTGCAGCTCCTCGACGGCCTCGTCCGCGCCGGCGACGTCGGAGAAGGTCACCTGGGGCATGTCCTTGGTGATCATCTTGGCCCGGGACTTGCCGAACTTCATGACCTGGCTGCCGCCGCCCTGCATGCGCGAGAGGAGGAACCAGAAGAGCGCTCCGAGGAGCACGACCGGGATGAGGAGGGACAGCATGGAGCTGAACCAGTTGTTCTCGACCGGCTGGTCGGAGAAGCCCTGCGGCAGGTTGGCGGCGTCGATCGCGTTGACCACATCGGTGCCGCGCGGGGTGACGTAGTAGAACTGGACGTTCTTGCCCTTGTCCTGGCCGTCCACGACATAGTCGTCCTTGAGGACCATGTCGACGCGCTCTTCACCGTTGAAGATCTTGGCCTGGGAGACCTTGCCGTCCTTGATGAGCTGGAGCCCCACCGAGGTGTCCACGCGCGTGCTGCCGCCCGGTGCGAGGGTCCCGAAGGCCAGCAGCAGCAGGACGATCACGACGATGATCCAGATTCCCGGACCCTTGACGAAGCTCTTGACGTTCATGAAATCGGGGCTGGGCCCCGTCCCTTCTTCTCATGCACCGGTACCGTCATGCACCAGAGTGTGGCCACCAGCATGACACCGTTCGGAAGCGTTCACGCATGGAGACGGGCAAAAGTTCCCCCAGCGCCGCGGAAGTTCCCGCGGGTGCGCTCAGGGCGAAACGCTCACTCGTAGACGTGCGGCGCGAGGGTGCCCACGAAGTCGAGGTTGCGGTACTTCTCTGCGTAGTCGAGGCCGTAGCCCACGACGAACTCGTTGGGGATGTCGAAGCCGACGTACTTGACGTCGATCGCGACCTTGGCGGCGTCCGGCTTGCGGAAGGCGGTGCAGATCTCGACCGAGGCCGTCCCGCGCGACTCGAGGTTGGTCTTGAGCCACGAGAGCGTCAGGCCCGAGTCGATGATGTCCTCGACGATGAGGACGTGCTTGCCCATGAGGTCCGAGTCGAGGTCCTTGAGGATGCGGACCACGCCGGAGGACTGGGTGCCCGAGCCGTAGGAGGAGACTGCCATCCAGTCCATCGTCACGTGCGAGTGGAGCGCACGCGCCAGGTCGGCCATGACCATGACGGCGCCCTTGAGGACGCCCACGATCAGCAGGTCGCGCCCCTCGTAGTCGCGGTCGATCTCCGCGGCAAGCTCGGCGATGCGGTTCTGGATCTCGTCCTTCGACTTGAGGACGTGCTTGAGATCTGCGTGGACGTCGTTCGATTCCACCTGCGGCTCCTGAGATTGCGAGCGTGACTGCTGGGGCGCGAGGCCGCTGGGTTCAGCGGTGCGATACCAAGACTAGCGCCCCGGGTACGCCGGGACTGATTCCTCCGCTGCCCGCCGCACCGCTGGACGCGGTCCGACGGTAGGCGCTCACGTGTCCGGGGACCTCGACGGGGCCGGCCGAGCCGCGCCGGTCGAGGAGCCGCTCGACGGCCCGGAGCCTCTCGTACGTCGCCTCGCCGCCCAGCTCGGCCACGGCGAGGGCGATGACGCGCCCGCGGATCGCCGGCGGCAGCTCGCGGAGCGCCTCGCCGGGGAGCACGACGGCGCGCGGCCGGGTCCCGCCGTCAGTCGCCTCCGCGGGCGGCGGTGCGGGGGCCACGACCTCCGCGAGGGATTGGTAGGCGCTCCGGGCGTGGGCATCGAGGAAGTCCGCGTCGGCGCCCAGGAGCGCGGCGGTGCGGGAGAGCGCCTCGGCCACGCCAGGCCCGAGCTCGGCCTCGAGGAAGGGCATGATCGAGGCGCGCACGCGGGAGCGCATGAACCGCGGGTCCTCGTTGGTGGGGTCGAACCAGGGCGCGAGCCCCTCGGCCGCGCAGATGCTGAGGGTCTCCGCCCGGCGCAGGCCGAGGAACGGCCGCACGAAGAGGCCACGGACGGGCCGCATGGCGCCGAGGGCCCGCGGCCCGGAGCCCCGGGCGAGGCCCAGGAGCACCTGCTCCGCCTGGTCGTCGAGCGTGTGGCCGAGCAGCACGGCACCGGCCCCGAGGTCGAGGGCCTGCTCGGTGAGCGCGGCGTGCCGCGCGGTGCGCGCGGCGGCCTCCGGCCCCTCCCCCTCGGCCCGCACCTCGACGGGGACCACCCGCACGGGCGAGAGGCCGAGCCCGGCCAGCACGGCCGCCGTCGTGCGCGCGACCTCGCCGGAGCCCTCCTGCAGCTGGTGGTCGACGACGACGGCGCTAGCGCGCAGCGGGCGGCTGCCGCTGCCGGGGGCGCGGACGCTGCCCCGGCGCGCGAAGTGCGCCACCGCCGCGGCGAGCGCGAGCGAGTCGGGGCCGCCGGAACAGGCGACGAGGACCACGGGCGGCCAGCCGGCCTCCTCGAGGGCGGACCTGACGGCGTTGCGGGCGGCGCCCACGGCCGGGTGCAGCCGGCGCCGCGCTGGGGAGGCCTCGTCGCGGGAGGGGTCCCAGGCGGGGCCGTCTCCGCCGGGGCCCTCGGGGCTCACAGCCCCATCCGGGCGATCCACGCCCCGGGATCGTGGATCTCCTCCTCGGTGGGAAGGTGCTCGGCGGCCTCCCACACCCGGTTGAATCCGGCCATCCCGACGGTGTCGACGACGTGGCGGACGAACTCCTGGCCGTCCGTGTACTGGCGCATCTTCGCCTCGAGCCCCAGGAAGCGGCGCACGAATGTCTCGATCGGGCCGCGGTTCTCGTTGCGGGCCTGGAAGCGCTGGCGGATGGTGCGCACGCTCGGCACCACGGAGGCGTCCACGGCGTCCATGACCACGTTCGCGTGCCCCTCGAGAAGGCTCATGACGGCGGTGAGGTGGGAGATCGCCGCGCGCTCCTCGGGATCCTGGAGCAGGTCCAGGATGGCGCCCTTGCTGGGCAGGTTCGCCGACGCGCCGGTGCGGTCGCGCAGGGACTTCGCCGCCGCCGTCGCCCGCTCCATGATGCTGTCCACGTTGCCCACGAGGCTCTCGCTGAGCTTGCCGATCTGCTCGGTCATGTGCCCGCGCAGCCAGGGCGCGGCGGCGAACTGGACGCGGTGAGTCTGCTCGTGGAGGCACACCCACATCCGGAAGTCCTCCGGGTCGACCGCGAGCTCCCGCTCGACGTGGACGATGTTGGGGGCCACGAGCAGCAGCCGGCCCGCCGGCGGGACGGTGGACCCGGGCGCGAGGGCCGCGAAGGGCTCGTACTGGCCGAGGACCCGGCTCGCGAGGTAGGCGAGGATCGCGCCGAGCTGGGCGCCGGTGATCGCGCCGCCCACGCGGGCCGCGGCGGGCGTGAGCTCGCTGGCCTTCTTCTCCACGAGGTGCGCGAGGACCGGGGCCATCATGACCTCGAAGCCCTGGGCGTTCGCCTTGGCCCACGAGGCCCGGTCGACGACCAGCAGCTGTGAATCGCGGAGGTCCTCGGCCACGGCGAGGCCGGTGATGCGGTGGACGTGGGGCACGGACGCGTCCGCCAGCCGGCGCAGGCTCTCCACCGCGTCCCTGGCCTCGGCCGCGCTCAGCGCCGGGCCCGGAGGCGTGAGCCGGGCCGCCGTCGAGGCGGCGAGGTCCCAGTTGATCAGTCGGCCGGCCATCTGCGGGGCATCCATGGCACCATTCGACCACACGCAGCTGACATTCCGCCCGGGGCCGCCCGGGGTTCGCGGCGGGCGATCAGCCTCTGCAGCCGCAGCCGGCGAGTGCAGCGACCGCGTTGTCGATGGCCGCGAGGACCGGCTGGCGCTTGGCCGGGTCGAGGCCGTTGGCGAGGACCGAGAACACGAGCAGGCGCCCGTCGGCGTCCACGGCGTAGCCGCTGAGCGCCGCCACCGTGTTCAGGGTGCCGGTCTTGGCCCGCACGACGCCGGCCCCTCCCGCCGCTGCCCCGCCGAACCGTCCGGCGAGCGTGCCGTCGAGCCCGGCGACGGGCAGGCCGTCGAGGGCCGCCCGCAGGCGGGGGTCGGGGCCGAGGGCCATGGCACGGACGAGGCCGGCGAGGGCTGCCGGGGCCGCCCGGTCCGCGATCGCGAGCCCGCACGCGTCGGAGAGCTGGAAGCCGTCGGCGCTGCCCAGGACCCGGGTGGCCGCGGCCTTCAGCGCGGCCACCGCGCCGTCGTTGCTGGCCGGCCCGCCCGCGGCGTGCGAGGCGAGGCGGCCGAGGGCCTCCGCCGCGTAGTTGTCCGACTCCCGCAGGGCGTATCCGAGCTGGTCGGCGATCGGGGCGCTCTCCACGGCGGCGAGCTGGGGCGCAGCGGCGGGGGCGGCGCCGCGCTCGACCCCGTCCGCGACCTTCACGCCCGAGGCCGCGAGGTCCTTGGCGAGCTCGGCCCTGAACGCCGTGGCGGCGTCCATCGCCGAGTCCTGCGGGCGCGGGCCGCCGGCGCCGGGGGCGCTGCGGCCGGCGTTGAGGGCGAGGGCGTAGAGGGGGGCCATCTCCCCGGCGGCGACGTCCTCGGGGTCCCACGCCGGGTTGAGGGACGGCCCGGTGAACAGGGTGTCGTCGAGGCGGACCGTGACCGTGGCGGGGAGCGGCGCCGCCGGCGGGGCGGACGCGCGGGGCGGCCCCCCGGCGTCGTGCGCGGACGGCGCGGCGCCCTGGAGGAGGGCGGCGGCGGTCCGTTCCGCGAGCGTCGCCATCCCGGCCCGGCCCATCACGGCTCCCGGCTGGGATGACCCGGAGCCGAGCATGACGTCCCCGCCGCCCACGAGCACCACCGTGCCCGGGTCCGCTCCGCGCACCGCCTTCGTGGCGAGCGTCGCGTCGGGACCCAGGGTGGTGAGGGCGGCGGCGGCCGTGAGGAGCTTGAGGTTCGACGCCGGCACGTGCCCCTCCGTGCCGGACCGCGAGTAGAGGGTCTGGCCCGTGAGGCCGTCGAGCACGGTGGCGCTGACGGTGTCCCCGGCGGGCTTGAGCCTGTCCTCCAGCTCCTTGGCGAGGACAGCGGGCGCGGGCTGCGAGGCGGCGGCGGAGAGCGCCGCGGCCCCCTCGAGCGTGGGGACGGACGACGGCGGGGCGAGCCATGCGGGGGTCGTCGCGGCGGGCGTCGGGGCCGGGAACAGTTTCCCCCGCGCACGGGTCGCGGCGCCCGTGGCCAGCAGCGCGGCGGCGACCGCGACTGCCAGGACGACGGCGCAGGCCACGAGCGCCCACGCGCCGCCCCAGGGCGTGCGGCGGCCGCGCTCGGAAGTCATGGAGGGCTCCGTCCTCGGGTGCAGGTGTGGCCTCGATACGGGGAGCGAGGGCCCCAAGGCAGATATCCTTCATGGTAGTCGCCGCCGTGGCCCGGCCCTCACGCGCGGGCATCGGCGGCCGCCGTGAACGATGCCGTCCGGCCCCTCGGGCCATGCAAGGAGCACCCATGAAGCACGATGTCACGATCGAGATCCCGCGCGGCTCGCGCGTGAAGTACGAGGTGGACCACGAGACCGGCCGCGTCCGCCTGGACCGCGTCCTCTTCACCTCGATGCAGTACCCGACGCACTACGGCTACTTCGAGGACACCCTCGGCGAGGACGGCGACCCGCTCGACGCTCTCGTCTGGTACCCGGACGTGGACCTGTTCCCGGGCATCGTCATGGAGGCGCGCCCGATCGCGATCTTCAACATGGAGGACGAGTCCGGCGGCGACGCCAAGCTCGTGTGCGTCCCGGCGGACAAGCGCTTCGACCACATCCAGGAGGCGTCCGACCTCGACGAGTTCCTCATCAAGGAGATCGAGCACTTCTTCACCCGGTACAAGGACCTCGAGCCGGGCAAGTGGGTCAAGCCGGCCGGCTGGGACGACCGCGCGGCGGCCGAGGCCGAGCTCGAGGCCTCGATCAAGCGTTTCGAGGCCCAGGGGCACTAGGGCCTCCTCGCGTGCGTGAGCCCTCGCCGGGGCGCGTACGTGACTCCCCGAGGCCGCGGAGGTGGCTCCTCAACCAGCGTTGGGGAGCCACCTCCGCGTCGTTCCGGAGCCGTCGCCTCCGGCGTCCGCGCCTTCCGCGGCGCCGGTGCGCCGCGCCACTAGGCTGACGCCATGTACACGGTCACGATCAACCAGCGCGACCGCGGCCCGGGCGACCGTGTCCCGGAGCTGCTCAGGGCCCTCGCCCGGCTGCGGCCGGAGGTGCCGTTCGACCGGACCGTGGGCGACGAGGCCCAGGCAGTCTTCGCCGAGCCCGGCGCGGTGGTCGACGCCGCCCTCACCGCGCTCCGGCCTGACGTGTGTGGCGACGTGCGCTGGAACGTGGGAATCGGCGTCGGGCGTCTCGACGAGCCGCTGCCGCTCGGGGTCGCGGAGGTCCGGGGCGAGGCACTCGTGCACTCGCGGCGCGCCGTCGAACGCGCGCAGACGAGCGGCGACGGGCCGGCGATCGCCGTGGCGGGGCCGGACCCGGAGCTCGCGCGGGACGCCGAGGGGGTCCTCCGTCTGATCGGACTGGCGGTGGCGAAGCGCACCGCGGCCGAATGGCGGGTCCTCGACCTCCTCACGCCCGGGGTGCGGGGGCAGCAGAGGGCGGTGGCCGAGGCGCTCGGGATCACCACGCAGGCGGTGTCCAAGGCGATCGCCCGGGCGCACTGGCCCGAGGAGTGGGCCGCACGGCCCGCGGCTGCCCGGCTCCTGTGGCTCGCGGACGGCGCGCGCCCCAGGAGCGAGCTGCGCTCGGCGAGCGGGCGGAGCTAGAGGAGCGAGCGCAGCACAGCGGCGGCGCCGTCCTCCTCGACGGTCGCGGTGACCTCGTCGGCGGCGGCCTTCACCTCGGCCGGGGCCTGGCCCATGGCGACGCCGCGGCCGGCCCACTGGAGCATCTCGATGTCGTTGCGGCCGTCGCCGATCGCGACCGTGTGGGCACGGTCGACGCCGAGCAGCTCGCGCACATTCTCGAGGCCGCTGGCCTTGGTCACGCCCTGGGCCGCGATGTCCAGCCACGCGGTCCAGCCGACCGAGTAGGTGACGCCGTGCAGGCCGATCGACTGCACCGCGGTGCCGAACTCCTCCGCGGTCGAGTCGGTGGAGAAGACGACGAGCCGGACCGCCTCTGCCTCGAGGAGCTCCTCGAAGGTGACGCCGGTGGCCTCGACGCCGAAGCTCGCGTCCTGGAAGCGCTCGGTGGAGAGGAAGTTCCCCTCGATGTCCTCGAGGGCGTACTTCGCGTTCGGGAGGCGGTGGCGCAGGGCCTTCAGCGCCGGGGCCGGGTCGAAGGAGCGCCGGTCGATGACGGTGTACCCGCCGTTGGCGCCCGCGTGGATCTGCACCGTCACGCCGCCGTTGCTGCAGACGGCGTACCCGTGGTCTACCCCGAGCAGCTCCACGACGGGGAGCGTGGCCCCGAGGGAGCGGCCGGTGGCGACCACGACCTCGTGGCCGGCCTGGACGACCGCGGCGCCGAGCTCGCGGATGGCAGGGGACATGTGGCCGTAGTGGTCGACGAGGGTCCCGTCCACGTCGAGGCCGATGAGCTTGCGGTTGAGGGCAGTGCGCTGGTCATCGATGCCAGCATTCAGCGTTGTAGTCATGCGTACTAGTTAAGCACCCCGGCCTGTGGATGCCGTAGGACTCATGACACACGCGGTATGAAATCGGGGTGAACTCACGACGGTGGGCCCCCCCTCCGCCGGCCCCGAATCGCCCTCCCTTTCGGTCAGCGCCCCCGGGAAGGGACCGGGGCTGTGACCGAAACGCAGGGCATTCTGGCAGTGGCACTCAGCGCCAGGCCGCCCGCGGCGCCGCGCGCCGCGGCACACCGGCGCGGTGCAGGATCGCGGCGAAGCGGGCCGGCTCCAGAAGGTCTGCCCACACCCAGCGCACCACGCGCTCCCCCGTCGAGCGGATCTCGTCCTCGCGCAGCTTCTCCTCGACGACCACCTGCGAGGCCGACTTCCCGCTGAGCTTCTGGGACCGGAAGTACTTCTGCAGGCCGTCGAACTCTCCCACGAGCCGGATCTGCGCCCAGCGGTAGTCCACACGGGCGATGCGCCGCCCGTCCTTGGTGATCCAGACCTGGAGCGTGGGCATCTCGAACCCCAGTTCCCACATCAGGGCGCGGCTGAGGGATTCCCCCACGGATTCCGACGCCGCCGATGCTAGGTCCAGGACCTGGTTCAGGCGAGCCTGCGCAGCCCGGTTGTCCATCGCGGCGCACAGCCGCCGGAGATCCTCGAGCGTCCGGGTGACCTTCAGACCGGGCCGACGGGCGAGCACCGCGTCCGCGAAGACCAGGCCCTCGGCGAAGCTGAGCCTCGGCACCGCGTCCACGAAGGCCTCGTCGAAGGGCTCGAGGGGCAGCGTGAGGTCCAGGTGGGGCAGATAGAGGGGGACCGCGGCCGCCGCGGGGAAGCCCAGGTGCTTCGCATCGGGAAACCCCAGCGGGAGGGGTCCGGGCCGTTCGCGCGTCCGCGCCTGCCACAGGCGTTCGGCCGACTCGCGGTTCCCGTAGAGCGCCGGCGGAGGACCCCCGCCCACGGCCGCGCGGCGGTCGGTGCGGTAGCGGACGTGGCTGGGCATGCTCGGGAGCTCCAGACCCCAGGCGAGCAGTGCGGTCTCGCGGCACAGCACCGGTGCGTTGCCGCCGACGGCGAGCGACGCCGTCGTCATCGCGTAGCGGTCCGCCGCCGTCCCGGCGAACCACTCGTCGATGCCGACGTAGACGCCTCGGCGCAACCGGACGAGGGCGCCCGCAGCATACGCGCGAGCGAGCCGACGTGGGGTGCGGCCCGTCACGGCCGAGAGGGAGCTGGCGAAGGCAATCTGGGGAAATCTCACGGCACCAGCACAGCGTCCCCAGCCGCGCCCCGGAGGTCCGTGGGAGCGTATGTGGACAACCCCGGCCGCACCTCGGCGAAAGAACCCTGCGCTTCGGTCAAGGCCCGGGGGAAGAGACCGGGGCGTTGACCGAAACGCAGGGCGCTGGTGCCAGAAGGCGCGGACCGCGGCGGGTGACGGCGCACGACGGCGGGCGGGCACCCGCCGTCGTCCGCTGAAGGCAGCGGCGGGCTCGCTACAGGACGGGGAGGACCTCGAGGCCGCCGAGGTAGGGGCGCAGGGCCGCCGGCACGTTCACGGAGCCGTCGGCGTTCTGGTGGTGCTCGAGGATGGCCACGATCCAGCGTGTCGTCGCGAGGGTGCCGTTGAGGGTCGCGACGGCGCGCGTCCCACGGGAAGCGCCCTCGGCGTCGAGCACGCGCTCACGGATGTTGAGCCGGCGGGCCTGGAAGCCCGTGCAGTTCGAGGTCGAGGTCAGCTCGCGGTACCGGCCCTGGGTGGGGACCCAGGCCTCGCAGTCGAACTTGCGCGCCGCGCTCATGCCGAGGTCTCCCGCGGCGGTGTCGATGACGCGGTAGGGCAGCTCGACCTTGGCGAGCATCTCCTCCTCCCACGCGAGGAGCCGGGCGTGCTCGGCCTCGGCCTCCTCCGGCGGGCAGTAGATGAACATCTCGACCTTGTTGAACTGGTGCACCCGGATGATGCCGCGGGTGTCCTTGCCGTGCGAGCCGGCCTCGCGCCGGTAGCAGGAGGACCAGCCGGCGTAGCGGATCGGGCCGCCGGCGAGGTCGAGGATCTCATCGGCATGGTAGCCGGCGAGGGCCACCTCGGAGGTTCCCGTGAGGTAGAGGTCGTCCTCGGCGAGGCGGTAGATCTCGGCGTCGTGGGCCACGTCGAAGCCGGTGCCCTGCATCGTCTCCGGGCGCACGAGGGTGGGGGTGATCATGGGGATGAACCCGTTCTGGACGGCCTGGTCCATGGCCATCTGCAGGAGGGCGAGCTCGAGCCGGGCCCCGACGCCGCGCAGGAAGTAGAAGCGCGAGCCGGAGACCTTGGCGCCGCGCTCCATGTCGATCGCGCCGAGGAGCTCGCCGATCTCGAGGTGGTCGCGCGGCTCGAAGCCCTCGGCCGCGAAGTCGCGGGGCGTGCCGACGGTCTTGACCACGGCGTAGTCGTCCTCGCCGCCGGCCGGGATGCCCTCGACGATGAGGTTCGGCACGACGCGCATGAGCTGGTCCATCTCGCCCTGCGCCTCCTCGGCGGAGGCCTGCGCGGCCTTGACCTTCTGCGCGAGGTCCCTGACCTCGGCCAGGATGGCCTGCTTCTCCTCGCCCTTGGCGGCGGCGACCTTCTTGCCGAACACGTTCTGCTGGGCGCGCAGCATCTCGTACTCGGTCAGCGACGCGCGGCGCCGCACGTCGGCGGCGATGATCGAGTCGACGAGCGCCTCGTCCGCCCCGCGGGCGCGCTGGCTCGCACGGTACTTGTCCGGATTCTCAGTAAGGTCCTTGACGTCGATCACGAGTCCAAGACTAGCGGGCGCTGCGGGCGGATCGGGGCGCCAGCAGGGCGGGATAGAGTGAGAGCATCATGCGCGGGTGGATCATTGCGGGTGCCGTAACCGCCGCTGGCGGCGTTGCGGTCGCCAGCTGGTGGGGCGTACGCCGGCTCAAGGAGCAGCACGCCCGCAGCGCCATGGCCGAGTCCGCAGGGCCGCCGCCGGCGGGCCCGCAGCAGGTCGCCGTGGTGCTCAACCCCATCAAGGAGCGTGCCGACGAGGCACGGATGCTCATCGAGGCCGCGTGCCGGGGCGCGGGCTGGCCGGAGCCGCTCGTCTTCCACACCACCAAGGCCGATCCGGGCTACACCGCGGCGCGCCGCGCGCTCGAGGCGGGGGCCGACGTCGTGATCCCCTGCGGCGGGGACGGGACGGTGCGCGTGGTCGCCGAGGTGCTGGCCGGCACGGACACCGCCCTCGGGCTCGTCCCCCTCGGGACCGGCAACCTCCTGGCCCGCAACCTCGACCTGGACGTCACCCGGCTCGCGCAGTGCGTCCACACGGCGGTCTTCGGCCGGCAGCGGCGCATCGACACGGCGGCCCTGGTCCTCACGGCGCCCGACGGCACCCGGTCCACGCACACGTTCCTGGTGATCGCGGGCGTGGGCATGGACGCCGAGATCCTCAATGACACGAGCGAGGACCTCAAGCGGGTGGTCGGCTGGATGGCGTACACGGAGGCGGGCATCCGGCACATGCCGGGCCAGCGCCGCCGCCGCGTCGAGATCTCGCTCGACGGCGCCGACTTCCAGACCCGCCGGGTCCGCAGCGTCCTCTTCGCGAACTGCTCGAAGCTGCCCGGCGGGGTGGACTTCATCCCGGACTCGTTCATCGACGACGGCGTGCTCGACGTCGCCGTCATGAGCCCCCGCAGCCTCATCGGCTGGATCGCGATGTACGTGAAGATCATGGTCCAGCACAAGCGGCAGCTGCCGGTCATGCAGTTCTACGGCGCGCACAGGGTGGCCATCCGCGTCCCGGAGCCGATCCAGGCGCAGGTGGACGGCGACGTGGTCGGGTCCGCGACGCGGGTCGACGTCGAGGTGCGCCCCTCGAGCCTGCTCGTGCGCGTGGCCTGACGCACGACGCCGCCCTGCCGCCTCGCGCGGGCCGGCCCACCTGGGCTGGGGCTAGGCCTGGGCCTGGGCAGCCACCCTGAAAGCCCTGCCCCAGTCCAGGTCGGCGTCCTCGATGCGGAACAGCTCGCGGGCGGCCTCGCGGAGCTCGTCGGCGCTGCCGAGAGTGCGCCGGCTGGCGGCGGACGCCCCATCGGGCGTGTACGTGCGCACCCCGAGCTCGAGGTTGGCCAGGGTGATCCGCTCGGTCTCGGTGCGGATCGAGAACATGAGCGAGCGCGTGAACGGCGGGACGGCCGAGGTCGAGACGTACCAGTTGGCGACCTGGAAGTCGGCCGGGGCGTGGGCGCCGAGGCCGACCCCGTACAGGTTGGCCCAGCGCTCCCCCAGCCGTGCCTGGACCATGAGGTCGACGCCGGCCGTGTCGCCCGCAGGCAGGCCGGCCGCGGCGACGTCGACCGCGCGGAAGGTCCCGAGCGGCGTCGCGACCGCGGACTCCTCCGCGGCGAGCCCGAGCGGGAGGAGGCCCGAGGGATTGAACCCGCCGAAGCCGGCGTCGACCAGGTAGCGGGCTCCCTCGGCCTCGACCACGGTGGCCTGGTGCGTGCGGGCGGGCGCCCCGGTCCCCGGCTCGCGGCCCCAGTAGACCCGGCCCAGGTGGTTCTCGACGCCGCGCGCGCCCATCGCCGCGAGGGCGCGGGAGAGCAGGCCCGCGTGCTGGAAGCAGTAGCCTCCGCGGCGGCGCGCCACGAGGACGCCCTCGATGCCCTCGTCCGTGATGTCGACGGGCGCCCCGGTGGCAGGCGAGAGGTTCTCGAACGGTATGGCGCGTGTGTGGTGGGCGTGGACGGCTGCGATGTTCGCGAGCGTCGGGGCGGCAGCCCCCGCATAGCCGATGCGCCCGAAGTAGGCGGCCAGGAAGCGCGCCTCGCCCCCGCCCGTCCTCGCGGCGCCCTCAGCCATCGGGCTCGCCGTCGAGGATCGCGTCGACCCAGCCGCGCGCGGAGGCGAAGGCATGGTCGGTGACATGGTCGCGCACGACCGGCCGCGCGCCGTCGGCCCGCGGGTAGGAGCCGAGGAAGCGGATCTGCGGGCTGATGCGGTGGAGGCCCGCGAGCGCATCCGCGATGCGGGCGTCCTGGATGTGCCCGTCCACGTCGATCGAGAAGAAGTAGTGCCCGAGGTACCGACCGGTGGGCCGGGACTCGATGCGGGAGAGGTTCACGCCGCGGGCGGCGAACTGCTCGAGGATCTCCATGAGCGCCCCGGCCCGGTCCTCGGGCAGCGGCACGGCCACGGACGTCTTGTCCGCCCCCGTGCGCGGCGGCAGAGGGCCCGGGCTGGAGACGAGGACGAAGCGCGTGACCGCTCCGGGGTTGTCGCCGATGTCGGTGGCGAGGACTTCGAGCTCGGGGTGTTCCTCGGCCACGATGGGCGCGCAGATCGCGGCGTCGCCCGGGCGGGAGGCGGGGTCGAGGAGGGCCAGCGCCCCGGCCGCGGTCGAGCTCGCGGCGAGGTGGACGGCGTCGGGCGCGTTCGCCGCAGCCCAGCCCCGGCACTGCGCCCACGCGTGGCCGTGGGTGGAGATGCGCCGCACGTCAGCGGCCCGCGTGCCGGGCCGGGCGACGAGCACGAACGTGATGGGCACGACCTCCTCGCGCACGATGCGCAGCTCGGGGCCGGTGGCGATCGCGTCGAGGGTCGCGGTGACCCCGCCCTCGACCGAGTTCTCGATCGGGACCATGGCGGCGTCCGCGGTGCCAGCCCGGACGGCGTCGAGGGCAGCGTTGACGGTGGTGGCGGGCACGCGCGCCGCCTCGCGGGCGCCGGGGACCTTGAGGAGGGCGGCCTCGGTGAAGGTCCCCTCGGGACCCAGGAAGGTGTACCGCACGGCTCAGAGCACCGTGGGAGGCTGGCCGTTCTCGGCCACGAGCGGCCGGCCCGCGGTGAGCCACGCGTCCATGCCGCCGGCCACGTTGACCGCCGAGTAGCCGTTCGCGACGAGCCACTGGGTGGCCCGGGCCGAGCGGCCGCCAGTGCGACAGATGACGAGCAGGTTGTCGTCCGGGTCCAGCTCGTCGAGCCGCGCCGGCAGCTGCTCGAGCGGGATGTGCACGGCGCCCTCGGCGTGGCCGGCCTCCCACTCGTAGTCCTCGCGCACGTCGAGCAGGATGCCGCCCGCGGGGAGGGCCTCGACGCGGACGGTCTCGAAATCAGACATTCTTCCCCTCCGGAGATGCTTGTTCCTCCAGCCTATAGTGGCCCGGTGACAGTCGACGCCGGGATCGGGGCTCTGGGCGCCGTGGCCCTCCGCGACGCGCTCCGTTCCGGCGAGCTCTCGGCCCGCGAGGCCGCGGCGCACTTCCTGTCCCGGATCGAGGCGCACAACCGCCTCCTCGGCGCCTTCGTGACCGTTACCGCCCAGCAGGCGCACGACGCCGCTGCTGCCGCCGACGCGCTGCACGCGCGCCTCGCCCGCTCGGGACGCCTCGGCGAGCTGCCGCCGCTGCACGGGATGCCGACCGCGTTCAAGGACCTGGCCGATGTCGCCGGGGTGCCGACGACCCACGGTTCGGCGGCCCTCGACGCCCGGCCCGCGCCCGAGGACTCCCCCGTCGTGGCCCTCCTGCGCTCGGCCGGAGTCGTGTCCCTGGGCAAGACCCAGGTGCCCGAATTCGGGCTCACGGCCTATTCGGAGAACCGGATCGCGCCCGCGTCGCGCAACCCGCACGGCCCCGCCCTCAGCTCCGGCGGGTCCTCCGGCGGCTCGGCCGCGGCCGTCGCCGCGGGCCTCGTGCCCCTCGCCCCCGGGTCCGACGGCGGCGGGTCCGTGCGCATCCCCGCCGCGGCGTGCGGGATCGTGGGGCTCAAGGCCGGCCGCGGGCTCATCCCGGCGGGGCAGAGCGCGGGGGACGCCGCGCGGCTCGTCGTGGCGGGCCCGCTCGCGCGCTCCGCGGAGGACGCCGCGCTGCTCCTCGACGCGCTCGTTGCCGGGACCCACCCCGCAGGGCCAGCGGGAGGCGACCACCCGCACCACGGCCGGCACACCGGGACGTTCGCGGACGCCGTCGTGCGCGAACCGGGGCGTCTCAGGGTCGCGGTGGGGCTGTCGAGCCCGTGGGACGGGCGCTACCGAGTCGAGCCCGAGCCCGAGGCGCTTGAGGCGCTGCGCCGGGGAGCGGAGGCGCTGGCTGCGGCCGGGCACCTCGTGGCCGAGGCCGACCCGCGGTTCGACAACCGCTACCCGGACGCCTTCACCGCCGCGTGGACGGCGGGGGTCGGGACCGCGAGGATCCGCCCCGAGAGGGAGCCGCTCCTGACCCCGCTCACTCGTTCCTTCCGCCGCCGGGCGCAGCAGCGCTCCCCGGCGAAGCTGGACGAGGCGCTGGCCTTCCTGCGCCAGTTCGAGCGCGACATGCTGGCTGAGCTCTCCGAGTGGGACATCCTCCTGTCCCCTGCGCTGGCCCAGACGCCGCGGCCGGTGGGCTGGTTCGCCGGCGCCGAGTGGCGCAGGACGGCCGACGACGACTACCGCCGCCAGTGCGAGTTCGCTCCCTGGTCCTCCTGGGTGAACGTGTGCGGGCTGCCGGCCGTGGTGGCGACGACGCACTGGACCGAGGCCGGTCTGCCGATGGGCGTGCAGGCCGTGGGGAAACCCGGTGCGGAGGGGCTGCTGCTGCAGGTGGCGCGGTTGCTCCACGTGCCCGCCCCCGGGCCTCGGGGGGCGGGTCAGCCGGGCCGCGGTCAGTAGTTGGAGCGGGCCGGGGCCATGCTGAGCACGAGGATGAAGAACGCGAGGAACGCGAGCGTCAGCGCGATGCCGACGTAGCCCATGATGAGGCCGGCGAGCGCCATGCCGCGGCCTGCGGGTTCCCGGGCGAGGCCGAGGTGCCCCAGGACCACGGCGGCGATCTGCGGCAGCACGAGGAAGCCGAAGCCCACGAACACGGAGATGCCGCACACCATCGCGGCGATGCTCAGCCCGCGCGGCGCCTGGGCGGCGTAGTACGGCTGGCCGGGCGAGCCCGGGTAGGGCTGGGCGGCGTAGCCCTGGCCCGGATAGGCCCCGGGAGGGTAGGCGGCTCCGGGAGGGTAGGCGGCGCCGGGATAGGCGGGGCCGGTGTGGGGGGCGTTCTGATAGGCGGGCCCCTGATGGGCCGGCGGCTGGTGGGCGGACGCTCCGAAGCCGGGGGGCTGGTAGCCGGGTGTGGGGAGGGCTGCTGGCTGTTCGGGCGTTCCCGGGCGGGGCGGTGCACCCGGCGGGAGCGGCTCGGTGGGGTTGGAGGGAATCGGCTCGGTGGGGTTGCCGCGGTCCTTGTCCAGGGTGATCGGGGGGACGTACGACGGCGGGGTGTAGCGGGGGCGCTCGGCGCGCCCGTCGTCTGCGGCGCCTGCCGTGTCCGGCTGCCCCTCCTGCGGTGCGTCCTCGTCCCGGCGCTCCGGCTGATCCGACATCGATGCCCCTCCCCGACTCCGTGCCTGGTCCCTGGTCCCTGGTCCCTGGTCCCAGCGTACCCGCCGGACCCGCTCGGAGGGGTCCGAGAACTGTCGGTGCCCGGTGCCATCCTGGGCGCATCTCGCAGCGGAAGGGGACCGACGATGTCCAGCACGTGCCCAGCAGCAACGACCAGCCGCCCGGGCCATCAGGGCGCGGTGCCACCGTACCTGCTCGAGCGCCTCGCGGGCTTTGGCGAACGGCGGGCCCGGGCGCTCTCGGGGGAGGGCCCGGCCCATGGATCCGCGGCGGACGTGCGCGGCCTCGAGGCCGTCGCCGAGCTCGCGCGCCGGACGCTGCTCGAGGACGCCCGCCTCCGCGAGCGGCGCCGGGTGCGTCCGCGGGAGGACCAGCGCGGCCTGCGCGTCGCCCCGGGGACGCTCCACCGCGAGATCAGTGACGCGGAGGCCGGTGAAGACCTCCCCGGGCGCCTCGTGCGCAAGGAGGGACAGCACCCGGTGGCGGATGCGGACGTCAACCGGGCCTACGACGGGTTCGGTGAGACCTACCGGTTCCTCGAGCAGGTCCTCGGCCGGTCGAGCGTCGACGGCGCGGGGCTCCCCCTCGAAGGCACCGTCCACTACGGGGTGGGCTACGACAACGCGTTCTGGGACGGGTCGCGCATGGTCTTCGGGGACGGCGACGGAAAGGTGTTCGGCTCCTTCACTGGATCGCTGAGCATCATCGCGCACGAGCTGGGCCACGGCCTGCTGCAGCACACCACGGCCCTGGCCTACGAGGGACAGTCCGGGGCCCTCAATGAGTCCTTCGCGGATGTGTTCGGCGTGCTCGTGGACCAGTTCTCGCGCGGGGACACCGTCGAGACGGCGACGTGGATCGTGGGGCCGGGGATCTTCCTGCCCGGCATCGCGGGGGCGGGGGTCCGGTCCCTGAAGGCGCCCGGCACCGCCTACGACGACCCGGTCCTGGGCCGGGACCCGCAGCCGGACCACATGGACGGGTATGTGCGCACCCGCGAGGACAACGGAGGCGTCCACCTGAACTCCGGCATCCCCAACCGGGCCTTCTACCTTGCCGCCGCGGCGCTCGGCGGCCACGCGTGGGAGCGGGCGGGCCGCGTCTGGCTCGAGACCGGCGCGCGCGGCAGGCTCCCCCTCGATGTCGACTTCCGCGGATTCGCACGGGAGACTGTGCGTGTGGCCCGGACGCTGTTCGGACGCGAGTCCGCGGAGGAGAAGGCCGTGCGCGCCGGATGGCGCGGCGTCGGGATCACGGTACGGCTCACCGGGAACGGCGCCCCGGCTCCGAGGAGGAGGCCGGGGCCAGGACGCCAGGAGGGGCGATGAGGGTCGAGGTCATCCGCTCGGGCGGCGTCGCCGGCATCCCGCGCCGCGGCCGGGTCGAGTTCAGGGTGCGTGGGGCGCGGGAGCCCGCCGACGCCGAGTGGGCCACCCTGTACCGCCAGGCGCGCAGCGAGCGGGGGCGGCTGCCCGAAGCGCCGGAGCCGTCGGCCGCCCCGCATGTCCGGGACGCCTTCCAGTGGACCCTGCGGTTCGGGCGCGAACGCTTCGAGGTCCCCGACGCCACGCTGCGGGGCCCCCTGCGGCAGCTGGCGGAAAAGGTCCTCGCCGAGGGGCAGTAGTCCCCCCGCGCGGGAGACGGGGCGAAATCTTCACCGAGTCGCCACCCTTTGTCGGCCTTCTCTGCAAAGCTAGGCACATGGCGAACCGAGCAGGCACCGTAGCCCTCCCCAGTGACCTCGTGGACATCACCGCGCTCCTCGACGCGTACTACGACGTGTCGCCGGACCTGAGCGACCCGGGCCAGCGTGTGGCCTTCGGGACGTCCGGCCACCGCGGCTCGAGCCTCAAGGCCTCGTTCAACGAGAAGCACATCGCCGCGATCACCCAGGCGATCGTGGAGTACCGCGCCGGGCAGGGCATCCAGGGCCCCCTGTTCCTCGCGAAGGACACCCACGCCCTTTCCGAGCCCGCGACCAACACGGCGCTCGAGGTCCTCGCCGCGAACGGCGTGCAGGTCCTCGTCGACGCGCGCCACGGCTACACTCCGACCCCGTCCGCGAGCCACGCGATCCTCAAGTACAACGCCGGCCGCGCCGAGGACGACCCGGGCCGGGCGGACGGGATCGTGGTGACCCCGAGCCACAACCCGCCCTCGGACGGCGGCTTCAAGTACAACCCGCCGCACGGCGGCCCCGCGGACACCGACGCGACCGGCTGGATCGCCAACCGCGCCAACGAGCTCCTCGAGGCGGACCTCGCGGGCGTGCGGCGCATCCAGCTCGCCGACGCGCTCGCCGCGGACTCCACCGGCCAGTTCGACTTCCTCTCCTCCTACGTCGACGACCTGCCCCTCGTGCTGGACATCGAGGCGATCCGCAACGCCGGCGTGCGCATCGGCGCGGACCCGATGGGAGGGGCCTCGGTGGACTACTGGGGCGAGATCGGCGAGCGCCACCACCTCGACCTGACCGTGGTGAACCCGACCGTGGATCCGCAGTGGGCCTTCATGACGCTGGACTGGGACGAGAAGATCCGCATGGACTGCTCGTCGCCGTTCGCCATGGCCTCGCTCATCCAGAAGGTCTCCCAGGGCGCGGGCTACGACATCGCCACGGGCAACGACGCGGACGCCGACCGGCACGGCATCGTCACCCCCGACGGCGGGCTCATGAACCCGAACCACTACCTTTCGGTGGCCATCGACTACCTCTACCGCCACCGCACCGGCTGGCGCCCGGACACGGTGGTCGGCAAGACCCTCGTCAGCTCGTCCATGATCGACCGCGTGGCCGAGGGGCTCGGGAAGAAGCTCGTCGAGGTGCCGGTCGGCTTCAAGTGGTTCGTGCCGGGCCTGCTCTCCGGCCAGGGCGCGTTCGGCGGCGAGGAGTCGGCGGGGGCGAGCTTCGTCAAGCGGGACGGTGGCGTCTGGACCACAGACAAGGACGGCATCCTCCTGAACCTCCTGGCCTCGGAGATCAGGGCCGTGACGGGGAAGTCGCCGAGCGAGCTCTACGGCGAGCTGACCGCGAAGTACGGCTCGCCGTCGTACGCGAGGATCGACGCCGCGGCGACCCGGGAGCAGAAGGCGAAGCTCGGCAAGCTGTCCGCGGGCGATGTCACGGCCACCGAGCTCGCCGGCGAGCCCATCACCGCCAAGCTCACGGAGGCGCCCGGGAACGGCGCGAAGATCGGCGGGCTGAAGGTCACGACCGAGCACGCGTGGTTCGCCGCCCGCCCGTCCGGCACCGAGGACGTGTACAAGATCTACGCGGAATCGTTCAAGGGCGCCGACCACCTCAAGCAGGTGCAGGCCGAGGCGAAGGCGCTCGTCGACTCCGTCATCGCCTGACCATCTGAAAGTCACCTTCTGGCGGTCACCTCCTGGGAGTCACCTCGCGTGGACTCCGGGGGTGGCCCCCACATCGTCGTGGGGTGACCGCGATCATATCCTTAGCGCGGGTAATGAGCTAAGCTAAGTATCGATGACTCCCCCGAACCTTGCCGACGTTGAACCGGCCACCTCTGCATCTCCCGACATCCTCGAGCTCGCCGCGGAGCTGCGCGTCGCCGTCATGCGCACCTCCCGCATCCTGCGCACGCAGGCGACCAGCGATGTGGTGAGCCCCGGCCAGAACTCGGTGCTGTCCGTCCTGGGGAAGCGCGGGCCGCTCACGATGCGCCAGCTGGCCGACATCGAGCATGTGCAGGCGCCGAGCATGACGCGCACCGTGAACCACCTGTGCGACAGCGGGCTCGTCGGGCGCACGGAACACCCGACGGACGGGCGGCTCGTCGTCGTCGGACTCACCGATGCCGGCCGGGCGGTCCTCGAGGAGTCCCGGCGCCTGCGGTCCGCCTGGCTCGCGAGCCGCCTCGACGCCCTCCCGCCCGGGGACCAGGCCGCCCTGCACCGCGCGGCCGAACTGCTGCTGGAGATGACCGCCCGATGAGCAGCATGTTCCGCGCACTCCAGCATCCCAACTACCGCCTCTGGGCAGCCGGCGCCCTGGTCTCCAATGTGGGGACCTGGATGCAGCGCGTGGCCCAGGACTGGCTCGTCCTGACCCAGCTCACCAACCATGACGGCGCTGCCGTGGGCATCACCACGGGCCTGCAGTTCCTGCCGATCCTCCTCCTCGGCCCCTACGCGGGCCTCCTCGGCGACCGCCTCGACAAGCGCAAGCTCCTCCTCGCCACGCAGACCGCGATGGGGCTGCTCGCGCTCGTGCAGGGCGTCCTCGTGCTCACCGGCGTGGCCCAGCTCTGGCACATCTACGCGATCGCGCTGCTGCTCGGCGTGGCCAGCGCCTTCGACGCCCCGCCGCGCCAGGCCTTCGTCTCGGAGCTCGTGGGCCGGGCCGACGTGCCCAACGCCGTGGCGCTCAACTCGGCGTCCTTCAACCTCGCGCGTCTCGCGGGGCCCGGGGTCGCCGGCGTGCTGATCGGCCTCATCGGCACAGGCTGGGTGTTCATGCTCAACGCTGCGACCTTCCTCGGCGTCCTGTTCTCGCTCACCCGCCTGCGGGTGGACCTCCTGCACCGCACGCCGCCGCTGGCGCGGGGCAAGGGCCAGATCATCGCCGGGGTGCGCTACGTGCGCACCGAGCCGCGCATCCTGCTCATCCTGGTGATGGCCGGGCTCGTGGGCACCTTCACGCTCAACTTCCAGGTCACCAACGCGCTCATGGCGGCCGACGTGTTCCACACCGGCGCCGACGCCTATGGCCTCCTCGGCTCCATCCAGGCCATCGGCACGCTCGGGGGCGCGCTCCTGGCGGCGCGCCGGAAGCAGCCCCGGCTCACACTCCTTGTGGGTGCCGCGGTGGGGCTCGGCGTCTCCACGATCGTCGCGGCCGCCATGCCCGGCTACGTCTCGTACGCCGTGGTCCTCGTGTTCGTCGGCGTCACGGCGCTGACCTTCCTCAACAGCGCCAACACGATCGTGCAGCTCACCACAAAGCCCCAGTACCGGGGCCGCGTCCTCGCCCTGTACATGGCGGTGATCCAGGGCGGCACGCCGATCGGCGCCCCGCTCGTGGGCTGGCTCGCGAATGCGGTCGGCACCCGCTGGGCTGTGCTGGCCGGGGGCCTCGCGGCGCTCGCGGCGGGAGCCGTGGGGATCTGGGCGCTGGCGCGCTGGGGCGAGGGGACCCTCCGCGAGCAGGTCCGGGCCGTCTGGGCCGAGCGGCGCGCGGCCCGTGCGGCTGCCGCCCTCGCCTCCCCCCGCACCCCGGACGCGGGGCCGCCCTCCGGCGTCCCTGCATCACCTCCCGCGCACGACGGCGGGCCCGCGCCGCGCCCGGCGACCGCACCGGATCCCGACGCTGCCGCCGAGCCGCTGGCCTCCCGGCCCCGTCTGTCACGGCCCCTGCCGCGGCGCTCACCGGCTCCGACGACCGGCTCGCACCCGGCAGTCGCCCCCAAGAACTAGCAACGGCCGTCAGAAACGGATCTGGCCGCCGGCCCCTTGCGGGCAGGCGGCCAGATCCTTGTCGGGGACTGCCGGATCAGACGGTCTCGACGACGTCCTCGTAGGCGAACTTGGTCTTCGCGGGGCCCCACGCGTCCTCGCCCGGGCGGCCGATGTTGACCACGAGGAAGCTCTTGCGGCCGCCCTCCGGGAAGAAGTCCGCGTCGATCGCGGAGAAGTCCGCCCCGGTCATCGGACCGGCGGCGAGCCCCAGCGAGCGCACGGCGAGGATGAAGTAGCCGGCCTGGAGGTGTGCGTTGTCGCGACCGGTGCCGTAGCGCACCACGTCGTCGTCGAACATCGACTTCAGCCCGGCGGCCTGCGGGAGGAAGGTCTCGAAGCGCTCGTGCCACTCGGTGTCGAAGGATAGGACGGCCACGAGCGGCGCGGCGAGGGTCTTCTCCTGGTTGCCGCGGCTCATGTGGGACACGAGGCGCTCGCGCGCCTCGGGCGTGCGGACGTACGTGACGCGCATCGGCTGGTTGTTGAAGGCGGTCGGACCGAACTTGGCGAGCTCGTAGATCGCCTGAGCCTGCTCGTCGGTCACCTCCCCGGTGAAGGTGTTGGCGGTGCGGGCCTCGACGAAGAGGGCGTTGACGGCTTCGGCGTCGAGCGCAGCTTCCTGGTGGGCGATGCTCATGCGTGTCTCCTCACGGCGGCCCGGCGGCCGCCCTCATCAAGGTGACAACCCCTGAACATGCTGCGGGCATCCCCGACCGGGGGGTGAGGTTGCCCACATCGCGGCCGCGCTTCCGGCCGGCGGTAGGATGTCCTGCGGCATCCCCGCTCCCCCCCCACGCTTGGAAGGCGCCCCATGAGCCTGCTCGGAACCAGATGGAAGCTCCACGGCGACGGCCGCTCCGTCCGTCCCGGCGAGGTGGTGTCCCCTGGCGAGCGGCTCGCGTGGCCGATCACCATCGGGGTCGGCCTGCAGCACGTCGTCGCGATGTTCGGTGCGACGTTCCTCGTGCCGATCCTGACGCACATGCCGCCTGCCACGACGCTGTTCTTCTCGGGCATCGGCACGCTCCTGTTCCTCCTGGTCACGCGGGGGCGGGTGCCCAGCTACCTGGGGTCCTCGTTCGCGTTCATCGCCCCGATCCTGGCCTCGCAGCAGCAGTTCGGCGTCGCCGGGGCGCTCGGCGGCGTGGTGGTGGCGGGCGCGGTGCTCGCCGCCGTGGGCGCCGTGGTGCAGGCCTTCGGGGCGCACTGGATCAACGTGGTGATGCCCCCGGTGGTGACCGGCACGATTGTCGCGCTGATCGGCCTGAACCTGGCTCCGGCGGCGAAGCAGAACTTCGATGCCGCGCCCGTCACGGCGCTCGTGACGCTGCTGGCGATCATCCTCGTCTCCGTGCTCTTCCGCGGGATCCTGGGCCGCCTGAGCATCCTCATCGGCGTGGTGGTCGGGTACATCGTGGCCGTGTGGCGCGGCGAGGTGGACTTCTCGAAGATCGACGCCGCCGCCTGGGTCGGGCTGCCCCACTTCCAGACGCCCGCCTTCCACCTCGGCGTGCTCGGCCTCTTCGTGCCCGTGGTCCTCGTGCTCGTCGCCGAGAACGTGGGACACGTGAAGAGCGTCGCCGCCATGACCGGGGCGAACCTGGACGACATGGCCGGACGCGCGCTCATGGCCGACGGCGCCGCGACCGTCCTCGCCGGCCTCGGCGGCGGCTCGGGCACCACCACCTACGCCGAGAACATCGGCGTGATGGCCGCGACCAAGGTCTACTCCACGGCCGCGTACTGGGTCGCCGGCATCACCGCGCTGCTGCTGAGCTTCTCGCCCAAGTTCGGCGAGCTCATCGCCACCGTCCCGGCCGGAGTGCTCGGCGGCGCGGCCACGATGCTCTACGGCATGATCGGCGTCCTCGGCGTGAAGATCTGGGTGCAGAACCGGGTCAACTTCTCCAACCCCGTGAACATCACCACGGCCGCCGTGGCGCTGATCGTCGGCATCGCGGACTACACATGGAAGGTCGGTGACCTGGCCTTCGCCGGGATCGCGCTCGGCTCGGCTGCCGCCCTCGTCGTCTTCCACGGCATGAGCGCGCTCGCCCGCTGGCGCGGCACCGCGACCGACGATGCCACCGAGCCCGCCGTCCGCAACCGCTGAGCCGCGCCCCTGCTGGAAGAATGGCCCCATGGCTGACACCCCCACGGAAGAGCTCGTCCAACTCGTCGACGAGGACGGGACCCCGCTGGGCACCGCTCCGAAGGCGACCGTCCACACCGAGAGCACCCCGCTGCACCTCGCGTTCTCGTGCCACCTGTTCGGCGCGGACGGCCGGGTGCTCGTGACCCGTCGGGCCCTCGCCAAGAAGACCTGGCCCGGGGTCTGGACCAACGCGTTCTGCGGCCATCCCGCCCCCGGCGAGGCATTCGAGGACGCGATCCGGCGCCGGGCGCAGCAGGAGCTCGGCCTCGAGGTCCACTCGATCGAGCCGGTCCTGCCGGACTTCCGCTACCGGGCGGTCGACGCCTCCGGGATCGTCGAGTACGAGGTCTGCCCCGTCTTCCGGGCGGTCGCCGCCGCGGACCCCCAGGGCAATCCGGACGAGGTCGCCGAGTGGGCCTGGTCCGACCCGGGCGACTTCCGCGCCGCCGTCGCCGCCGCGCCCTACGCGTTCAGCCCGTGGCTCGTCCTGCAGCTCGACGCCCTGGGCGCCCAGGGGCGGTAGGAGTCCCCGGGCCGAGGCGACCCTGGCCTTCGGACAGAACCCTGCGCTTCGGCGCGGGGCTTTGACCGAAAGCGGAGGCAGAATCTCCCGAGGAGCGCCTCAGGCACCGGCGAGGAGCTCGGCGACCGCGCGGCGCACGTACTGGGCCGCGTGGGCGATCGCGTCCGCGGGGCTCGGGGCGAGGTCCACGAGCGCGCCCGCGGCCTCGATCCCGTGCTCGGCGAGCTGGTCCGGCTCCGCGAGGATGCGGCCGGCCACCGCGATGACGGGGATGCCGCGGTCCCGCGCGCGGTCGGCGAGGGCGATCGGCGCCTTGCCGGTGAGCGACTGCCCGTCGAGCGAGCCCTCCCCCGTGATCACGAGGTCGGCCCCGGCCAGGCGGGCGTCGATCCCCACGAGCTCGGCCACGAGGTCGAACCCGCTCTCGAGCCGCGCCCCGGTGAAGGCCAGGAAGGCCGCAGGGAAGCCGCCGGCCGCGCCCGCGCCGGGGACATCGACGTCGCGCCCCGTCGCGCCCGCGAGCACCTTCGCCCAGGTGCGCAGGCCGGCGTCGAGCGCCTCGACCGTCTCGGGATCCGCGCCCTTCTGCGGGCCGAAGACGTGGGCCGCGCCGTCCGGCCCGATGAGCGGGTTGCGGACGTCGACGGCGATGCGCAGCGTGGCCGCCGCGAGCCTGGGGTCGAGGGCGGAGTCGTCGAGTGAGGCGATGTCCGCGAGCGCGGCCCCGCCGAGCGGCACCACGTTCCCGGCCGCATCGAGCGGCCGGAGCCCGAGGGCGCGGAGGGCGCCGGAGCCGCCGTCGGTCATCGCGGAGCCGCCGAGCCCGAGCACGATCTCGGTGGCGCCGGCGTCCATGGCTGCCGCGATGAGCTGGCCGGCGCCGTAGGAGTGGGCGCGGCCGGCGGTCTCCGGATCCGGGTCCGTGCCGAGCGCCGCGAGACCGGACGCCTGCGCGGTCTCGATCACGGCGGTGCCGCCGCGGAGGGCCCATGCTGCCCCGACGGGCTTGATGAGCGGCCCGGTGACGGCGCGGATGCGCTCCTCGAAGCCCGCGGCGACGGCCGCCTCGAGGGTGCCCTCGCCGCCGTCTGCCACGGGGACGCGGACGATCTCGGCGTCGGGGTAGACGGCCAGCGCGCCCTCGGCCATGGCGTCGGCGGCCTCGGCGGCCGTGAGCGAGCCTTTGAACTTGTCCGGGGCGATGAGGATGCGCATTGCACCATCCTGCCAGTACCCGCTGGCACAATGTCCGCGTGGAGACCAACCGCGTCGAGGCGTTCAGCGACGGCGTCCTCGCCATCGCCATCACCATCATGGTGCTGGAGCTCAAGACCCCCGAGACTCCGGACCTGCACGGCCTCGCCGCGGTCCTGCCGACGCTGCTCACGTACGTGCTCAGCTTCGTGTACATCGGGATCTACTGGACCAACCACCACCACCTCATGCACCTGACCCGCAGGATCGACGGGGGTGCCCTGTGGGCCAACCTGAACCTGCTGTTCTGGCTGTCGGTGGTCCCGTTCACCACGCGCTGGATGGACGAGAGCAGCCTCGCGGAGCTGCCGGTGCTCGTGTACGGGATCAACCTGTTAGCCGCCGCGGTCTCCTACACGATCCTCCAGACCCGGCTCATCCGCCTCCAGGGCGCCGGGAGCCGGCTCGCCCGGGCCATCCGCAACGATGCCAAGGGCAAGTGGTCCATGGCCCTGTACCTGGTCGGGTGCGCGGGGGCCTTCGCCTCGGTGTGGATCAGCGTGGCCGCCTACGTGGCGGTCGCGGCCCTGTGGATCGTGCCGGACCGGCGCATCGAGCGCGCCGTCGCCGAGGGCTCCTCGGCGGCCGACGACGGCGCCTGAGGGCGGCGCGTCCCTCGCCTCCGCGCTGGAGACCGCACAGGCCGGCGCCAGAGACCCCTCAACGCCGGGCAGGCGTTGCGGGGTCTCTGGCGGCCCGTTGCGGGGTCTCCGGTGCGGGCCCCGGTCAGTGCTGTGGGAGCGCCCGGGTGCCCTCGATCTGCACGGCCTGGAGGTCGTTGGCATTGAGGCCGAGCTCGCGCAGGATGGTCGGGGCGATCTGCGTGGTCTCGACGCTGCTGCCGACGGTCGAGGCGCTCGTGTCGGTGCCCCGCGAGACGACGAGCGGGACGTGGCGGTCCTGGGGGTCGGCGCCGCCGTGCTCCGCGATCTTCTTGGTGCCGCCCGTGTAGACCACGCCGTGCTGGACGACGCCGAAGATGTCCGGGATGCGGGAGTCGGTGGCGGCCGTGTGGAAGAAGTCTGCCACCTGGGAGCCTGCGTAGACGGAGGACAGGCCGGAGTCCTGGACCGTGAGCGACGAGCCGCTGATGCTGTTGCCGCCCGCGGAGTGGGCGAGCAGGTACTGCTTGGCGAAGTCGGCGGCCGCCTGGGTGTGCTCGGTGAGCCAGAGCTGCATGATGTCGTCGTCCGTGGAGAACGCGACGAGGTCGTCCGCGTGGCCTGCGGCCTTCCACGCGGCGTTGAGGCCGTCGATGATGGGGCCGTCGTCGATGCGCTTGAGGGTGGCGGGGTCCGTCGGCGACTGTCCGTGCTTGGCCGAGAGGATCACCGTGGTCTTCTTCGCGTCGGGGGACTTCGCGATGGCGTCGGTCATCCTTCCGACCTGCGTGTTGATGTCGTCGAGCGCCTTCGTCAGCAGCGGGCCGGGCGTGACGCCGTCGGCGAGGTAGCCCCCGGCGAGGCCGTCCGACGTCGGGAGCTTCTGCGCCGTCGAGACGGTCTGGAAGTTCATGCCGAACACGCCGGGCTCGCCCACGTTCTGGGTCCCGGAGTGGTCCTTGCCGCCGATCTCGTTGACGACGGCCTGCACCTTATAGGCGTCGTACTGCTGGGTCGCGGCGTTGTCCGTCGTCCAGTCGCTGCCGGCGGGGAAGCCCGCGGCCGAGGCATCGGAGTTGATCTCGGGGGCGAACAGGTCGTCGAGGCCGGTGCCGGAGGGGCCGCTGAGGATGTCGTAGGCGATGTGCTTGTCCGACCAGGCGGTGCGGAGGCCGGCCTTCTTGGCGACCTCGAAGACCGTGTTCACCTTGAGGTACTGGTTTGGGTACACCGGCTTGCACGTGGTCGGGTCCACGGGGAGGCTCGCCGGGTTGAGCAGCGAGCGGGGCTGGCCGGTCATCGCCAGGATGCCGTTCGGCAGCCCCGTCAGGCCCTGGCCGGCGTCGAGCGCGTTCTGGTTCTTGTCCGCCGCCTCCGTCATGGCCACCTCAGCGCCCGGCTTCGCCGTGGTGCAGTCGGTGGTGCCGGCGGGCAGGAGGGCCCGGTTCCAGGTGTCGTCGTAGTAGATGCCGGTGGTGCCGGGGTTGCCGCCGGTCAGCTGGCCGACCATGCCGGGGAACGAGTCGGAGGGCACCGGGGTCTGGGCGTCCGTGTAGCTCGTGCCGTGGCCCACGAGGCGGGCGAGGGCGGAGCCGGGGTGGCTGCGGACGTACCAGTCCAGGTCGGACTGGTGCAGGCCATCCACCGAGAGCAGCAGGACGTGCTGGTCCGAGGCTGCCTTGTGGGGCGTCGCCGGGGCGGCCACGGCGGCCCCGGCCGCGCCCGCCGTGGTCAGCGCAGCGCCGAGCACGGCAGCAGCCGCGCGCTTCGTGGTGGTCTTCATGGCTCTCCTGTTCCGGCGCCTCGGCGCCCCGCGTCGGGCCGTCAGCATGCGGCCTCGCCCAGATGCTGCCACGTACAGCCGGGGCGGCCGGCGCCGTGGAGCCACCCCGCCGGAGAGTTCCCCGGGAGTTCGGCTCGGCGTTGCCGAGTTCCCCGGGAACTCAGGGAGAACTCCGGGGTGTTTCCCCGCTGAGAGACCCCGCAGGTGGGCGCCAGAGACCCCTCACGTGAACGCCAGAGACCCCGCAGGTGGGCGCCAGAGACCCCTCAGCGGCCAGACGGGGGCCAGGCCCCGCGCGCGCGGAGCACGCCGCGGAGGACGTCGGCCCGGTCGGTGAGGAGTCCGTCCACCCCGGCGTCCAGGAGCCGGTGCATGTCCGCGGGCTCGTTGACCGTCCACACGTGCACCTGCAGGCCGAGCCGGTGGGCGCGGGCCACGAACCCCGGGGTGGGCACGCGCAGGCCCCGGAAGCGCTCGGGCACCTGGAGCGCGCCGATGCCCCCGAGCGCCCGGCGCAGCAGCGCCTCCGGCAGGGCCGCCCCGAGGAGCCGCATCACGGCCGCGGACTCGATGCCGGAAGAGGACGCCACCGGCCGGGAGAGCCGGGACAGCACGGCGCGGCGCCGCGTGTCGGAGAACGAGGTGACGAGCACCCGGTCGTGCAGGCGCATCCGCTCGATGAGCGCGGCGAGGGGCGCCACGGCGTCGGCCGACTTCACGTCCACGTTGACGTACGCCCCCGGCAGCTCCTCGACGAGGTCGGAGAACAGGGGCACGCGCTCGGAGGCGCCGATCCGCGCCGCGGCCACGGCGGAGAAGTCCAGCTCGGCCAGCGCCCCGGTCCGGTCCGTGACGCGGTCCAGGCGCTCGTCGTGGAAGGCGACCAGCGCGCCGTCGCGCGTCGCCCTGACGTCCGTCTCGAGGTGGGTGAAGCCGAGGTCCCACGCGGCACGGAACGCGGTGAGCGTGTTCTCGAGCCCCTCGGACGAGAAGCCGCGGTGCGCGAAGGCCATGGGGGCCGGGTGGAGGAACGGCACGGCCCCACGCTACCGCCACCCGAGTAGGCTGGCGGCATGGAGCTGAGCGCCGCGAGCCGCGAGTACTTCCGCACGCTTCCACGACGGCGGGTCGCCGCCGGTCTGGTGATCCGCGACGGGGACGGCCGCGTCCTCGCCGTCAAGCCCAACTACCGGGACGGGTGGCTGCTGCCCGGCGGCACCGTGGACCCGGGCGAGGCGCCGCGCAAGGCCGCCCGCCGCGAGGGCCGCGAGGAGCTCGGGCTCGACATCGAGCCGGGTGCGCTCCTGCTGATCGCCCACTCGGCCTTCCCGGACCCGGTCGGGGACGGGCTGAGCTTCCTGTACGACGGCGGCGCGCTCCCCCAGGGCGCACCGGTCACCCTCCAGGAGGAGGAGCTCACGGAGTGGCGGTTCGTGGGCGAGGAGGAGTTCGGGGAGTACTTCGGCGACCACGGTGCCCGGCACATCGAGGCCGCGCTCACCGGCCTCGCCGAGGCCCGCACGCTCGAGCTCGAGGACGGCGTCGAGGTCCTGTGAGGCGGTTCAGCCAGGTCGACGTGTTCACCTCGGAGTTCCTGCGCGGGAACCCGGTGGCCGTGGTGCACGATGCCGACGGGATCGGCGCAGAGGAGATGGCCGCGTTCGCCCGCTGGACCAATCTCTCGGAGACCACCTTCCTGCTCGCGCCGACGCAGCCGGGCGCCGACTACCGCCTCCGCATCTTCACCCCGGGCGGCGAGCTGCCGTTCGCCGGGCACCCCACGCTCGGCTCGGCCCGGGCCTGGCTGGAAGCAGGCGGCGTGCCGGCGACTGAGGGGCGGGTCGTGCAGGAGTGCGGCGTGGGCCTCGTGACCGTGAAGGACGACGCCGGGGGGCTCGCCTTCGCCGCCCCGGACCTCCTGCGCTCGGGGCCGGTTGACGAGGCCGACCTGGCCGCCGTGGCAGCCTCGCTGGGGCTCGCTCCCGAGGAGGTCGTCGAGGCCGCCTGGGTGGACGACGGTCCGGGCTGGGTGGGGCTTCTCCTCCGCGACGCGGACACCGTGCTCGGCCTGCGGCTGGACTTCGCCGCCATGGGCGGCTACCAGGTGGGCGTGATCGGCCCGCGCGCGCCCGGCGGCCGGGCCGCCTTCGAGGTGCGGGCGTTCTGCCCCGATCTTGCCGTCCCTGAGGACCCGGTCACCGGCAGCCTCAATGCGGGGCTCGCCCAGTGGCTCATCGGCAGCGGCCGCGCGCCCACCGCCTACGTGGCCCAGCAGGGCACCGTCCTCGGCCGGCGCGGCCTGGTCCGGATCGCCTCGGACGGCACGGACGTCTGGGTCGGCGGTGACACGGTGGTGGGCATCCGGGGGCAGGTGTCCCTCTAGTCCACGAGCTCCGTGGGCTCGGTGACGACGTCCACCATGGCCTCGCCGCGGAGCACGCTGATCTCGGTGCGCCGCCCGATCGCCTCGGCGAACATGTGCCGCTGGAGCGACTGGGCGTCCTTGAGGGGTTCGCCGTTGACGGCGAGCAGGAGGTCGCCGGCCCGGATGCCGCTCGACTCGGCGGGGCTCCCGCCCACCACCTCGGCGACGCGCAGCGCCCGCCGCGTCCCGGTGCGGGCCGCCCAGCGCGCGTCGAGCGGCGTAGGCACGCTCACGAGGCCCAGGTAGGCCCGGCGCACCCGCCCGTCGAGGCGGAGGGAGTCGAGGATCCGGCGCGTCGTGGCGTTGACCGGCACGGCGAGGCCGAGCCCGAATCCGGCCACGGCGGTGTTGATCCCCACCACACGCCCCCGCGAGTCCGCGAGGGCCCCGCCCGAGTTGCCCGGGTTGAGCGCCGCGTCGGTCTGGATGACGTCCTCGATGAGGCGCGACGCCGTGCGCCCGCGGGCCGGGATGGACCGCCCGAGGGCGCTGACCACGCCGGCGGTGACGCTGCCCTCGAGGCCGAGCGGGCTGCCCACCGCGACCACGAGCGATCCGACCAGCAGCGTGTCCGCGTCTCCGAACTCGGGCGGCTCGGGGACGTCGATGCCGCTGCGCAGGACGGCGAGGTCGGAGAGCGGGTCGCGGCCCACCACCGCGAACGGCCCTGCGGTGCCGTCCGCGAACGCCACCTCGCCGTGGTTGAGCCGCCCGACCACGTGCGCGTTCGTCACGAGATGCCGCTCGGCGGTGAGCACGACGGCGCTCCCGGACCCCCGCTCGGTCCGCACCGAGGCGACGCGCGGCGTCAGGTGCCGGGCCACGCCGGTCACGATCTGGGAGTAGGCATCCATGGCCGGTCCCCCGGAGGGGATTGCCCCGGCCGGGCCGCCGACGTCGCTGTTCTCGCTCATGCTCTCCCAACGCCGCGGAGGTCCCGCGCATGCCGGGTATCGCGCGGGGCGAACGGCGCCGGCCGCAGAACTGCGGAAGGGAGGTTGTTTGGATGACGCACGTGCAGGGAAAGAGATGGATCGCTGTACAACCAGACGTTGTACAACCGACCTTAGGAGATCACCGTGCTGCTCTGGATTGCACTCATTCTGTTCGTCCTCTGGCTCCTCGGATTCATCGCGCTTCCGAGCCTCGGAGGCATTGTCCACATTCTCATCGTGCTCGCCGTCATCGCCCTGATCGTGCACTTCGTCAGGGGCCGCAGGGCGGTCTGACCGGGCACGCCTGCACCCGCGGCCCCCGCTCCCGCCATAATGGAGGCATTCGGACAGAGTGCTGGGCGATCAAAGGGAGTTGTCGATGAAACTGTTGATCTGGGGCCTCGTGATGCTGGCCGTCTTCATCCTGGGCCTGCTGGTGGACATCGGCGGCGGCGTCTACATGTTTCTGTGGGCCGCCCTCGTGCTGATCATCATCGGCTCGATGAAGCTGTCCCACCGGCGCGCGTGATGCGCTAGCGGCGGGCCGGGCAGCCTCTCGGTCCCGGCCGGGTCCAGGACGAGGCGTGCGGAGAGGGCCATGGGCGGGACAACCCGCCCATGGCCCTCTCTGGCGTCTCCGGGCCTGTCGTCTCCGGGCCTGGCGTCTCCGGGCCTGTCGTCTCCGGGCCTTGCGCCGACGACCGCCGTCTACCGCGCCAGGGTGCCGGAGCGCGGAGACCGGGAGGCCGAGGCGAGCTTGCGCTCGAGGACCTGGGCCACGCCGTCGTCCTCGATGCCGGGAGCGTGGAGCTCCGTCGCGGCCAGCGCCTCGGGGTGGCCCGAGGACATCGCGTAGCCCTCGCCCGCCCAGGCGAGCATCTCGACGTCGTTCGGCATGTCCCCGAACGCGACCACGTCGGCGGGCGCTATCCCGAGCGCATGCGCGTACTCGGCCAGCGTCACCGCCTTGTTCACCCCGAGCGGGGCCATCTCGAGCATCGTCAGGTCCACGGCCGAGTGCGTGATGGAGACGAGGTGGGAGACGTGGGGCGCCACGACGCGCAGGTACTCGTCGGCGGTGATGCCCTCGATCTTCGCCATGAACTTCACGACGTCATCCCCCGGAACCAGCTCGGCGAGGTCGCCGTGGCGGACCTGCTCCAGCAGGGACCGGTGCCGGGGCTCCGCGAACGCCGTCTCCATGACGAACTCGGCTGGGGTCTCCGCCGCGAACGCCGTCTCGGGGAACAGCCCCTGGATGATGCCGCGGACCTCCAGCATGGTCTCGCGCCGGATGGCCTCCGAGGAGACCACGGACATCGTTTCGAGGTCGTAGACGAGGGCGCCGTTCGAGCAGATCACCCGACCGGCATGCCCGAGCTGCTCGCTCAGCGGCGTGAGCCACCGCGCCGGGCGCCCGGTGACGAAGACGAGTTCGACGCCGGCCGCCTCGCACGCGTGCAGCGCCTGCACCGTGCGCTCGGTGATCCGCCCGTCCCGGCGCAGGATGGTGCCGTCGATGTCGCTGGCAACGAGCCGCATGAGCCGCTCGGCGGCGGCCCGGGCGCCCTCAGTGCCGGACATTCAGCGCACCTCGTACGTGCAGGTGATGGTCGCGGCCGCGATCTCGTGGGCCGCGATGTCCCGCAGGACCCGCGAGCCCTTGCTGCGGGGGGTGCCGGGCACGGCGCCGACGTCGAGGGCGTGGACCGTGAACACATAGCGGTGGGGCCCCGAGCCGCGCGGCGGGCCGGCCCCGACGAACCCCGTGAAGCCGGCGTCGTTGAGGAGTTCGAGGCAGCCGTTGGGGAGGCCTGCGTCGGAATCGGCCGGACCCATGCCGTCGGGTGCCCCACCGGCCCCTTCGGGCAGCCCCTCGACCTCGGAGGGGATGTTCACCACGGCCCAGTGGCAGAAGCTGCCCGCACGGGGAGCGTCCGGATCCATGACGGTCACGGCGAAGCTGCGGGTCCCCTCGGGCGCCCCGCTCCATGCCAGCTGGGGGGAGAGGTCCTGCCCGTCGAGCCCGAAGTAGGCGCTGGCCTGCGGGCGCGGCAGCTCCGCGCCGTCTACGAGGTCCTGGCTGGTCAGCATGAACGGCCCCTGGCTCATGGCGTTCCTCCCGCGCGGAGCTCGGCGCGCGAGGGCGGGTTGGCGCCCGGGCGCGAGACGGTCACCGCGGCGGCGCGCGCGGCGAAGTCGAGGATGTGGCCGAGCTCGATGGCGTCGAGGCGGCGCAGCTCGGGGCGGCGCTGGGCGCCGTCGAGTTCGCGGTCCACGATGGCGGAGAGCAGCGCCGCCATGAACGAGTCGCCGGCGCCGACCGTGTCCGCCACCCGCACCTTCGGAGCCGGGGCGGAGGCCTCGCCGTCGCGGCACACGGCCCACGGCCCCTCCGCTCCCCGGGTGACGACCACGAACGCGGGCCCCTCGGGGGCGCCCAGGCCGAGCCAACGGCGGGCGGAGTCCAGGGGGTCCACGCCCGGGTAGAGCCAGGCAAGGTCCTCGTCGGAGGCCTTGACCACGTCGGCGAGGGCCACGAGCCGCTCGACCCGGCCGCGCACCACGTCGGCATCGGTCGTGATCGTCGGGCGGCAGTTCGGATCGAAGGAGATGGTGGCCCGGGGCCGGGCGCGCTCCACGGCGTGCAGCACCTGGTCGGCGCCGGGCTCGAGGACAGCGGCGATCGAGCCCGTGTGCACGAGGGTCGTGGGGCCCAGGAGCTCGTCGAGCCGGTCGCGGAGGCTGGGCAGGTGCCATTCGAGCTCGAAGTGGTAGCTCGCGGCGCCGTGGTGGTCGAGCTCGGCCATCGCGACGGAGGTCGGGCTCCCGTCCGCGGGCAGGGCCACGAGCACGTTGGCGCGGTGGAGGTGATCGGTGAGCAGCCGCCCGTTGGAGTCGTCGCCGTAGCGTCCGATGAACTGGACGGGGTGGTCCAGGCGTGCGAGGCCGACTGCCACGTTGAGCGGGCTCCCGCCGGGGTGCGACTCGGTGCCGGAGGGGCGGCGGACCACGTCGATGAGTCCCTCGCCGATGACTGTCAGCATGGCATTCACGGTAGCAGTCAGGGGTGCGGGACGGCCCTGCAGCGCTCGATCTCGCGCGCGGATCCGGGCGGGGGCGCGGTCGAGGTGCGCACCACCAGACGGGGGGCGCTGCACCGGTCCACGGCAGGAGCCGAGGGATCCGCGAGCCGCGCGAGCGCCGCGGCCCCCGCGGCAGCCCCGAGCTCGTGGGCGTCGAGGTCCACGCTCGTGAGCCGGATCCCCGCCAGCCGCGCGATGCGGGAGTCGTCGTAGCCCACCACGGAGAGGTCCTCCGGCACCCTCAGCCCGAGGTCCGTGGCGGCCTCGCGCACGCCGAGGGCCAGCTGGTCGTTGTGCGCGAACACCGCCGTCGGCCTGTCCGGGCCGTCCAGGATCCGGGCCGCGGCGGCCTGCGCCGCCTCGAAGGTGAACTCCGGTGCGGCGAGGACGCGGGGCGGCAGGCCGGCGTCGTGCATCCTCTCGCGGTAAGCGCGCTGCCGCTCGGTGTGCCCTTCCCAGTGCGGCCCGGTGAGGTGCACGATCCGAGTGTGGCCGAGGTCCAGCAGGTGCCCGGTGGCGGCGCGGGCCCCGGCAGCGTCGTCGGAGTAGACGCTGTCCACGCCCTCGATCCGGCGCGCCACACTCACGATGGGAACGGCAGCGGCCGCCTCCCGCACGCTCGCGTCCGTCCCCGTCAGGGTCGCGGCGATGACGACGCCGACCCGCGCCTCGAGCAGGGAGCCCACCTCGTCGCCGGGATCGGTCCCTCCCCGGCCCCGCACGTCCCCGACGCTCAGGATGACCCGGACGCCCGAGCCCTCGAGCGCCTCGCGGACGCCGGCGAAGATGTCGGCGTAGACCTCGTTGTGCAGGTCGAGGAGGTGGAGGCCGATCGTGGTGGCCCGCTTGCGGGCGAGGTCCGCGGCGATCCGGTTGGGACGGTACCCGAGGCGGCGGGCGGCCTCGAAGATCGCGTGCCGGGTCTCCTCGCTCACCCCGGGGGCGTTGCGGAAGGCGAAGGAGACCAGGGTGCGGGACACGCCGACCTCCCGCGCCACGTCGGCCTGTGTCGCGGGGCGCCGGGGCTGCGGGGAGGACGGCGCGGGCACGTGCCCTATCGTTCCACCCTGGAGGCATTCGAGATTTTTTGAAATGTTGTCCATATGACCTTACAAAGTCATCTTTCGCGCGTTAGGCTGGAGTGAGACGGGTCACAGACCCGGCAGTCTTCAGACAAAGGAGTCCCCCGATGTCCGCTACGGCAGCACCACACAACCAACCGTCGGCGACGAAGCTTCCCGCGCTCGTCCCCGGCCCCCACTCCAAGCGCCTCGGCCTCATCGCGCTCGTCGCGACCTTCGGCGGCCTGCTCTTCGGCTACGACACCGGCGTCATCAACGGCGCGCTGAACCCGATGTCCGCCGAACTGGGCCTGACCCCGATCACCGAGGGCGTCGTCACCGCCTCGCTCGTGTTCGCGGCCGCGATCGGCGCGATCTTCGGCGGCCGCCTCTCGGACACGTGGGGGCGGCGGACCACGATCATCATGCTCGCGGTCCTGTTCTTCGCCGGCACCGTCGCCGTCGTGGCCACACCGAACTTCGAGGTCCTCGTCCTGGGCCGCATCCTCCTCGGCCTCGCGGTCGGCGGCGCCTCGACCGTGGTTCCGGTCTTCCTCGCCGAGCTGGCACCCTACGAGATCCGCGGCTCCGTCGCCGGCCGCAACGAGCTCGCGATCGTGATCGGCCAGCTCGCGGCCTTCGTCATCAACGCCGTGATCGGCAACGTCTTCGGCACCATCCCCGGCGTCTGGCGCATCATGTTCGCCATCTGCGCGCTGCCCGCCATCGCCCTGTTCTTCGGCATGCTCCGGATGCCCGAGTCGCCGCGCTGGCTCGTCGAGAAGGGCCGCCACGGGGAGGCACTGGCCGTGCTCAAGACCGTCCGGGCCGGCGACCGCGCCGTCGCCGAGCTCGCCGACGTCGAGCTCGTCGCCAAGGAGGAGCGCGAGAGCCACCAGATCGGCTGGCGCGCCATCTTCTCGAACAAGAACCTCCTGCGCATCCTCCTGGTCGCGATCGGCCTCGGGGTCGCCCAGCAGCTCACCGGCATCAACTCGATCATGTACTACGGCCAGACCGTGCTCACCGAGTCCGGCTTCAGCAAGGACGGCGCGCTGATCGCCAACATCGCCCCCGGCGTCATCGCCGTGGTCGGCGGCATCATCGCCCTGAAGATGATGGACCGCCTCGACCGCCGCACCACCTTCATCACCGGCCTCTCGCTCACCACGGCCTGCCACGTCCTCATCGGCATCGCATCGATGGCCCTGCCGGTCGGCAACCCGGCCCGCCCCTTCGTGATCCTCTTCCTCGTCGTGGCGTTCGTCGGCTCGATGCAGACCTTCCTCAACATCGCCGTCTGGGTCTACCTCTCGGAGATCTTCCCGCTGCACATGCGCGGCTTCGGCATCGGCGTCGCGGTGTTCGCCCTCTGGGTGGTCAACGGGTTCCTCTCGCTCTACTTCCCCTCGATGGTCGCCGCGATGGGGATCACCGGCACGTTCTTCCTCTTCGCTGCGGTCGGCGCCCTCGCCCTGGTCTTCGTCATCACCCAGGTGCCCGAGAGCCGCGGGCGCACCCTCGAGGCCCTCGAGGAGGACGTCACCACCGGCGCGATCTACCTCGTGCACAAGAAGTAGCCCCGGCCGGCCCGGGCGGGAGTCGCTCCCGCCCGGGCCGGGTGTCGGCGCCGGTTGCTACGGTTCTTGCATGGCCTCCACCTATGACCACCTCGACGCCGGGCAGCGCGCCATCGTGGACGCGTCCGTCGCGACGTACGAGCGCGTCCGGCCCATGCTCAAGAGCGTCACGAGGGACATGATCCAGACCCTCATCTCTATGTTCAAGGACGCAGAGGTGACGCCGCTGTTCGTCACGGGCCGCACCAAGACGGTCGAGTCCTTCCGGGAGAAGATCTCCCGCCTCGACCCCCCGGCCGTGCCCGGAGGGGAGCCCACGCTCAAGTTCCCCGACCCGTTCCGGACGCTGAACGACATGGTCGGGGTCCGGGTCATCACCAAGCTGCCGGCGGAGAACGCGGTGGTGGCCAACCTCATCAAGCGCCAGCGGCAGATCTTCGACTGCCGCGGGGACCGGGAGAAGGCCATCGGCTCGATCGAGTCGGGCACGTACGGGTACTCGAGCCGGCACCTGATCCTGCGGACCCTCCAGAACGACACAGTGCGCGCCTACCAGGCCGTCTTCAACCCCGAGCTGCCGGCCAACGGCTCCTACTTCTTCGAGTGCCAGATCCGCACCGTCTTCGCCCACGCGTGGAGCGAGATCGAGCACGACATCCGCTTCAAGGGCGAGGACCCGAGGGCCTGGAGCCCCCAGTTCGACCGCCAGTTCACCGCCACCGCGGCCATGCTCGAGGTCGTGGAGAAGGAGTTCGCCGAGCTCCACGAGCGCTACGAGACCGTGGTGAGCTTCTGGAACGAGGCCGGCGAGGGCGCCGCACCCCTCACCCCCGAGCGCATCCGCGAGGTCTGGCAGACACTCCTGCCGCACGTGGACCGCAAGATCGACGACGACTGGGGCTGGGCCGCCGAGCTCGTGGCCGCGCACGGGCTCGCCGAGACCCGCCAGCTCGTCGAGCTGCTCGACGCCGAGCGGGTCACCGACGTCCGCAAGGCCCTCGACCACCGGTACTCTCCCGGCCCAGACCGGCTCCTCGACGATCTCCTGCTGTGGCGCTACGGCCGCGAGCACATCGAGCTCACCGCCGAACCGGCCGACGTCGAGCCGCACCCGCGGCGGGACTCGCTCCAGCGGCGGCTCAAGCAGATCGAGCGCTACCGGCTCACGGGCCGGTAGGCCGCGACCACGGCGCCGGGCGCCCGCCCGAACGAGGGGGACGCCCGGCGTCGTCCGCGGTGCCGGCACCCGGCCAGCTCAGGAGGACTGGGCGCCCGAGGGGGACTGGCTGCCCGAGGAGGTCTGGCCGCCTGAGGAGGTCTGGCCGCCCAGGGCCGCCAGGAGCGCTGCGCCATTCGGGGAGCCCAGGCCGGTGCACGGGTCCCACCCCGGGCCGGCGTGGTAGGTGCCGTTGGTGCCCGAGGTGATGTCCCGGAACGCGGACGCCTGCGTGTACAGCGCGGGCTGGAGCAGGCCGAAGCGCCGCCCCGTGGCCTGGGCCAGCCGGGCGACGAGCGCCGCCCAGAGCGGTGCCACGGCGCTCGTCCCGCCGATCACCATGTCGGTGCCGTCCACCCGGACGCGGTAGCCGGTCTGCGGGTCGGCGACCGCGCTCACGTCGGGGACGCCGCGCCCATGCTTGGCCGGGTGGGGTGCGGGCTTCCTGTGCTGGGCCGCGGCCGACGAGTTCTGCCAGGCCGGGGTGGGGAAGACGTCGCTGTACCCGCCGCCTGTCGCGGAGGTGGTGGGCGAGTCGTTCCAGACGGTCTCGGAGGTGATGGTGCCCGACGCCGCGTCGGCGACGAGACGGGTGCCGCCGCACGCGAGGGCGTGCGGGCTCGAGGCGGGGAAGTCTGCGTGGTCCTTGCCGTCGCCCACGCCGTCGGTGCTGCCGCGGTCGCCGGCCGCGGCGGTGACCGTGACGCCGAGGGCCGCCGCGTCGGCGAGCGCCTGGTCCATGGCGTTGCGGGCCTGGGCGGTCCAGGCGTCCTCGCTCTGGCCCCAGCTGATGCTCACGGCACACGGGGCGGGACTCGCGTGCGAGGCCTGGACGAGGGTGTCGAGGAAGCCCGCGTCCGTGTTGGGCCCGAAGTAGACCACGATGTCGGCCCGGGGGGCGAGGGCGCCGACCACCTCGATGTCGAGCAGCACCTCCCCGTCCGCGCCCTGGGGGTCCTGGCCCGGCTGGTTCTGGGCACCGTCGACGCCGACCGCGGTGACCGTGGGCGTGGCCAGTCCGAGGCCGCCGAAGTAGGCGTCGAGATCCGCCTGGCCGAACCCGCCGCCGAGCTCGAGGATCGCCACGGTCTGGCCCGTGCCGTCGGTCCCGGCCGGGAAGCCGTAGATCCGGCCGAGGTCCGGCGGGCTGTAGCTCGTGCCCGCTGCGGCGCGGGGGATGGCCCGGAACTGGGCCCGCGCCTGGGGGCGGTCGTCCAGGCCCAGCACGGCCGTGACCACGCCGTCCAGCGAGGCTGGAATCTGCAGGGTCCCGGTGCGGTGGCGGTGCGCGACTGACTGCCCGTGCGGCCCGGAGCTCGTGACCTTCTCGAGGCTCGTGCCGAAGATCCGGCTGAGCTGTTCGACTGTGCCGGCCAGGCGGATCCTGCGCGAGGCGGCGTCGGCCTCGACCACCTCGGCCCCGAGGCGGGTGAAGGTCTCGGTGGCGAGCCGGAGGTCCTCGTCGGAGGCGCCGTGGCGCGCGGCCAGCTCCTCCGGGGAGAGCGGGGCCTGCGCGGGCCCCTCGGGGAGCGGGGCCTTGCGGCGCAGCACCACGGTGACCTGGATGCGCTCGGCGGGGTCGGCGGCTTGGCCTGCCGCGAGGCCGGGGGCGGGGGCGCGCTCCGACCCCTCGAGGGTGACGCTGGGCTCCTCGGCGGAGGACCCGGGGGTGGGCTGGTCGGTCATGGCGTTCTCCGTTCGTGGGCCCAACCGGGCCCGTTGCTGCGGGAGGGTGCGATCCGGTACGGGCGACGATACGACCACGGCGGCACCCGGACCATGGCCGGCGTCGGCGATTCGCGGTCCGGATGACGGGCGCGGCTCGCTCCTTTAGGTGCCCGATGCAACGATAGGGAGGTGACCCCCGCTCCCCCGCAGCAGACTGCCCCTGCCCCCGCGCCCTCGAAGGCCGACCGCGACGCGAAGCTCGCTGTCACCGTCTTCCCCGTCCTCGTGCTCGCCGCAGGCCTCATCGGCTTCCTGGTCCCAGGACCGGTCAAGGCCGGCGCCCCGGCCGTGCCGTATCTCCTGGGCGTCATCATGTTCTGCATGGGGCTCACGCTCACTCCCCCGGACTTCGCGTCCGTGGCCAGGCGCCCGTGGGCGGTGGCCCTCGGACTCGTGGCCCACTACGTGATCATGCCGGGCGCAGGGTGGGCCATCGCGACGGCCCTGCAGCTGCCCCCCGAGCTGGCCGTCGGCGTAATCCTCGTAGGCTGCGCGCCCTCGGGGACGGCGTCGAACGTCATGGCCTACCTCGCCAAGGGCGACGTCGCGCTGTCCGTCGCCGTCGCCACCGTCTCCACCCTCGTGGCGCCCCTCGTGACCCCGGCCCTCACCCTCCTCCTCGCGGGGTCGTTCCTGCACGTGGACGCCGGCGGGATGATCCTGGACATCGTCAAGACCGTCCTCATCCCGGTAGTCCTCGGCCTCGTGGTCCGCGTGTTCCTGAAGAAGGCCGTGGCGTCGCTCCTCCCGGCGCTGCCGTGGATCTCGGCCGTCGTCATCGCGGCGATCGTGGCGATCGTCGTGGCCGGCTCGGCCAGCAAGCTCGTGGCGGCGGGCGGGATCGTGCTGCTCGCGGTGGTGCTCCACAACGGCTTCGGGCTGGGCCTCGGCTACCTCGCCGGCAAGGCCGGGCGCCTCGACCGCAGGGCCCGGCGCGCGCTCGCCTTCGAGGTGGGCATGCAGAACTCCGGGCTCGCCGCGACCCTTGCCGCCGCGCACTTCACGCCCCTCGCGGCGCTGCCCTCGGCGGTGTTCTCGGTGTGGCACAACGTCTCCGGCGCGGTGGTGGCGGCCTGGCTCGCGCGCCGCCCGGCGCCGCACGCCGGGCGCTAGAGTTTTGTGCTCCGTCGGGCTGGGGTAAGAGGCCGGTATCCCGATTCGCCCCGACGGAAAGGACCCGCCATGAAGGCTTCCGACCAGCTCGCCCACGGACTGCAGGCCATCCTCGTGGACCTGATCGAGCTGTCGCTCCAGGGCAAGCAGGCGCACTGGAACATCGTGGGACCGAACTTCCGCGACCTGCACCTGCAGCTCGACGAGGTGGTGTCGGCAGCGCGGCTGCACGCCGACGAGGTCGCCGAGCGGATGCGCGCCCTCCACGCGGTTCCTGACGGCCGGACGGCCACCATCGCCAAGACCACCTCCCTGTCCGAGGCGTCCGACGGCCTCGTGAGCACCTCGAGCACGGTCGACGCCGTCGTGGCCGCTCTGAACTCCGTCTGTGCCACGGTGCGCGGGGTGTACGACGCCGTGGAGAAGGACGACGCCGCCACGACCGACATCCTCAACCAGATCCTCCTCCAGTTGGAGAAGCTCTCGTGGATGGTCGGCGCGGAGAAGGCCAAGACCACCGCGCCGTAGGGCGCCTGGTCAGGCCGGCAGGACAGCCTGCGCCGCCTGCTCGAGCGCCCCCCGCACGGCCAGCATGACTGGATTCTGCGCCGCGGCAGAGCGCATCGAGGTGAAGACCGTCCGCTGGGGGGCCGCCTCGAGCTCCACGAGCCGCGCCGACGGGGTCCGCCCCACCCACACGAGGTCCGGCAGGAAGGCCACGGCGTTGCCCGACTCGACGAGCCGGACGTGGGCCTGCAGGTCTGCGGTCTCGTAGCGGACATCCGGCTCGAAGCCGGCGGCGCGGCAGCTCTGCTCGGCCCAGTGCCGGGAGGCCGCCCCGCGCGGCTCCATGACCCAGGGCAGGCCCGCCGCCGCGGCGAGGCCGTCCACGGCGTCGAACGCGCCGCCGGATCCCGCGGGCGGGAGGGCCAGCCGGATCGCGTCCTGGGTGAGCCGCTGCCGGTCGAGTCCGGGGTAGCGGGGCGCCGCGTGGTGCGGGTACTGCTCCGCGACCACGATGTCGAAGCTGCGCGCCCAGGTCTCGCGCAGCGCCGTCTCGGGCTCGTGCTGGACCATCTCCACGCGCAGGAGCGGGTGCCTCTCCCCGAGCGCGCGCAGGGCCGCGGGCATGAGCGCGAGCGCTGCGGTCTGGAAGACGGCCAGCCGCACGGTGCCCTGCACCTCGCTCGCACTCGCCGCGAGGGCCGCCTCGGTGCGCTCGAGCTCGGCGAGGAGGTTCTCGGTGTGCGCCACGAGCACCTCTGCCTCGGGGGTGAGGACGACGCCGCGGCCGGACTTCCGCGTCAGCGGCACGCCCGCCTCTCCCTCGAGCAGGGCCAGCTGCTGCGACACGGAGGAGGGGCTGTACGCGAGAGCCTCCGCGACCCCTGCCAGCGTCCCGCGGATGCTCAGTTCACGCAGTAGCCTGAGGCGGCGGATCTCGAGCACGGCGACTCCTTAATTCATCGGGTTTCCTCATGGGTATCCATCGGAAATCATCGCTTCTCCTTTCGTATTGTGCGTCACATACTGGCTTCATGACCACGCACATCGACGCCCCGAGCTCCGCGGGCAGCATCCCCGCCCCGTCGGCTCCGGCAGCCGGCCCGCGCGCCCTGGGTGCGCCGCACCCGATCCGTCCTCAGGACCTCGCCGATGACGCCGTCGCGCAGGTCCGCAGCTGGCTCGACGCCGCCGCCGCGCTGCCTGTCGACGCGGCCGCGGCGCAGCTGGCAGGCGTGCTCCAGGACCAGGACGGCCTGCCCTTCACCGTGGGATTCGTGGACGGCGTGGTGCGCCCGGAAGACCTCGGCGTCGCCGCGCAGAACCTCAAGGCGCTTTCGGCCAAGGCCCCCCGCTTCCTCCCCTGGCCGCTGCGGGCGGCGCTTGCCGCGGGCGGCGCGCTCGCCCCGGCGGCCCCCGGCGTGGTGGTGCCGGTGGCCCGGCGGGTCCTGCGCGAGATGGTGGGCCACCTGATCGTCGATGCCTCGGACTCCCGGCTGGGCCCCGCCATCGCCAAGATCCGCAAGCCCGGGATCCGGCTGAACATGAACCTGCTGGGCGAGGCGATCCTCGGCCGCGGCGAAGCAGCCCGGCGGCTCGAGGGCACGCGCCGGCTGCTCGCCCGGGACGACGTGGACTACGCCTCGATCAAGGTCTCCGCGACCGTGGCACCGCACAACCACTGGGCCTTCGAGGAGGCCGTGGAGCACATCGTCGAGTCGCTCACGCCGCTGTACCGCCTGGCGGCCTCGGCCCCCACCCGCAAGTTCATCAACCTCGACATGGAGGAGTACAAGGACCTCGACCTGACGATCGCCGTGTTCACGCGGCTGCTCGAGCTCGAGGAGTTCCGGGGGCTCGAGGCCGGGATCGTCCTGCAGGCCTACCTGCCGGACGCGCTCGGCGCCATGGTCCACCTCCAGGAATGGGCCGCGCAGCGCGTGGCCGGCGGCGGCGCGCCGATCAAGGTCCGCGTGGTCAAGGGGGCCAACCTGCCGATGGAGCATGTGGACGCGGAGATCCACGGCTGGCCGGCGGCGACGTGGGGCTCCAAGCGGGAGACGGACACGTCCTACAAGGCGATCCTCGACTACGCGCTCACGCCCGAGCGTCTGGCCAACGTGCGCGTGGGCGTCGCCGGCCACAACCTGTTCGACATCGCCCTCGCGTGGCTGCTCGCGAAGGCCCGCGGGGTGGACACCGGGGTAAGCGAAGGCTCCGGGCTCATCGAGTTCGAGATGCTCCTCGGCATGGCGTCCGCGCAGGCGCAGGCCGTCCTGGCCGACGTGGGCCACCTGCTGCTGTACACGCCCGTGGTTCACCCGGACGAGTTCGACGTCGCGATCGCCTACCTGATCCGCCGCCTCGAGGAGGGCGCGAGCCAGGACAACTTCATGTCCGCGGTCTTCGAACTGGGCTCGGACGACCCCCGCGGCGCTGCCCTCTTCGAGCGCGAGAAGGAACGCTTCCTCGCCTCCCTCGCGGCCCTCGGCTCCGCTCCCTTCGTCGGTCCGGACGGTACCCCGGCCATGCCGGCCCCGAACCGGATCCAGGACCGCACCACCGACCTTCCCGCCCCTTCTGGGAGTCAGCTTCTGGAGGTCACCTCAGCTGACTCCCAGGAGGTGACTCCCAGATGGAGGGCGGGAGCCGGGTTCGCCAACACCCCGGACACCGATCCGGACCTTCCCGCCAATCGGGCGTGGGGCCGAGCGATTATCGCCAGATCGGAATATAGCCAAATCGGCATGGACACGGTCGAGAAGGCGACGGTCGGCACGGAGGGCGAGCTCGACGGCGTCGTCCGCGCGGCGGCGTCAGCCGGCGGAGTCTGGGGAGCGCTCACGGGCGCGCAGCGCGCCGCGGTGCTGGACGAGATGGGCCGTTCGCTCGAGCGGCACCGCGCGGACCTCCTCGAGGCCATGGCCTCGGAGACGGGCAAGACCCTCGACCAGGGCGACCCCGAGGTGTCCGAGGCCGTCGACTTCGCCCACTACTACGCGACCCTCGCCCGCGAGCTCGACGCCGTGGAGGGTGCCCGGTTCGTGCCCAGCCGCCTCACCGTCGTGACGCCGCCGTGGAACTTCCCCGTGGCGATCCCCGCGGGGTCCACGCTGGCGGCGCTGGCTGCCGGCTCCGGCGTGGTGATCAAGCCCGCCCAGCAGGCGCGCCGCAGCGGCGCGGTGATGGTCGCGGCGCTGTGGGAGGCGCTCGAGGCGACGCGCGCGGAGACAGGGGTCGGGCGCGAGGTGCTCCAGCTCGTGCAGCTGCCCGAGCGCGGGCTCGGCCAGCGCCTCATCGCGCACCCCGAGGTGGACCGCGTGATCCTCACGGGCGGGTACGAGACGGCGCAGCTGTTCCGCTCGTTCCGGCCCGACCTCCCCCTGCTCGCCGAGACCAGCGGCAAGAACGCCATCATCGTGACCCCGAGCGCGGACCTGGACCTCGCTGCGAAGGACGTGGCCTATTCCGCGTTCGGGCACGCCGGCCAGAAGTGCTCGGCGGCCTCGCTCGTGGTCCTCGTGGGCTCGGTCGCCCGGTCCCGGCGGTTCCGCAACCAGCTCGTCGACGCGGTCGAGTCGCTCCATGTGGGCTACCCGTGGGACCCGCGGAGCCAGATGGGGCCCGTGGTCGAGCCGCCGGGAGACAAGCTGCGCCGCGGCCTCACCGAGCTCGGCCCCGGCGAGCACTGGGTGCTCGAGCCGCGCCAGCTCGATGACTCCGGCAAACTCTGGAGCCCCGGGGTGCGCGCGGGCGTGCGCCCCGGCAGCGAGTACCACCTGACCGAGTACTTCGGGCCGGTCCTCGGGGTCATGACCGCGCGGACGCTCGAGGAGGCCGTGGAGCTCGTCAACCGGGTGGACTACGGCCTGACCTCCGGGCTCCATTCCCTCGACGCCGGCGAGATCGCGTACTGGGCCGAGCACATCGCCGCCGGCAACCTGTACGTCAACCGCGGCATCACCGGTGCGATCGTCCAGCGGCAGCCGTTCGGCGGCTGGAAGAAGTCCGCCGTCGGCGCCGGCGCCAAGGCGGGCGGTCCCAACTACCTCGTGGGGCTCGGCTCCTGGGCGGACGCACCCGGCGGGACCGCGCCAGCGGCGGAGCGGGGCCTCGGCCGGGCGGCCGCAGACCTTCTCGCGTCCGCCGAGGGCGCGCTCCCCGCGGACGACGCCGCGTGGCTGGCTGCCGCCCTCGGCTCGGACGCCGCGGCATGGGCCGAGGAGTTCGGCGTCTCGAAGGACGTCTCGGCCCTGGCCTGCGAGCGCAACGTGTTCCGCTACCGCCCCGTCCCGGTGACGGTCCGGTTCGAGGCGCCGACCTCTGGACACGGAGTCGCCGAGCTGCTGCGGGTTGCGGGGGCCGGGCTCGTGGCCGGGTCTGCCGTGACGGTGAGCACCGCCGTCGGCCTTCCCGGCTCGGCCTCGGACGTCCTGCGCCGCCACGGCGTGACGGTGGCGGTCGAGGACTCCGCCTCCTGGCTGGGGCGCGCGGCGGCGCTCGGGGCGGGACGCGTGCGGCTGATCGCCGGCACGGACGACGACGCGGCCTCCTCCGCGCGGGCCCTCGCCGAGGCCGTGGGCGGCACCCCGGACGTGGCGGTGTACGCGCACCCGGTCGTCTCGGCCGGCCGGGTGGAGCTCCTGCCGTTCCTGCACGAGCAGGCCGTCTCGGTGACGGCGCACCGTTTCGGGAACCCGAACCCCACATTGATGACAGTGACGCTGTAACGCCCTGTGCCGCCTTCTAAGGTCGCAGCAAGGCCACCGGCTCCATGCCGATGGCCTTGCTGCCTAAGCCCTCAGACAGCTTCTCAGTCTGGCCTGCTCAAGGCAGCCGCGGCGTCTTTCGCGATTCACCGATAGGGACCCTCGGGCGCCAGTCTCAGGGGCGGCCCCGGCGGGCTCCTCACCGCCGGGGATACTCCCACCCCCTCAGGTCGACCAGATCATTGACTGGAAGCAATCAAGAGGTGGGGCATGGGAGACTGACCGCACATGTAAGGCAATATGCGAAAGAGAGCGGGATGACCAGCGAGAACTCTGACAGTCGGCAAAGCTGGCAGCTACTTGAGGCGGTGCCTGAGACCAGCTACAGGCGGCTAGTTGTCAAGGCATCGAACGAGACCGACCGGCATCTAGCGGCCTTTTACGCGGAAGCTGCCGAACGTTTGGCCGGCACGTTCAAGGGCCAGCCAGCGGACGACATGATCCTGCTGCCGTTCCTAACCCTGTATAGACAGGCTTACGAGCTTGAACTGAAGTCAATAATCCGTGATTGGACGAGGCTTCGCCGCGAACTGGCCGACGCCAACGATCCTTTCCTGGACAGGGAGAACGTCAACAAGAGATTGCGATTGAAGCATCGGCACAATCTTGACGCACTGCTCGCAGAAGCCCGGTCACATTTCAATGAACTGGACGAGCGCTTCGATCTTCGAGCCGAGTTTCCGGAGCAAGTCGTTCGAGTCATCGGGCTACTCCACGAAGCGGACGAGAGCGGCACAACCTTCCGGTACGTAAGCGACCATCACCCTTCCCAAGAGGAACGCATCGACTTCCCCAACCTCGTCCGCATGTTGAAACAGGCCTTCGACATACTCGGCGCTGTGGAGGACTACGTAGATTCAGTCATGGAAGGCGTCAGGGACGCGCTCGGTGAGATGGAAAGAAACATGCCCTGATGCTCTCGAAGCTTCGAACGCTTGCCGGGGCGGCAGCCCCCGACAGCTTCTCTCAGGTGGGCCCCAGCCTGGGGGCCGCACCGTTTTGCTCGTGCTTCTCTAAAGGGAATGGTGGAGTGGCGGACTACTCGGCGCGCCGACCTAGCTGACGGTCGAGCGAGGTCAGCACAAACTCTGCCACGCTGCACGCTTCGCGGACGATCAAGAGTGCCAGTTCTCGGGTTACGCCAGTAGGCAGCGTCCGACCGTGCCCGGTTCCTTGAAACTTGCGAAGTTCATTTACCTGATCCGCGATGCCCCATGCCGCTTGGAGCACCGCACGGATTGAGAGATGACCTGGGACGTTTGTGTCTACGTTCTGGGGCAAGAGATTAAGTCGCTCTCGTGCGAGGTACCACAGCTGGTTGAAGCTCTCTTTGCCGGTGAGGGGCATGCCCATCTCCTTGAGGACGAACTTCGCGACAGCTTCAAGTAGATCCTTCGATGTGCCTAGAAGCGCGCCCGGATCTTCACTGTTGCGACGTAGTCTCTCAAGTTGCTCATCAAGAGCCTGCCGCCCTCCCGTAGTGACATCGATGCCAGCGATGGGCTGGAGAAGTCCGTCCTCGTCTAGATGCCACCCCTTCCGCGAGAAGGCCCTTTGTGCAGTGGTTGTGGCTTCAGGGTTGTACTTAGAGCTTGTGGGGCTGAAGGACCCGTGCACCCGAAGCTCGGTCAGCATCGCCTCCACGAGAGCCCTCGCCCCACCCGGCCTCCGGACGGCTGCCCCGAAGACTTGAAGCACCCGCTGCTCCTTATTGGGGCTCGCCGGGCGACCATTTGCAGCAGGCACGTAAGGATCGTCGTCCCCGTATCCCCCAGCCATGAACACCCGAGTCAGCTTTGAGTGCGAAGGCCCCTCGCCCGAGTAGAAGAAGCGCCCGAGCGCGGCTCCAATTTCCTGGCTGATCGGCTGTGTCGTCACCTGACGATCATCTCGCGGTGGAAGCCGGGCGGCGCGGCGCGCCGCACCAGTCGGTCTCGATGTGGGAGCAGCCGCTCACCACCCTGAACCTCGGGATGACCGTCGGGCTCTTCGGCAGCAGGAAGCCTATGGGACAGAGCGAGGGCCCGAGTCGCGCCCGCGCGAGCTCGGGATGGTCGGTTTGAAGCCCTGAGCCGAGCGAGCCAAACCTCCATGCCGATCCCCCTCCCCCTTCGGCCGGCGACCGGAAAGCCAACCGCGCGAATCAGAGATTTCTCAATTGTAGATTCATATATATATTTCACGACTCGCAACATATGCCAATAGACAATGGACATCTTTCCATGACCGCCGAGATGTGTGCTACCTTGGCGCCCATGAATCTAGAAAAGAACTTGCGTCCAGCTGCACCTCGACGCACAATAATGAGTGTTTCGGAGGACGTTGCCGACGTAATATTCGACTTTGCATTTCGAATGAGGATCGGCCGGGACGAGGCCCTTCGGCTCCTTGCCAGCTATCTGCCGGCCCTCGAAGAGGAGCTCGTGATAGGCGCCCCGCAAGGCGGCGCCCATATGGAAGCGCCGAATCGCGACCTTGAGACGGTCACCCAGATGGGTGAGATGTTGAGCATGGATGCAAAGTCGGTGTATGAGTTCTTGGCCGAATACAAGGTGCCAATCGTGCTCATGGGTTCCACATGGGGCAGTTCCCGCTCGGAGTTCAGCCGTCGATTCAACGCCGCCAATCTGCTTTGAATAGCATCCCGCTGACGACGCCACGAGCCGCAAACGGCAGCCGCACGCAGAGAGCCGCTGCGAGGCCCATAGAGAGCCCAGGTGGCGCTACTTAGCCCTGATGACTGGAAGCCTGATCTGGGCCCTAGAAGGGGCCCGTACGGGCGGCTGAGCGCATACAACGCAGGAACGGAAGGGGCCCCGGAGTCATCAGGTGATGATCCGGGGCCCCTCCTGCTTGAACGCTCAACCCCCGGCGCGGGTCTGTTGAACGAGACCCAAGCCTACTGGGTCGCATCGCGACCCAGCCTCAGGAGTCGATAGACGGTCGCGATGCTGATGCTCTTGCCGTTCGCCTGGCTCATCTGGTGGGCGGTCTCTTCGACGGTGAAACCGCGCTTGCGGTACGCGACAGCCTGAGCGACACGGGGGTCTCTCGTGGTGACCTTGGGACGGCCGCCAAGCTTGCCCTGTTCGCGGGCAGCCTGCAGCCCCGCCGTCGTGCGCTCAGCGATGAGGTCACGCTCAAGCTGGGCGAACGCGGCAAGGATTGTGAACATGGCCTCACCCATGGGCGATGAGGTGTCGATCTTGTCCGTCACGGATTCGAGATAGACGCCCCGATCCTTGAGGGTCTGGAGCACTGAGAGCACGTCAAGGGTGTTGCGGCCCAGTCGGTCGAACTTCCAGACAATGATCTTGTCCCCTGCCTCTACGCGGTCGAGGAGCGCCGCCAGGCGTTCGCGGTCGCTGGCCTTCACGGTGCCGCTGACATGCTCCGTGTAGAGCCGCTTAGGGTTGTCCACGTCCACGCCGTGAGCCTCGAGTGCATCGATCTGGAGCTGGGGGTTCTGGTCGGCCGTGCTGACTCGGGCGTATCCGTACGTGGCCATTGATGGTCCTCTCGCGTTTACCCATCATGTTTGAGGGGTTATTGAGAACCTATCAATTACTCATTCGCTCTCGCAAATCTGACAGGCCCGGAGGCCTGTCGCGGTCCGAGTCAGCAAGCCTTGGTTTTTTGATAGGTAGGTGAGAGCTGAGAAATTCGGGCGCTCCAGCTCTCCACCCTCGCCGTCGCCCTCAGTTCCTCGGCTTGCTGTGTACCGTTCTGCGGGCTTGGCTGGCTCACCGACGTGCTCGGCTGGGTTTGGTCGGTGTGAGTCCGCGAGGATGGCGCCTGCGCGCTCGCTTCAATGCTCGCCGTCGGACCCCCGTGCTCGGTTGGGCAGTAGCCGACATGCCCCCCCAGGGGGAGGACCCCATAACACGATTCTCCGACCCGGTGGTGAAACGCACGTCCAAGCCTGTACGGGATAGACAACGAATGCAGCCGAACTGTACAGATCACTGCAGGGTGCTGCGGTCCATCGGAGCCGCCCGCGTTTAGCCTTAGAAAGTACGACCGCACGATCGTTGAATTAGGGAGACTTGGGGTGCCAGCATCTCGCCAGCGTCCACGCCGTCAGGGCGTCAAACGACCCAAGGCTGCTGTCCGCATCCAGGCAAGCGGCGGTCTGAAGATCGTGATAGCGACTGGCCCCAAGGAGGGGCCAGGGGGAGTGTCGGTTGAGGAAGATGCTCGACTAGTACGGTCTGCTCTCCTATACGCCGACGAGGTAGAGCTCATCTCTCCAGGTGCTTTTATGATCGCGTCCTTTGCAGCTGGCGCAGCTCAAGGTCCCGACTTCGTGTTCGAAATGATGGGGGCACTGGACGAGGCAACTCTCCGGCACTTCGGCTTCACCGGTGACATAGCTGATCTTCGTGCGACCCTCAACGCTCTTAGACAGTTGAACAACCTCAACCGAGAAGCGAGGCGGCGGCTTCTCGGGGCCGAGCGGAGCCGCCAGATCCGCGAGACCGTAAACGGTTTCGTGAGCAGCTTTCTTGGCGGCGACCATGGCTTCAACGCCGTAGTCGGCAAGATGTGGGAGCAGGCCGGTGCGCCGGACCTTGCCATCGCGGCCGAGGCCGGGTTGCTCACGTTATCCGCCGATGCTTTCGAGATCAGCGCTGATTTGGGTCTCACTGTGGATCAGTACGCCGAGACTCTGAAGCGCCTATTGGGTGACCCCCGCAGTCACCTGATGTTTGATGATCAGATCGCAGGCATCGTGAACGCCATGCTTCGAGAAGAACAAGCCCAGCTTCATCCTCTGACCGAGAAGCATGCCGTACGCGCAGCGACAGGCATTGGACTGGTCGAGCGGTTGCCAGCGTTTCCAGAGGCGCCAATCGAGGCGATATTGGAAACTCGATCAGAACTCGCTGTACCCCTCATCAGCTATCGCAAGGGAATAGCTGATCTCTCAGCGAAACTGGTCTCTGGGCCTCTGGACCCGGCGCTCCGAGCCGAAGTGGATGATCTGTGGCGCGACGAGGTCCAGCCAACGCTCGAATCTCTGCGCCGGGACCTCTCTGCAACGCGGATCGCAAAGGATGCTGCGCTAAGCATCGTGACCGACGTCAAGGCAATCACAACAGGTGCTGCCGGAGCCGCCCTAGTTTTCGGAATTGGATCAATAGCGGAACTCAGCGCGTTGTCCGGATCAGCGATTGCCGCGGCTGGAGGGTCAGTTGTTCATTCCGCCGCCAAGGCTGTCCGTGACGCTGCGGAGGGCCGGCGGACTGCTCGCACCCACGACCTGTACTACCTTCTAGCCGCCAATGATCGCCTGAGGTAGCCGGCAGTGGTCCGAGTGCCGACGGCAACTCGGGCGTCCGAACTCGGTATCAGCCAACCGTCGCGCCGACTGGGGGTTGGGCCTAGAGACATGCGACCGCGGTGTCCTGGCTAAGCAGAAGTCACCGGTAGTGTCATTCTCAATACCAAAGAGGGGGAGAGTTGCCAGAGACTCCTGAAGATCTGACCGCACGGATGGCTCGACGGGACCCGGCTAGGTCCGAAGCGACGCTACAGGCAGACGTCCGTGCATTCATCTTGGCGGCCGGACTTAACGTGGACGCAAACGACATCGCCGACGAAGTGCAAACGGTTGCGATGGAGGCTCAGCTCGGAGACGGCAGCCGGCGTCGTATCGATGTCGAGTCGGGCACAACGGTGATTGAGGTCAAGAAGAATCTCAGAGCGGGCAATGTCCTCGCCACCGCTGAAGAACAGCTTGGCCAGTATGTTCAGACCCGCTGCCAGCAGACTGGGGCTCGCTATCTTGGCGTCCTTACGGACGGGTACGAGTGGATCTTGTATGTCCCCGACGCGCAAGCGGCGGGAGGCATCGTTCAAGCCGCAGAGCCGCTGCTGATTCGCGGTTCCGACGACGCTGAGAAGCTCCGTGAGTGGCTCGGCGCTGTGCTTGCCACGGTCGCCCAGGTTAAGCCGACACCACAGGCAATCGAGGCGCGTCTCGGTTCGAATTCCCCAGGGCATCACGCTGACCATGCCTCGCTCAAGGTGCTCTTGGACGCGAACCGAACGAACCCTACGGTGACACTCAAACGCGAACTCTGGGCGAAGTTGCTTCGTACTGCATTCGGGTCTGGGTTCGAAGATGCCGAGCATCTGTTCCTTGACCACACGCTCCTTGTGCTGACGGCCGAATCGATCGCTCACGCCGTGCTGGGCTTCGACCTGAGCGGTCCTAATGCGGTGAGCCCGCAGCATCTGGCAGACGGAACTCGGTTTGGCCATGCCCAGATCCGCGGCGTCGTGGAGGCAGACTTCTTCGACTGGGTTTTAGAGGTTGACGGCGGCGAGCAGTTCGTGCGGTCCCTCGCCTCGCGTGTGGCAAAATTCCGATGGGACCAAGTCGAGCACGACGTTCTCAAGCACCTCTACGAGAGCGTCATCAGTCAGGCCACGCGCGAGAGCCTAGGCGAGTACTACACCCCCGACTGGCTGGCCTACAAGATACTCGCAGATGAGTACCCCGACCCCCTTCGAGTAAAAGTATTGGATGCCTCTTGCGGCTCGGGAACGTTTTTGTTCCATGCTGTCCGTCATTACCTTGATGCTGCTGAGTCGAGCGGCTTGGGCGTGCCCGAGGCCGTTGACGGGGTAGTGCGCTCGGTATACGGCATGGACATACACCCGGTGGCCGTCACGCTCGCGCGAGTCACCTATCTCCTAGCAATTGGAACAGAGAGACTCCGCCACCCCAAGCGCGGACCCGTGTCCATACCCGTGTATCTCGGGGACTCTCTCCAGTGGGAGCAACAAACGAACCTGCTGTCGTCTGAAGAGGCCATCACAGTCGAGACTACAGGTGAAGATCTCTTGTCCGCCGGCGGCGGACTTCTGTTCGACGACAATCTCGCTTTTCCGAAGTCGATCCTTTACGACGCCCAACGATTTGACGCAATCGTGTCGGAGATGGCTGACAAGGTTCTTAGTTCAGCGGAGAATGAGCTCGCGCCTTCCAAGCTGATGGACCCTAGAAGGCGGGCGCGTGAGATGAAAGCGGGGCCTTCCAGTAAGGTTCGCGACCTCATTGATCCTATTCTCATTAGGTACGACGTCCCTGAAGAAGACCGCGAGATGTTGCGCGCGACGTTTTCTACGCTTCGCCAGCTGCACCTCAATGGACGGGATCACATTTGGGGGTACTACGTCCGAAACCTAATCAGGCCACTGTGGCTGTCTCTTCCCGAAAACCGGGTCGATCTCCTCGTGGGGAACCCTCCATGGCTCCGCTATTCAAAAATGACTGGCTCCATGCAGGATCGATACAAGCGCCTAGCGCGTGAAAGGAATCTGCTGTCAGGCCCCCTCGGAGCGAGCGGCCGCGACCTCTCGACACTATTCGTCTGCCGTGCGATCGAACTATACTTGAAGGTAGGCGGGAGCTTCGCTTTCATCATGCCGCACGGGACGCTCACTAGGAAGCCGCATCACGGGTTCCGCACGGGGAATTGGCAGTCGAACAGCCAGACCGTCGCAGGTTTGACCGCACAATTTCGAGAAGCATGGGAACTTGTCAAGATCAAAACGGGGTTCCCGATGGTGTCCTGCGTCGTCTTCGGGCAGAAGGCCAGGAATGGTGCGGAGGCACTGCCCTCCGCGACCAAGTATCTGACTGGAAAATTCTCTAATCATGCACAGACATGGGATGCGGTGCAAGGCCGTGTGACTGAGTCCGCGGGTGTCGTGGTACAGCACGATCCGAATAATCCGCTGCCGGTTTCTCCGTATGCCAAGCGATTCCGACAAGGCGCACTGATTCTTCCCCGTGTTCTTGTCTGCGTGCTGCGAACCGATCCCGGCCCTCTCGGGGCCGGCGCTGGCCGCACGTCGGTGATTTCGCGACGGTCGAATCAGGATAAAAAGCCATGGAAGTTCCTGCCCTCGATAGAGGCAAGCGTGGCGGAAGACTTCATCTTCCCGCTCCTCCTCGGTGAAACTGTCCTGCCATACAGGATGACCGAGCCGTTGGAGTGTGTCCTTCCAATCAAGAACAGGAAGCTACTTTCGGGATCTGAAGTGGAAGCCGATCCCGGCTTGGACCCTTGGTGGTCGGCCGCGGAAACTGCGTGGGAGAGCAATCGTTCAAATCCGAATGCTGGGCCGCTTCGCGAGCGCCTTGATTACCACGGGCAACTGAGCGCACAGTTGGTCACAGAGTCCACGTACAGAGTCTGCTATACGAGTTCAGGCAATCGGATAGCTGCCGCGATCACAAAGGACTCGCGGGCTATCGTTGAGCACAAGCTCTACTGGGCGTCCGCGAGCACAATCGGTGAAGCCAGGTACTTGGAAGCCATCTTGAATAGCGAGGTGCTTCTAGAACGGGTAAAGCCGCTACAGACTCTCGGGCTCTTCGGTGAGAGGGACTTCGATAAGTATGTGTTCCAGGTTCCGTTTCCCGCCTGGGACTCGGCTAGTCGGCATCATCAAGAGATTGCGACTCTTGCTGAACGCGCTGAGAATGTAGCCCGAGGTGTGGACTTGACTGGCGCTAAGACATTTCAACAGGCGCGCAACTTGATCGATCAGGCTCTAGCGTCCAATGGCGTGGCCGTCGAACTCAAGCGGTCGATCGAGCATGTTATCCCAACCGTTGAGGGAGAAAGCGTGGACGATCTTCGCGATGCTCTAGAAGAGTCCTCTCTCGTCGTGTAGCAGTTGAATTGTCCTGCCAGCTTGGTAGCGAACTGGAGGGAGTGCGCCCCTCCAGCTCGCTACCGAGCGTCTTCCCCTAACGCTCTGATCAAGTCAGCTAGCGAGACCAAAGCGCGGAGCTGGCAGGTTGTGCTGTAGCGCAAACTCGTCTGCCCGGGGTGTCCAGACACGGCGATAGTTCCTAGGCGTGATCCAAGCATCCGGCAGGTACAAGCGACGGTCACGGAGCCGGATGTTCTCCTTGTGGCCCACAGGGAACAGATGGTCAGGCCGTACGCACAGTTCAATCCCGCAAACGTGATCGAGCTCCTGACGGGCCCTGTGGGGCCCTATGAAGTAGGCGTACGCCCACCGATGGGCGTACCACTTGAGGCCGTTCGCGGTGAATGTCGGGTACAAGTCATCGTTCATCGCGCCGGTCCACAGCCAGTGGCCCGCGTAGGCACCGATGCTGGCCGAGAACCGTTCGAGGGTCTCAGCAAGCTTCCTGTCCTGCATGATGAGGGTGGGCTCGTGTCGTCGGCAGACCTTCCCGAACTGGGCGGTCCCCGAGCACCGGGGCACGGAGCACCTGTTGGGCTGCGCTCGACGCCAGGCCGTGTAGTGGGTGTTGCAAAGCGGACCCTCAGGCGTGCCCGCGTGGCGGGGCGACGAGCATCCCTCGATGGCGCAGGGAATGTGTCCCGAACGCAACAGTGGAATTGTTTCTTGAGAGGCTGTCTCGCCCAGTGCTGGGGCGGGAACTGCGCCCCATGGCGCGCTGCTCTCAGAGGGGTCATTCTGCCGTGGCGGGGTAGCTGATGCTTGATCGGCTTCTAGCAGAGGGGGCATGGTCAGAGGTGGTCCTTCCTTAGTGGACTAGGGCCGTCGATGGCCGGTGTGTGAGGCGGGAGCCGAGCGCGACGGGCACTGTGGCCCAATAGCTGCTGCGACTCTCGGTTCGGCAGAGGCCGGCAGGCCGTCGCCGTTGTCGCGGGCTTCAACTCCTCTCTTGATCTGGCCCGAGACGCAACAGAGCACCGGCCCACGTAGGGGCTGATGCTCTGTTGTGTGTGAAGTATTAAGTTGTCGCTGGCCCTAGGGGGCCAGCGTGCTGAGGAGCAGTCTACCGGCGGATGCCACCGGACAGGGAGAGGCACGACACGACCTGTCTAGCTCCTCCGGCGGCGCGTCCGACAGTTTGCCTAGCCCGGGCGGGTCCTCATTCCCCAGCCTCTGCTTCCTACGTCATGAGGGCCGCGTCAGCCCAAGCCGCGGCGACGATGGCGGCCGCCCACGGGCGGCCCACCCGGCTCGGCTCCATCGCCCGTAGGCGGGAGCGCGTGCTGCGTTGGGATGGGAGAGCCGTCCCAAAGCGTTACCTCGACGGACTCACGGCAGAACTTTCGGGGGTCCTTCTCAATCTCTGGGCGGATTGTGACCCGCAGATTCTGCCTGATCCAGTCTCGTTTTCGATCGATCGGCCATGAGTCCCAGGTACCGACGGCATCGAAGTGGAGGAACATATCGAACTGCCCGACAGCCGCCATCGCCATCATGGCATCCGCGGTGGCGGCTCGCCCGCCACGTTCTTCGAGGTCTGCGAGCGCCTGCTCGATGCGTTCGCGTTCTTCCGCTAGCTTGATCAGCACGGGGCCAGCAATACGAGACTTGCCGACAGTAGCCAGCACGTCCTGTTCCTGCGCCTCTACCTCAGCGAGTTCGTCGTTGAGCAATTGACGTTCAGCACTGGTACCAGGGGCGGACAGACTCTCAATGAACGCTTGGTTGCTGAGAACAGCGACAGCGCACTCACGGACCATCTCGTCTAATGGCTTCTGGCTACGACTCGTGTGCGGCCCTGTGGCCGCACGCTCGGTGCCATAAAGGGAACACTTGTAGATCCGACCCCCATTTGCAGCCGACGCGCTCCGGAGGGGTGCGCCACAGTTGCAGCGCCCGATGCCACCGAGAAGGTAGATGGGCCGGTTCGTCTTCGTGTGAACCCGCCGTGAGGGATCAGTGAGCTTGCGGACCACGGCGCGCCACTGCGTTTCACTCACGATTGCCGGCGCCTTGGTGGTGCCAACTACTTCCATCTCACCGGTGGTCTTGTTCCTAAGTTCGACTAGGCCCGCATTTCGCGCCCTAAGGAGCATCTCCTTCACTCTTTCGGGAGTCCACCGTCCAATCCTCTTGCTCGGTGTGCCGTCCTTGCGGGGCTTCCGGGCCGGACGTCCACTCTCCTGCAGCTCGCGCGCAAGTGACCCGAGCGATGAACCTTGGATGACGCGTATCGAGAAGTCTCTTACGACGCTGGCTTCTTCCTCGTTGAGCACCAGCTCGCTCCCAACTGCATCCCACCCAAACGGCACCGATCCCCCGAGCCATTCCCCTCGCCCCACCTTGTCGGCGATCTTGCGCCGAACGCGCTCAGACTTGCGCTCCGATTCGTGGCGGGCAACCGCACCGCTAATACGGGCGCGCAAGCGCCCGTCAGCAGTGTTCAAGTCGAGGTCTCCGGCCTGCACCGTGAGCGTTGCCACGTTGGCGGCGGTGTCACCGCCCGTGGCCACGATCCATTCCTCTAGCTCAGTGGGGTCCCGGTGCAGTCGATCGGTGTGCCAGACGATCACAGACCGCACGTCGGACAGGTGGGCCAGCATGGCCCGGTATTTCGGCCGGGGCTTGCCCGTATAAGCGCTAACGTCGTTGTCCGAGAAGTGGTCCACCACAGTCAGGCCGCGATCCCGAGCCAGACGTTCACAGTCTTCGAGCTGGCGGGACACGGCCAGGCCGCCGCCCTCTCGGTCCTGACTCACTCGTGTGTAGATGAACGCGAGCTTCGAAGGATCTGTAGCCATGACAGCACCCTATGCCATGTGTGTCTCTAGTACCGCTTCGGGAACCCGAACCCGACGTCAATGACCGTGGAGCTCTGACTCAGAGCGGTGCAGGGGGGGGGGGCGGGGGGGGGGGGGCGCCCCCCCCCCGCCGGAAGTTACCAGGACGCGGGGGGGGGGGGGGGGCCCCCCCAACAAACCCGCCACAACACCGTTACACGCGAT
>NZ_JAUSTE010000007.1 GCF_030812675.1 Sinomonas atrocyanea | reverse complement strand
CCTGGTTCAGAGCGGAAGCGGTAGCAGCTCCACTCTGCCGGGAGGTTCTCGTCACATCACAGCACCCAGATCAAACAACGTCCCTGGGTACTACAGCTAGCCGAGCGCGGCGTCGAGCGTCACGAATCCGTAGCCCGCGGCGCGCAGCTGCGCGATGACCGCGGGGAGGGCGGCCGCGTCCAGGGTCGAGCCGTCGTCCGGGTTCGACCCGAGGTGCATGAGCACGATCTCGCCCGGCTGCGCCGCGGCCAGGACCCGCTGCACGACGAAGTCCGGCCCGCGGGTCCCGCCCACGGTGCCCTCCCAGCCGAGCGTGTCCACAGTCCAGCGGATCGCGGCATACCCGGCGGCGTTGACGTCCGCGATGGTCCGGGCGTTCCGGTCGCCGTAGGGGAACCGGAAGAACGGCCGGGGATCGGCGCCCGCGCCGAGGATCGCGGACTGCGCGCCGCCCACCTCCGCGGCGATCTGGGCGTCCGTGAGCGCGGTGAAGTACGGGTGCGTCATGGAGTGGTTCCCCACGGTGTGCCCGCCGCCGACGATCGCGGCCACGTCGGAGCGGAACAGGTTCGCCCACGCGCCCGTGAGGAAGAACGTGGCAGGGACGCCGTTGGCCGCGAGGGTGTTGAGGATGGAGCGGACCGCGGCGTTGTTGGCGCCCGCGTCGAAGGTCAGGGCGACGACCCTGTGGGTGGTCGGGATGCGCTCGAGGTCCGCACCCATCAGCGCGGACGGGAGGCCCGCATAGACCACCTGGCTCGTGGAGCTGGCAGAGTTCCACAGGATGGCGCCGTGCTGGAAGTCGCTGCGCCGGCCGCCGGTGATGCTGTACTCGCCGGTGAGCGGATAGCCGAGCCGGCCGTGCTCCCAGCCGAGCGACGCCCAGTGGGCCCGGATCCCGCCGATCACCTCATGCGCGCCCGTGGCCGGGCTCCAGTAGACCGAGGAGCCGTTCGTGCCGCTGAAGTGGTTGTAGCGGCCCACGCCGTCCGGGGCCGCGATCTCGTCCGTCACCGGGAAGCCCAGGATGCTCGCGGTGCCGCCCAGCCCGACGTACCGGGTCCGGATGGCCCCGTGGACCTCGTGCGCCCCCGTCGCGGGGCTCCAGTACACCGAGCCGCCCGTGAAGTCGCTGTAGCGGCCGGTCGGCGCCTGGGTGGGGCTCTCGTCCCGGAGCGGGAAGCCGAGGAAGCCGGCCGGGCCGCCGCGGGCGAGGTACTCGGCGCGGATCCCGCCGTGGACCTCGTGCGCCCCCGTGGCCGGGCTCCAGTACACCGAGCCGCCGGTGAAGTCGTTGTAGCGCCCGGCCGCCCCGGGCGTGGTGGTCTCGTCGGTGCGCGGGAAGCCGAGGAAGCCGCCGGGCCCGCCCCGCCCGATGTACTCGGTGCGGATCCCGCCGTGGACCTCCCAGGCGCCGGTGGCCGCGCTCCAGTAGATGCTCCCGCCCTGGTAGTCCCGCGCGGCGCCGCCAGCCAGTGGGTACTCCGGGCCCAGCGGCGTGCCGAGGAAGGAGGCGGCGCCGCCGAGCTGCTCGTAGTGCGTGTCGATCCCGTTGAGGGCGGGGACGAGGACCGGCAGCGGGCCGCCCCCGGCCGTCCAGCCGGTGAGGACCAGCAGCGCGATCAGCGCTAGGACGGCTGGGAAGCGGCGCATCGTGACCCCTTGGGCCTGCCCAGGAGGATCCCGGGCTGTGGTGCCCATGATCCTCCTGGGAGGCCTGCTGCCGCGTGAGGCTTTGGTCCCCGGTCAGAACCCCCAGATGCCGTTCGGAGTGCCGAGCCCGGTCGGGCCGTCCCAGCCCGGACCGGCGGTGCACCACAGGGCGGGGGTGCAGGTGCCGTTGGAGCCGGACTCCACGTCGAACAGCGCCTCCGAGTGCACGTACGGGATGCTGTTCGCGTACGTGTCCTTGGCCTTCGAGCCCGTGTGGCCGGCGAGGGCGTAGACAGAGGCGATGATCGGGGACGCCTCACTCGTGCCGCCGAACTGGCCCCACGTGGAGCTCGTCGCCGAGGTCGGGTAGTAGACCGCGAGGCCGCCGTGGGCCGGGTCGGAGGCCGCGGCGACGTCGTTCATCGCACGGTTGTCGCACCCGGTGCCGTACTCGTCGGCCGCGCCCAGCGGGTCGTTGAAGGCCGAGCAGCCGGAGCCGGTGCCTGCCCAGGCGCTCTCGGACCAGCCCCGCTTGGTCCCGGGCGCCGGGCTCAGGCTCGTGCCGCCCACCGCGGTGACGTAGGAGGACGTCGCGGGGTAGGACCCGCCCTGGTAGCCGGAGTCGCCGGCGCTGGCGGTCACGGCGATGCCGGGCACGTTGTAGTACTTCCCGTAGGCGTCGTCGGAGGCGTCGGCGCCGCCGTAGCTGTTGGAGATCGCCACGACGCCGCGCATCTTGGCCGCAGTCTGGACAGCGGTGCCCACGCTCGTGAGCTCGGTGGTGCTGGCCTGCAGGACCACGATCCTGCAGTCCGGGCAGGCGGCAGAGACTGCGTCGACATCGAGGGCCTGCTCCTGGGCCCAGCCGAGGTCGAACTTGGGCAGGGCCTTGCCGCCGTTCTCGTTGACGATCTTCAGGCATCCGCTCGCCGTGGTGCACGCGGGCAGGCCGAAGTGCTTCCGGTAGGCCGCGAGGTCCCGCTCGAGGTTCGGGTAGCCGAACACGTCCACGATCGCGACCGTCCTGCCGCCCGAGGCGGTGCCCTTGAGGTTGTAGGCCGCGCGCAGCTGGGCGGGCGTGAGCGCTCCGGCGGGCGGGGCGGCCGCGCCGCCCGCGGCCCGGCCGACGGCGTCGATCGCCTGGCGGGCGGCGCAGGCCACCTGCCCGGGTCCCGGGGGCGGGCAGATCTGGATGGACGGGTCGGCGGCGCCCCGCACCACCAGGGGGGCGGCGTGGGCCGCGACAGGCGGCGCAGCGCTGGCTGCGGGGGCCCCGGCGGTGAGCGCTGCCACCACGAGCAGTCCAGCCCCGGCGGCGGACAGTAGCTTGCTGATCATGGGGGCTCCTCCTGGCGTCTGGACGCAGCAGGCCGACCTTGTGCCTGCAGCATCTGCCCTTGTCGCTGGCGACGGCCAGCCCTTGCTTAGAGGGTAGGTGCCCTTGGCCCCGGGCAGTAGGGCAACTGGGCAGTAGCTGGAAGAAACCTCGCCGTGGCAGGCACCGGGGAGCGGCACCGGGCGTACGGTAGTTAGTGGACGTCAACTAACTCGCACCCGCCTCGCAAGAGCAGAGTTGGGAGTCCGCATGGGCCTGAACACCGTCAGCACGTACCGGGCACGCCGCGCGGCCCACGCCGAGCGCGATCTCGCGAGCCCGCACTACAAGTGGATCGTCCTGTCGAATACGACGCTGGGCGTCCTCATGGCCACCATCAACTCCTCGATCCTGCTGATCGCGCTCCCGGACATCTTCCGCGGGATCGGCATCAATCCGCTCGAGCCCTCCAACACGAGCCTGCTGCTGTGGCTCATCATGGGCTACCTCGTGGTCACCGCGGTGCTCGTGGTCAGCTTCGGCCGCCTCGGGGACATGTACGGGCGGGTGAAGATGTACAACGCCGGGTTCGCGATCTTCACCGCCTTCTCGATCCTGCTCTCGGCCACGTGGCTGACGGGCACGGCCGGGGCGGCGTGGCTCATAGCGATGCGCATCCTGCAGGGCGTGGGCGGGGCCCTGCTCATGGCCAACTCGAGCGCGATCATCACGGACGCGTTCCCGGTCGACCAGCGCGGGCTGGGTCTGGGCCTGAACCAGGTGGCGGGCATCGCCGGCTCGTTCCTCGGTCTGATCCTCGGCGGGGTCCTCGCCCCCATCGAGTGGCATCTCGTGTTCCTCGTCTCGGTGCCCGTGGGCCTGTTCGGGACGGTCTGGGCGTCCCTGCGCCTGCACGAGCAGGGCACCCGCCCGCGCTCGCGCATGGACTGGTGGGGCAACCTGACCTTCGCCGTGGGCCTGGTCGCGGTGCTCGTGGGCATCACCTACGGCATCCAGCCCTACGGCGGGGCCACCATGGGCTGGGCCAACCCGTGGGTCCTCGCAGCCCTGCTCGGCGGCATGGGCGTGCTCGTGGTGTTCTGCGTGATCGAGCTGCGCACCCCGGACCCGATGTTCCGGCTGGACCTGTTCCGCATCCGGGCGTTCTCCGCCGGGAACCTCGCGAGCCTGCTCTCCGGGCTGGGGCGCGGCGGGCTCATGTTCATCCTCATCATCTGGCTGCAGGGGATCTGGCTCCCCCGGCACGGCTACAGCTTCGAGTCCACCCCTCTGTGGGCGGGCATCTACATGCTCCCCCTCACAGTGGGCTTCCTCGTGGCCGGCCCCACCTCCGGCTGGCTCTCGGACCGCTTCGGCGCCCGCTTCCTTGCCACCGGGGGCATGGTGGTCGCGGCCGCGAGCTTCCTGTGGCTGCTGGCCCTGCCGGTGGACTTCGACTACTGGGTCTTCGCCCTGGCCCTGCTGGCCAACGGCGTGGGCATGGGCCTGTTCGCCGCCCCGAACCGGGCAGGCATCATGAACAGCCTCCCGCCGGGCCAACGCGGGGTGGGCGGCGGGATGAGCACCACGTTCCAGAACTCCTCGATGGTGCTCTCGATCGGGATCTTCTTCTCCCTCATGATCACGGGCCTGGCCAGCTCCCTCCCGCAGACCCTCGCCGCGGGCCTCACGGCGCAGGGCGTGCCGGCCGCCGCCGCCAGCCGCGTCGCCTCCCTCCCGCCCGTGGGGGTGCTGTTCGCCTCGCTGCTGGGCTACAACCCGGTCCAGACGCTCCTCGGCCCGCAGGTGCTCGGGGCGCTGCCGGCGCAGAACGTCCAGTACCTCACCGGGCGGGCGTTCTTCCCCTCGCTCATCTCCGGCCCGTTCGCCGCCGGCCTCGCCGTGGCGTTCGGGTTCGCGGTGGCGGCGTGCCTCATCGCCGCGGTCGCCTCGGCCCTGCGCGGGGAGCGCTACGTGGACCCCGGCACCTCCTCCGGCGCGGGCTCGGGTGCCGCGGCCGGAGCGGGCGGCGGCGACCGGGCCGAGGAGGGCCGGCGGTGAGCGCGGACGACGCCGGCGCGGCGGCCCTCGCGGCCGGGCTGCGGACCGCGGTCAACCGCCTCGCGTTCTACCTGCGGGCCGACGCCGGCGCGCGCGGCCTCACCCCGTCCCGGCTCGCCGCCCTCGCGGCCCTGGACCGGTGCGGGCCGCAGCGCCCCGCCGACCTCGCGGCGAACCTGGGGATCACGCCGCCCAGCATGTCCCGGCTCACCGAGGTGCTGGAGGCGGGCGGCTGGGTGCGGCGACGGGCGCACGACGGCGACCGGCGCGCCGTCGTCCTCGATCTCACCGACGCGGGACGCGCCACCCTCAACGACGTGCGGCGGGAGGGGACGAGCCGGCTCGCCGCGGACATCGCCCGGCTCTCCCCCGCCGAGCGCGCCGCGCTCGAGGCGGCGCTGCCCGTGCTGACCGGGCTCGCCGACCGCAACCTCTCCCCCGCGAGGGCACCGGTCCAGTAGGCTGCGCAGCACCATGAAGCCGCTCTCCGAGAAGACCTTCTTCAGCTACGCTACCGTCGCCCCGATGAGCCGGACCGCCTACGAGGCCGCCCGGGACTTCATGGCGGACTTCTACCAGTACGGGCCGCCCGAGGTGCTCTACCGCTACGACCGCCTGGCCGAGGAGATGGCCGAGGAGGCCGCGCGGCTCCTGAACTGTGCGCCGGAGGAGGTCACCTACCTCAAGAACACGACCGAGGGCATCGTCATCGCCAGCGAGGTGCTGCCCCTCGACCCGGGCGACGAGGTGCTGGTCCTCGGCAACGAGTACCCGGCCAACCTCCTGCCGTGGCTGCGCAAGCGCCACGACGGGGTGACGGTCACGGTCGTCACGGGCCGCGACAACGAGGCCGCCTTCCACCGCCTGCTCGGGGCCATCGGCCCCAAGACCCAGGCCATCAGCATGTCCTCGGCCCAGCGCTACGACGGGTTCATGCCGGACCTGGCCCTCCTCTCGCGCGTGTGCCGCGAGCGTGGCATCTTCCTCGTGATCGACGCCGTCCAGCACATCGGCGTGCGCTCGATCGACCTGGCCGAGACGCCCGTGGACCTCCTCGTGTGCGGCGGCCAGAAGTACCTGCGCGCCGGCATGGGCATCGGCTTCATGTACGTGCGGCGCGGGCTGATGCCGTCCCTGCGCCACAGCCGCGTGGGCATCCGCAGCATGGAGCGCTTTGACGAGGAGTCCTACGTCCTCAAGGACACGGCCGCGCGCTTCCAGGACGGCACCCAGAACGTCGCCGGGCTCGCGGCGCTGCACGCGTCGCTGCGCGAGCTCAACGCCCTGGGCATGGACGCGGTCCAGGAGAAGAACCTCGCCCTGCTGGCGGGGATCAAGGCCGTCCTGCGGGAGCACGGGATCGACTTCATCGACCACGGCACGCGCCAGAGCAACATCGTCTCCCTGCGCGCCGCCGATCCGGCCGCCCTGACCGCGTACCTCCAGGAGCGCAACGTCTACATCAAGGTCATCGAGGACGTGGCGCGGATGTCCTTCATCCACGAGTCCACGCTCGAGGAGGCCGAGGTCCTCGCCCGGCACACCCGCGACTTCCTGGACCGCGCCCGGAGCTGACCGAGACCCGGAGCTGACCGAGGTGCGGAGCTGATCGAGTCCGGAGCTACCCCTCGGCGACCTCGCGGTAGAAGGCCGGGGCGGGGCGGACGCCCAGGTCCCGCCGGGCCGGTGCCGGGGCCTCGGTCTCCTCCACCGACCACTCCACCGTGGGCAGGATGATCGAGGGGTCAATGTTGTCCCGGTAGCGGTCGGTGAACTCGAGCATGGCGGCCATGTCCGCCTGGAGCCGGGCCTCCTTGTCCGCGTGCCGGGCTGCGATGGCCCCGTGCACCTCGACGTGGGGGTCCAGCCGGCCGACCGGCTCCTGCCGGGGGTTGGCGAGGTGCCTGATCTCGGTGGAGGGGTCGATGGCCGCGAGCCGCTGGGCGATCTCGCTGATGCTCAGCCGGTGCGTGTAGTTGTGCAGCACCTGGTGCTCGCCCGGGGCGACGTCGAGGTCGGTGAACTCGAGGAAGTTCTCGACGGTGTCCTCGAGGCTGATCAGGCCGGTCTTCTGGCTTCCGTCCCCGTAGACCGTAAGGGGGTGGCCGATCACCATCTGGCACACGAACCGGTTGAAGACGGTGCCGAAGACCGAGTCGTAGTTGAACCGGGCGGCGAGGCCGGCGCACTCCTCGGGGTGGTTCTCCGGGATCGTGGCGCCGAAGATCGTGGCCTGCTGGACGGTGATCACCTTCAGGCCCCAGATCTTCGAGCAGAGGTCGTCGATGAGCAGGTCGGTGATCTTGGACTGGTGGTAGAAGTCCGTGGCCTGCATGGGCAGGAAGCCCTGCAGGACCTGGTGCTGGGCCCCGTGGTCCTCGAAGGTGAAGTCCTTCTTCTCCAGCGGGATGTAATCGGTGTCCGTGCCCATGTAGCAGCCGGCCGAGCCAAGCTTGATGTAGGTGGTCGCCTTGCTCAGGCCCGCGAGGGCCCACAGGACGTTGAGGTGGCCCACGATGTTGTTCGAGAACGTGGCGGCGGCGTTCTTGGCGCTGCTCATCGAGAACGGGGCGGAGGGCTGCTGGGCCGCATTGATGACGACGGCGGGCCGGTACTTCGCGATAACCCGCTCCACGGCGCCGGAGTCCAGGAGCTCGACCTTCTCGAAGGAAAGGTTCTGGCCGCCGAAGAGCCGCTCGTACTCGGCGATGCGCGCCCTGGGGGTCTTGAGGGGCACGAGGACCTTCGCCCCGGCCTCCTTCTCCCACCGGCGCTTGATGAGGTTGTCCACGAGGACCACCGGCCGGCCGGTGCGGCTGGCGAGGGCCAGCCCAAGCGTCCAGCCGAGGTAGCCGTCGCCGCCGAGGACCATGATCGTGCCCGCCGGGGAGGAGGAGCTCTGGGGGTGCATGGGGGTGCCTTCCGCTCTTCGCCATGGCCGGACAGAGTCCGACCCTGTGCTGCGGGGCCCCAGATTTCCTCGCCGACCCATGGTGGAACGCACAGGTTGCCCGGGGCAAACACCGATAACGCGGCAGCAACACCCGGCGCTCCGGAGGACGCCGGAAACGCCGGAAACACCGGAAACGCCGGCGGCCCGGTCCCGCGTCCCCCCAGGAGAAACGCGGGCCCGGGCCGCCAGGGCCTGTGGGCCGAAGGGCCAGGCGGTCAGAAGCCGCCGGTGCCGTTCGGGGTGCCGAGTCCGGTGGGGCCGTCCCAGCCGGTGCGGGCGGTGCACCACTGGGCGGTGGTGCAGGTGCCGTTGGAGCCGGAGGCGACGTCGTACAGCGACCCGGTGTGGGCGTAGGGGATGCTGTTGGCGTACGTGCCGGCGGCCTTCGAGCCGGTGTTGCCGGAGAGGGCGTAGACCGAGGCGATGATCGGGGACGCCTCGCTCGTGCCGCCGAACTGGCCCCACGTGGAGCTCGTGCTCGAGGTCGGGTAGTAGACGGCGAGGCCGCCGTTGGACGGGTCGGAGGCGGCGGCGACGTCGTTCATCGCCCGCTTCGCGCAGCCGGTGCCGGAGTTGGCCGCCGCGGCGAGCGGGGCGTTGTAGGCCGAGCAGCCCGAGCCGGTGCCGGACCAGACGGACTCGGTCCAGCCGCGCGCGGTCGAGGCCTGGTTGAGGCTCGTGCCGCCCACCGCCGTGACGTAGGAGGAGGCCGCCGGGTAGGAGGCGCCCTGGTAGCCGTTGTCGCCGGCGCTGGCCGTGACGGCGATGCCCGGGAAGTTGTAGTACTTCCCGTAGGAGGCGTCGGAGGCGTCCGAGCCGCCGTAGCTGTTGGAGATGGCCACGACGCCGGCCAGCTTCGCCGCGGTCTGGACGGCCGTGCCGAGGTCCGTGAAGCTTGCGGACTTGGCCTGCAGGACCACGATCTTGCAGTCCGGGCAGGCGGCGGAGACGGCGTCGACGTCGAGGGCCTGCTCCTGTGCCCAGCCGAGGTTGAACGTCGGCAGGCTCGTGCCGCCGGTCTGGTTGAGGACCTTGAGGCAGCCGCTCGCCGTCGTGCAGGCGGTCAGGCCGAACTGCTTGCGGTAGGAGGCGAGGTCGCGCTCGAGGTTCGGGTAGCCGTAGGCGTCGACGATCGCCACGGTCCGGCCGCCGGACGCGGTGCCGGTGAGGTTGTACGCCGAGCGCAGCTGGGCGGGCGTGAGGGCGGTGGCCGGCGGCAGCGCGTTGCTGGTGATGCGCTTGCCAGCCGGGTCGGTGGCCGCCCGGGCGGCGCACGCGGCCTCGCCGGGCCTGGCGTCGGTGCAGACCTTGACCGAGTGGCTGGCCGCCTTGGCGGGTGGTGCCGCGGTCGCGGCGGTGGTGCCGGTGGCGAGCGCTGCCGCGATGAGCAGCGCCGTTCCCGCGGCGGAGAGTAGCTTCCTGATGAGGACCGCCCCCTTGTGAACGTGCGCGGCAGGGGGTCCAGGGCCTGCCGCGGGTGCGTTGACGCTGGCCGGCGGCCAGCTCCGCACACCACGCTACGGACGGGTAGGGGCCGGGCGGGGCGATCTTGGGGGAAACTCGCACAAGCCTTGCAGAGGGCGTTGCGGAGGGCGGGAAGCGCAGCGGCCGGCGAGGGTCCGCGCCGCGGCCGGCCGCCCGCCGTCGTGCGCGGCGCTCCGCTGCCCCGCCTACGCGAGCGGCGGGATGGCGCGGCCGGGGTTGAGGATGCCGTGCGGGTCGAGGGCGTGCTTGACCGCGTGGTGCAGGGCCAGGCTCGCGGGCGGGAGCTCCTTGGCGAGCCCGTCCAGCTTGAGGGTGCCCACGCCGTGCTCGCCGCTGACCGTGCCGCCGGCGGCGAGGGCGGCGTCGATGATCTCGGTGAACGCCGCGTGGGCGCGGGCCTTGGCGGCCTCGTCGCCGGGCTCGGTGATGATGAGCGGGTGGAGGTTGCCGTCCCCGGCGTGGGCGATGTTGGCGATCAGAACGTCATGGGCCGCGGAGATCTCCTCGATGCGGGCGAGGACCTCGGGGACCTTGGCTCTGGGCACGCAGACGTCCTCGGTGAGGACGGGCCCGAGCCGCTCGAGCGCCGGGTAGGCCAGGCGGCGGGCGGCGTAGAGGGCCTCGGACTCCTGCTCGTCGGCCGAGACGGCGGCGACGCTGGCCCCGGCCTCCTCGAAGCAGCGGGCGAGCTCGGCGGCCTCGAACCGGCCCTGCTCGCCGCGGGCGTCGGTGCGGCCGATCAGCACCGCGTTCGCGTCGGTGGAGAGGCCCATGTGCTTCCAGTCGTCCACCGCCTTGAGGCAGTGCCGGTCCACGAGCTCGAGCACCGAGGGGCTGATCCCGGACTCGGCCACGAGCGCCACGGCGCGGCCGGCGTCGACGAGGGAGTCGAACATGCCGGCCACCGTGATGGGCGCCGGCGGCAGCGGCCGCAGCCGCACCACGACCTCGGTCACCACGGCGAGGGTGCCCTCGGAGCCGACGATGAGGCCCACGAGGTTGTAGCCCGCCACGCCCTTCGCCGTGCGGGTGCCCAGCCGGGTGATCTCGCCGGTGCCGGTGACCACCTCGAGCTCGAGCACGTAGTCCCGGGTCACGCCGTACTTGACGCAGCACATGCCGCCGGCGTTGGTGGCGACGTTGCCGCCGATCGTGGACCACGGCGACGAGGCCGGGTCCGGCGGGTACCACAGGCCGTGCTGGGCCACGTGGGCGCGCAGGTCGTCGTTGACCACGCCCGGCTGGACCCGGGCCCACCGCTCGGCGGCGTTGACCTCGAGGACCGCGTTCATCCGCTCGAACGAGACGATGACGCAGCCCTCGATCGCGTTCGCGGCCCCGGAGAGCCCCGTCCCGGCCCCGCGCGCCACGAGCGGGGTGCCGGTCTCCGCGCACCAGCGCACCACCTCGGCCACCTCCTCGGTGCTCTCCGGACGCACGACGGCGCGTGGGGCGCCGTAGACGGCCCACTCGCCTTCGTCGTGGAGGTAGCCGGCGAGGGAGGCCTGCGCGGTGAGGACCCGGCCCTCCGGGAGGAGGGCTTCGAGGGTGGCGGTGTCGGCGGCAGGATCGGAGGTCGGCATGGGTGGACTCTACCGGGGCCGGCGGTAGTGGAGCTGGACGGTCCCGTTGGCGTACGGGGTGCTGGCCACGAGCTCGAGGGCATAGTTGGCGGGGTCGCCGTCGAACAGGCGCGTGCCCTCCCCCGCGACGTAGGGGTGGAGGTCCACGTGGAGCTCGTCGATGAGGTCCTCCTCCAGCAGGGAGCGCCACAGCCGCACGCCGCCCCAGACGATGACGTGCCCGTCGCCGCCCTCCCGGAGCCGCCGCACCTCCTCGGCCGTGTCGCCGGAGACGACCGTGGTGTTGGCCCAGCTGGGCTCCCTCAGGGTGCGCGAGAACACGACCTTGGGCGCCGCGTCCATGAACGCCGAGAACGGGTGGTCGGAGCCGGGGAGGTTCGCGGACATGCCCTCGTAGGCGGAGCGGCCCATGAGGTGGAGGTCGGCGCTGCTGTAGAGGTCGATCTGCTCCTGGAGGTGGTCCGGCTCGAAGGGCAGCGGGAAGCGGGCGTCCCAGAAGCCGGTGCCCTCCTCGGCCAGGAGCCCGTCGAGGGAGTAGAAGAAGACCCAGGCGATGAGTGTGCGCATGGGCGCCAGTATGCCCGCCGCGCGTCAGGCCCGGGGAGGGGCGGTGCTCGCGCGCTCGATGAGGCGCACGGGGGCGACGACGCCTGGGCCCGCGCCGGGCTCGGGCTGGCGTCGCCCGAGGGCGTGGAGGACGAGCCTGGCCGCTGCGGCCCCCTGTTCCCCGACGTCCTGGGCGACTGTGGTGAGGTCAAGCAGCTCCGCCAGGGGGTGGTTGTCGATGCCGACGACGGAGATGTCCTCGGGGACGCGGTAGCCGCGACGGCGGAGCGTGTGCAGGACGCCGAAGGCGAGCTCGTCGGAGTGGGCGTAGACCGCCGTCGGGGGCTCCCCCGCTGCATCGAGGATGTCCGCCATGGCCTTGCCGGCGTTGACCGGGTTCCAGTCGACCTCCCTGACGAGCGCGGGATCGGGGCTGACCCCCAGCGCTTCGAGGACGCTCTCGTAGGCCCGTGACCGGCCCGGGGTGGCCGGCCACCCGGGCTGGTCCGGGTCGCTGCCGGCGATCATGGCGATCCTGCGGTGGCCCAGCGAGGTGAGGTGGTCCATCGCGAGGCGGCCGGCATTGACGTCGTCGATGCAGACGTAGGGGTAGGACGCGGACTGGCCGCCGGCGGCGACGATCTTGGCCCCGATGAGCTCGAGCCGCTCGCGCTCGGCCTCCCCCACCGGGAAGGCCACCACGACCACGGCGTCGACCTTGCGGCGTGCGGGGAGCCTGGCCAGGAACTCGCGGCGGTCCTCCGCGTCGTCGACGTGGTACAGCAGGATGTCGAAGTCGGCCTCGGAGAGCACGCGCTCGATCCCGCTGACCATCTGGCCGAAGAACCAGCGCTCAATGTGCGGCACGACCACGGCCACGCGCCCGGTGGTCCCGCTGGCCAGGCGCCGCGCGTCGGGCGAGACCACGAAATCGAGGGCGGTGGCCGATTCCAGGACCCGGGCACGCGTGACGGCCGAGACCCCGTAGGCGTCGTTGAGGGCGCGCGATGCCGTGGAGAGCGAGACCCCGGCATGGCGGGCAACATCGGCGAGGCTCGGCGCCGTCTGGGAGTTCACACGGCGATCCTACCCCGGGGACCCCTTGACTTCGGAAGCGCTTCCGATCACACTTTCGGAAGCGCTTCCGAAGGTGTAGCGCATGATCCCGCCAGTGGAGGAAACCACCTATGGGCCCGACCCGTCTCCGCCCCGCCCGCACCCGTGCCGCGGCCGCCGCGCTGGCCGCCACGGCGGCCCTCGCCGCGACGCTCCTGTCCGCCTGCAGCCCGCCCGGAAGCTCGTCCGCCGCGGCCGCCGGTCCCTCGACGGCCAGCACGGACCTCGGCTCCCAGCCGGTCACGCTCACGCTCTACGACGGGGCCGGGCTCAAGCCGATCGACGACGCGCTGATCGGGGCGTTCACGAAGCAGCACCCCAACGTGAAGATCACCACCCGCTTCGACCCGGACAACGTCCAGGCGGTCAACGCCCCGCGGATCCTCTCCTCCGAGACGCCGCCGGACATCGCCCGCATCGGCGCGCTGGGCGAGACGGTCAAGAGCGGCCTGCTCACCGACCTGGGCCCGTGGGCCTCGGCCTACCACTGGGACAAGCTCCCCGGCGGCCAGCTCGCACAGTACACCTCGACGCCGGACGGCGTGCGCGGAACCGGGGCGCAGTACGCCCTGGCCTCCGGCTTCACCCTGACCGGCCTGTACTACAGCAAGAGCCTGCTCTCCCGCCTCGGCATCTCCCAGCCGCCCGCCACGACCTCCGAGCTCGAGGCGGACCTGCAGAAGGCCAAGGCCGCCGGCATCACGGGCATCATCGCCGGGAACCAGACCGGCCAGGTGGCCACCGCGCTGCAGTTCCAGCTCAACAACAGCGTGGGCCAGAAGCAGCTCAACGCGTGGATCTTCGACCAGCCCGGGGCCAGCATCGCGACCCCCGAGGCCACCGCGGCCGCGCAGACCATCGCCGACTGGGCCGCGAAGGGCTACTTCAACGCGGACTCGAACGGCACCCAGGCCAGCGACGCGCTCGGGCGCTTCGCCCGCGGCGAGGCGCTCTTCTACGCCTCGGGCAACTGGGACTCCTCCTCGCTGCAGAAGCAGATGGGGGACAACGTCGGGTTCGTGCTCCCGCCGGCGGCCCAGGCCGGCGGCAAGGTCCTCGCGATGTCGGACCCGGCGTCGAACTTCGGCGTCCCCGCCAAGTCCAAGAACAAGGACGCGGCGGCGGCCTTCCTGAACTTCCTCACCTCGCCCGAGGCCCGCCAGATCGCCGTGGACAACGGCTTCGCCCCGAGCGGCTCCGGGGACGTCCCCGCCACGAAGAACGCCCTCGCCGGCCAGATCCAGAAGGCCTTCTCCACCCTGGTCGCCGCCGACGGGCAGGTCCAGTACATCCAGAACGCCAGCAGCGGCGCCAACAGCGTCTGGACCGCCCAGGTCCAGCTGCTCGCGGCCGGGAAGACCTCGCCGGCCGAGGCGCTCAAGGCCGTCCAGGCCCAGTACCAGCAGGACCTGAACAAGTGACCGCCCTCCGCACCGCGGCCCCCGAGACCCGCTCGGGGGCCGCCGCGGCCCCGTCCCGCAGGCCGCGGCGCCCCCTCCGGCGCTGGGGAGGATGGCTGTTCGTCCTCCCCGCCCTCGTCTTCTACAGCGTGTTCGTGCTCAAGCCGCTCACAGCCGCGATCCAGTACTCGTTCTACCGCTGGAACGGGATCACGGTGGCGACCTTCGTCGGCGTCGGCAACTACGTCCGCGTCCTCACCGACCCGCACCTGCTCTCCGGCATCGCGCACGCGTTCTTCCTCATCATCTTCTTCACCCTCCTGCCCGTGGCCGGGGGCCTGCTCATGGCGGCGCTCCTGCGCGAGATCCGCGCCAAGGCCTTCGGCACGCTGGCCCGCACGGTCCTCTTCCTGCCGCAGATCATCCCCGGCGCGGCCGCGGCCATCGCCTGGGTCTGGATGTTCTCCTCGAGCGGGACCGCCAACCAGGTCCTGAACGCGGTGGGCCTGGGCGGCCTCGCCCGCGCGTGGCTCGGGGACTTCACCTGGTCGCTGCCGGCGGTGGGGATCATCGGCACCTGGATCAACCTGGGCTTCTGCATGATCCTGCTCCTGTCCGGGATCGGGAAGATCGACGCCTCCATCTACGAGGCTGCCCGCCTGGACGGGGCCGGGTTCCTCCGGACCCTCGTCTCGGTGACCCTCCCGGGGCTCAAGCAGGAGCTCGGCGTCTGCATCACGGTGACGATCATCTCGGCCCTGGCCAGCTTCGACATCATCTTCATGTCCACCCAGGGCGGCCCCGGCTACTCCACGATGGTCCCCGGCGTGCTCGTGTACCAGCTCGGCTTCACCGAAGCGCAGGTCGGCCTGGCCTCCGCGCTGGCCCTCGTGCTGACGGTCCTGATCCTGGCGGTGGTCCTGCCCCTCCAGCGGCTCTTCAGGACGGAGGACTGACCATGAGGGCACCACTGAAAGAACGGCTCCCGGGCCTGGTCCTGCTCCTGGCCGCCATGCTCTTCTCGATCGTCCCGCTCGCAAGCATGCTCACCGCGGCGCTGCACCCGCAGGGAACCGTCCCCGTCGGGATCGAATGGCCCGCGGACCCGCAGTGGCACAACTTCGTCGACGCCTGGAACGTCGCCAACGTCACGCCACTGCTCCTCTCGAGCCTCGCACTCGTCGCCGGCGTGGTGCCCGCCGCGGCCCTGATCGCCACCATGGCCGGCTACGGCCTCGGCCAGCTCAAGGTCCCCGGCGGGGCGGTCTTCTTCGTCCTGCTCCTGCTCGGGCTGACTCTCCCCCGCGAGGCGACGATCGTGCCGCTCTACTACCAGCTGCGGGACATGGGGCTGCTCAACAGCCGGCTCGGCCTCACCCTCGTGCTGATCGGCGAGTTCATGCCCTTCGCCGTCTTCTGGATGCGGGCGCACTTCCTCACCATGCCCAAGGAGCTCGGCGAGGCCGCCTCGATCGACGGCGCCGGGGCCTGGCAGAGCTTCCTGCGGATCCAGGCACCCCTCGCCGTCCCCGCTGTGTCCTCGCTGTGCCTGCTGCTGTTCCTGTGGACCTGGAACACGTTCCTTGAGGCGATCGTGCTGGTCGACGACCCCAACCAGCGCACCATGGCCGGAGCGCTGCAGAACTTCGTGGGCCTGCACTCGACCGACGTGGTGCTGCTGAACGCCGGATCCCTGCTCATCATGGCCCCGACGATCCTCGTGTTCCTGCTCTTCCAGCGCCACTTCATCAAGGCCATGATTGCCGGCACCGTCAAGGGCTGACCTCCAGCCCACCCGCCCCACCGCACTCACACACACTGAAGGACCCATGACAGAGACCCAGCCCCTCGCCGCCGGACAGCTCGCCAGCGCGGACCCCGAGTGGTGGCGGCAGGCCGCCGTCTACCAGATCTACCCCCGCAGCTTCGCCGACTCCAACGCGGACGGCCTCGGGGACATCCCGGGCATCACCTCCCGGATCCCCTACCTGGCCGAACTCGGGATCGACGCCGTCTGGCTCAGCCCCTTCTACCCCTCGGCCCTCGCCGACGGCGGCTACGACGTGGACGACTACCGCGACGTGGACCCGCGCATCGGCACCCTGGCCGACTTCGACCGGATGGCCACGGCCCTCCACGCCGCGGGGATCCGGGTCGTCGTGGACATCGTCCCAAACCACACCTCGGACCGGCACGCGTGGTTCACCGAGGCCCTCGCCGCCCCCAAGGACTCCCCCGCGCGCGGCCGGTACATCTTCCGGGACGGGCAGGGGCCGGACGGCGCCCTCCCCCCGGACGGCCTGCAGTCCCTCTTCGGCGGCAGCGCCTGGGAGCGGATCACGGAGCCGGACGGGGCCCCCGGGCAGTGGTACTTCCACCTCTTCGCCAAGGAGCAGCCGGACCTCAACTGGGACAGCCCCGAGGTGCACGAGGACTTCCTGACCACCCTGCGCTTCTGGTCCGACCGCGGCGTCGACGGCTTCCGCGTGGACGTGGCGCACGGGCTGAAGAAGGACATGGCGACGGCGCAGAACGGGCTGTGGACCACGGACCCCGACGAAATCCTGCGCGGGGGCGAGCACCCGCTCTGGGACCGGGACGAGGTCCACACGGTCTACGCCGAATGGCGCAAGGTGTTCAACGAGTACACCCCGCCGCGCATGGCGGTGGCGGAGGTCTGGGTCGCGCCGCACCGGGTCCCCCGGTACGCCTCCGCGGAGGGCCTCGGGCAGGCGTTCAACTTCGACCTGCTCAAGGCCGACTTCGATCCGGCCAGATTCCGCACCGTCATCGAGAACAACCTGGCACTGGCCGCCGCGTCCGGCGCCTCCTCGACCTGGGTCTTCTCGAACCACGACGTGGTCCGGCACGCCACCCGCTACGGCCTGCCCAACGGGACCGGCCGCCGCGGGCAGGGCACCGACGGCCTCGACTGGCTCCTCGCCGGCGGCGACCCGGGCGAGGTCGACGCCGAGCGGGGCCTTCGCCGGGCGAAGGCAGCGACGCTGCTCATGCTCGCCCTGCCCGGCTCGGCCTACCTGTACCAGGGCGAGGAGCTGGGCCTGCCGGAGGTGGGGCAGATCCCCGGCGCGGACCGCCAGGACCCCATCTACTTCCGCAACGGGGCCACCGAGGTGGGCCGCGACGGCTGTCGCGTCCCCCTCCCGTGGGAGCCGAGCGGCACCTCGTTCGGCTTCGGCGCCGACGGCTCGCACCTGCCGCAGCCGGCCTGGTTCCGGGACTACGCCGCGAGCGTCCAGGCGGCCGACGCCGGCTCCACCCTCGCCTTCTACCGGCGGGCCCTGGCGCTGCGCCACCGGCTCCAGGGGGCCGAGGAGCTCGACTGGCAGCCCTCGTCCGACGACGTCCTGCACTTTGCGCGCCCGGGCGGCTGGCGCGTCGTGGCCAACTTCGGCGAGGCGCCCGTCGAGCTGCCCGAGGGCGAGGTGCTCCTGGCCAGCGCCGCGGTCGAGGTCGGCAAGCTGCCCGGCGAGGCGACCGCCTGGGTCCGCGCCTGAGGCGAGATTGAGGCGAGGCCGAACCGCCGGACCTCCTCGGCGGTGCATATAGGGCTTTCAGCTCTAAGCCGCTGTGGTCGGGAAGGGCACACTGTTCCCACGGTCCGATCAGCCGGGATTGGACCCGGTGTGGGAGGGGACCTCATGGATGTTCGAGTCGTGGAGTCGCTAGTCATGGCGGAGATCGGGGACGGGGTGCTTACCGCTCTGTTCCCGGTAGAGCATTGCGCACGATGGGAGTTCGGGCCGTGGGCTCCGCTCATGGGCTGGTTCAAGGAGCGTCCGGGCCTGACGCGGCTCATCGGGGTGGCTCAGGTGGCCGTTGCGGTGGCCGTGGCCGCCGGCTTGTCCAAGACCCCGGGGCCGGCCTGGGAGAAATGAATCCCGGCGCCATCGAGCGCTGCGATCCACAAGTAGGGCCCAGCCGCATCAGGGGCACACTGGTGGAATGAGCGGAAGCCCTTGGGTGCTGCACGTGGACCTCGACCAGTTCCTCGCGGCGGTCGAGGTGCTGCGCAGGCCCGAGCTCGCGGGCCTGCCCGTCATCGTGGGCGGCCGGGGCGACCCCACCAAGCGGGCGGTGGTCTCGACCGCGTCCTACGAGGCGCGGGCGTACGGTGTGCGCTCCGGGATGCCGCTGAGGATCGCCGCGCGGAAGGTGCCCGACGCCGTCATCCTCCCCGTGGACCGGGAGGCCTACCTCGAGGCCTCCGACGCCGTGATGGCCACCCTCCGCGACCAGCCCGGCGCGACCGTGCAGGTGATCGGCTGGGACGAGGCCTTCATCGGCGTCGGGACCGATGACCCCGAGGCCTACGCCCGCTCGCTCCAGGCCGCCGTCCTCGAGCGGACGCGGCTGCACTGCAGCGTGGGCATCGGCGACACGCTGGTCCGGGCCAAGGTGGCCACCGGCTTCGGCAAGCCGGCTGGCGTCTTCCGCCTCACCGCGGCCAACTGGCTCGAGGTCATGGGCGGGCTGCCCACCAAGGAGCTGTGGGGCGTCGGCTCCAAGGTGTCGGCCCGGCTGGCCGCGCTCGGCATCCGGACCGTCGCCGAGCTCGCTGCGGCCGATCCGCAGGACCTGGTCCCGGAGTTCGGCCCGAAGATGGGCCCGTGGTACGCGCAGCTGGGGCGCGGGGACGGCTCGAGCGTGGTGGACAGCACCCCCTGGGTGGCGCGCGGGCACAGCCGCGAGACCACCTTCCAGCGGGACTTGACGGACGCGGCGCAGGTGGACGGTGCGGTGCGGGAGCTGGCCGCGCGCGTCCTCGAGGACGTCGCGGCCGAAGGGCGGCCGGTGGTCGGGCTGACCCTCAAGGTCCGGTACGCCCCGTTCGACACCACGAGCCACGGGCGGAAGATCCCCGAGACCTCCGATCCGGGCGAGGTCCTCGCCCGGGCCCTCGAGCTCGCCTCCGCGATCGAGCCCGGGCGGCCCATCCGGCTCCTCGGCCTGCGGGCGGAGCTGGCCATGCCCGCCGAGGCCAGGGAGGGGCACACGCCCACGCGCAGCGGCTGGTGAGCACGCGGCCGGCGGGTCTATCCTGTCCGCACAGTGGTGCGGGCTGGGGCGCAGCAGTCGAGGAAGAAGCCCGCCGTGGTCGCCATCAAGCTCCGCTCCATCAGGACCGCAGACGGCGGCTCCTTACGCGTCTACAGCTTCGGCGTCGGGCCGGGCGCGGTCTTCGCGGCGGGCAGCCTGACCCGCACCGCCGTCTACGGCAGGTTCGCCAGCAGCCTCTCGGCCACCATCCCGGTCCACCTGTACGACCGCCGGGGCCGCGGCGGCTCGGGCCCGCAGCCGCCCGGATACTCGATGGAGACCGAGCTCGAGGATCTGGCGGCAGTTCTGGAGGCGACGGGCAGCTCGGTGGTCCTCGGGCACAGCTTCGGCGGCGGCATCGCGCTGGAGGCCGCGCTCCGCCTGCCGGTCAGCCGGGTGGCGGTCTACGACCCCGCCGTCAACATCGACGGCTGCCTTCCCACGCGCACGCTCCCCGCGCTGGCGGCCGCGGCCGAGAGGGGCGACCACGTCGGGGCGGTCATGGTCTTCTCGCGGGAGATGGACCCGCTGCTGGCGAAGGTGCCGCTGCCCGACCCCGCGGCCCGGGCGCTCGTGTGGGCCGCGGCCCACCTGACGAAGGACGGGCACGCGTGGGAGGAATTGGTCCCCTCCCTGGCGCACGAGCTCGCGCTGCTGGACAGCCGGCGGGCCGCTGCCGAGTACGCCGGCATCGCTGCCCCCCTCCTGCTCCTGGCCGGGGCCCACAGCCCCGCGTACTTCCGGCGCATCGCCGCCGGGCTCGCGGCGTCGCTCCCGGGCAGCACAAGCCTGGTGGTCCCGCACGCTGGCCACGGCGCCCTGCACCGGCCCTCCGAGGTGATCCTCTCCGCCTTCCGGCGGTTCCTCGCGCAGGCGGCGTAAGGCGCTCCGTGGACTGTCGGTGCGTCGCCCTAGCATGGGAGCGACGCCCGGATCCGCCACGGGCGCCGACCACACGGGCAGGAGGGGTGCCGTGGACTACTTCACGATCCGGGCGCTGCGCGAGAACCACGCTGGATGGTCTCTCCTCTGCGCCCAGACGGCGCCGCTGGCCCTCACTTTCTTCATGGCCGCCTTCATCCAGCCGAACAGGCGCAACCTCGGCCGGCAGGAGCTCATCGATTCGCTCGAGGACATCCTCTTCCGGGTGCGGGAAAGCACCGGAGACAGCATGTTCCCGCGGCCGGCCGGCGAGTACCTCGACGAGTGGGCGAACCCCGAGAAGGCATGGCTGAGGAAGTACTACGCCGAGGGCCGCGACGAGCCCGTCTACGACCTCACGGCCTCGACCGAGGACGTGGTCCGTTGGGTCGAATCCCTGCAGGGCCGCGAGTTCGTTGCCACGCAGTCGAGGCTCTCGGGGATCTTCGCCCTGCTCAAGTCGCTCGTCCAAGGCTCCGAGACGGACCCTGAGGTGCGGCTCGCGGAGCTGCACGCCGAACGCGAGCGGATCGACGCGGAAATCGAGCGCGTGGCACGCGGCGACGTCCGCGTGATGAGCGCCCCGGAGGCGAGGGACCATTTCCAGCAGCTCACGGACCAGGCCAAGGAGCTCCTCTCCGACTTCCGGGAGGTCGAGCAGAACTTCCGCGCCCTCGACCGCCAGCTGCGCGAGCGTATCGCCACCTGGGACGGGACGCAGGGCGAGCTCCTCGAGGAAATCTTCGCCAACCGGCAGGACATCGCAGGTTCCCTCCAGGGGCGCACTTTCCAAGGCCTGTGGGACTACCTCATGTCCCCCACCCAACGGGGCGAGCTCGTCGACCTGCTTGAGCGCGCCGGCCAGATCGAGTCCTTACAGGGCCTCCCTGGCCTCGACGGACTCCAGGCCATGCACCAGGACTGGCTCCCGGCGCTCGAGGAGACCCAGGTGACCGTACGCCGCCTCTCCCAGCAGCTGCGCCGGCTCCTGGACGACAAGGTGTTCCTCGAGAACAAGCGCATCATCGCGCTGATCCGCAGCATCGAAGGGCATGCCCTCGCGCTGCGCGGCTCACCTCCGCCGGGCCCGCCCGCCGAGATGCCAGCCCAGCACGTGGACGTCGGGCTGCCCTTCGAGCGGCCCCTCTACTCCCCGAGCGGCCGCGTGCTGATCAACGACGCCGTTGAGGTCGCCGACGACGCCGGGCTCGACGCCGAGGCCCTGTTCGACCAGTTCGCCGTGGACCGGGAACGCCTCCGCGGGCAGATCGACGCAGTCCTCGAGTCGGCAGACCAGGCGACCCTCGCCGACATCGTGGACGCGTATCCCATCGAGCAGGGCCTGGCCGAGATCGTGGCGTACTTCCAGCTCGCCTCGGAATCACCGTGGGCAACCACAGACACCGGGCACGAACAGCGCCTGGTCTACACGCTCGCGGACGGCGAGCAGAGAGAAGCCTTCGTGGAACGCATCATCTTCGTGAGGCCCTCATGACCGCGCCCGAGGACGCCGGAATCGGTCCCGCCGCCAGCGCTGCAGCCGGACCGGGGGCGGCCACGCCCGCGGACCTGCCCGCCGTGGTCACCCGCCTGTTCAAGGGCGTCCTCTACCGCGAATCGGACGAGAAACTGTGGCAGGCGCTCGCGGAGCTGAGCTCGCACGTGCAGGACTACGTGTCCGTCCTGGGCCTCGAGCTGTTCCTCGACGACGCCGAGGGCTACGCGTTCCTGCGCTCGCGCAACGACGCAGACTCGGACCTTCCCCGCCTCGTCCCCCGGCGCCAGCTCACCTTCGCTGTGAGCCTGCTGCTGGCGCTCCTGCGGGCACGGCTCGCCGAATTCGACCAGCGCAACGACGAGACCCGGCTGATCATGACCGAGACCCAGCTGCACGAGATGCTCGCGGTCTTCCTGCCCGAGACGAGCAACGAGGCCAGGATGCTCGACCAGCTCTCGACCACCATCAAGAAGGTCGTGGAGCTCGGCTTCCTCAGGCGCCTGCGCGGGCAGGAAGGGTCCTACGAGGTGGTCAGGATCATCAAGGCCTTCGTGGACGCACAGTGGCTTGAAGAGTTGGATGCCCGGCTCGCGGACTACCGGGCCGCGCTCGCGGGCGACGCACCGCAGGAGGGGAACGGCGCATGAGCGTGGACGGACAAGACCAGCTCTTCGGCCTCGAGGAGCTCGCCGACGAGGCCATCGGCGCCGACGGCTCCGGGGAGGGCCCGCGCCCCGGGTTCCGCCTGCACCGGCTCGAGCTGCTCAACTGGGGCACGTTCGACGGCGGGGTGCGCACCTTCCGCCTCGATGGCGAGACGAGCCTGCTCACGGGGGACATCGGGTCGGGCAAGTCGACGGTGGTCGACGCCGTCACGACGCTCCTGCTCCCGGCCCACCGCATCGAGTACAACAAGGCCGCAGGCGCGCAGAAGAAGGAGCGCACCCTGATGTCCTACGTGCGCGGCTTCCACAAGAGCGAACGCACGGCCGCGGGCGACAGCTCCAAGCCGGTCGCCCTCCGCGGTCCCGGATCCTTCTCCGTAGTCCTCGGCGTGTTCCACAACGCGGTCCTCGATAAGACCGTCACGCTCGCCCTCACCCTGTGGGCAACCCAGGAGGCCGGCCAGCCGAACCGCTTCTACACGCTCGCCCCACGTGAGCAGGGCATCGCGGCCGACTTCGCCGACTTCGGCGGCGACCCCGCGAAGCTCAAGAAGACCCTGCGCGCGAGTGGCGTCGACGTGTTCGACACCTTCGAGAAGTACGAGTCCGCGTTCAAGCGCCACTTCGGGATCGGCAGCGGGCAGGCGATGGAGCTGTTCCACCGCACCGTGTCAATGAAGCAGGTCGAGAACATCACGCAGTTCGTTCGCGCGAACATGCTCGACGACGACGACGTCCAGGACCGCATCGCGAACCTCCTGCACCACTTCGACGACCTCAAGAAGGCGCACGAGGCGGTCCTCCGCGCGAAGGACCAGATCTCCCGGCTCGTCCCCGTCCGCGACGGTGCGGCGCGGCACGCCGAGCTCGCCGGCCGTGAGGCCCGCGGCCGCGCCCAGCGGGACCAGCTCCTGCCCTGGTTCACATCGAAGCGGCTCGGGCTGAGCCTCGAGCACCAGGCCGAGCTCGCGCGCACGGCCGAGCGCCTGGGCCGGGAGAAGGACGAGCGGCGGGCCGAGGAGCTCGCCGTCGAGACCGAGCTATCCCAGATCCGCGAGGACCTGCGCACCCAGGGCGGCGGGCGGCTCGCCGCCATCGACACGGCTATCCTCGAAGCCCGCGCCGTCCAGGCCAGGCAGAAGGCCAGGGGCGCCGACTACGCCGCCGCCGCAGGGCGCCTCGGCCTCGCAGACCCCGCCGAGCGCGTGGCGTTCGATCAGAATGCGAGCCGTCTCGACAGGGTCGAGACCGGCCTCCGCGAACGGGCTGAGGCCCTCAACGGGGAGCTGGCGCGGCGCACGGCTGAACGCGGCGACGCGGCGAGCCGGGTGCAGGAGCTCTCCGACGAGGTGCGCAGCCTCAGCGCGCGGCAGAACCTGCTGCCCCGGGCCCAGCTCGAGCTGCGCGCCCGCCTGTGCGCGGGTACCGGCGTGCCCGCGTCGGCGCTTCCGTACGCGGGCGAGCTGCTGCGGGTTCGGGACGGCGAGTCGCTGTGGGAGGGCGCCGCAGAGCGGACGCTGCGCGGGTTCGCGCTCTCGCTCCTCGTCCCCGACGAGCACTACGCGGCCGTGAGCTCGTGGGTTGATGCGAACAACCTGCGGGCCCGCCTCGTGTACCTCAGAGTCGCGGACTCCCGCCCGGGACCCGCGGCCCAGCCCGAGCCCGGGACGCTCGGCTCGAAGATCACGGTCAAGCCGGGAACCCCGTTCCGCGAGTTCCTGCTTGGCGAGCTATCGCGCCGCTTCGACCACCGGTGCTGCGAGGACCTCGCCGAGTTCCGCCGCTCGGCCAGGGCCGTCACGCCCAACGGCCAGCTCAAGACCGGCGGAGGGCGGCATGAGAAGGACGACCGCCGCGACATCACGGACCGGCGCGAGTACGTCCTCGGCTGGGACAACACCGAAAAGGTCGCCCGGCTCCGTACAGACCTCGACGCCGCCGAGGCCGGGCTCGCGGCCCTGGACGCGCAAATCGCGCGGACCATCAATGGCCTCGGCGAGCTGGCCCACGGCCAGCAGGACCTCGGCAAGCTGCACGGCACGTCCTTCGAGGACATCGACTGGCGCGGCACGTCGCGCCGCATCGAGGACCTGACGGCCGAGAAGGCGCAGATCGAGGAGGCGAGCGACGTCCTGGCCGCGCTGGCCGCGAAGGAGGCAGCCGCCGTCGTGCGCCTGGGCCGGGTGCGGGAGAAGGCCTCCGCCGTGGAGAAGCGGATCGGGGCGAACGAGAACGAGGAGCGCGCGATCGCCGAGGCGATCGAGGAGTGCCGCGGAATTCTCGCCGAGCATCCGATCACGGACGACGCCGGGCTGGCGGCGGAGATCGCGGCGCTCGCCGAGGCGGTGCTCGGCGACGAGGAGCTCACCTACAAGAACGCCGAGCGGGCGCAGACCCGGGTCCGGGAGCAGCTCCAAGGCGAGTTGGACGCGCTCAACAAGCGCGTGGCGGCCGCCGCCGAGAAGACGATCAACCTCATGGCGGCCTTCCGCGCCGCCTACCCCACGGAGACCACGGACTTCGACGAGTCGCTCGACGCGGCTCCCGAGTACAGCGCGCTGCTCGAGCAGCTGCAGGGCAACGACCTGCCCCGCTTCGAGGAGCGCTTCAAGGAGTCGCTGAACCAGAACACGATCAACGAGGTCGTCGGGTTCAACGCGTTCCTCGAGGGACGCAAGACCGTGATCGCCGGCAGGATCCGGGAGATCAACGCCTCCCTCGCCGAGATCGAATACAACCCCGGCCGGCACATCCAGCTCGAGCTCCAGCCCACCACCGATTCGGACGTGCGCGAGTTCGTGGCGGACCTGCGGGCCTGCTCGGAGGGGACGCTCGGCGCGGAGGAGCAGTACTCCGAGCAGAAGTTCCTCCAGGTCGAGAAGCTCGTGGAGCGGTTCCGGGGACGCCAAGGGCTCACCGCGCTGGATGCCCGGTGGACCGCGAAGGTCACCGACGTGCGCCAGTGGTTCACGTTCAGCGCCTCGGAGAAGTGGACCGAGACCGGCGAGGAGCACGAGCACTTCACGGACTCCGGCGGCAAGTCAGGCGGCCAGAAGGAGAAGCTCGCCTACACGATCCTCGCCGCGGCGCTCGCGTTCCAGTTCGGGCTCGCGGGAACCCAGTCCGCCGAGCGGGGACGCAGCCCCGAGCGCAGCTTTCGCTTCGTGGTGATCGATGAGGCGTTCGGCCGCGGCTCCGATGAGTCTGCGCGGTACGGGCTCGAGCTGTTCCGTCGCATGCGGCTCCAGCTGCTCGTGGTCACGCCGCTACAGAAGATCCACGTGATCGAGCCGTACGTGGCCCATGTCGGCTTCGTCGCGAATCCCACCGGGCAGGACTCGCGGCTGCGGAACATGACGATCCAGGAGTACCGTGAGGAGCGGGACCGGCGTGCCGGCTGAGAAGGTGCGCGGCCGCCCTGGCGGCTGGACGGGGGTTGCGGAGCTGAAGTCGGCCGCGCAGCGGTCCTGGGACCGGGGCGAGCTCCTGCGGGAGGCGATCCGGCCCACGGGGGCCTACCCGCGCCGTCGTCCGCTCAGGCGCCCCACCGCCGCCCAGCTGCGGGACGACTACGCTGCCGCGCGGGCGTGGGCCGCGGAGCTGCACGCGGCGGCCGGCGCTGGCGGGTCAGGGCCGTTCACCCTCGAGACAGCGGAGGCGGGGCGGACAACGATCGGGGCGAACCTCGTGCCAGCGGCCGCGGTCTTCGCCTCCCCCGCGGACGAGGCGGGGTTCATCGGACGACGGCGGGACCTCGAGTCGTTCGTGCGGGTCGCCGACACGGTCCTCGCCGCGGAGCCAGGGCTTGAGGGGTGGCTGTGCCGGCGGGCGCTGCATGCGCTCGAGGTGCGCAGGGATCTGCCGGACCTAGTCCGGGCCGCGCGCTGGTTCGCGGACCATCCCGCGCCGGGCGTGTACCTCCGGCAGCTGTCGCTTCCCGGGATCCACACGAAGTTCCTCGAGACGCGCCGGCGGACCCTCGACGAGCTCGTCACGGCCATCGATCCCGACCGGGCGGCGGGCGGCTTCGAGGCGCGGCACGGGCTCCTGACCGAGCCGGCGCCGGTACGATTCCGGCTGCTCGACCCCGCGTTGGCATTCCCTGGAGGGGCCACGGACGTGGTGCTCCGCGTGGACGACTTCGCCAGACTGCGCCTTGACCTGCGGACCGTCATCGTCGTCGAGAACAAGGTCACGTTCCTTTCGCTGCCGCCGCTGCCCGGTGCGCTGGCCGTCTTCGGGGCGGGGTTCGGCTCGGGCACGCGGGTGCCGGAATGGCTCTCGGCCTTCCCTCTCCTGTACTGGGGGGACCTGGACTCGCACGGCTTCGCCGTCCTGGACCAGCTCCGCGCCTCGCATCCGCACGTCGAGAGCCTGCTCATGGACCAGGAGACGCTCGCAGCACATGCCGAGCTCTGGGTCGAGGACCCCCGACCCACGAGGGCGGCGCTGACGCGGCTCACCGCCGAGGAGGGCGAGGTCTATGACGCGCTGACCGGCGGCGATCTGGTCCCGGACGGGTGGGCGGGGGTGCGCCTCGAGCAGGAGTACGTGAGCTGGGACTGGGCCTTGGAGAGGATCGCGGCGGCCGCCTCTGGGTGGAAGGCCTAAGGGCCGTATAGCGCGCGCCGGCGCTGGCGGCCCTACTGCCGCCAGCGCAGCCGGGTGCCCGTGGCCGAGGTCTTGCACGTGTAGAGCACCGTCCGCGGTGTCCCAGACGATGCATGCAGTGGCGTTTCCGATACCGTCGCCGGCTCTCTCTGCCCCATCGAACCTTCGCTGCGCCATAAAGTGCCAGCATGGTCCCGCGTATCACAATCGTGACATCCGCCCGCTGGTGGCCTGCAGCCTACTCCCCGCCCATCTGGAACTCGAACGCCTGGCGGACCAGCCCGACGATGTAGACAAGGTCGGAGCCCTCGTCCAGGCCGACCTCGGTCGGGCCGTTGCCCCAATGTCCTTTGTCGCTGACGTCCCAAGCAAGGCTGCGCTCGTCACGGAGCGCTTCGATTGGAATATTGAGGCTGAGCCTCAACCGGGCCTTCTGGGGCACGACATCGACGAAGTTGGTTTCGGCCTTGAACGCGACGTAGAGCTTCAGGAACTGCCGGGTGATACCCGGGTCCAGAGCGAGCACCTCGGCACTGAACTTCTCGAACAAGGCCCGGCGCGGCTGCGGTAGGAGATGCGGATGGTCCTCGACGGTGAAGTCAGATTCGGCCCGCTTGCCCTCGAACTCCGCGATCGTCTCGGCGGGAAGCTCTGGACGGGCCCAGATCTTGAGCGCATCATCGGCCAACCGCGAGGCACGCTTCTGGATCTCGCTCGCATTCCAGGTCTCGAGCCGTCCTAGGCCCCTGTTCAGCCGGAGTGGGCTGTCCTTGAACCCGCCCTCCATGTCGCGCTTCTTGGTGAACGAGTGATCGGAGTACTCGGAGTTATAGCCCGTCAGCGTCAGGTTTCCTAGGGTATGCAGGTACTTCTGCTGCACGTCCTCCCAGTCGTCGCCGAGCGCGGTCTGCCACTCTTCGGACAGGTCGTCGTTCTGCGGCATGATGTGCTCGATCGTGTAGTCCTCGATCGTCACGTGCTCCTTGCGGCCGTAGTTCTCCAGCATGCGCAGGAAGTACGAGCGCCGGCGGAAGTTGTACAGGTCGTTGGCCGCGAGGTCCGCTACGAACTCGGCGTCCGTCGGGAACCGGCGGTAGCTCCTAAAGCCAAGGAAGTTGGCCCTAACGCTGTCGAGGTAGCGGTCCTTACGCACCGCGGCGCTGAAGCCTGCGAAGGTCTTGTTCAGCGAGTTGGTCGGGATTCGGCAGACTGCGCGGCGGAAGATGTACGAGGTCACCAGGTCGACGATCTCGAGCACGTCGTCTCGGGTCAGGGTCCCGAGCTCGTAGTCTGTGTAGGCCTCCAGCAGGAAGGGGAATACGACGTCGGCCTTGATCTGGTCCAGGTCCCTGAAAGCGCGCTGAAGTTTCGGGTCCGATTCCTTGCCTAGTGCCATCGCGCAGTACCGGCGTGCATACTGGCGCAGCTCGATGACGAGCGACTCGATGGTCTCGTCGGCAGCCGTGAAGGCGGCGGCGTGATTCTTGAACCCGTCATAGATGTCGTCAAGGCGCGGGATCTCACCGGTCTTGATGGTCAGGTAGTGGCGGACGAACTCGTCGAACTGGCTATCCTCCGCACCGGCGAACTCGAGTTCCATGGGCCGCCAGTAGGCCGAGTAGAGCTTCTCCTGCTGCTTAGGCGGCAGGTCCATCAGCACGTAGTTGCGGATCAAGTCGGCCTGGGACAGTTCCTTGCCGGTTGAGTTCATTGCCTCGAAGACCAGTTGGGGGTTGTCGACACCGCGCTCGAGCTTCACATCGACGACGACGAGCTTGTCGAGTCCGCGGCAGACAACCGCCAGGTCCAGGCGTGAATCGTTGAGTTTCTGCTCGAAGAAGGCATAGTTATCGGTCACGCGGGTGATCATGCCCGACGGTAGCTCCGCGCCCTGCAGGATGGTCATGAGCGCCTGCCTGTCGCTCTGGGACAGGATCAGCTTGAACTGGCGCTCGCCCTCCTCGTCATCGTTGAGGAGGTAGCGATTGCGGATCTTACGTGGCGAGAAGCCGTCCCATGGCTCCCGCTCATCCTCCGGAAGCCTCTCGAGCCGCGCAGCCAGTGCAGCGAGGATCAGCGTCACCGTCGTGACCCGCTGCTGGCCGTCAATGATCAGATCCGGCTCGGCTGAGGTGTTGGTTGCCTGGTCCCTGGCGACGTAGACGATCGAGCCTGTGAAGTGGGAACCGAGGGCTGCCGTCGATCCGGCCCGGACGATGTCGGCCCACAGCTTGGCGCAGTGCGTTTCCTGCCACGAGTAGAGCCTCTGGTAGATCGGCACAATGAACTGGCTGCTCGCCTTGAGCAGTGTGAGCAGGTGGGTGTCAACGGCCTTCATCGGTTTCCCCCGTGGTGTGCGTGTATCAGGAACTTTACAACCCACTCGGAGTATCGGGATCACGGCGTTCGAACGCGGCTCGGTGACACGAGTGGCGACGAGCACGCAAAGGGTCGAACTCCCTGTTCTCGGGCTCCTGCAGCTCGGCCGCAGCGGCCAAGGCTTCAAAGGCATCAGCCGGCAGACCGCTCTGTTCGGTAGAGATGCGGGCGTCTCGGGCACTCGGCGTCGTGCCGACAGCTGGGTAACGGAATAAGCGATGCGATCGATCGTCGCCTGTCCCTCGTCCTCCCGTCGCCACCCGAGGCAGCACCTGTGGCGCCACCCATCGGAGTCTGCATCAATAGGGGTCGGGACATAGACATTGGATACCGTCGAGGTCACCGAGCTCGTTCCTAAACGCAGTGACAGTCGCCGCTTACGAGTACGTCCACTCCATGCGCCCCCGCGGAAGGCCCGATAACAGCGCGGGCTTGCGTGGCCTCGTGTCAGTCCTCGTTCAGGCGCTCTTTAAGAAGGGCCAAGATTCGCCGCTGTACAGCAGGGCCGGCGTTCTCCCGCAGGTCTTCAGCGATACGCTCGGCCAGACTTTGCGCGAAGCTCTCCCACATCGAGTTCTGGAGAGGAGCGCTCTCGGGCCGTCCAGAGGCGGCTGCTACGGCGTCTCTATGGATTGGGATGACCGCTGCGCCCGTCTGGTCCTCTTCGGCGTCAGCGAGAAGCGGCGACACCATGGCCTCAGCTTCAATGATTGTGTCGTCATGCTCAGCGCGATCGGGTTCCTCGCGGTCGGCCCTCTCCGGGGTCGCCTCCTCCTCCGGCTTCTCGTCGGGTGGTATGAATCCTTCGAGAATGCCAGGGACTCGTGTGCTCGGAAGGACGACGTCGAGGTAGTGCACAGTGCGCGTCAACGCAATGTACAGCAGCTTCGCCCCTTGAGGAGTCTCGAGGATTCTCGCCGGATCGACAACGACGACAGCATCGAATTCGAGGCCTTTGGAATCGTGGGGCGTGACGAGATTGATGCCTTGGGAGAGGCCGCCGTCGGATGACTCACTCCATCGGAGGCCCCCGGCCATGAAGGCGGAAGTTATCGCCGGCCAGTGTGATTCCGGGGCGATGACGCCTACAAAAAGACCGCGGCGGCTGTGGTCCTGGACTGCATCGGCGACTGCTTCGCTGAGGCTCTTCGGCTCGCACAGGATCCACCGGGGCTCATCGTCGACGTCCCGTATGGCTTGGGGCGCTGCGATCTCGGGCGCGGCCTCTTCGAGGACCCGTGATGCAATGTCCATGGCCTTCTTCGGGACGCGGTAACCGACCTCGAGCACTTCGACGTTGGCGGGGAGCTCTGAACCGAGGTACTTGGTGGTCTGGTCCCAGTCTTTCTGCGCGTACAACGAAGTCGCTTGAGCGATGTCACCGACGATAGTCATTGACCCATCGAGCGAACGTCGGCGAAGGGCCTGAAGCTGCATGATCGACAGGTCTTGCGCCTCGTCCACCACGATGTGGCCGTAGACGTGCTCAACCCCGTTGATCGCGTGAATGGCATAGTCAAGAACGGCGAGATCGGCTTCGGTCCATCGGACGTCGTAGATGCTAGTTGGTGCCGCCCTGTAGAGGGATTCGATCTGGGGTTCTGTTGCTCCTGCGGCGCGCAGCCGGACCTTCGACCCGTAGAGATCGACGACGAATTGCTGCGGCGAGACCTGCGGCCAGATCTTCTCTGTTTCTTCCTCAAGCGACTTGTCGTCGATCCCGACTGCCAAGCCGTTGATGTAGGGATCGCTGGTATTGGCTGCCATGCGAGCGAGTGAAGCCTTGAGCAGCGCGCGGCGCGACGAATACGGGCTCGGCTTGAGCGCGCTCAGGGCTGCTTTGATTGCTTCTGCGTCAATCGGCACGCTGCCAAGGCCGCCCTGCCGGCGGATCCGGATGCCGCCAGCAGGGATCTTTACACGCTGGTAGAGAGCCTTTCGGAGCAGCTCGGCCATTGTCGCGGTGCCCTTAAGTCGGGCCACGCGCGGCTCATCCTGGCCATTGATATGGAAGTCAGACCCAGCCATCAGCTGGGGCAGGGGCAGCTGTACGACGTCTTCGTCGCCCAGATCGGGCAGGACCCGTCGTACATACTTAGTGAAGGTCTGGCTCGGGCCAACGAAGAGCACATCTCTCGGCGCGAGCGTCTCGTGGTGCGTGTAGAGAAGCCACGAAATGCGGTGGAGAGCAATTGCAGTCTTGCCCGAGCCTGGGCCACCCTGAATGACGAGGAGCTGATCCTTCGGGCTGCGAATCAGGCGGTTCTGCTCGGCCTGGATGGTGCGGACCATGTCCTGCATGTAATGGCCACGGGCGCGCCCGAGATCTTCGAGGAGTGGGTCGCCTACGCTGCGGAACTCGCTGAGCTTCCCCAGCTCCTCGGCGATCTGCTCGAAAAGCTCATCTTCGAACGACTTGATCCGGTTGGCGGGAGCGTCGAACACACGACGTCGCGCAACCCCGGCCTGATCTTCGAACGTGGCATCGTGATACGGGTCCGCTGCGGGCGACTGCCAGTTCCAGACAAGGACCTCACTGGTCGAGTCATCACGCACGGCCACTTTGCCGATGTAACGGGTCTCACCGTCGACCGTGTCGATACGGCCGAAAGCGACCGGCTCATGGGCGCCGAGTCGCTCACGGCGATTGGCCGCTGCGGCGAGCGCCCTGCGCTCGAAGGCCGTACCGCCCGAAGATGGGCCGTCGCGATAGGCGATGGCTCTGTCCAACTGTGCTTTGGCGACATCGAAGTAGGCCTGTTCGCGGGCCTTCTCAGCCTCGAATCCTGGCTCAACTTCCTGCAGCTCTGCGGCCACGGGTCCCCCTCCGCGCACGTGATGTTGTTATCACCACACCATAAGCGAGTCCACCGACACTTCTGGACTAGATGCTCCCCTTGCTGCCCTCCGGAGTCGCGCTCAAGGACCGTCGCATGAATCAGCAAGCTTGACCATACAATCATCGAGTCGCATGGAGGCGGCGGGCGCTCTTGGAGCGTGGGGAGACATACGGGGGACTAGTGGCACGCTCGATCCCAGAAGAGCCGGACTTCGGCCCGGGCCACGAGGCCGAGCGTGCCGTCTTGAAACTGCTCGTCGAGGCGCTGCCGGACGACGCCGTGGTATGCCATTCGGTCCAGGTGCGTCACGGCACCGCCGAGCACGAGATCGACCTCCTCGTCCTCTGGCCCGGCATCGGGATTGCGTGCGTCGAGGTCAAGGGCGGCCAGATCAGCATCGACCAGGCGCAGTGGTACCAGTCGGACCGCAACGGCAAGCACCGGATCAAGAGCCCGGTCGCGCAGTCCCAGTCATCCATGCACGCGTTCATCGATATGGCCAGCGACCACCTCGGCACTCCCCTGACCAGCAGGACCATCTACCTCGTGGCCCTCCCCTACACGCACGTGCCCAGCACCTGGGAGATGGCCGGCACGCCCCGACCCCTCATCCTGGACGCCGACGACCTCGCAAATCCCCTCACTCTGGCGGAGCGGCTCCGCGGCACCATCCTCGCCGAGGCGCGTGGCGTGAGTCAGCTGACGCCCGAGTACGCAGCTCGGCTCGAGCGGTTCGCCGGCGGCACGCTCGTGACGCACGACGCCGGTCCGCTCGCTTCAGCTGCCGACGAAGACCTTCAGGACTCGCTCACCGAGCGGCAGCAGGTGCTGCTCAATGCGACCCGATCGATCCGGCATGCGCGCTTCATCGGCGGCGCCGGTAGCGGGAAGACCTGGCTCGCCGTCGAGAAGGCCAAGCGGCTGGCCAAGGAGGGCAAACGCGTCGGCCTGTTCTGCTACAACAAGGGCTTGGGCATGCACCTGCGGCAGAGGACCGCTGGCTGGAGGCACAACAGACCCGTCTTCGCCGGCGAGTTCCATGAGTATGTCCTCTCCCTCGGCGTTCCCCCGGGGCAAGGGCAGGCGTACTTCGACGAGGAGATGCCGCGCCGCTTGGTCGAGGTGGGCGGCGCCCTGCCCGAGTCTCAGAAGCTAGACGCCATCGTCGTCGACGAGGCGCAGGACTTCGCGCCCCTATGGTGGGACGGGCTGCTCGCTTGCGTGAAGGACCCGCGAGAGGCAAGTGTCTATGCCTTCCTCGACGCCCGTCAGGACGTCTATCGGCGCTGGGACGGACGCGGGACCGTGGGGCAGGAAGGGAAGGACATCAGCTTCGTTCCGATCCATGTGGACGACAACCTGCGCAATTCCCGGCGCATCGCCCAGACGTTCAAGTGCTTCGCGGGCGACCACTTCACACCGAAGACAGGCACCGGGCTGCCGGTGCGTTTCGTGGAGTGCTCGACCGAGGATGCACTCGAGGTTGCCTCGGACTGCGTGGACGGGCTCATCGAGGAGGGCTGGGCCAACAACCAGATCGCACTCCTGACCACCAAGACGCGGCACCCCATCCATCAGGAGGCCTTCGACGCCGGGCCGGAGGCCGTATCTGAATACTGGCGCGAGTTCTACTCAGACTCTGCCGAGTTCTACGGGCACGTCTTGGGGTTCAAGGGCCTGGAGCGCTCCGTGGTCGTCCTCTGCGTCAACGGATTCAAAGACACGAACCGCGCTGCCGAGCAGCTGTATGTGGGACTGTCTCGTGCGAGGAGCCTGCTCGTTGTGGTGGGCGACCCGGAGCTCATAGGACGCGGAGGCGGTCGCGAACTCGAGGCCGCATTGGGGCGGGCCGAGCGCTGGGTGCCATAGCGTGGCGATAGGCGATCCCGGGCCGTGGCGACGCCCGGCGGGCTCCGTACCGGGATGCTGTACTCGGAGCCGACGCCATGCGAACCGCACCTGCTGCGCGGGTGCCCGCGCAGCGGCGTAGTGGGTGCTAAGAAGTAGTGAAGGACAGACAGAGGGGGGCGCATGGACGCGTTCAAGATCCGCGAGGGTCTCATTGAGGGCTACAAGTCCTTCACTGAAGGATTCGTAGAGATCCAGGACGAAAGGATAAAGAAGGCCGTCCAAACGGCCAGCGATCAGGGCCGCCAGTGGCCCGATCCATGGTTGTCGCTCAACCCATCATTTGCCTCCGGAGGCCGGATCGACGACCTAGTCGCGGCGGGTCTCCTTCACCCGACTGCGGCGAAGATCTTTCGGCGTAAGGCGACGCTCGATGATGCGGGCACGGCGCCCATCACCCTCCATCGACACCAGGCCGATGCCATCAAGCTTGCCGCTAGCGGCAAAAGCTATGTTCTGACGACTGGAACCGGCTCTGGTAAATCGCTCGCCTATATCGTCCCAATCGTTGATCGCGTCCTCCGCGAAGGGTCTGGCAAAGGAATCCGGGCGATCATCGTCTACCCCATGAACGCGCTGGCAAACAGCCAGATGGAGGAACTGCGCAAGTTCCTTGACTTTGGCTTTGACGGCAAATCACCGGTGACATACCGGCGCTACACCGGACAGGAGAGTCCCGAGGAGCGCGCCGACATCCTCAAAAACCCACCTGACATCCTCCTGACAAACTATGTGATGCTCGAGTACGTCCTTACTCGGCCGGAGGAGCGTACTTCGCTCATCAAGGCGGCTGATGGGCTGAGCTTCCTGGTTCTGGACGAACTGCATACGTACCGGGGCCGGCAGGGCGCCGACGTCGCGATGCTCGTCCGGCGGGTTCGGGACGCCTGCGGGGCACGGGAAACGCTGCAGTGCGTCGGAACGTCGGCAACTATGTCCAACGGCGGTTCGTCCGCCGATCAGAAGACGGATGTCGGGGCCGTAGCTACGAGGATATTCGGCGTCCCTATCGCACCTGAACAAGTGGTCTCCGAAACCCTGATCCGGGCGACGACAAGTGCGCCGCCGAACGCGCTCGATCTCCGACGTATTGTTGGCAGGCGGGGCGATGCCGACAACACGAGCGCAACCCTCACGGGCGGATACGACGCGCTGGCCGCTGATCCGTTGGCAGCATGGATTGAGAGTGAATTTGGGCTGACCGAGGAAGACAATTCTCGGGTCCTCGTACGCAAACGCCCGACAACTGTGGCTCGTGCGGCTAAGCAGCTCTCTTCCATTACTGAGGCGGATGAGAAATCATGCGCCACAGCCATCCGAGCCACGTTCCTCGCGGGCTCGAAGGCCAAGAATGAAGCAGGCCGACCGCTATTCGCGTTTCGGCTCCATCAGTTCCTGTCGAAGGGTGGATCAGTCTACGTGTCCGCCGAGGACGAAGGAACTCGGCTCATCCAGACCGACTATCAAGTGACCGTGGATCCCGACGAACGTCGCCTGTACCCGCTCGCCTTCTGCAGGGAATGCGGTCAGGAATACCTCATGGCGAGGAAGGTCATGAGGCCGGGCTCTGATACATTCCTCGCCCGCCAGACGCTGCGGCTCGGCGACGACTCCGCTCCCGATAATGGCATTGACGGCTACCTCTACATCTCGAGCAAGAATCCTTGGCCAGCCGACCCCATTGCCGAGGATCGGCTCCCCGAGTCATGGCTGGATGGTGCTGGGGTCGCCAAGAGCGTACTTCCAGCCCGGCGGAAATCGCTACCTGTGCTGCACAGGCTGGGCATCGACGGGTCAGCACGACTTGATGACGGTGGCGAGGGCCAACTCGCAGCCTGGATCCCGGGCGCCTTCCGGTTCTGCCTCAACTGCGAGGTGACTTACGAGCAGGCGCGGCTGGGTGAGGTGTCCAAGCTCGTGACCCTCGACCGCGAGGGCCGCAGCAGCGCCATGACTGTCATCGCGACCCGATTGGTTCATCTCCTCGAGTCCCCCGCGGGTGCGGATCTCGACCCCCGAGCGCACAAGCTCCTGACGTTTGTTGACAACCGTCAGGACGCAGCTCTTCAGGCCGGCCACGTCAACGACTTCGTGCAGGTGGCCCAGCTCCGTGCGGCACTGCACGCAGCGGTCGCCAAGGTTGCCCCCGACGGTGTCGGGGCCAGCGAGCTCGGCGACGCCATCGTCGCATCACTGAACCTTGACTTCAAAGACTTTGCGGTCGATGCCAACCCACTCGACAAGAAGCGCTACCAGAAGGCACTTCATGACGTCGTGACATACCGGGCCATCCGAGACCTTCAACGCGGATGGCGTATTACCCTGCCCAACCTCGAACAGACGGGTCTTCTTCTCGTCGAGTACCCGCTGGCCCAGCTTCTGGCCGAGGATGAGGAACGTTGGAAGGATGCCGACGCGCTCCTTCGGGACAGCGACGCAGACCAGCGCGAAGAGATCATCACGATCCTGTTAGACGAGTTTCGCCGTGGCCTAGCGATCGATGCCCGCGAGCTGGACTCGGATTGGATCGACAAACTGCGCGGTCGGTCGCGCGAGTTCCTGCAAGGTGTGTGGTCGATGCCGGAACGAGAACCCGATCCGGTCGTCGGCCTGGTGACGACGGAGCCAAAACGGAACACACGCGCTCGAAATATCATGCCGATCACCGGCGCCGGGGCTTTCGGGCGCTGGCTGCGCCGGCCCCAGCGATTTGGCCGGAAACTCACGACCGCAGAAGCGGGCATCGTCATCGAGTCCCTCCTGCGAGTCCTCCAAGAGGGCGGACTCATCACTGAAGCGGCAGAAGGGAACATCAAGGGCCATCGTCTGAAGCTCTCGACGATGACTCTGCGTGCAGGCACCGGGGAATTCGGCGCTGCGGATCCCCTCCGCCGGCGGTACTCGGCGGAAAAGAAGCCGCGCGTTATCGCCTTCTTCCGTGACCTGTACCGCGAATCAGGCCGTGAGCTGGCCGGGCTTCACGCGATGGAGCACACGGCACAGGTCAGGGCTGATGATCGGGAGAAGCGGGAGAAGCTATTCCGCGATGCGGAGCTCAAATTGCTCTTCTGTTCGCCGACGATGGAGCTCGGAGTGGACATTGCAGACCTCAATGCGGTCGCGATGCGCAACGTTCCCCCCACACCAGCAAATTACGCTCAGAGATCAGGACGAGCGGGGCGGTCGGGCCAGCCCGCACTGGTTCTCACGTACTGCGCAACGGGCAACGCACATGACTCGTACTACTTCGATCGATCCGAGCTTATGGTCGCGGGCCAGGTGCAACCGCCGCGACTGGACTTCGCCAATGAAGACCTCGTGCGGTCACACGTCCATGCCGTGTGGCTCGCCGAGACGCTCTCGGCAACATCGGGCGGCCTCGGCAAGTCAATGAGTGGACTTCTGGCCATGGACGCCGCGGGATACCCACTCGCACCGCAGATCGCAGACGTCCTCCGCTCCCCCGCGGCCGCTCACGCAGCCAAGGCTTCGGCTAGGTCGCTTGTGGCCGCGATCGGAGATGAGCTCGCGGCGACCCCGTGGTGGTCCCGAGCTTGGTCCGACACGGTAATCGACAACGCGCTCGAGTCGTTCGACCGAGCCTGCGATCGCTGGCGCGAGCTCTATAAGAACGCTGTTGCCGAACGGGACAGTGCACACGAGACGATCAAGAATCCCGTCGCACAGAAGAAGGCAAGGGAGCTGGCTCAGCGGCGATATGCCGAGGCACAGCAGCGGATCGAAATCCTGCTCAATGACGGCGACAGCCAGGGCCAGTCGGATTTCTATACGCTGCGATACCTCGCGTCCGAGGGCTTCCTGCCCGGCTATTCCTTCCCTCGGCTTCCGCTTGCGGCCTTCATCCCGGGCATCCGCAAGGGGAAGGACAACAACTCCACCTGGCTCCAGCGTTCGCGCTTCCTCGCCATCAGCGAGTTCGGTCCCGACGCCCTGATCTACCACGAGGGGGCGCGCTACCAGGTCAAGCGAGTTGCCCTTCCCCGCAAGTCGGATCTCGCGTCTGATGGCGATGTCGTCCGGACGGAGGCACAGATCTGCGAGGCGTGCGGGTACCTGCATGAGCGCAGCGCCATCATCAGCGTGTGCGAGAACTGCGGTTCCGAGCTGGGTGCACCAACAAGGGAACTGATGCAGCTTCAGTCGGTCATCACACGACGTCGCGAGCGGATTAGCGCGGACGAGGAAGAACGCAACCGTCAGGGCTTCGAACTCGTCACGACCTATCGTTTCGCTGATGGCGGCGCAAAGCCAGGCCACCACCGTGCAGTCGTCCAGAAGGGCGGCCACCTGCTCGCCGAAGTTGCCTATGGGGACGGAGCCACCGTCCGCGTCGTCAATCGGGGGCGTCGGAACCGGGCCAAGAAGGATGAGCTCGGCTTCTGGCTGGACCTCATCACGGGTGAGTGGCTCACGGAGACCAAGGTCAGCGACATCGACGCCATGTACGATGCTCCGGACTCCGATGCCGATGACATGCCCGTAGAGAAGGCCAAGAAGCGGGCTCGCGTCGTTCCATTCGTAGAAGACCGTAGGAATATCGCGGTGCTCCGTTGGGCGGAGGCAGTTTCAGAGGAGACCGCTACGACGCTTCAATACGCAATCGAACGCGGAATCGAAGCAACGTTCCAGCTTGAAGACTCCGAGCTGACGAGTGAGCGCCTGAGCGATCCCGACGGCCGCGGGCGGCTGCTGCTTGTCGAGGCAGCCGAAGGCGGCGCTGGTGTCCTGCGACGCCTGCAGGCTGAACCCGATGCCGTGTCGAGGGTGGCGCAATCTGCATTGGAAATCCTGCACGTGAATGCAATGTCCGGCGAGGACGAGGCAGATGCATGCACGCGCGGATGCTATCGCTGCCTGCTGTCCTACGGGAACCAACGGGACCACGAACTGATCGACCGGCGGCTTGTCGTCGACTTCCTCAAGGATCTTGCGTCAGCCAGCACGCTGCCCACCGATCAAGCCCAGAGCGCCCTGTTTGCTGAGCCTTCGGACCTTGCCGTCGGTTCGGTGGACTTCGAACCTCCACGGGGCACTCAGTCTCCACGCGCTGCCGCCTTCCAGGAGTGGCTCGCCACACGTGGTCACCGGAACCCTGCAAAGGTAGCCGAGGCGATTGAAGGCGTTGCTGTCGATTTCGTCTTCGACGGACCTGAATTGTCGAAGCCTTGCGCTGTGATCGTCGAGGAAGTCGGCAAGCACCCGGTTGATGACAGCGCCCTTCAGCTGTTGGGCTTCAAGGTCGTTACCGTCGGTAGGGATGAAGATTTTGAATTGGTAGTAGGGAGAAACGCAGACGTGTTCGGAGAAGCAGAATGACCACCACTACCGGCTTCGCCCCGGGTTCCTTGGTCTCCGCCCGAGGCAGGGAGTGGGTAGTCCTGCCCGAGAGCATTGACGACTTTCTAGTCCTCCGCCCTCTCGGCGGCACCGATGACGATATCGCAGGTGTCATCCCAGCGGTCGAAGAGGTACGGAGCGCCTCGTTCGGGCTGCCTTCCGCCGACGACCTGGGCGACTACCGGAGCGCGCGGCTCCTGCGCGACGCGCTGAGAATCGGCTTCCGCTCAAGTGGCGGCCCATTCCGAAGCCTCGCCGGACTCAGCGTCTCGCCGCGGCCGTACCAGCTTGTCCCGCTGCTACTCGCACTCCGCCAGGACACCGTTCGTCTCCTCGTCGCTGACGATGTCGGCATCGGCAAGACTGTTGAAGCGGGGCTGATCGCGGCCGAGCTGCTCGCCCAGGGCGATGCCGAACGCCTCACCGTGCTCTGCCCGCCGAGCCTCGCCGAGCAGTGGCGTCAGGAGCTGCTTCAAAAATTCAGCATCGACGCTGTTCTCGTCCTCCCGGGAACTGCAAAGAAGCTGAGCAACGAAGCGGGATACGGGAAGTCGATCTTCGAGCACTTCCCGTTCACCATCGTGTCCACCGACTTCATCAAGTCCGAGTCCAAGCGCCATGACTTCATCCGCACCGCGCCCGACCTGATCATCGTCGACGAGGCCCACGGCGTGACCGCAGATGAGTCAGGTCGAGGCAGTTCAGGACGCACGCAGCGCTACGAGCTCGTCCGCGAACTGGCAAAGGACAAAGACCGCCACCTGCTGCTGGTGACCGCAACACCTCACAGCGGCAATGAGAACGCCTTCCGCAATCTCGTGAGCCTCCTCGACGAGCGCCTCAAGACCCTCGACCTGACCCGCGGGGAAGGCAGCGCCCTCCTTGCCGAGCACATGGTCCAGCGCCGCCGAGCAGACATACGGCACTTCCTGCGGGCAGACACGAAGTTCCCGAGCGACCGCGTCAAGAAGGAGATTCCGTACCACCTGTCGGGAGAGCATAAAGACCTCTTCGACGACGTCGTGACCTTCGCCCGCGGCAAAGCCCAGGACAGCACGGGCGGCAAGAGGGAACAGCGCATCCGCTGGTGGTCCGCGCTCTCCATGCTCCGCTCTCTGGCCTCGAGCCCGGCCGCAGCTGCCGCTACTCTCCGGACCCGTGCCATCGCAGAGACCGCCTCGACTGCCGGCGAGGCGGACCTCCTCGGAATGGCCGGGGTCATGGACCAGATGGAGGACGATGGCGCGGAGGGACTTGACGTCGTCCCCGGAGCGCTGCCCGACGCCGACTCGGGCGAGAAGAAGGAGCTCTCGACGCTCGCCAGCCTCGCACGGCGAGCCGAGAAGCTCGCCGCCGATCCGGCGTCGGACGCCAAACTCGCCGCACTGGTGAAGAACGTCCGCGAGCTCCTCCAGGCAGGCTTCCAACCCATCGTCTTCTGCCGCTATATCCCCACTGCCCACTACGTCGTTGACTTCCTCCGGACGCAGCTCAAGAGCAGCGTCGCCATCGACGTTGTGACCGGCGAGCTCCCCTCGGAGGAGCGGGCGGCGCGAATCGAGGCACTCGCAGAGAGGGCCGGTTCGTCGCAGAAGGTCCTCGTGGCCACCGACTGCCTGTCCGAAGGCGTCAACCTGCAGGATGGGTTCCAGGCCGTCGTCCACTATGACCTCGCATGGAATCCCACCCGCCATGAGCAGCGCGAAGGTCGCGTGGACCGCTTCGGGCAGCTCTCGGAGACCGTCCGCGCCGTTACGATCTACGGCGAGGACAACGGCATCGACGGTCTCGTGCTCCAGGTGCTCCTGCGGAAGCACGAGAGCATCCGCAAGGATCTCGGCGTCAGCGTCCCCGTACCGCCGCGAAGCGATCAGGTCATGGCTGCCCTCATCGAGGGCCTCCTCATGCGTGGGCACGATCCTGAGCAGGGCCAGCTGGACCTCGGGCTGGACGTCGCGGCCAAGGAGCTCGACGCCGAATGGCGAAGCACCGCGGAAGCGGAGAAGGCCAGCCGAGCGCGGTACGCGCAGAACGCTATCCGCCCCGAACAGGTCCAGACAGCCGTTGACGCCGCACAGCGAAGCCTCGGGGAGCCCCGGGAGATTCCGTTCTTCGTCCGTTCAGCACTCGAGGACACGGGAGCGCACCTCACGTCAAAGCAAGAGGGCTTCGAGGCCAGCCTCAGCGTCGCTGCGGCCGGTGTGAAGAACGCCCTCGGCGGCCGCGACGCCGTTGAGTTCGTCCCGGACTATCCGGCCCCCCGCGGCGCCGGGGTGCTTGTGAGAACGGACCCGAAGGTCACGGCCCTCGCTGCCTACGTGCTGAACTCGGCGCTCGATGACAAGCTCACTGGCGCGGATCGGCCCGCGCGCCGGGCCGGCATCATCACCACGTCCGCCGTTGCCAAGACCACCGTGGCGCTTCTCGTCCGGTTCCGCACGAAGCTGATCCTCCCTGCTCGGCTGGGAGACCGGACCGACATCGCCGAAGAGGCCCGCCTGCTCGCGTTCACCGGCGCACCCTCGGATCCGACGTGGCTCGACGACGCCGAGATCGAGACGCTCATGGATGCCCGGCCAACGGCCAACCCCTCCGAAACCGCCAAGGCTCTCGTCCCTAAGGTCCTCGCAGCCCTCGAAGCGATGGAGCCGCTCCTGAACGAGAAGGCCCAGGCGATCGCGGACGAGATCCGGGAGGCTCACGTCGAAGTCCGCTTGGCCGCCCGCGGCACGTCCCGGGCGGGACGCTTGGGCGTGAGAGGCCTCGAAGTCCAGCCGAACCTTCCCGCCGACATCCTCGGCGTCTACCTCTACACCCCCGACCAGGGAGCGAAATGAGCACGGCCGCGTTCCAGGCTATTACCGTCACTGGCGGGGTCTTCCCCCCGTCGCTTCTCGGCAGGATCCAGGCCGGGCAAGTCAGCGAAGCGAGCATGAAGCCGTCGAGCTTCAACCTTGCCGGCAGTGAGACACTGCGTGATGCTGCCTCACGCTCGTGGGGCTACCTCGGTGGTGCGTGGCGCGCCTGGCGGGACGGAGATGCGAAGCGATTGACCGGCGTCGGGACCGGCGAGGCCCGCCAGAAGTGGCTTCTCGTGCTCTTGAGGGAGCTCGGCTACGGTCAGGTTCAACCGACTCCGGGCGGCCTCGCGACGGGAGACGCCCAATACCCGGTGTCGCATCGATGGGAGCATGTGGCCATCCACCTGCTCGGGCCAGGGGTTGACCTCGACCGGAAGAACAAGGGCGTCGAAGGCGCCGCCCGCGCCCCGCAGGCCATGCTCCAGGAGTTCCTGAACCGCGAAGAAGAGTACCTGTGGGCCATCCTCAGCAACGGCCTTAGGCTCCGTCTCCTCCGCGACTCGACGTCCTTGGCCGGCTCCGCGTACGTGGAGTTCGATCTCGAGGAGATCTTCGAGAACGACCTCTACTCCGAATTCCAGCTCGTGTGGCAGGTGTGCCACCAGTCCCGCCTGGCGAAACGCGGAGGCCCCGAGCAATCGCCGGCGGACTGCTGGCTCGAAGCGTGGCGCAATGAATCCGTCGAGGAAGGCACGCGAGTCCTCGAGAAGCTGGGCCGCGGAGTGGAGAAGGCCCTCGGAACTCTGGGAACCGGACTGCTTCAGCACCCGGACAACGAGTGGCTCCGTGCGGCGCTGACGTCGCGACAGCTCACCGACCGGGAGTTCCACAAAGCGCTCCTCCGCCTCGTGTACCGTCTGCTGTTCTGCTTCGTCGTGGAGGACCGCGGAGCACTGCTCGACCCCGAAGCCTCGGCCGAGGCACGCCAACGCTACACGGACTACTTCTCGACCGCTCGGCTCCGTCGGGTGTCCAGGACGCGCGACGGCGGCCCCCACCCCGATCTGTGGCGCACCCAGAGGCTGGTGCTCGCCGCGCTCGGCGGCAGCGGCCTGGCTCCCATTGCGGTGCCCGCGCTCGGCGGCCTCTTCGACCCGGACTCTCGCGCACCACGGCTGGACGGCCAGCCTGGCGACGATCTGGTGCTCGCTGCCGAGATGTCCAACATGCACCTCTTGAAGGCCGTGCGGCAGCTGTCCTGGTTTGCCGACGACTCCAACCGCTACCAGCCGGTGGATTATCGCCATCTGGGTGCCGAGGAGCTCGGTTCGGTTTACGAGTCCCTCCTCGAACTGGTTCCCCGCGTAGACCTCGAGGCCCGGGACTACGGCGTTGAGCGCGTCGGCGGCAACGACCGCAAGGTCACGGGCTCCTACTACACCCCGCCGTCACTCGTGTCTGCGCTCCTCGACACCGCCTTGGACCCGGTGCTCGACCAGGCTGTAGCGAGTGGGGGCAGCCCCGAGGAACAGGAGAGCAACCTCCTCGCCCTGACGGTGTGCGATCCCGCCTCAGGATCCGGGGGCTTCCTCGTCGCAGCGGCTCGCCGGATCGCGCGGAGGCTCGCCGAAGTCCGAGCACTGGGAGACGAACCAACGCCGCAGGCGATCCAGCACGCGCTGCACGACGTCGTCGAGCGCTGCATCTACGGAGTCGACCTCAACGACCTAGCGGCCGAGCTCGCTAAAGTCTCGCTCTGGCTCGAGGCCATGGAACCCGGCAAGCCCCTGGGCTTCCTCGACGCTCGCATCAAGGTGGGCAACAGCCTCATGGGCACGACGCCGGCCCTGCTCGCCGCAGGCGTCCCGGACGAGGCCTTCAAGGAACTCGAGGGGGATGACAAAAAGCGCGCTTCGGCTGTCCGGAAGCGGAACAAGGCGGAGAATTCGGCCAAGGCCCGCGGGAGCTTCCGTTCCCTAGGCCAAGAGGTCCTCAGTCTAGGGGGCGTCGAGCACACGGTCCAAGGACTCATCGAGCAGCGCCACAGGCTGCTCCGCCCTGTGTCCAGCGCCGACGATGCCCGTAGGCTGGCAGCCGAATACGCCGCCTTCGACCACTCCGGAGAGCTGGAACGACGGCGCCTTCACGCCGACGCCTGGACGGCCGCGTTCGTCTGGCCGCTGCGGGACGATGAGCCGGAGCCTCCAACAACGTCGATCGTCCGGCAGATCGGCGACGCGGGAGCGTCGGCCGGCTTCGGAGCAACCGTCGCCAAGGTCCGTGAACTCGCCGACGACTACCGCTTCTTCCATTGGCACCTCGAGTTTCCGGAGGTGTTCGGCGACCCAGACTCCGACGACGTCGGCGCCGACGGTTGGCCGGGCGGCTTCTCCTGCTTGCTCGGCAATCCCCCGTGGGAGCGCGTCAAGCTGCAAGAACAGGAATTCTTCGCAGCCCGCGACCCCGAGATCGCGACGGCACCGAACGCGGCAGCGCGCGGCAGACTCATCAAGAAGCTGGAAACGGACTTCCCCGAGCTCCACACGGAGTTCCTCACCGCCCGACGCCGCGCTGAAGGTCTGAGCCTCATGTTGCGGCTCTCTGGACGCTACCCGCTCAATGGCCGCGGTGACGTCAACACGTACGCCGTCTTCGCCGAGCTGTTCCGATCGCTCACCGGCCCGAAGGGGCGTTCGGGAATCATCGTTCCGACCGGGATCGCGACCGACGCGACGACGCAGTACTTCTTCAAGGACCTCGTCGAGACCAGCACGATCGCGGCCCTCTATGACTTCGAGAACGCAGTGCCGATCTTCCACGGTGTGCATCGCAGCTTCAAGTTCTGTCTGCTGACCATGGCCGGTCGGCTCACCCGCGAGGAGGCCGCGTCCTTCGCCTTCTTCCTCCACGATCCGGCCGACATCGGGGCGAAGGAATTCGAGCTGACGCCGGACGAGATCAAGCTCATCAACCCGAACACGGGAACGCTGCCGATCTTCCGAACACGACGCGATGCCGAGATCACGCTCGGCATCTATCGGCGCGTACCGGTGCTGATCAATGAGAACGATCCCGTGAACGGCAACCCGTGGGGCGTTTCGTTCTCAACCATGTTTCACATGTCCAACGACTCTCACCTGTTCCACACCAGAGACGAGCTCGAGGCCGACGGCTGGGAGCTCAAGGGCAACGTCTTCGAGCGCATGGTCAATGGCAAGACAAACAAGATGCTCCCGCTCTACGAAGGAAAGATGGGACATCAGTTTAGGGACAACTCAGCGAGCTTCTACGGCACGGGCAATGACGACTTCTCACCAATCGACCCTGGGTCGCAGGACGACCCGATGCCAAGATATTGGGTAAGTGAGCATGAAACTGAAGAACGACTGAAGCGAAGATCGCACGGTACTACATCCGCGCTACTGGGCTTTAGGCGGGTCGCCAGAAGCACCGATGAACGAACCATGATTGCGAGCTTGCTTCCCTACGGGGCATGTTCTTACGGTTGGATACTTACAAGCGGCCCGAGTATCGAGGACCTCCTCTGCCTTGCCGCCATGTACAACTCCTTCGCCGTGGACTACTGTTTGCGCAATTCCCTATCGCAGCCTTCCATTCCTCAAGGAGTCGCTGAGCAGATTCCGATAATCTCCCGACAGCGCATGCGGGAGCCGGAAGAAATCTTCGGCGGCCAAAGCACCGCATGCTGGCTTGCTCCCCGAGTTCTCGAACTGAGCCAACATTCCCGGAGCATGGCGAGCATCGGCTCAGAACTCGGTGTTGATGACCGGATACTGGACCACGACCCGGCTAGGCTGGACTATATTCGTGCTGAAATTGACGCGACAGTCTTCCACCTTTACGGAATCGAACGCGATGAGCTTAAGTATATTTTGGGGACGTTTCCGATCATTAGGCGCAAGGATGACAGGGATTACGGGGACTTTCGCACATTGAATCTCATAGTTGATGCCTACGATCGGATGGCCGCCGCTAGGGAGAACAAGGAAACGTACCAGTCGAACGTCAGCGACGATATCAATGTCTGACCCACAGTGGGCAAAGTTCCTTCGCTTTGGCGCTGCCTTCTATGATCGCGCGTTGCTCGATGCTGAGGAATACGACTACAAGATTGAACTCTCCGTCCGCCTCAAGTTCACGCGCGAGGCTTTCCTCCGCGACGAGCCCGACTGGTTCGAAAGGCTTCGTCGGGATATCTCCTCGTCGAACCTCATGAACCAGTACTTCATGATGCGTCTGGTTGAGCTCGGCCGATCCCAGCCCGAGGTTTTGAAGCCAATCATCGACCTGTTATGGCGAGGCGATCACCCCACCGACAGCCTCGACGATTTTGCCGCGCGCCTCCGAGAGCAGAACCCAGAAAACTTCTCGGTCGGCGGCGTCGTTGGATTTGCATCGATCCTCCTCCTCGGGCGAGATCCTGAGTTATACCCGCCCTACCGAGCCCAAGCGGTCAAGAAGTTCCTGAAGCTTGTTGGATGGGCGGACCGTGGAGCAAACGGCTCGGCGTTGGAACGCTACGGGCTCTTGCTTGAAGCGATGGATGAAGTCCTTCGTCTTGCACCCCAGTACGGCATCGCCCTGAAAGACCGCCTCGACGCGCAGGGGCTCATGTGGACGGTCATGAATGTCGACCCCCCGAGCAACTGGAGCGCCCAAGATATCGCTGAATTTCACAGCTGGCGAGGAGACAAAGTGACTGCCGACCCGCTCGCAGCCGCAACACCGACCCGTCCGGGCCCGTTCCCGGGCGTCGAATCCGCGGCGCAGGCAATCATCCGTCCCGGCTTGCTCCTCGATCCGTCGCCTTTCGGCGGCGGAGAGCCGACATGGACCGCAGAGAACGCGCAGGAAATCTACAATCGGGTGATCCTCAGCGAGGATCTCGGCAGTAGGAGCTTCCTGGAGAAGCTGAAGGACCAGCTCAGCGGTGCCGCTGCAGGTGTTGTTCGACTTGCTGCCGAGCTCGTGGCGCTGCAGTCGCTACCGCTGACCAATCTTCGTCCCGCCACAAAACGAGGGCGCGTCAACGAGGTCCTCTCGTGGCTTCCCGGAGGGGCGCCCGGCCTTCCCCCCGTCATTGACGACGGCTTCTCGGCGCAGGGCGCATTCAACGGAGGCCAAGGATTCAACCAGGTCCAGTACAAACATCTTGGTTGGCTCGCGACCCTCATCGTCGCGTTGCGCGAAGCCGACTACAACGGCGCGGAACTCCTCAACGACCCCAAACTGCTGTCCCAGGCCACGCTTACGCCGTCCTACGATGTTCAGGCCATCCGATACAGCTTTGAGTACATGGCCGCGCCATGGTTCTTCGAGCCCATCGTGAATCGAACTCATCGCGTCAAGATCCGGGACGCCTTCGACGGCCTTATCGGAGGAGCATCCGGCGATGATGACTGGGCCATCGCAAACGACCTCCATGAGATCCAACAAGCTCTGACAGCGCGAGACGGCGCCCGCGCCGAGTGGTACAGCGAACCATACCTGCACGTATGGAACGGTCAGCAGCCTGCCGGAAGGCGCGCATGGCTTGTGCGCCAGAATCAAGGTGGCCTGAATATGCTGGAGGGCTGGCTCCAGAACGGCAGGGTGTCCACCCGCGCCCAGCACCTCGGTTCCCCACCTGCCGGGAGCGACCTCAAAGCCATTCAGGAGGCCGTCAATCTGGGCTACGACCACGTGGACTACGCCGAGCGGAAGCAGCGCGCTCAGGAGTACTACCGGTTCCTCACCCTCATGAAGCCAGACGATCGTGTGGTGACGCTCCATGAAGAGAGCCTCTACCTCGGAGTCATCACCGGCGAGGCTGAGTATGCCGAGCATGAGGAGGCACGCCTATGGCGTGATGTCGAGTGGGTCGACCGTCCCGTGCCGAACTCAGGTCTCCCTGCGCCACTTCCCAAGCTGCTCGACGAGACTGGCGTCGTCGTCGACCTCACCGACGCCCTGACAGCACTCGATCGGTTGATGCCCGAACCGGTTCCGGGGGATAGCCCCGGAGAGGCTGGCGACCCTTCACAGCCGCCTACCGCCGTCGTGCCTCACCTCCGTGCTGCGAGCGATGACCTATCAACAAGCCTGCATGTGGCCCGTGAAGACTTGCAGGAGATCATCGATCTCCTGCAGACGAGAAATCAGATCGTGTTCTATGGTCCGCCGGGAACGGGAAAGACGTTTCTCGCCACAAAGATAGCGAGGTACCTCACCGGCGAGGAGCATACCAGCCATATCACTTTGGTTCAGTTCCACCCCTCCTACGCCTATGAGGACTTCTTCGAGGGGTACCGGCCGGCTTCTGCGGATGATGGACACGTAGGGTTTGCCCTGGAGCCCGGACCGCTGCGAAGAATTGCAGCGGAAGCAGCCGCCGAGGGAAACCGCGACAAGCCCTTCTTCCTGATCATTGACGAGATGAACCGCGGCAACCTCGCCAAGGTCTTCGGGGAGCTTTACTTCCTGCTCGAGTACCGGAATGACTCGATCAGCCTCCAGTACAACCCAGCAGAGAAGTTCGCTCTCCCGCCCAATCTCTTCATCATCGGCACCATGAACACAGCCGACCGGTCCATCGCGATGGTCGATGCGGCGATACGTCGCCGGTTCGCCTTCGTCGAGTTGCATCCCGAAGACGGCATGATCCGCGGGATGCTGGCCAAGTATCTCGAGGCGAATGGGAAGAGCCCGCTTCGAGCCCAGCTTCTGGATGCCCTCAACGCCGAGATCGAGTCAAGCGATCGGGACCTGATGGTCGGGCCTTCGTACTTCATGCGCGACCATGCCGAAACGGAGGAAGGTCTACGCCGCATCTGGCGCTACGAACTTCTGCCGCTTCTGGAGGAGCACTACTTTGGCCGTTTGGACCGGAAGAAGGTGCACGAGCGCTTCGGATTCGAGGCCATTCTCCAGAAGGTGCATGGCCCCGCGGTTGCCGAACCGGTGGCCGACGCGGCGCCTACTGACACAGACGGCAACGGCCTTGAAGGTGATCAGTCCCAGCCTGGACTCTCGTGACGTGCTGACCCATCTGATCCTCGACGAGCTCCAACCGAATCCTGTAGTCGCGGCCATCGATCCGATCACCGCGGGCGCCTTGAGACAGACGAAGCTTGTAGCCGTCGACCCGGCCTGGGGCGGCGGATACTCGATCGCAACTCTTGGACTGGTGGGTGCGGTTCAGGTGGGCAACCTTCTAGTGGAGGTGAAACCCAAAGCGCGTGTGGGCCTCGACCGCATGCTCTTTCTTCTGGGCTACGCCAAAGATCCCGGGTTCCGAGAAGAGGATGTCACCGGCGAGGGCTTCGACGACCTGTTCTCGGCTCTCGCCCTCGCACTAGCCCGTCAAGGGGAACGCGCATTGGCTCGCGGACCGCTGGCCGGGTACCTACACCTTGACGACGCCCTTCGGACCGTGCGGGGGAGAATCCGCGTCACCGACCAAGTGACCCGGCGGCCGGGCATGCTGCTGCCGTTGGAGGTCTCCTACGACGAATACACGGAAGATATTCCGGAGAACCGAATCGTGCGTACCGCTATCCGCCTCGCCCTCCGGCTTCCCCGGCTCAGCGACGATGCTAGGCGCCGGCTTGCTCACCTCGATGCGAAGCTGGGCGGCGTCACCATCTTGTCCACCGGAGCTCCGCTTCCACGCTGGACGGCATCCCGGGCCAATGCGCACTACAAGCCGGCGCTGCGCCTGGCTGAGCTCATGCTGCACAACATGTCCGCGGAGACGGGAACCGGTGGCCTCACCGTAGCCTCCTTCATCGTCGACATGGCGAAGGTGTTCGAGGACTTCGTCACCGTCGCGCTGACCGAGGCGCTGGCTTCGTCGCCCGGGCGCACTGATGCTCAGTACCAGTGCTATCTTGACGTGCCCTCACATCAAGATAGCTCGAGGGTCAATATGTATGTGGATCTCGTGTACTCCGTCGGCGGGGTTCCCCAGACGATATTCGACGCCAAATACAAGGCGTCCGGGGCCACGGGGTATTCCAATGCCGACCAGTACCAGATGCTCGCCTACTGCACGGCTCTGGGCGTTAAGCGGGCATGGTTGATCTACGCTGACTCAGGGCAGGTCAGGCCGAGGGAAATTCGCAACTCAAACGTCGAGATAGTCGAGTGTCCCTTAGATCTGTCGCTGGAGCCGAACGTTATCCTCGCGAAGATAAGAATCTTAACTACAAGCGTCACCGCAGAACCGTCTGCCTACACCGCGTCATCATAGTTAGCACTTTTTGGCGATGACGCAGCGTGAGACCCGTACCTCATTTGACTACGATGAGCCCAGTCGCGACAGATAGGCCCGAACCACCTCAGCGTCCCCGGATCGGGGCAAGCGCATGTGTTGAATCCGGTTCCTTACGGGCAGCAAGTCCGCTTTCGCCTTGGCCCACTGCTTTGAAGACATACCATTAATCCGACCCCCTTCAGCCAATTCAGCCAGCAGATCCAAGAGGTCAGACAAATCCAACCACTTCTCAGGAATGGCCAGTTGCTCGAGAGATGGCGCCGCAACTCCAGTCTCATTCGAATAGTTGTCGCGTATCTTCTTACGACGGGATTCTAGAAATTGTTCTCGTCGGGACGAGTAGACGCTGTTCCGAGAGATAATCGCGCGAAGCGACCGTTCGATCCGGAACAACTTGTTAGCGATCTCACCCCAAGAAGCGGGCGCATCCAACATCATCAGATCCGCCTTAACGATTGCGCGGCAAATCGTATTCACAGAAAGCCAAGGTAGAACATTAACAGCATCGCTAGCGTAGTCAACTTCCGCCATTCCCGCAGCGATCAGCGTTGACTGAACATCGTCAGGGTGTGAGTAAGGTCCCTCTGGGAGCGAGATCCCGTGAAGGTAGCATGACTCGAGACTCGAAAGCGTCTCCGCGCCGCACTCCACAATAGAAGCTGCCAGGCATTCTATAAAAATGTCCGAGCCTTCTAATAGGGAAGCGCCAGATCCGCCACCGGCCAACAATCTCGATGCCGGACCTGGGTAGCCCATTGAGACAGCCAAAATATCTTTAGCCCTCACCTCATCCATACCGACCATGTGATCTATAGTCAGGCGAGGTACTGGCGTAGCGTAACAGTCCGTGGCGAGTCCACTGCCGTCGATCGCCGGGTATGCCTTCTGCGGCAATTTACTCGAAATGATAAGGGCTGCGCCTCCCGCCATTGCATCAAATAGCATCGGACGAAGCTGACGCATCCACGCTTCCCCCCTACGGGCACGAAGTAATGCATCAAAGCCAAGAACTATAATAAGGTCAGAAGCAACGTCTTCAAGGACTTCAAGGTCGCCGTCCGAATTCAGCGGAAGTTTGTAGCAATCAATGAATTTCACGGTCAAGTTCGCAGCCGAGTCAGCGAATGCTGATCTGTCATCAACCGTCGCTGCTAGAGCATTCAGATGGAAGAATACGTGCCGCCGGCGCGTCGCTGCCCGAACAACGGAATCAAACCACGCAATTCTATCCATTCCGGACCTTAAGCTTTGAACCCAACTGCGTCCATGGAGCTAGCCCCAACGTACCGCCGCTCTCCTCAAGAACGTTGAGGTTCAACAGATTCGTCACTTCACCGGGATAATCGTTCTCAATACTGCTGAGATCCGGCGAATCGCACACTAGTGTTATCAAGGCAAGCTCGTCCGGGTAGAAACGACTCAAGCTATCAATCATGCCATCTACCAAAGGCACGGCTTCGCGCCGCCAAGACCTGTTCGCTGCCCGAACCATGTCTAAATCGATCTCTCGGTTTGCGATGTCATTTGACAACCGCTGGGCCACAAAGCCGGCTAGAGATCTAGCAAGAAATACCTGCCCTCCGGTGATTCTATACACTTCGGCAAGCGCTTCGGGCGACCAGCGTGCAGCCATCCTACTGCCCAACGCCTGAATCATCTGACCCGACTCCCGCTCGGAGACATTCGATATAAAAATAGTTCGTGCCCACGCAAACAACGGGTTTTCACGGCCGTAGAGAGACGGGTATAGTATAGGGGCAGTCGTTATACCAGAGATAACAACGTTGAAGTTGGTGTTCTCTTGGACTAGCGACCGAAGCGCGCCGAAGAACTCGGGCACCTGGTTTTCAGAGGTAACCTCCGCAGCGTTGCTACCGACGAGAGATTCGATCTCATCCAGAGCGACAACAACTAGCTTACTTGGTCCTGGGCCTTTCTTGAGCGCGGTGCCAATTGCTTGCCTGAAGTCCCCGATCGTGGATTCTCGGGTAACTTTTGCCAGATCATGGACACGCATCCCATGTTTCGCAAAATCGATCTTTAGGCCGTTGGCGATGTCTACCATTAGCTGGGGTACCTTCTGGTATTCATCGCCAGGCAGCACCTCCAGATCGTGGAGACTGAAGATAGCATTGCTAGAATCGCCGAGCTCAAACTGTCTACCGAGTTCCGTCAGAAGACTTGTCTTCCCTGTTTTTCGTAGGCCAAATACACCGCACACTCGGCCTAGTTTGATTTCTGCCACGAGGCTCTTAAGGAGCTGATGGCGCCCAAAGAACTCGGCACCCGATACGGGCGTAGTAATTTCATATGGGTTATTTCGGCTCGACACATCCACTATCTGTTGCAGCAAGCGCGCGGCATAGTCTGCGGCGGGCATATCGCCCTTTCGAAGGGTCAGCACGCTATAGGGCTCGCGCAAAGTCCATTCATCTATTTTCCTCTGCGCATACATGTCTTTTGAATAGAGGAGATATATGCTTTCGCTGTGCTTTCGCTCCAGTTTGGCCGCACGCATAGCATCGATTGTTCTCGGCTGCACGTCATGATAATCGGTGTACGTGACTTGAATTCCCGAAGTCGAACCTAGCACGCCCTGCAACTCTGGGTTGAGTTCGACGACAGCATGCCACACGCCGAGTCTGTCGTCTCGTAATGCATACGAAAAGTCGCAGCCCATTTCCTGGAAGACCCGCCTGTGGTACTGTGCCACCGGATATTCTTTGCACAATCGGGCGATGTAGCGCAGCGTGTATTCGTCTCTTATGACAATCTTGTTTTGTCGCAAGCGTTCAAGGAAGTTCATGCTGTCCCCCGTGCCACTGATCCACTCCAGACCCCTTGATGGTACGCCGGCCCATACTGAACACTCCGCAGGCCAAGTAGGGATCTGCTTCCACAGGCTAACCCCGAGTTGCGGCGGCGGGTATTGCCGACATACGCCGCCAGGTGCGGCTTGGGCGCCCGCGCCCACCGTCGGTCGTCTCCCCCGTCGATTTGAGCCTGGCTTCCATATACCGGCGGAACGTGTCGCGCATGGGCTCCTCTCCCAGCACCGCTGTGTGGAGTCCCCGCAGCTCAGCCAGTGTGAACGGCTCGTCCAAGAGCGCACTTGGGTCCGGCTCCGCCCGGTACTCAGCGCGCACCGCCTCGACCGCAGCGGCCACGATCTCCCCCTGCTCGTAGGGCAGGCCCACGAGCACCGAAGCGTCGTCGGCGGGAGCCAGCCGGACGCCGCCGTGCGTCAGAGCCGCCGCCAGCTCCGCGACCGGCACCATATCCACGTGCGCCACTGAGAGGACCCAGCCACGCGGGTCGCGCGAGGGCTTGTCGAATACGCGCAGTTGTCGGGGCGACCGGCCCACCACCCCCGCCTTGTCCCGCAGCGACCTGAGCACCGCATCGGCAAGGGTCTCCCCCGGATGGAGGAAGGTGCCCGGCAGCGCGCCGCCGGCCAGGAGCACCGCCAACCGGCCGTCGTCGACCGTGAGGACCGCCGTGTCCACCGCGACGCTGGGCCGCGGGTAGTCCTCCAGTCGCTTGCCGTGCTCGTCGCGCCACACCATGGGCATCAGAATATTCGCACTCTTGCGCAAATTGCCAGCCGTACCCTACAGTCTGATTTAGCGCAGATCAGCGCAAAATGCTTCGGCCCCGAGGAGGCGCCATGCAGTTCCCCCAGCTCCACGCCGGCATCGGCCGGCAGTTCGGCCCGTTCACGATCTTCCCGGTCTGGTCGGACGCTCGGGGCAAGCTCGGCCTCAGCACCGGTGCCCACGCCCAGCTGCAGGTCACCGAGCTCGCCAGCGGCCCCGAGGTCAACCGCCTCACCGTCCGCAACGCGGGGCCAAGATCGGCCCTTCTGGTCGAGGGCGAGCTCCTTGAGGGCGGCCACCAGCACCGTGTCGCCGCCGAGAGCCTCGTGCTCGGCGCCGGCGAACAGGCCGACGTCCCCGCGTTCTGCGTCGAGCAGGGCCGCTGGGGCGGCCCGAGCGCGCAGCACGGGCGCCGCGGCCGCCGCGCTCCCCTGCACGTCCGCGCGGAGCTCGCGGGGTTCGGCGGCCCGGGACACGGCGACCGCCACCCGGACCAGGGCCGCGTGTGGCAGCGAGTCGGGCGCTTCGCGTCGGAGGTGAGCGCAACCGGCTCCCTCGTCGAGGCGCTTGATGCCACCCCGCGCCCCGACCTGGAGGTTCCGGGCCCGCTCGAGGGCCAGCGTGGCGTCGTCATCGGCCTGGCCGGGCGGGCGCTGATGCTCGAGCTGTTCGGCACGTCCACGATGTTCGCCCGGCACTGGGCACAGCTCGCCGACGCGCTGCGCTTCGAGGCCGGCCACGCGCTCGAGCTCCCGCAGCACCCGACGCCCGGCCACGCCGCCCGTGACTTCGTCGCCGCGCTGCCCGCCACGGCAGACCCGTTGATCGCGAAAATGCGGGACTACGGCGATGAAGCCTCGACCTACGCGCTCCGAGGCACGGCCGGGCGGATCGCCCTGCGGGGCCTCGGGCTCCGCGGCGAGTTCCCGCGGCCGTTCCAGATCGCACACATGAGCGCCTGGGACGCCACCCACCCCTTCGTCACTGCGTGACCTCTCCAGCACCCATCAGCCCTCGAACCCAAGGAGCCCCTATGAACCTCTCCCCTCTCCAGAACGACCGCGCCGCCGGCACCCTCGTCGCCATGGCCGCCGGCGACGCGCTCGGCGCCGGCTACGAGTTCGGCAGCCCCCTCCCCGACGGTGCCCCGGTCGCCATGATCGGCGGCGGCCCCTTCGGCTTCGCCCCCGCCGAGTGGACCGACGACACCTCCATGGCCCTCCCCCTTGCCGAATGCCTCCTCGGCCAGGCCGCCGCCGTCGCCGCGGGCGAGACCATCGACTGGACCCCCGCCGTGCGCGGCTGGGCCTCCTGGGCGCGAGACGCGAAGGACGTGGGCTCCCAGACCCGCGCCGTCATCTCCGCCGCGCGCCGTCTCGCTTCCGCAGAACCGGTGGTTGAGCGCAGCGAAGCGGAGCCGAAACCCGACGGCGACCGCTCGCCGTCGTCCGCGGACGTCACCGCCACGCACTTCACCGCCGCGGCCGCCGAGTTCCTCGCCCGGACGGGTCGCGGGGCGGGGAACGGCTCGCTCATGCGGACGGCGCCGGTGGCGCTCGCGTACCTGGGCCGGCCGGAGGAGGAGCTCGCCCGGGCCGCGGCGGAGGCCTCGGCGCTCACGCACGCGGACCCCGACGCCGCCGACGCGTGCGTGCTGTGGTGCCTCGCGATCCGGCGCGCGGTGCTGACCGGCGAGCTGGACGTCCGGGCAGGGCTGCCGCTCCTGGCGCCCGAGCGGCGCGCCGTGTGGGAAGAGCGGATCGCGGTGGCGGAGGCGTCGCGGCCGGCCGACTTCCCCAACAACGGCTGGGTGGTCGAGGCGTTCCAGGGCGCGTGGAGCGCCATCGCGTCCACCGCCCCGGCCCACGCGGGGCCGGCGCACCTGCGGGCCGCGCTCGAGGACGCGGTGCGCGGCGGGCGGGACACGGACACGGTCGCCGCGATCGCCGGCGGCCTGCTCGGGGCGGCGTACGGGCTCTCGGCGGTGCCGTTCGAGTGGCGTCGGCGGCTGCACGGCTGGCCGGGGCTCGGTGCGCTGGACCTGCAGCGGATGGGGATGGAGCTCGCGCACGGGGAAGGGCGCCGCCCGTGGGCGTGGCCGGCAGCGGCCAGCTTCGACCACTCGGACTACGTGTCCCCCTCGGCCACGGAGGTGGTCGAGCACCCGGCCGACCCGGGCGTGCTGCTCGGCGCAGCGCCGGCCCTGCGGCGGGACGACTACGACGCCGTCGTGAGCCTGTGCCGCGTCGGCTCCGAGGACGCCCGCGTCCCGGCGGCCGAGCACGCCCGGTTCTGGCTCATCGACTCGGCCGTCCCGGAGTACAACGCGCACCTCGAGTTCGTGCTCCAGGACGCGGCCGACGCCGTCGCAGCCTTCCGCGCCGAGGGCAAGCGGGTGCTCCTCCACTGCGTGCGGATGGAGTCGCGCACGCCGACCGTGGCGGCGCTGCACGGGGCGAAGGTTCGCGGCGTCTCTGGGCTGGAGGCGCTCGAGGAGGTGCGGGCAGTGCTGCCTGCTGCGTCACCGAACCGGGCGTTCATGGAGGTGCTGCGTGGCCTGTGAGTGCCGCTGACGAGAAATGTCGGACCCACGCGATAGGAGTTTGACCATGAGCACCTCACCTGAGCTGGGGATCGCGGCTGAGCTGACCTTCCAGCAGCGCAATGCGCAGATGGTCGAGAGGTATGCCGCCGGCGAGACGCTCGAGTCCATCGGCGCCAGCTCCGGCGTGACCCGCGAGCGGGTGCGCCAGATCGTGGCGAAGCTCGGCGGGGCGACCGCCGAGGAGTCCCGGAAGCAACGCCTGGCTGCACGGGAGTCCGCGAGTGCGGCCGGGCGAGCCGCGTTTCTCCTCGAGTACGGCCAGCTCGCCCGTCGCATCGCGGCGACCGGGGCAACGCGGCCCGAGGCCATCGAGCGCCTCCAGTCTGTCTATCCCACCATCGACGCGGACGTCGCGGACGAGGCGCTGAAGGAATCGGACATCGTGTTCGACAAGCAGGACTCGGACAACATCTTCTCGGACGAGGCCATTGCAGCCGGCATCTGGTACCTGCTCGGCTCAGAGCTCGGGCTCGCCCCCGACCTGGAGCGCGCAGCCACGGATCTTCCCCTGGCGCTCATCTCTGAGCTCCGGTCGGTGCTGGCCGAGGCCGCCCTCGAGCCTGAGCATGTTGCCACGATCCTCGGGGTGGTCGCGTCCGCACAGGCCCACGTCGAGGCGCATCCGGACGCGACGATCACGGGGAAGCGGTACGGGACCCTCCGGGAGGAGCTGGTGACGGTCATGGGCTTCGAGTCCCGCAAGGGCGCCACCCCGTGGCCGCCGACCCGCCAGACCGTTCAGAAGCGGTTCGGCGGGTGGAATGACGGCCTGGCTGCCATCGGCCTCGGGACGAGTGCGCGGGGACGTTCCAAGGGCCTGCTGAAGTTCACCGAGGACGATTACCGGGTGGCCATGCGCGACTTTGTCGCGGATGCCGATCGGAAGAAGACCGTGGAGAGCTACCACGAGTGGGTCATCGTCGAGGCACAGGCTGGCCGGGCCCGTCCGTCCGTGGCGTCCATCCGCAACGTCTTCAGCAGCTGGGGCGATGCGCTTCGCTCTGTAAGCTCGGCCGACTGAGAGGCGAGAAATGTCGAATGAACTACGCCGGGAACTGCTCGCGGAACTGGGGCGTATCCACTCTGAGTGGTCGCAGGAGGTAACGGAGGCCGCAGCCGAGAATCCGGTGGATGTCTCGCGGTATTTGGACGGCGGAATGCACTACGCGGACGTCGCGGCGACGTGGGAGCAGGAGGCGGGCTTCCAGCGGCGGACCGCCCACATTCAGGCAGAGCTCAGGGCGATGGAGTCCGCTGGGCCGAGCCGTGCCCCGGACCCGACGAACCGAGCGGGCGAGCTGGAAAGTGAAGATCAGCCGTCCCCTGTGATCTACCGGCGAGAGCCAGACCCTAACAACCACCACTACAGCCCGTCGGTGGACGAGGTTGAGTTCAATAGGACACGGCTTGTAGACGGTGTCCGCTTCTTCCTCGCACCCACGGGGAAGGTGGCGCTCGCCCTGCTCAAGGAGGTCAGGGCTGAGGGACGCCTCTACTTCAGGGATGGCAAGAAATGGGTGCCTCTTCCCCACGGCCTCCGGGTCATGATCGATCAGTTTCCCCTGATCGAGGTCACCCAAGATGCCACCGCGGCGTGGGACGAGCGAGATGGCTTCTCGTACGTCTTTCTTCTAGAACTTCAGTCATTCCGGCTGACGAGAGGATTCAGCTGGTGAGCCGCCGTCGACAGAAGCACGGTCCGAAGCGTTCCGCGTGATACGACAACTTCATGACCACGGGCCACGTCTTCGTCCTCCGCGCCGACCTGCTGAATCTCAATGCCGATGCCTGGCTGCTGCCGACGGATCGGTGGGTAGAGATCGAGCCGGGGTGGATGTCCCGCGATGCTGGTCTTCATCGTCGTGCAGACGACGCCGCTCCTGACGACTTCCGGCGCGGGGACACCCTCGCCTTTGCAGTGCCCACGCTGCAGGTCGGCGAGCCGATCCCGATCGCGACAGCGGTCCCTTCGGACAACCATTGGGGGCCCGAGCAGGTGCGGGAACGCGTACGCGCCTTCGCACAGGCAGCTTTGGAGGCGCTTCCCGAAGCGAGCAGCAGACGCTCATTGCGACTCTTGGCCTTGCCCTTCCTCGGCAGCGCGGGCGGCTCTGCAGAGGATCTGACGGCCCAGATGCGTGCCCTGCTCGAGGCGAGCCGCGAGGTGGCGAGGGAGAAAGCGGTGGACGTCGCCGTCGTCGTGCGCGATCCTGCCGCATACACCCTGGCCCAGGCGCTTCGCCGCGACCATCCCGGCGAGTGGTGGGAAGAGCTGGATGCCGGCATCAGGGCCCAAGCGGAGGAACTCGGCCGCAAGGCTGGCCTCGGTCGGATCGTGCCGTTCCTGGGCGCGGGCGTGAGCATGAGCGCCGGGGCCCCTTCGTGGGCGGAACTGCTCGCTGACCTCGCCGTCCCGCTGAACCTCTCCGCGGACGAACTGAAGGAACTCCGCAGCCTCAACCCACTCGATCAGGCAAGCCTCCTTGAAACGCTCTATGCCGAGCGAGGAGTCACCACCGACTACCGGTCGAGCATCGCCGAGCGTGTGGAGGTCCCCCGGTACGGACTCGCGCCAGCGCTTCTGGCATCCTTGCCGTCCGAGGGTGCCATCACGCTCAACTACGACGGGCTGTTCGAGAAGGCCTGCGACGACGCAGGCGAGCCGCGCTTCGTCATCCCGAACGAATCGGGAGAGGGCCGCTGGCTCCTGAAGCTGCACGGGGACGCGAAGAAGCCGAAGACCATCGTCCTGACGCGAGACGACTACCTCGGCTTCAATGCGAACAGGGAAGCGCTGTCTTCGCTGGTGAAGGCTCACCTCATGACGCACCATCTGCTGTTCGTGGGATTCGGCCTCGCCGACGACCACTTCCACGAGATCGTCCACGCGGTGCACCGGGCGCTTCCCGAAGGCGGCAAGCGCGAGCTGGGAACGGCCATCATGGTCGCCGCCGACGGCCTCCATGCCAAGGCCTGGGAGGGCCGGCTCGCCATGGTGCGCATGACGCCGGATCCTGTCGCCAAGGCCGACTTCGGGGTGGCTGCTCGCAGGCTCGAGATCTTCTTGGACGCGATGATGGCCCATGCGACCCAGGAGCACACCTATCTGCTCGCCGAGAAATACGGCGAGAGCCTCGCTGCACACGACCGGGAGCTGCGGGAGGATCTGCTCACGCTCGTTGCCAAGCATGGCGGCTCGGACAGCCCCGCGTGGGCCGTCGTAAAGACGGCGTTGGAAGGGCTCGGGCTCCCTGCTCGCATCCTCGAACAACCGTTGGTACCAGTACGTTGAGGCCGCCGCTATACGGTCGTGCCGCCGCCACGGGCAAGTCGCACTACCGCGCGAATTGTCTCAGCCGGAATTGAGCTGTTCAGCGGGACGTTTGGGCGACGCGCCGTTGCGCCGCGCTCGGCGAACTCGCGCGCCGCGTCAGCGAATTCCGGATAGTTGCCGACGTCGCGCATGAACCTCTCAGCGAATGCTTCGTGGCCGTGGCCCAATGCTCGCCCGAGATCAAACTCAAGCTCCACACCCCCGGATCGCAGTGAGTCGGGGCCGCCATAGAGTCGCACGTAGAGCCAACCAAGACGGCCACCATCCGCGTTGATGGGTATGCGGGCAGCGGGCTCGACTACTCCGGTGACGCAAACATTGGGACGCCCCGCCTCATCAAGGAAAGCGTCAAAAGGATCAATCGCGTCCGGTGCAGCCTGAGCGATTTCCTTCTCCAGCCGTGGGAGAGTCCATGCTTGGTCCTGCCGCATCAGGACTTCCTTCCAAACGCTGGGAACGGCATATCAGCGTGCGGGCAGTCTATTGACCGACGCGCAGGCGCGGAAGGGTCGGACTGGCCGCGGAGCGGTACGACGGCACGGTAGCCTTCCAAAGGACTTGAGGGAGGGAATCATCTGATGGACATTCTGAGCGGCGTGAACAGCGAGTGGCTGAAGAACCTGACGTGGATCGCGGCGGTGGTCGCCGGGCTGCTGCTGGTCCTGTGGCGGTACCGTCGGCCTGACCTGGCCGCCCTTGGCGCTGTCCTCGTCTTCGCCGCGGCCAATATCGCAGCCGGCGTATACGTCCTGTTCCATCTGGGAGATGGACGCTGGGGCGGCGACGCGCACGAGCGGCTCGTCGCTCCCACGCTCGGCGGCACCCCGATGATTGGCCAGTTCCTGAAGCCCGTGGACGGGCTCCTGAGCGGACTCGCGGACGGCGTGAACGAGTTCAACGATGTCCAGGCCGCCCTCCCCGTGGCCGCGGGCTTCCTCGCCTCGGCGGGCTGGGCCTTCGCCATCGCGGTGCCCCTATGCATCGCGTCGCTCGTGGTGAGCTTCTTTGTGGCCCAGCGTCGAAAGGCCGAATTCCTTCGGGTGACGCGGCAAGTCCAGGACCTCAGCGCCGAAGTAGCCGAGCTCAAGCGGCTTGTCGGCGCCCCGGTCGGAGGCCGCGCTGCCGGAGCGGACGACGGCGGGTTCGCGCCCGCCGTCGTCCGCTAGACCCCGGCCGCGTGCCGGTAAGATTCTCTCGGGGCCCGGACTTCTCCGGGAGCATCATTCGCATCATGGGGAGCCGACGGTGGACAACGACATTCAGCTGATCAGCGACGGGGATGGTCTGGCGGTCATTGGGGAGTCGGGTGCAGTCGAGCGATTCCTCGCTTCTGAGGGCCTTCCTTCGCGTGAATTCAGGAGGCCAAAGCTGGGCTCGGTCTTGGGGATCGCAGCCTCAGCCGCGCAGGCGGGTTCGGAACTGTCGGCCAACTCCGGCCGATGGGTGAAGATCACCGAGGAATCCGCTCAGCTCGTCAAGAAGTATGGGCTCATGAAGAGTTCTACGACGGGCCTGAATCTTGGTGTGGTTCAGGCAGCCAACGGCCAGATCAAGGGCATCGTGCAGTTTGCCGGAGGAGCCGCTCTCGCCACCAATCCTGCAGGGCTCGCACTTCTCGCCGCCCAGATGCAACAGGCCGCTGTGCAGCAAACCATGGACGAGATCACGGACTATCTCAAGACCATCGACGAGAAGGTCGACGACATCCTCCGCGCCCAGAAAGATGCGGTACTCGCGGACATGATCGGCGTGGACTTCGTCATCGAGGAGGCCATGACCATCCGCGACCAGGTGGGGCGAGTCTCCGAGGTCACGTGGTCAAAGGTGCAGGCAACGTCTGCCACCATCGCACGGACCCAGGGGTACGCGCTGCGTCAGCTAGATGCACTCGCGGACAAGGTCGACGACAAGGCCAAAATTGGGGATCTCGCCAAGGTGTCTAAGGAAGTAGAGTCCAAGGTCCACGAGTGGCTTGCGATCCTTGCGCAGTGCTTTCAGCTGCAGGACGCGATTGCAGTCCTAGAACTTGACCGAGTGCTAGATGCCTCTCCGGATGAGCTCAACGAGCACCGTTTGGGCCTCAAGACCGCGCGGCAGAATCGACGGAAGCTCATCTCAAAGACCACCGAGCACATGCTGCGCCGGATTGATGCGGCCGCAAAGTGGGCGAACACGAGGGTGCTTCTGCACCCGACGTCGGCGCGCTCGGTGGTGACATCGAGCAACCGCACCGCCACCGGCGTCATCGACTTCCAGGAGCGGCTAGGCATCGAGAGCAGTATCGAGCTTCGCGAGACGCAGCGATGGGTTGACGCGGTTGCGGATGTCAGGGACAAGGTGATCGACACCGGTGCCGAGGGCGTCGACGCCGCAAAGCAGTTGGGCGACGATGCGCTCGACCGCGTCAAGTCCACCAAGAACCGGCTCTCCACCGGGGTTCGGGCCTTCCGCGCGGCGATCAAGGAAGAGGAGCGCGCCGAGGAAAGCTGAACGTCGACGCCGGGCGAGATGTCAGGCGTGCAGCCGAAGGTGGCTCTCCCAATATTTGCTCAGCGTCGCCGCCCATTCCGGACTCAGCTTGTTCCCGCTCGCTTGACGCTTAGTCACGTAGGCGTACAACTCGGGCTCCTGCTCAGGGATCGGCATAGCGTGCTCTTGGTCGAGCACGTGGTCCCACTCGATCCGGACCCTGTTGTTGTAACCCACCTCATCGGCGCTATGTCTAGGGGCATGATAAACCGTCCCAGAAGCACGCCCTGAGGCAATGACGGACCACGGCTTCACCGCCGTGCGGACTAGGAAGACTCGGTCACCCTCCTCGATGCCATGAACCCGAGTTCCGGTAGACCACCAGTCGCTGACCGTACCATTTGCCGAGATCTCTGCTCGCAGCACCGGGATCTCCGCTGCAAACTCTCGGAACGTGTCCGGATTCCAGAGCATCAGGAAGGTTTCTGTCGCCATGAGTAATTCTAGGAAGCCACATTTCAAAATCACGAGAGCAGACGGCTCCGATTATGCCGTTGAGCTGAGATCCGGATTCACCCAAGACGGATCTCATTGAGCCAACCGAAGCTTGAAGGTCGGCCCTAGAGCGGTGGGCAGGACGAGGCCGGCGCGGCGCACTGACTCCCTTCGACTCAGACCCCAGCCTGATTAGGAACGCCACGTCACAGCCTGAACAACCGACTGGGCGAGGCGCTCGACTGTTCGGGCTACAGCGGGGGCATGGCCCTCGTCCAAGAAGAGCTCGCGCTGTCCCACAGTCACTCGAGCAATCTCAGCCCCACGTGGTCCACGCAATGGTGTCGAGGGCTTCTCGGGTGACCGCATCCCGGTCCGTCTCGGCCGCCGGTGTCCCCGTGACCGCCGGGAGGTAATCAGCGACAGCGTCCTCGGGCATGAGCGAACCGTACCCCCTCACGGCGGCGGGCGGGGGTGCACCGAGGATGAGCAGCACCAGCGGCCTGCGATCCGCCGCGGCAGCCTTCGCCGCCACGAACTCCTTGGCCAGCTGCGTCGGCTGGAACGACGATCTGCCCTGGCGCTTGGCTTCGATGAGCACGTAGCTCGACGGTCCCGAGAGCTCCGCGTCCGGCTGGACCGTGACCCCGAGCAGCGGGGTCAACTCACCGGGGAGGAGACCAACCTCGGCGGCCTCGATCTCGGCCGCTGCGAGGGCGCGTGCGGCATCGGCACCGTTGGCGCTCCTCAGCACTTCTCCGAGGAACACGTCCCTCGGGAGGTAGGAGAGCGGCATCAGGACCTCAGCCGTCAGGACGTTCTCGAGGCGGCGGCCGCCGCTGCGGTACCGAACGGCTGTCTCCCGGGAGATCTCCTCCAGGAGTCGGCCGATGAACGACGTATTGCTCAGCTCGGGCGGCATGTCGCCCGAGTACCGACGCTGCGCTCGCAGAGGTCGGGTTCGCCGCGCGCCGACCTGAGGGCGCCGGGACTGCGGCCCGCGCCTCGAAGGGTCCCGGGAGCGCAACCGAGGGGACGACGGCGGGTGCGCGCCCGCCGTGGTGCGTCCCTGAGCGCGTCCAGTCAGGGCGGTGCGGGTGACAGAGTCACCGGCGTCAGTCGGTGCAGCGGCGCTCGATCTCTTTCAGGATGCTCAGGCGCCGTGCCTCGAATAACGCAAGGCTGTTCTTCCGGTAGCGCTCGTAGGTCGGCAGGTCCGAGGGCAGTGCCGGTGTCTTGAAGTCGTCGAAGGGCAGCAGGAAGCGCACCGCACCGCGCTCGTCGATGAAGTCCCCTAGGACGAAGTGGTCGACATACCCGGCGAAGGAGCCGAAGAGCTCGAAGAAGCCGGCATGGCGGTCCAAGGTCGAGGCCAAGGGGCTCGGGCCGCCGTCGTAGAAGCGCCTGATCGCTTCGAGGGTGAGGTCCCACCGGTCCTGGATCCGCGGGTGGGTGCCGCGGTTCTGGTTGATGCTGCCGCGCGAGACGGGGAAGACCATGAAGCCGCAGATTGTGTAGGAGCGGCGCAGGAACGCGTCGTTGACCTCCTTCGGGAGCTGCTCGTAGAGGCGGAACAGCTTCCGCCGGTGACGGGTCGCGATGGTGTCGCTTCCGAGGACGATGCGTGTGCCGTCCGCCTCGTACACGAGGTAGGGCGAGAGGGCCCGTCCGGGATGGAGTTCGAAGGGGCGTCCATCGGGGAGCGGCTTGCTCCAGAGGAGCTGGTGATATCGCCGAAGAGTGGGGCTGTGGCTGTCGGGGTCTTTGTCCGGCGGCGTGTCATCGAAGAAGAAGTAGTCGACGTCAATTTCACAGAGGGCGCACATGACCGGAATATAGCCAGATTATCGGCGTCGATGAGGGTGGCTCGCTGTTTGTGCAGATAGATGCACGACGGCGGTCGCGCACCTCTCGTCGTCTGCGGACCACCGCGGGTGCCCAGTGGCGCCGAGGGCGACGATGATGCCGAGGAACTCGCACAAGGGCTCAGGGCAATTCGTTCCACCTTCTGCCCGTTGCTGGGTTCACACGGTTGTCATGGCCGGGCATGAAGCGGGAGCGGCGCCCCGCTGGCAAGTTGCCGCAGCCGCACAGACACGCGGCGCGGACCGCATCAGACGCGATGGGCTTATCCGCAGAATCACTCACAGTCCGTTCCCGGGCTGAGGTCTCGTCGCGGCGGTATCTCTCGGCCAACGTTTGGACGGGGACAAGCATCGCGTCACTTCCGTCGCCGACCCACGAGTGCCGTCCCTCGAGAGCGATGAGCCCCGTCAGCGCCCCCAGTGCGGCGTCGACCTGGTCAAGGCCTACGAGCAAATCGGTGTCCACCCCTTGCTCGGTCAGCAACTCTCGACGGATCTGAGCCTTATCGGTGAACACTCCGACATGTCCCATCAGTGCGACTGCCGAGGCATGCGGGTAGTACTCGGCTGCTTTTCCAAGGACCTCCCCGCCGGTGTACCGCGGATACCGGTAGGCCAAGGCGCTGTAGACCCTGAACCCGTCTTTCATCCAACTATGGAAAGGACTGGCTTGGTCGGCCGAAGGCGTGGCGTACAGATTGATTCCGCGGCGATTCAATTCCACTTCGGTAGGACGGCGGTGCCCCGGAACCGCCCATTGCGACGGCGAGTCAATGCAGACGACGTCAGGCGAGATCGCGTTCACGATCCGTGCGAGCTCATCGAGGTCCCGGAGGTGCCTCGCGGTGTGGAGGACCTCGCGTGAGACGTCCAAGGCGACGAGGTCGAGCCCCCTGCCTGCGAGTAGCCCGACGTCGATGCCCACCGCCACGGTCGCCATCCCCTGAGTGTTCATCTCAGGGAACGCGCGGTCAACCAGGTGCACCACCTGGGATCAGGCGGTTCCCGCCCAGCAGACCCGAACCCAGAGACGGCGGGTGCGCACCCGCCGTCGGCGTGGTTTCGATTCCGCTTCGCTCCGCTCAACCACCGTGGCTTCGCTCAACCACCGACTGGCTGCAGCAGCCCACTGAACTGCCTGGCCCCGCCCCCGAGCATGGTCAGGTCCGAGCCGGCGACGATGTAGCGGTAGCCGCGCGCCACGGCGTCGGCCGCGGCCTCCGCCGAGCCCGCGAAAATCCCCATCGGCACCCCACGCGAAGCGGCGGCCGCCTCGATCGCCTCCGCCGCCGCCCGCATCGGCGCCGAGTCCAGCTCCCCCGGCGTGCCGAGGTCCACCGACAGGTCCACGGGCCCGATGAACGCCACATCCAGGGCGGCCATCGCGGCGTCGATCCCGTCGGCGTAGTCGGCGGTCTCGAACTGCCCCACGGCCAGCACCGTCGAGTTGGACCGCTCAAAGTGCTCCGCCAGCGAAACCCCCATGCCGTAGTCCGCCGCCGGCTGCGCCAGCGAGACCGACCGGGTCCCGAGCGGCGGGTACGAGACCAGCTTCCGCAGCTCCCCCGCCGCGGCGCCGGAGCCGCGGGCGAGCTGGATCCCTGCGGCGCCGGCCTCGAGCAGGCGGTTGATGTCCCCCCTGTCCAGGGCGGGGACCCGCACCAGGACCGGGAGGCCGCGCGCGAGGCCGGCCCGCACGACGTCGCATGCCTCCCCCACCGACATCTGCGAGTGCTCGTAGTCGCAGACCACGAAGTCGAAGCCGGAGAGGGCCAGGATGTCCACGATCTCGAACCGCGGGATCTTCAGGAACGTGCCGAGGACGGGGCGCTCGGCCATCAGCTCGCGCAAAGACACAGGCAGCGACATCAGATCCCCAGCAGGTCGGCGGGGTTGTCAGCGATGAGCCGGCGCACGTCCTCCTTGGACACGCCAGCGTCCAGCAGGCCGCGGACCATCCGCGCGTAGGCGTCCACCGGCAGCGGGTTGTTCGCCTGGCCCAGATCCGAGCCGAGGAGCGTGCTCTCCACGCCGGCGGCCTTGACGAAGCCCAGCAGGGTGTCGAGGCCCCACTGGTAGAAGGAGGTGCGGTCGTCGTACTGGCAGATCGAGTGCTCGATCCGCGCCCCGAGGCCCACCCAGCGGCGCACCCGCTCGGGCTCGGCGCCGATCACGAAGTTCGGGTGGTTCACGAGGATCCGCTTGATGCCCATGGAGGAGGCCTGCTCGATGAGCCGCTCCGTCTGGTCGGCGTCGAGGTGGCCGCAGGACATGATCGCGTCGTGCGCCTTGATGACCTCGAGGATGTCCAGGACCTCGGGCTTGAGGGCGCCCTCGGCGTCGAGGATGCCGATCTCGGTGGTGTGGCGCAGGCCCAGGTTGTTGGTGGGGAAGCGCATGTTCTGGCCCTCGGCCTCGTGCACGCAGATGTGGGCGTGCGAGGAGATGGTGGGGAACCAGACCATCCGGCCGCCCTGGGCGAGCGCGAGCTCGGCCGCGTACGGGTTGAGGCCGCCCACGTAGTTGTTCAGCGCGACGCCGGAGACCACCGGGATCGGCAGGCCGCCGAGCGCCTCGGACGCCGCGCGGATGTCCGTGACCATCGAGTGGTGGTGGCTCTTGACCAGGATCGCGCGGAACCCGGCCTCGTGCGCCTGCCACGCCGCCTCGGCGATGGGCAGCCGGCGCGGGAACGGCGAGGGGCTCGGGTGGACGTGGAGGTCGACGGCGCCGTCCAGGATCGCGGCGACCTCCGGGTCGTCGATGGTGACGGGCTCGTGGCCTTCGGGCTTCAGCATCGTTGCTGTCCTTCCGTTGGTTCTGCCCTCGAGGGGCATTGACAGTGACCGTGATCACGATGCTACGCTCGTTCCACATTGCGCACAAGCTGTTCCGAAAAACGGAACACAAGGTCAAAGGAGATCGTGGTGTCCCTCAACGAATCGCTCTACTCGGAGGTCGTCAGCTTCGACGACGTGCCGCTCGAAGTCGCACGTCCGGGCATCACCCGCAAGGCCTACGCCACGGACGAGGTCATGATCGTGTGGAACACCGTGGAGAAGGGCCTCGAGCTCCGCCCCCACTCCCACGAGGACTTCGACCAGCTCGTGTTCATCCTCGAGGGCGAGGCCGACTACTACGTGGACGGCGTGGCCCACCGCATGGGCCCGCGCGACCTCATGCTCGTGGAGCGCGGCAAGGAGCACTACATCGACGTGACCTCCGGCCCGTGCGTGAACATCGACATCTTCGTCCCGCCGCGGGCCGACTACGCCCACCTCACCGCGTGGGTGGCGAACCTGGCCAACAGGGAGCCGCTCACGATCGGGGCGCAGTCATGACGGCGCCTGCCCTGCACGGCCACACTGGGACCGTGAGCAGCGCAGCTTCGGGCCACGAGCGCCGCGCCGTAGTGGGCGCGAGCGCCGGGTTCTTCATCGACATGTTCGACATCTACCTGCCGGTGATCGCGCTCGCCCCGGCGATGGCGTTCTTCACCCCCGCCTCAATCAATGCGGGCACGACGGCGATCCTCGGCGGCCTCGTCTTCGCCTCCACCCTGGTGGCGCGCCCACTGGGGTCCATCATCTTCGGCTGGCTCGGGGACAAGGTGGGACGCAAGAAGGCGACCGTCGTCGCCGTCGCCGGCGCGGGTGTGGCGACCGGGCTCATCGCCGCGCTGCCGGGCTACCAGAGCGTCGGGATCGCCGGGGTGGTTGCGCTGATCGTGCTGCGGTTCATCGGCGGGGTGTTCCTCGGCGGCGAGCACACCGGCGCGGTGCCGCTCGCGATGGAGCACTCGGCCAAGCGGAACCGGGGCCGCAACGCGGGCCTGATCGCGCTCGGGTTCCCGTCCTCCTACGTGGTGATCTCGGCGCTGACGCTGCTCGTGCTCACGTTCGCCCCGGCCGGCAGCCCGGCCTCGGCCTACTCTCAGTGGGGCTGGCGGATCGCGTTCATCGTCGGCGCGGTCATCTCGATCGGCTTCGCCATTGCCTACGCCCGCGGCGTCGAGGAGAGCCCGGCCTGGGAGAACACCTCCACCAAGCGGGTCAACCCGTTCAAGGAGCTCCTCGCCGGGCCGAACCGGAAGCCGCTCGCGCAGGCGTTCCTGCTCATGACCGGCGTGTGGTTCTCCTCCAATGCCTCGATCGTGATCCTGCCGCCCACCATCGCGACCACCACCGGGCTCAGCGCGGTGCAGGTCTCGACCCTGATGATCATCGCGTTCGCCGTGGTGACCGTGGCATACCCGCTGTTCGGGATGCTCTCGCAGCGGATCGGGCGCCGGCCGTTCTTCGTCCTGTGCGGCGTCGGCTCGCTGCTGGCGATCCCGCTGTTCGTGCTCTTCGCCTCCGGGGCGGTCAGGGGCTTCTGGGCCGCGACCGTGGCCGTCGCCGCGATCGCGCTCCTGGGAGTGCCGGCGTTCGGGGCCATCGGGGCCTACATGTCCGAGCGGTTCCCCGTGGAGATCCGGGCGACCGGGTACGGCGTCGGCTACTCCCTGGCGCTCATCATCCCCTCGTTCTACGCCTTCTACATGGCCGCGCTCTCCGGGCTCATGCCGCTCAAGCTCACGCCCACGGTGCTGCTCGCCGTCGGCGGGATCTGCCTCATCGTGGGGGCTCTGTGGGGGCCCGAGACCAAGGACCGCAACCTCGCCGAGCACACGGTCGCCGTCGGGCGCCAGCCGTGACGGCCGCGCCGGCGCGGGGCAGCTCACGGGCTAGAGTGTGGGCTATGCCAACGGAGAGGGATGACGCCGCGCCGGCCGGCGGGCTGCAGGTGGTGAGCCGGAGCGCCCAGATCCTGCGGATGTTCAGCTCCGACCGCACCGAGGTGCGCATCAACGACGTCGCCGAGGAACTGGGGATCGGGCGGACCTCCGCCCACCGCTACCTCCAGTCCCTCGCCTCCGAAGGGTTCCTGCAGCGGATCAACGACAACGACTACCGGCCCGGGCCCCTCATCATGGGCATCGCCGCCTCGATGCTGACCGGCCCCAAGATCATCGACGTGGCCGAGCCGCTCCTGGCCGCGCTCGCCGAGCGCACCGGCCAGACCGCGGTGTTGGGGCTCTGGACGGGCTCCAGCGCCGTGGCCGTCGCGTCCAAGGAGCCGGCCGGGAAGTCGGTGAACATGACGGTGCGGATCGGGGCGCCGCTCGGGCCGCAGTCCGCCCAGGGGCTCGCATTCCTCGCGTGGGGGTCGCCATCCGTGCGGGAGCGGGCGCTGGCGAAGCTCGGGGCCGCGCGGGGCGAGGTGGAGCGGAAGCTCGCCGAGGCGCTGGCTGTCGGGTTCGCGGTGAGCGAGGCCGTGATCGACGGCGTCGCGGCGGTCGCTGCCCCGGTGTTCGACGCCGGCGGGAGCGTGATCGCGACCCTCGCCCTCGTTGCCCCGGTCGGGGTGCTGGACACCGCGGCGGACGGGCGGCACATCCCCGACCTCAAGGCCTCCGCGGCCGCGCTGTCGGGGCTGCTCGGGGCGTCGACGGCGGCGTAGGTCTTCTGGTTCACGCACGACGCCGGTGACTCGCCTCTGGGGGACCCACCGGTCAGGGGCACGTACATGAGAGCGACGCGCTGGTCGGCCACCGGGGCTTTCCGGAGTGTCCCAGCTCGTCCTAGGAGCGGAGCACCCGGTTGAACCAGGGGAAGGAGACATCGTCACCCTCGCCGAGCTCCAGCACCGGCAGGTCTGCGGCGTTGATCGCTTTCCGACACCACAGCACTGCGTTCTTGTTCCACTCGATGACTAGCCGGCCCTCCAACGGGGCGAGCAGGTCACAGGGACGCAGGTCGAAGACGCGCCAAGGGCCGCCCTGCTCGCCAGGCGCCAGGCCTTTGTTCTCGAACACGCTCCAGAGGCGGGACCTCCGCTGACCATCGGCGATGAAGATCACCCAGTATTTCGGGGGCGTCTCCGGGATCAGCCGAGTCGAATGAGCCTGCTTCCTGGTGTTCCCGAGAACCCGCTCGGCGGTGACGTCTCCGGGGCCCTGCAACTGCTCGGGATCGCCTGGCACGAAGGTATGCCGGATCAGGAGGAAGTCCTCCAGCCCGATCGGGGGATGATGGCGCGCACCAATCCGGGTGAGCACGTCGCCGACTGTGAAGTTCGGGATCGCTCGGAGCGCGTCCGTGGTCGTCGAAGTTCCTGCTGCGACGACGTGTCGGTTCTGCTGTGCATCCACCCGGTCACCATAAGGGAGCATCGAGCGTCCTCGCGCCATGGCGCCCCACTCTGACTCGGTGTCGCGCTCCGTCGCACCTCTCGGAATCCCGGAGGTAGCTGCGGCCTGTAGACGGAACTGCACCATGCGGTGACGTTGTCCCCTTGCGGGCCCCGCGGGTCGCTCGGGACGCTGGACGCATGAAGAAGGTGCTCACCGCCTTCGGCGCGTCCGCTGCGGCGGCCATCGCCTGCCTCGCAGCCCTCCGCCCGCTGTTCAGGCATTGGGGCGCGAGCCGTGCCGAGGTCAGCGGCCCCTACCCGGGGGCGGACATCGTCCCCGACGGCGAGCGGGGCGCGACGATGGCCGTGACGGTCGATGCGCCGCCGGAGGCTGTCTGGCCCTGGCTCGTCCAGCTCGGGGGCGACCGTGGCGGCTGGTACTCGTGGGACCGGCTCGACAATGGCGGCCGGCCGAGCGCCGACCGGATTCATCCCGAATGGCAAGACCTCAAGCTCGGCGACACCGTCAAGTACTGGACCAAGCGCTACGGAGCGGTGGACGCCTGGACCGTCGCCGTCCTCGAGCCGAACCGCTTCCTCGGACTCCACGGGCTCAGCGACCTCATGGGGCGGCGGCTCGACCCCGCGCAGCCTCGCCCCTCGGCCTACACGGAAGGCCTCTGGGGCTTCCAGCTCAAGGAGCTCCCTGGCGGTAGGACGCGCCTCGTGATCGGCGGCTACGAGACCTTCCGGCCGCGAGCAGCCCGCTGGCTGCTCGCGGAGTGGATCTTCCCGCCGATCGTGTGGGTCATGCAGGCCCGGATGCTCGCGGTTCTCAAGCGCAATGCCGAGCGGACCTGGAAGCATGCCAGCTGACCGTCGTCGTCAGTGAGCGGGGTCCTAAGGACCACCTCGAGGCTCTAGCGTTCGCAGGCGACCCCATCGTGGTCACGGTCAAGGTCGATGCGGTATCCGGGCCGGCCCGCGTACAGCGGGGCCGCGCCGGTGCGCGGGCGGCTCGGAGAGCTAACGCGCTCCATGGCGGGTGCGAACGGCTTGGCCGAGTACCACCAGTACGAGCGGACTCGTCGTCCACGTTTGCCAGGGCTGCCCTCGGCCTCGTCGCGTCACCGCCCTTCGTCACAGACCAGCGAACGGCGGCGGGAAGGAGCCGTCCTCGTCCCCCCGGTCGACCTCGTTCAGTTACCGCAGGCTGCGCAACGGTTCGAGCTGGCGATGAAGAGGAGGGGAGCCCCTGCTGTACGCACAAATGCGTATTCAATGGCACCTTCCGGCGCCCGACAATGATGGTGCCAATAGGTCACGGATGAATCGAGCGTTGCCATGTCCGCCATCGAAGAAACCACCTTCACCGGCCACCCGAGGAGCATCAGGCACCGAGTCGTTAGCGCCCTGGCCGCCTGCGCACTCTCCGTGGCGGGGGCCGGTGTCGGCGCCGTCCCGGCGGCTACAGCCCTTGCGGGGCATGCGGTCGCCGCAAAAAGCGTCAGCTATGTCCAGCAGACCGCCGTTACGACGTCCTCCAACCACGTCATACTGGACCTGAAGAAGAAGAAGCGCCGGTGACTGAAGACAGAAGTCCGAGTTGCCCCTTCGCTTCGGTGCCGCCGATCCGGGTCGCACACCCCAGCATTGCGTAGGCATTATCCAAGCGCTTCCCCGGGGTTCGGGGGACAGGCCTGAGCAGAGGTGCCACCGCGCCATCGCGAGACCGAGGGGCCGAAGGGCCGAGTGGTCATGAAGAATCACACCGAGGGCGACGTGCGCCAATAACTCCGCAGAGTGCTAGGCGAGAGTCATCACCTGAAGAAACACGGGCGAATCCTGCGCGATGGGGCCACTTTGCGCGCTAACACCGACAGAACTGGCGAGCGGACGACGGCGGGTGCGCGCCCGCCGTCGTCCGCGTCTCCTCACCCGAAGTACAGGTGCCGGTGCGCCGCGCACCGCTCATTGAACAGTGCCCCGCAGCGCGGGCACGATGTCGTCGCTAAGTACTCCGCGATGGCCATCTCGCCCTTGCAGACCCCGCAGAGCACCGCGGGCTCCGCCCACTGCTCCGGCGGCCAGGTCCGGGCCTCGTGGTGCGCGTCCTCCGCGTGGCAGAGGTGGCACGGGTAGTAGCGCCCGCAGCAGGCGAACTTCATGGCCACCACGTCCACCTCGGTGCGGTAGTGGACGCAGCGGGTCTGGTCGTCCACGGTGGCGCCGAAGACCGGCACGGCCCGTGCTTCCCCGCTCACCTCGGGCGCCTCACTTCACGCGGCGGACGAGCACGTCCGGGAACGCCCGGTGCACGGCCACCGCGGCGACGGCCGCGACGGCGTCCTTGAGGAGGTCGCCCGGGTAGAAGACGAGGTCGGCGGCGAAGGCCGCCTGCCAGGAGAGCTTGAGGTTGAGCATCATGCCGAGCACGCCGGGCAGGTGCGAGGCGACCACGGTGACCACGGCCGCGGCGAGGAAGAACCAGACCGCCCGGCGCTTGGCCGAGGCGCGGCGGATGACCTGCTCGGCGGCGACGCCCACGAGGAAGGCGGCGAGGACGAAGCCCACGATGTACCCGGCGGACCCGCCGGCCATGACCTGCAGCCCCGCCCGGCCGCCGGAGAATATCGGCAGCCCGGCGAACGCCACCACGAGGTAGAGGCCCACTGCGGCGGCGCCGCGCGCCCCGCCGAGGACCAGGCCGGTGAGCATGATCGCGAAGGTCTGCAGCGTGATCGGCACCCCGAGGCCGCCCACCGGGATGCCCGGGACGATCGCCGAGGCCGCGATGAGCGCGGCGAACACGGAGACGAGGGCCAGCGACTGCGAGTCCCACATCCGGCGCGGCTTGCGGGGGCCGGACTCGGCCGGGCGGTGCGGCGCGGGGGCGGGCGTCGTCGGGTTGCTCATGATTCCTCCAGAAGGTCCGGGAAAGGGTCCTGGAAAAAGGCTATGAAGCAGCGCAAGCGACCGTTTTGTAGGGAACCCACCACGGCCACTGCCGATCGTTGGGACGAAGGCTACAACGTGACACGGCGCACGGCGCCGACGTGCGCCGCGCTCCTCTCCTCCGGTACCACCGCGGCCTCCGGCGCGTCACCGAAGGCGAAATTGCACATCTGTTAGACATGTAAAATCAACTTCGCTCCCGCAAGATCCTTCAGAAGCAGCCATCATCAGAAAGACTCACGAATGACCCAGAACATCACCATCAATGCCGGAGGTCCGGCGACTCCTCAGGTCAAGATCATGGAATTCGACGGCAGCGCCGCCGGTTACCTCGGAACCCAGATCCTCGCAACCCTCGTCACGGTGTGCACGATCGGAATCTGCTATCCGTACGCGTTGGTGCTCTTGGAGCGCTGGCGTGCAAAGCACACCATCCTCATGGGTCGCCGGCTCTACTTCAAGGGAACCGGCGTCGGCCTATTCGGACTCTGGATCAAGTGGTTCTTCCTGATCGTGGTCACTCTGGGTATCTACAGCTTCTGGGTCTTTCCGCGGATCACCCGGTGGAAGGTCGAGAACACCGTCTACGCGGCCTGAGTCTCGCACCACCAACAGAGGCAGGCGGACGACGGCGGGTGCGCACCCGCCGTCGTCCGCCTGGTTTCGACTCCGCTCAACCACCGTTGCCGTGGTTTCGGCTTCGCTCAACCCCGGGGTTTCGACTCCGCTCAACCACCGTTGCCGTGGTTTCGGCTTCGCTCAACCCCGGGGTTTCGACTCCGCTCAACCACCGCAACCACCGTCAGGCGAGCGCGCCCGCCCGCCGGCCGAACACCACCCCGGCCGCGAGGCCGGACCCGCCCGGGTAGTTGCCGGCGAACAGGCCGCCGAGCATCTCGCCGCACGCGTACAGCCCAGGAATCGGCTCGCCCGCGGCGTCCAGGACCCGTCCGTCGGTGTCCGACTTCAGCCCGCCGAACGTGAACGTAATGCCGCACGTGACCGGGTAGGCGTAGAACGGGCCCTCAGTGAGCGGTATGGCCCAGTTGCTCTTGACCGGGGTGGTCCGGGCCCGGCGGCCGTCCTTGACGTTGGGGTCGAACGGGACGGAGAGGTCGATCGCGGTGTTGTAGTCGTTGACCGTCTTGGCCAGCGCCTCCGGGTCCACCCCGATCTGCTCCGCGAGCGCCTCGAGCGTGGGAGCGGTCTCGACGGAGACGCCCGGCATGTCGTACTCCTCGGAGCGCAGCATGGGCCGCAGGGCCGCGTCGAAGATCTGGTACGCCACGGAGCCCGGCTGCTCGAGCACCGCCCGCCCGAGCTTGGCGTACGTGTAGTTGCGGAAGTCCTCCCCCTCGTCCACGAACCGCTCCCCGCGGGCGTTGACGATGATGCCCAGCGGGTAGCTCTGGCGCGTGAGCCGGTTGGTCAGCTCGCGGTTGGACTCGTTGCCGGGCGTGAAGGCGTCCCACTGGGTGGAGTGGCACGTGGACCAGTCCCCCGCCCGGCCCGCGCCGAGCGCGAGGGCGGCGGTGAGCATCTGGCCGGTGTTGAACGGGGTGCCGCGCACCTTGGCGTTCTCCCAGCCGGGGCCGAGGTGCTCGGCCCGCAGCTCGCGGCTGGCCTCGAAGCCGCCGGCCCCGAGGACCACCGAGTCGGCGCGCAGCTCCACCTCGGTGCCGTCGGCCTCGCGGACGGTCACCCCCACCACGGCCCCGCCCTCGCTCACGAGCCCCACCACGTCCTGCCCGAACCGGACCTCGGTGCCGAGCCGCTGCGCGACCGCGAGGTGGTCCTGCATGAGGCCCTCGCCGCCGCCCACGTTGCCCACGTGCAGCCCGCCCCAGAACAGGTAGCTGCCGTCGGCGCGCTCGTAGGCCTGCCGCTCGTACATGAGCCGGTACTTGAGCCCCAGGGAGTGCAGCCAGCGCAGGCCGGGCGCGGCCTCGGCGGCGAGCACCTCGGTCAGGGCCGGGTCGTTGCGCCCGTCGGTGACCTTCTCCATGTCCGCGGCGTAGTCGGCGGCGCTGTACGGGGGCACCTCGGTGACTGTGTGCCGCTCATCCGGCTCGATGAAGTCCACCAGGTCCGGCAGGCCCGCGTGGGCGATCCGGGTGGCGCCGGCGGTGTAGTAGCTGTTGCCGCCGAAGAGCTCGCGGGGCGCCTTCTCGAGCAGGAGGACCTTGCGGCCCCGCACGGCGGCGGCGTGGGCCGCGGTGAAGGCGGCGTTGCCGCCCCCGACCACGATCACGTCCGCCGCCTTGGCCTGGGTGCGGGGCAGGTTCGACTCAGTCACAGGGATGTTCCGTTCTTTCCGTGGGTGGTGCTGCCCGTTATGAGGTGGCGGCAGCGGGACTGCGGGGTCGGGGTGGGGACCCTAGGCGGGCGAGGACTCCGTGCGGACGGCGGCCGCGGAGCTAGGGCGGCCCACGCCCTCCTCGGAGACCTCCTCGAGCGCCCGCCGTCCGGTGCGCGGGCCGAAGACGGCCACGGCCACCGCGACGATGAGCCAGCACGCGGCGATGTAGACGAACACCGCCTGGTAGCCGAAGGAGGAGAAGATCGCGGCGACGATCATCGGCCCGAAGATGTTCGCCAGGCGCCCGGTGCCGTAGACGAGCCCGTGGCCGGCGTTGCGGAGGGCGGTGGGGAACAGCTCGGGGCTGTACGTGTAGAGCAGGGTCGCGAAGGTCTGGATGAGCAGGTTCACGCAGAAGCCGAACACCACGATCGCCACGGGGTTGAAGGTCAGCCCGTAGGCGAGGCCGCTCGCCGCCGTGGCGAGGCTGACGACGACGATCGGCAGCTTCCGCCCGAACCTGTCCGTCACGGGCCACGCCAGCAGGGCCCCGGGGACGGCGCCGATGGTGGTCAGCGCGGAGAACCCGAGCGACTCGGCCACGCTGAAGCCGTGCTGGGCCAGCAGCGTGGGCACCCAGGCCACGAACCCGTAGAAGCCCAGGGTCTGGAAGATCCACACGACGGCGAGGAAGAGCGTGGTCCGGCCCGTCTTGCCGGTGAACAGCGCGCGGTAGCTGGTGGCACCCGCGGTACCGGCCGTCGTCGTGCGCTCCGGGACGGGGGCGAGCGGCGGGAGCTGCCCGGCGCCGGCCTCGAGCCGGGCGAGCGAGGCCTCGGCGGCGTCGAGCCGGTTGCGGTGCACGAGCCAGCGCGGGCTCTCCGGGAGGACGAGGAGCGCGGGGACCGCGAACAGGGCCAGGCTGCCGAGCACGAACACCCAGCGCCACGTGTCGTGGCCGAGCGGGACGATGGCGCGGGCGGAGAAAGACATGGCCGGGATGCCGGCCAGGCCCACGGCCATGACGGCGGCCTGCATGCGGCCGCGGCGCGCCCCCGGCATCACCTCGGAGATGTAGGTGGTGGCGGCCACGACCATGGCGGAGAGGCCCACGCCGGTGAGGAAGCGGAACAGGAAGAACGTGGGGACGTTGATCCCGGCCGCGTTGACGAGCGAGAAGGTCGAGAACATCAGCGTCGAGAAGAGCAGCGCTCGCTTGCGGCCGATCAGGTCCGAGATGCGGCCGCCGAAGATCGCGCCGATGGCCATGCCGAGGAACGCCGCCGAGGTGACGGTCGCGACGTCCTGGACGGAGAACGCGAGGTGCTTGACGAGGGCCGGGGCCACGTAGGCGAAGGTGTTCAGGTCTCCGAACTCGAAGAGGAACACGAAGGCCAGGGTGACGAGCGCGATCTTGTGCGCTCGGGTGATGGGGAGGCGGTCCACGCGGGCGGCCGCCGAAGATGCGGTGAGCAACTCTATCCTCCTTGATAGAAGCGTTCAGTTCGATGGAAGCAGCCCGGGATGGGCTGCGCCAGAGGTGGTGCTGGTCGGGAAGGCGGGTCAGGCCGGGACGGCCAGGGGCGCCGCGGCGGGGCGGTGCTGGGCTCCTTCCGCTGGGGCTTCTCGGCCGGCGGCGGCGAGGGCGCCGGCGGTCGGCACGTGCAGCACTGCCGTCGCGAGGCGGCGGGCGGCGCGGTGGAGCGAGACGGCCTCGACCGTCCCGTCCGGCGCGGTGGTCCACGAGGCCTCGACGACGCCGGACGCCGTGCCGATCCGCACCGTGCGGGAGCCCGCCGGCAGATAGCGGGCGACCACGGTCCCCGGGGTCGCGGCGGCGACGGCCACCGCGACGGCGGAGGTGAGGCCGATCGCCGGGTGCGGGGCGTGCATGGAGAGCATCCGCACGGAGACGTCGTACTCCCCCGCCGCCACGGCCGTCCCGTCGGAGGCGACGTAGTCGCGGGCGGGGCCCACCACACCGGTCTTCGGCACCGCGTTCGGCGCCGGCTCCCCGGGGGCGATGATGCCGTGGAGCACAGCGCCCTCCGCGCGGAACGGGGTGAGCATCGGGACACGCTCGGCGAGCTCCGCGATCCCCTCGGCGCCGGTGAGGCCCAGGCCCGCGGCGTCGAGGAGGAGGGCGGGAGCGCCGGCGCTGACGATCGTGGCCTCGCCGGTGCGGCCGCCCGCCTGGACGGCCTCGGACGCGCGGCCGGTGGGGAACGCACGGTCCCGGGTGAACGGGCCCTCGAAGGTGAGGTCCACGGGGATCCCGCCGGAGGCGACGCCGGGCACGTGCGCGTCGCCGCGCTCGGGGGCGCGGCCGCCGGGGGTGGGGACGGAGGTGCTCAGGATGGCGCCGGTGTTGACGTTGCGGAGCCGGACAGTGGTCTGCTCGGCGTCGAGGGGAACGAGGCCCTCCTGGACCGCGTAGAGCCCCACGGCGGTGGCACAGTTGCCGCAGTTGCTGCCCCACTCCACCACCCGGTCGGCGATGCCGACCTGGCCGAAGAGGTAGTCCACGTCCGCCTCGGCGTGCTCCGAGCGGGCGACGACCGCGATCTTCGACGTGGTGGAGGTCGCGCCGCCCACGCCGTCGATCTGCCGCGCGTCGCCTGCGCCGAGCGCGTTCTCCAGCAGCGTCTCCAGGGCCAGGGGCGCGGCGTCGACGGCCTCGGCGGCGAAGATCCAGCACTTGCTGGTCCCGCCGCGCACCCATGCCGCCGCGACCTCGACGGTCCCGTTCAGTTCCTCCACCGGTGTACTCCTTCAGGCTCTTGGGCTGTTCCTCTCTTCATCGTGGGACCGGCGCTGGATCCGCACCAGCTAAAGTTTCTGAAGGCTCTTTAAGTGCTGCTGTAGGATGAGGCCATGGCGATGGACATCCGGCGGATGCTGGTGCTGGTCGAGGTCGCGCGGGCCGGGTCGCTCACGGCTGCGGCGGGGCGGCTCAACTACACGGTCTCGGCGGTCTCGCAGCAGATCGGCCAGCTCGAGGACGAGGCGGGCCAGCCGCTCGTGGAGCGCCGGCCCCGTGGGGTGACGCTGACCGAGTCCGGGCGCGCCGTGGTGCGCCACGCGGAGCAGATCGAGCGCGCTGTGCAGGCCGCGCACGAGGAGCTCGAGGAGATCGCCGGCCTGCGCACCGGGACTCTGCGCCTGGGCACGATCCCCACGGTCACCGAGTCGTTCCTGCCCGCGGCCATCGCCGCCTTCCGCGAGCGCCACCCCCGCGTGGACCTGCGGATCCACAGCGCCCAGCGCTCCGGGATCGGGCACCTGCTCGAGGCGCGCGAGATCGACCTCGCGATCACGTGGATGCGGGAGGTGCAGGACACCTCGGACACCGCCGGGACGAGCACCGAGCTGATCTTCCGCGAGCCCAACGTGCTGCTCGTGCCGGCGGGCCACGAGCTCGCGCAGCGGCGCACTGTGCAGATGGAGGACCTCCGGCACGAGCCGTGGATCATCCGCACCTCCCCCAACGTCCTGGCCGTGCTCGAGGAGGCGTGCGAGGCCGCCGGCTTCGCCCCGGTCGTCTCCTTCGAGGCGCGCAGCTACCAGGAGGCCCAGGCCATGGTGGCCGTCGGGATGGGCATCGCCCTCGTCCCCCAGCTCTCCCTCTACAGCCTGCGCGAGGACATCGCGGTGATCAGCGCCGTTACGCCCCGCCCGCCGACGCGCCGGATCGTCCTCGCCCGCCGGCGCGGCGAGCGGCTCTCCCCGGCCGGGGCGGCCATGGGCCAGATCCTCATGGAGGCCGGGCGCGCGTGGAAGGCCGCGCAGGGCTGAGGGTGGCGGCCGAGGAATGTCGGAGGCCTGTGCCACCATCCTCGTATGGCATCAACTTGCTCTTCACCTCTGGGAAGGCCCCTGCGCAATCGATGGGACCTACGCGGAGCGCGTTCCGCGTAGCGGCAGCAGCCGCCAGTGAAAGGAAGTCCCATGGCCAAGTCCAAGGTCAAGTCCAAGTCCAAGCACGCCAAGAACCCGGTGGTGCCCGTCCTCTCCTACGTCGATGCCGAGGGCATGGGCGACAAGCTCGTCGTGTGGCCGACCGTCGGCGATTACCCGGTCCTCCAGATCGACCCCGACCACGCCTGCATGTGCGAGACGAGCCGCGCCATCCACTTCCGCAGGGAGGACGCACCGCAGCTCGCGGCCGCGATCCTCGCCGCCGGGATGATGGAGCCCCGCAAGATGCGCAAGTAGCACCGCGAAAGGCGCGCGGACGACGGCGGGTGCGCACCCGCCGTCGTCCGCCCGCCTCCCCGGGAGGGAACCTCAGCCGCGCAGGCTCGCCTCGGCCTGGTGCCGCGGGCTGTCCGGGTTCATGAGCGAGTGCTTGCGCCCGTAGGTGAAGTAGATGACCAGCCCGATCGCGAGCCAGACCACGAAGCGCAGCCACGTCTCCCAGTGCAGCTGGCAGATGAGGAACAGCGAGGCCAGGACGCCGAAGGCGGGCACCACCGGCATCCACGGCAGGCGGAAGGTGCGCGGGGCGTGGGGCTTGGTGCGCCGGAACACGATCACGGAGACGCACACCACCACGAAGGCGGCGAGGATGCCGATGTTGGTCAGGTCGGCCACGGCGCGGATCGGGAAGACGCCGGCCAGGAACGCCGAGCCGAGGCCCGCGATCCAGGTAACGCGCTGCGGGGTGCCGCCGCGGTCCACTTTCGAGAACCACTTCGGAAGGAGGCCGTCGCGGCTCATCGAGAACCAGACCCGGGTCACGCCGAGGAGGAAGGTCAGCATGACGGTGAGGATGGAGAGCACCGCGAAGACGGAGATGATGCTCGCGATCACCGGCAGGCCCACCCCGGCGAACGCGGAGGCGAAGCCGGCCTTGGGGTCGATGTCCTTGTAGTTCTGCATGCCGGTCAGCACGAGGGTCGCGGCGACGTAGAGGAGCATCGCGATGATGAGGGACAGGACGATCGCCTTGGGCATGTGCTTCTTGCCCTCGGTGGCCTCCTCCGCGGCGGTGCTCATCGCGTCGTAGCCGAACACGGCGAAGAAGACCGTGGCGGCGCCGCTCATCACCGGGCCGAAGCCGCTGGGCATGAACGGGGTGTAGTTGTTGGTGTTGATGTAGAAGATGCCCAGGCCCACGATGAACAGGATCAGGACCACCTTGACGGCCACGACTGCGAGCTCGAAGCGGCCGAATGCCTTGGTCCCGCGGCTGAGGATCAGCGTCACGAGCAGGCAGATGAGGATGGCCGGCAGGTTGATGATGCCGCCCTTGCCCTCATCCACGGTCGAGGCCATCCACGCCGACAGGTGGACGCCGAAGCCGCCCAGGAACGCGTCCAGGTAGCCCGAGATGCCGATGGCCACGACCGCCACGATGGCGATGTACTCGAGCAGCAGGTCCCAGCCGATGAACCAGCCGGTGATCTCCCCCAGCGCCACGTAGCCGTACGTGTAGGCCGACCCCGCGCGCGGGATCATGCCGGCGAACTCCGCGTAGGAGAGCGCCGCCGCGGCCGAGGCCAGGCCCGCCACGAGGAACGAGATCAGCACGGCCGGGCCCACCCCGGGGTTGTCGGCGTCGCCGTGCGCCACGAGCCCGGCGAGGGAGAAGATGCCGACGCCGATGATCCCGCCCACGCCGATCGCCGTGAGCTGCCAGAGCCCCAGGCTCCTGAACAGCCCGCTCTTGCCGGTCTCGTCTTCCATCTCCTCCAGCGGCTTGCGGCGCCACACTGATTGAGGATTGTGCCCACTCATCGAGAACTCCCACCTGTGCTCCGGGCCCGCGGATCGGACCCTCACGAACTACACGGCCTGCGCGGGCGGCGGCTTCCCCATCCAACGTGACGCCGGCCACATCGACCCCGAACAGTATCCGGAGATCCATCCCATCAGGTAAAGCAACTTTTTCCGAACGCTATCGGTCGGGTTTGCCGACGGGTTGCTCAGCGGGCGTGTGAACCCCTTGACTCGTGTGGCGTGCATCACCATACTGAGGAGAGTGAATGAATCTTCATTCACTCTGAACGGCAATTCACACGGAGGACTCCTGTGCAGACCAGCGATGCCGCGGTGGCGGCCCGCACCGCCCTCGTCGACACCCGGCGGAGGCAGCTGCTCAATGCCGCGGCCCGGCTCCTGGGCCGCGGCGGATCCCACTCGGTGTCGATGCAGAACGTCGCGGACGAGGCCGGCGTGAGCGTCGGGCTCATCTACCGCTACTTCGGCAACAAGCAGGAGCTCGTGCAGGCCGTCATCGAGGATGTGCTGAACGAGTTCAGCCTCCGCGTCGCCGAGCCCGTCCAGGAGGAGGCCGACCCGGTCCGCCGCCTCGCCGCGGCGTTCGCCGGCTACTGCTCCGTGGTGCAGGAGCTGCGGGACGCGGCCGTTCTCGCCTACCAGGAGTCCAAGACGCTCGAGCCCGAGGGCCGCGAGAGGATCAAGGCCCTGGAGGTCGAGAGCGCCGAACCGCTCATCGCCGCCGCCCGCGAGGCCATCGACGCGGGGCTGCTCGGCGACGTCGACCCGAGAGTCCTGGCCTACGGCCTCCTGACGACCGCCCACCTCTGGGCGCTCAAGCACTGGTACTTCAGCCGCTTCATGACCCACGAGCAGTACGTGGCCGAGCACACGGCCCTCGCCCTCTCCTCCGTGGTCCGGCCCGAACACCGGGCCGCCTACTCCGACCTCCTCGGCCCCCTCGCCTGAAAGGACATTTCCATGACCGGCCAGACCACCGCCCCCAGCAGCACGACCGCCCCCGCGGTTCCCGCCTTCGACGACATCCTCTACGAACGCCGCAACGCCGCCGCGATCATCACCATCAACCGGCCCGAGCGCTACAACGCCTTCCGCGGCAAGACGGTCGAGGAGCTCATCAAGGCCTTCCGCCTCGCGTGGGCCGACCACGGCGTCCAGGCCGTGATCCTCACCGGCACCGGAGAGAAGGCGTTCTGCACGGGCGGCGACGTCAAGCAGCGCGCCGAGACCGGCGACTACGGGCCCACCGAGTCCGGGATGTTCGAGATCGGGAACCTCCACAAGCTCATCCGCGACATCCCGAAGCCCGTCATCGCCGCCGTCAACGGCATCGCGGTGGGAGGCGGCCACGTGCTGCACGTCCTGTGCGACCTGACGATCGCCTCCTCGACGGCCCGGTTCGGACAGGCCGGCCCGCGCGTCGGATCGTTCGACGCCGGGTTCGGCTCGGCGTACCTCGCCCGCGTCGTCGGGGAGAAGCGCGCCCGCGAGATCTGGTACCTGTGCCGCCAGTACGACGCCGCCACCGCCGAACGCTGGGGCCTCGCCAATGCGGTGGTCGAGCCGGAACGGCTCATGGACGAGGCGATGGCCTGGGCCGACGAGATCGCCGCGAAGAGCCCCACGGCGCTCCGCTTCCTCAAGCAGTCCTTCAACGCCGACACCGACCACCAGGCCGGGCTGAGCAACCTCGCGATGTCCGCCCTCGACCTGTTCGTCGCCTCGCCCGAGGGCGCCGAGGGCGCCGCCGCCTTCGCCGAGAAGCGCACGCCCGACTTCGCCAGCAAGGTCCAGTACCACTAGCAGCCAGCCCCCCACCGCTTCCGCCCCACCTCAGCGTCGAGAGAAGAGCAGCGATCCATGGACTTCACGGTCACGGAATCCCAGCAGCAGTACATCAAGGAAGCCCGCGAGGTCGCCGGGCAGCTCGCCCCCGGGTACCGGCAGCGCGAAACCGAGCGCCGCATCGAGCCGGAGGTGCGCCGCGAGATGGGCGCCCGGGGCCTCATCGCCCCCGAGCTGCCGGAGGAGCTGGGCGGACGCGGCGAGCAGCGCCTCACCTCGGGCCTCATCACGGAGGAGATCGCCCGCGGCGACTTCAACGTCGCCTACGTCCAGGTGGTCGGCTCCCTCGTGGGCCAGATCCTCGCAGCCAATGCCGCGCCCCAGGTCGCGGCGCACTGGGTCCCGCGGATCACAAGCGGCGAGGGGATCGTGGCGATCGGGCTCTCGGAGCCCAACGCGGGCTCCGATGCCGGCAGCCCCTCCCTCACCGCCCGGCGGGAACGCGGCGGCTGGGTGCTCAACGGGACGAAGTCGATGTCCTTCGCCCTCCAGGCGGACGCCGCGGTGGTCTTCGCGAAGACGAACCCCGAGCAGGGCCGCGGCCGGGGCATCAGCGCCTTCGTCACCGACCTGGCCGCCGACGGCGTGGAGCTCGAGGCCGTCGACGACATGGGCACGAAGGCCGTGACCCGGGGGTACGCGCACTACACGGATGCGTGGATCCCCGACGAGCACCTGCTCGGCGCCGAGGGCCAGGGCTTCACCCAGGTCATGCAGGGCTTCGACTTCTCCCGGGCACTCATCGGGCTGCAGTGCATCGGCACCGCGGCCGTCACGCTCGAGGAGACCTGGGAGTACGTCAAGGGCCGGGCCGCCTTCGACCGGCCGCTGAGCACCTTCCAGGGGGTCGCCTTCCCGCTCGCCGAGAACGAGACCCTCCTGGCCGCCGCCCGGCTCCTGTGCCACCAGACGCTCTGGCTCAAGGACAACGGGCTGCCCCACACCGCCCAGGCGGCCATGTGCAAGTGGTGGGCGCCCAAGACGGCCTACGACGTCATCAACGCGTGCCTCCTCCTCCACGGCCAGTTCGGCTACCGGACGGACAAGCCGATCGAGCAGCGACTCCGGGACGTCCTCGGCCTGCAGATCGGCGACGGAACCGCCCAGATCATGAAGATGATCATCGCCAGGAACATCGCAGGCCGCGCCTACGCGCCCTGACCTGCCCCCTCTTCGAAGGAGAATCATGGGAAAGCTCGAGAACAAGATCGCCATCGTCACCGGCGGAGCCTCCGGCATCGGCAAGGGCATCGCCACCAAGCTCGCCGCCGAGGGCGCGACCGTGGTGGTCAGCGACCTCAACGAGCCCGCGGCGAAGGAGACCGCCGCCGCTCTCGGGAACCAGTCCATCGGCGTGCGGACCGACGTCACCTCCCGCGAGTCGGTGGACGAGATGGTCCGTGCCGTCCACGCCGAGTTCGGCCGGATCGATGTGCTGGTCAACAACGCCGGCTGGGACAAGGTCGGCCCGTTCGTGGACAGCGACGTCGCGGACTGGGACCGCGTCGTCGCCATCAACCTGTACGGCACCCTGCACTGCAGCCAGGCCTTCCTGCGCGCGGTCGCGGACCAGGAGCGCGCCACGATCGTGAACATCGCCTCCGACGCCGGCCGGGTCGGGTCCTCGGGAGAAGCCGTCTACTCCGCGGCGAAGGGCGGCATCATCTCCTTCAGCAAGACCCTCGCCCGCGAGACCGCGCGCCAGGGGTTCACCGTGAACTGCGTCTCCCCGGGCCCCGCGGACACCCCCCTCTTCGCGGGAATCAGCGCCGACAATCCCAAGCTGCGCTCGGCGCTGGAGAAGGCCATCCCGCTGCGCCGCCTGGCCCAGCCCGAAGACCTCGCCAACGCCGTCGCCTTCCTCGCCTCGGACGAGGCGGCGTACATCACCGGCCAGACCCTCTCGGTCTCCGGTGGACTCACGATGGCCTGAGCCGCATCCCCGCCTCCACTAGCCGAACGGACACCACCATGAGCTCGCCCTTCGAGATGCTTCCGCTGCCACAGGGTGCGGCCGACTTCCGCGCCAAGGGGTACTGGAAGAACCGTCTCCTCCTCGACTACTTCGACGACGCCGTCGCGGCAGACCCGGACAAGATCGCCTCGATCGACGCCGCCGGCCCCACCACGTACCGGGAGATGGCGGCCGAGGTCGAGGCCATCGCCGCGGGCCTGATCTCCCTGGGTGTCGAGGCCGGGGACACGGTCTCGATCCAGCTGCCCAACCGGCACGAGTGGATCGTCGCCCACCTCGCCGCAGAGCGCGTCGGTGCGGTGACCAACGCCCTCATCCCCATCTACCGGGACCGCGAGATCGAGTACATGGCGAGCAAGGCCCGCGCCAAGGTCATCTTCATCCCGGACACGTTCCGGAACTTCGACTACGTGGCGATGATCGGGCGGCTGCGCGGCTCGCTGCCCCAGCTGCGCCACGCCGTCGTCCTCGGAACGGGCCCCGCGGCGCCGGCCGCGGACGGCTTCCTGTCCTGGGCCGACCTGGCCGAGCGCGGCAGGGCCCGCGGCCTCACCGCCGCGGAGGCCGCCGGCCGCCGGCCCGACCCGGACGACCTGGCGCTGGTCATGTTCACCTCCGGGACCACCGGTCGGCCCAAGGGCGCCATGCACAGCCACAACACCGTGCTCTCCGGCGCCCTGCCCTGGCCGGACCGGCTCGGGATGGACAGCACCTCGGTGATCCACATGGCCTCCACCTTCGGCCACCTCACCGGCTACCTGTTCGGCGTCGCGCTCCCGATCATGCTCGGCGCCACGGGGGTCTTCCAGGAGGTCTGGCAGCCCGCGGAGTTCGTCGAGCTCGTCGAGGAGCACGGCATCCAGCACACCTCCGGCGCCACGCCGTTCCTCCAGGACATCCTCACCGCGCCCAACCTCGCCGACCACGACGTCTCGAGCCTCGCCCGGTTCTGCTGCATGGGAGCGCCGATCCCCCGCGCCGTGGTGCACGCCGCCAAGGAGAAGCTTCCTGGCCTGAACGTCTTCGGCGGATGGGGCCAGACCGAGTGCTGCCTCGTCACCATGGGCAGCCCGGAAGACCCGGTCGAGAAGGTCCTCGACTCCGACGGGCGCGTGCTCCCCGGCATGGAGCTGCGCCTCGTCGACTACGCCGGCGAGCCCGTGCCCACGGGTACCGAGGGCCGCATCCAGATCCGCGGCTCCTTCCTCTTCCGCGGCTACCTCGAGCAGCTCGACGCCACGCTCAGCGAGTTCGACGGCGAGTGGTTCGACACCGGCGACCTGGGCACCCAGGACGAGGACTCGTACGTCCGGCTCGCCGGGCGCACCAAGGACATCATCATGCGCGGCGGCGAGAACGTCCCCGTCGCCTACGTGGAGAACGTCCTCTACGAGCACCCGCGCGTCGCCGCCGTGGCGCTCGTCGCCGTCCCGCACCCGCGCCTCCAGGAGATCGGCGGCGCCGTCGTCCAGCTCAACGACTCCGACCCGTTCACGCTCGAGGACCTCAGGGCCTTCCTCGAGGCCAAGGGGCTCGCCAAGCCGTACTGGCCCGAAATCCTCAAGGTCGTCCCCGAGCTGCCCCGGACCCCGAGCGGCAAGATCCAGAAGTACAAGATCCGGCAGGAGCTGTCGGAGGAGTTCAGCCAGGAGGCCACGGCGTGACCACCATGACCACCCTCAGTTCCGTGTTCGGCCCCGCCGACCTCACCGGCCTCGACGGCCAGCTCAGCACCGAGGAGAAGGACCTCGCCCTCGCGGTCCGGGGGCTCGTCGACGAGCACATCCGCCCCAACATCGCCGGCTGGTACGAGCAGGCGGTCTTCCCCCGGGAGATCATCCCCGAGCTCGCCAGGCTCGGCCTCCTCGGCATGCACCTCACCGGCTACGGCTGCGCGGGGCGCTCCGCGGTGATGTACGGCCTCGCCGCCTCCGAGCTCGAGGCCGGCGACTCGGGGCTGCGCACGTTCGTCTCGGTCCAGGGCTCGCTCGCCATGTCCGCGATCCACAAGCACGGCTCCGAGGAGCAGAAGCAGCGCTGGCTGCCCGAGCTGGCGGCCGGCCGCGCCGTGGGCTGCTTCGGGCTCACGGAGCCCACGGCGGGCTCGGACCCGGCCTCGATGCGCACCACGGCGGTCCAGCAGCCCGGCGGGGACTGGGTGCTCAACGGCGCCAAGCGGTGGATCGGGCTCGCCACGATCGCCGACGTCGCCATCATCTGGGCGCAGACGGGCGAGCACGGCGACGCCCGCGGCGTGCGCGGGTTCGTGGTCCCCACCGGCACCCCGGGGTTCACGGCCACCGCGATCGAGCCCAAGCTCTCGATGCGCGCGTCCGTGCAGTGCGACATCACGCTCGAGGACGTGCGCCTCCCCGCGGACGCGATCCTCCCGGCCGACACCGCGATCGGGCTCAAGGGCCCCTTCTCGTGCCTCAACGAGGCCCGCTACGGGATCATCTGGGGCGTCATGGGCGCCGCCCGGGACAGCTTCGAGGAGGTGCTGCGGTACAGCTCCGAGCGCACCCAGTTCGGCCAGCCGCTCGCCGCCTTCCAGCTGACCCAGGCCAAGCTCGCGGACATGGCCGTGGAGATCACCAAGGGCTACCTGCTCGCGCTGCAGATCGGCCGCGCGAAGGACGCCGGGACCCTCTCCCCCACCATGATCTCGGTGGGCAAGCTCAACAACTGCCGCGAGGCCATCCGGATCGCCCGCGACGCGCGCGAGATGCTCGGCGGCAACGGCATCACCCTCGACTACTCGCCGCTGCGGCACGCCAACAACCTCGAGTCGGTGCGCACCTACGAGGGCACCGACGAGGTCCACCAGCTCATCCTCGGCCGCGCGCTCACCGGCCTCGGCGCCTTCCAGGCAGCGGGGAGGTAGGCCCGTGGAAACCCTGGAGACCGTCACCGCCTCGCTCGACGGCGCCGTCGGCACCATCACGGTCAACCGGCCCGAGGTGCGCAACGCCCTCTCGAAGACCGTGCTCTCCGAGATCGGAGCCGTCCTGGACGCGTGGGAGGACGACGGCGCGGTCAGCGCGGTCGTGTTCACCGGCGCCGGCGAGAAGGCCTTCGTGGCCGGCGCCGACATCGGCCAGCTCGCCGGCTACGACCTCGCCTACGGGCTCGCCGCCCAGATGCAGAAGCTCTTCGACCGCGTCGAGGAGTACCCCAAGCCGACCATCGCCGCGATCAACGGCGTCGCCATGGGCGGGGGCCTCGAGCTCGCCATGAGCTGCGACATCCGCATCGCCGCCGACGGCGCGAAGATGGGGCTGCCCGAGGCCACCCTCGGCGTCCTCCCGGGCGCCGGCGGGACCCAACGCCTCACCCGGCTCGTCGGAACGGGCCGCGCCGTCGAGATGATCCTCACGAGCCGGGCACTGACGGCAGCCGAGGCCGAGCGCTACGGGCTCGTGACCGCCGTCGTGCCCCGCGAGGAGCTCGCGGCGACCGCCGCCGCGACCGCCGCCACGATCCTGTCCAAGGGCCCGCTCGCGGTCCGGCTCGGCAAGCTGGTGATCCGCCAGGGCGCCGAGACGGACCAGAAGACCGGCCTGCTGCTCGAGCGGCTCGCCCAGACGCTGCTGTACACGACCGAGGACAAGGCCGAGGGCGCCGCGGCGTTCCTGGCCAAGCGCCGGCCGGAATTCGTGGGGCGGTGACCGCGGTGGACGTGCGGAAGATCCTCGTGGTCGGGTCGGGGGCGATGGGCCGCCAGATCGGCATGGCCGCCGCCGTCGCGGGATTCACGACGGCGGTGCGGGACGTGAGCGCCGACGCCGCCGCGGCCGCCGAGGCGGACATGCGCCGCTGGCTCGACGGGCGGGTCGCGAAGGGCCGGCTCACCGAGGCCGACGCCGCGGACGCGTGGGACCGGCTCACGTTCAGCACCGATCTGGCCGGTGCGGCCGCGGACGCGGACCTCGTGATCGAGGCGGCGACCGAGCGGCTCGACGTCAAGCGGTCCATCTTCGCCGAGCTCGACGCCCTCACGCCGGCGCACGCGGTCCTCGCGACCAACTCCTCGACGCTGGCCTCCTCGACGGTCGCCGACGCGACCGGACGCCCCGACAAGGTCTGCAACCTGCACTTCTTCAACCCGGCCCTCGTCATGAAGGCCGTGGAGATCGTGCGGAACCCGCAGACCTCGGACGAGACCGTCGCGGCCGTCACCGCGGTGGCCCGGGCCATGGGCAAGTCCCCGGTGCTGCTCAACCGCGAGATCCCCGGGTTCGTCGCGAACCGGCTCATGGGCGCGGTGCGGGACGAGGCGCTCGCCCTGTACGCCGGCGGCGTCGCCTCCCTCGAGGACATCGACACGGCGGCGAAGGACGCGCTCGGCTACCCGATGGGCCCCTTCGAGCTCATGGACCTCGTGGGCCTCGACGTCACCTACCTGATCCGCCAAGCCGCCTACGCGCAGACCGGGGACGAGAAGGATCTCCCCCATCCGCTCGTGGCTGCCAAGTACGAGGCCGGCGAGTTCGGCCGCAAGACCGGGAAGGGCTGGTACACGTATGGATGAGCTGCTCGATGCCGGGCCCAGGACCGGCTTCGCCGAGACCGACGAGTACCTCGCGGCGCTCCGCGAGCGTCTCACAGTCCCGCGGGACACGGACTACCTCCTCCTCGCCGAGGACCTGCCGGACGACGCCGCGGCCGCCCGGGCCCGCATGCGCGCCTTCGTCGACGCGAAGGTGCTGCCCGTGATCAACGGCTACTGGGAGCGCGCGGAGTTCCCGTGGGAGCTCCTGCCCGACCTCGCCGCGACCGGCCTCGTGGGCGGGGTGATCCACGGGCACGGCGCCGCAGGCCTCTCCCGGCTGGCCGCCGGACTCGCCACCGTGGAGCTCGCCCGCGGCGACGGGTCGATGAACACGTTCCTCGGCGTCCAGGCCAACCTGACCATGGGCACCATCAACCTGCTTGGCTCCGAGGAGCAGAAGGAGCGCTGGCTCCCCGGCATGGTCCGGCTCGAGAAGATCGGCGCGTTCGCGCTCACCGAGCCGCGCCACGGCTCCGACTCGGCGCAGCTCGAGACCACCGGCCGGCGCGACGGCGACTCCTGGATCCTCAACGGAGCCAAGCGCTGGATCGGCAACGGCTCGATGGCCCACGTGACGGTCGTCTGGGCCCGCGACGAGGCCGACGGCGAGGTCAAGGCCTTCGTCCTCGAGCGCGAGGACCCGCGCGACCCCGAGAACCTGCCCGCGGGGTTCTCGGCCCGGACCATCGACGGCAAGATCGGCAAGCGCGCCATCTTCCAGGCGGACCTCGCCTTCGAGAACGTGAGCGTGCCCGAGGCAAACCGGCTCCCCGGGGCGAACAGCTTCCGCGACACGTCCCGCGTGCTCGCCACCACCCGTGGCGGCGCGAGCTGGGAGGCCCTGGGCCACGCGGTCGCCTGCTTCGAGGCCGCCGTGGCCTACACCGAGGTCCGCGAGCAGTTCGGGCACCCCATCGCGAACTACCAGCTCGTCCAGTCCACCCTGGCCTCGATGCTCTCCGAGCTCACCGCGATGCAGCTGATCTGCTTCCGCATGGCCGAGCTCCAGGAGGCAGGGACGTGGAGCGGAACCATGGCCTCGATCGCGAAGATGCACACCTCGAACAAGGCCCGCACCATCGCCCAGCAGGCCCGTGACCTCCTCGGCGGCAACGGCCTCCTCCTCGACTTCCACGTGGCCCGCCACCTCACGGACATGGAGGTGGTCCACACCTACGAGGGCACCGAGTTCATCCAGTCGCTCCTCATCGGGCGGAAGGTCACGGGGAGGTCGGCGTTCTGATGCCGTGCGAGGAGCCAGCCTTCGCGGACCGGATGGTCCTGCTCGTGGGCACGGGCGGCATCGGGGCCGCGGTCGCCGCCCGGCTGGCGGGCGAGGGCGCCCGCATCTTCGGGACCTACCGCTGCGACCACGACGGGGCGGCGGCCCTCGGCGCACGGCTCCCGGCCGGCACCTGGGCCGGGACCGCGCCGCTCGACGCGGCGGATCCGGCGTCCGTGGCCGACGTCGTCGGGCCGGGCGGGAGCGCGGCCGCCGCCCTGGGAGGCATCGACACCCTCGTGGTCACCGCCGGGCACCGCCACCCGCTGGCGCCCCTGACGGCGACGGACCCGGCGGCCCTCGAGGAGATCGTCCGCACCGAGCTCGTGGGCCCGATGCTCCTCGTCCGCGCGGTCCTGCCCGTCATGCTCGAGGCCGGGTTCGGCCGGATCGTGCTGGTGGGCTCGGACAGCGGCAAGGCCGGCACCCTCGGCGACGCCGCGTCGTCGGCGGCGCGCGCGGGCCTCCACGGCCTCGCCAGGTCAGTGGCCCGCGAGACGGCCAGGACGGACGTCACCATCAACGTCGTCTCCCCGGGGCCCACCGACACCGGGCTCCTCGCGGGCATGCTCGCCGCCGACGGCCTCACCGGCAAGGTCATGGCCGGGACCGTCAGGGCCGTGCCCAAGGGCAGGGCCGCACGGGCCGAGGAGGTCGCGGCGGCCGTCGCCTACCTCGCCTCCCGGGATGCCGGCTTCACCACCGGCCAGGTGCTCTCCGTCTCGGGCGGCCTCACCATGTAGCGCCCGGCGGCGCGCTGACCACCCGAGGACACCACCAGGAGGAGACCCATGGACCAGGCCCCGTTCGACCCAGACCACGTGGCGGTCTTCCGCAAGACCGTCACCGAGACGGACCTCGTGCTGTTCGCCGGGATCACCGGCGACTTCGCGAGCAACCACACCGATGAGGAGTACATGCGGGCCACGCCCTTCGGCACGCGGCAGATCCACGGCGCGCTCCTCGTCGGATTCATGTCCGCCGTCGCGGCCCGTGCCCTCGAGGATGCACGTCCGGAAGGGCTCACTCCCGTCTCCCTCGGCTACGACCGCATCCGCTTCATCCGGCCGGTGTTCCCGGGGCAGACCCTCTCCTTCCGCCACGAATGGGACAGCTACGACCCTGAGTCCCGCCGTGCCATCGCCACCGTGCAGGCGCACCAGAAGGACGAGCTCGTGGCGGTCGCCCGCCATGTGGTCACGTGGGTGCGCGACCGCGATCGTCCGGCTGGGGTTCCGACGCCGCTCCACCACCGTCGCGACTCCGCTCCACCGCCCGCGTGAGATAGGCGGTCTCCGCCGCGTTGCCGGGGAGCTCGAGGGCCGACTCGTACGCCGCGCGCGCCTCCGCAGCCCGGCCCAGACGGCGCAGCAGCTCGGCGCGGGCAGCGTGGTAGGCCCGGTACCCGGCGAGGGCCTCCCCCAGCGGCCCGAGGAGCGCGAGCCCCACCTGGGGTCCGTCCAGTTCGGCGACCGCCACGGCCCGGTTGAGCGCGACCACCGGGGAGGGGTCGAGCCGGACGAGCTGGTCGTAGAGGGCCACGATCTGCCGCCAGTCCGTGTCCGCCGCGGTGCGGGCCGAGGTGTGCACGGCGTTGACGGCCGCGAGGAGCTGGTACCGGCCCGGCGCCTCCCCCGAGGCCAGTCGCTCCCGCACCAGCCGGTGCCCTTCGGCGATGAGCGCCGCATCCCAGGCGGAGCGGTCCTGCTCGCCCAAGGGGACCAGCGCGCCGTCGGCCGCTACCCGCGCGGGGCGGCGCGCCTCCGTCAGGAGCATGAGCGCGAGCAGGCCGGCCGCCTCGCCGTGGTCCGGGAGGAGCTCCCGGACGAGGCGGGCGAGCCGGATCGCCTCGGCAGAGAGCGCCGGGCGCACGGGATCGGCGTCGGGCCCGGTCGCGAGGTAGCCCTCGTTGAAGACGAGGAACAGGACCGCGAGCACGCCGGAGACGCGGGCCGGGAGGTCTTCGGCGGAGGGCACGCGGTACGGGATGCGCGCGTCGGCGATCTTGGTCTTCGCGCGCGTGATGCGGCGCGCCATCGCGCCCTCCTGCACGAGGAACGCGCGGGCGATCTCGGGCACCGTCAGGCCGCCGACCAGCCGCAGCGTGAGCGCCACCCGGGCCTCCATCGCCAGCGCCGGGTGGCAGCAGGTGAAGACGAGCCGGAGCCTGTCGTCGCCCACCGCGCCGAGCGGCTCGGGCGGGCTGTCGTCGTGGAGCATGAGCGCCTCGCGGTACTTGTCGCCGCGCCGGTTCTCCCGGCGGATCCGGTCGATCGCCTTGCGGTTCGCGGTGGTCGTCAGCCACGCGCCGGGGTTGGGCGGCACGCCGTCGGCCCTCCAGCGTTCGACGGCGGTCGCGAACGCCTCGGCGGCCGCGTCCTCGGCGAGGTCGAGGTCGCCGAAGCGCCGGGCCAGCGAGGCGACCACCCGGGCCCACTCCTCGCGATGGGCCCGGGCGAGCGCCTCCCCCGGGTCGCGTCCGCCGGCCGCGCTCACAGGAACGGCCGGACCTCGATCCTGCGGTTGCAGGCCTTGGAGCCCTCGGCGGCGAGCCTGAGCGCCGCGTCCAGGTCCGGGGCCTCCATGATCCAGAAGCCCACGATCCACTCCTTGGTCTCCACGAACGGCCCGTCGGTCATCACGGCCTCGCCGTTTCGGTTGTCGATGACCGTGGCCGAGGCGGGCGCGCTGAGGCCGCCGGCGAAGACCCAGTGCCCCTCGGCCTGGAGCCGGTCGTTGAAGGCGTCGATCGCGGCCGCCTCCTCGTCGGTGGCGAGGTCGCTGGTGTCGTTGAGGACGGATACCAAGTACTGCATGAGGATCATCTCCTGTGGCTCGGGGCGCCCGGCGCGGGCGGCCGCTCACCCCTGCAACGAACGGGCCTGCCCCTATCGGACACCGGAGGCTGGACGGGTTCAAGCCGCCGCACGGGGACGCGGCGCCGCGGGACCTTGGGCACTTCAGCCCGCGGGCCGGGCAGCGCACGATGAGGGGTAACGCAGCCCGAGGAGGAGCCGGCATGAGCAAGGTCCTGGTCGCCTACAGCACGCACGAAGGGCAGACGGCGAAGATCGCGGACTTCATCGCCGGGGTCCTGCGCGGCAGGGGCCTCGACGTGGACACGTGCGACGTCAAGGAGAGCGCCGACCCCGCGCTCATCGACTACGACGGCGTGATCGTGGGCGGATCGGTCCACGTGGGCAAGCACGACAAGCACGTGGTCGACTACGTCCGCGGCAACCGCCACGCGCTGACCGGGCTGCCCTCGGCGTTCTTCTCCGTGAGCCTCTCCTCCGCCAGCGGCGACACGCAGGAGGCGGAGGGCTACGTCGAGAAGTTCGAGGAGGAGACGGGCTGGCTCCCCACGAGGATCGCCCTGTTCGGCGGCGGGCTGCCGTACAAGCACCTCAATTTCGTCAGCCGGCACATGATGAAGCGGATCGTGGAGGGCAAGCCGGGGAATCTGGGCACGGACCTCTCGCGCGACTACGTGTACACCGAGTGGGACGGCGTGCGGCGGTTCGCCGAGGACTTCGCGGCAGAGCTGGAGGCGGCGCCCCGGTAGGGACGCCGCCTCCTGCCCTGCGTCAGTCGACGGTCAGGACCACCCGGAAGCGGGCCTTGCCGGACATCATGCGCTCGAACCCGTCCGCGGCCTTCTCGAGCGGGTACGTCTCGATGAGCGGGCGCACGCCGGTCAGGGCCGCGAACCTGAGGGTGTCCTCGGAGTCCTTCGCCGACCCGGACGCGTGCCCGGCCAGCGACTGGCTGCCGCCGATGATCGCCCCGGCGTGGACGGAGAGCGGCTCCTGCGGGACGCCGAGCACCACGAGCTTCCCGCGCGGGGCGAGGCCGCCGATCGTGGCGGTCATCGCCTCCGCGTCCGTCACGGTGGCGAGCACCACAGTGGCGCCGCCGAGCGCCGCGAGCGAGCCCGCGACGTCGTCCGCCGTGCTGTCGATGTAGTGGTGCGCGCCGAGCTCGCGGGCGAACTTCTCCTTCTCCGCCCCGCGGGCGATCGCGACCGTCTCGAAGCCCATGCGGGCCGCGAACTGCACGCCGAGGTGGCCGAGGCCGCCGAGGCCCAGGACCGCCACGACGTCGCCGGGGCGGGCGCCGCTCTCGCGCAGCCCGTTGAACGTGGTGACGCCGGCGCACATGAGCGGGGCCGCCTCGGCGTCGCTGAGCCCGTCCGGGACGGCCGCGAGCGCGTCCGCGGGGGCGACGACGAACTCGGCGTACCCGCCGTCCGAGGTCAGCCCGGTGACCTTGCCGACGCGGCAGGAGATGAAGTCGCCGTCGCGGCAGGCGTCGCACACGAAGCACGCGCCGCCGAACCAGCCCACCCCCACGCGCTGGCCGGGCTCCCACTGCTCCACGCCCTCGCCGACGGTCTCGACGGTGCCGGCCACCTCGTGGCCCGGGATCCGCGGATAGGACGAGGCCATGCCGGCGCCCGCCATCACGTCGCTGTGGCAGACGCCGCACGCCGAGACGCGCACGAGGACGTGTCCTCGCGGGACCTCGGGGACGTCGCGGTCCACTGCTTCGAGGGACTCGCCGGCGGCGGGGATCTGGATGGCTCGCATGGTGACACCTTTCGTCGAAGGGCTTGCTTGACCGCGGCACAAGCTAGCAGCGGCGCCTTGGCGCCAACTGGGTGCAGGCCGAGAGATTCATCTCGACAAGCGTATTGCTAGACAGTCGAGACAAATTATTTCCTCCGGCCCGCCAAGGGCGCAACCCGCTCCCCTTACCCGCGCACGACGCCGGGGACGCACCCGCGCGGGCGCGTCACCGGCGTCGTGCTTCCGGCACCGTTCCGCCACGGAGGATTCGACTCCGCTCAACCGCCGTGGGTGCGGAGGCGGCAGGTGAACTCCCACGGGCGCAGGTCCAGCCCCGGGACGTCGGGGTAGTTGCCGAGCAGCACCTCGGCAGCGGCCCAGGCCGGGTCGCCCACGTCCACCCGCTGGGGCTCTCCGGAGAAGTTGCCGAGGACGAGCAGCTCGGTCCCGTCGAGGCGGCGGGTGAAGGCGTAGACCGCCTCGTGGTCGGGCAGGAGCATGGTGAAGTCGCCGTCCGCGATGACCGGCAGCTGGTGGCGGAGCCGGATGAGCTGCCGGTAGAAGGCGAAGACGGAGTCGTCGCGGTCCACCTGGTCGGCGGCGTTGATCGCCGCGGCGTTCGGGTTGACCGCGATCCACGGCGTGCCCGTGGTGAAGCCTGCGTTGGGGCCCGCGTCCCACTGGACGGGGGTGCGGGCGTTGTCCCGGTTGAGCGGGGCGATGGCCTCGAGGACCTGGACCGGGTCGAGGCCGAGCGCGCCGGTGGCCTCGCGGTAGTGGTTGAGGACCTCGATGTCCCGGTGCGCGTCGATCCCGGGGAAGGCCATGTTGGTCATGCCGAGCTCCTCGCCCTGGTAGACGTACGGGGTGCCGCGGTGCAGGTGCAGGACGCCGGCGAGCATCTTCGCCGAGAGGTCCCGGTACTCGCCGTCGTCGCCGAAGCGGGAGACAATCCGCGGCTGGTCGTGGTTGCCCCAGTAGAGGCTGTTCCAGCCCCGCTCCTCCAGGCCCTCCTGCCACCGGTTGAACGAGGTCTTGAGATCGGTGAGGCGGAGCATGCCCGGCTGCCACTTGCTGCCGTTGCCATGGTCCAGGTTCACGTGCTCGAACTGGAAGACCATGTCCAGCTCGGCGCGGGCAGGGTCGGTGAAGAGGACCGCGTCCTCGACCGTGACGCTGGGCATCTCGCCGACCGTCAGCAGGCCGGCGTCCCGGTGCGCGAAGACCTCCCGGTGCATCTCCTGGAGGAACTCGTGGATGCGCGGGCCGCAGACGTAGCCGCTGCGGTCGTGGCTGTAGAGCTCGCCCTCGGCGAGGGGCTTGTCCGCGAGCGCGGGATCCTTGGAGATGAAGTTGATGACGTCCATGCGGAAGCCGTCCACGCCGCGGTCCAGCCACCAGTTCATCATCGCGTAGACGGCCTCGCGGACCTCGGGGTTCTCCCAGTTCAGGTCGGGCTGCTTCTTCGAGAAGAGGTGGAGGTAGTACTCGCCGGTGGCCTCGTCGAACTGCCAGGCGGGGCCGGAGAAGAAGGAGGCCCAGTTGTTCGGCTCGGCGCCCGGGGTGCCGGGCTCGGGGCCCGGCCGGGCGGGTCGCCACCAGTACCAGTCGCGCTTGGGCGAGTCCATCGAGGCGCGGGACTCGGCGAACCAGGGGTGCTCGTCGGAGGTGTGGTTGACCACGAGGTCCATGACGAGCTTCATCCCGCGGGCGTGCAGGCCCCCGATCAGCTCATCGAGGTCGGCGAGGGAGCCGAAGAGCGGGTCGATGTCCCGGTAGTCGCTGATGTCGTAGCCGTTGTCGTCCTGCGGGGAGCGGTAGACGGGCGAGAGCCACACGACGTCGACCCCGAGGCGCTCGAGGTAGTCCAGCCGGCCGATGATGCCGCGGAGGTCTCCCACCCCGTCCCCGTCGGAGTCCGCGAAGCTGCGCGGGTAGATCTGGTAGACGACGGCGCTGCGGAACCACTCGGGGTCGGCGGCTGGATCGGCGTGGGGGCTGGCGGGGCCGGGGTCGGTCATGGCTTCTCCTTGGCGGCGTTCGCACTTGGTTGCTGACGGGATCCTGCTCGTGGGCTCGACGCCTATGCTGCCAAGCGGCTGCCTCGCAATCCAGCGGTTCCGCTCAGGCGGGCAGCGCGTCGCACTCGGATCCCCGGGCTGACCCAGCCAACTCGGGATCCGCCGCGAGCAGCCCGGAGATGACGGCCGGCTCGACGGGCCGGGAGAAGTAGTAGCCCTGCGCGAAGTCGCAGCCCAGGGTCTTCAGCTCCTCGACATGCTCGGACGTCTCGGCCCCCTCGGCAATGACCCGGATCTTCAGGTCACGGGCCAGGTTCATGATGGTCCCCACGATCTGACGGCCCTGCTCGCCGCGGTCGAGCTGGGCGACGAAGGACCTGTCGATCTTGAGGGTGTCCATCGGGAAGCTGTGCAGGTACGCGAGTGAGGAGTAGCCGGTTCCGAAGTCGTCGATGCTGACGCAGACGCCGAGGCGCTGGAGCTGGGTGAGGACCTCGACCGTGTACTCGGTGTCCATCATCGACACGCTCTCGGTGATCTCGAGCTTGAGCGTGTCGGGGCGAATGCCGGTCTCCGCGAGGACCCGGCTGACCTGCTCGACGAAGTCGTGCTGGGCGAACTGGCGGGCGGAGACGTTGACGGCCACCGTGAGGGAGGGGTCGCGGGGGAACTCCCGCTGCCAGCGGACCATCGTGCGGCACGCCTCGCGCAGCACCCAGAGGCCGAGGAAGACGATGATGCCGGTCTCCTCCGCCACCGGGATGAACTGGTCCGGGTAGACCAGCTCCGACTCCGACCTGCGCCACCTCACCAGCGCCTCGACCCCGACCATCGCCCCGTCGTCGAGGGAGACGATCGGCTGGTGGTGCAGGACAGGCTGGCGGCTGGGAATGGAACTATCCCGCGAAGTGAAACCCGGGCGGACGACGCCGGGCCCACCCGCCGTCGTCCGCCCGCCTTGAGGATGCCTTCGGAACCTGCAGCCCTTGGACTACCCGGCGGCCAGGGCCTCCTCGTCCCGCAGGCCTTCCTCTTTCAGCCGAACCAGCATGCCGCGCAGGAGCGCGTTGAACTGCTTCGACTCTCGCTCGGAGAGCTGCCCGAGGATGATCTCCTGGCCCCGCATCGATATCGGCAGCATCCCGTCGTGCATGCGAGCTCCAGCCTGTGTCAGATAGAGCGGACGCGAGCCGCGCGGGCCGTCGGAGAGGACGACGAGGCCGCGCTCGACGAGGACGTTGACGCTCTTCGAAACGACCGCCTTGTTCATATCGAGGAACTCGCTCACCTCGGTCGCAGACATCCCCGGCCGGGACGCGAGCGAGGACAGAACCCGCCACTCGTTCGTTCCGAGGGAGAACCGCTGACGCAGCTCGCGGGACTCCCGCCAGACGAGCGCGTTCGACAGCAGCGCAAGGAGCCTCGGGGTGAATTCCTCAGGGTCGACGCTGACTTCGAGGGGCTCCCCCACCGCCCCGTCTGGGACAAGGGCGCTGGGACTCCCGTCGCGTTGATCAGGCATTGCGCTCCTAAGGTTGCGCCGGCTCGGGAACGGTCTTCCCGGGCTCACTGGGAAGCCGAAGCGATGGCGGCTTCGTCGAGGGTTGCGATGGATCGAGTGTCCTGGAACGCCCTGATACCTTCAATGCCCTGCTCTCGGCCCATTCCAGACTGCTTCATGCCGCCGAATGGCGCCCGCAGATCAAGGCGTGTCGCACCGTGATCGTTGACCCACACGTAGCCGCAGACCAGCTGCGCACCGATGCGGCGCGCCGAATCGGGGGACGACGTCCAGACAGACCCACAGAGGCCTCCCCACGTGCCGTTGGCCAGGTCAACGGCCTCTGCCTCGGTGTCGAAGGGGATCACCGGGATGACGGGACCGAACTGCTCCTCTGTCACGACCCGGAGCGATGGCTGGGGATCAATGACGATCGCCGGGCGCACGAAATTCCCGTCCGCGAGCTCCCCGCCGGGAAGACTGCCGAATTCGCGCACCTCGGCTCCCGACTCCTTGGCCTCCCGGATGAGCTCATCGACGAAGGTCTTCTGGACGGGAGAGTGCAGGGGGCCCATCGTGGTGCCCTCCTCGAGGCCGTAGCCGACGACCACCTTCTCGAGCCGCGCCGACAGGCCCGCCACGAGCTCGTCGATCCGGGACCGATGCACGAAGACGCGCTTGGCATTCATGCAGATCTGCCCGGTCGTGTCATAGATCGCCGCGTAGAGACGGTCCAGGTGCGTGTCGTCGAGTACTGCATCCTCGAGGAGAATCGCTGCGTCGTTCCCGCCGAGTTCGAGGGTGACCCGCGTGAGGGACTTGGCCGCCATCTCCATGATTCGCCTGCCCCCGTTGACGCTGCCCGTGAAGCAGACCTTGGCTACATCGGTGTTCTGGATCAGCGCCGTCATGTTCTTGTCCTCGCCGGTGATGACGTTGAGCACGCCGGGAGGCAGCTGCTCCGCAATCCGCTGGACCACCCTGACAGTAGCCAGCGGTGCCGAGGGCGGCGGCTTCACGATCGCGGTGTTTCCCGCGAGGAGCGCGTGGGGCAGCGCGGCCCCGAGAATCGCGATCGGCCAGTTGAACGGGACGATGACCGTGACCACGCCAAGAGGCTGGTAAGAGACTTCGGTAGTCACGGGAATCCCGGGGGCCGGCTCGAGCACCTTGTGCCGATCCACCTCTTCGGCGAGCGCAAGCGCGAGGTTCCAGCGGAGTTCGAAGACGAGTGAGTCCACCCAAGCCTCGAACCGCACCTTGCCGTTCTCCTGGGAGAGGATTGCGGCGTCCTCGTCGCGGGCTTCAGCGATGCCCTGGATGGCCGTGGCCATCATCGCAGCCCGCTCGGTCGCCGGCAGAGCGGCCCACGCGGGGAATGCCTCCTTGGCGGCGGCCACCGCCTCGGCGGCCTCCGACGGCGATGCTGACGCCGCCTCTCCCACAATCCGGCCGGCCTTCGCCGGATCGAGCACGGGCAGCACCTCTGCCGTCTCCCGCTCGCGGCCCCCGATGAATAGTCCCGTGCGCACGGCGACGTCCACGCTTCCATCACTCATGACGATCAAGCACCTCTCTGTGTCAGATCTGAAGAGGCTTCCATGTGGCGACGAGCACCCCTTCGGAAGCAGTCCGGGCTCGCCGAGCAGGCATGCAACCACCGGTAACGGAGTCCGGAAAATCAGTTTAGATCTAATCTTGTTTAGATGTAAACACCGGTGTAGCGTCGTTCCTGCCGGCTTGGAGACACCCCCCAATCCGGAATCAATGTGAGTCGACGAAGACGCCACACTCGGGCGGCAACCGACATCAATGTCATTCAATGGAGAGGCATGTGATGGGCCAGATGAGCCTGCCAACGGGCGGAAATCCGCACACCGTAGATGAGCTTGAAGACCTTGCCTTCGAACTGAGATCAAAGCTCCTGCAACTCTGCGGAACATATGAGGGGGCCGTTCATATCGGCGGCGATCTTTCCGCAGCCGATATCTTCACCGCCCTCTTCCATTACGGATTGAATGTCGATCCCACCGACATCACCAATCCGCTCCGGGACCGCTTCGTGCTCAGCAAGGGCCACGCCGCGGTCTGCATGTACATTGCCATGGCGATGCGCGGGTTCTTCCCCTACGAGGAGATCGTCAGCACGTATGGCCAGCTCGACAGCGCGTACGGGATGCACCCCTGCAAGGTCCAACTGCCCGGCGTCGAATGTTCGACCGGCTCGCTCGGGCACGGGCTGCCCCTGGCGGTAGGCATGGCCCTCAGCGCGCGCGGACGCAACGAGCCCCACAGGGTGGCCTGCCTGCTCGGCGACGGCGAGACCGGAGAGGGTTCGGTCTGGGAGGCCGCCCAGGCGGCCCGCAGCAACGAGCTGGGCAACCTGGTGGCCTTTGTGGACCGCAACCGCCAGCTCATGACGAGCTTCGCCGAGGAGAGGGTCGTGTTCGAGCCCTACCCGGACAAGTGGGCGGCCTTCGGGTGGAACGTCGTGGTGATCGACGGCCATGACATGAAGCAGCTCGTGGACGCGATCGACCACCTGCCGGCCACCGACAGCAAGCGTCCCACCGTCGTGATCTGCGAAACGGTCAAGGGCAAGGGGGTCGACTTCATGGAGCGGAACCTCGCCTGGCACGCCGGTTCCCTGGGAGCCGCTGATCTGGAGCGGGCCATGTCCGCCCTCGAAGCCTCGCGCAAGAAGGAGACGGTCTGATGCCGGTCACGTTCACATTCGGAGAGATGCTCTCTGCCCGGTCCGTCATCGGATCGACCCTCGCCGAGCTCGGCGACACCCATGACAACCTCTGGGTCCTCACCCCGGATATCGGCGCGACCCTCGTCGAGTTCCGCGACAAGTACCCAGACCGCTTCATCGACGTCGGGCTGGCCGAGCAGGCCTGCGTGGGCATCGCCGCCGGCCTCGCCTACGACGGGAACATCCCGGTGGTCTCCGGAATGCTGCCATTCCTGAGCATGCGGGCCCTCGAGCAGGTGCGCAGCGACGTCTGCTACCCCAGCCTGCCGGTGAAGATCATCGGCACCCACGGCGGACTGGTCGGCAACGGCGGCTCCACCCACTACGCGGTCGAAGACCTCGCCCTCATGTGCGCCCTCACGAACATGACGGTGACCTCCATCGGGGATCCCCTGATGGTGGGCGAGGTCATCCGCCAGTCCATGTCCATGGCGGGCCCGATCTACATCCGCCTCGCCGTCGGCAAGAAGGACAAGGTGCTCTACGAGCCCGGCCAGCATGAGGTGACGATCGGCAAGGGCATCCTCGCCGCGGACGGCACGGACGCGACGATCTTCACGCACGGCACCGTCGTTGCGCAGGCCCTCCAGGCTGCCGAGGACCTCGCCCGGGACGGGGTGTCGGTGCGCGTCGTGGACATGTTCACCCTCAAGCCCATCGACGAGGAGCTTGTCGTCCGCTGCGCCGAGGAGACCGGCGGCAGGTTCGTCGTTCTCGAGGACCACCTCGCCTATGGCGGTCTGGCCTCGCGGATTGCCGACGTGGTCGCAGACCGCGGCATCCACCTCCAGGCCTTCGAACGGCTCGGCATCCCCCAGGTGTACGCCGGCTTCGGTGAGGACGAGCAGCTGCGCGACAAGCACGGGTACGGCCTCTCCGCCACCGTCGCCGCCGTCCACCGGGCCGTCCGCGCGGCTTCCTGACGTCAGCTCGAGCTCAAGGGAGAGACCATGAGAACTGTCGCCGTCACCAAGATCGGCAGCCTTCGCGATCCCGACGAGGCAACCCGGGGCCGGATCGGCGTCGTCGACTTCCCGGACCAGCACCTCGGACCTGAGGACGTACGCGTGCGGGTCGCCTACGCGGCGATCTGCGGCTCGGACCCGCACCTCGCGGAGGGGTTCTTCGGCGAGGACGTGCCGATCGGCCTCGGCCACGAGCTGTCCGGGATCGTCGAGGCCCTCGGGGAACGCGCGCACCGGACCGGCCTGCGCGTTGGCGACCGGGTCGCGGGGAACTTCCTTCGGTTCTGCGGGACGTGCACCCCCTGCCGCGCGGGCCGCCAGCAGTTCTGCGAGTACATCCAGGAGTACAACCGGCCAGGCATGTCCGAGACGGTGACCTGGCACGAATCGCAGCTGTACCGACTGCCCGAGGAGGTCTCCCTCCTCGAGGGATGCCTCCTCGAGCCCACCTCGGTAGCGGTGCGCATCGCTGACAAGACCAACATCAAGGTCGGCGACAGGGTGGCGGTCTGCGGCGGGGGGCCGATCGGACAGCTCGTCCTGCAGGTCATGAAGATGCACGGGGCCACCTCGCTGACGCTCATCGAGCCGATGGCCGAGCGCCGGGAAATGGGCAGGCGGCACGGGGCCGACGTGGTGATCGATCCAGTCGCGGAGGACCAGCTGCACCGCGCTCAGGAGATCACGGGCGGCCTTGGCTTCGACGTCGTCATCGACGCCTCCGGGTCACCGCGGGCGGTGCGCGGTCTGCTGGACATCGCAGCCAAGGGCGCCACCGTCGTCTACGGGGCCATGTACCCCCACGAGTTCGAGATGCCGCTGAATCTCTCGGAGTACCTGTATCTCAAGGAACTGACCCTCACCGGCGTGTTCGTCTCCCCGTATGCCTTCCCCCGCGCGCTGCAGATCCTCCCGCACCTTCAGCTGGCAGAGCTGACCCAGGCCGTCTTCGACCTCGAGGACGCGGCGGAGGCGTTCCGGGTCCACGTCAGCGGCGTCCATCCCAAGGTGGTCATCCGCTGCAACGACGTCGCGGACACCGGGAGGCAGGCATGACGGATCAGGAGAGCCCCCTCGTTACCGCGATCCGAGGGGCAGCGCAGATGGGCGTCGAGGAGCCGCGCGCGGCGCTCGAAGCGCGTGGGATCGTCAAGAGCTTCGAAGGGGTGCACGCGCTCCGCGGAGCGAAGATGTCGGTGCAGCCGGGAGAGATCCACGCACTGCTCGGCGAGAACGGCGCAGGCAAGTCGACGCTGATCAAGATCCTCACCGGCGTCTATGCGCCGGACTCGGGTGTGATCCTGCGCGACGGCGAGGCCGTTGAGTTCTCGAGCGTCCGGAAGGGGCAGGCCGCCGGCGTCGTCGCGCTCTACCAGGAGCTCTCGACCATCCCGACAGTCAGCGTCGCGGAGAACATTCTCCTTGGCGAGCAGACGCCCAGCAGGGGCGGTCTCGTCCGGTGGAAGCTGCTGCGCCGCAGGGCGCAGGAACTTCTGGACAGCCTCAACCAGAAGATCCCCCTCGGGCAGCTTGCGGGCGAGCTCTCGCCCGTCCAGCAGACCATGGTCGCCGTGGCCCGCGCCCTTGCCGCCGAGGCGCGTGTCCTGATCCTCGACGAGCCGACCGCCTCGCTCACCGATTCCGAGATCCAGGACCTGTTCACCGTGCTCCGCTCGCTCCGGGACCAAGGCGTGGCGATCGTCTACGTCTCTCATCGCCTCGAGGAGGTCTTCGAGCTCTGTGACCGGATCACGATCATGCGCAACGGCGAGACGATTCTCACGAAGACGGTCGCGGACTCCACGATCGACGAGGTCATCTCGGCCATGGTGGGCCGTTCGGCCGGCCAGCTTTACCCACCGAGGGGCACGGCCACGTCGGCGGTAGCGCTGTCCGTCGAGGGCCTCCACGGCTCGCGTGTGAAGGACGTCTCCTTCACAGTCAGAGCGGGCGAAGTTCTGGGAATCGGCGGGCTGGCGGGGTCGGGTCGAAGCGAACTGCTGCGGATCCTCTCGGGAGCGCAGAAGCACAAGTCCGGCACCGTCACGGTCGGCGGCGCCCCGCTCCCCCGCTCGCCCGGCGTGGCCAAGGCCCTCAGGGCAGGGATCGCGCTGGTCCCGGAGGAGCGCCGCAGCGAAGGAGTCATCCTAGGCGCATCGATCCAGGACAACATCGCGCTCGCCAACATGCCCGCGGTGAGCAGTCTGGGACTCGTCTCCGGCGGTCGAATCGCCGACATCGCCAACCGGGGGATGCGAGACCTGCAGATCAAGGCGAGGAATCCTCGGCAACACGTAGGAGAGCTGTCCGGAGGCAACCAGCAGAAGGTGGTGCTGGCGAAGATGCTGGCCCGCCGCCCCAAGGTCCTCCTCATGGACGAGCCCACGCGGGGGATCGATGTGGGCACGAAAGCGGAGATCTACCGGCTGATCCGCGACCTGGCCCGCGAGGGCACTGCGGTGATCGCGGTCAGCTCCGAACTCCCCGAGCTGATCGGCATGAGCGATCGGATTCTCATCATGCACGAGGGCGGGATCTCGGGAGAGGTTGCCGCCGAGGTCGCCGACGACGAACTCCTCCTTTCGTACTGCTACGGAAAGTCAGAATGACCATGACAACAACCACGTCAGCCATCAGCCCGGTCCGGTCGGCCGGCCGTGTGCTCCTGCATGGGGGCACCGTGGTTGCCCTCATCGTCCTCATCGCCTTCTTCTTCGCGATGCGCCCGGATGTCTTCCTCACCTTCGTGAACGTGAAGAACATCCTGTTCCAGATCTCGATCCTCGCGATCATCGCCGGGGCCCAGACCGTGGTCATGGTGGTCGGCGACTTCGACCTCTCCGTCGGTGCGACCTCAAGCCTTGCTGGCGCAGTGAGCGCCTCCATGATGCTGAACGGAACGCCTACTGAGATGGCCATCCTCTCAGGGCTGGGAGTCGGCCTCCTGGTGGGCCTTGTCAACGGGCTCCTCATCGCCTACGTGAACCTTTCGGCGTTTGTTGCGACCCTCGCGACAATGACCTCGGTGGTAGGACTCGCATACCTCGTGACCGCCGGGACGACTCTGTTCAATCTCCCGACCGGCTTCAACTATCTGGGTCAGGGACGACTGCTCAACATCCCGTTGCCCGTGTACATCGCCATCGTCATCTCGGTCGTGCTGTGGGCCGTACTGCAGTTCACCACCACTGGGCGCCGGTGGCACGCAATCGGCGGGAACGTCGAGGTGTCGCGGCTCTCAGGAGTCAACGTCAGGTTCGCGCGCATGCTCGCCTTCGCGATCGCAGGCCTGATCTCCGCCCTCGGCGGCATCCTCCTGGCTGCGAGGCTCGGGAGCGCGAGCGCCGTTCAGGGGAGCGACAACATGATGTTCTCGGTCGCGGCGGTGTTCCTCGGCATGACCGTCATCAAATCCGGGGCTGCGAATCTCGGAGGAACGATGGTGGGAGTCGCCATCATCGGCGTGATGAGCAACGGACTGAACATCCTCGGGGTCAATTCGTACGTCCAACAGGTGGTGACAGGCGCGATCATCATCGCGGCCGTGACGCTCTCCTCCCTTCGGACGCGCCGCCGGTAACGGCCGCCGTCGGCGGCGCCTGCAGCATCAGGACGCGCCGGAATACGAGACAAAGAAACGCAATCATCACAAAGGAGTAGATACATGCGTGCAAAATTCGGGATGTTCGTGGCCCTCATCGCCGCGGCGACTCTCTTCCTGACAGGCTGCGGAGGCGCCGCAGGAGGAAGTTCATCAGGCAAGCCGTTCAAGGTCATCGCCTTTACCTCGGGCAACCAAACGCCTATCGGCGCATGGTGGGTCAAGGCGGTGACAGCCAAGGCCAAAGAGCTGGGGTGGAACCTCACGATGATCCAGGGTGATTTCGACTTCCAGAAAATGAATCCCGCCGTTGAAAGCGCCATCGGCCAGGGCGCGGATGCCATTCTGGACGGCTACACCGATATTGCGTCGATCGGTTCCATCGTCTCAGCGGCGAAGGACGCCGGCATTCCCATCTTTGCCGTCGACAGCTCGACCTCGGACACCGACGGATTCGCCGTCAACATCACCACCAACCAGCAGCAGATCGCTGACACCACGGTCGGCGCTCTCGACAAGTCCCTCGGTGGCCTCAAGGGCAAGAACGTCATGGTGATCGGCCACGATCCGCACCCCGGGATCCGTATGCGGGCCAGCCTCGCGGAGAAGGAGCTCAAGGCGGCCGGTGCGAACATCGCGGGCGGAGACATCCAGAAGGTCAAGTCGCCGGCGACCGGGCGCACCGAAGCCCTCGCCCTGGTCGCCGACTACCTGAGCGCTCACCCGAACGGGCTCGACGCCGTGTGGGTCGGCTGGGACGACGCCGCTCTCGGCGCAACCAAGGCACTCTCCGAGGCCCGCTCGAGTGCGAAGGTCACGGGCGTGGACGCGACAAGCGAGGCCCTCGCCCAGATCAAGTCGGGAGGAAACTTCCTGGCCACGATCAACCAGCCGTGGCCGTCCATCACGGATGAGGTCATCAAGGACGTCACGGCCTACCAGAAGGACAAGACGCTGCCGAAGGAGCGGTTCAAGGCGGTGGATGCGGCCATCGTCGACGCCTCCAATGCCGCGAGCGTGACGCCTTCGGACAAGCTGGGCTAGCCCTCTGCACGCCACGTGGGGGGTGGCACGCGCCGCCCCCCACCCCCACCACCATGAGCTGAAGAAAGAGGACATGATGCGTCTTGACGGCAAGGTAGCGCTCATCACCGGCGGAGCCAGCGGAATCGGCTTGGCGACGGTGCGGAAGTTCGTCCGCGAGGGTGCGAAGGTCATGATCGCCGATATCGACAAGGCGGGTGCGGAGAAGGCCGCCCGGCAGATCGCCGAAGAGGGCCACAACGGCTCGCTTGCGGCTGTCGGTGTCGACGTCTCCGCCTACGCGGAGGTCGAGGCCGCCGTCGCCGAGGCTGTGCGGGTCTTCGGGCGCCTCGACGTCATCTTCAACAACGCGGGAATTGCCGGAGGCAAGCCGCTGCTGGAGCACGACCCCGCGGCCGATTACGAGCCGATGATCCGCATCGACCAGAACGGCGTCTACTATGGCATCCTCGCAGCCGGCCGCCAGTTCAGGGCGCAGGGCACAGGTGGCGTCATCATCAGCACGTCTTCGATCTACGGCGAGCAGGCCGCGGAGCTCTCCTTCACCTACAGTGCAGCGAAGGCCGCGGTCATCTCCTTCACCCGGTCGGCTGCCTACGAGCTTGCCGAGTACGGTATCCGGGCCGTCGCCATCACCCCCGGTCGAGTGGGAACCCCGATCATCAACCAATTCAGCGAGGAACTGAAGTCGACGTTCGCGGCCGAGCAGCTGCGCGGCAAGATGACCGAGCCGGACGAGATCGCCGATGTCGTGGCCTTCCTCGCCTCGGACGAGGCAAACGCCATCAATGGGACCGTCGTGCACGTCGACGACGGCTATTCGGTGTTCAAGCAGCGCCTCGAACTGCCCGTCTTCTAGAGCAAAGGCCACAGCGCATGACCGACCCCACCACGCCTGACGTCGCATGCCACCTCAACGTTGTCATGCCCGACCTCGAGGACCCGGGACTCCCGGCCGCGCTCGACGCGCTCGCAGCGCTCGGCTACGCACGGATCGTGATGCCGCCGCTCGATCCCCACGCGACGGATGCCAGGAAGGTGCGCCGCCTGCTCTCGGATCGGGGGCTCGGCGTCGTCACCATCGCGGGACAGCGACCGGACGCCGACGTCTCCTCGGAGGATCCCGACATCCGCCGGGCGGGGGCCAAGAGCCTGCAGCGCCTTGTCGAGTTCACCGCGGACCTCGGCGGCGACCAGATGAACGGGGTGCCGTATGGGCTCTTTGGGCACCCTCGGGGACGCACGTCCGAGGAGACGTTCCGGCGCGCGGCCTCGGCGGTCGGCGCAGTGGCCGACTATGCCCACGCGCACGGCGTGCGCATGACCTTCGAGGTGCTCAACCGGTATGAGACGTCGGTCGTGAACACCGCCGAGCAGGCCCGCGAGTTCGTCGCCGCAAGCGGCTCAGACCACCTGCAGATCCATCTCGACACCTTCCACATGGCCGTTGAGGAGGAGGACCTCGAGGGAGCCATCCGGCACGCCCTGCCCAAGCTCGGCTATCTCGAGGTCGGGCAGTCGGGCCGAGGCGATGTGTCCTCGGGCGCCGTCGACCTGCCACGCGTGCTCGCTTCAGCGTTCCGCGACGGCTACGGCGGCCGCGTCGGCGTAGAAGCGTTCTCGCGCTCGGTGCTCCGTCCCGAGGCGGGCGACATGCTCGCCATCTGGCGCTCCCCCTACGCCGACGGGATGGCGATCGCGGCCGCCGCAAAGCGGCTTGTCGACGAGGCCTGGGCCGCGGCGGGGGCCTCGGAGGAGATGTCCGGCTAGAGGAGGGCGGGCGGACGACGCCGGGCCCCACCCGCCGTCGTCCGCCCGCCGATCCGCCTTCCGCGCCTACTTGACGGCGAGTTCGCCCAGCTCGGACCAGCCGTCCACCTTGACGTTGATGATGTCCGGTGTCCGCGCGAGGTACGCGGGCAGCTCCTCCGTGGCCTTCTTGAAGTGCGCTGACTTCACGTGCTCGCCGCCGGCCTCGTCGTCGCGGAACGCCTCGAGGAGCACGTACGTGGTGGGGTCGGCGAGGGACCGGGACCACTCGAAGAACAGGCAGCCGTCCTCGGCGTTGGTGGCCTCGGTGAACTCGCGGGAGATCTCCGGCCACGCGTCGGCGTGCTCGGGCTTGACCGGGAATTTGGCGCTGATGTAGATCACGGGGATCCTTCCTGAGATCGGGTTACGGGACGAGGATGGCGCGGCCGCGGACCTTGCCGGCGTCGAGGTCGGAGATGGCCTGCTGGAAGTCCGCGAGCGCGTACTTCTGGGTGTGCAGGGTGACGGCGCCGCGGGCGGCGAGGGCCATGAGGTCCTGCAGGTCGTTGTAGGAGCCCACGAGGTTGCCGATGATGTTGATCTCGGTGGAGATGATGTCGATCGTGGGGATGTCGATGTTCTCCCCGTAGCCCACCACGTAGTAGTCGCCGGCCCGGCGCAGCATCTGCACGCCCTCGGCGGTCGCGCCGCCCTCGCCGACGAAGTCGATCAGGGCCTCGGCCCCGTTGCCGCCGGTGAGCCCGAGCACCTTCTCCACCTGGGAGCCGTCGGCGAGGACTCCCTCGTCCGCGCCGATCGACTTCGCGAGCTCGAGCGCGGCCGGGTTGCGGTCCACCACCACGATCCGGGCCGGGGTGAGCGCCTTGAGGACTTGGATGCCGATGTGCCCGAGGCCGCCGGCGCCGATCACCACGCAGGTGTCCCGGGGCGTGAGGCGCTTCGCGGCCTTCGCGGCGGCGTGGTAGGCGGTCAGGCCGGCGTCGGCGAGGGCGGCGACGTCGGCCGGCTCGAGCGCGTCGTCGATCTTCACCACCGAGCGGGCGGAGGTGAGCAGGTACTCGGCGTAGCCGCCGTTGGTGTCGATGCCCGGGAACCTGCTGTTCTCGCAGTGCACGTCGTCGCCGGAGCGGCACGCCCGGCACAGCCCGCACGTGATGAGCGGGTGCAGGATCACCTTGTCGCCGACCTTGACGTTGCTCACGGCGCTGCCGATCTCCTCGACCCAGCCCGCGTTCTCGTGCCCGATCGTGTAGGGCAGGTGCACCCCGGACTTCTCCTCCCACTGCCCCTCGAGGATGTGCAGGTCGGTGCGGCACACCCCGGCCCCGCCGATCCGCACCACCACGTCCCACGGCCCGGCCGCCTCGGGCCTGGGGACCTCGGCCATCTTCAGGTCGTCGTGGTACCCCACGACCTGCACAGCGCGCATCGTGCTCATGTCAGCTCTCCTTGACGTGGATGGGAAGTAGATGATGGTAGTCCGCCGGCTCGGCGCCGTCAGCCCTCGGCGCCTGGTCGGTCCCGGAGCCCTCGTAGCGGGTGCGCAGCAGGCCCCGGCAGAAGTGGGCGTTGCCGTCGATCGAGATCCTCGTGGACCGGGCGCGGCGCAGGGCGAGGGGCACCTCCTCGGGCGCGTACTCCCGGCCGCTGTGGTCCACGAGCACGACGGCGTCGGGCCGGCCGGGCAGGCCCAGCGCCTCCCGCCGGCGCAGCAGGGCGTCCTTGTGCCGGCCCTCGGGCAGGTCGGCGAGGGTCACGGCCCCCACGGCGGCCTCGGGCAGGGAGGCGTCGGCGCGGAGCAGCCCGGTGAGGCAGCGCTCCATCGCGGCGGTGTGCGCCTTCCGGCGGAAGGTGAGCCGGAGCTCCTCGAGGTCCTGCTCGGCCTCGTGCCTGAACGTGCCCCTGTAGCCGGCATCGGCGGCGAGGCCGGCGTTGATCAGCTCGGAGTCGTGGTGGTCGTCGAGTTCGACGACCACCCTGCGGATCCCGGGGACGGCGGTGACCGCGTCCTTCGCGTCGGAGGCCATGAGGTAGGCGAAGTTGGGCGAGCAGAACGAGGTGGGCAGGCGCAGGTGCACCACCGCCTCGGCGCCGGGGCCGCCCTGGTGCGGCACGCCGTCGTCCGTCCGCCGGAGCGCGACCGAGCGGACGAACCCGAGGTCCGTGATCGGCTCGTCCAGCTCGGGGTCGAACACCGTGGCGAGGGCGGCGAGGACGGCTCCGCGCAGGGGCTCTGCGCCCAGGGGATCGGCAGCGGCGCCGGGGGCGGGGCGCTCGGCCTCGACCGCGGTCACCGCGCGGCCCCGGTCTGGGCTGCCTCCGCCGCCCCGAGGTCCGCGGCGCCGGGCTGGCGGGGACCCGTGGCGGTCTCGTCCGCCTCGGGCAGCCGCAGCTCCTCCGGCACCGGGATGCCGTACATCGCCGCGGCGTTCAGGCCCAGGATCTTCTTCTTCTGCGCGACCGTGAGCGGGGCGTACTCGCTCATGTCCTCGGGGATCTGGAAGTCCACGAACCGCTCCACGAGCCAGCGCGGGGTCCACAGGGCGTAGTCGCTCGAGAAGAAGATACGGTCCTCGCCGAGCCAGTAGATGAGCTCGCCGATGATCTGCGCGAAGTAGCGGGGACGGGTGTGGATGAACGGCATCGCCACCGCCAGGCCGCCGTACACGTTGGGCTCCTGCGTGGCGATCCAGCAGAAGTCCTCCAGCCGCGGCAGGCCCACGTGCTCCACGATGAAGTTCAGGTCGGTGAAGTCGGAGGCCGCGTGGTCCACGTCGGCGACGTCGAAGGCGTCCCGGTCCAGCGGCCGGATGGTGGGGCCCTTGTGGACGTGGATGTTCTTGATGCCCAGCTTCCGGCACTCCTCGAAGTACAGGTACGTCTCCGGGTCGGAGAGCTTGTACCCGCGGGAGTCGCCGTGCCACTCGGCGGTGTAGAGCTTGACCCCGGTGAAGCCCATCCGCTCGTGGTCGGCGCGGAGCTGGTCCAGGCCGTTCTCGCCGTTGCGGGGGTCGAAGCAGTGGTTGTAGGTGAGCTTGTCCGGGTGGGCCGAGGCCAGCCCGAACGCCTCCTTGGTCTGCCCGAAGCCCCGCTTGTAGAACTCCCCGAGGTAGGCCGGCTGGAAGATCGCGTGGTCCACGTAGCCGTCCTCGAACAGGTCCTTCATGAGCCGCTCGCCGCCCTGGTAGAGGTACTCGTCGTACCCCCAGAGCTCCTCCTCGGGTGAGAGGTTGCGGTGGTAGTCGTAGAAGCAGTCGATGAACTGCTTGCCGTGGATGTTGCGCTGGTTCTCGGGCCGCGCGTCCCAGAGGGCGATGTGCGCATCGACGATGAAGTAGTTCTCGCCATCCTTGGTGTACATGCCTGGCCTCCTCGTTCCGCGACTGCCGTAGTCGCGGTAGCACCACGGTAGGGACGACGCCGGGCCGCCGGGCCCGCGACGGCGTCTCACTTTGAGACTCACATCACACGGCGGCCCCGCGGCGGGCTATCCTCGAGGGAGTGCGAGAACCTGGCGTCCAGGGCAAGGAGGCGTCGCCGATGCCGGAGCAGGACCCGCGGCCGCCGGCTACGTCCCTGGCCCCGCACGGGGCGGAGGTGCCCGCGTCCCGCCGGCTGCTGGCCTCGTGGCAGCGCAGCGAGCACTACGGCGTCTCCCCGGAGTCCATCGACCCGGTGTGGACCGGCCAGGTGGTCTCCGACTCGCTGTTCTTCGAGTGCGGCCACGAAGTGCTCACAGACCTGCACGCCACCCTGGCCGGCGAGCCGGTGAGCCTCATGCTCACCGACGCCGACGGCCTCGTCCTCAACCGCTTCAGCTCCGACGCCTCACTCCTGCGCGCGCTCGACGCCGTGCACCTCGCCCCGGGGTTCGCGTTCTCCGAGCGGGAGGCCGGCACCACGGGCCTGGGGCTGGCGCTCGCCGACCGCACCCCCAGCCTCGTGCGCGCGGCCGAGCACTACAACGCGAGCCTCGCCACCTACACGTGCGCCGCGGTGCCGGTCCTCGACCCCGTGACGGGCCGGCTCGAGGGCAGCGTGAACATCACCACCTGGTCCCAGCAGTCCCACGGGCTGCTGCTGGCCCTGGCCCAGTCCGCCGCCAGCAGCACCGCCGCCCTCATGCTCGCCCGCTCCCGGGGCCGCACCCCGCGCAGCCAGCCCAGGGGCGGCGTCTTCCGCATCCAGGGGAGCCGCCTCGAACCGGCCCCCGAGACGCTGCGGGCCATGTCCCCCGCCTGGGCGGACGTGGCCGCCACCGCCGCCGGCGCGCTCGCCGCCGGCCACGCCGTGGCCGCCCTCGGCGAACGCGGCTCCGGGCGGGCCACCCTGCTCGCCCAGGCCCTGCGGCAGGCCCACCCGGGCACGCGCATCCTCACCGTCGATGTGCCCGCTCCCGCAGAGGTCGAGGCGTGGCTCGCCCTCTGGGGGCCCGAGCTCGCCAAGGCGGGCACCGCAGTCGTCCTCGAGAATGCCGGCATGCTCCCGGCGTGGGCCGCACACGAGGTACAGGAGCGGATCGTCCACGCGGGCTCCCCCGCCCCGGGTGGCGGCCCCCTGTGGGCCGTCACCGCCGAGCAGCTCGCGGACCTCCCCGCGCCGATCGCCGCGCTCGTGGGCGCCCTCGTCCAGCTGTCCCCGCTGCGGGAGCGCCCCGGCGACGTCCTGCCGATCGCCCGCCATGCCGCCCGCGAGGCCCGGCTGCGCGAGGTCTCCTTCACCCGGGCGGCCGAGCGCGCCCTGACGGCGTACGAGTGGCCCGGCAACGCGGACGAGCTGGTCCGTGCGGTCCGGTCCGCGGCCTCCCGCGCCGAGACCATCGACCTCCAGCACCTCCCGCCGGAGGTCCTCAGCCGGCCGCCGGCCCATCTGACCCGCCTCGAGGCGCTCGAGCGGGACGAAATCATCCGCAGCCTCTCGCGCCCGGGAGCCACCGTGGCCGGGGCCGCCACGGAGATCGGCATCAGCCGGGCCACCATCTACCGGCGCATGGCCCGGCTGGGGATCAGCATGCCAACGGCCCCGCGCCCCGGTTCCGGACCCGCCGGGGAATAGCCCCCGGCGCCCATCCCGTTGCCGAGGAGGTGCGCCCGCCGGACCGCGCCGCGCTCAGGACCACTGAGAGGGAAAGCCATGACCGCCCAGCAGCAGACCCCGCCGCAGACCTCCCTCCCGAGATCGCTCAGCCTCCGCCAGCTCATCGGCAACGGACTCGTGTTCATCGGCCCCGCCGCACCGGTGGGGATCTTCGGCACCATCTACGCCAAGAGCCAGGGCGCGAGCCTGTCCGTCTACCTCGTCGCGACCCTCGTCATGGCGCTCACCGCCGTCTCCTACGCCCAGATGTCCGCCGCGGTACCGCGGGCCGGATCGGTCTACTCGTACGCCTCAGCGGGGCTGAGTGCGCCGGCGGGCTTCATCGCCGGCTGGATGGTGCTCCTGGACTACCTCCTCATCCCGAGCGTCGCGTTCCTCTTCACCGGCTACGCCCTCCATTCGTTCCTGCCCGCCGTGCCGGCGTGGGCGTTCACGGCGCTCGCCGTGCTCGTCACCACGGCGGTCAACCTCGCCGGCGGCAGGACGATCGCGCGGGCGGCGGCCGCCGTCGTCCTCGCCGAGGTGGCGGTGCTCGCCGTCGTGCTCGTCGGCGCGCTCGCCGTCCTCGCCACGTCGGGGGCGCGGCAGAGCCTCGCGGCCCCGTTCGCCGGGGTGGGGGGCTTCTCCGCCACGGCCATCGTCGGCACCGTCTCGGTCGCGGCCATGGCGTACCTGGGCTTCGACGCGATCGCGACCTTCGCCGAGGAGACCGCCGGCGCGGCGAAGGTCGTGGGCAAGGCGATGCTCGCGTGCCTCGTGGTGGCCGGCGTCCTGTTCTTCCTCCAGAGCTACGTGATCCAGCTCCTCACCACCGCCACCCCGGCCGACCTCGCCGCCGACCCGTCCTCGGAGGGCACGCTGTTCTACGACGTGGTCCGCTCCCAGGTGGCGCCGTGGCTCGCGACGCTCCTGGCGGTCGCGAAGGCGATCGGCGCGAGCTTCGCCGGCATGATGGGGCTGGCCGCCGGGTCGCGGGTGGTCATGACCATGGCCCGCGACGGCCGCTTCCCCCGCGCCTTCTCGCGCGTGGGCAACCGGTCCGGCTCGCCCATGCTCGCCACGGCGCTCGTCACCGCCGTCACCCTCGTCCTCGCCGTGTGGGCGGCCTATGAGCCGGACGGGCTCGACCTGCTCGCCTCGACCGTCTCGATCGGCGCGCTGAGCGCGTTCCTGCTCCTGCACGCCTCCGTCATCGGCTACTTCGCCGTGCGCCGCCGCAGCACCCGCCGGCTGGTGCACGTGGCCGTGCCCGCGCTCGCGATCGTCGTGCTGGCCGTGATCGTCGTGTTCGCGAACCAGAATGCGCTCCTGGTCGGCGCGGGCTGGCTCGTGGTCGGCGCGGCCGCCGCCTCGGTGCAGTACGCGCGCGGACGACGGCGCGGCCTCACCCGCTGAGCCTCCCCCGCCTCCCCCTCACCCCGCCCACCGAAAAGGAACCTCCCCATGGCCGATTCCTACACCGCCACCGCAACCCGCACCGGGACCGACCAGTTCACGGTGTCCACGGGCAGTGCCACGGTCGTCTCGGACGCCAGCCTGCGGCCGAGCGAGCTGCTGCTGGCCTCGCTGAGCTCGTGCATCCTGTGGACGGTGGTGGACTACGCCGAGCGCAACGGGATCGGCCTCCCGGGCGAGGTCAGCGTGAGGGTCTCCGGCGCCATGGCGAACCGGCCGCGTCGCGTGGGCGAGATCCGCGCGGAGCTCGTCCTCCCCGACGGCCTCAGCGAGAAGCACCGGGAGGCCCTCCTGCGCGCGGGCCAGCACTGCCCGGTCCACGCGACACTCACGCACTCCCCGGAGCTCACGGTCGCCGTCGGCTGAGGATCCGGACCGAAGCCGCTGACCGGGCAGGCGAGGGCCGCCGTCGTCCGGTGCACGCCGCGACCGGCGGAAGGTGACGGCCCCGCCTCCAAGAAGTAACCCATCCAGCACCTCTGGGTGGGTTACTTTCCGGCGGCCAGCCACCGAATCCCGCGCCGCGCGGATTGCAGCGGGGCACCGCGGGGCAGGATGGGGGCATGAGCGATGAGACGGAGATGATCCAGCGTGGCATCGGTGTCCTCACGGCGGCCCTGTCCTGGGAGCCGGAAGACCCCGCGGCGACGGAGATGTTCAAGGAGTCCCTCAAGACCCTGGCCCGTGTGGACGACGCGGTCTCCGTGACCTTCAGCGGCGGCTCGCCCGAACAGGCGGCGGCGCTCCGTGAGGTCCTTCCCCAGGTGATCCGCCAGATCATCGAGGCCCTCGCCCCCGACTACACGCGCCTCGTCCTGGGGATGGCGATCGGCTTCAAGTCCGTGGCCGAGGCCTACCGGCAGGACGCGCCGGACGCGGACGTCGCGGCGATCCTGCAGGCAGCCTCCCTCAACCTCGCCGAAGCGGACGACGAGGACGACGACGGGGAGGACGAGGACTGAGGTCCACGCCTACGCGAGGCGGTGCTGCCGCGGTGGCGCCCGGAGCGGCGCAGCGGCCCGCGGGCGCCACTCGGCGCGCAGCAGGAGCCCCATGCCCACGAGCATGACCGCCGCGTAGTACGTCAGGAACCACGAGAAGAACACCCCGAGCCCCACGTGGAACGCGATCGCGGCCACGAGGCCGGCCCGGGCAGGGCGGCCGCCGGAAAGGATCAGGATCCCGGCCACGGCCTCGAACGCGATGAGCAGCCCGATCCAGAGGGCGTAGTCCCCGGGCACCACCGCCCGCCAGGCATCCGTCACCCAGGCGAACTTCGCGTCGTCGGCGAAGTCGGCGTAGGTGGCGCCCCCGATCAGGAACGAGGCGTTCACGGCTGCCCCGCCGAGCAGCATGGTCAGGCCCGTCCCCACGCGGCCCACCCGCCTGGCCCAGGGGAACCGGGCCGCGAGGACGCTGCCGAGGAATGCGGGGACGGCGAAGACGAAGAACACCACCATCTGGACCAGCGGATTCATGGCGATCACTCCCGGACGCTGCACGGACCTGGTCTCAAGGCTAGGCTGGCGCCGGCGCCCGGTTCAGAGCACCAAGTCCCGCCGCCGCGGCCGCGCCCCGAGCCGGGCCCTTCGCCCCCAGCAGGCCGCGGCCGCCGGCCCTAGCCTGAAGAGCATGACGGCGACCACCGGGCCCGGCACCCGTGCCTGGGCCTCCCGGACCTGGACTCCCCTGTACCGGGTTGCGGGGGCGGCGGCGCTCCTGTTCGTCCTCTTCGATGTGGCCGCGCTGGCGCTCTACGCCGTGGACGCGCCCCCGGCCTCGGGCGGCGAGGCGACGCTGCAGTTCATCGCGGGGCACAAGGCCTCCTATATCGCCCAGCAGCTCCTGTGGCTCGTCCCGTCCCTGTTCGGCCTCGTGGTGTTCACGGCGCTCCTGGTCGCCCTGCTGCCCACGAACGCGGCCCTCGCGCTGCTGGGGTTCGTGGTCGGGGCGGCCTCGTGGACGGCGCTGCTCGCGGTGCCCACCTCGAGCGTGGGCACCCTCTCGCTCGTCACGCTCAGCGATGCGTGGTCCGCCGCGGACGACGCCGCGCGGCCGGCTTTCGTCGCGGCCGCGGAGGCGCTCGTGGCAGAGAACAACACCGTCACCCTCGCGGGAGCGCTCACGCCGCTGGGCGTCCTGCTCATCAGCGTGCCCATGGTCCGCGGCCCGCTCCCGCACTGGATGGGCTGGCTCGGGATCGCCACCGGGGCCCTCGGCCTGGCGAGCGAGGTGCTCAGGTTCGCCGTCACCGCCCTCTACACGGTCTACGGGCCGCTCCTGTGGGTCTGGATCGCGGCCGTCGGCATCGCCCTCCTGGGGCTGGCGGGACACAGGGGCCGGAAAGCTGTAGAGTGATACAAACGCCAGCTGTCAGAAAAGCGGCTGGTCACCGCCCCTCAGATTGAGGGCGCCTCTCAGACTTCTTGCCGCAAGGCCTTCGACCGCCGGGCCGCGACCGCTCTTGGACGCCCGCACCGCGCACTGCCTCGCACATCATTCCCCCACCACCACAGCTGTCCGCGTCGACGTCGTCGGCCCGGCAACCGGCCCCTGCACAGGGGTCACATCCACACAGAAGGAAAGCAACATGGCCACTGGCACCGTGAAATGGTTCAACTCCGAAAAGGGCTTCGGCTTCATCGCGCCTGAGGACGGCACCCCCGACGTCTTCGCCCACTACAGCGCCATCAACTCGTCCGGCTACCGCTCCCTCGAAGAGGGTCAGCGCGTCGAGTTCGATTCCGAGCGCGGCCCCAAGGGCCCGCAGGCTGCGAACATCCGCGCCCTCTGACATGAGCGACGCCGCGGGCGGGCCGCCGCCGGCGCCCCGCCCGCGGGCATCGTTTCTACTCCAAGCACCCTCCCCAGACCTGAAAGTCGCCTGATAACCACAGTCTCCAGCCCCGCAGTCCCCTCGACTCGTCAGCCGCATGCAGGAACCTATACGTTCCCGCCGCTGACCAAGGCCTACCTCCACGTGGCGCAGATGGTGCGCGACGACGGCCTGCTGCGGCGCACACCGTGGTTCTACTCGCTCCTCGGCGGAGCACTGCTGGCCGTTCTGGGCGGTTTCCTCACCGGCTCCGTCCTCCTCGGCGAGAGCTGGTTCCAGCTCCTCATCGCCGCAGGGCTGGGCATCCTGTTCACCCAGGTCGCCTTCATGGCCCACGAGGCCGCCCACCGGCAGATCCTCTCCACCGGCCCCGCGAACGACAGGCTGGCCCGCGCCCTCGCCGCCGTCGTCGGGATGAGCTACTCGTGGTGGGACTCCAAGCACTCCCGGCACCACGCCAACCCGAACCGGGTGGGCCGCGACCCGGACATCGAGGTGGACACCATCTCGTTCATCGAGGAGGACGCGTCCCAGGCCCGTGGCCTGCGCAGGCTCATCACGCGGCACCAGGGCTGGCTGTTCTTCCCGCTGCTGACGCTCGAGGGCCTCAACCTGCACTTCCTGAGCTTCCGCCACCTCTTCTCCCGCGGACCGGTCCGCGGCCGATGGACCGAGCTCGGCCTCCTCACCCTCCGGTTCGGGCTCCTGCTGGTCCCGCTCTTCTGGCTCCTCCCCGTCGGCATGGCCTTCGCGTTCCTCGGCGTCCAGGTCGCCGTCTTCGGCCTCTACATGGGGGCCACGTTCGCCCCCAACCACAAGGGGATGCCGGTGATCGCCCGGGACGCGAGGCTCGACTTCTTCAGCAAGCAGGTCCGCACCTCCCGCAACATCGCCGGCGGCTGGTGGGCCACCTGGCTCATGGGCGGCCTGAACTACCAGGTCGAGCACCACCTCTTCCCCAGCATGCCCCGGCCCCACCTGGGCCGTGCCCGCAGGCTCGTGCGCGAACAATGCCGCGCCCTCGCGGTCCCCTACACGGAGACGACCCTGTGGCGCTCCTACGGGATCGTCATCGCCTACCTCAACCGGGTCGGGCTCGCCGCCCGCGACCCGTTCGAGTGCCCCATCACCGCCCAGTACCGGCGCGCGTGATGTCCCACCCTGCAGCGCGCAGACCGCATTCCAGCGCGGTGCCGACTGTGCAGGCTGCGACATCGCCGCCCGGAACCTGGGCCGGCCCCCGGGGGCACTCCGCACCATGAGAAGCAACTACATCCGCGGGGCCTCCGTCACCTGCTCGGCCTCCCAGGCCGAGATCCAGACGATGCTCGCCTCCGCCGGGGCCACCGGGATCCGGTTCGCCTCCGAGCGCGGAAAGACCAGGATCACCTTCCGCTCCGGCGGCCACCACTTCCTCCTCGCCCTCCCGGCCGCGACGTCCGACCTGCCCCACGCACAGGAGGCCGCCCGGCGCGGCTGGCGCCAGCTCTCCGCGCTCGTCCAGGCCAAGCTCGATGCCGTCGATGCGGGCATCACCACTTTCGACGAGGAGTTCCTCGCCTACATGGTCATGCCCGGCGGTGCCACCGTCTTCCAGGCGGTCGCCCCCGGGATCGCCGCCGCCTACGCGGCAGCAGCCCCGCCCCCCGCGGCCCCGCCCGGTGCGCTGCCCACCGGGCCCCCGTAGGCTGGGCCCATGGCCGGCCAGGACGCCCTCGAGGTGGAACGCAAGTACAGCGTCGACGCGGACACGCCTGTCCCCTCCCTCGCCGGGCTCCCCGGCGTCGAACGGATCGGCACGCCCCAGACGCGCCTGCTCGACGCCGTGTACTTCGACACCCAGGACTTCGCCCTCGCCCGGCACCGCATCACGCTGCGGCGCCGGACAGGCGGTCCGGACGCGGGCTGGCACCTCAAGCTCCCCGCGGACTCGGGCGCCCGGCAGGAGCTCCACGAGCCCCTCCGTCTGGACACCGCCACGGTGCCGGACAGGTTCCGCGGGCTGGTGGGCGCCCACACCCGCGGCGCCGGCCTCGTGCCGATCGCCCGCCTGTCCACCCGCCGCACCGCGACCGAGCTCTTCGACGCCGCCGGCGGGGTCCTCGCCGAGTTCAGCGACGACCACGTCGAGTCCCAGGTCCCGCCCGGCATCGGCCCGGGCCAGCGGTGGCGCGAATGGGAACTCGAGCTCGTCACGGGCAGCGAGGACCTGCTCGAGGCGGCCGACGAGCTGCTCGCCGCCGACGGGATCCACCCCGCCGCGCTCCCCTCCAAGCTCGTCCGCGCCCTCGGGCCCGCGCTCCAGCACCCGTCCGAGCAGCAGGCGGGGCCCGAGCGGAAGGGGGAAGCCGGCGTCGTGCTCGTGGCCTACGTGCGCCGGCACGCCGAGGCGCTCCTGGCCCACGACCCCGGCGTCCGGCTCGACGCGCCCGATGCCGTGCACCAGCTCCGCGTCAGCGCACGCCGCATGCGCTCGGCCCTCGCATCGTTCAGGAAATTCGTCGACGCGGACGCCGCGAACCGGCTCCGCGACGAGCTCCAGTGGCTCGCGGGCACCGTCGGGCAGGCGCGCGACGTCGAAGTCATGCGCGGGCGCCTGACCGCCCTCGCCGGCGACCAGCCGCACGCGCTGCTGCTCGGGCCGGTGGTGCGCCGGATCGAGGAGGAGTCGGACTTCCGCTACCGGCAGGCGCACGACGCCGGCCTGGTCGCCTTGGACAGCGAGCGCTACTTCCGCCTCCTGGACTCGCTCGACGCCTTCCTCGACGCGCCCCCGCTCGTGGACCGCGGCCGGAAGCCGGCACGGAAGGCGGTGGCGCGCCGTCTCGCGAAGGACGTCGGGCGGCTGCAGGACGCCGTCCGGGCGGCCGAGGAGCTCGAGGACGCCGACCCCCTCGATGTGGACGCCCTCGACGCGGCCCTCCACGAGGTGCGCAAGAGCGCCAAGCGGCTGCGCTACGCGGGCGAGGCTGCCGAACCGGTGCTCGGCAAGCGCGCCAAGAAGCTCGCGGCGTCCGCCGAGCGCCTCCAGGACACCCTCGGGGAGCTGCAGGACACCGTGGTGAGCAGGGCCCACCTGCTCGAGCTCGCGGCCGCCGCCCAGGCCGACGGGGAGAGCGCGTTCAGCTTCGGCCGGCTCCACGCCCTCGAGGAGCTGCGTGCCGCCGAGGCCCGCGCCGGATTCCGGCGCGAGTGGACCCGCTTCCTCGACGACCACGCCTGAGCCCCGCGAGGCAGCGCGGAGGCGAGGCCTGCGCGGCAGCCGCTACACGCCGTCGAACGTCACGACCTGGCGGATCACCGAGCCCGAGGCGAGCGCATCCATGCCCTCGTTGATCTCCTCGAGGCCGATCCGGCGCGACACCAGCCGCTCGAGCGGGAGGCGGCCCTCGCGCCAGAGCCGCTCGAATGCGGGCACATCGCGCTTGGGCACCGCCGAGCCGAGGTAGCTGCCCACCACGGTCTGGGCCTTCGCGGTCAGCTGCAGCGGCTCGATCTGAGCGGTCGCGCCGGGGGCGGGCAGCCCGACGGTCACGAGCGTCCCGCCGAGGCCGAGCAGCCGGTACGCGGTCTCGAACGCCCGCGGATGGCCCACCGCCTCGAGGACCACGTCAGCCTGCACGCCCCGCTCGAGGGCCTGGGCCGGGGTGAGCGCCTCCGCTGCGCCCCACGCGCGGGCGGTCTCGAGCTTGGACTCCTGCGCGTCCACCGCCACGACCGGGCACCCCGTGGCGAGGGCCGTGAGCAGCCCGGCCATGCCCACGCCCCCGAGGCCCACCACGGCGACCGTGGTCTCGGGAGTGATCCTGCCCGCGTTCAGCAGCGCCCCGCCTCCCGTGAGCACCGCGCAGCCGAGCAGGGCCGCGACGTGGGGCGGGACGTCGTCGCCGACGGGGACCACGGACCGCTCGTCCACCACGGCGTGGGTCGCGAAGCCGGAGACCCCTAAGTGGTGCTGGACGGTCTCCCCGGAGCGGCGCAGCCGCCGGGTGCCGGTGAGGAGCGTCCCGGCCGTGTTCGCCGCGCTCCCCCGCTCGCACGGCAGCCGGCCGTCCGTGGCGCACGCGGAGCATTCGCCGCAGCGGGGCAGGAAGGTCATCACGACGCGCTGTCCGGGGCGCACGGACTCCACGCCCTCGCCGACCTCCTCGACGATGCCGGCGGCCTCGTGCCCCAGGAGCATGGGCAGGGGGCGGGGGCGGGAGCCGTTGACCACCGAGAGGTCGGAGTGGCACAGCCCCGCCGCCTCGATGCGGACCATCAGCTCGCCGGGCCCGGGGCCCTCCAGCTCGAGCTCGTCCACCGTGATGGGGCGGGAGTCCGCGTAGGGCGGCTCGGCGCCCAGGGTGTTCAGGACGGCGCCGCGGATGGTGCGGGAGGCGGGCATGCGGACTCCTTCGGGGTCGGGTGCGCTGGTGGCAGTCAAGCAGGCAGAGCGCGCCCCGCCAAGCACCTCGGTGCCCAGCGGGGCGCGCCCGGCCGCGGCACTCAGCTGGCGCCGCGCCCGAGGGCGTCGATCACCTCTCGGGCCACCGAGGCGCTCGACTGGGGGTTCTGGCCCGAGATGAGGTTCCCGTCCACCACGACGTGGTCGCTCCAGGCGGGCGCCGTCTCGACCTCGAGGCCCGCGTCGCGCAGCGCGGACTCGACCCACCAGGGCGTCTTCTCGCCGGTGCCGCCGGTACGCTCCTCCTCGTCCGTGAAGGCCGTCACCCTGCGCCCGGCGAACACGTTGGTGCCGTCCTCGGCCTTGGCGGCCAGGAGCGCGGCGGGACCGTGGCAGAACGGCGCGATGACCGTGCCCGCCGCGTTCGCCGCCGCGAGCACGCGGCCGGTCTGGGCGTCGAACGCGAGGTCGGTCATGGGGCCGTGGCCGCCCGGGAGCACCACCGCGTCGAACTCGGAGACGTCCACCGAGGAGATGGGCACGGCGGCCTCGAGCTCCCCGGAGATCTCGCGCAGGTAGGCGGCGAGCTCGTCGGCCTTCTCCTGGGAGCCGACCTGCTCGGCGTCGAGGCTGACCGCATCCGGGGTGGGGGTCACGCCGTCCGGCGTCGCGATGACGACGGAGTGCCCGGCGCGGGTCAGTTCACGGTGGGCCGTGGCGAGCTCCTCGGCCCAGAAGCCGGTGGGATGCGAGGTGCCGTCGGCGAGGCGGAGCTCCGTGGCGCCGGTGACGATCATCAGGATCCTGCTCATACTTCCTCCATGTGCCGATTGCTGGGATGCGGGTGGGTATTACCCAGACGGCGGCCGGGTGACCCACCGGCTCCTGCCGCACCGCTGACCCAGAGAGGGACGTTCCCATGGCCCACCGTCTGACCACCTCCTTCGGACGCCTCTTCGCCGCCGGCTTCGGCGCTGTGAAGGCGCTCCGGCCGGACCGCCCGATCCACCCGCAGGGCGTGCTGATGAACGGGACGCTCGAGATCACCGGGGGCGCCGCGGGCATCCCGTTCCTCGACACCCCCTCCTCGCGGACGGTGGCGGCCCGGCTCTCCCGCTCGCTCGGCCTGCCGTCCGGCTGGCCGGACATCCTCGGGCTCGCGCTGCGCTTCCCCACGGACGACGGCGCCGCGGACCTCCTGCTCGCCTCGACCGGATGGCGGGTGCCCGGCCGCTTCTGCCTGACGGCGCACCGCACGGCCGGGGCCGCCCGGCTGACCTCGCTCATGCCGTACCGCGGTTCGCGCGGGCCGGTGCTCCTCGGGGCGCGGACGCTCGGCCCCGACCCGGGGGCGCCGGGCCGCCTCCGGGACAGCGCGACGTGGACCCTGGCACTGTCCTGGGCCACGCCGCTGGGCCGCTGGCACCGCTTCGGCGCCCTGCACCTGACGCCCGCGCTCGGGGACGATGGTGCCGTGCGGGACAGCGCGCTGCGCTTCGACCCGCTGCTCAACCCGCTGCCCACGGCCGGGACCTACGGCTGGACCCGCCGGCTGCGGGAGTACTCGTACCGCCGGGCGCGGTCCTGAGGCCGGCTTGGCCCCGACCGCCGGACTGGGCCGCCGGCGGCTTCCGGCGGGCGCGCGCTACTCCCTGAACGCCTCCACGACGGAGGCCATGTCCTCGCCCCCGTGCCCCGCGGCGATGCCAGCCTCGAAGCGGTCCCGCAGCGCGTCCATGAGCACCGGGCTGACTCCGGCGGCGCGCAGGGCGTCGGCGATGAGGCCGGCGTCCTTCGCGGCACCGTCGAGCGGGAACGCGGGCGGGAACTCGCCGGCGAGCATGGCCTTGCCCTTCAGCTGCGCGTACGGGCTGTCCGTCCCGCCGCCGGCGATCGAGTCGAGGAACAGCTGCGGGTCGATGCCGAGGCCGCGGGCGAGGCCGACCGCCTGCGCCGTGCCGCCCACGATCGTGAGCACCCACGAGTTCATCACGAGCTTGAGCCGCTGCCCGTCGCCGGGCTCGTCGCCGACCCACACCGTCTTCGCGCCGACAGCCTCGAACACGGGGGCGACGGCGTCGCGCAGCTCGGGTGCGCATCCCGCCATCACCGTGAGGGTCCCCTCCTCGGCCGGCTGCCGGGTGCCGACCACCGGCGCGTCCACGAAGGCGACGCGCGCGGACCGGGCCTGCTCGGCGAGCCTCTGGGCGCCGTCCACACCGATCGTGGCGCTCTGCACCCACACGGCCGCGTCCTTCATGGCGGGCAGCGCATCGGCCATGACGTCCCTCACGGCGGCCTCGTCGAAGAGCATGGTCACCACGATGTCCGCGTCCGCCACCGCTTCCCTGGCGCTCCCGGCGACCCGCGAGACGCTGTCCGCGAGCGCCGCCGCCTTGTCGTGGCTGCGGTTCCAGACGACGACGTCGAAGCCCGCCTTCGCGAGGTTCTTCGCCATCCCCGCGCCCATGATGCCGGTCCCGAGCACTGCTGCCGTGGTTGCCATGTAATCCTCCTGAATCGCCTCGTCCAACGCTGGTTCTCGTACCCGGGAACCGCCGCGGTCACCCATTGTCCGCGGACGGCACCGCTGCGACCATGGGCGCGTGGTGTACTGCAACGAGCTGGCGGACCGCATCCGCGCTGTCCTGGCCGGCATCGACGGCGCCCGCGGCGCGACGGAGCAGCAGATGTTCGGCGGGCTCGCCTTCCTGATCGGCGGGAACATGGCCGTGAGCGCGTCGGCGCAGGGCGGACTGCTCCTGCGCGCCGACCCGGCCTCGAGCGGCGCCCTGTGCGCCGAGCCGGGGGCCGAGCGCGCGGTGATGCGCGGCCGGTCCCTGGACGGCTGGCTGCGCGTGGACGACGCCGCGGTCGCCTCGGACGAGGACCTCGCCCGCTGGGTCCGGATCGGCGTCGAGTATGCCGCGTCCCTGCCGCCGAAGTAGCCGGGCGGGGGCCCGGCGGGGTGAGCGGAGCCGAAACCCTCAGCCCGCGAGCGTGAGGAGGGCGGCGCCGTCGTCGGTCCTGGCGAGCGCCACGCCGGTGAGGTCCGCGGCCCAGTAGGTCGGCGAGTACGACGCCGCGCGCTCGCCGATGCCGAGCACCCTCGCCCCGGCGGCGAGCCCCGCCATGATCCCGGCCTCGGAGTCCTCGAGGACGAGGCATTCCCCCGGGAGCGCACCGAGCTGCGAGGCTGCGAGGAGGAAGCCCTCCGGGTCGGGCTTGCTCGCGGCGACCAGCTCCGCGGTGACGGCGAGGTCGGGGAAGGGCAGCCCGGCGGCCGCCATGCGGCGGCGCGCGAGGTCGTCGTCCGCCGAGGTGACGAGGGTGTGGGGGATGCCCGCGAGCGCCGCGAGGAGGTCCGCGGCGCCCGGGACCGGCACCACCCCGGCCACGTCCTCGCGGGACGCGTCGAGCATGCGGGCCTCGTCGGCGAGGTTCTCGGCGTGCGGCCGGTCGGGCAGCAGCAGGGACATGGTGAGCCAGCCCTGCCGGCCGTGGATGAGCGGCTCCACGGTGGCCCAGGCGAGGCCGTGCTCGGCGGCCCACTCGGCCCAGAGGCGCTCCACCACGGCGTCGGAGTTCACCAGGGTGCCGTCCATGTCCAGCAGGACGGCGCGGGCGGCGATGGTCTCAAAGGTCATGCGTTCTCCTCCTGGGTCTCCACCGTACATGGCATAATCCCCGTAGTGGTCCTATCTGGATCGAACCAGCAGCGAGGAGGCCTCAGTGCCAGCGACTCCGTCTGACGCGCGGACCACGGGCAGCGCGATCAACAACTCGAGCGTGCCCAAGCACGAGCAGCTCCGCTCGATCATCCTCAGGCTGGCCAAGGAGGAGCTCGAACCGGGCGACCGCCTGCCCAGCGAGCGGGCCCTCATGGATGCCTACGGGGTCTCCCGCATCACCGTCCGCGCCGCGATCGGCCGGCTCGTCACGGAGGGGCACCTGGTCCGGGCGCCCGGCAAGGGCACGTTCGTGGCCGACTCCGCGATCCAGTCCACGCTCCACCTCGCCTCCTTCACGCAGGAGATGGAGGGTCGCGGGCTCACCGCCAGCACGGTGGTGCTCACGGCCGAGCATGCGGCGGCGCCCGAGGACACCGCCGAGGCGCTCGGCCTCTCCCCCGGGACCGAGGCGATCCACCTCCGCCGCCTGCGCCTGGCCGACGGCCGTCCGGTGAGCGTCGACGACGCGTGGTACCACCCGGTGCACGCAGCCGGCCTGCTGGGGATCGACCTGACGGGCTCGGTCTACAGGGCGCTCGCCTCCGAGTTCGGCCACCAGATCGACCGCGCCCGCCAGACCGTCCGCGCCGAGGGCGCCCCCTCGGACATCGGCGTGCTCCTGGGCACCGGGGCGGGGGCCCCGATCCTGTTCTTCGACCGCGTCTCCTACTCCGGCGAGCTGCCGATCGAGCACGCCCGCTCGTGGTACCGCTCCGACCGGTACGCCCTCAGCATGGAGGTGCGGCTGTAGGGCCCGGGGCCTGGCTCAGCCGGCGCCGTTGACGGAGAACAGCTCGGCCCCTGCGGCCACCTCGCCGGAGGCCAGCACGGTCGCGGTGTCCGGCTTCGTGTCGAGCACGACGACGGGGCTCACCATCGAGTACCCGGCGGCCACGGCGGCGGCCGGGTCCACGCGCATCACCGGCGCGCCGGCGTCGACCGTGTCGCCCTTCGCGGCGAGCAGCTCGAACCCCTCGCCCTTGAGCTTCACGGTGTCGATCCCCACGTGGGTCAGGACGCCGCGCCCCGCGCCGTCGACCACGATGAACGCGTGCGGCAGGAGCTTGACGATCGTGCCGGCCACCGGCGAGACGACCTCGAACGGCGCGCCCGCAGGGGGCTCGACCGCCGCACCGGAGCCGACCATCTGCGCCGCGAACACCGGGTCCGGGACCTCGGCGAGCGGCAGGGAGCGGCCCGCGAGCGGGGCCCGGACCACGAGCGCCGGGGGCATCAGAGGAGGTCCTCGATGTCCTCGGCGAGCGTGTCCGCCTCGGGGCCCACGATCACCTGGACCGCGCTGCCGGCGGCGAGCACCCCGTGGGCGCCGGCCGCCTTGAGCGCGGCCTCGTTCACGAGCGAGGCGTCCTTGACCTCGGTGCGCAGGCGCGTGATGCAGGCCTCCACTTCCACGATGTTGGCGGCGCCGCCCAGGCCCGCGACGATCTTCTCTGCCTTCGACATGGCATGTCCTCTCTGACTGTGCTGCTGGTGCAACTGTGCTGCTGGTGCAACTGTGCTGCTGGTCTGACCCTGTTGCCGGGACCAGCCGGTCCCGTGTGGGACCAGTGTGGGCGGAACCGCCGACGGGGTCACCCCCTTGACACCCCGTGGTGGGCCGTCTCACACTGAACTGGTCATAACCAGACAGTACCGGCAGAGACCGGCCCGCCACAAGACCCCTCGACCCGAACCCGCAAAGGTGCATCCCATGTCGACTGACACCTCGGCCCAGGCGCCGGAAAAGAAGCCCAACGTGGTCTTCGCGACCCTGCAGCGGCTCGGCCGCACGCTCATGCTGCCCATCGCGGTCCTGCCCGCCGCGGGCATCCTCCTGCGGCTCGGCCAGGCCGACCTCCTCGGCGCGATCCCCGGCTTCGGCCAGGGCGCGTCCGTCATCTCGGCCGCCGGCAACGCCGTGTTCCAGTGGCTCCCGCTCATCTTCGCCGTCGGCATCGCGATCGGCTGGGCGAAGAAGTCCGACGGCTCCACGGCGCTCGCCGCCGTGGTGGGCTACATGGTGATCGACGGCGTGTTCAAGGCCATGTCCCCGATCGTCCTCGCCGGACAGGTGGACCCGACCGGCAAGCCGGCCGTCATCAACTACGGCGTCCTGGCGGGCATCATCGTCGGCCTCTTCTCGGCGAGCCTCTGGCAGAGGTTCTACCGGACCAAGCTGCCCGACTTCCTCGGCTTCTTCTCCGGACGCCGCCTCGTGCCCATCCTGACCTCCGTGACCAGCCTCGTGGCCGGCGTCGTGCTCTCCCTGCTCTACCCGATCTTCAACTCGGCCCTGGGCTGGGTGGGCCAGGCCGTGGCCTCGAACTCCGTGGTGGGCGGCGGCGTGTACGGGTTCGCCAACCGCATGCTCATCCCCGCCGGTCTGCACCACATCCTCAACTCCGTGGTCTGGTTCCTCATCGGCGACTACACCGACGCCTCCGGCCACCTCGTCCGCGGCGACCTCAACCGCTTCTTCGCCGGCGACCCCTCCGCGGGCGTGTTCATGACCGGCTTCTTCCCGATCATGATGTTCGGCCTGCCCGCCGCCGCGCTGGCCATCTGGCGGCATGCGAAGCCGTCGCAGAAGAAGATCGTGGGCGGCATCATGCTCTCCACCGCCCTCACCGCGTTCCTCACGGGCATCACCGAGCCTCTCGAGTACTCGTTCATGTTCGTCGCGTTCCCCCTCTACATCGTCCATGCCTTCCTCACCGGGACCTCGCTGGCCCTCGTCAATGCCCTCGGCATCCACGACGGCTTCACCTTCTCGGCCGGCCTGATCGACTACATCCTGAACTTCGGCAAGGCCCAGAACGCGTGGCTGCTCATCCCGATCGGCATCGGCTACGGCCTCGTGTACTACTTCCTCTTCTCGTTCGTCATCAAGCGCTGGAACCTGCGCACGCCGGGGCGCGAGGACGACGAGGTCACGGTCGACACCGAGGCGGCCAAGTAGGCATGGAGATCATCGTCCTTCCCGACCCCGACGCGGTGGCGCGCACGGCCGCGGACATCATCGAGGAGCGGGTGCGCCGCGGCCCGTCCGTCCTGGGCCTCGCGACCGGATCCACCCCGCTGGGCACCTACCGCGAGCTCATCGAACGGCACCGGCACGGCCTGAGCTTCGCCGACGCCCAGGCATTCCTGCTCGACGAGTACGTGGGCCTGCCCGCTGAGCACCCCGAGTCGTACCGTTCCGTGATCCGGCGCGAGTTCGCCGGCCACGTGGACTTCGCCGCGGACGCCGTGCACGGGCTCGACGGCGAGGCCGCCGACCCGGCCGCCGAAGCCCGCCGCTACGAGGCCTCGATCGCCGCCGCGGGCGGGGTGGACGTCCAGCTGCTCGGCATCGGCACCGACGGGCACGTCGGGTTCAACGAGCCCATGAGCTCCCTCGCCTCGCGCACCCGAATCAAGACCCTCACCGAGCAGACGCGGCGGGACAACGCGCGCTTCTTCGCCAGCCCGGATGAGGTCCCGGAGCACGTCCTCACGCAGGGCCTCGGCACGATCCTCGAGGCGCGGCACCTCCTGCTCCTGGGCCTCGGGGAGGCAAAGGCAGAGGCCGTCGCGGCCGCGGTCGAGGGACCCGTGGCCGCCCTCTGCCCCGCCTCGGCGCTCCAGCTGCACCCGCACGTGACGGTGCTCGTCGACGCGGCGGCGGCATCCCGGCTCGCGCACACCGAGTACTACCAGTACACGTTCGGCCGGAAGCCGGCGTGGCAGGGCTTCTGAGCACCCCGGCCCTCGAGTTCGCCGTGGAGTCCGCCGCGGGCGCCCGGGTGGCGGCCGCCGCGGGCGCCGCGCGCGTGGAGCTGTGCGCGGCGCTCGCGGCCACGGACGGGATCACGCCGAGCCAGGCCGCGATCGAGGCCGCGTGCGCGGTGGGGGTCCCCGTGCACGTCCTCGTCCGCCCCCGCGCCGGCGGCTTCGCCTACTCGGGCGAGGAGCTGCGGACCATCGAGCGGGACTGCGTGCTCGCCGTCCGGGCCGGCGCCGCGGGGGTGGTTGTGGGGATGCTGGCGTCCGACGGCGGCCCGGACGCCGAGGCGTTCCGGCGAGTGGCCGGCGTCGTGCGCGGGGCGGACCCGCGCGCGGAGGTGACCTTCCACCGCGCGTTCGACGCCGCGCTGGCCGCGGGCGCGGACCGCGCCGGGGCCCTCGCCCGGCTCGCGGCGGCCGGGGCAGACCGGGTGCTGACCAGCGCCGGCGCCCCGGACTGCGGCCAGGGCGCCGCAGGGCTGCGCGATCTCGTCGCGCTGGCGCGGGAGCACGCGCCGGGCCTGCAGATCATGGCCGGCGGCGGCGTGACCGCGGGCCTCGTGCCCGCGCTGGTCGACGCCGGGGTGCACGCGGTGCACGCCTCCGCCCGCGGCGCGGACGGTGTGATCGACCCGGGAGCCGCGGCGGGCATCGCGCACGCGGTCGCTAGCGGGCGGACGCCTCCCACGCGTCCACGTCTGCCAGGAGCTCACGCCGGCGAGCCTCGGGCGCGAAGCTGCCGGTGACCGAGTTGCGGGCCAGCCGGGCGAGCTCCGCGCTGCCCAGCCCGAACTGCTCCGCCACGGCCGCGAGGTTCTCCCCCGCGTAGCCGCCGAAGTAGGCGGGGTCGTCCGAGTTGACGGTCACGTGCAGGCCCGCGGCGAGCATGGCCGGCAGCGGGTGGTCCGCGAGCGTGTCCACGGCGCGGAGGCGCACGTTGGAGAACGGGCACACGGTCAGCGGCACGCGCTCCTCGGCGAGGTGGCGGACCAGCTCGGGGTCCTCGAGGGACCGGATGCCGTGGTCGATCCGCTCGGCGCCGAGCTCCCGCAGCGCCTCCCAGACATAGTCCGCCCCGCCCTCCTCCCCCGCGTGCGCCACCGCGTGCAGGCCGAGCCCGCGGGCCTCGGCGAAGATGTGGGCGAAGGGGCCGACCCGGTGGCCCACCTCGGCGGAGTCCAGGCCCACCCCGAGCAGCTCCTCCGGGCGCCGGCTCGCCTCGGCCCAGACCGCCTCGGCCTCGGCGACGGGGGCGTCGCGGAGGAAGCAGAGGATGAGGCCGCCGGTCACGCCCTGGCGCGCGGCGTCGTCGAGCGCGTCCCGCAGCCCCGCGACGACGTCCGCGTAGGCCACGCCGCGGGCGGTGTGCGCCTGGGCGTCGAAGAACAGCTCGGCGTGCCGCACGCCCTCCGCCGCGGCCCGGCGGAGGTAGGCGGCGGCGAGGTCGCGGAAGTCCTCCCGGGTGCGCAGCACGTCCATGCACGCGTAGTACAGGTCGAGGAAGGACTGCAGGTCGGCGAACCGGTACGCGGACCGCAGCTCTTCGACGGAGCCGAACGGGAGGCGCACGCCGTTGCGGTCGGCCAGCTCGAAGGCGAGCTCGGGCTCGAGCGTGCCCTCGATGTGCAGGTGGAGCTCGGCCTTGGGGAGGGTCAGGGCGGGGGACGTCATGCGCACTACCTTCGCATACGCCGGGGCCGGAAACCCTTGCGGTTTCTTTGCGCTGCTGAACATTCACAAGATTGTGAAACGGGCGCACACTGCAGGCATGGACACCGTCATTGCCACCTCCGGGCTCCACAAGCACTTCGGCCGGGTGCACGCCCTCGACGGCCTCGACCTTGAGGTCGCGCGCGGAGAGATCCACGGCTTCCTGGGCCCCAACGGCGCTGGGAAGTCCACTACCCTGCGCATCCTCCTCGGGCTCGCACGGGCCACCTCGGGCACGGCCACGGTCCTCGGCGGCGATCCGTGGACCGACGCCGTCGAGCTCCACCGCCGCATCGCGAGCATCCCCGGCGACGTGAGCATCTGGCCCAACCTCTCCGGCGGCGAGGCGATCGACCTCATCTCCCGGCTCCGCGGCGGCACGGCGGACCGTGCGAAGTACCGGGCGCGCAAGAAGGAGCTGTGCGAGACCTTCGATTTCGACCCCACCAAGAAGGGCCGCGCCTACTCGAAGGGCAACCGCCAGAAGGTCGCCCTCATCGCGGCCCTCGCGACCGACGCCGAGCTGTACCTCTTTGACGAGCCCACGAGCGGCCTCGACCCGCTCATGGAGGCCGTCTTCACCCGGGAGGTCCGCACCCTCGCCCAGAATGGGGCCACCGTGCTCCTCTCGAGCCACATCCTCTCCGAGGTCGAGCGGCTCGCCGACCGGGTGAGCATCATCCGCTCCGGGAAGATCGTCGACGGCGGCACCCTCGACTCGCTGCGCCACCTCACCCGCACGGAGATCTCCTTTGCGGCGGACCACATCGATACCGCGGCGCTCGGGCTCCGGCCCGAGGTCCACGACCTCACCGTGGCGGAGGGCCGGGTCAAGTTCGGCGCTGACTCCGACCGGGTCGCCGAGGTCCTCCCGCTGCTCGGCAGCCTGGGCGTCCAGGGCCTGCTCGTCGCGCCGGCCTCGCTCGAGGAGCTCTTCCTGCGGCATTATGGCGACACCGTCGCCCGGTCGGAGAGCGGGGAGCACGACGACGTCCACCGCCGCCGGCGCCGCGCCGCCGAGAAGGCCCCGGCCAGCACCAGCACGGGGGCCTGAGGTGAGTACTTTCCTGATGCTCTACCGACAGCGGCTGCGCCGTGACCGCTGGCAGCTCGTGGGGTGGATCCTCGGCATCGCCCTCATGGCCCTGTTCTCCGTCGCCGCGGTCGCCAAGACCTACGGCGACTATGCCACCCAGGCCGAGATCCTCAAGGTCGCCCTCGCGACGCCCGCGATCCTAGTCTTCCGCGGCCTGGCGCGCGGGCCCGGCCTCGGCTCCTTCACGTTCTTCGAGATCTTCACGTTCCTCTCGCTGCTTGCGGGCTGGATGAGCACCTTCATGGCCGTGCGCCATTCCAGGGCCGAGGAGGAGGCCGGCCGCGCCGAGATGATCTCGTCGACGCCCGCCGGCCGGATGCTCCCCCTCGCCGCCACCGTGCTGCACGGTGTGGTTGCCAATGTCCTGGCCTCAGCCGTCGTTGCCCTCGCCTTCATCGCGGAGAACCTCGACCCGGGCGGGTCCGTGCTCGCCGGCGCCGCCACCGGCGCCGTGGGGATCTCGTTCCTCGGGATCGGGCTGCTCGCGGGCGAGTTCATGAGCACCTCACGCGGCGCGAACGCGGTCTCGGCCTCCCTCGTGCTCGTCGCCTACCTCCTCCGCGGCTTCGGCGACGCCGCCGGCACCCCGGGCGCCGACGGGATGTCGATGACGGCGGCGTGGCCGAGCTGGATCTCGCCGATCGGATGGGGCCAGCAGACCTTCGCCTACACGGGGGACCGCTGGTGGCCCCTGCTCCTCCCCCTGGGCCTCGGTGCCCTGTGCCTCGCAGTGACCGCCCTGATCATGGACCGCCGAGACGTCGGTGCCGCGCTCGTGGCAGGGCGCACGGGACGCGCGGACGCCCGGCTGACGCTGAACGGCTCGTTCGCCCTCGCGGCGCGGCTCCAGATGGGCTCCATCGTCGGCTGGTGCGTCGGCGGCCTGGCCACAGGCCTGCTCACGGGAGGCCTCGGCACGGCGGTCGATGCGGTGACCCAGACCAACCCCGAGGCCACCAAGGCCCTCCGCAGGATGGTCGAGGCCCAGGGCGTCTCGACGTCACAGCTCCTTGTCTCGGTCTTCTTCCTGCTCGCAGGCGTCCTCGCCGCTGCCTGCGCGCTCCAGGCCGTGATCCGGGCGCGCCAGGAGGAAGCGGCCGGCACCGCTCCGTGGCTCGTGTCCCAGCCGCTCGGCCGGATCCGGTGGTTCGCGGACTACCTCGCCCTCGGTGCGCTCACGATCGTCGCCGTCATGCTCCTCACCGCGGCCGGCGCATGGGTCTCGCTCGTTGCCTCCGGAGACACCTCGGCGGCGGTGGGCGATGTCTGGATCTCGGCGATCGACCAGATCCCGGCCGCGCTCATCTTCCTGGCGGTCCCGGCGCTCGTCTTCGTCGTGTGGCCGCAGGCGACCATCCCCGTCGGGTGGACCGTCCTGGGAGTCGCCGTGCTGCTGGGGGTCTTCGGCGGGCTGATCGGCGTAGACCAGTCGATGACCGACGTCTCGCCGTTCTCGCATACACCGGTTCCAGGCCCGGGCGGCCGTGACTGGACGGGCGGGTTCTGGATGCTCGGCATCTCCGTGGTGGCCGCGGCCGCGGCCCTGGCCCTCATGCGGCGGCGCGAGGTCGGGGCGACGTGAGCTCGGGCCCTGAGCAGCCGCGCCTCCCCGACGCGGCCGAGGCCTCCGCAGCGGTCATGGCCGCCGCGGGCTTCCCCAGGATGCCCGCCCGGGCCCTCCTGGCCCTCGTGGCCTCCGACGAGGGCGCACTGACCGCGGCCGAGCTCGCCGACGCCCTCGGCGCGAGCGCGGCCGCGGTCTCCGGCGCCGTCCGCTACCTGCAGACGGTCGGGTTCGTCCACCGGGTCTCGCAGCCGGGCAGCCGCCGCGACCGCTACGCCCTCCCCGACGACCCCTGGTACGTCGCCACGCTGCGCCAGAACCCCGTCTACGAGCGGCTCGCGGGCCTCGCGGGCACCCTGGCGGACGAGCTCCCCGACGGCCCGGCGCGGGCCCGGGCGCGGGAGACCGCGGACTTCTACCGCTTCCTGACACGCCGGATGCCGGGGCTCCTGGACGAGTGGGAGGCCGAACGCCGGGGCTAGGGTCCGGGGCGCCGCGGGCCCCGGAAGTGGGCGGAAGGGCCGGGCCGTGGCAAGGTGGGACGTGGTCTTGAGCCCACCGGCAAGAAGGAGCAGCGCATGTCACGCATCGCCATCATCGGAGGCCACGGCAAGGTGGCCCTCCTCCTCGCACCCCTGCTCGTCCGGCGCGGAGACGAGGTCACCTCGATCGTCCGCAACGCCGAGCACGTGGCCGAGGTCGAGGCGACGGGCGCCACGGCGGTCGTCGCGGACGTCGAGTCGCTGGACGAGAAGGGCCTGGCCGAGGTCCTCGCCGGCCACAACGCGGTGGTGTGGTCCGCCGGCGCCGGCGGCGGCAGCCCAGAGCGCACGCGCGCCGTGGACCGCGACGCCGCGATCCGCTCCATGCGCGCCGCCTCGGCCGCGGATGTGCCGCGCTACATCATGGTCTCCTACCTCGGCGCCCGGCCCGACCACGGCGTCCCGGAGTCGAACCCGTTCTTCCACTACGCCGAGGCCAAGGCCGCGGCGGACGAGCACCTGCGCGGGACCTCGCTGGACTGGACGATCCTCGGCCCCTCGACGCTCACCTCCGATCCCGCCACCGGCAGGATCGACCTCGCGGACTCCTCCGACTCGCGCAACGTGAGCCGCGCGGACGTCGCCGCGGTCGCGGCAGCCGCCCTGCGCGAGCCGCGCACGGTGCGCCAGTTCGTCGGCTTCAACCAGGGCCAGACCCCGATCGCGGACGCCCTCGCCTCGCTCTGACCCGCGGGCGGGGCCGCCTCGCGCGGCCCGTGCGCGGCGCCGGGTACGGTGGCCACATCAGGTCATCCTTGAGGAGGGGCACATCATGACTGGACCGATCGTGGTCGGCGTGGACGGGAGCGAGACTGCCGAGCGCGCTGCCGCGCAGGCCAAGCAGCTCGCTCTCGCGCTGGGGGCGCGGCTGCACATCGTCTCCGCGTTCGACACCGACCGCACCGAGGTCCTCGGCAGCGGCAGCGACACGTGGATCGTCTCGGACGCCGACACGACCGTCGCGATCGCCAAGGAGACGGCCCGCGCGCTCGAGGCGCCGGGCCTGACCGTCACCTACGCCGCCGCGCGCGGCAAGCCGGCCGAGGCGATCGTGGCCGAGGCGGAGCGGATCGACGCGCAGATGATCGTGGTCGGCAACCGCGGGATGCAGGGGCTCGGGCGGCTGCTGGGCAGCGTCGCCAACAAAGTGGCGCACTCCGCCCCGTGCGACGTCTACATCGTCAAGACCGTCGGCGCCTAGCAGCCCGGCCCGCACGACGGCGGCCGGCCGGCACGCGCGGCCCTGCCGCCCGCCGCCGGGGGAAAGTCTGTGATAGTCGTTGAGGCATGCAGACGTGGGAGAACGACTATGAGCGCGTGGTGGCCTCGCAGCCGGTGACCGAGTCCGACCGCAACTCCGAGGTCCTGCGGATCCCGGGCAGCGCACTGACCGCGTTCCCGACCGTGCCCTCGGTCGTCACGGTCTCGGTCGACGGCACCGAGCGCTCCGTCCTGTGGAGCCCACGCAGCGACGAGCGGCGCTCGGGGACGCTCGCCGTGGGCATCGACGTCATGAGCGCCCTCCCCGTGCGCGAACCGGTGCGCATCGGCGTGCGCGGGGATGTGTACGTCCTCTCACCGGAGTCGGCAGCCGCCTGAGCCATAAAGATCCCGTAAAACACCGGGTCTGCGGACCTGTAGACGGGGTACGTTTTCGGCTGTCGCACTAGCGGCGCAAGCAGGAAGGTACCCCGGTGACCACGTTGAGCCGCCCACCCGCCGAACCCCGATTCGGGCGGGAGACCCGGGCCCACTCGTTCCGCGCCTGGCTGCTGCACGACCTGCAGCAGCCACAGGCCGTCCACCAAGGACCGCACGCGATACCGCAGGGCCATGAGAAGAAGCACCGGTGGTGGCAGGTCATGTGCCTCACCGGCGTGGACTACTTCTCGTCCCTCGGCTACGCCCCCGCCATCGCGGTGGTGGCGGCGGGGGTGCTGTCCCCGCTGGCCACCGTGGTGCTCGTGATCGTCACCCTCTTCGGCGCGCTCCCGGTCTACCGGCGGGTCTCGGTCGAGAGCCACAGCGGCTCCGGGTCGATCGCGATGCTCGAGCGGCTCCTCCCCCGCTGGGGCGGGAAGTTCTTCGTGCTCGCGCTGCTGGGCTTCGCGGCGACCGACTTCATGATCACCATGACGCTCTCCGCCGCTGACGCCTCCGCGCACCTCATCGCGAACCCGCTCATGCCCGGGTGGCTCCAGGACCAGAACCTGGTGGTCACCCTCGTGCTGCTCGCGCTGCTCGCGGCCGTATTCCTCCGCGGGTTCAAGGAGGCGATCGGCGTCGCCGTCGTCCTCGTCGGGGCCTACCTCATCCTCAACGCCGTCCTCGTGGTCGTCACGTTCGGCCAGGCCCTGGCCCATCCGCTCCTCGTCGGCGACTGGTGGCACGCGCTCACCACCTCGCACGGCAGCCCCGTCCTCATGGTCGCCGTGGCCCTCCTCGTCTTCCCCAAGCTGGCGCTGGGCATGTCCGGGTTCGAGACCGGCGTGGCCGTCATGCCCCAGATCCGCGGGGACGCGAGCGACACCGAGGAGAATCCCGCCGGGCGCATCCGCGGGACCAAGCGGCTCCTGACCACGGCGGCACTGATCATGAGCACGTTCCTCATCACGAGCAGCTTCACGTCCGTGGTGCTGATCCCGCAGAAGGAGTTCGAGCCCGGCGGCGCGGCGGACGGGCGCGCCCTGGCGCTCCTCGCCCACGAGTACATGGGTGTGGGCTTCGGCAGCGTCTACGACATCAGCACGATCGCCATCCTCTGGTTTGCGGGGGCCTCGGCCATGGCAGGCCTGCTCAACCTCGTGCCCCGCTACCTGCCGCGCTACGGCATGGCACCCCAGTGGACGCGCGCCACGCGGCCCCTCGTCCTGGTGTTCACGTTCGTCGCATTCTTGGTCACGCTCATCTTCCGGGCGAGCGTCGAGGCCCAGGGCGGCGCCTACGCCACCGGGGTCCTCGTCCTGATGACCTCCGCGGCCATCGCCGTCACCCTCTCCGCGCGGCACCGCGGGCAGCGCAAGCTGACGGTCGGCTTCGGGATCATCGCCGCGGTGTTCGTCTACACCACCGCGGCGAACATGATCGAGCGGCCCGAGGGCATCCAGATCGCTGCGATCTTCATCGCCGCGATCATCGTGATCTCCTTCATCTCGAGGGCACGCCGCTCCTTCGAGCTGCACGCGACCCGCATCCACTTCGACGAGAAGGCCATCGAGTTCATCGCCTCGGCGGAATCCGGGCCCATCCAGATCATCGCCCACGAGCCGCTCAGGCTCACGAGCCAGGCGTACCGCGACAAGCTCGCCTCCGCGAGCGAGGTCAGCCACCTCCCGCTCGACGAGAACGTCATCTTCCTCGAGGTGATCGTGGACGACTCCTCCGACTTCGAGACCGAGCTCGACGTCCACGGCATCATGCGCCACGGCTACCGGGTACTCGAAGTCCACGGGCCCGTCATCCCCAACACCATCGCCTCGGTGCTGCTCCACATCCGCGACGTCACCGGACTCATGCCGCACATCTACTTCCGCTGGACCGAGGGCAACCCCGTGCGCAACCTGCTCCGCTTCATGTTCTTCGGCGAGGGCGAGATCGCACCCGTGACCCGCGAGGTGCTCCGCCAGGCCGTCCCGGACGTCACCCAGCGGCCCTGGGTCCACGTGGGCTGAGCGCGCGGGCCCTTGCCCGGGCGCGCCGCTGGAGCCGAGAGTGGACGCATGGGCCGGCTCCTGTACATGAACCTCGCGTCCCTCGACGGCTACATCGCCGACCGCAGCGGCAGCTTCGACTGGGCCGCGCCGGACGAGGACGTCCATGCCGCGGTGAACGAGATCCTCCGGCCCGTCGGCACCTACCTGTACGGCCGGCGGGTCTGCGAGGTGATGCGCGCCTGGGCGGACCCGGTCATCGATGCCGGGCCGGCCGGCGTCGTCCGCGACTTCGCCCAGATCTGGCGCGCCGCGGAGAAGGTGGTCTACTCACGCACGCTGCCGGAGGTCACGACGGCGCGCACCCGGCTCGAGCGCAGCTTCGACCCCGCCGCGGTGCGCGCCCTCAAGGAGCACACCGACCTCGAGGTCGGCGGCGCGGGGCTGGCGGCGGAGGCCTTCGGGGCGCGGCTCGTGGACGACGTCCGGCTGTTCATCGCCCCGGTCGCGGTGGGCGGCGGGACACCCGCGCTGCCCGAGGCGAGGCTGGACCTCGAGCTCGTCAACGAGCGCCGGATCGGCCGCTTCGTGTACGTGCACTACACCGTCCGCGCCTAGCCGGGAGGGCCCCGCGGGGGGCCCTCAGCGCCCCCGGATCCCGGGCGCGTCGTCCAGCAGAACGTGATCTAATGCTCTGGGTGCCGTGGACGCGGCATGGATCTGAAGGCAGGGCAGTCAATGGTGGAAGCGGGCGTTCCCGAGGGTCAGTACTGGTTCGTCGGGGCCTCCGGCGCCGACCAGGAGTCCCAGGACCAGGCCGAGCGGTTCATCTCGCAGGGCATCTGGGAGAACGGCTTCGAGGACCGCTACCTGGACACGGTCAAGTCGATGAAGGTCGGCGACAGGATCGCCCTCAAGTCCACCTACGTCCGCCGCTCCGGGCTCCCCTTCGAGGCCCACGGACACGCCGTCCCCGTCCTGGCCGTCCGCGCCGTCGGAGTGATCACTGCCAATCCGGGCGACGGCCGCAAGATCGGGGTCGACTGGACCCGCGCGGGGCGGCCGCGCGAGTGGTACCTCTACACCGGCCGGCACACCATCTGGAAGGTCACCCCGGGGCACTGGATGCGCGAGGCCCTCCTGCGCTTCACCTTCCTCGGCGAGCCCCAGGATACCGACCGCTTCCGCAACGACCCGGCCTGGGCGAAGCGGTTCGGCGACGTCGACCCCACGCCGGAGCAGCGCTTCGAGTGGACCGCCTTCTACGAGGCGATGGCGACGGCGCTGCTCGGCTTCCGCCGCCGCCGCGGCGAGCTCCTCGCGCACCTGCGCGCGATGCAGGAGCGGCACGAGGAGCTCGGCTTCCTCATGGACCGCGACTGGCGGGACAACCCCGTGCCGCTGAAGGACATCTGCCCGTTCACCGTGATGGGCACGTTCAACCGCGGCGCGAGCCCGGCCAAGCGCACCGAGATCGCCGCCGACTGGGCGGCCTTCCTCGGGATCACCGCCCCCGCCCCGACGGGGTTCGACGGCATCCCGCTGCTGAACAACCAGAACTCGTGGTTCTTCCCGCCCGCGGGCACCCGCCAGAAGGACGACATCGACAGCCTCTGGGACGTGTTCGAGGCCGCCCTCGCCGCCGCCGACTCGAGCGAGGACCACGAGCGCTTCCGCCTCGCCGCGGCCTACGACCGGGCCAGGGACATCTACCGCGTCGGCACCAAGCTCACCATGGGCCTGTTCTGGGTGCGCCCCTGGAACTACCTGCCGCTCGACGGCCGCTCGCGCCAGTACCTCAAGACCGAGCTCATGCTCGACCAGGACTTCTTCACGGCCGACGGCACCGCGTACGTGACGCTGCTGGACACCCTCGCCTCCAAGTTCGAGGACCCGCAGTTCGCCGTCCACTCCTTCCCGGAGCTGTCCTGGACCGCCTACCTCGAGCGCTACGGGCACGGCGCGCACGCCGACTCGGGCAGCGCCGGGGAGGCCCCGGAGCCCGAGGACGACCCGACGCCGATGTCCCCGCAGGCCAGCTACACGGTGCGCGACATCGTGGCGGACGGCTGCTTCGTCGACGAGTCCGACCTCAACGGGTACCTGGCCCGGTGGCGGTCCAAGAAGAACCTCATCCTGCAGGGCCCTCCGGGCACCGGCAAGACGTGGCTCGCGCGCCGCCTCGCATACGCGCTCATCGGCACACGGGACAACAAGTCCGCCCTGCGCGCCACCCAGTTCCACCCCAACTCCAGCTACGAGGACTTCGTGCGCGGCTGGCGCCCCGGCTCGGACGGGAAGCTGACGCTCGTGGACGGCCCGTTCCTCGAGATGGTCGAGCGGGCCAACGCGAACCCGGACGTCCCCCACGTGATGCTCATCGAGGAGATCAACCGCGGCAACCCCGTCCAGGTCTTCGGCGAGCTCCTGACCCTGATCGAGGCCGGGAAGCGCTCCCCGCGCGAGTCCCTCCAGCTCGCCTATCCCCGCTCGGGCACCGAGAGCGTGCACGTGCCGAGCAACCTGTACATCATCGGCACGATGAACCTCGCGGACCGGTCGCTGGCGATCATGGACCTCGCGTTCCGCCGCCGCTTCGCGTTCGTCTCGCTCGAGCCCAGCGTCAACGACGCGTGGCAGGCGTGGATGTCCGCCCGGCACGGCGTGGACCCCAAGGAGCTCGAGCTCGTGCGCTTCCGCTTCGAGGCGCTCAACGACCGCATCGCCGACGACCCGGCGCTCGGCTCCGAGTTCCGCCTCGGGCACTCGTTCGTCACGCCCCCGGCCGAGGAGCGCGTCGCCTCCTTCGCGGACTGGTTCCGCGGGGTCGTCGACACCGAGATCGTGCCGACCCTCGAGGAGTACTGGTTCGACGACGCGGCGAAGGCCGAGTCGGCGTCGGCCGCCCTCCTCGAGGGCCTCGCGTGACGCCTGCGGGCCCCTCCGGTCCGGAGCGCACGACGGCGGCCGCCGACGGTTCCGTCGTCGTCGCCGGCGGGGTGCGCATCCCCGTCCGCAACGTCTGGCTCCTGCTGCTGTACGCGTCGGAGTTCTACCAGTCCGGGCCCGAGGCCTTCGACGGGATCGAGGACTACCCCGAGAAGCTGCCCGAGCTCCTCGCCGAGCTGCTCGTCGCGAGCGCCGAGGACCGCCTCCGGCGGCCGCTCACGCCGTCGTTCAGGAAGACCTCGCGCGACCTCGCGCGGGTGCGCGGCGGCATTGACACCCTGCGCACCGAGTCCCACCAGCTGCTCTCGCGCGGGCTCGTGGCGTGCAGGTTCGAGGAGCTGACGGTGGACACGCCCCGCAACCGGCTCATCCGCACGGCGCTGGCCTCGATCGCGCGCCTGTGCGGCGATGAGGAGCTCGTGCGCCGCTGCCAGGGGCAGTCGCAGCGCCTCGCCCAGCTCGGCGTCGGCATCCTCGACGACCGCGCAGGCCAACGCGACCAGTCCGCGTCAGCCGCTGCACGGCTGACCCGCAACGACCAGCAGGACCGCTCCGTGCTGCTCGCGGCCCGGCTCGCCCTGCAGCTCTCGCTGCCCTTCGGCCGCACCAATCCCGGCCATGGCCGCGGAACCCTCGACGAGCGCCAGTTCCGCCACCTGTTCGAGCGCGCGGTGGGCGGCTTCTACGCCGTCCACGGGCGCGGCCGCGGGTGGTCCGTCCAGCGCGGGCGCAAGGTCGGATGGAAGGCCAGCGGGGCCACCCTCGGCATGGCCGCCGTCCTGCCGCACATGGTCACCGACGTGTGGATCGACGCGCCCGCCTCCGGACGCCGCCTCATCGTGGACACGCGGTTCGCCGCAGCGATCCGGCCGGGGCGGTTCGCGCGCGAGACCCTCGATTCCGGGCACCTCTACCAGCTCTACACCTACGTGCGGGAGCAGGAGTCCGCCGCCGACCCGGCGTCGCTCGAGGCCGGCGGACTGCTCCTGTACCCCTCCGCGGGCAGCCCGCTCACCGAATCCTTCATCTCCTCGGGCCACCGCCTCGGCGCAGCGACCGTGGACCTCTCCGTCGCCTCGGTGTGCGTGCGGGAGCAGCTCATCGCGGCGGCGGCACCCTACCTCTCCGCGTAGGCAGCGGCTTGAGCCGATCTTGAGGCTTTCTTGTCCGTCGGCGGCCGGTGGCCTTGAAACCCGGGCGGGAGAGTTGTCTGTGTCAGCCGATGGGGCTGGCGACGACAACGCACCGGGCCTGCTGCCCGGCCCGATCAAGGGGAAGAACATGGGTCTCAGCCTCAAGTCCACCTCCGGCAAGCTCCTGGCCTCCGCCGCCCTCATCGGCGCAGCCGCGAGCGTCGCCGGCCTCGGCACCTACGGCGCCTTCACGTCCACGACCTCCGCGAGCACGAACGTCGCTTCCGGCACCGTCGCGGTCAACCTCGGTGCCTCCGGAACCGCGAACCGTCTGAGCGTGGGCGCCACGGGCCTCGTGCCGGGGGACAGTGTGCAGCGCGCCGTGACGCTCGCCAACTCCGGGACGCAGAACCTCGCCGGCATCACCCTGACCACCACGGCGGCGCCCTCGTCGAAGCTCGACACCGACGCCGTCAACGGCCTCCAGCTGGCGATCGATGCCTGCTCGGTCCCCTGGACCGAAGCCGGCACCGCCCCGGCCTACACCTACACGTGCTCCGGGACGGTGACCTCCGTCCTGGCGACGCGGGCCGTCGTCGGCTCCAACGTGGCGCTGACCGGCCTCGGCGCCGTCACCGCCGGCCACACCGACAACCTCCGCGCCACCCTGACGCTGCCCTCCGGCGCGGACAACACGTTCCAGGGCATCACGAGCACGGTGAACTTCGCCTTCACCGGCACGCAGCGCAGCGCCACCAACCAGTAGCACCCCGACCGCGGCACGCCTCAGGAGGACCTGCCATGAGCACCACCTTGTCCCGCGACGGCACAGCAGCCACGCCGCGGCGCCGCCGGTCCGAGCCCTCCACGGGCCGGTCCGGCGGCCGGACGGCGCGCCCTTGGCGCAGGGCCGCACGCCTCGCGCTCCGCGCCGGACTCGCCCTCGTGCTCGCTGCGGCCGCCGCAGCGTTCCTGTTCCTGGCGGTGGGCCCCCGGTTCCTCGGCTACCAGACCTCGACGATGCTCACCGGATCCATGGCCCCGCTCATCAATCCCGGAGACGTCGTGGTGAGCGTGAAGACCCCGACCGCGCAGCTGGCGGTCGGGGACATCATCACCTATCGCATCCCCGTGGACGACCAGCGCATCGAGACCCACCGGGTCGTCGAGGTCACGCGCAACCCCGCCGGGGCAACCGTGGTCAGGACCAAGGGTGACGCCAACAACGGCGCCGACCCGTGGGCCGCCGGCATCACAGACGACTCCGTGTACACCACGAAGGCCGCGATTCCGCACCTCGGCGACGTGATCCGTGCCCTGCGCTCACCGTCGTTGCGGCTGGCCCTCGTGGTCGGCGCCCCGATGCTCGTTGTCGGAATCGCGCTGTCCTCGATCTGGCGGCGTCCACCGGGGGCATCGCGGGAGGAGGGGGAGAACCGTGGAGCCCCATGAGCTGCCCATCCTCGAACGGGGCCGCCTGCGGGAGATCGCCGGCGACCTCGACTCCGCGGCCGATGCGCTGAGTTTCGCGGCCCTGTTCCTGGACCTCCTCCCCCGGAGGCTCAGGACGGTCGCGGCCGCCGTCGAGGCGGGGCGGACGGACGACGCCCACGTGGCGCTGCTCAGCCTCGCGACCTCGGCCGAGATGGTCGGGGCCGTCCAGCTCGAACGGGCAGCCCGGTGCACGGACCGTGCGGTCCGAGCGGTGGACCTCCCCTCGGCCCGGGCCTCCGTGCCGGATTTGCGGCGCAGCGCCGGCGCCGTCGCGCAGGCGCTCGAGGACCTCCTGGCCGGCGGCTGAGTCAACATGCCCTCCCAGCTCAACCGGCCGGGGCGACCATCCCATAGCCCACCCCGCGCACGGTGCGGATGAATCGGGGGGCCTTGCCGCGGTCCCCCAACTTGCGGCGCAGGTTGCCGACATGGACCTCGACGAGGTGCTCGTCCGAGGCCCACTCGTCGCCCCACACCGACCGCAGCAGCATCTCCCGCGTCCACACCCGCCTCGGCGCCCCGACCAAGAGGACCAGGAGGTCGAACTCGGTCCGGGTCAGGGCCAGCTCCTCGCCATCCAGCAGCACGAGCCGAGCGTCGACGTCGACCTCCAGCGCCCCGTGGGCCAGCCTCGATCCGCCCGGGGCCGGCGCGGCCGCGGCCACGGTGGCCTCCTGCGACGGCACCGCGGAAGCGGGCACTGCCGTGCGGGGACGCCGGAACATGGCCTCCACCCGGGCTTGGACGGTCCGCGGGCTGAACGGCTTGCTGATGTAGTCGTCCGCCCCAATCTGGAGGCCCATCAGCTCGTCGATCTCGTCCGCCCGGCCGGTGATCATCATGACGTAGGCGTCCGAAACGGCACGGATCCGGCGGCAGACCTCGGTGCCGTCCAGATCGGGCAGGTTCAGGTCCAACGTGACGAGGTCGGGCCGGTGCTCCCCGACCATGCGGAGGCCCTCCGCTCCTGTCCCGGCCAGCGCGACGTCGAAGCCGTGGCGCTGAAGGGTCCGGGCCAGGAGGCTGCGCATGTCAGCATCGTCCTCGACAACCACGGCGCGCCGCTCGGCGGAATCTGTCCCCATGCCACAGAGTCTCGCAGATCGGCGGAGGCCGCGCTGAACGCCCGGTTGAGCAAATCTTGAACTGTGCGGGCCGCCCGGCTTGAGGACGGGTTGGCAGGATGGAGTCACGGATAGCACCGATCGGAGAGAAGAGGGAGAGTGGCCATGGCACTGCGGCGGACGCTTGCCGGGCTCCTCGGCGCCCTGCTCTTCCTGGCCATGTCTCCGATTGCGGCCCAGGGCGCCTTCAGCGCGACCGACTCGTCCGGCCTCTCGGCAAGCACGTACCAGATCCAAGCCCCCGCCAACGTCAGTGCCACCATCACCTGCACCAGCTCCAACGGGAAGTCCGCGAGCGCCACGGTGACCGCCTACAGCGCGGTGCAGCGCGCCACCGGCTACCGCTTCGTGCTGACAGCGCCGGACGGCACCAGTACGTCCTCGACGGTGGGGCCAGCGGACAGCGCTGGGAACACCACCCTGCCGGCACCGCTTTCACGGACCTCGACCTCGGCAGGGAACAGGAACTACACGCTGACTGTCCAGGCGCTCCTCGGGTCCTGGTCCGGTACGGCGTGGACCCTCACCCGCACGTGCTGAGAAGCGGCGGCCCCAGCCAGATCAGCCGGGCTCACCTATCAGCCGGGCCTCCTCGGCCGGACTCGGGCCGGAGCGGGAATCGCCTCGGAGGGGGAGCCGGACCGTGAAGGTGCTCCCTTCGCCCACGGTGCTCGTGCACTCGATGGTGCCCCCGTGGGCCTCCACCACCTCCTTCGAGAGCGACAGGCCGAGGCCCGTGCCCGGGATGTCCTCGCCGAGCACGCCGTCACTGCGGCCGAAGCGCGTGAAGATGTGCTCGAGGTCATCCTCGGCGATGCCGATCCCGCTGTCCTCGACCGTCACCACGGCCCATTGGCCCTCGCGGACGGCGCTCAGCCTGACCTCGGTGCCGTCGCCTGAGTACTTGAGCGCGTTGGAGACCAGATTGTCCACGACCCGCACCAGCCCGGTGCGGTCGGCAAGGACCATGAGCGCTCCGTCCGCCTCGACGCGGACCTCGATGCCCCGGACCCTCCCAGCGGCATCGAACGACTCCGCGGCTTCCCGGACGATCACCGCGACATCCAGCGGCAGGCGGACGGCGGTGCCGGCTCCGGTCACCGCCACCACGAGCAGCTCGTCGACCATGCTGGTCACGTGCTGCGCGTTGCGGGCGATGACGTGGACGTCAGCACGGGAAGCATCCGAGAGGTCCGGGTCATCGGCAATGAGCTCGGCGTAGCCGAGGATGTTCGCCAGCGGGGTGCGGAACTCGTGCGAGAGCGTCGAGAGGAACCTGTCCCGGGCCCGCACGGCGTGGACCACGTCGGTCACGTCGGAGGAAGCGAGCACCGTCCCGGCCCGCTCGCCGTCCGCGTCGAGGAAGTCCCTGGCGGTCACGGACACGGTGCGGGCGCCCGGTCCCCGACCGAGCCGGAATAACTCGTGCTCCACCCGCTCACCGGCGAGCGCGCGCTCCAGCGCCCACTGCTCGGGCGGCAGCGCGTCTTCGGAGCCATCCCGGTAGATCATCATTCCCGTCTCTTGCCCGTCCTCCTCCGCGGGCACCGCGGCGGCGTACACCTCGACCTGCTTGGTGTTCGTGAAGGTTCCGCGGCCTTGGGTGTCGATCACGACGACGCCGACGTCCACGGTCTCGAGCACCGCGTCCAGAAGCCGCTCCCGCCGCTCCGCCTGGGCGAGCAGCTCCTCCACCCGCGCCTGCTGGGTCATTCCGCTCAGAGTCATCACCGACGTTCCGACCCCCACGGCGAGCAGCATGAAAGGCGCGAGGAGGTGTCCCGCCAGAGCGGCCGGGTCAGGGGATCCCGCAAGGAGAAGCGGTGACCAGACCATCGCCAGGGCCGCGGCGCCGCTGAGTGGCACCATGAGCCGGGGCCGGAAGCCCGAGCCAGCCACCCACATGATCGGGAACAGGGCGAGGAAGGTCAGCCCTGGCATCTGGTCCGAGGCCGAGGCCTGGATCAGGCCGATGGGCACGAAATCGAGGAACGGCACCACAAGGAACGACCCGTATGGCAGCCGCTGCCACGGCAGGGATCCGGAGAGCATGAGGAGCAGGACGGCAAGCGCCTGACCCGCAACGAAGGCGGGCTCGGTGAGCTTCCCGGGCGCCGCCACGGCGATGATCGCGACGACGAGCAGCAGCGCAAGATTGGCGGGCAGCTGGCTGAGCATGACCCGTCCCCGCAAGCTCAGCTCGTGGAACCGGGCCCGTCCGAGCAACAGCACATCCAGCAGCTTGACCACGCCCGCTCCCCTTCCAGGCCGCTCCCCCGCATCACCATAGCGCGCGCCCCCGCTGGTGACCGCCCCTGAGCAGGTGAGGCTCCTGGCCGCGCCGCGCGCGGCCTCCTTCCACTCCTCGCACCCACGGGTGGACCATGGGGCACATGGGAGAGGTCACGGACTATCTCGCGGGCCTGAGCGGACCTGAGGGAGCGGCGATCGGGCACGTGTACGCCGTAGCCCTCGAGGTGTCGCCCGCGGCGGCCGAGGGGCACAGCTACGGGATGCCCGCCCTGCTCCTGCACGGCAAGGGCTACGCGAGCGCCCGGCAGGCCAAGCACCACCTCTCCGTCTTCCCCTTCAGCGGTCGGGCGCTGGCTGCCCTGGGCGACCGTCTGGAGGGCTTCGACTGGTCCAAGGGCACCCTCCGGTTCACCGCCGCGCACCCGGTGCCCGACGACGTGCTGCGCGCCATCTTCGCCGCGCGCGCGGCCGAGATCGAGGGGACGGCGGAGGCCCGCGGGAAGGGCATTTAGACCCGGCACTTTCACCCCCCGCCGGGGTTAGCCTAATGCCTGTACAAATGAGCATCTCGCGGGGGTGTGCGGATGGCCTTCGGAACGCGCACCGCCGGGGCCTTCCTGGCGGCGCTGGAGTCGCTGAGCTCCGGCGATGAACTGAGGAAGTACAAGCGGGCGTTCCCGCTCGCGCGGCGCGGCGGAGACCGGTTCCTCGGAGTCCCGATGGGCTCCGTGTTCGAGCTCGCGCGGGCTTCCGCGGACATGCCGCTCGACGAGGTCGAGTTGCTCCTCGACAGCCCATGGCACGAGGCCCGTGCAGGGGCGGTGAGCATCATGGACTTCCAGGCGCGCAGCCCCAGCACACCGCCGCCGCAGCGGCGGGAGCTCTACGAGCTGTACCTGCGCCGCCACGACCGGATCGACTCGTGGGACCTCGTGGACCGTGCGGCCGTGCACGTGGTGGGCAGCTATCTGGCCGACAAGCCGCGGGAGCCGCTGTACGGGCTCGCCCGGTCACCCCGGCCGAACGAGCGGCGGACCGCGATCGTCGCGGCGACGTACTTTGTGGGGCTCGGCGATCCCCACGACCTGTTCGAGATCGCCACCCTGCTCGCGGACGACCCGGACGAGTCCGTGCAGAAGGCCACGGGCTGGGCGCTGCGGGCCGTCGGGACGCCGGGGCTGGAGGCATTCCTGGACCGCTGCGCGCCGCGGATGGCCCGGGTGGCCCTCCGGTACGCGGTCGAGAAGCTGCCGCGGGGCGCCCGCGAACGGTACCTCAAGGCCTCCTGAGCACCCGCCCGTTCACTCGGCCCGGCAGGCACCGAGCAGCTCCGCGGCCTTGTCATGCTCGGCCTGGGTCATCCACAGTCCGTAGCCGGCCTTGACCTCCACGACATTCACCGCGTACTCGCAGCGGAATGACCGGTTCGGCGGCAGCCACGTGGCGAGGTCGCCGTCGCTCTTCTGCTGGTTCGCCGGGCCGTCCACCGCACGCAGGTTGGCCGGATCGTTGGCGAAGCCGAGGCGCTTCTGCGGCGTCCACTGCTGCGCGCCCTTCTGCCACGCGTCCGAGAGGGGCACGAGGTGGTCGATCTGGACGTCCGCCGACCGCTCGCCGCGCTGAAACGCGATCGTGCTGCCGGTATAGGGGTCCTCGAGGCTGCCTGAGAGGACCACGCAGTCCCGCGTCCCCGCCTTGAACGCGGGGCCGCGGAGATCGCGCGCGAGGATGTCGTTGCGGGTGTCGCAGCCGTTGTGGTCGGTGTCCGACCACGCCTGGCCGAACTCCGTCCGGCTGTACCCGGTCTTCGGCGCGCGCCCCCTTACGGGGATCGTTGCGAGCGAGGCCTTCGCCGCCGAAAGCTGCGCAGCGGGGACCCCGCCGATCTGCGTCTGGGCCGTCAGCGGGGATTCGAAGCCGGGGATCTGGAGGAAGCCGGCGAACCAGCCGAGCGCCGCCGCCAAGAAGGTCCCGGCGGCCACCACGCCCACGGTCCTGGAACGCTGTCCGCGGCGCGGGAGGCGCCGGGATGAACGCTGAAGCATGGACGGCCCCCCCGCCGGTGGTTGACATGACTGTTCCACCGTACGGGAGGCCGCCGACAATCCCCGCCTCGGGCGCCCCTATGTGGACGGGCGCCCCGGTTGGATCAGGAGTAGGCGATGTCCTTGGTGGCGTGGTCGTACGCGATGGTGACCGGGCCGCCGTCGTGCGTCAGCTCGTGGTTGGGGCCGTCGAAGGCGCCGAACGCTCCGTAGTTCTCGTCCCAGGAGCGGTTGATCGCGATCTTGAAGGCGTAGTGGCCCGCCGGGAGGTCCACGGTGCGAACCCAGCGGCGGGAGGCCGCGTCGAGGCCCATCTGCACGGCGTCCGCGCTGGGCTCCCAGTCGGCGGGGGCGCCCAGGTGGGAGGCGAAGTCGCCGGCGATGGCCACGGACTCCGGCTGATCGAGGTCGACGACGAGCGGCTCGTCGGCGGCCGCCTCGGCCTCGGTGGGGACGGTGGCCTCGGCCACGGGCGCAGCCAGCTCCTCCTCGGCGGCGGCCTTCTTCGCCACGGGCGCCTTCTTGGCGGCCGCCTTGCGGGCCGGCTTCTTCTTCGCGGAGGCAGCAGGGACCGGGGTGTCGGCAGGCACCGGCGTGCCGTCCGCGAGCGCGGCCGCGAGGGCCTGCGCCGTCGGGAAGGCGACCGTGGCGCGGAGGCCGTCCTCGGTGATCGCCCAGCCGCTGCGTCCCTTGACCATCCAGCCGGCCTTGACGAGCTTGGCCGTGGCGGTGGTGAGCGCCTTGTGGCCGCGCGGGATGCCGCCGGAGAGAAGGGTCGCCTCGTGCTCGTCGAACGGCACTGCCGCGACCGCCGCGGTCAGGACCTCGCGGGCGTCGGCCGTCTGATCAGTGAATGCCGCCTCCGCCAGCCCGTCCAGCACCGCCTTGAGACGGAGGTCGAGCTTCTCTGCCGCGTTCGCGTTCCTCGCCATTGCTTCCCCTTGTTCCTTGCGTTTCCGGCGGAGCCCATGCCGCACTCCATGTCCATGCTGGCCGGTTACTCCTGGGTCGCCTTGTCGGTGACCGAGTGTGACGCGCCGTACAGCAGCTGCGCCCCACCGTGGCATGTCCTGGTTTCGCCGGGGTTACGTCCATGCGTCCTGCGCGTGGCCCGCCGGCTCGAGTCTGCCGGTGCAAGTCTACCGGGGCGCCGCCCGCCCGCCGGACAGCAGCCGGGGGCGGGCAGCGCAGGTGGTCAGCGTGCGCTGCCGGAGCAGTAGGCGGAAGCGTAGGCCCCCGCGTCGCTCTTCTTCGAGACGGTCTTGCCGTCGATGAGGATCTCGCACGCCACCTGTGCGGTGTCGGCATCGCCGTCGGCCATCACCGAGACCGAGGCGAGCACGAAACCGCTGTCCTTGTAGTCCTTGGTCCACGGCGCGGCGATGTCCTCGTCGCTCGTGCCCGCGGCATCCGAGTAGCTGACCTTGGCCTTGCCATTGGTCGTGACCTTGTACTGGATCGTGTGCTCGGCGTTGGCCGCGGCGCTCGCCGAAGCAAGCGAGGACTGGAGCTCGCCGAGGCTCTTGCCGGAGGTCTTCTCCACAGACGACACAAAGGCCATCGCGACGATGAAGACGATCAGCGCGATGACCGTACCCACCCCTCCGAGGATGATGCCGGCAATCGACAGGCCCCTTCCGCCGCCCTTTTTCACGAGCGCGATGATCCCGCACACGATCGCCGCCGCGGCCAGCGGCCAGGCGAGCAACGGAATGAGGCTGAAGAGCACGGCGAGGCCGCCCGCCACGATCGAGATGATCGCCAGCGTCTTGCTCGGCTGCGGGTACGGCTGGCCGTAGGGCTGGCCCTGGGGCGGGTACGGCTGGCCGTAGGGCTGGCCCTGGGGCGGGTACGGCTGGCCCTGCTGGCCATACGGCGGATACGGCTGGCCCTGGTGGCCATATGGCTGCGGGTAGGGCCGGCCGTCGGCAGCGCCCGATCCCGGCTCGCCAAGCGGCGCGGATCCGGTCTGCGGGTGCGAGCCCTGGGCCGACGGCTGCTCGGGTGACTGAGGATGAGTCATGGAATCCCCCCTGGATTCAGGCTGCGCTGTCCCAACCCCTCGCTAGGACATCAAGGCGCGCCGCGATGAGTATTCCATGGCGGCTGGGCCCGGCCCATGCAGCACGGCGCGGGGGATGCCACGGGCTGCCGGACGTCCTCCCGGAAGGAGTCTGCGCCTATCTGAAGAGCCCGGCGCCCACGTACGGTTCGAGGCGTCGGCGCTGGTCCTCCGTGAGCCGCAGGAGGCGGCCGGTGGCCTCCTCCACGAAGGCGAGCTGCGTCGTCGCCCGTACGCATTGGTGCCCGTCCACGGGGTCGTGCACGAGGTAGTCGAGGGTCAGCGCGGCGGCCTTGAGCCCGCTCACCCACACGTCGACCTCGGCGGGGACGTTGCGGTAGTCGAGCGGGCGCACGTAGCGGACGCGGTGTTCGACGACGAGCGCGAGCGTCCCGTCCGGGACCGCCGAGAACAGCGGCACGAGCGGCTCGACACCTGCCGCTCCTGTGCCCCCCGGCGGGCCGAAGGCGGCGATCCGCGCCTCCTCGAGCATGCGGACGATCTGGACGTTGTTGATGTGCCCATACGCGTCCATGTCGCCCCATCGCATGGGGACCAGGACCCGAAGCCGCTCGCTGCTCACTCCTCGGGTCTACCACATCGCCTCCGGTGTCCCCGGGGCATGCCCTGCTCTGCCGCGGGCGGCGTCCGGAGCGCTCCGTGCCCCGCCGACGCCGTCCCCGCGGCTGGTTCCAGCCTACGGAGGCGATCTTGCGCGGGGGTGACGCGTGCGTTTAATCGCGGTTACGGGCGCCGCGGCCCCCAGCCCCGTTCCCGGCGCACCTCGTCGCTAGGATGGGAGCAGATCCTCAGGGAAGCGTGGTGTCCATGGACGTACTCGAGTTCGACGACGTAGTCATCGGCTGGGGGAAGGGCGGCAAGACGCTCGCCGGTGTCCTCGGACGCGCCGGTCGCCGCGTCGCCATGGTCGAGCAGTCGGACACGATGTACGGCGGCACGTGCATCAACATCGGCTGCGTGCCGACCAAGGCATTGGTCTACTCGTCGCACCTCGGGCACGACGGCTGGGATGCCGCCCATTACATGGACTCGATCGCACGCAAGGACGAGCTCACAGCGAAGCTGCGCGCGGTGAACTTCTCCATGCTCGACACCATCGACACCGTCACCGCCATCACCGCCCGCGCCGAGTTCGTCGGGCCCAAGCGTCTACGCCTCAGTGGGGGCGGCGACGAGCTGGAGCTCACGGCCCACCGGTTCTACCTCAACACGGGGTCGCTGCCCGTGGTGCCGGACATCCCCGGTGCCTCTGAGGGCGGCGAGATCATCTCCGCCCGTGTCCATACCTCCACCGAGCTCATCTCGGAGGCGAACCTGCCCGGGCGCCTCGTCATTGTGGGCGGCGGATACATCGCCTACGAATTCGCCTCGATGTACGCCGCATTCGGCTCCGAGGTCACGGTGGTCGACCGCTCCCCCATTCCGCTCAGGCGCGAGGACCGCAACGTCGCCGAGGCCGTCTCCTCAATCCTCGCCGGCGACGGTGTGCGGTTCCTGCAGGGTGCGCACGTCGTCGGGATCACTGACTCGGCCGGAGGCGCGGCCGACGGCGGATCGGCCGCCGCCCGGGTGAGCGTCGCCACCCCTTCGGGTCCTCTCGACCTCGAGGCCGAGGCGGTCCTGCTCGCTGTGGGCCGCGCACCGGCGACCGGGGGCCTGGGGCTGGACAAGGCGGGCGTCGAGACCGACGAGCACGGCGCCGTCGTGGTCGACGACCATCTGCGCACGAGCGCGCCGGATGTGTGGGCGCTCGGCGATGTCAACGGGGGTCTGCAGCACACGTACATCTCGCTCGACGACCACAGGATCGTGCTCTCGCAGGTGGCCGGCGGTGCCCCGCGGTCACTCGCCGACCGCCGTGCCGTTCCCTCCACCGTGTTCGTCACACCGCCGCTCTCACGGGTCGGGCTCACCGAGGAGCAGGCCCGGGCCCAGGCTGGCGCGCACGGCTGGGACGTGGGCGTGGCGTCGAAGGAGGTTGCGAAGATCGCGGCGATGCCGCGCCCCAAGATCGTGTGCGATCCACGCGGACTCATCAAGGTCGTGGTCGATCGCACGACCGGCCACATCCTCGGTGCCACGCTGCTCTGCGTGGATTCGCAGGAGGTCATCAACCTGGTGTCACTCGCCATGCAGCATGGCATCACCTACCAGGAACTGCGGGACCGCATGTACACGCATCCGTCGTCATCGGAGGCATTCAACGAGGTGCTCGGCGCTATCGTCTGACTAGTCGCCGCGGTTGTCCGGCCGAGGGCCGGGGAGAGAGGGAAAACGATGCTGTTCGACCATGACAACGACGAGCCGATCCGTGTCCTCACGGATGCTGAGAGCTGGGAGCTCCTCGACAACGCCCGCCACGGCCGGCTCGCCACCGCCGCTGCGGGCGAGCTGGACATCGTGCCGATCAATTTCAGGTCCTCGGGCGGAAAGCTGTACCTCAAGACGACTCCGGGCACCAAGCTCGCGGAGCTGACCATCCACCCGCAGGTCGCCTTCGAGGCGGACGGCATCATGCAGGACGAGGCCTGGAGCGTGGTCATCAAGGGCACCGCCCGGGTGCTCGAGCACTCCGGCGAGATCGCCGAGGCCGAGGCCGCGAACATCGAGACCTGGCTTCCCACGTCCAAGAGCGTGTACGTGGAGATCGCGCCCACCTCGATCGAGGGCCGCCACTTCCAGCTCGGCGCGGAGCCCGAGGAGACCACCGCGCGGGACTACTGATCCGGCCGGAGGGCTCCGGGGCACTATGGCGAACTCCGCGTCCGGCGACTCGATGGTCCACCGTCTGGTGCGCGTCATCGCGGCCTTCGACAGCGAGCATCCGACCCTGAGCGGGGCCGAGCTCGCCCGCAGGGCAGCTCTGCCGAGCAGCACGGCGTACCGGATGGTCGACGAGCTGCTCGCCGAGTCCCTGCTGGATCGGGACGGGCAACGGCTGCGCCTCGGGACCCGGCTATGGGAACTCGTCTCCCGCGGCTCCAAGGTCTTGGGGCTCCGGGAGGCCGCCCTGCCGTTCATGGAGGACGTCCAGGCCGTCGTGGGGCATCACACGACCCTCGGCGTCATCGACCAGCAGGACGTGCTGTACATCGAGCGGATCGGTTCGAACAACTCAACCATCAACATCACGCGCGTCGCGGGGCGCCTGCCGATCCACGCGACGTCCACCGGCCTGATCCTGACGGCGTTCGGCCCCACGGAGGCGCAGGAGACGTTCCTCCGCCGCCTGCCGAAGCTCACGGACGCCACCGTCACGGACCCTGACGAGCTGCGGCGGATGCTCGCGGAGATGCGCCATTCCGGGTACTGCGTCATGCCCGGGACGATCGTGCCCGAGTCGACGGGCGTCGCGGTACCGGTCTTCTCGGCGGACGGGACGGCGATCGCGGGCCTGAGCGTGGTGATCCCCCGTGAGAATGGTCCCGTCCAACCGTCGATCACCGCTCTCCGGACGGCTGCGCGGGGCATCTCACGCGCCCTCGGCTGGGACGGCACGCTGAGGGACGCCATCCGCCGCAGCCTCTGACGCACATCACCTTTTCCCGATGATCGGGAAGATGTGATGTGAAATACATCGCCCTCAGGGACTCTCATGAGTAGCCAATCCACCGGCTCGAAGGAGAGTCCCATGAAGTACCTCACCGGCAGTCCGCGGGGCACGTACGACGTCGTCGTGCTCGGCTCGGGCGCGGGAGCCCTCACGGCAGCAGCCACGGCGGCGCGCGCCGGCAAGTCCGTCGTGGTGCTCGAGAAGGCGAGCCTCCTCGGCGGCACGAGCGCCATCTCGGGCGGCATGCTCTGGATCGCCGCCAACCACCATGCCCGCGAGGCGGGCTTCGAGGACTCCCCGGCCACGGCGCTCGACTACGTCCGCGCCGTCTCCAGGGGCCGCGGCCGCGAAGAGCTCCTGGCCGCCGCCGTGACCCACGGCGATACGATGCTCAGCTTCGTCGAGCGGGAGCTCGGTGTGAGGTTCCTCTATCTCGACAACTTCCCGGACTACCGGCAGGACCTCCCGGGCTCCGTGGACGGCGGACGAACCCTCGAACCGCAGCTGGCCTACATCACCGACCTGCTCGGCGACCTCGCCGCGCACGTGCGCTCCGACGGCCGCGCGCCGTTCACGATGCAGGAGTACGAGGACTGGGGCGCGTTCACGCGCTTCCCCTGGGACGAGCTCGACGCCCGTGCAGAGGCCGGGCTCGTTGCCAAGGGGCGGGCGCTCGTCTCCATGCTGCTCGCGGCCTCGATCCGCGAGGGCGCCCACGTCGCGGTCAAGGCACGCGGCGAGCGGCTCATCTACAGCGGCGGGCGCGTGACCGGCGTCCAGCTCGACTCCGGCGAGCAGATCGACGCGAACGAGGCCGTTGTCATCGCGACCGGCGGGTTCGAGTGGAACCGTGCCCTCGCCGATTCGATGCTCGCCAGCCGCCTCTACACGATGTGCTCCCCGCCCACCAACGAGGGCGACGGCCTGCGCATGGCCCAGCGGATCGGTGCCCAGACGCGCGGCACCCGCGAGGCGTGGTGGGCGCCGATGTCCATCACGGGCGACACCCGCGACGGTAAGCCGATCGGCACGCTCCTGCGGTTCGAGCGCCAGGGCCCCGGCTCGATCATGGTCAACCGGCACGGCAAGCGCTTCGCGAATGAGTCGCAGAACTACAACGACCTGGCCCGGTGCCTGCAGTCGTGGGACTCCCCCAACAACACGACGCTGAACACGCCGGCACACGTCATCGTCGACCAGTCCTACCTCGAGCGCTACGGCATCCTCGCCCACCGCGCTGGCGAGCCCACGCCGGACTACCTCATCGAGGGCGCCACCCTCGAGGAGCTCGCGGCGAAGATCGGTGTCCCCGCGGAGAACCTCGTCGCGACCGTCGAGCGCTTCAACGCGTACGCCGTCAAGGGCGAGGACCCCGACTTCCACCGCGGCGAGACCGCCTACGACAAGTATTGGGGCGACGGCGGCAACGCTTGGCCGAACCCCTCGCTCGGCCCGCTCGAGCTCGGCCCGTTCTACGCCCTCGAGGTTGTCAACGGCGCGTTCGGCACCAACGGCGGCATTGCAACCGACGGGCGGGCACAGGTGCTCGACGTCGACGGTGTCCCGATCCGGGGCCTGTTCGCCGTCGGCAACGTGACCGAGAGCGCCTACGCCGCGGGCTACCCCGGCGCGGGCGCGACGCTCGGTCCCCTCATGACCATGGGCTACCTCGCCGGCCGCACCATTGCCGGGGAGCCCGCCGCGCACGACGCCGGTGCTGCCGCCGGACCCGCGGACGGACTCGCCGACGCCGTCCTCGAGGGGGCGACCCGATGATCCGCCACGCCGTCCTGTTCAAGTTCAAGCCGGACTTCCCGGCCGTCCAGCGCGAGGCGTGGACCGCCGGGCTGGACCGGATGCGAGGCAGAATCCCCGGCCTCATCGCCCTTACGCATGGGCCTGACGTGATCCGCTCCGAGCGGGCCTTCGACTACGCGATCGTCGCGGACTTCGAGTCCGTGGCCGACATCGAGGTGTACAACACCCATCCCCTGCACGAGCCGCTGAAGGAGTACTCCTTCCCGAACAGCGAGCAGATCCTCTCCGTCGACTTCGAGATCCCCAAGGACACCCCATGAGCAGTGTCGCTCCCCGCACCCAGGCCAGCCACGCGGCGTCGTCCGCCGACTCCGCCGGCGCCGGCAACCACCGCAAGACCCCGGGCAAGGCGGCCCTCGCCTCCTTCCTCGGCTCCACGCTCGAGTACTACGACTTCTTCATCTACGGCACGGCAGCGGCGCTCGTGTTCCCGGCGCTGTTCTTCCCCGCCGACAACCCGACCGCGGGGCTCGTCGCGGCGTTCGCCACGTTCGGCGTCGCCTACGTGGCCCGCCCGCTCGGCGGGATGGTCATGGGCCACTTCGGTGACCGCCTCGGGCGCCGCAACGTGCTGCTCGTGACGCTCTCGCTCATGGGTCTGGCCTCGCTCGGCATCGGCTTCCTCCCGACGTACAACTCGGTGGGGATCCTCGCCCCCGTGCTCCTGACCCTCGGCCGCCTCCTGCAGGGCTTCTAGGCGGGAGCGGAGTCGGCGGGTGCCTCGACGCTCACGCTCGAGCACTCTCCGGAGGGCCGCCGGGGCTTCTTCACCTCGTTCGTCATGACCGGCTATGCGTCCGGCATGGTGCTCGCGACCCTCGTGTTCGTCCCGATCACGGCGCTGCCCAAGGCCGACCTCATGTCATGGGGCTGGCGCGTCCCGTTCTGGTGCTCGATCGTGGTCCTCGCGATCGCCTACTGGGCCCGTACCCACCTGGAAGAGACGCCGGTCTTCGAGGAGACGAAGGACGAAGGAGAAGTCCGCAAGCTGCCGCTCGGCCAGGTGCTGCGCTACCAGGCCGCGGACGTGCTCCGGGTCCTGTTCATGTCCATCTTCTCGGTCATGCAGACCATCTTCACGGTCTTCGGGCTCTCCTACGCGACCACCCACGGCGGCCTCGACAAGGGTGCGATCCTCACGATCAACGCGGTGACGATCGGGCTGTCCATGCTCGTCATGCCGGCCGTCGCCGCCCTCTCGGATCGCATCGGCCGCAAGCCACTCATGATCACCGCAATGCTCGGGGGCACGGGGGCGCTGTTCGCATACTTCTGGGCGCTCGGCACGGGCAGCCTCGTCCTCGTGTTCATCGTGAGCTTCGCGTTCATGACCGTGCTCTACTCGGGCTTCAACGGGATCTGGCCCGGCTTCTTCGCCGAGCTGTTCGCTGCGCCGGTCCGCTACTCCGGCATGGCGCTGGGCAACCAGCTCGGACTCCTCGTGGCTGGCTTCGGGCCGATGATCGGCGGCCTGCTCATGACCTCGGGCCCCGCCGGCTGGGTTCCTGTGGCGATCTTCGGCGCGGTCTGCGCACTCGCCGCGGTGATCGCCGCCGTGAGCTCCCGCGAGACCGCCCGCACACCGATCGACGAGCTCGGCGAGCCCTACCTGGCCGCGACGAAGCCCGGCAACTGACACGAAATGGAAAGCACCATGATGCAGAACAAGACCATCGCCTGCGACGTCCTCGTCGTCGGATCCGGAGCCGCCGGCATGGCGGCAGCCCTCAAGGCGGCCAGCCAGGGCCTGACCGTGATCGTCGCCGAGAAGGAGCAGTACTTCGGCGGCACCACGGCGATCTCGGCCGGCTGGGCCTGGGTGCCCGGGAACCGCGCCTGCACGGCCGCGGGCGACACGCGCGAGGAGGTCGAGACCTACCTCAAGAACCTCGCCCCCGACACCTACAACGCCGACGGCGTCGCGCAGTTCCTGGACACCGTGCCCGAGGCGCTGGACTTCTTCGAGCGGGAGACCGACGTCGAGTTCGTCTACCCGGAGAAGGCGCCCGACTACCAGATGGACCTCCCGGGCGCGCGGCTCGGCGGCCGCGCCATCCTGCCGAAGGACACGGACGCCCGCATCCTCGGCGACAAGCGACTGCTCATGCAGCCGTACATGTCCTCCTACACGGTGTTCGGGTACATGCCGCAGGTGGGCCCGGACATCAACGAGTTCTTCCACGTGAACCAGTCGGTCAAGTCGTTCGTGTACGTCGCGAAGAAGCTCCTGCGCACGTGGTTCGACGCCGCCCGCTACCGCCGTCCCGTGCTCCGCTCGAACGGCAACGCCCTCATGACGCTCATGGTCAAGAGCGCCTGCGACGCCGGCGTGCGGATGTGGAAGTCCTCGCCCGTCACCGAGCTCACGAGGGGCGACGACGGCGCGGTCACCGGCGCCGTCCTCGGCGGCGAGCACCCGGTGCGCGTCGAGGCCAAGCTCGGCGTCATCCTCGCCGCCGGCGGCTTCTCGGGCAACGCCGAGCTGCGCAAGAAGTACTTCCCGCACGACGCCGCCGGGGACGACCACTTCACGCCGACCGTGGGACACGGCGGGGACGCCGCCACGATGGCGCTCGCCGCCGGGGGCCGCATCGACGACGCCGTCTCCTCCGTGGGCTCGTGGGCCCCCGTGACCGTGTTCCGCTTCCGCGACGGCCGCGAGCGGCTCTTCCCGCACCTGCGCGCGATCGGCCTGCCGGGCCTCATCGCGGTGGACCGCCACGGGAGGCGGTTCGGCAACGAGGCCCTGAGCTACCACGACTTCGGCGGCCGGATGATCGCCCACAACGCCGGAGAGGAGAAGACGTTCGGCTGGGTCATCGCGGACGAGAAGACGATGCACAAGTACGGCATCGGCTATGCGAAGCCCTGGCCCATGCCGCGCGGCTACTTCTACAAGATGGGCTACCTGGTCAAGGGGAACACGCTCGAGGAGCTCGCGGGCAAGATCGGCGTCGATGCCGCGGGCCTGACGCAGACCGTGGCCGAGTTCAACGTGGGCGCGAGGGCCGGCGAGGACCAGGCCTTCGGGCGGGGCTCGACCGAGTACAACCACTTCCGCGGCGACATGGAGCACAAGCCCAACCCCAACCTCGCTCCCCTGGAGGCGGGCCCGTACTACGCGGCCAAGATCCAGATGGGCGATCTGGGCACGTTCGCGGGCATCGCCGTCGACTCCGACAACGTCGTGGTCACCGAGGAGGGCACCCCGATCCCGGGCCTCTTCGCGGTCGGCGCCGCCGCACGCAGCGTGTTCGGCGGCGGCTACCCGGGATACGGCTCGCACATCGGCGCCGCCCTGGTGTTCGGATACCGGGCCGGCCGGGATGTGGCCCGGCTCGCCGCCTCGCGGGGTGTCAAGCGCGGGCTCGACATCATCGAGGAGGCCGCCCGATGAGCACCGTGTCGGCCCGGGTCGCCGGCAAGGTCGCGCTCATCTCCGGAGCGGCGCGCGGCATGGGCGCCTCGCACGCACGCACCCTCGCGGCGCACGGCGCGAAGGTGGTCATCGGAGACCTGCTCGACGACGTGGGGAAGCTTCTCGCGGAGCAGATCAACACGGAGTTCGGCGCTGCGGCCGGCGACGACGTTGCCCACTCAGTCCACCTCGACGTCACCGACCACGAGAGCTGGCAACGCGCGGTGGAGGACGCCGTCGAGCGCTTCGGGAGGCTGGACATCCTGGTCAACAACGCCGGCATCTTCACGCGGGGCAGCGTCGAGGACGCCGACGTCGACGAGTGGCGCAGGACGATCGACATCGACCTGACCGGGAACTTCCTCGGCATGAAGGCGGCGGTGCCCGTGATGAAGGCCGAGGGCGGGTCGATCATCAACATCTCCTCGATCGCGGGGCTCGTCGGGTTCAAGAACCGCGCGGCGTACGCCGCCGCGAAGTGGGGCGTCCAGGGGCTCACGAAGACGAGCGCCTTGGACCTCGGCCCGTACGGCATCCGGGTCAACTCGGTGCACCCGGGCTCGGTCAACACGCCCATGACCGCCGGGCTCAAGCGCGGCTTCGACCAGATTCCGCTCGGGCGCGCCGCCGAGGTCGACGAGATCTCGGAGCTCATCCTGTTCCTCGCCTCAGACGAGTCGCGCTTCATGACCGGGGCGAACCTGGCGATTGACGGCGGCGAGACGGCCGGCAACAACCTGCGCCAGGACGCGTAGGTGCACGGCACTTTCGTCGGGAAGACGGCGGTCGTGACCGGCGCGGCGTCGGGCATCGGGGAGGCGACGGCGTGCCTGCTCGCCGAGCGGGGCGCCGCCGTCGTGATCGGCGACGTCGCGGAGGGAGCGGGCGACGTCGCGCGATCCCTCCGCGACGGCGGTCACCGCGCGCTGTTCGTCCGGACGGACGTGACGGACGAGGATTCGGTGGCCGCGCTCATGGACCGCGCGGCCGCCGAATTCGGCTCCCTCGACGTGTTGGTGGCCAACGCGGGGGTCGCCGAGCCGAAGGCGCCGCTGCACGAGCTCGACGTCGCCGCGTGGCGCCGCGTGATCGAGATCGACCTGACCGGCGTGGCGCTGTGCGGCAAGCACGCCCTGCGGCACATGTCAGCGGCCGGGTCCGGGGCCATCGTGAACGTTTCCTCGATCCTGGGCACCGTGGGACAGCCCAACAGTTCGTCCTACTCCGCCGCCAAGGCGGCCGTGGCGAACCTGACCCGGTCCGCGGCCGTGACGTACGCGGCAAGCGGGATCCGGGTCAACGCCGTCGCGCCGGGATACGCCGACACGCCGCTCGTGGCCGGGCTGCCCGAGGACGTTCGCGCGGGGATGGCCGCGAAGCAGCCCCTCGGCCGGCTGGCGCGGCCCGTAGAGGTTGCCGAGGCGATCGCGTTCCTCGCCTCGGACGCTGCCTCGTTCGTCGTAGGCGCGATCCTCGCCGTCGACGGCGGCTACACCGCGGTGTAGGGAAGCCCGGGCACTGCGCCGGGCGCCACGGAGCCGCGGGCGTCCTTTGTGCACGGGTTCCTCCTGCGGGACCGGGCTCTGGGCCGTCCTCGCTGTTGTCCTGGAGTGCGTCTCTCACCCACGGCCCATCCCGGCCATCCCGTCAACCGCCGTGGGCATCGGCACCGGCCCTGCTCTCGGGTACGCATCTCGTCGCCCAAAGCGCCTTCCGGGTACGCACCCTCGTATCCGGAAGGGCCAGAAGGCGACGAGATGCGTACCCGAAACGGGAGCGGGGCGGGTCAGGTGAGTCGGGGCTGTGAGGGGGCGGGCGGGGAGCGAGGCGTCAGGTGCGGGGGGCTGCCCCGGCGGAGGCCGCCGCCTCCTCCGCCTCGACGTCGGTCGCCCCGGCGAACTGGCTCATGTAGAGCCGGTGGTACGCCCCGCCGCGCGCGAGGAGCTCCTCGTGCCGGCCCTGCTCGACGATCTTGCCGTTCTCCATGACCAAGATCGTGTCGGCGTCGCGGATCGTGGAGAGCCGGTGCGCGATCACGAACGAGGTCCGGTCCGTCCTGAGGGCCGCCATGGCCTTCTGCACGAGCAGCTCGGTGCGGGTGTCCACCGACGAGGTGGCCTCATCGAGGATGAGCAGCGACGGGTTGGCCACGAACGCGCGGGCAATCGTGATGAGCTGCTTCTCGCCCGCGGCGATGTTCGTGCCCTCCTCGTCGATCACGGTGTTGTAGCCCTCCGGCAGGGACCGCACGAACCGGTCCACGTACGTGGCCTTCGCCGCGGCCATGACCTGCTCCTCGGTCGCCTCGAGGTTGCCGTAGCGGATGTTGTCGTAGATCGTGCCGCCGAACAGCCACGCGTCCTGGAGCACCATGCCCACCTTGGAGCGCAGCTCATCGCGGGAGAGGTCGCGGATGTCCACGCCGTCGAAGAGGATCCGTCCTGCGGAGATCTCGTAGAACCGCATGACGAGGTTCACGAGCGTGGTCTTGCCCGCGCCGGTCGGACCGACAATCGCCACCGTATGCCCGGGCTCCGCGGTCAGGGACAGGTCCTCGATGAGCGGCTTGTCCGGCGAGTAGGAGAACGAGACGTGCTCGAAGTCCACGTGGCCGTCCGTCGCAGCCCGCAGATGGCGCGTGGCCGTCTCGGGCTCCTGCTCCTCCGCGTCGAGCAGCTCGAACACACGCTCCGCGGAGGCCACCCCGGACTGCAGCATGTTGGCCATTCCCGCGATCTGGCCGAGCGGCTGGGTGAACTGCCGGGAGTACTGGATGAACGCCGTCGCGTCGCCGAGGGTCATCTGCCCGGCCGCCACCCGCAGGCCGCCGACCACGGCGATCCCCACGTAGGCGAGGTAGCTGATCCAGTTCATGATCGGGAACATCATGCCGGAGACGAACTGGGCACCGAAGGACGCACGGTAGAGATCCTCGTTCTTGCCGTCGAAGCCCTCGACCATCTCCTTCTCGCGGCCGAACAGGATGGCCAGCTCGTGGCCGGAGAAGGACTCCTCGATGTGCCCGTTGAGGATGCCCGTGTCCCTCCACTGCGCCTTGAAGAGCTTCTGGCTGCGCGTCCCGATCACGCCCGTCACGACCGCGGAGAGCGGCAGCGCCACGAGGGCGATGAGGGCAAGCTCCCACGAGACGATGAACATCATCACGATGATGCCCAGTACCTGGAGGATCGAGGAGAGCAGCTGCGAGAACGCCTGCTGGAGCGCCTGCTGGACGTTGTCCACGTCGTTCGTGACCCGGGAGAGCAGGTCCCCGCGCTGCCGGGTGTCGAAGTACCCCAGGGGCAGCCGGTTGAGCTTGGCCTCGACGTCCCGGCGGAGGCGGTACACGATCCGCATCACCACGCGGTTGAGGATGAACCCCTGCGCCCACATGAACAGGCTCGCCACGAAGTACATGACCAGGATGACGGCGATGAGGAGCGTCAGCGCGCTGAAGTCGATCCCCTGCCCCGGCACGAGGTTCATGGCCGAGAGCATGTCGGCGAAGTTGTTCTGCCCCTGCGCGTGCAGGCCCTGGATCACCTGGTCCTTCGTCACCCCGGCCGGCATCTGCTTGCCGATCACGCCCGCGAAGATGACGTCCATGGCCTTGCCGAGGATCTTCGGGGCGATCACGGACAGGACCACGGAGACGATGATGAAGACGACCACCACGGCCATCCAGCCCATCTCCGAGCGGATCAGGCCGAGGAGCCGCTGGGCCGTCCCGCGGAAGTCCTTGGCCTTCTGCGTGGGCATCTGCTGGCCGAAGCCGCCGCCCCCGTGGCCGCCGGCGGGCGCGGCGGTCTCCTCCGCCTCCGTCTCCTCCGGATCGACGGCCGGCGCGGCCGCCCCCGTGCTGTCCTGGCTCATGCCTGCTCCCCCGTGGCTCCCGCGGCGCCCGCGACGCTCTCGACTTCCTCGGCGCTGATCTGCGACTGGACGATCTCCTGGTACGTCGGCGAGGTCTCCAGCAGCTCCTCGTGCGTTCCGCGGTCCACGATCTTCCCGCCGTCGAGGACCAGGATCTGGTCGGCGCCCATGATGGTGGAGACCCGCTGGGCGACGACGATCATGGTCGCCCCGTGCATCCGCTCCTTGAGCGCGCGCCGCAGCCGCGCCTCGGTCGCGACGTCCAGGGCCGAGAACGAGTCGTCGAAGAGGTACACGTTGGGCTGGGCCACCAGCGCGCGGGCGATGCAGAGCCGCTGCCGCTGGCCGCCGGAGACGTTCGTGCCGCCCTGCGAGATCGGCGACTCGAGCCCCTTCGCCTTGGCACGGACGAACTCCGCCCCCTGTGCGACCTCGAGCGCCTCCCAGAGCTCGTCGTCGGACGCCGTCTCCTTGCCGAAGCGCAGGTTGTGCGCTATGGTGCCGGAGAACAGGTAGGGCCGCTGCGGGACCATCGCCACGCGGGAGGTGATCTCGCGCCGCGGCATCCGGGCCAGCGGCACGCCGTCGAGCAGGACCTCGCCCTCGGCAGCGTCGTAAAGGCGCGGGATGAGGTTCAGCAGGGTGGTCTTGCCCGAGCCCGTCGACCCGATGACCGCCACCGTCTGTCCCGGACGCGCGATGAACGAGATCCCGCTGAGCACGGGCGCCTCGGCGCCGGGGTAGGCGAAGGAGACGTTGCGGAACTCGACGACGCCCTCGGCCTTCTCGGGCACGGTCGCCTCGGCCGGCTCGGCCATGGAGGGCTCGACGCCGAGGACCTCGCCGATGCGGTCTGCGCACACCGTGGCGCGGGGAATCATCATGGCCATGAAGGTGCCCATCATCACCGCCATGAGGATCTGCAGCAGGTACTGCATGAAGGCCGTGAGCGAGCCGACCTGCATGTCCCCGGAGTCGACGCGGTGGCCGCCGAAGAACAGGACCGCGGCGGTGGCCGCCTGGAGCAGCAGCATGATGATCGGGAACATCAGCACGAAGATCTGCCCGACCCTGAGCGAGATGTCCGTCAGGGCCCGGTTGGCCCCCGCGAACCGCTCCTCCTCGAACCGCTCGCGCACGAACGCACGGACCACCCGGATGCCGATGATCTGCTCGCGCAGCACACCGTTGATCGCGTCGATCCGGGACTGCATCTTCCGGAAGAGCGGCATGAGCAGGTAGACGAGGAAGCCGACGACCGCGAACAGCACGCCCACCGAGACCCACACGAGCCAGGACAGGCCGGCGTCCTCGTTGAGGGCCATGATGATGCCGCCCACGCACATGATCGGGGCCGAGACCATGAAGTTCAGGCCCATGAGCATGACCATCTGGACCTGCTGGACGTCATTGGTGCCGCGCGTGATGAGGGTGGGGGCGCCGAAGCGCTGGAGGTCCTGGGCTGAGTACGAGGTCACCCTGCGGAAGACGCCCCGGCGCAGGTCACGGCCGAACGCCATGGCTGTCCTGGAGCCGAAGTACACCGCGGCGATGGCGGTGAGGACCTGGACGAAGGCGATGCCCAGCATGAGGGCGCCCTGGCGCCAGATGTAGTCCGTGTCCCCCTTGGCGACGCCCTGGTCGATGATCTGGGCGTTGATGCTGGGCAGGTACAGGGTGGCCATCGTCGTCGCGAGCTGGAAGACCACCACGGCGGCGATCGAGGGCCAGTAGCGGGCGCCGTAGCGCCGGATGAGGGTGAGGAGCATCGAGGTCCTTGCGGTCGGGCCCCGCCGGTGCCGGGCGGGGCGTGTCCAGAGTAGGCCTCGCGCGCGCCCGCGGGCATCCACCTTGAGGACTAATCAGGCAGCCTGCGGACAGAGGATGTCCGCAGGCTGCCTGAGGTGTTCCGGCGCCGGTCAGTTGGCGCTGTGGCGCCCCCGCGTGGCGAGGTAGAGCGCCGCCTCCTTCTGCAGCTGCCGCTCGGCGGCGAGCTCCTGCTGGAGCTGGGCGAGCTGGGCGGCGGTCTCCCCCTGTGCCTTCGCGGTCGCGCCCTGCTCGGCGGCGAGCCGCTGCTGCTCGTCGAGCTGGTCGGCGAGGCGCTCCATGAGCGAGGCGAGCTGGGCCTGCTGGCGCGCCAGGATGCGCTGGGTCTCCTGCAGCGCCTCGAGCGTTCCGGCCGCGGCCGGCGCGGCGGCCCGGCCCGCGGCGGGGACCGCCTCGGCGAGCAGCAGCTGCAGCTCCGTGTCGAGGGCAGTGCCCTCTCCCTCGGCGCCCGCGAGGACCTCGCGGATCGCGGCCCGACGCGCCGCGGAGGCGGACGGCCGGCCCGCGTCCACGGGCTCGCCCCCTCCTGCGGCGGGGACGGACGACGGCGAGCCGGTCGCCTCGGGCGAGACCGCGGCGTCGTGCGCTCCGATCGGGGCGACGGACGGGAGCGCGGCGGTGGCCGGATCCGTTCCGGGGGCGGCGCCGGCCTGGGAGGGCTTGACGATGTCCACCGTGCGGCGCAGCGGGACCTCCTTGATGAAGAGGATCGCGATGAACGCCACGATGCCGATGATCCCGGCGATGAGGAACGACCGGGCGGAGGCATCGCCGAACGCGCCGCGGACGATGTCCGCGATGGGGGCAGGCATGTCGCTCAGGTCCAGGCTCGTGCCGCCGCCCCCGGCGGGGGCGTGGATGCCCTTGGCCGCGAGGCCGCCGGTGATGAGCTCCTCCGAGCGGTTGTTGAGCACGGCGCCGAGCACCGAGACGCCCACCGCGCCGAAGACTGAGCGGAAGAACGCGACCGTGGCGCTCGCGGTGCCGATGTCCTTGGCCTGGACGGTGTTCTGGACGCCGAGGACGAGGTTCTGCATCGTCATGCCGAGGCCGAGGCCGAGGACGAACGTGTACACGCCGGCGCGCCACAGGTCCGTGGTGTGGTCGATCGTGCCGAGCAGGCCCATGCCGGCGACGATGAGCAGCGAGCCGAGGATCAGGAAGCGCTTCCACTTGCCGAAGCGGGAGATGAGCTGGCCCGAGACCACCGAGCCGAGGAAGTTGCCGGCGATCATGGGCAGGGTCAGCAGGCCCGCCTCGGTCGGCGTGGCGCCGCGGGCCACCTGGTAGTACTGGCCGATGAACGAGGACGAGGCGAACATCGAGACGCCGATCGCGGCGGAGGCGATGATGCTGAGCGCGGTGGTGCGGTTGGCCACGATCTTGAGCGGGATGATCGGCATCGCCACGCGGGACTCCACGACGACCAGGAGGATGAGCGCGAGCACGGAGCCGCCCACCATGACGGCCGTCTGCCAGCTCCACCAGTCGTAGTAGTCCGGCTGGCCGGCGAACGAGACCCAGATGAGCAGGGTGCTCACCGAGGCAGTCAGGAGCAGCGTGCCGAGCCAGTCGATCTTCGCCACCCGCTTGACGTGCTTGATCTTCAGCGTGGCCTGGATCAGGAAGAGGGCGATGACGGCGAGCGGCACGCACACGAAGAAGGTCCAGCGCCAGCCGAGCGAGGAGTCGACGATGAACCCGCCCAGGAGCGGGCCGCCCGCGGTGCCGACGGCCATGACGGCTCCCATGTAGCCGTTGTACTTGCCCCGGTCGCGCGGCGGGATCATGGTGCCGATGATCGCCATGGCCATGGCGGTGAGGCCGCCCATGCCGATGCCCTGGATCACGCGGGCGGAGAGGAGCCACGGGATGTTCTGGGAGAAGCCGGCCAGGACGGAGCCGGCCACGAACACCACGATGTTCAGCTGGGTCAGGAGCTTCTTGTTGAACAGGTCCGCGAGCTTGCCCCAGATCGGGGTGGTGACCGCGTTGGCGAGCAGCGCCGCCGTGATCACCCAGGCGAAGTCGGTCTGCGTGCCCTTGAGGTCCGCCATGATGGTCGGCAGAGCGTTCGCCACGATCGTCGAGGAGAGGATCGCGGTGAAGAATGCTGCCAGGAGGCCGGTGAGGGCCTCGAGGATCTGCTTGTGGCTCATCTGCGGAGCCGCCGCGTCAGCGGGCTGCAAGGGCTTCCTCCTTGTCGGTAGGTGTGGTGGTCGGGGCGGGGCGGTGGCCGGAGCCGGAGCGCAGGGCGTCGGAGAGCTGGCCGATGGCGGCGACGGCGGCCGCGGCGCGGCCCTCGTCCCAGTCAGCGAGGTAGCTCTGGAGCCGCTCGATGCGGTGTTCCTCGATCTCCTCGAGGACCTCGCAGCCATGCTGCGTGAGCCCGACGAGCTGGGCGCGCCGATCCTCCGGGTCGCGGCGCCGCTCGACCAGGCCGAGGCCCTCGAGCTCGGCGAGGTGCCGGCTGAGCACCGGGGCACTCACGCCGAGCTTCCCGGCGAGGTCCACGGCGCGGCCGCCGTGCTCGCCGATCACGCGCAGGACACCCTGCGAGGCGACGCCGAGCTCTCCGTGCTTGAGCTCGGAGGTCGACAGGCAGCGGACCACCCGCTGGAGGTCGAAGACGCGGTGGATGAGTTCCCGCGCCGTTCCGGGATCGACAGGCATGGGCCGCCCCTCCTCAATTGATTGCTTGCAACAACTATACGCCTGATGGTTGCTTGTGCAAACTAATTCGGTAGGTGACCTTAGCAACACGGGGTGGGCGGCCGGCGTCGTGCGCGGGAGAGACGCATCTGGGGGTCACGTTCTGGGAGTCACTCGAGGTGACTCCCAGAACGTGACCCCCAGAAGGTGACTTCCAGGAGGGAGCGGGGCGGGGCCGGCGGGGCCGGGGTGGGCGGGCGCTCCGCGCTAGCCGAGGTGGGTCGGGGCGAACATCTTCAGGAGCGTCTCGACCACGACGACGTTGGGCCCGTCCGCGGCGAGGCTCTCCTCGAGCGCCTCCCGCACGCCCTCCACGGGCACGCGCCGGGCGGGCACGCCGAACGACTCGGCGAGCGCCACGAAGTCGGGCCGGGCGAGCTCGGTCGCGGTGGCCTTGCCGAAGGCGTCGTTCATGTACTCGCGCAGGATCCCGTAGCCGCCGTCGTCCACGATGAGCCAGGTGACCGGCACGTGGTGCTGGCGCGCGGTGGCCAGCTCGGCGATCGAGTACATCGCGGAGCCGTCCCCGGACACGGCCAGGACCCGGGCCGGCCGCCCGAGCGTGGCCAGGCCGACGGCCCCGCCGATCGCCGCGGGGAAGCCGAACCCGAGCCCGCCAGCGCCCTGGGCGGAGTGGAACTGCCCGGCGCGGGAGTCCCAGCAGCTCCAGGCCCAGTAGGCGGAGATCGTCATGTCCCAGAACGTCTGCATCTCATCCGGCACGGCGGCGCGGACGTCCGCCATGAAGGCCAGCTCCTTGGCCAGGTCCTGCGACTCGAGCCGCACCCGGACCTTCCCGAGCGCCTCGGCCACGACCTCCTCCGGCGCCCTCCCGTGCCAGTCCGGCGCCGCGCTGCCTCCGGCGGCGGTGCCGGCTGGGGGCGCGGCGAGCGCGGTCTCGAGCGCGGCAAGTGCCTGCCCGGCGTCGGCCCGGATGCCCAGGCCCGGCCGGTTGGACTCGAGCACCCGCGGCTCGGCGTCGATCTGGATGATCCGGCCGCGGGGCTCGAACGTGAAGTAGTTGGAGGTGACCTCGCCGAGGGAGGAGCCGACCACCACGAGCACGTCCGCGTCCTCGAGGACCTCGGTCATGTGCCGGTCCTCGATCCAGGACTGGAGCGAGAGCGGGTGCTCCCACGGGAAGGCCCCCTTGCCGCCCGGGGTGCAGATCACCGGCGCCCGCAGCAGCTCGGCGAGGCGGCGCAAGGAAGCCTCGGCGTGCCCGCGCCGGGTCCCGCCGCCGGCGATGATCGCCGGCCGGCGCGCCCCGCGGAGCCACGCGACGGCCTCGCGGACCAGCTCGACCCGGGGAGGGTTGTCCGCAGCCTCGGCGACGGCGTCCTCGACGGGCGGGACCATGACCGGATCGAGGAGCACGTTCTGCGGGATCTCGACCCACACGGGTCCCTGCGGCGAGGAGATCGCGTCCGTCCAGGCGTCCTGGATGGCCGAGGGGATGCCGGAGGCATGCTGGATGAGGCGCTGGCTCTTGGTGACGTTCGCAGCCGAGGCCTTCTGGTCGTCGAGCTGGTGGAGCATGCCCTTGCGGCGCGCGCCGAGGCCCTCGAGCGGGATCTGGCTGGCGATGACGACCATCGGCACGCCGGTCGCGTAGGCCTCCTGCAGGCCCGCGAGGGAGGTCAGGGCGCCCGGGCCGGTCGAGAGGAAGAGGACCCCGACCTCGCCCGTGGCGCGCGAGTAGCCGTCCGCCGCGAAGGCGGAGTTGTTCTCCACGCGGCTCGAGACGAAGGAGAGGCTCCCCCGGCCCATCGCGTCGAACAGGCCGAGCGCGTGCTGCCCGGGGATGCCGAACACGGTCTTCGCGCCGAGCGCCTCAAGTGTCTCGACCACGAGGTCGCCGCCGTTGCGGGGCCCGGCCCCGCGCACGACGCCGGCCTCCTCGCCCTCCGCCTCCGCCGCGCCGGATGCTTCCCGGGCCTGCAGTTCCCGCGCCCCGGCCGCCTGCAGCGCCTGGGCCTCGCCCGTCCAGGGCGACTCGACGGGGCTCACCGGGCACCGCCGGCGGGGAGCTCGCTCATGAGGGTCACCAGGTCGTAGGCGACGTGGCTCGCAGCCACGGCGGTCATCTCGGCGTGGTCGTAGGCGGGGGCGACCTCGACGACGTCGGCGCCGACGAGGTTGAGGCCGCGCAGCCCGCGCAGGATCTCGAGGAGCTCGCGGCTCGTGATCCCGCCGGCCTCGGGGGTGCCGGTGCCGGGGGCGTGGGCCGGGTCCAGGACGTCGATGTCCACGGAGACGTAGAGCGGGCGGGCGCCGATGCGCTCGCGCAGCTTGGCGACGACCTCGCGCACACCCTGGTAGTAGACGTCCGAGGAGGTCACGATCCCGAATCCGAAGCGGCGGTCGTCCTCGAGATCGCGCTTGCCGTACAGCGGGCCGCGGGTGCCGACGTGGGAGATCGCCTCGGTGTCGAGGATGCCCTCCTCGACCGCGCGGCGGAACGGGGTGCCGTGCGTGTACTCGGCGCCGAAGTAGGTGTCCCACGTGTCGAGGTGGGCGTCGAAGTGCAGGAGCGCCACGGGCTCCCCCGCCCGCTCGGACGCGGCCCGCAGGAGCGGGAGGGCGATCGTGTGGTCGCCGCCGAGCGTGAGGAGGCGCGCGCCGTCGGCCGTCAGGTCCAGCGCGTCCTGCTGGATCGATTCGATCGCCTCGTGGATGTTGAACGGGTTCACCGCCATGTCGCCGGCGTCGGCCACCTGGGCGTTGGCGAACGGCGAGGCGTCCAGCGCCGGGTTGTACGGGCGCAGCAGGCGGCTCGCCTCGCGGACATGGTTGGCGCCGAAGCGGGCTCCCGGGCGGTAGGAGACGCCGGCGTCGAACGGCACGCCCACGACGGCGACGTCCGCGCGGGCCACCTGGTCGAGGCGGGGCAGGCGGGCGAACGTCGCCGCTCCGGCGAAGCGGGGGACGCGGGACGAATCGATGGGACCGAGGTTGCCGTTCTCCTCGATGCGCAGCTCTTCCAAGGCAGGCCTTCCATAGTGGGGGAACCGTGGCCCCACCCTACCGCACAAGTTGTCTCATATGCACCCGATGTTTACGGATCCGCCCCGAGCAGGGGCCTCCCGCGGCGCGCCCCGGGCCGCCCCGGGCGTTTCTTAGATTCGTCTTAGACGCCCGGGGGAAGGATCGGGCCATGACAGGGAACCGGCAGACCCTCCCGGAGCGCCGCCGCGCGTCGCGCGGACCCGGGCGGCACCTCGCGGTGGCGGCCGCCATGATCGTGCTGATGGCGGCCTGCTTCTACGCGGTGCGCACCCTCTCGCTGTTCATCTCCCCCATGCTCTTCCTCGCGGCGGTCTTCCTCGAGGTGGTCTTCGCGGCAGTCTTCGTGTTCGCGATCGTCCGCGCGCTCGCCGCACCCTCGGCCGTGATGCGCTCCCTCGCCGCGTCGGCGTGGTCGGGGCTGCGCACCAACGAGTACGTGGTGCGGGCCCTCAGCTCCGAGGCGCGGCCCCTGCCGTGGCTGCGGGACAGGTTCCGGCCGGACCGGGCGTCGGGCCTGTGGCTCACGGCGACCGCAGTGATCGCGGCCGTGCCGCTCGCCGAGTTCCTGGCACTGGCGGTCACCGTCGCGACCCACGGGCCGCTCACGCAGGTCGACGCGCGGATCGCCCACCTCATGCCGGCCGTCCGCACGCCGGGCGAGACTGCCGTGTTCACCGTCGCCACCGCGCTCGGGAGCTTCCAGTCGGTCCTCGTGATGACGGTCTTCGCCGTGGCCATCCTGTGGTGGCGGCGCGAGCGGCTCCTCGCGGCGGCCGTGGTGGCCACCGTGGCGGCGCAGGAGCTCCTGTTCACCCTCGCGAAGGACATCGGCGGCCGGCCGCGCCCGGACGCGGCGCTCGCGCTCGTGACCGAGACCTCGCCGAGCTTCCCGAGCGGGCACGCGGTGCGGGCCACGGTCGTGTTCGGGATCATCGCCTACCTCGTGTTCAGGTCCCTCCGCTCGGTCTGGGGGCGGACCCTCACGGTCGCCGCCTACCTCCTCGCGGTGCTGCTCGTGACCATGAGCCGGGTGTACCTCGGGGTGCACTACGTCTCCGATGTCTGGGGCGGGATGCTCCTGGGAGCGGCCCTGCTCGCCGCCGCCGTCGGTGCCCTCGAGATCGCAGCCCGCTTCCCCCTCCGGAGGGTCCGGCGCCGCCCGGGCATCCCGGGCCGGGCCGTCGCCGTGGCCCCGGCGGCCGCCCTCGCCTTCGCCATCGGGCTGGGGCCGGCCCTCGTCCACCCGCAGGAGCACACGGTGCGCGAGCCCACCCAGGCGCTCCCGTCCCTGGATGCCGCGGCGTTCTCCCGGCTGCCGCTCTACAGCGAGACGCTCACGGGGGGCCGCATGGAGCCGGCCAGCTTCGTCTTCGTCGGCTCCGAGGAGCAGGTGGCACGGGCCTTCGCCCGGGCGGGGTGGCAGCAGGCGGACCCCTCGACCCTCGCGAACACACTGCGGGCCTTCGCCGTCGGGTTCCAGGGGGGCCAGTACGCCTCGGCCCCCGTCACGCCGGCGTTCATGGACGCCCAGCCCGAGACCGTTGCGTTCCAGAAGGCCACGGCCGCGAACTCCCTGCGGCAGCGCCACCATATCCGCTTCTGGCGGACCGGGTTCACCGCGCCGGACGGCCGGGACGTGTGGGAGGCGACGGCCAGCTTCGACGACGGCATCGAGCTCGCCGGCTCCGCGAAGCTGCCCACCCACCACATCGATCCCCAGGTCGACGCCGAGCGGGCCTACATCACCGGTTCCCTCGGGCTGCCCGGCACCCTCTTCCAGCGCACCGACCCGCAGATGGGGCACAACGCGAGCGGCGACGAGTTCTTCACCGACGGCAAGGCCGAACTCGTGGTCCTGCCCGCCGGCGCCGCGGGGTAGGCGCCAGAACACAGCGCCAGCACACCGCGCTAGTACACGGTCAGGCTCATCAGGACGGCCTTCAGCCGCTGCCCGTCCTCCGAGCCGAGCCAGCCGAGCGCCTCGGCCGCGTCGCCGAAGGTCATGAGGTCTGCGCTCGCATCGGCGCCGACCGAGTACCCCGCGGCGATCTGGACGGTGCTGTCGAAAGGGCCGCCGTGCCGCTGGCCCGGGCCGTCCAGTGGCCGCCCCGGGGAGAGAGTCATCGAGTAGGTGACGGCGGGGCGCCCTGCCCGGTCCAGGGCCCCCGCCTCGGTCTCCGCGTAGAAGGCGTAGTAGCCGGGGTGCACGGCCGCCGAGCCGAGTCCGGGCACGGGCTCGGCGTCGAGGACGGCGCGCGTGACCTCCGTGCCCACATCCTGGGGGGCCCAGTTGACGAAGACGTCGAGGAGTCGGCGGCCGCCGCCGTCGAGCACGGTCGCCGTCTCCCGCACCTCGCCCCCCGGGCCGATCGGGCGGACCTCGGCCGCCACGGACCAGTCGGAGGGGTACCGGAAGGAGAGCGGGTGGGAGGTGAAGCGGTGGATCGCCGGCGCCGCCTCCGAGGTCGCCCTGCTTGGCGACGCCCCGCTCGGTGACGCCGACGACGGCGCGGGGCCGGCCGCCGTCGTCCGCGGCGCGGCGAGGGGCGGCCCGGCGGAGCACCCGACGAGGACGCCGGCGGCGAGCAGCGCCACGACGGTGTGGGCCGCGGCAGGCCACCGGCGCCCCCGAAGAGGTGCGGAGTGCATCGAGTCATCCCCCTGAGCGCGATGGATGCCGAGCGCTCGAGGCCCACTGTTCCATCCGCGCCACCGTTTGGCCAGAGGCCGGAGACGCCGTTGCCGAAGCGATACACACACGGCCTCACGTCGCCCGGATGCTCAGCAGCACATCCCGCACCGCGCGGCCCACGGCCGAGGAATACCAGGCGCGGGCAGCCTCGTCGGAGGCGAAGGGCACCGGAGAGTCCCACACGGCCGCTGCCGCCAGGATGCCGTCCCGGGTCCGGATCAGGCCCACCGGTGCGCTCCCGGGCGCGTTCTCGCCGGGGATGACCGCCCCTGCAGTGAGCTCGAGCGCGAACTGGGCGTCCCGGTCGGCCCCGACGCGGTAGAACGAGGCGTGCCCCGGGGCCCCCGGCAGCCCGGCGAGCCCGGGGACGGCAACCGACTCGAAGACCATGCGCGGGCCGGCGTGGCCCACGACGTCGCCGATCGCGGCGATGGACACGGTGGCCATCTTCCGGCCGCCCGCGTCCTCGAGGGTCGCCGTCGCCGTGGGCACGGATGCGGAGGCGGCATGGAACAGCTCGACCGTCCAGCCGCGGGGGTAGTCGAAGGACACCGCCCCGCCGGGGAGCGTGTAGGTCGCCAGCGCCGCCGGGCGTGCCGCGGTGCTGGTGCTGTTGCTGATGCCGGCCGACGGCGGCAGCCGGCTCGGGGAGGCGGCGGCGCTCGGCGCCGCGCCCGTCTGGGACGGGGCCGGCGGGGCCGTCGTTGCCATGCTGGCGCAGCCGGACAGGGCGAGGGAGAGGGCGGCGGCCGAGAGGGCAGCGGAGCTGCGCGCGGCAAGCCGGCGCGGGCGGACGGTGGCGGGCATGGCGGTGTACCTCGGGGGCGGTGGGTGCGGCGGACGGTATGGATCAGGGGTGCGGATGACGGGTGCGGGAGTGCGCCCGCACAGCCCACCGTGGCACCGCCGGGGTCCGGGCAACAGGGCCTTGTCGATAAATCCATTCATTTGAAATATTCCCGTGACCCGGCGACACTTCCGGGCGGCCGCCGTGAGGAAACTGTGACCCGCGGCCGCCAGCGCGCCGCCATGCCGCCCGCCCCTCCGCCTCTCCCCCCTCCCGCCGCTTGTCTGCCATTTCGGGTACGCATCTCGTCGCCCTCTGGCCGTTTCGGGTACGCATCTCGTCGCCCTCTGGCCGTTTCGGGTACGCAGCTCGCCGCCTTCTGGCCCTTTCGGGTACAGGGCTCTCCCGGGGTCCTGGTGCCGCGCACGGCGCTGGCCCCGCCGGCGGCGCCTGGCGACCGGAGGGCGTCGTCCGCTTGCTGGCGTGGGGCGCTGCTGCGACCGGCAGCGTGTACCCAAAACGGGAGAAACGCGACGAGATGCGTACCCGAAAAGGAGGGGGTCGGGCCAGATTCTGGCCTGACGGGGCGGGCAGGCCCGGGTCAGCGGGAGGCGGCGGGCACGAGGACCCAGAGGAGCCGCGCCGGCTCGTCGGAGGGGTTGACCCAGGTGTGCGGCTCGCGCCCGGGGAAGGTCAGGGTGTCCCCGGCGGCCAGGGAGTAGCGCTCGTTGGCCATGATCAGGTCGATCCGGCCGCGCACCACGTGGAGCACGTCCACGTCGCAGTCCACGGCATACAGCTCCGACTCGCCGGCGCCGCGGGGCTCGATGTCCGCCTGGAGAACCTGCACGCGCCGCTCGGAGCGGGCCGTGAGCAGCCTCTCGACGATGCCTTCCCCGCCGAGCGAGATCCGCGGAGCCTCGGCGGCCCGCGTCAGGTGGGTCTCCGGCTGGGCGAAGAGGTCGCCGATCGAGAGCGAGAGGACTTGGCACAGCGTCACGAGCGACGCGACCGACGGCGAGGTCAGGTCCCGTTCTACGCGCGAGAGGAAGCCCTTGGTCAGGCCGGTCGCGTCGGCCACCTGCTCGATGGTCATGCGCTGGGACTGCCGGGCCGCGCGGATGCGGGAGCCTATGGCCACGGGGGCGTTGCTCGGCTCGACGGGCAGTGCTTTCATCGGCTCTCTCTCCTGCGCGGCAGGCCCCCGCGGCGGTGGCGGGGCTGCATTCCGGTACCCCAGCATAGAGCAACTTCTGTTGCCCGCTGGGCACCTCCGCCGCGGGGTGACGCGCACGACGGCGCCGCCGCCCCTCGCGCACGACGGCACCGCCCGGCGTCGTTCTCGCCACCAGATTGCGGTGCGCCGAACTCCCGGATGCCGGGCCACCGGCCGAAAATCCGGGCCCGAAGGGTCTACAGTGGCGGGGGCAACGGGGCCACGAGCATCCGTCCACGCAGGAGTACCCATGCACACCACCACCCCCCAGGAGCCCGGCCACCGCCCGGAGCCCACCCCGGCCGATGTCCGCCGCTGGCGCCAGTACCTGGCCGACGAGAAGGCCGAGGCGGCGATCTACCGCTCGCTCGCCAGCCGGCGCATGGGCGAGGAGCGCGACATCCTCCTCGGCCTGGCCGAGGCCGAGCGCCGGCACGAGGCGCACTGGCTGGCCCTGCTCGGCGACAAGGTGGGCAGGCCGCGTCCGGCCTCGCTCCGCAGCCAGTTCCTGGGCTTCCTCGCCCGGCACTTCGGCAGCGTGTTCGTCCTCGCGATGGCCCAGCGCGCCGAGGGCCGCTCCCCCTACGCCACCGACCCCTCGGCGACGCCCGCCATGGCGGCGGACGAGCGCATCCACGAAGAGGTGGTCCGCGGCCTCGCGGTCCGCGGCCGCACGCGCCTGTCCGGCATGTTCCGCGCCGCGGTGTTCGGCGCCAACGACGGCCTCGTCAGCAACCTCTCCCTCGTGGCGGGCATGGCCGCGTCCGGGGTCGCGAGCCACGTGGTGCTGCTCTCCGGCGTGGCCGGCCTGCTCGCGGGCGCGCTGTCGATGGGCGCCGGCGAGTTCATCTCCGTGCGATCCCAGCGCGAGCTCCTCTCCGCGTCGAGGCCCACCCAGGTCACGCTCGCGGCCGCGCCGGACCTCGATCTGACCGCCAACGAGCTCGTCCTCGTCTACAAGGCGCGCGGCATGAGCCAGGAGGCTGCCGAGCACCGCGCCGCCGAGCGCCTCGGCTACTACGCGTGCGACTGCGATCCGAGCCTGTCCCTGCATCCCGAGGCAGAGACCGCCGAGGACGAGCACGAGGCCATCGGCTCCGCCTGGGGCGCGGCGGGCGCGAGCTTCTGCTTCTTCGCCTCCGGCGCCGTCGTGCCGATCCTGCCGTTCCTGTTCGGCATGGTGGGGATCCCGGCCCTCGTGGTGGCGGGCGCCCTCGTGGGCCTCGCGCTCCTGGGCACGGGCGCCGTGGTGGGCCTGCTCGCCGGTGCCTCCCCGCTCACCCGCGCCCTCCGCCAGCTCGCGATCGGCTTCGGCGCCGCCGCGGTGACGTACGTCCTCGGGTTCCTCTTCGGGGTCGGCATCGGCTAGCGGCTCGCGTGACCGCTCACCACAGGGACATGACCCCTCAACGCCTGCACGGGTTGAGGGGTCATGTCCCTAGCCTGAGCGGTCATGTCCCTACGCGATCGCCCGAGGGCCGCCCCGGGGATGCGACCGTGCGGGCAGCGCCGAGGACGGCGTCGACCCTGCGGGGCCGGCGCAGCCCGGGCGGGACGGCGGCGACCACCGCGTTGTGCGGCGTCGGGTCCGCCACGGGCACGAGCACCACGCCGCTGGCGCGGAACAGCTCCTCGACTCCCTCCCAGACGTTGGTCACCGAGTAGCCGAGTCCGCTCGCGACGATCGCGCGGATCGTCTCCGAGACGACGCTGCGCCACCGCACCCGCGGTGCCACCCCCGCGGACTCGAACATGGCCAGGACCCGCTCAGCGCTCGGGGGGACATCGAAGAGGACCGCGTCGTACTCGGCGAGGTCGGCGAACCGCAGCGACGCACGCCCCGCGAGCGGGTGGCCCTCGGCCAGCTGGAAGTGCGGGCGCGACTCGGCGAGGGTCACGAAGTCCACGCCGGGCACCGCCTGCAGCGAGTAGACGACCGCGGCGTCGAGCTCGCCCTCGGCGACCGCGCGCTGGAGCTCCTCTGCGGCGCCCTCGACGAACTCCACCTCGATCTCCGGCCACCGGCGTGCGGTCTCGGCCAGGAGCCTCGGCACGAGGCGCGGACTGATCGCGATCATGCACCCGAGCCGTACCCGGCCCCGCAGTTCCTCCCACCCGGCCCGCACGGTCGCGGGGATCTCGGAGGCCTCGTCGAGCACCCGGCGCGCGCGCAGGCCGAGCGCGGTCCCCGCCTCCGTGGGCACGAGCCGCTTGGACCGGGCCCGCACGAACAGGTCCACGCCGAGGGCGCGCTCGAGCTGGCCGATCGCCATCGAGGCCGCGGCCTGGGAGATGCTGCTGCGCCGGGCCGCCTCGGTGACGGAGCCGGCGTCGAGCACCGCCACGAAGTACTCGAGCTGACGGAGGGTGAATTCGGAGGACATAAGCAATCCTGATCGTTCTGTGCGGATTGATTGATTATACAAAAGCTGTGGCGCTGGCCACACTGGATTCCAGACCCAGTCGTCCAGCCCACAGGAGTTCCGTCCATGGCCCCGAGCCTCGCCCCCCGCATCATCACCCTCGGCACCGCGGGCGGCCCGCGCTGGTGGGCGGCCGCCGACTCCGGCGAGCGCACCGGCATCGCCACCGCCGTGGTGGTCGGGGACGCGTTCTACCTCGTCGACGCCGGCCAGGGCGCCGGCCGCCGGCTCGCGCAGTCCGGGCTCGACCTCGCCGGGATGCGGGCCCTGTTCATCACCCATCTGCACTCCGACCACGTCTACGACCTCGCCGGGATCGGCATCTTCGGCCTCTACGCCCTCCAGCACCGCGCTGGGACGGACCCCGTGCGCATCATCGGCCCCGGCAACCGCGGCGAGCTGCCCCCGGTGTCCCCGCGCGCCGTCGTGCCTCCGGCCCCGCTCGCCCCGCACAACCCGACCCCCGGGACGCGGGAGATGTTCGAGGCGCTCATGGCCGCGCACGCGACGGACCTGAACGACCGCATCCTCGACTCGCTCAAGCCCAGCCCGCTCGAGGTGTTCCGCGCCGAGGACATCGAGATCCCGGACGGCATCGGCTACCACCCGAACACCAACGCGACCCCCGAGATGGCCCCGTTCGAGGTCTACCGCGACGAGCTCGTGGCCGTCACCGCGATCCTCGTCGAGCACCCGCCGATCGCACCGGCGTTCGCGTTCCGCTTCGACACCGCCGAGGGCTCCGTGACGATCTCCGGGGACACGTGCTTCACCCCCAACCTCATCACCCTCGCGCAGGGCACGGACCTGCTCCTGCACGAGGCCATCGACTTCGACTGGGTCGAGTCCCTCTACGGGGACCGGACCGACGAGGCCTCCCGCGCCGCCAGGGACCACCACTACAAGTCCCACACGAGCGTGCGCGAGGCGGCCAAGGCCGCCGAGGGCGCCGGCGCCGCGGCCCTCGCCCTGCACCACCTCGTCCCCGGCCACGCGCCCGAGAGCGTGTGGACCGAGGCAGCCGAGCACTTCTCCGGCCGCTTCGTGCTCCCGAAGGACCTCGACGTCGTCCCCTTCGGCCGTCAGCGCTGACGCCGCCCGCAGCCCATCATTGGAATGAGGATTCCCCTGTGACCACTGAAAGCACCACGATGGCCTCCCAGACCGCCGCGCCCGTCGGGACGCTCAACACCAAGGACATGCGCCGCATCCTGGCCTCGTCCTTCATCGGCAGTGCCATCGAGTACTACGACTTCATGCTCTACGCGACCGCCGCCTCGCTCGTGTTCGACAAGGTGTTCTTCGCGAACCTCGGCCCCGGCTTCGCGCTGTTCGCCTCCTTCGTGACGCTCGCGGTCGGCTACGTGGCGCGCCCGCTCGGCGGCCTGGTCTTCGGCCACTTCGGTGACCTCGTGGGCCGCAAGAAGGTGCTCGTGCTCTCGATGGTGGTCATGGGCGCGGGCACGGTGGCCATCGGCCTGCTGCCCCCGACCGCCCAGGTCGGCATGGCCGCCCCCATCACGCTCGTGGTGCTGCGCCTCATCCAGGGCGTCGCGGTGGGCGGCGAATGGGGCGGCGCCGCGCTGATGGCGATCGAGCACGCGCCGCAGAAGCACCGCGGCTTCGCCGCCTCCTTCGCCAACGCGGGGGGCCCGGCCGGCGCGATCCTGGGCACGCTGGGCCTCTCCCTCTTCGCCGCCCTCTCCGGCAGCCAGTTCCTCGTCTGGGGCTGGCGGGTGCCGTTCCTGCTCTCCGCCGTCCTGATCGGCGTGGGCCTCGTGATCCGCCTCAAGGTCTCGGAGACTCCCGCCTTCCAGCGTCTCGAGGCCGCCAGCGAGAAGCGCCGGGTGCCGATCGTGGAGGTGCTCCGCCACTCCAAGCGCGCCGTCCTGCTCGGCCTCGCCGCTACCACCGCCTTCTACGTCTGCCAGGCCATGACCACGGTGTGGGGCGTCTCCGTGGCGGTCGAGTCGGGCGCCGACAAGAACGGCGTGCTCAACATCAAGGCCGCCGCGGCGGTGCTGACCCTCGTGATGTGCTTCGTCTCGGCGCGCCTCTCCGACCGCATCGGACGACGCCGCGTGCTCGCCTTCGGCGCGCTGCTCGGCATCGTCGCGGCCTACCCGACGGTGCTGCTGATGACCAACGGCACCCTCTGGGGCTTCGCCCTCGCCATCGTGATCGGCAACGGCCTCGTCCAGGGCGTCCTCTACGGCCCCATCGCCGCGTACGTCGCCGAGCAGTTCCCCACCCGGCACCGCTACACGGGCGCCTCGCTGGCCTACCACAGCGCCTCGATGCTCGGTGCCGGCTTCACGCCCATGGTCATCACGGGCCTGATCCTCGCCGCGGGCGGCGCCCTGTGGCCGGTCGCAGTGTTCTGGGTCGCGATCCTGCTCATCGCATTCGTGGCCGTGCTGTCCACCCCGGAGGGGACCCGGCGCGAGCTCGACTGACCCCTCAACCTAGGGACATGACCCCACAACCTAGGGACATGACCCCTCAACCGGTCTACCGGGTGACGGGTCATGTCCCTGCGCTGAGGGGTCATGTCCCTGCGCCCGGCGGTGGTCAGCGCAGGACCGCGACCGCCTCCTCGACCGAGTCGACCAGGTGCACGCGCGCGGCCATGCCGCGGCCACGGGCCAGGCTCTCGAGCAGCGGCCACGCGGGCAGCTCCTCGGTCCAGTGCCGCACCCCGACGAGGACCATCGGGGTAATCGTCCCGTCCGCGCCGTAGTAGTTCTCGCACGCGTCCTGGAAGACCTCCTGCACGGTCCCCGCCGCGCCGGGGAGGAAGACCACCCCGCCGGTGCACTTCTCCAGGAGCACGGCCTCGCGGACGGAGTTCGCGAAGTACTTGGCGATGTGGGTCGCGAACATGTTCGGCGGCTCGTGGCCGTAGAACCACGTGGGCACCCCGAGGTTCTCGGCACCCCCGGGGAAACCGCCGAGGACGCCGAGGGCCGCCCGCGCCCACGCGCTCACGGACGGACGGAACAGGGGCACGACGGCGATCTGCCGCAGCGCCGCGTCCAGCGCGCCCTCCGGGAAGGCCGAGAGGTAGGCGCCCAGGTTCGCGGCCTCCATCGCGCCGGGCCCTCCCCCGGTGGCGACCACGAGCCCCGCCGCGGCGAGCCCGCGCCCCAGGCGGGCGGCGTCGTCGTACGTCCGGCTTCCTCGCGGGGCGACGTGGCCGCCCATGACGCCCACGATCCGGCGCCCCGCGAACTCGCCCTCGAGGGCGTCCTGGAGGGCATCGCCGATGTGGTGGTCGTGGAGGGCGGCCGAGATGGCGGACTCGACGCCGGCCCTCCCCTGCCGCTTGGTCCACGCGTAGATGAGGGCGTCCGGGGTCTGCTCGTAGGGCAGGGCGGTGACCCCCTCGTACAGCTCGGGCCCGGTGTAGAGGGTGGGCCGGTAGGGGTCGAACGGCACGCCGGGCAGGATCGGGAACACGAGGGCTCCGCGGGTGCGCAGCGACTGCTCCATCCCGTCCTGGAGGCGGCACCCCAGGAACATCGCCCCCGAGGGGTCCAGACGCTTGAGGACGTCCGAGCGCCCCGTGAGGTCCACGGACTGGACGTGCCACCCGGCGAGCGCCGTCGCACCGGCCGCCACGAGCGCGTCGAAGCGCTCAAGCGACTCGACCTCGAGCGTCCGGGGCATCGGGCCCAGCGCAGGCGTGGCGTTCATGGGGCCAGACTATCCACCCGCGGTGTTCAGGCCCCGGCCCTCTCCGCGTTGCCTACCGTTAAGTACGGGCCACCACGATGTCGCGGGTGACTTCCCCCTGCAAGGCCCACAGCGGCGACACCCCTGCCCTCCTCTCCCCCTCGCGCCGGGGCTTCCTGGCCGCCGCGCTCGCGGGCGCGGCGCTGACCCTGACGCCGATGACCTTCGCGTCCGCGGACAGCGGCAAGAGCAAGACCAAGACGATCACCGGCCACCTCAATCCGGGTGCTGCCGACTTCGTGTACCTGCCCGTGGAGGTCCCCGCGGGCGTGAACAAGATCAGCGTCTCCTACACGTACAGCAGGCCCACGGTGGCGCCGGGCCTGCTCTCCAACTCGTGCGACATCGGCATCTTCGACGAGCAGGGCACCCGCCTCCAGGGCAAGGGCTTCCGGGGCTGGTCCGGCGGCTTCCGCACCGAGTTCTTCATCAGCGCCGCCGAGGCCACGCCCGGCTACCTGCCCGGACCGATCGGCAAGGGCACCTGGAACATCGCCCTCGGCCCCTACCAGGTCGCCGAGGCCGGGCTCGACTACTCGGTCACCGTCACCCTGGACTACGGCCCGGACGGCGCGCCCTTCCAGCCGAAGTACCCGGCCCAGGCCGTGGCCGGCAAGGGCGCGGGCTGGTACCGCGGCGACGCCCACCTGCACACCGTCTACTCGGACGGCAAGCGGACCCCGGAGGAGGTGGCCGCCGGCGCCCGCGCCGCCCGCCTCGACTTCATGATCTCCACCGACCACAACACGCCCGCCTCGCACGGGGTGTGGGGGCCGCTCGCGGGCAACGACCTCCTCATCCTCACCGGCGAGGAGGTCACCACCCGCAACGGCCACTACCTCGCGCTCGGCCTCCCGCCCGGCGACTGGATCGACTGGCGCTACCGCGCCCGGGACAAGGGCTTCGAGGACGCCGCGCAGCTCATCCACTCCCGCGGCGGCCTGGTGGTCCCGGCCCACCCGTACTGCCCCTACGTCGCATGCCGCTGGAAGTTCGGCTACGACGACGCGGACGCGGTCGAGGTCTGGACGGGCCCCTGGACCCATGACGACGAGATGTCGATCAGCACGTGGGACTCGATGCTGATCCACTCCGTCCGCACCAACGGCCGCTGGCTTCCGGCCATGGGCAACTCCGACGCGCACAGCTCCCCGCAGGTCATCGGCTGGCCGCACAACGTGGTCAACGCCGCGGCGCTCTCGCACGACGCGATCCTCGAGGGCATCCGCAGCGGCCGGTCCTGGATTGCCCAGTCGGCGGACATCACGCTCGACCTCGCCGTGAAGTCCGGCGGGAAGACGGCGGGCATCGGCGAGCGGCTCGACGTCGCCCCGGACGCCCCGGTCACGGTGACGGCGACCGTCGGCGGGGTCCCGAACGGCGTGGTCCGCTTCATCACGGACGAGGGCCAGACGCAGCAGGTCACCCTGCCGGCCTCGGGCCAGGGCACGGTCACGTGGGTCACGACCCCGCAGCTCGCCGCCTACCTGCGCGTCGAGGTCCGCCACCCGAAGGGGGACGGCACCTCGGGCAGCGGCACCGAGATGGGGCCGGACCTCCCCCTCGGGCCGATGGCCGCACTGACGAACCCGATCTTCCTCGGGTCGAAGTAGCGGCACCGGAGGCACGACGTCGGCGGCCGGCCCCGCGCGAGGCGGCCCGCCGACGTCGTGCTCGCCGACAGCGGCGCGCTCAGGCGCGCGCGGCCACCGCCACCTTTACGGGGGCGCCCGTCTCGAGGGACTCCTGGGCAGCGTCGGCCACGCGCGAGGCGGCGACGGCGTCCTCGGGCGTGCAGGGGTTCTCACGCTCGCCGAGGACGAGCTCGACGAAGGCCGCGAGCTCGGCACGGTAGGCAGCGTCGAACCGCTCGGCGAAGGTCTTATGGGTCTCCCCGCCGGGGAACGCTGCGCCGGGCTCGGTCGAGCGCAGCGCGGTCTTCTCGTCCAGGCCGACCATGACCGAGGACTGCGACCCCTGGATCTCGAGGCGCACGTCGTGCCCCGCCCCGTTGTAGCGGGTCGCCGAGACGGTGCCCACGGTGCCGTCGTCGAGCGTCACCACGGCGAGCGCCGTGTCCACGTCCCCGACCTCGCCGATTGCCGGGTCGCCGTTGTTGGAGCCCCGGGCGTAGACCTCCACGATCTCGCGTCCGGTGAGCCAGCGGAGGATGTCGAAGTCGTGCACGGAGCAGTCGCGGAAGAGGCCGCCCGAGGTGGCGATGAACTCGACCGACGGGGGAACCATGTCCCCGGTCATGGCGCGCAGCGAGTGGATCCAGCCGATCTCCCCGGCGTCGAAGCGCCGCCTGGCCTCGAGGTAGCCGGCGTCGAAGCGGCGCTGGTGGCCGATCTGCACCGTGCCGCCCTTCGCCGCGATGTACTCGAGCACCGGCAGGGAGTCGGCCACGGATCCCGCCACCGGCTTCTCGCAGAACACCGGGATGCCGGCGTCCACCCCGGCGCGGATCAGCTCGGGGTGCGTCTGCGTCCCGGTCGCGATGACGAGCGCGTCGACGCCATGGGCGATCAGGCTCGGCGCCCCGCCCGGCACGAACTCCGCGCGGACCTCGGCGGCGACGCTGCGGGCATGCTCCTCGGCAACGTCGGTCAGGGCCAGGCGCAGGTCTACGCCGCGGTCGGCGAAGTGCCGCACGAGGGCGGCGATATTGCGGGCGTGCATGACGCCGATGCGGCCGACGCCGACGAGCCCGAGGGTGATGGTCTTCATGCGACACTCCTTTGCGTATGGGAACGTTCCAACAACAGGATTAGAGTATCCCTGAAGCCAAGGCCTCGGGTCAAGGTTTGTCCTGACATGGAAGAAGGAGTACCGGTTGGCCAAGTCCGTGACGATCCTCGACGTCGCCGCGCGCGCAGGCGTCTCGAAGTCCGCCGCATCCCTGGCGCTCCGCGGCACCGGGTACGTGAGCGAGGCCAGGCGCCGCGCGGTGCTCGAGGCCGCCGAGGAGCTGGGCTACCGGCCCAACGCCGCCGCCCGGGCCATGGGGTCCGCCCGCAGCGGGATCGTCGGCCTCATTCTCGACGACCTCCGGAATCCCTGGTACGTCCCCGCCGTGGAGGGCCTCTCCGGCGGCCTCCACGCGGCCGGGCTGAGCCCGCTGCTCGGCGACTGGCGCCTCGAGGGGGCCGGGCTCGCCGAGCGCTACCTCGAGCTGCGGGTCGAGGGCCTCGTGCTCGTGGGGACGCTGGATGGCGCCGAGGAAGCCCTGCCGCCTCTCGGGCCGCTGCCCGTGGTCCAGGTCGGTGCGGCGCGGGCCCAGGTGGCCGGAGCCGCCGTCGTGACCAACGACGACCGCGAGGGCGCACGCCGCGTGGTCCGCCACTTCGCGGAGCTCGGGCACACGAGGGTTGCCCATCTGGCCGATCCGGGGACCGCCGTCGGCGACGCCCGCCGTGCGGGCTTCGAGGCCGAGGCGCGCCGTGCGGGGCTCGACGCGGTCACGGTCGCCGCCGGCCGCACCGAGGAGGCCGGACGCCTCGCGGCGCTCGAGGTCCTGCGAACCGACCCCCGCCCCACCGCGATCTTCGCCGTCAACGATATGGCGGCCCTCGGCGCGCTCTCCGCGGCGGAGGAACTCGGGCTGCACGTCCCGGAGGACCTCTCGCTGGCCGGGTACGACGACACCCCTGCCGCCCGCCTGCGCGCCGTCGGCCTCACGAGCGTGGACAACGCCAGCCGGGAGGCCGGGCGGGTCGCCGCCGCCCTCCTCGCCGAGACGATCGCCGCCCGCGGCGTGCCGGACCCCGCCGCCGACGGCGGCGCGGCCACTCTCCTCGACCCCGAGCTCAAGGTGCGCTCGAGCACCGCGCCGCCGGCCGCCGTCGTGCGCCGGGCCCTTCCCGCCGCCCTCGGGTGAGCCCAGCGGATCCTCCCGGTTCCGGCGGCGACAGGAGCCCGCGACAGGAGTACCCTGCGGAGCATCCGAGGATCGAGAGCCAACCACCAGGAGGCCGCGATGTCAGGCTCACGACAGTCCATCCTCCGGCGCAAGCCGATCGGTGACATCGAGGAGGAGGCCGGCATCGGGCACCTGTCGCGGACCCTCGGCCTCTGGCAGCTGACCGCGATCGGCGTCGGCGGGATCATCGGTGCCGGCATCTTCTCCCTCGCCGGAGCCGTGGCGCACCAGACCGCCGGTCCGGCCGTGCTCATCTCCTTCCTCGTCGCGGGCGTCGCGAGCGCGGCCGCCGCCCTCTCCTACGCCGAGTTCGCCGGCATGATCCCCAAGGCCGGCTCGGCCTACACCTATGGGTACGCGGCCCTCGGCGAGGTGGTGGGGTGGTTCATCGGCTGGGACCTCCTGCTCGAGTACACGGCCATCGTCGCCGTGGTCGCGATCGGCATCTCCGGGTACTTCGGCTTCCTCGTGGGCCAGCTCGGCGTCGACCTGCCCGCGTGGATGCTCGGCGCCCCCGGCACCGGGCCGGGGCACGTGGTGGACGTCTTCGCGATCATCCTGTGCCTGCTCACGGCGTGGATCCTGACCCGCGGCATCCAGAGCACGGGCCGGTTCGAGCTGCTGGTCGTGGCCCTGAAGGTGCTGCTCGTCGTGGTGATCGTGGTCCTCGGCGTGTTCCACATCAACAGCGCCAACTACCACCCCTACTTCCCCTTCGGCTTCGGCGGGGTGATGACCGGCGCGGCCACGGTGTTCTTCGCCGTGTTCGGCTACGACGCGATGAGCACCGCCGCCGAGGAGTCGCGCGACGCCACCCGGCACATGCCCAAGGCCATCATCTACTCCCTCGTGATCGCCATGGTCCTCTACGTCCTCGCGACCCTCGTGCTCACCGGGATGCAGAACTACACGCAGATCGATCCGAAGTCCGGCTTCGCCAGCGCGTTCGCCGCGGTGGGGCTCCCCGGGGTCGCGGACGTGATCGCCGTCGGCGCGATCATCTCGATCCTGACGGTGATGCTCACGTTCATGCTCGGCGTCACCCGCGTGTGGTTCTCGATGAGCCGCGACGGGCTGCTGCCGAAGTGGTTCGCCCGGACCGATCCCAAGCGGCACGTCCCCACCCGGGTCACATGGATCGTGGGTCTCGGCTCGGCCATCCTCGCCGGCGTCCTGCCCATCAACACCGTCGCCGAGCTGACCAACATCGGCATCCTGTCCGCATTCGTGGTGGTGTGCCTGGCCGTAATCGTGCTGCGCTACCGCAGCCCCGAGATCCCGCGGTCCTTCCGCACGCCGCTCATGCCGGTGGTGCCCGCGATCGGGGTCCTGTTCTCCCTCTGGCTCATCATCTCCCTGCCGTGGGAGACGTGGGTGCGGTTCGCCGTGTGGCTCGTGGTAGGCCTCGCCATCTACTTCGGCTACTCCCGCCGGCACTCGCTGCTCAATCCGGACAGCCCGCGCCATGCCCAGGCGGGTGCCCCGGGCGGGCGGTGAGGGTCCGCGCACGACGGCGGGTGGCCGGCGTCGTGCGCGGGTCCCCTCCCCTAGCCGCGCACCTTCTCCACGAAGAGGCCGGCCCGCGCGCCCAGGCCCTCGACCCGCTTCGCCACCACGAGCGACGGATCGGGGTTGATGGGGTCCGCAGGCGGTGCGACGCGCACGTTGGCGCTGCACTCGAAGTCGGCGCAGATGAGGGTGCCGACCGTGTTGCCGTTGCGCCCCGAGGCGCCGGCGCGGCGGGCCACCCACAGCAGGACGTCATTCGTGGCATCCACCGAGCGGCACAGGTCGCACAGCACGGCACGGTTCTTGCGTGCTCCGCCCTCGGGCGCGCGGAGCATGGCGGAGACGATCCGGCCGCCGGGCTGCGGGACCACGAGGTAGCCGCGCAGGGGCATCTTCGGGTCGCGCCAGCCCAGGACGTCGAGGGCATCCCAGTCGAGCTCGTCGAAGTCCTTCGGCGGGGTGAGGCGGGCGGCCTCGGACCGGCTGGCGTTGATGAAGGAGGAACGGATCTGGTTCAGGGTGGTCTTTTGCATGGGAGGGCTCACTTTGCGGCATCGCTTCGGGCCCGCGCTCGTCGGAGCGGGGCATGACGGGCGGTGTCTGCCGTCCGGGGTGCCGTGGGGTGCCCTCGTCCGATGGTCGGCACGCGGCGGCGCGCCGGGCACCTACGGGCTCGGGTTCAGGAAGCCTGGTTCAGGCAGCGGAGGCAGACGGGCGCAGGGGTGCGCAGCAGGCCGTCATGGCCACCCCGCTCACTGCAGCGATCACGTCTGCTTCCCCTCATGGCGCCGGCCGGCGCGTCCTCGATGAGCCTGTTTCGTCGCGGCCGGGACCCCCGGCCGCGACGATGCTACCACGCGGCGCAGGGCCCCGGCCTACGGCGTCCGGGTCTTCGCGGCGGCCTTCTGCGCGCGCTTGAACTCGCGCACCTTGGCCAGCGACTCCGGGGAGACGATGTCCGCGACGCTGCGGTGGGAGCCGTCCTCGCCGTAGGGGGCGGAGGCCTCGCGCCAGCCCGCGCCGGCGTAGCCGTACTGCTTGCCCAGCAGCGCCAGGAAGATCTTGGCCTTCTGCTCCCCGAAGCCCGGGAGCTTCTTCAGGCGCCTGAGCACCTCGGCGCCGTCGGGGGCGCCCTCGGTCCACAGGGCCGCCGCGTCCCCGCCCCAGTCCTGCTCGATCGCCGCGCACAGCGCCTGGACGCGGGCCGCCATCGAGCCGGGAAAGCGGTGCACGGCCGGGGTCTCCTTGAACAGCGCCGCGAACTCGTCCGGGTTCGTGTGGGCGAGCGCGGCGGCGTCCAGGGTGCCCGCGCGCTCGGCGATCTTGAGGGGACCGGCGAACGCGGTCTCCATGGGGACCTGCTGGTCCAGGAGCATGCCGATGAGCAGGGCGAGCGGGTCCTCGGTGAGCAGGCGGTCGGCGGCGGCGTCGCCGGTGATGCGCAAGGTCATGGCGCCAGTCTCCCACCGGGCCCCGGCGCGGTCGAACGGTTCAGCGCCCGAATGCGGCCCCGAAGGCGCTGAGCGCCGCCTCGGAGTCGCCGGAGGCGTAGGCCTCCATCCCCACCGTGCCGGAGTAGCCTGCCTCCGCGAGCGCCCGATGCACCACGGCGTAGTTGATCTCGCCCGTGCCGGGTTCGCACCGGCCGGGGACGTCGGCGACCTGGACTTCGCCGATCCACGGCATCGCCTCGCGCACGAGTTCGATGAGGTTCCCTTCGCCGATCTGGGCGTGGTACAGGTCGAGCATCAGCCGGACGTTCGGATGGTCCACGGCGCGCACGAGGGCGAGCGTGTCCTTGGCCCGCGCCAGGGGAACCCCGGGGTGGTCGCGGAGCGTGTTGAGGTTCTCCAGGCAGAACGTGAGGCCGTGGCGGGCGCCCAGCTCGCCGAGGCGCCCGAGGGCCTTCGCGGCGGTGAGCCACATCGTCCCGTCAGAACGCCAGTGCGGCCGCGCCGCATGCCCGTCCACGAGCTCGGCCGGATGCACCACGAGGCGCTCGACGCCGAGCTCGAGCGCCGTCGGGATGAGGGACTCCGCGGTGTCCACCACGTGGTCGGCCGTCTCCGGCTCGACGAGCGACCCGGTCACGTAGCCCGTCATCGACGAGAACCGCGCGCCCGTGGCCGCGAGGCCGGCGAGGTCCTTGCTGCGGGAGTCCCAGATCTCCACGTCGAACCCGGCCTCGTGGATCCGCCGGGCCCTCTCGACGAAGGGCAGGTCAGTGAACACCATCTCGGCGCAGACGGCAAGCCTCATCGCGCTGCCGCCCCAGCGCTGTCGCCCGTCCCTGCGGGGGCAGAACCGGCAATCTCGGCCGGCGCCCCGCGCTGGACCGACTCTATGCACGCGCGGGCGACGGCGAGGGCGCGCCTCGCGTCGGCGAGGCCGGGCGTGAGCGGCACACCGTGGTCGGGGGCGGCGGTGCCGTCACGGCGTGCGGACACGTGGGCCACGAAGTCCGCGAGCTCGTCACGGTAGGCGTCCGCGAAGAGCTCGATGTTGACCCGGGGGGTCTCGGCGGCGAGTCCGTCGGAGGTGAAGAGGCGGGCCGAGGTCTCCGTAGCGCGGCCGGCCTGGACCATCCCGGCCGAACCGAAGGTCTCCCCGCGCACGTCGTAGCCGTACAGTGCTGAGAAGCTGGCCTCGGCGACGGCGATCGCACCGTTGCTGTACCGGATCGTGGCCACCGCCGTGTCGATGAAGCCCGCCCCCTTGAGCGAGGGCTCCACGAGGGCGTCCGCCAGCACATGTACGCTGGCCGGCTCGGCGCCGGGGTTCATCCAGTTGAGGGCGTCGAAGTCATGGATGAGTGTCTCGAGGAACATGGTCCACTCCGGCACGCGGGCGGCATTGGGAATCGAACCGGTGCCGGGATCGCGGGTCAGGGAGCGCAGGAGCTGCGGTGTTCCGACTGCCCCGGCGGCGAGCTCGCGGCGGGCCGCGAGGAAGTCGGCGGTATAGCGGCGGTTGAAGCCGATCTGCCAGTGCACCCCCGCCTCGGCCACCGCGGCCTCGACCTCGGCGAGTTCCTCGAGCGTGGTCGAGCCGGGCTTCTCGCAGAAGACGTGCTTCCCCGCGCGGGCTGCGGCGATCGAGAGCGGGGCGTGGAATCGGATGGGGCCCGCGATGAGGACGGCGTCGATCTCAGGGTCTGCGAAGAGGTCGGCGGCGTCTGCGGTCACCTTCCCGACGCCGAGCTCGGCCGCGAGCTCCGTGGCCGGCCCGAGTGCGGGGTCGGCGATGGCCGCGAGGGCGGCACCGGGGATCCGGCCGGCAAGGCTGCGGGCGTGGAAGGCACCCATCCAGCCCGCGCCGATGAGGCCGATCCGGACGGGCGCGGGACGCGTCGGGGTGACGGGGACGTAGCTCATGGGGTTCCTCTCCGGGGGATCTGCACGGTCGGTGGAGTGCGGCTTCTAGATCGATCTAGTAGGCGCCGCCCTGACAGTCTGCCACGCTTTGCCCGCAGCGTCTAGATCGATCTAGTACTGTGGGAGGAAGCATCGTCGGGAAGAAGGAGCACCAGTGGCCAAGCGCCCCACCATGGCCGACGTCGCCGCCGAGGCCGGAGTCTCCAGGGCGCTCGTCTCCATCGTCATGCGCAGCGCCCCGGGCGCGAGCGGTGCCACCCGCGAGCGCGTCCTCGCCGCCGCGGAACGCCTCGGCTACCGGCCCGACACCCGCGCCCGTCTCCTCCGCAGCGCACGCAGCCGGCTGCTCGGAGTCGTCTTCGCGGTCGAGGGCGCGTTCCACGGCGAGCTCGTCGAGGCCCTCTACCCCGCGGCGGCCGAGGCCGGGTTCGGGGTCGCCCTGAGCGCCCGCGGAGGCCGCAGGCCCGAGGCCGAGGCCATTGACGATCTCCTCGACCTCGGAGTCGAGGCGCTCCTGGTGCTCGCCCCGGAGACCGGCGAGGCGGACCTCCTGGCGCTGCCGGTGCCGGCCGTATCCGTCCTCGAGCCGTCGCGCAGCCCGCACCTTGCGAGCGTTGCCGCCGACGAGGCCGCGGGGATGCGCCTCGCGGTCGAGCACCTGCGCTCGCTCGGGCACCGGCGCATTGCCCACATCACCGGCGGCGCCGCAGTGGGCGCGCGCGCCCGCCGCGAGGCCTACGCGGCCCTCCTTGAGCACGACGGCACGGCGCGCCTGGCGCTCGAAGGCGGCCCCACGGAGGAGCACGGCATGAAGGCGGCGGAGGGCCTGGCGGCGATGCTCGCCGATCCGGCCCAGCGGGCCAGCCGGCCCACCGCCGTCGTCGCGTTCAATGACGTGCTCGCGGTGGGCCTGCTGCACGGGCTCCGCGAGCAGGGGGTGCGGGTCCCCGACGACCTCTCAGTCGTTGGCTACGACGATTCCCGCCTGGCCGCCCTGGCCCATGTGAGCCTCACGAGCGTGCGCCAGGACCCGGACGCCCTCGCCGCCGCCGCGGTCCGCGCAGCTGGGGAGGCGCTTGAGGGGCGGCACGAGCAGGTCTTGGTCCCACCGTCCCTCACGGTGCGCTCCAGCACCGTCGCCCCGCGCAGCTAGGCGCGCGCCGCGGCACCCTCCCCGATCATCCGCGTCGCCTCGAGCAGCACGCCCGCGGCGACCTCGAGCCCCTCGATCCGGCCCAGGGAGACGTCCTCGTGCTCGATGTTGACCCTCATGTCCGGGTCCACCTCCCGGAGGGCGCGGAGGAACTCGGCCCAGAACGCGGCGTCGTGCCCGCGGCCGAGGGCCACGAAGTCCCACGCGGAGTCCTTGGGCCACTCATTGGCCCACTCGTCGCCGCCGAGGTTGGTGCGCGGCTCGTCCGGGGAGAGCCGGCGGAAGCGGTTGTCCAGGACGCCGTAGAGCCTCGCGTTCTCGGGGTTGACGCGCACGTCCTTCGCCGCGGCGTGGAACACCAGGGAGCCGAGCTCGCGGACCACGGCCACCGGGTCCATCTGCTGCCAGAACAGGTGCGAGGCGTCCAGCTCCACGCCGACGTTGGTCGCGCCCGTCAGCTCGACCAGCCTGTAGACATCGGCGGTGTTGAACACGAGGTTCTGGGGGTGCAGCTCGAGGGCCACCTTGACGCCGTGGTCCGCCGCGAGGCGGTCCGTCTCGCGCCAGAAGTCCGCGGCGATCCCCCACTGGTAGTCGAGGACGTCCAGGGCGGCAGAGTTCCACGCGTTGACGACCCAGTTGGTCACGGTCGCGCCCGGCTCGCCCCCGGGCAGGCCGGACATGGTCACCACACGGTTCTGCCCCAGGCGCTCGGCGAGCCGGATGGAGCGGCGGATGTCCTCCGCGTGCTTGCGCCCGATCTCGGGCTTGGGGTGCAGCGGGTTGCCGTTGCAGTTCAGCCCCGCGATTCCCACCCCGGTGCCCTCGAAGAGGCCGAGGTAGTCGTCCCGGGCCGCGTCGCTGGCCAGGATGTCGTCGAAGGTGGGCACGTGGACGGCGGGCAGGAAGCCGCCGGTGTTGATCTCGATCCCCGTGAGGCCGAGGCCTGCGACGACCTCGAGGGCCACGGGCAGCGGGCGGTCGTGCAGGATCGCGTTGTAGACGCCGAGCTTCATGATCAGTTCTCCTTGGGGTCGTCTCTCAGCGCACGACGGCGGCGGGCTTCTCGGCGGACGGCACCTCGACGCGGCGGCCGGCCTCGGCGGCGGACTGGGCGACGGCACCGAGGATCTCCATGTTGCGCACGCCCTCGTCGAAGGTCGCGCAGCGCGGCAGCGACTCGGCCTCGGCCACCCCTGCGACCTCCTCGAGGAACGCGCGGGCCTGGTAGCCGAAGGCGTCGTTCTGGCCGAAGCCCACGCTCGGGGCATCCATGGCCAGGCCGCCGGCGATGTAGGGGTGGTCGGGGCCCAGGATCACCTGGCGGTAGCCGTTCTGCGCGTACGGGCCCTCGTTCAGGAAGAGGCCGATCTCCGCGGGGCGGCGCTGGTCGAACGAGGCCGCGCCGTTCTCGCAGAAGACCTCGAAGACGAGCGAGTTGGCGTGGCCCGCGGCGACGCGGGAGACGGACAGCGACCCCGTGCACGAGGCGAACTCGGCGGAGAAGGAGGCGACGTCGTCGTTCTCCACGGGCTCGAAGGTGTCCGAGACGGCGGCGTGGTCGTGGCCCATCACGGCCCTCAGCGGGAGCGGGCGCTCCGTGATCGCCGTGGAGAGCTCGCCGCCGGAGACCGACCGGATGTCCCCGCAGAGGAACTCGCCCACGTAGGCGAGGTGGCTGCCGACGTCCGCGAGCGCGCCCGAGCCCGGGCCGCCCTTGTAGCGCCAGCTCATCGGGGCCTGCGGGCTGCAGCCGTAGTCGGTCCAGTAGCGGCCGGAGAAGTGCAGCGGCCGGCCGAGGGTGCCGTCCTGGATGAGCTGGCGGATGGCCGCGATACCGGGCGTGCGCCGGTAGGTGAAGCCGATGCGGCCCAGGACCCCACGCTCCTCGGCGGCGCGGGCGGCGTCAGCCATGGCGCGGGCGTCGGCGAGGGAATCGGACAGCGGCTTCTCGCACAGGACGTGCTTGCCGGCCGCGAGGAGGCCCTCGACCACCTCGCGGTGCAGCGAGTTGGCGATGACCACGCTCACCACGTCGATGTCGTCGGCCTCGGCGATGGCCTGCCACGAGGAGTCGTGGCGGCCGTACCCGAAGCGGGTTGCGGCGGCCTGGCCGAACTCGGCATTCACGTCGCCGATCGAGACGAGGCGGATCCCGGGGAGGGTGGGCTTGTAGAGGGTGCTCGCGGTGCGGTAGGCGGCGGCGTGGGCCTTGCCGGCCATGCCTGCGCCGATGACGGCGACGCCGAGGGGCTTGCTCATGGTTCTCTCCTTCGAGGGGCCCGGCGGCGCCGGGAGTCGGGAAATTGGAGCGCTCCAAATCACAGTACGGAACCCGACTTTGTCCTGTCAATGGGGATCCTCTGCTGACGGCGGGGTGCCATGATGGTGCCGTGCCCACAGATGCCAGCCAGCGCCCCACGATCTACGACGTGGCCCAGCGGGCAGGCGTGTCCAAGTCGCTCGTCTCGCTCGTCCTGCGGGGGGCGCCCCACGTCAGCGATGCACGCCGGGAGGCCGTCGAGGCCGCCATCGACGAGCTCGGCTACCGTCCGTCCCGCGCCGCGAGCGCGCTCGCAAGCCAGCGCACGCTGACAGTCGGAGTCCTCATCGACGATTTCCACAACCCCTGGTTCGTCGAGCTGCTCGCGGGCCTGCGCTCGGTCCTCGACCCGGCCGGGTACACCGCGAGCGCCGCCGATCTCCAGCTCGACGCCGCGGGGCGCAACCCCGTGGAGGGTTTCCTGGCCCAGCACGTCGACGCGCTCGTCATCGCGGCGGACCCGCCAGCCGGGATGCTCGACGGCGTGGAGGTGCCGATCGTCGTTGCCGGGACCCGAGAGCTCGGAGCCCTCGGGCTGGAAACGGCCCTCGATGTCGTCGCGGGCGACGACGAGCTGGGTGCGCGGCTGGCAACGGAGCACCTCCTCGGCCTGGGACACCGGCGGGTCGCCCACCTCGCCGGGCGTGGCGGCCCCGGGGAGGCCCGTCGCCGGGGGTACGAGGCGGCGATGCGGGCCGCGGGGCTCGAGCCGACGGCCGCAGGCGGGGGCGCGACCTCCGAGGCGGCCGGCTACGCCGCGGCGTGTGCGCTCCTGGATGCGCGTCCCGAGGTGACCGGAATCGTCGCCGCAAACGACGTCATGGCCGTGGGCGCGCTCGCGGCGCTGCGCGAGCGGGGACTCTCGGTACCGGACGATGTGTCCGTGGTCGGCCACGACGACTCGCCCTTGGCCGCCTACAGGTACCTCGCGCTCACGAGCGTGGACGGACACTCCCGCGAGGTGGGGGCCGCCGCCGGCGGGGCTCTCCTGGCGCGCCTCGCCGACCGCGCGGCACCGCCGCACCGCGAGCTCCTCGCCCCCGACCTCGTGGTGCGCGGCTCCACGGCCCGGCCCCCGACGACGCGTTGACGGCCGTCAGCAGTGCAGCTCCGAACCTCCTGCTACTCCCCGGGGTACACGATCCCGGTCTGACGGCGGAGTTCATCGGCCACCCGGAGGGCGAGGATGCTCGCCTCGTGCGGGCGTTCGGCGACCTCGGTCTGCCCTGCCGCGATCGCCCGGGCCGCGGCGGCGGCCTGGGAGTGCAGCCCGGCCACGTGGTCCCCCGGAGCCCCGTCCCAGCGGTGGGATTCCCCATCGGCGGTCCGCACCGTGAGTCCGCCCGGCGAGTTGAACGGCCCGTCGAACGTCATCGCAGCCTCGGCCCCGAGCACCGTCAGCTGGGCGGGCGTGTACCCGAGCATCGTCGTGGCGAGCGTGGCCTGCGCGCCGCCGGAGAAGCCGAGCATCGCGGAGAGCTGGCCGTTGACCCCGTTCGGAAGGGCCTGGCCGATGCCGAGCACCCGGTCCGGTTCGCCCAGGATGTCGGTCGCGAGGGCGATGAGGTAGATGCCCAGGTCCAGCAGGGGGCCGCCGGCGAGCGCGGGGCTGTGCGCGCGGTGGCTCGGCGGGAGGTACTCGCCGTAGTCGCCCATGACGGCGGTCAGCGACCCCAGGCGGCCTTCGCGGATGAGCTGCCGTGCCACGTCGTACGAGGGCAGGAAGACGGTCCAGAGCGCCTCGGCAGCGAAGAGTCCGCGTGCCCGCGCCGCGCCGGCGATCTTCTCGGCCTCTGCCGCGTTGATCCCGAAGGGCTTCTCGACGAGGACGTGCTTGCCGGCCTCGAGCGCGGCGAGGGCCACCTCGAAGTGGGCCGTGTGCGGGACGGCGACGTAGACGACGTCGACCTCGGGATCCGCGGCAAGGGACTCGTAGGAGCCGTGTGCCCGCAGCCCGCGCGGGGCGGCGAAGGCCTCGGCGCGGCCGAGCGAGCGGGAGCCGACCGCTGTGACGCGCTGCGAGCCGTGGCGCGCGAGGGACTCGGTGAAGCGCTCACCGATCCAGCCGGGCCCGGCAATGCCCCACCGCAGCGAGGGCGCATCGGCTGGGTCGGGCACGCGGGGCGCAGGGAACTCGAAGGCGCTCACTCGTACACCACCGGGACGAACGCGCCGCCGGCGTCGATCGAGGCCGCGAGGGCCGCAGCGATCTCGGAGGCGCGCAGTCCGTCGCGGGCGCTCGCGAGGGGCGACGGCGCGGCCGTCCGGAGGGAGTCGATCCACGCCTGGAGCTCGATCCGGTAGGCGTCGGCGAAGCGCGGCCGCCAGTCGGCCGGGTACTCGGCGGCGCGGCGCCGGTCGAGGCTGAGCTCGAGGAGCGGGGCCTCGGTGAAGCTCGCCGTGCCGCGCTCGCCCACCACCTCGAGCCGCGTCGAGTAGCCGTACTGGGCGTTGAGGAACAGCTCGAGGGTCACGAGGGCGCCGTCTGCCATCCGCAGGAGCATGAAGGCCGGGTCCTGGAGGCCAGCGGGCGCGAGGGCGGAGGCCTTGCGCCCGCTGACCCAGGCCGCCTCGGCCACGTCGGTGCCGAGGAGCCACGGCATCGAGTCCAGCTCGTGGATCGCGGAGTTCGTGATGGCGGAGACGTCGGTCGCATCCGGCGCGGAGCGGACGTTGCGGCTCACGCAGTGCGCCGTGAGCACCTCCCCGAGTTCCCCGGCGGCGAGGCGGCGCCTGAGCTCGGTGTGGGCGGGGTCGAAGCGGCGCATGAAGCCGAGGGAGACAAGGCTCAGGCCGAGCTCTGCCGCCATGGCTTCCTCGGCCGCGACCACCGCGCGGCCTTCCTCGACCGTGGGCGCGAGCGGCTTCTCGCACAGCACGGGCTTGCGGGCGTCGAGGCACGCGAGGATGAGCTCGGCGTGGGTCGAGTCGTGGGAGGCGATCACCACGGCATCCACGTCCGGGTCCTTGATGAGGGCCTTCGGGTCGGCCGTGGTCCGCGCGCCCGCGGGGCCTGCCGCGGCCGCGGCACGGCCAGCATCCAGGTCCGCGACGAGGGCAACGGAGGCACCGCCGATCCTGCCGGCGAGATTGCGCACGTGGTCCGCGCCCATGATTCCGGCGCCGATGACGCCAACTCTGATGGTCATAGTGGTCCTCTCGGTGTCCATGCGTACTCCGGCTGCCCGCTCGCCGAGCGCACGACGCCGGCGCGGCGGGCTGGGTGCCCACCGCGCCGTCGTGCGCCGTTCAGCTGGCTAGGATTTGGGCGCCTCTGCCTCGACGGCAGCGGCCTCGGCTTTGACTTCCTTCAACGCCTGAGTGTGGCCGCCGAGCTGTTCGAGCTCGTGGGCCAGCTCGGCGAGCTCGGCGCCGCCGGCCATCTGGGCGGTGAGCTCCTCGAGCGTGATGTCCTTCTTGTCGTAGTAGCCGATCGAGCGGCCGCGCTTGAGGAGCAGGAACCGGTCGCCGACCGGGTAGGCGTGGTGGGGGTTGTGGGTGATGAAGATGACTCCGAGCCCGCGGTCGCGGGCCTGGAGGATGTAGCGCAGGACGACGCCGGACTGCTTCACCCCGAGGGCGGCCGTCGGCTCGTCGAGGATGAGGACCTTGGCGCCGAAGTAGACAGCCCTGGCGATGGCCACGCACTGGCGCTCGCCGCCGGAGAGCTGGCCGATGGGCTGTTCGACGTCGCGCAGGTCGATGCCCATGTCCGCCAGTTCCTTCTTGGTGATCTCCTTCATCCGGTTCACGTCCATGCGCTTGAACGGGCCGAACCCGGTGGTCAGCTCGGATCCGAGGAAGAAGTTGCGCCAGATGGGCATGAGCGAGACGACGGCGAGGTCCTGGTAGACCGCCGCGATTCCGGCGTCCAGGGCCGCCCGCGGGCTGCTCAGCTTCCGCTCCTCGCCCATGATGGTGAAGGTGCCCTCATCGTGCTGGTGCAGGCCGGCGATGATCTTGATCAGCGTGGACTTGCCCGCGCCGTTGTCGCCCAGGACGCAGGTCACGCGCCCGTTGTCCACGGCCATGGTCACGTCCCGCAGTGCGATGACGTTGCCGTAGTGCTTGCCGATCTTGTCCAGCCGCAGCAGGTGCACGGCTCTGTCGGTGAGCGGGTCGGTCTCCCCCGAAGCGGCGAGGAGTTCCTTGTTGCTGACGTGCTGTGCCATGGTTGCCTACTTCAGTTCTGCGCGGCGCTTGACGATGAGGTTCACGATGGTGGCCAGCAGGAGCATGAGGCCAAGGAAGAACTTGAACCAGTCGGGGTTCCACTGCGCGTACACGATGCCCTTGTTGGCCATGCCGAAGATGAAGGCCCCGATGGCCCCGCCGACGGCCGAGCCGTATCCGCCCGTGAGCAGGCATCCGCCGATCACCGCCGCGATGATGTAGAGGAACTCGTTGCCCACGCCCTCGCCGGACTGCACCGCGTCGAAGGCGAAGAGGTTGTGCATGCCCAGCATCCAGCCGCAGAATCCGACTCCCATGAAGAGGCCGATCTTCGTGGCCGTGACCGGCACGCCGACGGCGCGGGCGGCGTTGGCGTCCCCGCCCGCGGCGAAGATCCAGTTCCCCACGCGGGTGCGCAGCAGGATCCACGAGGCGACGACGACCAGGACCACCCAATAGAAGACGGTGATCTTCACGTCCACGCCCGCGATGCTGACGGACGAGGCGAAGATCGCCTTGGCCGCGCCGAAGCCGTCCATCTGGGCGATGGAGGGAGACGACACAGCTCCGCCGATGGCACGGGTGAGCGCCAGGTTGAGACCGGTGAGCATCAGGAACGTCGCCAGGGTGACGATGAAGGACGGCAGCTTGGTCTTGACCAGGATCCACCCGTTGATGAACCCGATACCGAGCGAGACGACCAGGGCCAGCACCACTCCCACCCAGACGTTCACGCCGAAGTTCCACGAGAACAGCGACGCGGTCAGGGCCGAGGAGATCACCGCGACGCCGGCGGAGAGGTCGAACTCGCCGCCGATCATGAGCAGTGACACGCCCACAGCCATGATCCCGATGGTGGAGGACCCGTACAGCACGGTCGCGAAGGCGTTGGGCTGGAGGAACGTGCTCGAGACGGCGGAGAAGAAGATGAACAGGACGATGGCGCCGACGAGCGCGCCGACCTCTGGACGTCCCAGAAGCTTCTGGAAGGGACTGCGGCGCCCAAGCCGCTCGTCGGCTGCCGGCACGGGTGCCGGGGCCGAGGGCACTGTTGCTGTTGCCATGGGAATGACTCCTTGTGGGCGGGCCGCGCGGCGTCCGTACGCACGCCGCGCGGCCCAGTACCGGTTCTAGCGGACGCCCTGCTGGGCGAACTTGAGGACGTCGGACGCGTTGGACTTGTCCACGATGGTCGGACCGGTCAGCACGGGCTGTCCGCCTCCGATCTTGAAGCCGCCCCGCTTGTTCTGCCAGAGCGCATCGACCGACATGTAGCCCTGCAGCCACGGCTGCTGGTCAACGGTGAAGATGACCTTGCCGTCCACAATGTCCTGGGCGAGCTCCGCGTTGAGGTCGAAGCTGGCGACCTTCGCGGAGCTGCCGGCGTCCGAGACGGACTTCAGCAGCGTGATGGTGATCGGGGCGCCGAGGCCGATGATCACATCGGCGTCCTTCGTGGCCTGGAGCTTCGCGGTCGCCGTGGACTGGACCGAGGTCATGTCCTGGCCGTTGACGTAGAGGATCTCGGTACCGGCGACCTTGGACTTGACGCCCGCGCAGCGGTTCTCGAGGCCCACATGACCCTGCTGCTGGATGACGCAGATGGGGTGCTTGAAGCCCTCGGAGGCGAGCTTGGCACCGACGGCCTCGCCCGCGAGCTTCTCGTTGGAGCCGAAGTGCGTGAAGGCGCCGAGCTGGGCTGAGACGTCCTCGCCGGCGTTGAGGCTCACGACCGGGATGCCGGCGTCCGTCGCCTTCTTGACGACGTCCTTGAGCGCATCCGGGGTGGCGAGCGTTACCGCGATGCCATCGACCTTCTGGTCGATGGCCTGCTGGACTAGCTGCGCCTGGCGGCCCGCCTCCGGGTCGTTGAGGTACTGCAGGTCAACGTTGTCCTTCGCAGCAGCCTCCTCGGCGCCCTTGCGCACGATGTCCCAGAACGTGTCGCCCGCCGCAGCATGTGTGATGAGCGCGACCTTGATCTTCGGCGTCGAGGCAACTTGGCCTCCGCCGCCGCTGCCGCTCGCGTCCTGGGCCTTGCCGCCGCCGGAGCAGGCGGAGAGGGCGAGCAGGGGAACGGCGAGGGCGGCGAGTGCTGCGCGCCGCCACGAGTACTTCGTCACAGGGAATCTCCTTCGATCCGTGCCCCGCCGCTGACACTCCGTCGCGGCGACCGGGCTTGGGACGATCTTGGGTGACGGAAATCACCCATGTCAATACTTTGTCCACACATATGCACTAATTCCTCACACGCGACGACCGCTCCGAGCGCCTTTGTCAGCTCAGCTGGATCGCGAGACTTTCCACAGAGACGGCGTGATTTGCCTGACATTCCGCAGATCGGGGTGCTACGATCAGGGTGGATATTTTGTCCTATCAAACAAACATGCGGACCGGAGTCCTTTCTCCCACGGGAGGCCCCGGGAGCCCGGACCCAAGGAGGGGTCATGGCAACGACGCTCAATATCGCCATCGACCGGTCATCGCCCGTCCCGCTGTACCACCAGGTGGTCCAGGGCATCGAGGCCATGATCCGCAGCGGGACCCTGGAGCCCGGCTCGAAGCTCGAGAACGAGATCGAGCTCGCGTCCCAGCTCAACCTGTCCCGTCCCACCATGCGCAAGGCCATGGACGAGCTCGTCCGGGCGGGCCTGCTCGTCCGCAAGCGCGGAGTGGGGACCCAGGTGGTCGCCAACCAGGTGAGGCGCCACCTCGAGCTGTCGAGCCTCTGGGACGATCTGTCCCGAGGCGGCAAGTCACCTGCTACCAGGGTGCTCAGCTTCCGCCACGGGCCTGCCGAACCGGACCTCAAGGAGACGCTGCAGCTGCCCGCGGGCGTGGGCGTCTACCACTTCACCCGGTTGCGCTCGGTCGACGACAAGCCGCTCGCGCTCATGGAGAACTGGGTGCGGGACGACGTCGCGGAGCTCACCGAGGTCGGCCTGCGGGAGCACGGCATGTACCAGATCCTCCGGGACGCGGGCGTCAACTTCCGGCTCGCCAACCAGCGCATCGGCGCGGCGGTGGCCGACGAACACCAGGCCGAACTGCTTGAGGTGGCACCCGGCTCGGCGCTCGTGACCATGGAGCGCACCGCGGTCGACGACACGGGCCGCAGCGTCGAGACCGGCCGGCACGTCTACCGTGCCGACTCCTACAGCTTCGAGATGACGCTGGTCCAGCGGTAACGCGCGGCCGGCACGACGGAAGGAACCAGATGGCACAGTGGGTCTATCCCCTCGGCGCGGCGGAGGACGGCGACTGGCAGGTCTCGCTCGGCGCGCACGACTCCTCCACGGCCGTCAGCGGCTGGGCGCACACAGGCCTCAAGGTCGCAGAGCTCGCACCCGGCGCGAGCGTGGCCCTCGACGCTGCCGACGAGGAGCGGATCGTGGTCCCGCTCACCGGCGCCTTCGACGTCAGGGTCGACGGCGAGCCCCACCTCCTGCGCGGCCGCCCCTCGGTCTTCGCGGGCCCCAGCGACGTGCTCTACACGGGGATCGGGACAGCCGTCACCATTACGTCGGCCGACGGCGGCAGGGTCGCCGTCGCGCTCGCCCCCGCCAAGGCGGAGTACCCGACCCGGCTGGTCCGCGCCGAGGAGACCCCCGTAGAGCTGCGCGGCGCCGGAAACTGCTCGCGCCAGGTGCACAACTTCGGGACCCCGGCGGCGCTCGAGGCGGACCGGTTCATCGTGTGCGAGGTCATCACCCCCGCCGGCAACTGGTCCTCCTATCCCCCGCACAAGCACGACGAGGAGAAGGACGGCGAGACGGCGCTCGAGGAGATCTACTACTTCGAGACCCGCCTCGCTCCCGGCTCCGACACCGCCGACCAGGACGGCGCCGGCCAAGACCCGGTCGGGTACGCCCGTGTGTATGCCTCCGACGAGCGGCCCATCGACGTCCAGGCGGAGGTGCGCACCGGCGATGTGGTGCTCGTCCCCTACGGCTGGCACGGGCCCGCGATGGCGGCCCCCGGCTACGACCTGTACTACCTCAACGTGATGGCAGGCCCGGGCCGCGTCCGCGACTGGCTCATCAGCGACGACCCGCACCACGGCTGGGTGCGCTCGACGTGGGAGGGCCAGCAGGTGGACCCGCGCCTGCCGTTCACGTCCTAGGCAGCGGCCCGCCTACGACGCCGAGGGGCTCGCGCTCGACGACGGGCTCGACGACATGCCCGAGGTCTCCGAGCTGCTGGACGTGCTCGAGGAGCTCGGGCTGCTGGTCTCGGTGGACGTCGACGAGGAGCTCGTCATGCTCGAGGACGGGCTCGACGTCGAAGACGTCGAGGACCCGGTGGCCTTGTGCAGGACGTCGTTCACGAGCCCCTCGAGCTCGTGCTGGTCGGTGTCGCCGAGGTTGCCGCCGCTCTTGGTCGCGACGACCAGGAGCCTGCCCTGGGCGCCCGAGACCTGCATGAGCATGTCCGAGCTGTTGTCGCCGCGGGTGCTGACCGTGCCGAACGTCTCCGCGGCGTCCGTCGTGGCCTGGAGCTGCTTGCTCGAGACCGTGACCTTCTGGCCCAGCGCCGAGACGGTGAACTTCGCGCAGGTGCCCATCTTGCCTTCGATGTCCTTCAGGACCTGCTGCGAGTCGGGGCCCTCCGAGCCGGACTGCGCCGAGACCGTCCGCGGCTTCTGGCTGTCAGAGATGGCCACCGCCACGGAGCCGTTGTCCACGCTGTTGACCAGGCCGGCCGTCGCGATGGACTTGCAGTCGCTCGGATCCACCGTCGCCGTGCTGAGCAGCACCTTCCCGAGGTCCTTGCCCGTGTTGACCTGGTCCTTGGAGTAGGGCTTGAGGTCGTTCCCGTCCGAGTCCTTCAGCCCCGACACCAGGGACTGGAGGTCCGAGTCGCTGTAGACCTTCGCGCTCGGGCTCGCGGAGGCGCTCGCACTCGTGCTCGGGCTCGCCGACGTCCCTCCGCCGCCCGTGCAGGCAGCCAGCGCCAGCGCCGTCACACCCACGAGCCCCGTGCCCAGAGCCTTCTTCTTCATGCCGTTCATGGTCATCCTCCGCTCGATACGGTTCCTTGGCAGCGCCGTTACCCGATACCGCGCCTCCCCCAAACCACGACGGGGACAGCAGAAGGGCCAGGTCCGGGATGATGCCCCGGGCCTGGCCCTTCGAGTGGGTGTGCGCGGACTACCCGCGCGCGTGCGCCGGCTCCCCCGTGCGCGCGGCGCGGGCCCGCGCGGAACGCTCGGCCATCTGCGCGAGCTGGTAGCGGGAGACCTCGGCGGCGTTCTCGTTCTCAGCGAAGACGCTCGAGACCATGACGGTGTCCTCCCGGTCCAGGAAGCCGACCTCGGCCAGGCCGTCGAAGAACCCGTCCCAGTTGACGTCGCCGTCGCCGATCTTGAGGTGCTGGTGCACGCGCACGGCGTTGCCCGGCGGGTTCGTGATGTAGCGCAGGCCGTGGGAGGCGTGGTGGTCCATCGTGTCGGAGACGTGCACCACGCGCAGGCGCTCGCCGGCCGCGCGCATGATCTCCAGCGGTTCGTCCTTCATGTGGAAGGTGTGCGAGGCGACGTACACCATGCCCACGTTCGGCGAGTTGAGCCCGCGGATCACGCGCAGCGCAGCCAGCCCCTCCTCGACGAAGTCGTCCGGGTGCGGATCGATCGCCACGTGGACGCCCTCGCGCTCGAAGACCGGAAGGAGCTCCTCCATGGACTTGTAGAAGCAGGCCTCGGACTCCTCGGGCTTCTCCGGCCGCCCGGAGAACTCGGTGTTCATCTGGGTGCAGCCCAGGTCCGCGGCGATCCGGATGGCGCGCTTCCAGTACCGCACGGCCGCCTCGCGCAGCGTCTCGTCCGGGCCGGACCAGCGCAGCACCGGCAGGACCGAGGCCACCTGCACGCCCGCGTCGGCGCAGGCCTTGCGGAACTGCCGGACGAGCTCGTCGTCGGCCTTCGGGTGGGTGAAGAACGGGATGAAGTCCCGGTGCGGGGTCATCTGGAGGTACTCGTAGCCGAGCTCGGCGGCGAGGGCCGGGAACTCGAGCAGCGAGTGCGTCGAGTGGAACGGCGTGGGGTCGAGCGCGAGCTTCACTGCGCGGCCCCCGCGTAGAGCGCCGGCTTCTCGTTGAGGACGACGGCGACCCGCTCGCCGCTCTTCTGTGCCTCGACCCCCGCCTCGCAGCAGGCGGCCGTCGCGTAGCCGTCCCAGGCCGAGGGACCGCCGATCTCGCCCCGGAGCGCGGCGTCGACCCAAGACTGGACCTCGACGTCGTAGGCCGTGCCGAAGCGCTCGATGAAGCTCGGGGTGACCTGCCCGCCCCACCGGCCCGAACGCCGGAGGTAGGGGCCGGAGTCGCCGCCGATGTCCACGATTCCGTCCTCGAACGCCGCCTCGGTGGCCACCTGGTAGCCGAACTGGGCGTTGACGTAGATCTCGACGTCGGCCAGCACGCCGGACGAGGTCTCGATGAGGACGTGCTGCGGATCGTGCTGGCCAGCGGGCGCCTTCGACGTGGCCTTGCCGAGACGCACCTGGACGGAGGTGATCTCCTCCCCGGTGAGGTAGCGGATCACGTCGAACTCGTGCACCACGGAGTCGTTGATGAGCATCTCGTTGGTGAACCCCGGCGGGGTGTCGGGGTTGCGGTGCCGGCAGTGGAGCATGAGCAGCTCGCCGAGCTCCTCCGAGCGGACCAGGCCGCCGAGCTGGGCGTACTCGGTGTCGAAGCGGCGCATGAAGCCGACCTGGATGCGCTGGCGGCCCAGCTTCTGCTCGGCCTCGACGATCTTCCACGCGGACGCGGCGTCAGGGGTGAGCGGCTTCTCGCACAGGATCGGGATGTCCCGCTCGAGCGCTTCGAGGAGGGCCTGCTCGTGGAGGAAGCCCGGCGTGGCGATGAGGACGGCGTTCACGTCGCCGGCCTCGTAGGCCTCCGCGGCGGTGGCGTAGGCGCGGGCACCGGGAATGTGGGCGACCGCCGCGTTCGCGCGCTCAAGGTCGATGTCGACGACGGCGGCCACGTCGGCGCCGTGGATGCGCGTGTGCAGGCGCTGGATGTGGTCCGCGCCCATACGGCCGGCGCCGATGACGGCGACGCGCAGGTTCTCAGCCATGATGGTGTGCCTTTCTCAGGAAACCCGCGTGCGGGAGCCGCACGAGAGGAGGTAGTTGCGGGTGCGCTTGGCGATCGGGAGCGGGACGTCGAACGCGACGGGGTACATGTCCTGCTCGACGATGCCGAAGATCGGGCGGTCGAGCGCCTCGACGGCCTCGATGACCTCGCGGAGGTCGGGCAGGCCCGACGGCGGCTCCGCCATGACGCCGGCGGTGTTGGCGGCGGCCCAGGTCATGTTCTCGGCGCGCACCTTCGCCAGGACGTCCGGATCGATCTGCTTCAGGTGGAGGTAGCCGATGCGCTCCGGGTACTTGCGGATGAGGTCTACGCTGCTCGCCCCGCCGTACTCCGCGTGTCCCGTGTCGAGGCACAGGGTGAGCAGCTCGGGGTCGGTGTTCTCGAGCAGCCTCTCGATGTCCGCCTGCGCCTGGACGTGGGAGTCCGCGTGCGAGTGGAACTGCTGCCTGAGGCCGAACTGCTCGGCGAGGCGGCGGCCCAGCTCGTCGTGGCCTGTGAACAGGGAGTCCCACTGCTCGGGAGTGAGGACCTCGTTCTCGACGGCCTCGCCGGTGACGTCGTCGCGCCACATGGCCGGGATGACGACGATGTGCTCGCCGCCCATCGCGGCCGTGAGCTCTGCGACCTGGCGGGCAGGCTGCCAGGCCTCCTCCCACTGGTCCCGTCCCCGGTGGAAGGCGGTGAACACCGTGCCGGCGGAGACCTTCAGGTTGCGGGCCTTGAGCTCGTCGGCGAGCCGGGACGGGTCGGTGGGGAGGTAGCCGTAGGGTCCGAGCTCGATCCACTGGTAGCCGGCCTCGGCCACCTCGTCGAGGAAGCGCTCCCACGGGGTCTGCTTCGGGTCGTCGGCGAACCAGACGCCCCAGGAGTCGGGGGCCGTGCCGATGATGAGCGTGTTCTCAGTCATGTCTCTGCTCCTCGCGGCTGCGCTCAGTTGGAGGGGAAGTTGTAGGTGGCGTCGGAGGCGTGGGTGGGTTCGGGCCAGCGCTGGGTGATGACTTTGGCGCGGGTGTAGAAGGCGACGCCTTCTTCGCCGTAGATGTGCTTGT
>NZ_JAUSTE010000006.1 GCF_030812675.1 Sinomonas atrocyanea | reverse complement strand
AACGGAGCCAGGAAGCCACGAGGCGCCGCCGGGATCACCTTCCCGGCGGCGCCTCGCCATGCCCACTTGACAGCGGACTACTCCATATCAGGTGTTCATCACCTTCGCTGGCATCGCGCTGCTCGGCGGAATCGTCACGATCTTCTTCGCGGTCGAGACCAAGGAGCGAGTGCTCGAGGAACTCGCACCCTAGGGCTGGGCCGAGGTGTCAGGCGAGCGTACGACAGCGGGTGGGTGCCCGCCGTCGTGCGCGCGCTCCTGAAGTGCGCACGGTGGACGCCCCCTTGGGCGGGCGCCTCCACGAAGCCCGGAGGGCCGCTGGCGGGACGCCGAGTATGCGAGGATGTCGGTTTGCGGCTCCGTTCTACGGAGACGACTGTCCGCGCCGGTCGAGTTCGGTTTCGGTCGTTCGAGGTAGGGCCCCTTCTCGGACCTGTGCCGGCGACATCACCGAAAGGCCTTGCGACGTTGGCTCAAGTTCTAGGACAGTATTGTCGGACTCCGTGAGGAGCGGCAGGGCGTCAGGGGTGGTGTGAAGCGCCCTCGCCAGGCGGCCGAAGCTCGTCCGTGCAGTCAGGGTGCGCTTGCCGGCAATGGCGATGGGTATCTTGCTCGCGTCGATCTGAAGGACGCAGAGATCTTCCAAGACACGAGCTAGCTGCGACTGCCGGTCTGCAAGGGTCGACAGCTCATCTCGCAGGGCGTTCTCGACATGGGGAAGGGATCGGTTCGGGTTGGAAAATTCGGCCGCGATCTTCTCAAGGACAACAACGCGCGCGCGAAGAGCGAGCGCCTCGTACGTCAGCGTGACCAACCGCTCGAATTCTTGAACCTGGTCCTCTCGTTTGCCGACGAGCTCTGTCATCAGCTGAGGGCCATATACCCGATCTGAATCTGCATAGCTCGCGGTAACTTCGAGCCAACGATCGAGCTTTCCGATGTATGTGTTCGTCAGGGTATCGAGGTCGGCGAAGGCGTGTGAGGCACTGGAGATGGCGGGCAGGTGCGCTTGATCCAGAAGGTAGCCGGCGACCTTTTGTGCCTGTTGAGCTGCGGTCGTGAGTACCGATCGCTCCTGCTCGTCGAGCCGCACATGCATTCGGCTGACGGCGTTCTTGATTGAGTCGAGCTTTTGGTTCATCTGGTGCTGTGCGAGCATCTCGGCGGCAACCGCGAGGCCGACCGTCGCAATGAGCGGCCCCGCTGCCGTTACGGCCCCCGCACCTGCTGTGGCCGGGATGAGGCGTGCATGGCCAGTGATCCCTGTCGATCCTGAGGAACGAACCATCCCGCGGAAGCCGCCGCCAACCGCGGGTACGAGATCTCTCGCAACTGAACCGGTCGGAAGGATCACCCGGTAGAGTCCCTCGGGCCGCAGGCTGTTTCCGTTCCGCCCGATCGCCTGGCTGACCGACTTCGCAAATGCTCCGGAAGCCTGCGCCACCATTCCAGATGGAACCTTCCTGCCAGCAGCCGGCTTGTGGGCGATGAGGAGAGCTTCCCGGTTCAGAAGCATGCGGAGCATGACTTCGGTGCTCGGCTGCGCGCTCAATGGAACAAGCGGGATTACTACGGCATTTTCTTCGGGTTCCACGGCATCTCCGGATCACAGTGTGCGAGCACTCCCTGCCAATTGGGAGGTCACCACAGCTTATGGGGTCTCAACGCTGTGGCCGGCGATAAGCGCCGGTGGCGAGTAGAGACGCACCAGCCCTTAAGACGTGATTCTGGGCTGGCCGGGTGTTGCCCTGCCGGGCAACGGAACATGTACGAAGGTCAGCGGAATACGCACCGTTGTGTGTCCGCGGAGGGGCTCATCGCGGCCCAGCTCTGCGCAGAGCTCACGCTTCGGCGCCCTGGTTCCGCGCCTCGTCGAGGTACGAGTAAGCCGTCACCCGCGAAATCCCCAGGCGCGCCGCGACGCGGTCGATCCCCTTCCGCATCTGAAGCACGCCCTGCTGGTCGAGCTTGGTCAGGATCGCGATGCGGTCGTCGCGGCTCATCTGGTCCACGGGCTTGCCCACCTCGCGGATGGCCTCGGTGACCATTGCGTCCATCACCGCCACGAGGTCGCGGCCGAAGAACTCGTTCGGCTGCTCGGGGGAGTCGGACGCGGCCGCCGGCAGCAGGCCCTGGAGGAGGGACTGCAGGCGCTGGATCGTGCTGATGTCGAAGTTGACGCAGAGGGCGGCGATGATGCGCCCGGCCGAGTTGCGGAAGTACACCGAGGAACACCGCAGCTCGCGCCCGTCGGCCGTGAAGCCGCGGTAGCCGAACGCGTTGTGCTCCGCGCCCTGGTTGTGGAGCACGCCGGCGCCCAGGCTCGACGACGGGCCGCCCACCTCGCGGCCGGTCACGTGCCCGTTCTCGATCGCCGCGATGGTGTGGCCGAGGTCCACATCGGGCGCCGACAGGTCGTGGAGCACCACCTCGCAGCCCGGTCCCACGGCTGCGGCCATCGCGTGCATGGCCGGGCGGAACACGGCGAGGATCTCGTCCACGGACTCGTAGGTCCCCATGCGGGCGAGCGGGTGGTCAGCCGCCGGCTGGGCCGAAGTCAGGGTCATGTCTACCTCGCTCATGGGTCAGTCCTACGCGTCGCCGAAGGCCATAGACAAATTGTATTGGTCGTAGACAGACTGTTCAAGGGGTGCTAGCTTCGACAACGAAGGGCGGGGCGACTCGCCGCCCGCACTCACCGCATCTGCACACATCGGGGCAAGGAGGCTCTCGTGGCACAGGCATACCAGGTACCGCAATCGGGGTGGCGCTCGATCTCAGCGAAGCAGCGCCGCACGGTCGCTGGCGGCGCGATCGGCACGCTCATGGAGTACTTCGACTACTACCTGTACGGGCTGGCCTCGGCCACCGTCTTCCCAGCGGTGTTCTTCCCGGGCGACAACCCTGTGGTCGGGACGCTCTCGTCCTTCGCCAGCTTCGCGTTCGGCTTCCTGCTCCGGCCGATCGGCGGCCTGGTCTTCGGCCACATCGGCGACCGCATGGGCCGGAAGACCACCCTGATGATCACCGTCATCGGCATGGGCATCTCGACGGCGGCCATCGGCCTGATCCCCTCGGCCAGCTCCATCGGGATCGCCGCACCGATCCTCCTGCTCTTCTTCCGCATGCTGCAGGGGCTGTTCGTCGGCGGTGAGATGGGCGGCGCGGCCGCGCTCGTCGTCGAGCACGCCCCGGCCGGCAAGCGCGGACTGTACGGCGCTCTGCTCATCAGCGGCGCCGGCATCGCCAACGTCGCCTCGGCCGGCCTGATGGCGGCCTTCGGCGCCGGGCCCAAGTCGTTCTTCATGGAGTGGGGCTGGCGCGTCCCGTTCCTCCTCGCCCTCGTCCTGGCCATCGTGGCGATCGTGCTGCGGTCCAAGCTGGAGGAATCGGAGGAGTTCAAGGAGCTGTCGGCGAACCGCGAACTCAAGGGCGCGCAGCGCAAGTCGCCGCTCCGCGAGGTCTTCCGCCACCCGAAGAACGCCATCCTCGGGATCCTCATCGGGCTGCCGCAGAGCATCGCCGGCTACGTCGTCCTGACGTTCGGCCTCGCCTACATGGTCTCCAAGGGCACCCAGGCGCAGGTGGGCTTCATCGGCACCATGATCGTGGGCGTCCTGCAGATCTTCGTCGCGCCGATGTGGGGCAGCCTCTCGGACAGGATCGGCCGCCGCAAGGTCTACATCGGCGCGTGCATCGGGTTCGCCCTGCTGGTCTACCCCGCCTTCGCGCTCTTCAGCACCCAGACTGCGATCCTGATCTGGCTGGGCATGGTGGTCGGCTTCGTGATCCCCGGCGTGGCCATGCAGGGCACGCTCCAGACGATGCTGGTCGAGATGTTCGACGTCGAGGCCCGCACCACCGGGGTCAACATCGGCTACCAGATCTCGAACACGATCGGCGGCGGCTTCGCCCCGCTCATCGCGACCGCGCTCTCCGCCGCCTTCGGCAGCGTGTGGCCCGTGATCATCTACGTCGCGGTGATCGCCCTCATCGGCGTCGTCGCCACCGCCTACGCCTCCTTCCGGCCGGACACCGAGGATGCGGGCCGGCTGCACGAGCCCGCGGCTGAGACCACCACAGAGACCTCCAACCACTAGAACCACCTACTGAGACTCCGCCAGAGAAGAGGACACCTCATGACCGTCACCACCAAGACCGCCTTCCACACCACCAACGCCCCGCAGCCCGCCGGCCCCTACAGCCAGGCGATCGAGGCCAACGGATTCGTCTACACCGCCGGCTTCGGCCCGCAAGATCCCGCCACCGGCGCCGTCTCCGACTCCGTCGCCGAGCAGACCCGGCAGGTGCTGCGCAACATCCAGGCCATCCTCGCCGAGCGCGGCCTCACGCTGGACGACTGCGTCAAGACCACCGTGCACCTCGCCGACCTGGCCGACTTCGCCGCCTTCAACGAGGCGTACCGGGAGTTCTTCTCCGAGCCCTACCCGGTCCGCACCACGGTCGGGTCGCAGCTGGCGAACATCCTCGTCGAGATCGACGTGGTCGCCGCAGTGCCCGAGGGCCGCTGAGGAACACCCGAAACTCGAAGGGAAGACATGGCAGGGCAGCTGCGACTGGGGGAGCTGGGCACCACCCGGCTCTCCCCACGTGACAAGGGAATCCCGGACCGCGCCGTCGGGATGACGGTGGCCGAGTTCCTCGCCAGCGGGCCGAGGCTCTCAGAGTTCTGGACCCCGATCGTCGCCCTCGACGGCGAAGGGATCAGGCACAACCTCACCGTGATGGGCCAGTGGTGCGCAGAGCGCGGGCTCGAGCTGATGCCGCACGGCAAGACCACCATGGCTCCCTCGCTGTGGCAGCAGCAGCTCGACGCCGGCTGCCTCGGCATCACGCTCGCCACCACGGGGCAGGTCCGCACCGCGCGCAGCTTCGGCCTGGCGTCGATCATGCTGGCCAATTCCGTGGTCGACGAGCGCTCGCTGGCCTATCTCGCCGGTGAGCTGGCGGACCCGGAGCTCCGCTTCGTCTGCTGGGCGGACTCGATCGAGACGCTCGAGGCGATGGAGCGCGGGCTCCGCCGCGCCGGCACGCCGCGGCCGGTGGACGTGTGCGTGGAGCTGGGCGCTCCCGGCGGGCGCACCGGCGCGCGGACGGTCGCCGAGGCGCACGACGTCGCGCGGCGGGCTGCCGCTTCCGACGTCCTCCGCCTGGCGGGGGTCTCCGGCTACGAGGGGTCCCTCGCGCACGACCGGTCGGACGCCTCCCTTGCCGCCGTGCGCTCCTACGTGGAGCGGCAGGTCGACCTGCACCGCGAGCTGGGGGAGCTGTACGACGGCGAGGGCGACCTCTACGTCACCGCGGGCGGAAGCGCCTACCCCGACGTGGTGGCCGACGTGTTCGGCAGCGCAATGGCCAGCGACTCGGACACTGGCGACTCGCGCACCCTGTGGACGCTGCGCAGCGGCGCCTACATCACGCACGACGACGGGTTCTACCGCCAGATCTCCCCGTTCGACGAGGGGAACGCCCGAGCCGCCGGCCCCGCAACGGCGAGCCGACTGCGCTCGGCGATACGCGGCGTCGCCCGTGTGGTGTCCCACCCCGAGCGCGGCCTCGCGCTGCTCGACGGCGGGAAGCGGGACTTCCCCTTCGACGAGGGGCTCCCGGTGCCCCGCGCCGTCGCGACCGACCTGGACGGCGCGTGGGCGCCCCTCGCGGACGCCTCGATCCTGGCCATGAACGACCAGCACAGCTATCTCGGGCTGGCCGGCCAGGACGTAGCCCTCGGCTCGGTCGTCGCACTGGGGCTGTCCCACCCCTGCACCACGTTCGACAAGTGGCGCTACCTGCCCGTCGTGGCCTCGCAGGACGACGACCGCGTCGTCGACCTCGTCCAGACCTTCTTCTGACCCCACTACACGGAAAGGCGCACGAATGCGGTTGCTCCTGCGCGGCGGCACAGTCGTCGACAGCACCGGGATGCGGACGGCGGATGTCGCCGTCGACGGTGAGCTGATCACCGAGATCGGCGAGACCGCGCCCGGCCCCGATGACCGGATCATCGACTGCACCGGACGCTACGTGCTGCCCGGATTCATCGACGCGCACTCGCACGCCGACGGCCTCTTCGAGGATGAGGCCGTGCAGCGGGCCCTGCTCAAGCAGGGGGTCACCACGGTGATCGCCGGCCAGGACGGCGTCTCGTACGCCCCGGGCGACGGAGCCTACGCGAGCGAATACTTCGCCGCCATCAACGGCTCGCACCCGCGCTACACCGGAGGCGGCGTCGCGGCCTATCTCGCGGCGGCGGACGGCCGGTCCCGGCTGAACGCCGCCTACCTCGTGCCGGGCGGGACGGTGCGCTGGGAGATCTGCGGGCGCTCCACCGCACCCGCGGACGAGGAGCAGCGCGCTGCCATGGCCGCGCTCGTCGAGGAAGGCATGCGCGACGGCGCGGTGGGGATGTCCACCGGGCTCGACTACGCCCCGGGGATCTTCGCCACCACCGAGGAGATCGCGGCGCTGTGCGCCCCGGTGGCCGAGGCCGGCGGCGTCTACGTCACGCACATGCGCGGCGGGTACGAGGCGAACTCCGCCGCAGGGATCGACGAGATCGCCCGCATCGCCGGGGCCTCGAGGGCCCGGGTCCACATCTCGCACTTCCATGCCCAGGCGCACATCGTCGCCGAGCAGCTCGAGGCCCTCGCCCGCGCAGGCGTGGACGCCACCTTCGACGCCTACCCCTACACCCGCGGCTGCACCCTGCTGGCCATGCCGCTGCTGCCGCCGGACCTCTCGCTGCTGCCCGCGGAGGCCATCGTCGAGGCCATCAGCGACCCTGCCCAGCGGGCGCTGCTGCGCCGCGAGTGGTTCCCGAAGGTGGAGCGCAACGCGAGTCTCGGACCCGAGTGGCCCTCGATGATCACGCTCGCCCACATCGGAGCTCCAGAATTCGCGTGGGCCCACGGCCTCACCCTCGACGCCGCCGCCGCGCGGAACGGCGCCGATCCCATCGACTTCGCGCTGGACGTGCTCGCGGCGTCCCGCCTCGAGGTCAACGCCATCATGGCGGTGCGCCACGAGCGGCCGACCTCCGAGCTCGCGGCGATCTTCTCCAGCCGCCGCCACCTCGGCGGCTCCGACGGCATCTTCATCGGCGCCCACCCGCATCCTCGGGCGCGCGGAACCTTCGCGCGCTACCTGCGTGACTTCGTCAGGGAGACGCCGACCTGGTCCTGGCCGGAGGCGGCCGGCCACCTGTCCGCCGGCCCGGCGGCGCGGTTCGGCCTAGGTCGCCGCGGGCGCGTGGCACCGGGCTGGGGCGCCGACCTCATCGTCGTCGACCCCCAGACGGTCGCCGACACCGCCACGTACGAGGAGCCGCTCGGCGAGGCGGTGGGCATCGACGACGTCCTCGTGGCGGGCCAGCCGGTGCTCGCGCGCGGCGCGCTCGTCGACGGCGCCCCGGGTCGCGGCCTCAGACGCGATCACATCGGAGAATAGGGAGTCATGCTGCACACCTCGAACCCACGCCTGATCACCATCGGCGAGACGATGATGATGGTGACGCCCTCCCGCGCCGAGTCCCTCGCCACGGCCGACGACGTGCGCCTCCACCCGGGCGGTGCGGAATCCAACGTCGCCTGCCACGCCGCCCATCTGGGGATCCCCTCGGCGTGGGTGAGCGCTGTGGGCGACGACGTCCTTGGCCGCCGGATCGTCCGCGCCATCGAGGAGCGCGGCGTGGACACCCGCTGGGTCACGGCCGACCCGGAGGCCCCCACCGGCGTCTACTTCAAGGACCCCGGCCACGGCGTCCTGTACTACCGGCGCGGGTCTGCCGCGTCCCGGATGAGCCCCGCCAGCGTCGCGGGCATTCCGCTTGAGGACGCCGACATCGTGCACCTCTCGGGGATCACGCCTGCGCTGTCCGTGACCTGCGCCGCCCTGGTCGACGCGGTGATCGACCGCGTCGCCGCGAGCACCGCGACGCTGACCTTCGACGTCAACTACCGCCCCTCGCTGTGGCCCGAGGGCGCGGCCGCCGGCGAGCTGCGCCGGCTCGCCGACCGCGCGGACGTGGTCTTCGTGGGCCTCGATGAGGCGCAGGCCCTGTGGGGCTGCGCGACGCCGGACGACGTCCGCGGGCTCCTGCCCGGGCCCGACAGAATTGTGGTCAAGGACGGCGGCATCGGCGCCACCGAACTGGGCCGGGACGGGACCGTGTTCGAGCCAGCGATCCCCACCGAGGTCCTCGAGGCGGTCGGTGCCGGCGACGCGTTCGCCGCGGGCTACCTCGCGGCCAGCCTGAACGGCGCGGGCGCCTCCGAGCGGCTCCGCGCGGGCCACGAACGGGCGAGACTGGTCCTGCTCTCCATGAGCGACTTCGTCGCAGATCCACCCGCTGCCGCGCCCGCAGCGCTCACGCAGCCCACCTCCTGAAAGGACCGGTCTTTTCGATGATCGACAATTCTGAGTTCAGCAGCATCTTCGGCGGAGCGCCGCTCATGGCGATCCTGCGCGGCATCGGCGTGGAGAGGAGCCTCGCGGTCTCGACCACCGCCTGGGACCTCGGCATCGACGTCGTCGAACTGCCCATCCAAACCCCCGACGACGTCGAGGCACTGCGGGTCGTCGCGGCCGCCGGGCGCGAGCGGGGCAAGCTGGTGGGCGCGGGCACCGTCGTGACCGCCGGGCATGTGCAGCAGGCGATCGACGCCGGCGCGCACTTCACGGTGAGCCCCGGCTTCGACCTCGAGGTGGTCCGGGCGTCCTCCGAGGCCGGGCTGCTGCCGCTGCCCGGGGTGGCGACGCCGAGCGAGGTGCAGATCGCGCTCAGGGAAGGCCTGACCTGGCTCAAGGCCTTCCCTGCCTCGGTGCTGGGCACCGAGTGGATCAAGGCGATGAAGGGTCCCTTCCCCGCGGCCAACTTCGTCACCACTGGCGGCATGCATGCCGGGAATGCAGCGGACTTCCTCGCCGCCGGTGCGCGGGTCGTGGCGGTCGGATCGGCGCTCGAGGACCCGTCCCAGCTCCCCAAGCTCGCGGAACTGCTCGGCACCTCCGGCCAGCCGGTGCAGTCGGGGCGGTAGCGGTGGTCTCGCAGAGCGACCTGCTGGCCTTCGTCGAGGCGAAGCTGGCCTACGAGATCGACGTCGTCGCGGCCGCCGAGGCGCAGGCCGCCGGTGCCGCCGTGATCGTCGATACCCGCCGGCAGTCCTCGTGGGACCAGGGGCACATCGCCGGCGCACTGCACCTTCCCAACGACGCCCTGGACGACCGCCTGGCCGATCTGCCGTCCGACCGGGCCCTCATCGTCTACGGATGGGGCCCCGGCTGCAATGGAGCCACGCATACCGCGCGGCGCCTGCTCGCCGAGGGCTTCGAGGTGCGCGAGCTGATCGGCGGCTACGAATACTGGGTGCGCAACGGATTCCCGGTGGAGCGGGGAGGACGCGTCGAGAAGGGGGATCCGGACGTGCTCGTCACGCACGGGTAGCCGGCGCGGTCAGTCCCGGGCGAACGTCAGGTGGACCACGCCGCTCTCGGCCACCTCGCTGCTGACCGTGTAACCCGCCTCCAGCCCGCGCAGGTCCTGCCACAGGCTCTGCCCCTGGCCGAGCAGGATGGGTGAGATCGCCACGTGCAGCCGGTCGACGAGCCCGGCCTTCAGGAAGGCCCGCACCGTGTCCACTCCGCCGCCGATCCGCACGTCGGCTCCGCCCGCGGCCTCGGTCGCCGTGGCGAGCGCCTCCTCGGGGGTGGCCGAGAGGAAGTGGAACACCGTGCCGTTGTCGAACTCGATGGGCGCCCGTTCGGCGTCATGGGTGAGGACGAAGACCGGCGCGTGGAACGGGGGCTCGTCGCCCCACCATCCGCGCCAGTCCTTGTCGTCGGGGAACGAGTGCAGGCCGAACATGCCTGCGCCCATGATCTCGGCGCCGATGCCCTCGAAGTACGCCGCCCCGTAGCGGTCGTCGACGCCGGTGGTGCCCTCGCCGGAGCGGTCGCCGAGCACCCTCTCGCGGAACGTCCTGGTGCCGGTGTAGGCCGCGACGAGGCGCTGCCAGTCCTCGCCCATCGGGTTCTCGGGCGTCTGGTCGGTGGTCGAGGCGTAGCCGTCGAGGGAGATATTGAGGTCAACGCGAACGGCCATGCGGGGCTCCTTGGCGGTGGCGGTCTGGCGAGATACTGCGGCGACGCGGCGCCGCCGCAGTCCGGGGGGCTTCGTCGTCAGAGCCATTCTGCCGCCCGGACTTCCGTTGGGCGAGGATGCATCCCTCACCGCCGCGTCTCGTACCGGGTCAGCACCACCCCGTCGGGGAAGGTCCGCGTCTCAATCAGGTCCAGGGTCACCCAGCTGTCCAGCGCGGTGAAGAACGGCGTCCCGGAGCCCAGGAGGACGGGATAGGTGGCGAGCATGTACTCGTCGATGAGCCCGGCGCGCATGGCGGCCGCGGCGAGGGTCGCGCCGCCGATGGTCATCGGGGCCCCGTCTTCGGCCCGGAGCCGGGCGATCTCGGCGGCCGCGTGCCCCTTGACCAGTCGGGTGTTCCACTCGAGGGGCCCGCGGAGGGTCGAGGAGAAGACCACCTTCGGTGTCTCCCGCCAGTTCCGGGCGAACTCGATCTCAGCCGGGGTGGCGCCGGGCTCCTGGTCCGCGGTGGGCCAGTAGGGGCTCATGGTCTCCCACAGCCTGCGCCCGTACAGCGTCAGGCCGCTGGCCCGCTCCTGGTCGAGCCACCACTGGAACAGCTCGTCGCTGGGCGGGCCGCCCCAGCTGATGTCCCCGCCCGGTGCCGCGATGTAGCCGTCCAAGGACACGTTCATGCCGTAGACCAGTTTCCGCATGGGCCCAGCGTTCCACCGGGCGCCCTCCGCGTACAGACCGCAGCGCACGACGGCGGGCGCCCACCCGCCGTCGTGCGCTCCTCGCGCCGCCGGCGTCGGGCCCTTGCCCCGGACCTGGGAAAGACGGACCATGCTTCTGTGGGGCTCCCGGACCCGACGGAATCCGGGGCCTCCGCCGCGCGCCGGAGCGGACAGACGGCTGGGGAACACCGCATCACCACGCGAGGCCGACCTCGCACCTGCCACAGGCCGTGGCGCCACAGCTGCCGAATCGAGCGTCTCACCATGCCCACCACCGACGAGAGCATTGTCATCGCCGCCAGCCCGGAGCGGGTCTTCGCCTACCTCGAGGACCCCGCAAACCTGCCCTCCTACCAGGCCACCATCCTCCGCGCCGAGAGCGACGGCCCCGCGGCCGTCGGGACCCGGATCCGGGGCACCAGCAAGATCCTCGGGCGGACCTTCGACTGGACCATGGAGGTCACCGAGCACGAGTTGCCCACGAGGTTCGCGCTCAAGTCCGTCGAAGGCAAGATCAGCTTCACCTCGGCGTTCACCCTGGCGCCCGAGGGGGAGGGCACCCGCGTGAACTACCGACTCGACGCGGACCCGGGGCTCGGTGGCGTCTTCGGACGGATCGCGGATCCGCTGGTCAACAAGGTCTACTCCCGGCAGATCCGGGCTGACCTCGAGACGCTGTCCCAGATCCTCACGGAGCACGGGGACTGACGGAGAATGTCAGGCAGGGCCCTCCGAACCGAACAGCTCCTCGGCGACGTCCTCGCGGAGGTGGTATTCGCGGTTCTCGACGGGCCAGAGGTGCCCCTTCACCACGTAGTAGCCGCGGCCCTCTCCCGGACCGCCGGCCGCGGTGTCGATGGCCCTCAGCAGCGCCTCGTCCAGGATCTGGGCGGGGCCCCGCGAGCGGAGCGTCTCGAGCTCCTCGGGCCGAAGGGAACGGAGCATGCCGGTGACGTCGACCATGACGTTCCTCCTCGTGACGCTTCTGCTTAACGACCACAGGGCTGCGGGGTCGAGTGTACGGTTGGCGCCGCGCGCAGGGGAAGCTACCGGTGGCTGCGCTTCCACTGGGTGGCAAATGCCTCCCGCGCCCGTTCGGCCCGGCCCTGCTCGAGGGCATGCAGGCGGCCGAGGGCGAACGCGTTCGATCCCTCGAGGAACACCGAGACGGCCAGTTCGCGCAGCAGCTGGCGCAGGACGATGCTGTCCTGGAACTCGCCGAGCACCTCCTGGATGGCCTCGGCCTCCTCGGCGGTGCGCTGCGCCTCCTCGCCGAGCACCGGCGCGACGGACTCGGCGGTGTAGCGCAGGCGCTTGGCACACTTGCGGACCTCGTGGAGCGCCGTCTGATCGGACCCGGTGCCGGCCACGGCCTGCGCGGCGGCCGCGGCCCGTTCGACCCGGCCGCGGTCTGCCTCCAGACGGCGGGCGGCGGCCTTGCCCGCCTTGCGGCCGGCCGCATCGCCCAATGGAGGACTGTCGACGAAGGCATCGAGCGCTTCGAGCAGGTCGAAGTAGCGGTCCGACTCGAGCGCCTCGAGCGCGATTCCCCTGGCGGCGGTGTACCGGGCGCCGAGCTCCTCCTCGATGCGCTGGGCTACGGGTCCCATGAGCAGCTCGGCAGGCTCGGCCGCGATGAGCGCTCTGAGGCGCTCCCGCATGACCTCGATGTCCCGGGTCCCCCCGACCGCCGCGGCGAGCCACTGCAGATCCTCGCGCAGCCGGGCCACCGTGCCCGGATCGACGAGCTTCTTGTACGAGGCGAGGACCGACCGCAGCCGCCGGGCGCTGACCCGCATCTGGTGCACGGCATCCGGCTCGTCGTCCCGCACGGCGGGGTCCACGGACAGGAGCGTCTCGGCCTGCTGGCGCACGTAGGCGAGCAGAACCGAGGAGATCGGGTCCTTCGGACCCGGGACCCGACTCCGCCGCCCGCGGCCCCCGGGCCCGCGCGACCCGTCCGGGCCGTCCGGCGCGGGGACGAGCCCCTGGAATGCCGCCGTGTGGTCCGCGCCGTCCCTGAATGCCGCTTCCGCCGCCTCGACGAGCCGCCCTGGGGCGTCGACCAGCCTGATGCCCCACGTCCGGCGCTCCTCCATGACCTGGGTTGGGTAGACCGACTGGGTCCTGATGACGTCGTCGGTGAACTCGGCGAGGACCTTCTCCTTCTTCCCGTAGAGCACGGTGCTGCTCCCGTCGACGTCCACGTGCGCGGTCGGCTCCAGAGGCCTGCCGCGGGCGCGGGCGCGGGTCATCCGGACGAAGCGCTCCGGCACCGGCTCGTCCCCGGCGCCCAGCGGCTCGACGTGGTGCTCGCGCGGGCCGTCTGTGCCGGGTAGGTCCAGCTGCCAGCCGGCGTCGGGCCCGCCGGTCCTCCGGCTGAGGACGATCCCGCGGGAGCGGAGGGCGAGGTCCGCAGTGTCAAAGTACTGCGTCCGGAGATGATGGCCCACGGGGCTGCCGACCCGACGCACGCCGGGGAGGGCGTCAAGAGGCGGAGGCGTCCCGGGCGGACGGACGTCGAAGATGTGCTCTGCCCTGAGGTCTTCCGGCATAGGAGGAGCGTAGGCCGTGGCCTGACGGGGCGCACGATGCAAAGGGCCTTGATTTCGCCGGGGGCCCTCTTGAGGTGCCCGCTAGCGCCGGCGGTCACGCTCGCCGCCCAGCCGACGGCCCGCCACGACGAGGCCGACGGCGAGCAGCAGCCCCGCCGCCCCGCTCACCAGCAGCGGCACGCGGCCGGCGTCGCCCCACGCGAGGCCTGCCCAGATCCCGGCCACGAGGACTCCGCCGCCGGTGAGCCCCTGGAACAGGCCCTGCGCCCGGCCCTGCACCTGCGCCGGGGCGAGGCTCGAGACCCACGCCTTGCCCACGCCATCGGTCGCCGCCGCGAACCCGCCGTACACGATCAGCACCGGGAACACCCATCCCGGATCGCTGATGAGCCCGAGCCCCAGGTAGCCCGCCGCGAAGCACGCCAGCCCCGCGGCGAACACGAGGTGGCGGGGGACCCGGTCCGACAGCGCCCCCGCCGGATACGACAGCCCCGCGTACGCCACGTTGTAGAGGATGTACGCGCCGATCACGCCCTCGGTCGTCAGCCCCAGATCGTGCGCCCGCAGCAGCAGGAGCGCATCGGGGAAGTTCACGAGCGAGAACACCGCCAGGCCCCCGATCAGCAGCCGCAGCCGTGCCGGGAGGCGGGCCGGGGCGCCCGGGTAGGCGGCCGGCGTCGTGCGTCGCGGCGCCCCCGCGGGACGGACGACGCCGGCCCGGGACTCGCGCTGCTCCCGCACCGCGGCGACGAGCAGCACCGAGAGGACGGCCGGGACCACGGCGACCCACAGCAGCGGCGGGATCTGGCGGTGGAACAGCTCGTAGAGGACGAGGCCGAGGGCGGGGCCGACCACGGCGCCGAGCGTGTCTGCCATGCGGTGGAAGCCGAAGATCCTGCCGCGGCTGTCGGACCCCACGCCGTGCATGAGCAGGGCGTCGCGGGGCGCGCCGCGGATGCCCTTGCCGAGGCGGTCCACGCAGCGCGCCACCAGCACCACGGGCCACGACCCGGCGAGGGCGATGATGAGCTTTCCCACCGCCGCGAGCCCGTAGCCGAGACCGATCAGGCGCCGCCTCGAGGACCGGTCCGCGAGGCGGCCGGCCGCGATCTTGGTCAGCGACGCTGCGCCCTCGGCCGCGCCCTCGACCGCTCCGACCACCGCCGCCGGTGCCCCGAGCACCGTGGTGAGGAAGATCGGCAGGATCGGGTACAGCAGCTCGCTCGCGGCGTCCTGCAGGAAGCTCACGCCGGAGAGCGTGGCGACGTTGCGGGTCAGCCAGCGCGGGCGCCTCACGGGGGTCACGGTCCGAGGCTTCCACGCGGGGGAGGGGAAGCCAAGAGGTGTGGGAGGGCGTTCAGCCGCGGGCGCGCCGCCGCCTGAGGTCCCGCCCGGTCCACAGGATGAGCGCGCCGAACGCGGTGACCGTCAAGGCGGCGGAGACCACCACCATCACGTCGATGGGCAGCAGGTAGACCAGCGGCACCCGGACCGCCGCCTCGGCGAGCATTCCCAGGCCCCACACCACCGACATCTTCAGATGCCAGCGCCGGGCCGCGGGGCTCGTGCGGAACTGGCTGAGCAGCTCTGCGGCGCGCTCCGGGCTCCAGCTCCGCGCCGCCTCCAACGTCAGGGGATGCCCTAGCGCGGCCATGGAGAGGAAGGTGAGGCCGACGACTGCCGTGGTGATGGAATCCTTGAGCAGCAGGAATCTCGGATCCCCCGTGACGAAGGACAGCACCAGGCCGAGGCCGAACACGATCACCATGAGCAGGCCGAAGGCGTTCAGCGAATGGTCGCGGACCGCGACCATTGCAACGCGCGCGGCCGCGACCAGGGCGCCGGACAGCAGGGCGATCCAGTCGCCCGCGCCCAGCAGGTGGAGGGCGTAATAGGTGACCACCGGCAGCCCGACGTCCCAGGCGAGGCCCCGGACGAGGGCCTTCGTCACGAACGCGGAGTAGGGAGGGACGTCCATCGGCGGGTGCATGCGGATTCCCTGCTGAACGGGCCGTTCAGGGCGCGCGCGTCCCGCTGGCGTTGACGTCCGCGGCGACATCCTCGGCGAACCGCCGGACCGCGTCCCACTCCGTGTACACGTAGTCGCGGCTCACGTCGGTGCCGAGCCCGGGCTTCTGCCCCTCGGCCCACCTCTTCATGAGGTGCCGCCGGACGAACCCGTAGTGCGTGTGAACGAGCGCCCCGCCGAACAGCGCCACCCGGTCGGGGCGCCAGCCCGTCTCCTGCTCGAACCGCTCGACGTAGCCCTTGGCCTCGGCCGGGTCCAGCTCGACCGTCAGGCTCACCGAGAAGAACGCCGTGGGCCTGCCGTTCAGCGCGTCCGCGTGGGTCCGGATGAAGTCCACCGTGTGCTGGTCGTGCTGGCCCAGGTGGACGGACGCCCCCACGACGACCCCGTCGTAGGGGGCCGGGTCCGCGTCGGGGACGCTCTTCAGGTCCACGAGCGTGGCCTCGATGTCATGCGAGCGGAGGACCTCCGAGACCACGTCGCTGATCTTCGCGGTCTGCCCTTCGGCCGCGCCATAGGCGAGGAGAACGCGCTTCACGGTGGCCCCCTCCAGGAGTCTCCAGGGCTGTAGAGCGATTCTGTGCTGCTCCGGCCCGGCGCGACACGGGCCAAAGACTCTAAAGCGCACCGCCCCCGCGAGGGGCGGTGCGGGGACGCTGGTGTCTGGACTCCACTGTCATGCCCTTCACCGATGCCGTAAGCTGCCTTGGCGGTCTGTGTGGGGCGGGACCGCCCGTCCCCCCAGCCGCATGGCCCCGCTCCGTGGCAGGGGCGCCCACCGCGGGTGAAGAGAGAGGGACCGATGACTCAGATCGACGCAGTGCTGTCCGTCACGGGCGAGGCCCAGATCACCGGCTCCGACGGCAGGACGTGGCGCACCGCCTACCCCGACCTCGAAACCGCCCGCGAGTCGGTCCACGCCACCGCCGTCGCCACCGCCGCGGAGATCGACGCCCCCGTGCACCTGAAGATCTCCGAGCCGGCCGGCGAACAGCGCCTGCTCGTCCACGGCAACGGCGAGTTCGCAGTGGACGCCCCCCATGGCTCCGCGGGCCCGTCCGCGTTCGAGGCGTCCCTGGGCGTTCCCCCGGCGCCCGCCCACGCCCCGGCCCATGCCTCGCCCTCGATCGATCCCGCGGCCGTCGCGCCGGCGTTCCCCGCGCACTTGCCGACCCAGTCGGCGTCGTACGAGCCGGCGGGTTTCGAGCCGGCGGGGTTCGAGCCCGCGACCTTCGAGCGGGCCTCCTTTGAGCGGGCGGCATCCACGCCGGCACCGCCCGCGCACGCCCCGGCAGGCGCTTCCGCCGCCGCTCCGGCGCAGGGCCCCGAGCTCCCCGCGGCGGTCCGCGACGACTCCCGCGACGACTCGCGGGCCGAGCCGCCGCTGCGCGAGCGGCGCCGCCGCCCCACCGCCGCCGACTTCGCAGCCTCCCGGCCTGCCGTCCCGCAGAGCCCGGCGCGCGAGGGCTGGCAGGGCGCGTTCAACACCCTCTCCGGAGGCACCCTGCGGTTCGCGCCGGGGGAGCGGGAGATGACGCGTCGCGAATGGCGCGCCTCCGTGCAGCGTGGCCTCGCCGGCCACAAGTGCGTCGTCTTCGTGAACCTCAAGGGCGGTGCCTCCAAGACCACGAGCTGCTACCTCACGGCCGCCACCCTGGGCCGCGTCCGCGGCGGCAACGTCCTCGCCTGGGACAACAACGAGAACAAGGGCACGCTCGGCGACCGCGCCATGCAGGCCAGCCACGACCACACGGCCGCGGACCTGCTGGCCAACATCGACCGCTTCGCCCAGCCCTCCAACGCGCACGAGCTCGTGAACTACGTGCGCGCCCAGGGCGAGAACAAGTTCCACGTCCTCGCGTCCCAGAATCAGGCCGGGGACAAGGAAGTGATCGACGGGAGCGCGTTCGTGCAGCTCCACACGGTGCTGCGGCAGTTCTACCACCTCGCCCTCGTGGACACCGGCAACGCCTCCACCGCCGGGACCTGGCAGGCCGCGGTGGAGATCGCGGACGAGATCGTCCTCGTGGCGATGAACAAGGAGGACTCCTCCAAGACCCTCGCTGCCACCGTGGACACCCTCGTGGACATGGGCTTCGCCGACAAGCTCAGCCGCGGCATCCTCCTGGTCACCCAGCCCGCGCTCCCGTCCAAGAACCGCAAGGCCCGAGCCGCCGCCAACGAGGAGCGCCTGGCCCGCATCCGCGACCACTTCGGCCACTACGTGCGCAAGATCGTGGTCGCCCCGCACGACGAGGCCCTCGACGACGGCGCGGACATCATCTTCGAGAACCTCGCCCCGGAGACGCAGGAGGCCTACCTCGAGGCGACCGCCGCGATCGTCGACGGCCTCTGACCCCGGGGCCGCCGGTCACCGGTGCTGCGGCGCGCTCGCCGGAGGCGCACGACGCCGGGGGGCCACCCGGCGTCGTCCGTCACCTCTCGATCGTGGCGCTCGCGCGGAGCGTCTCGAGCGGGATGTGCGCGGTGGCCCGTTCGATCTGGGCCGAAATGCCGCGCAGTGTCGGGAGGTGGCGCAGCATCCCGCCCGCCTGCGAGGACAGGACCACGATGCCCAGGCCCGCACCGATCCGGCCCGTGTGGAACACCGGGACCGCGAGGGAGGCGGAGCCGAGGCGCACCTCCTCGGCGGTGGTGGCGTAGCCCTGCTCGCGGATCTGGACGAGCTCGTCGGCGAGCCGCGCCGGGTTGACGTGGGTGAACGCCGTGGGCTGCTCGAGCTGCCGGTTGAAGTACGCGTCGCGCACCCAGTCCTCCTCGAACGCGAGGATCACCTTGCCCACCGCGGTGGCGTGCATCGGCAGGCGGCCGCCCACCCGCGAAGCCCGGGGCACCCTCTTGGTGCCGTAGATCCGGTCGATGTAGAGGACCTCGTGGCCCTCCCGGATGGCGAGGTGGGCGGTCTCGCCCGTGAGGGAGAACAGGTCCTGCAGGTACGGGCGGGCGGAGTCGCGGAGGGCTCGCCCGGCGTTCTGGCCCAGCTCCCACAGCCTGATCCCGAGTTGGATGCGGCCCTGCGTGTCCCGGGCCAGGGCGCCCGAGTCGACGAGCTCGCCGACGAGACGGTGCGTGGTACTCAGCGGGAGGTTCGCTGCGTCGGCCAGCTCGGACAGGCTCAGGGACCGTCGCCCGGACTCGAAGGCGAAGAGGATCGCGAGGGCCTTGGATGTCACGGTGCGGCCGGGTTCGCTGCTGCCGCCAGCCATCCGTGCCTCCTCGCCGGTGATCGCCTGCCGCATGCCAGTTTGGCGGCTGTCTTGTGGGGCCCGTGCCCCGCGGCTACGGCAACTCTAGCGCTGCCCGCTCGGGCCAGAGGTTGGCGGACTCGACCGCCGCGAGGCCGCGGGCCAGCGCCCGTGCCGTGTCGGTGAACAGGTGCCCCGTCACGCGCGAGGCGCACAGGCGCAGGGCCTGGCCGCGGTCCAGCCCGAACCAGTCCATGACGGTGTCCAGCCCGTGCGGGGTGAGCCGCCACGTCTTGTCCGAGTCCTTCACGATCGCGTCCTCGATCGAGAGGGCCTCCCGGCGAGAGTCGTGCCCGTCGATAATCTCCACGATCCGGGCCGAACGCTCGCCGGGTACGCCCGCCTCGGCGAGGATCCCCTCGGCCAGCCGGGCTCCCTCCTTCTCGTGCAGCAGCACGAGGTCCGGCCGGCCACCGCCGGGCGCGATGGCCTCGAGCACCTCGTCCGGAGGCACCTTGGACCAGCCGATGTCGTGGAGCATGATCGCCGGCAGGACCACGCCGGGATCGGCCTCGGAATGCGCCGCGAGCAGCGACCGGGCGATCGCCACGGCGTAGAGGGTGTGGGCGTCGTTGCTACGGACTCCCAGATGGACCACCGCGCGCGGCCAGATCCGCGCCAGCTCGGCGTCGAGCTCGTCCCCGAGCCCTGACGCGAGGCCGAACACGCCGTCGGGCTGGGCGGGGATGGACGCGCTGACGTCCCGGCCCACGTGGTTGGCGGCCGCGGTGTGCTTCAGACCCATGGGGCCAGTCCACCGCGCCGGGTGTGCGCCGCGCCACCACCGGCTTCCGCTCAGTGGGAGGAGGTGTTCCGACGCGCCGCGTGCGGGATGCAGAGGTCCGAAACTGCACAACTCAGGCGGTCTCCGGGCCCGTTCGGGCGGTTGCAGCGCCCGAGTGATGCAGTTCCTGACGCAGAGGCGAACCGGAGTCGGCCCGAGTGGCCTATGCCTCCGCCTGCTCGGCCTCGACGACGGACACGACGGCCAGGAAGCCGCGGCCGCTCACGGTCGGGGCGGGCTCCCCGCCGACCACTGTGTCGTAGCGCGCCAGGGGAGTCGCGCTGTCGTCCTGGGCGCTGGTGGTGGCCCCGCCATCGGCGCCCATTCCGGGCGCGGCCACGGCGTCGCCCTGGAGGAGGACGCCGAGCTGCCCGGGCCCGAGGGGGAGGGCGCGCTTCTTGGACAGCTCGAGGATGGTCACGTAGCCCGTGCAGGCGCCGCGCCGCGTGATGAGGTTGAGGTCGCGGATGGGGCCGGTGGGGAGCACGGCGCTGGCGGGCGCGCCGCCGTCGAACCGCAGGGGACGGTAGCGCTCGAGCCCGTGCTCGCGGCCGTCCACGGTGAGCACTAGCAGTTCGCCGTCGATCACCGTCAGGACCCGGTCCATGCCCTCGAAGCTGGAGAAGTCGCCGGCGCGCTCCACCTCCGCGATGCTGAGCCGCCAATCCCAGTCCCCGCCGGCGGGCTGGACGGCGCCCGGGTGGCTGCCGCGGGCGATCTCGACCGTGGTCCCGCCGCCGTTGCGCCAGCGGGCGGGTGCGAGGTCGGCGAAGCGGATGATGTGCGGGGGCATGGGCGTCCTTCCGTCGGTGCTCCAAGGCTACGGGGCAGGGGCGCGGGTGCGCGGCCTAAGCTGGGTTCCATGAGCGCCGCCGCGACCCTCCCGAAGGCCCTCGGAGCCCGCGTGGCCGAGGCGGTGCAGACCCTCACCCCCGGGTACTTCGCGCTCACGATGGCCTCCGGGATCATCTCCGTGGGGCTTGAGCTCGAGGGGATCCACTGGCTCTCGGCGGCGCTGCTCGCGATCTGCGGAGTCTCATACGCGGTGATCCTGGTCCTGAGCCTCGCGCGGCTGGTGAGGTTCCGTGCCGACATGACCCGGGACTTCCTGGACCCCGGCCGCGCGTTCGGCTTCCTCACGTTCATCGCCGGGACGAACGTGCTCGGCGTGCGGCTCGGGATGACGGGCTGGCTCGGTGCGACGGCCGCCCTCCTCGCCGTGGCCGCACTCGTGTGGGCGGTGCTCGGCTACGTGGTGCCCTGGACCGCGGTGCTGGGCCGGGAGGAGCGGCCTGTGGTGCGGGACGCGAACGGGTCCTGGTTCATCTGGTGCGTGGCGAGCCAGTCGGTGGCGGTCGCCTCGGCATCGGTGGAGCAGGCGGCCGGGGACGACTGGCGGCCCGCCCTCGCCCTCGTCGCCGTGGTGGCCTGGTCGGTGGGCCTCATTCTGTATGCCGCAGTGGGCATTTTCGTGTCCCTGCGGCTCATGACCTATCCGATCCGGCCGGAGGACCTGCGCCCGCACTACTTCGTGGCGATGGGCGCGATGGCCATCAGCGTCCTGGCCGGGGCGCGGATCGCGGAGATGGCCGGCGCCCCGATGGTGGACGCTACCCGCGGGCTCGTGGCGGGTGCATCCGTGGTGTTCTGGGCGTTCGCCTCCTGGCTCTTTCCCGTGCTCCTGGCCGCAGGGTGGTGGCGCCACCTCGTGCACCGCGTCCCCCTCGCGTACGAGCCCGGCCTGTGGAGCGTGATCTTCCCCCTTGGCATGTATGCCGTGGCGGGAATCTATCTGGGCAGAGCGGACCGGCTGCCCATCGTCGAGTTCGTCGGCCGCGCCGAGCTGTGGGTGGCCGTGGCCGCCTTCACCGCTGCGTTCGTCGGGATGCTCTGGCACCTCTGGGCCACCCTCGTCCGGCCGGGGACCGCGCGCCCCGCGTGAGGATCACCTCCTGGGGGCGACTCTCAGGAGGTGACCCTCAGACGGTGGCCTTCAGGAGGTGACCCTCAGACGGAGGTTCCCGGGAGGTGACCCTCAGACGGAGGCCTTCGGGTTCGGCCGGGGTGCCTCGCGCGGCACGGCGACGAGTGCCAGCACGGCCAGGACGGCCGCTGCGGCGAAGACGTAGAACCCCCACGGGTAGGCGACGCCGAGCGTGACGAGCGTGCCCGTCACCGCGGGCCCGAGGATGGCGCCGATACGGCCCACGCCGGCGGAGAAGCCCAGGGCCGTCCCCCGCAGGTGCGCAGGGAAGAGCTGCGAGACCCAGGCGTAGACGAGCACCTGCGCGCTGAAGACGAACACGCCCGTGACGAACACGGCGGCATTGAGCAGGATCGCGTTCTGCATGCGGATGCTCAGCACTGCCAGCAGCAGCGCCGAGAGCCCGAACCACACCAGCACGATCCGCTTGGCGCCGTGCCGGTCGCCGAGCCATCCGGCCAGGAGGAGGCCCGCCACCGCACCCACGTTGAGCACGAGCAGGAGCGTCAGGGACGAGCTCAGCGAGTACCCGGCCTCGGCCATGAGGGTGGGCAGCCACGTGTTCAGCCCGTACACGAGCAGGAGTCCCATGAAGGAGGCAACCGCGATCCCCACGGCGATGAGCGGGTACGGCTTCTGCAGGAGGGCCGAGTAGCCGAGCTTCGCGTCCGCTGCGGCAGGGGCCCCGGCGGACGGCGAGTCGGACGACGGCGCCGGTTCGCCGCCGTCGTCCGCGGAACCGGCGGCGGGCAGCGACTCGGGGAGCTTGGCCCACAGGAAGGGGACGAGCGCGAGGCCGGCGAGGCCGCCGAGGAGGAACATGGCGCGCCAGTTCGGGACGATCAGGAGCGCGAGGAGGGCGGTGGCGACGGCGCCCGCGTGGTAGCCAGTCATGGTGCGCGTGGTGCTGGAGGCGCCGGCGCCGGCCCTCGCATAGTCGTTGATGTAGGCGAGGGCCGCCGGGAGGCAGGCGCCGAGGCCGAGCCCCGCGAGCAGGCGGAGCGCGCCGAATACGGCGACGTTGGGCGCGATGACCACCGCAAGGGTGAACACCGAGAACCAGGCGACGCAGGCGATGAGGAGGCGGCGCCGTCCGAAGCGGTCGGAGAGCGGGGCGATGAACAGCGCGCCGAGGCCGACGCCGACGAGCGAGATGGTCGCGGCGAGGGTGGCGCCGACCGGATTGAAGCCCAGTTCGTGGGACTTCAGGAGTGTGGGGATCACGGCGCCGAGGACCACGAGGTCGAAGCCGTCGAGGACCATCGCGAACCAGCAGAGCCAGACCGGCCACTGGGAGCGCACGGCCGGGACGGTCGCATGGGTGCGTGGAGTCGTCGTTGACATGGATTTCCTCAGGGTGCGGGGAGGAGGGACCTGAGAGTTGTATCACCGATCCCCGTGGCCCATGACACGTGAGACCATTGAACGGAATAAGGGGCGTCGCGTGGAGGAGGGCATGATGGCCAATTCGGGCTCCGGGGACTCCGTGGTGGACCGCGTGGTCCGGATCCTGGAGGCGTTCCCCGAGGGGGTGAGCTCGCTGCCGCTCGGGGAGCTCGCGGCCCGCGCCGGCCTGCCGCTCACGAGCGCGCACCGCCTGGTCAGCCAGCTCGCCGGCCACCGCCTCCTCGAGCAGGCTCCCGGCGGGAAGGTGCAGCTCGGCCTGCGGCTCTGGGAGCTCGTGAACCGCAACTCGCCGACCCTCGTGCTCCGCCAGGCGGCGCTGCCGTTCATGGACGACATCCACCAGGTCCTCAACCAGAACGTCAACCTCGCGGTGCTCCAGGGCGACGACGTGCTGTTCGTCGAGCGCCTCTCACGCCGCGGCTCCGTGGCGAATCGGGCCAAGGTGGCCGGGCGGATGCCCGTGCACGTCTCCTCCGCCGGGGTCGCGCTCATGTCCGCCCAGCCGCCCCACATCCAGGCCGCCTACCTCGCCCGGTTCCGCGACCCCACGGGCAAGGCGACCACCGAGCATGTCCGCCAGCTCCTCGCCGCCGCCGCGACGCACGGGTACGCGGAGCTCGCCGGCGTGGTCGATCCCGACACGTGGGGCATTGCCGTTCCCATCTTCGACCGCCAGCGCCGCGCGGCGGCGGCGATCGGCGTCGTCGTGCCCCTCGCGGAGGTGCGGATGCAGCAGCTGGTGCCCGCCCTCAAGACGGCGGCGCGGGGCATCGGCCGGCAACTCGGGTCCGTGGGGTAGGCGGGGGGCGCTGCGGAGGCACGACGCCGGTACTCGGCTCTCGTTTTCGGCAGCACCTTCCGATGAACGGAATTCGGGTTCGCGGTGTGAGCGAGCCGCGTCACACTCGAGGGAGACGCACGCCGCAGCGGATCCCGCCGGCCCTGTGCCCCGAAGAACCCGAAAGGAACGATCATGGGCGATCGCACCGTCATCACCACCCAGGTGGCCATCATGGGCGCAGGGCCCGCAGGCCTCATGCTCTCCCACCTCCTGCACCAAGCGGGCATCGAGAGCACGGTCGTCGAGATCCGCAGCCGCGAGGAGATCTCCGGCACGATCCGCGCAGGCATCCTCGAGGCCGGCTCCGTGGACCTCCTCGTGAACTCCGGCGTGGACAACGTGCTCCGCAACGGCCACGAGCACGAGGGCACCGAGTTCCGGGTCAACGGCGAGGGCCACCGGATCGACTTCAAGGGCCTCGTGGGCCAGTCGGTGTGGCTGTACCCGCAGAACGACGTCTTCGACGACCTCGCCGCGCGCCGCGAGGCCGACGGCGGGGATGTGCGCTACTCGTGCTCGAACACCGACGTCTACGACCTCCTCGGCACCCCCAAGGTCTACTTCACCGACGCGGACGGGCAGGATTTCGAGCTGCGCGCCCAGATCCTGGTCGGCGCCGACGGCTCGCGCTCGTACTGCCGCCACCAGATCCCCGAGTCGAGCCGCAAGACGTACTTCAACGCGTACCCGTTCGCGTGGTTCGGCATCCTCACCGAGGCCCCGCGCAGCGCCCCTGAGCTCATCTACGCCAACTCGGCCCATGGCTTCGCACTCATCTCGCAGCGCACCGACACGGTGCAGCGCATGTACTTCCAGTGCGACCCCACCACGAACCCGGCCGACTGGACCGACGAGCAGATCTGGGAGCAGCTGCGCGTGCGGGTCAACGGCAACGGGTTCGAGCTGAAGGAGGGGCGGATCACGGACAAGGTGGTGCTGCCGTTCCGCTCGTTCGTCCAGGCCCCCATGCGGCACGGGAACCTGTTCCTCGCCGGCGACGCCGCGCACACCGTCCCGCCCACGGGCGCCAAGGGCCTGAACCTGGCCCTGCACGACGTCAAGCTCCTGTTCGAATCCCTCGACTCGTACTTCAAGTCCGGTTCGAGCGCGCTCGTCGACACCTACTCGGACCGCGCGCTCGACCGCGTCTGGAAGGCCCAGTACTTCTCCTACTGGATGACCACGCTCCTGCACACGGTTCCGAGCGAGGAGAACCACGACTTCTTCCGCGCCCGCCAGCTCGGGGAGCTCCGCTCGCTGCTCGAGTCCGAGCACGGCCGCGCCTACATCGCAGAGTGCTACACCGGGTGGCAGGGCAAGTAGCCCCCGGGCGGCGGGCGGCAGCGCACACCCCCAGGAGGTGACCCCCAGGAGGTGACTCCCAGGAGGTGCCCCCCAGGAGGTGCCCCCCAGGAGGTGACCCCCAGATTCTGGGGGTCACCTCCTGTGCGTGGTGGCCCTCTGTACGGGTCGCCGCCCGCCGTTGCCGCCTCCGGGCACGGCCGCGGGCGAAGATGGGTCCATGACCAACGCTGTCCCGGACCTCACCGATGAGCCCTCCTTCTACCTCGACAAGTCGGACCCCGCGGCGTGGAAGGCCCTCAACGGCCTCACCCTCGCCGTGCGGAAGGCGACGGACGACGCCGGGCTGCCGCGCGCCGTCGTCGAACTCGCCTCGGTACGGATCTCGCAGATCAACGGCTGCGCCTACTGCCTCGACCTGCACGGCCGGCTCGCCGTCGAGGCGGGCGTGCCCGAGCGGAAGCTGCACGTGCTGCCGGCGTGGCGCGAGGCCGGGCTGTTCACGGTGCTCGAGCGGGCCGCGCTCGATGTCGCCGAGGCCGTCACGCTCCTGCCCGACGACGAGGAACGGCTGAACACCCTCGCCAAGGCGAGGGCCGAGCTCGGCGACGCCCGGTTCTCCGCACTCACGTGGGCCGCGGTGACGATGAACGCCTTCAACCGCGTCTCCATCGTGAGCCGGCACAAGGTCCAGCCCTAGGCTCCATCCTCGATCGGCTCTGGCCCGCATGATCGGTGCTGCCCCGCGCCGATCGTGCGGGCCGGGGCCGTTCCTGTTTTCGGAGCCGCCCCGCCCTCTTGTTCTCCGATCTTCAGCGATATATCGTTGAGTATCGATCGCGCGAAAGGAGAACCACCATGCGATCCCATCCACACCACCACGACGCACTGCACCACCACGACGGCCCCCGCGGGCCGCGCCGCGGATTCGGCCCGGGAGGGTTCGGTCCCTCAGGCTCGGCGGCCTTTGCCCCCGGCGGCCCGGGCGGCGGATTCCCGGGCTTCGGCCCCGGATTCGGCGGCCACGGCTTCGGCCCCGGCCACCACGGTCCCGGTGGCCACGGCTTCCCGCCCGGCTTCGGACCGCGCGGGGGCCGGAGGGCGAGCCGCGGCGACGTCCGGGCCATGATCCTCTCGCTCCTGTCCGAGCAGCCGCTCACGGGCTACGGCATCATCCAGGCCGCCGGCGCCAAGACGAACGGCGTCTGGAAGCCCAGCCCCGGCTCCGTCTACCCGACGCTCCAGCAGCTCGTCGACGAGGAGCTCGTCGAGCAGGCCGGCGAGGGCAAGCGCACCGAATACGCCCTGACCGAGGCCGGCCGCGCCTACGTCGCCGACCACGCCGAGGAGCTCACCAAGGCCTGGGATGCCGCGCCCGGAAGAAGCGAGGCCACCGAGGCGTTCATGGAGAGCGTCGGGAAGTTCATGGGCGTCCTGCACCAGTTCCGGGCGGCCGCAACGGACGAGCAGCGCGCCCAGGCCGCCGCGAAGATCGACGAGGCCCGCAAGGCCCTCTACCTGATCCTTGCCGAGGACTAGCCGGCGCACCCCGATCCTCTCGGGGCGAACACAGATCGCTTGGGCTTCGCAGGAACCGGGCGGAAAGTAGGAGCATGTCACAGATGCCACCCTGGCGGGGAGGCGGCCCCGTAGGCCGCGGAGGCCGCGTCTCGACCGGGGACGCGGCCCTCCAGCGCAAGCTCAACGCCGAGGCGCCGAAGATCCCGCACCTCTTCCGGCGGATCGCCGAGCTGTTCAGGCCGCACCGCTACGCGCTCGTGCTCACGGTGGTACTCGTCCTCGCGTCCGCGGCGCTCTCCGTCGCCCCGCCGCTGCTCACCCAGCGGATCTTCGACCAGGGCCTGTTCCCCGCCGGCGGCCACCCGGTGATGTCCGTGCTCGGGGAGCTCGTGGCCCTCATGGTGGGCGCCTATGTGCTCTCCGCCCTGCTCGGGGTCTGGCAGACATACCTCACCTCGACCGTGGGCAACGCGGTCATGGGGGCGCTGCGCGTGCGCCTGTTCACGCACCTGCAGTCCATGGAACTCAGCTTCTTCACCCGCACCAAGACCGGCGTCATCCAGTCGCGCCTGCAGAACGACGTCGGCGGGGTCGCCACCGTACTGGCGAACACCGTGAGCGGGGTGGTCGGCAACGTCGTGACGGTCATCGCGGCGTTCGTGGCCATGGTGGCGCTCAACTGGCAGCTGACGCTCATCGCCGTGGTGCTCATGCCGTTCCTCGTCGTGGCCCAGCGGCGGGTGGGGCAGGTCCGCGCCCGGATCGCGACCAAGACGCAGGAGTCCCTCTCGGACATGACCGCGATCACCCAGGAGTCCCTCAGCGTCTCCGGGATCCTGCTGTCCAAGAGCTTCAACCGCCAGACGGACGAGATCGGCCGGTACTCGGCCGAGAACGGCAACCTCGTGAAGCTGCAGATCCGGCAGGCCATGAGCGGGCAGTACTTCTTCGCCCTCGTGACGATCTTCATGTCCTCGATCCCGGCGATCGTGTACCTCGTGGCCGGGTGGCTGCTGACCGGCGGCGCCGGGTTCCACCGGGCCGGCGCTGGCGGGGCCGCGGGTGCCGGCGGCGCCGTGATCACGGCCGGCACCATCGTGGCCTTCACCAACGTGCAGGCCAGGCTCCTCTTCCCCCTCATCGCCCTCATGCGCGTGGCCCTCGACCTGCAGACCTCGGGCGCCCTGTTCGCCCGCATCTTCGAGTACCTCGACCTCAGGCCCGCCATCGCGGACAAGCCCGGCGCCGCGGCGCTGCCCGACGGGGCGCCCCGGCTCGGCGAGGTCGCCTTCGAGGACGTGACCTTCCGCTACCCGGATGCCCGGGGCGACGACCGGGCCACCCTCGACCGGGTGTCCTTCACCATCGAGCCCGGGCAGTACGCCGCGTTCGTGGGCCCGAGCGGCGCGGGGAAGACCACCGTCTCCTACCTCATCCCCCGCTTCTACGAGGCGAGCTCCGGGTCGGTCCGGTTCGCGGGGCAGGACGTGCGCGACCTCCAGCGCGAATCCCTGGTGGGCCACATCGGTGTGGTCAGCCAGGAGACGTATCTCTTCCACGCGACCATCGCGGAGAACCTGCGCTACGCCAAGGCCGACGCCACCAGCGAGGAGCTCGAGGCGGCATGCCGGGCCGCCAACATCCACGAGACCATCGCCTCGTTCCCCGACGGGTACGACACGGTGGTGGGGGAGCGCGGCTACCGGCTCTCCGGCGGCGAGAAGCAGCGGATCGCGATCGCGCGGGTGCTGCTGAAGGACCCGGAGGTGCTCATCCTCGACGAGGCCACGAGCGCTCTCGACACCATCTCCGAGCGGGTGGTCCAGCAGGCCCTCGACGCCGCGTCCCATGGGCGCACCACGATCGCGATCGCGCACCGGCTCTCCACCGTGGTGGGGGCGGACGTGATCTACGTCGTGGACCGGGGCCGGATCGTGGAGCACGGGACGCACTCGGAACTCCTCGCCGCGGACGGCGCCTACGCCCGGCTCTACCGGGAGCAGGCCGCCGCCCCCTCCCCGGCGCGGGCGGCGCCCACCCCCTGACGCGCCCCGACGCGCCCACCCCCGGTCGCTGCCCGGCCGCGCCCCTCCCCGTTTCGGGTACGCATCTCGTCGCCCTTTCCCGCCCTCGGGTACGAGGGTGCCGCGGACGACGGCGGGTGCCCCGCCCGCGCGGGCCGGGCACCCGCCGTCGTGCGTACCAGGAACCCCGAAAAGGCGACGAGATGCGTACCCGAAACGGAGAAACCCCGACGAGATGCGTACCCGAAACGGAGCGAGGAGGGGCGAAGCAGGGGTCAGGGAGAGCGGAATCATAGTGGGCCGGTTGGAGGATCAACAAACGGGCGTGGGATGATGGAAAGGATGACTTCTCAGACGCGAACCCCGAACCCGGAGAGCCAGCCCCCCGCCCGCACCGCAGCCGGGGCCGCCCAGGAGCGACCCCAGGTGCTCCCGACGGCCGAGGGCTGGGAGCAGCAGCGCACCCCCGAGGGCCGCCCGCTGCTCCAGTTCGCCTCGCCCCGCGTCAAGCAGCCGCCGCAGCACCTCGCGGACCTGAGCCTCGAGGAGCGCCAGGCCAAGGCCAAGGAGCTGGGCCTGCCGGCGTTCCGCGCCAAGCAGCTCTCCACCCACTACTTCCAGCACTGGACCACGGACCCCGAGGCCATGAGCGACCTGCCCAAGGCCGGCCGCGAGGAGCTCGTCGGGCAGCTGTTCCCGCCGCTGCTTAGCGAAGTCCGCCGCCTCAAGACGGACGACGGCAACACCATCAAGTTCCTCTGGCGCCTCTTCGACGGCGCGCTCGTCGAGTCCGTGCTGATGCGCTACCCGGGCCGCATCACCCTGTGCGTCTCGTCCCAGGCGGGCTGCGGGATGAACTGCCCATTCTGCGCCACCGGCCAGGCCGGGCTCACCCGCAACATGTCCACGGCCGAGATCGTGGACCAGGTCGTCGCCGCGAACCGCCTCATCGCCGCCGGCGAGCTGGGCACCGCCGAGCACGACGACGAGCGCGTCACCAACATCGTCTTCATGGGCATGGGCGAGCCGCTGGCCAACTACAAGCGCGTCATGAACGCCGTGCACCGCTTCGTGGACCCGGTCCCGATGGGCCTGGGCATGAGCGCCCGGAACATCACCGTCTCGACCGTGGGCCTCGTCCCGGCGATCCGCAAGCTCGCAGACGAGGACCTCCCGGTCACCTTCGCGCTCTCCCTCCACGCGCCCGACGACGAGCTCCGCGACGAGCTCATCCCCGTCAACAACCGCTGGAAGGTCGACGAGGCCCTCGACGCCGCGCACGACTACTACGTCAAGACCGGCCGCCGCGTGAGCATCGAGTACGCGCTCATCAAGGACATGAACGACCACGCCTGGCGCGCGGCGCTCCTGGCCAAGAAGCTCAACCAGCGCGGCCGCGGGTGGGTCCACGTGAACCCGATCCCGCTCAACCCGACGCCGGGATCGATCTGGACCTCTTCCGAGCGCCACGTGCAGCAGGAGTTCATCGAGACCCTCCGCGCCGCGGGCGTCCCCACGACCCTGCGCGACACGCGCGGCAAGGAGATCGACGGCGCGTGCGGCCAGCTGGCTGCCGCAGAGTAGGGGCGCGGTGAGCGAGGGGCGCAGCACCGGCCCGAGCACCCCGGCGCACGACGGCGGCACGCGCCCGGGCGGCCCGCTCGCCGTCGCCGGCACGCGGCTGCGGGAGTTCGTGCACCAGCTGCTGTTCAGCATCGGCCCGGCGCGGAAGGACCACCAGGCCGCGATCCGGGTCGCAGCGGGACTGTTCATCCCGCTCATCACGCTCGTGGTGCTGGGCCGGCTGGACCTGGCGATCTTCGCGAGCTTCGGCGCGTTCGCCGGCATCTACGGGCGCAACGAGCCGCACCGTGCCCGGATCGTCGCGCAGGTCCGGGCCGGCCTGCTGATGCTGGCCGTGATCCTCGCGGCCACCCTCACCGCCCGGCTCAGCCCCGGCGACCTCGTGAGCCCGTGGACCATTGTGGTCGGCACCACGGTGGTGGCGTGGGCGTGCACGGTGATCGTGGGGTACTGGAGGCTGCGGCCGGCGGGCTCGCTGTTCCACATCTTCGCGTACGCGGCGATCGCCTCGGTCCCGCACCAGCCCCCGCTCGGGGCGGCCATGCTCACCGCGGTCGCCACGGTCGCCCTCTGCCTGCTCATCGGGCTCTCGTCCCGCGTCCACCCGGGGCACCGCACCCCGCTCACATGGGCGGGCGTCCGCGCGGCCTGGCGCGTGCGGCTCGGGGCGGACGAGCGCCGGGCCCTGTGGCTCGAGTCCCTCGGCTACCTCGTCGCGGCGGCCGTCGCGGGGGTGGTCGCCACGATCGTGGGCCAGTCCCTCGGGTTCGGGCACAACTACTGGGCGATGGTCGCCGCCGTCGTGCCGCTCGTGGGCCACACGACCCGGCACCGCGTGGCCCGGGGCCTGCAGCGTATCCTCGGCACGATGGTGGGCCTGGTGGTGCTCGCCGCGATCGTCGCGCTGACGCCCCAGGCGTGGGCGATGGTCCTGCTCATCGCCGCGTGCCAGTTCGGGGCCGAGATGCTGATCGCGCGGCAGTACTTCCTGGCCCAGGTGTGCGTCACCCCGCTCGCGCTCATGTCCACGCTCCTGGTGGTGCGCGTCGATCCGCTGGACCTCCTGCACGACCGCTTCATCGACACCGTGATCGGCGCCGTGGTCGGCGTGGCCGTGGTGACGGCGCCCAGCGCCTGGCGGCGCTGGATCCACTGGCGCTCGCGGTCCGAGCAGCTGGACTGGTAGCCGGACTGGGTGCCGGCAGCGCCCCCGGGGCCACACACCCCCGGCCCCCCGGCCCCAGCCCCGGGGTGCTCACGCCGTGATCGCGTGCACCCGCACCGGCGTCATGACCGGCTTCGCGTAGCAGACGGAGTCGGCGAGGTCCGTGTAGGGGCCGAAGTTCGGGATCCGGCGGTACCCGGACGCCTCGTAGAACATCTTCCCGTCGGGCTGGGCGGACCCCGCCTCGGCGAGCATGAGCGTCACCCCGGCCGCATAGGCCTCGGCCTCGAGGGCCACGAGGATCGAGCTCGCGATCCCCGCCCCGCGCGCGTACGGGAGCACGTAGACCCGCTTGACCTCTGCGGTGGTCCGCTCGACCCAGCGCAGGCCGCCGCAGCCGAGCGGCTGGCCCGTGGCCCTCTCGTAGGCGACGAGGAACACGGCGGTGTCCGCGGCTGACGGCGGCCCCCCCGCCTCGTGCGCGGCGTGGCCGTACCGGGCGTCGAGCTCCGCCTGCTGGGCGGCGCGCAGGTCGCGTCCCACGGGGTTGGACCACGGGACCAGCCGGATCGTCAGCTTGGGGTGGGTCTGCATGCCGCCTCCTTGGTGCAGGGAATGCCCTGACGCTACGGGCTGGGTGTTTCGCTTCCATGACGGCCCTGTGAGGAATGTCGAACGGCTGGGTAAAGTCGGCGTACACGGATGCAGAGTGGGGCGGGCGCCGGTTGCCCGCCGAAACGGAGGGGCCATGTCAGCTGCAGCAGAGGTGCGCACGCGGGTGCAGGTGCCGCTCAGATTCGCCGGCGGGTTCACCGCCACGGCGGACGTCTTCACGTTCCAGGGCCTCGTGGACGCCCGCGAGCACCTCCTGCTCGGGCTCGGCGACTGGGAAGGCGCTCTGCAGCGGGCACAGGAGGGCGGCGAGCCCCCGCTCGTGCGCCCGCACAGCGAATGCCTCACCGGGGACGTGCTCGGCTCCGAGCGCTGCGACTGCGGCCCGCAGCTGCGCGAGGCCGTGGAGCGGATCTCGGCGGCCGGCGGCTTCCTGCTGTACCTCCGGCAGGAGGGCCGGGGGATCGGGCTGTACGCGAAGCTGGACGCATACGCCCTCCAGGACCAGGGGCTCGACACCTACGCGGCCAACCGGGCCCTCGGCCGCGGCGAGGACGAGCGCGACTACGAGGCCGCCGCGCAGATGCTCGGGGCGCTGGGTGCCACGCGCATCAGGCTCCTGAGCAACAACCCGGACAAGGCCCTCCAGCTCGAGGCCTTCGGGATCGAGGTGGCCGAGCACGTGCCCACTGCGGTGCACCTGTCCGCCAACAATGTCCGCTACCTCAAGGCCAAGCGGGACCATACCTTCCACACCCTCGACCTGGCGGCCGCCGGCGACGTCGAGGTCGACTCGGCCTAGCCCCGGGTCAGGCCGGACCCTGGCCTGGCGGCCGGAACCGACAGGCTTTCACCGGCCTCCGGCGCCGAGGTGCCGCGTGTCCGCTCCCGAGACGCGGCCTGCGCGCTCAAAGCAGGTCGGTCTTGAGCGGCGGCGGATTCCGGTTCCGGTTCGCCGGTCACGGTCCCGCGCACGACGCCGGCCGCCGCGCCTCGAACACGAGGCCGCACCCGCCGTCGAACGTCACCGCCTGGAACGAGGCCCCCGAGGCGACCTGCCGGAGCTGCGGGCCCGCTCGGCACGAGCCCGTTCCCTCCGTCCCCGCATCCCCCGCGCGGTCCACGGGCGTCAGCGCACCGCGCCGATCGCCTCGCCCAGGGCGCCGAGGACGAGCGTCACCGAGGCCGGGTTCGCGTTGGGCCCCATGAGCCCGATCCGCCAGACGGTGTCGGCGAACTCGCCCACCCCGGCGCCGACCTCGATGGAGTACTGCTCGAGGAGGATCCGCCGCACCCGGGCGGAGGAGACGCCGTCCGGGACGCGCACGGTGGTCAGGCTCGGCAGGCGGCTGCCCTCGGCGGCGAACAGCTCCAGGCCCATGTCCTCGAGCCCCTCGCGCAGGGCGGCGCCGGCGGCCTCGTGGCGGGCCCACACGGTGGGCAGCCCCTCGGCGAGGATCCGGTCGAGGCCCGCCTCGAGTCCGGCGACCATGGTCACCGGCGCGGTGTGGTGGTAGGTCCGGCTGCGGCCCCGGGCGGCGCCGACATAGCCGCCGAGCAGGCCGATGTCGAAGTACCAGGAGCGCGGCTCGCGGACTCGCCGCTCGAAGGCCCGCTCGGAGACGGTGAACGGGGACAGGCCCGGCGGGACGCCGAGGCACTTCTGGGTGCCCGCGTAGCCGATGTCCACGCCCCACTCGTCCGCGAGGAGCTCGAGGCCGCCGATCGAGGTCACCGCATCCACGAGCAGGAGCGCGTCCCCCTTGCCGGCCCCGAGGACGGCGATGTCGGAGCGGACGCCCGTGGACGTCTCGGCGTGCACGGCCGCGATGATCTTCGGCGACGGGTGGGCGGCGAGGACGCGCTCGGCATCGACCGGATGCCCCCACTCGTGGTCCACGCGGACCACCTCCGCACCGCAGCGGCGGGCCACCTCGCACATCCGCTCGCCGAAGAGCCCGTTGACTGCCACGACGACGGGGTCGCCCGGTTCGACGAAGTTCACGAACGCCGCCTCCATGCCACCCGAGCCGGTGGCCGAGACGGGCCACGTGCGCGCGTTCGCCGTGCCCCACACCTCGCGCAGCCCGGTCGAGACGCGGTCCAGCCGCTCGATGAACGCCGGGTCCAGGTGCCCGATCACGGGGTACGAGAGGGCAGCCATGACCTCCGGGTACGCGTTCCCCGGGCCCGGTCCGAACAGGTAGCGGAACGGCAGGATCTCACTCATGCGCCCACCCTACCCACGGCGAGGCGCGACGTCGCCGGGCCGGGTCGCGGACCCGGGCCCGGCGGCGTCGCGCGTCGGGGAAGGTGGTGAGGTCAGACGCGGGGGCCGGCGAGGTGCTCGAGCTCCACGGCGTCCTCCTCGTTCATGCTCACGTTGACCGTGCGGCGGAAGCCGCGGGTGATCACGAGCAGGCACACGGCGCCGATCCCGAGCCAGATGGCCCCGTACACCAGCGCGTCCATCTGCAGGTTCGCCCACAGCACGCCGGTCAGGACCATGCCGATGACCGGCAGCACGATGTTGACCAGGACCTCCTTCGGCGTGCGGATCTCCTTCTTGCGCAGCACGAAGAACACCACCACGGTCAGGTTCACGAACGTGAAGGCGATGAGCGCGCCGAAGTTGATCATCGAGGAGATGAACTCGAGCGTGAACGGGATCGCGAGGAGGGAGACGGCGCCGACGAACAGCACCGCGAAGGACGGGGTGCGGAAGCGCGGATGGACGAAGGAGAAGAACCGCGAGACCGGGCCGCGGCCGTTGCGGCCCATGACGTAGATCATGCGGGACACGGAGGCGTGCGAGGCGAGGCTCGAGGCCACGGTCGCGGCGAAGGCGGCCGAGGTGAAGAGGACCTTGAACAGCTGGCCGCCGACCTTGAGGGCCATCTCGGGCAGGGTGTCGTCGGTGTTGTCGAAGCCGTCCAGGGTGGGGAAGACGGACTGGCCGAACCAGGCGGCGACGAAGAAGATCGTGCCGCCGATCAGCAGCGCCAGGACGATCGCCTTCGGCACCGTGGTGGCGTCCTTGGCCTCCTCCGTGTACATCGTGATGGCGTCGAAGCCGATGAAGGAGAAGCACACCACGGTCGCGCCGCTGATCACTGCCGAGGCGTCTACGCCGCCGTGGAAGAGCGGGGCCGAGCTGAACACCGCGCCGGTGCCCGTGCCGTGGGCGAGCGCGTTCCAGGCCAGGACCACGAAGGCGCCGATCAGCACGATCTCGAAGACCACGAGGATGCCGTTGATCTTCGACGTCGAGTTCATGCTCCACAGGTTCATCGCGGTGATGACGACGACGTAGGCCACGACCCAGATCCACGAGGGCACGTCCGGGAAGAACGACTCCATGTAGATGCGCACGATCACGGCGTTCACGAGCGGCAGGAGGAGGTAGTCGAGCAGGGACGCCCAGCCGACGAGGAAGCCCACGTTCGGGTGCATCGTCTCCGACGTGTAGGTGTAGGCGGAACCCGCCGAGGGGAAGAAGCGGGTCATCCGGCCATAGCTGACCGCGGTGAAGACCATGGCGACGAGCGCGACCAGGTAGGCCAGGGGGACCACGCCGTTGGTCTCGCCGGAGACGATGCCGAACGTGTCGAAGACAGTGGTCGGGGTCATGTACCCGAGGCCGAGGCCGACGATGGCCCACAGGCCCAGCGACCGCTTGAGCGTGGAGGAGTTCTGGGACATCAGCAGTATTGTCCTTCGTGTGTGTCCGCCGTCACAAACGACGGCGGGCGGGTGGCGGCCCGGGACCGGGCTGGGGACTGTCACCCCTCGGGTGGAGGCTGTGCGCGTGGTGGTCAGGCGGGCGCCGGGATGGCCGGCTGCTGCTGGGTGATGCAGTGGATCCCGCCCCCGCGGGAGAAGATGACCCGGGCATCGACGGCGCTCACGTGCCGCCCCCGGTAGGCGTCGGCGAGGAGGCGCAGGGCCTTCTCGTCGTGCGGGTCGTTGAACGTGCAGGCCACGAGCCCGCCGTTGACGGCCACGTGGTTGATGTAGCTGAAGTCGACCCAGCCCTCCTCGTCGTGCAGCTGGGCCGGGGCCGGGACCTCGATGATGGTCCACGGCGTCCCGTCCACGGTGCGCGAGGCGTGCAGGGCCTCCAGGATCTGGCCGGTCACCTCGTGGTCGGGGTGCTCGGGGCTGTGCTGGACGTGGACCAGGAGAGTCCCCGGGCTGGGGATCGCCGCGACGAGGTCCACGTGGCCGCGGGTGCCGAAGCGCTCCGAGTCCCGGGTGAGGCCGCGGGGGAGCCAGACGGCGTGGCGCGCGCCGATCGTGCGCTCGAGCTCGGCCTCGACCTGGGCCTTGGTGACACCGGGGTTGCGGCCCGGGTCGAGCTGGACCGTCTCGGTGAGCAGGACCGTGCCGCGCCCGTCGACCTGGATCCCGCCGCCCTCGTTCACCAGCTGGCTCCGGACGGGCTCGGCGCCCGCGGCGGCGGCGACCGTGCCGCCGATCCGGGCGTCGTTCTCCCACGAGGCCCAGTCCTGCTGACCCCAGCCGTTGAACACCCAGTCGACGGCGCCGAGGCGGGCGGGGCCGCCGCCTGTGGTGCCGGCGTCGTCGGAGGGGCCGCCGAGCACGAAGCTCGGCCCCATGTCCCGCATCCAGGCGTCGTCGAGGGGGGCTTCGAGGAGGTCGACCCGCGGGTCCAGGTACGCCTCGGCGATCCGGCGGTCCTCCGGCCGGACCACCATGGTCACCGGCTCGTACCGGCGGGCCGCATGGGCGACCGCGGCCCAGGCGGAGCGGGACTCGTGCGCGTCCTCGTCCGTCTCGCCGAGCGTGTACCCGCCGGAGGGCCACGCCATCCAGAGCCGCTCGTGCGGGTCGGTCTCCGCGGGCATCCGCCAGCTCATGCGTCCGCCTCCTGGAGCTCGTCCGCCCGCTGCGGGGCGATGGCCGAGGGCGAGGCGGACGACGCCGGTGCGTCGCCGCCGTCGTGCGTCCCACCCGGGCGGGCGGCCGGCTCGGGCGATACGAGCGGGCCGGTGGCGCCGAACGGGTGCGCGGGGTCCACGGGCGCGGTGAGCGCGGCGTAGGTGTCCGGGCGGCGGGTGGTGAGGAACGGGAAGAGGGTGAGCCAGTCGCGCCGGGCGTCGAGGTCGAGGTCCGCGACGAGCACGGCCGAGCCTTCGCGCGGGGCGCGGGCCAGGATGCGGCCGTAGGGGTCCGAGATGAAGGACGAGCCGTAGAACGTCACCAGGCCCTCGGAGCCCCAGCGGTTCGGGACCACCATGAACGTGCCGTTGGCGATCCCGTTGCCCACGATCACCTGCCGCCACAGCGGCTCGGTGTCGAACTCGGGGTGGCCGGGCTCGGAGCCGATCGCGGTCGGGTACGCGAGGACCTCCGCACCGGCGAGCGAGTAGGCGCGGGCGAGCTCGGGGAACCACTCGTCCCAGCACGTCGGCAGGCCGAGGCGGACGCCGCCCAGCTCCGCGGGGGAGTGGACCGGGTAGGGCGTGCCCTGCTGGCCGGGGGCGGGCTGCTGGGGCCCGGGGCGGAAGAACCTGTCCTCGTAGTAGCCCTCGGTCACCGGGATGTGGAGCTTGTCCGTCGCGGCGAGGAGGGCGCCGCCGGGCGCCACGAGGATGGCGGTGTTGTAGCCGAGCGGGTCGCCGGCGTCGCCCCTGCGGTAGAGGCTCGCGTGGACGCACACGCCGTGGGCGGCCGCGGCGCGACGGGCGAACGCGAGCGTCCGGCCGTCCTCGAGGTCTTCGGCGATGCTGCTGGGCGTGTAGTCGGGCAGCGTGTCCGCCGGGTAGCGGGAGAGCGTGAGCTCGGGGAGGAAGACGACCGTGGCGCCGTGGGCCGCCGCGCGGCCGATGCCCTCCTCGAGTTCGGCCTCGGTCGCGGCCGGGTCCTCGTGCCAGCGGTGCTGGACGACGCCGACCCGCAGGGGAGCGCGGCGGGGAGCCTCGGTGTCCGTGCGGGCCCACGACACCGGGGGCTGCAGGGCAAGGATCTCGTGCATGGAAGTCCTTCGGGGGAAGTCGGGGAGTCCGTCGACTCGGAGCGGGCGCGGGATCGGTGTCCTAAATGAATGACGTTCGTTTATTAGAGCAGTGACCTGCGCCACGGTCAACCCCCTCCCCGTTGAGGGGTCATCTCCCTAGGTTGAGGGGTCATGTCCCAAGGGTGAGGGGTCATGTCCCTGCCGCGGGGCCATGCGCTGGCAGGCGGCGCCCCCTCCGCCGTCCCCTAGACTCCGAACCATGGAATCCCCCGCTTCCGACTCCCGCGAGGCCGCGCCCATCGCCCCGCGGCGCCGCGGCCGTCCGCCGAGGCCCGTCCTCTCCCGGGGGAAGATCACGACGGCGGCGCTCGCCGTCGTCGCCCGCGCGGGCTACCCGGGGCTCACGATGGCGGCCCTGGCGCGCGAGCTCAAGACCGCGCCGTCGGCCCTCTACAACCATGTGGAGTCGAAGGACGAGGTCCTGAACTGGGTGCAGGACGACGTCTGCGAGACGATCGACACCTCGGGCTTCGGTTCGGACCCCTGGGATCTCGCGCTCTCCCGCTGGGCCTACTCCTACCGCGCGGCGTTCGCACCCCACCCCCCGCTCATCCCCATCATCGCGGTCTTCCCGGTGGCCGGAGCCCCGCACACCCTCGCCATGTATGAGCGGGTGGCCTCTGGGCTTCGCGGGGGCGGATGGCCCGAGGACATGGTGGTGGATGTGATCGTCGCGGTCGAGTCGTTTGTGCTCGGCTCGGCCATGGACGTCTCGGCGCCGGAGGGGATCTTCGACGTCGGCGAGCGCGGGGACCTCGCGCCCACGTTCGCGGCCGCCGTTGCCGCGCGTCCGGCGAGGGGTGCCGCATCGGCGGACGCTGCCTTCGGCCTGGGGCTCAGTGCCCTCATTGCCGGCCTCCGGGGCACCCTCGCGGCGGTGCGGGCCACCCGCGGCTGACCCCTCGGGGTGACCCATCAACGTGGGGACATGACCCTTCAGCGTAGGGACATGACCCCTCAACGTAGGGACATGACCCCTCAGCGTAGGGACATGACCCCTCAGCGTAGGTCGGGCGAGGGGTTGTCGGCCGGGTAATAATGAACTAGATTCATTTTGAGACCTCTCCCACACCCTCCCTCCCTTTCGAAGGAAGAGCATCATGTCCCAGCCAAAGACTCCTGCCACCCGGACCTGCGAGGCCGATGTCGTCGTCGTCGGTGCGGGCCCCGCCGGCCTCATGGCCGCACGGACCCTCGCCAAGGAGGGGCAGCGGGTCGTGGTCCTCGAGGCCCGCGACCGCGTGGGCGGCCGCACCTGGAGCGACACCATCGACGGCGCGTTCCTCGAGATCGGCGGCCAGTGGGTCAGCCCTGACCAGACCGAGCTCCTGGGCCTCGTCGACGAGCTCGGCAAGGAGACCTTCCAGCGCTACCGCGAGGGCGAGAACGTCTACGTCGCCCCGGACGGCACCCGCACGGTCTACGCCGGCGTGGACTTCCCGGTCTCCCCGGGCACCCTCGCCGAGGTCGAGCGCCTCACCGCCATCCTCGACTCCCTCGCCGCCGAGCTCGGCGCCGAGGAGCCGTGGGCCCACCCGAGGGCCCGCGAGCTGGACACGGTCAGCTTCCACCACTGGCTCCGCGGCCAGTCCGCCGACGAGGAGGCCTGCAACCTCGTGGGCCTCTTCATCGCCGGCGGCATGCTGACCAAGCCGGCCCACGCGTTCTCGGCCCTCCAAGCCGTCCTCATGGCGGCCTCGGCCGGCTCCTTCAGCAACCTCCTCGACGAGGACTTCATCCTCGACAAGCGTGTGGTCGGCGGCATGCAGTCCGTGAGCGAGGCCATGGCCGCCGGGCTCGGCGACGCCGTCGTCCTCGGCGCCCCCGTGCGCACACTGGAGTGGGGCGAGCAGGGCGTCACCGCGACGGCCGACGGCGGCACCGCCGGCCGCGTCACGGTCACCGCGCGCCGTGCGATCCTCGCGGTCCCGCCCACGCTGTACAGCCGGATCTCCTACGTCCCGGCCCTGCCGCGGCGCCAGCACCAGCTGCACCAGCACCTCTCCATGGGCCTGGTCATCAAGGTCCACGCGGTCTACGACCGCCCGTTCTGGCGCGAGGCCAACCTCTCCGGGACGTGCTTCGGCGCGGACCAGCTCGTGCAGGAGGTCTACGACAACACGAACCACGGCGACGCCCGCGGCACCCTCGTGGGCTTCGTCTCCGACGAGAAGGCCGATGCGGTGTTCCGCCTGTCCCCCGAAGAGCGCAGGGCGGCGATCCTCGCCTCGATCGCGCACTACCTCGGCGACGAGGCCCTGGCCCCCGAGGTCTACTACGAGTCGGACTGGGGCTCGGAGGAGTGGACCCGCGGGGCCTACGCGGCGAGCTTCGACCTCGGCGGCCTGTCCCGGTACGGCGCGGACCAGCGGACGCCCGTGGGCCCGATCCACTGGGCCTGCTCGGACCTGGCGGCCGAGGGCTACCAGCACGTGGACGGCGCCCTGCGCATGGGCCGGCGCGCGGCGGAGGAGGTCAGCGAGGCGCTCTCCCCGGTGCTCTGACGCGCGTCAGCGGTCCCGGCGCACCGCGCCCGAGACGCGCCAGGCGAACCCCCGGTACTCGTAGACCGGGTCCAGGCCGGCCGCACGCACAACCTCGATCATGGCCCGCGGCGGGTGCGCGTAGCCGCGGAAGGACCGGCCGCCCAGGCGCAGCAGGCCGTTGCCCACCGCCAGCCCGGCCCGCGTGACGGGGTTCGCGGGCGGGTAGCTGAAGGCGATCGCGCGCCGGGCGTGCGCGGCTGCGGCGCCGAGCAGCCGCGCGTAGTCGGGGTAGCAGCACACCACGCGGTGGAGGACGACGACGTCGGCCGGCTCGACGGCGTCGGGCGCCTCCGCGATGTCCACCCCGAGGCGGCGCGAGGCCCGCCCCGCCATCCCGGCGTCCGCCAGGAGCCTCGCCGCGTCCGCCTCGTAGGCGTCGGAGAGCTCGAGGTTCTCGGTCCTGCCGGCGCCGCGCCGGAGGAGCTCGAGCTGGATCTCACCTGCGCCGCCGCCGATCTCGAGCACGCGGGCACCTTCGATCCCCGTGCCGGCCAGGAAGTCGACGATCCGCTGCTCGACGGGGCGCAGCCCCTTCCTCTCGTACCTCCTCGCGATGCTGCGGGAGAACCGGGAGGTGAAGACCGCGCTGTACTTCGTGGGATCGGTGTTCCGGGGGGTGGGGCCGCAGCAGCCGGGCATGGGTCCAGTATGCGGCACCGTTGACGCGCGCGGGATGGGCGTAAAGGCTGGGCGCATGGCAGATCAGACGGTCCAGGCGGACGTGTGCGTGGTCGGGGCCGGCCTTGCCGGGCTCGTGGCGGCGGTCGAGGCTGCCGACGCCGGGCGGGAGGTCGTGGTCCTCGACCAGGAGCCGCCGCAGTCGCTCGGCGGCCAGGCGCACTGGTCCCTCGGCGGGCTCTTCCTCGTCGGCTCGCCCGAGCAGCGGCGCATGGGCGTGCGGGACTCGCTCGCGCTGGCCCGGCAGGACTGGTTCGGGTCCGCACAGTTCGACCGCCCCGAGGACTACTGGCCCAGGCTCTGGGCGGAGGCCTACCTTGACTTCGCCGCCGGGGAGAAGCGGGCGTGGCTGCACGGGATGGGCGTGCGCTTCTTCCCCGTGGTGGGCTGGGCCGAGCGCGGCGACGGGCGCGCGGACGGCCACGGCAACTCCGTGCCCCGCTTCCACCTCGCCTGGGGCACCGGCCCGGGCGTCCTCGCGCCGTTCATCCGGCGCGCCCGGGCGCACGCCGACGCCGCCCGCATCCGCTTCCTGTTCCGGCACCGCGTCGACGAGGTGGTGACGCACGACGGCGCCGCGACCGGCGTGCGCGGAGCCCGCCTCGCGCCGTCGGACGCGGAGCGGGGGAAGGCGAGCAGCCGGCAGATGGTGGGGGAGTTCGAGGTTGAGGCCGGCGCGATCGTGATCGCCTCCGGCGGGGTCGGCGGGAACCACGAGATGGTGCGCAGTCTGTGGCCCGAGCGGCTCGGCACGCCCCCGCGCAGCATGGTGGCGGGCGTGCCCGCCCACGTCGACGGGCGGATGCTCCCGATCGCCGAGTGGGCCGGAGCACGCGTCATCAACGGCGACCGCATGTGGCACTACACGGAGGGGCTGCGGAACTGGAACCCGGTCTGGGAGAACCACGGCATCCGGATCCTGCCGGGCCCGTCCTCGGTGTGGCTGGACGCCCTGGGCCGGCGGCTGCCGGCGCCGCTTTTCCCGGGGTTCGACACCCTCGGGACGCTCAAGCACCTGCGGGCCACGGGATACGACTACTCGTGGTTCGTGCTCACCCAGTCGATCATCGAGAAGGAGTTCGCGCTCTCGGGGTCCGAGCAGAATCCCGACCTGACGGGCAAGGACTTCCGGCTCCTCGCCTCGCGGCTGCGGCCCGGGGCGGCGGCGCCGATCGAGGCGTTCAAGGAGCACGGCGAGGACTTCGTCGTCGCCCGGACCCTGGGCGAGCTCGTCGAGGGGATGAACCGGGTGGGGGAGCCCGGCCTCGTGTCCGAGCCCGCGGTCCGGGCCGTGCTCGAGGCGCGCGACGCCGAGATCGAGAACGCCTTCGGCAAGGACGCCCAGGTCACGTTCCTGCGCTCGCACCGGAAGTACCTCGGCGACCGCCTCATCCGGGTGGCAGCCCCGCACCGGATCCTGGACCCCAAGCACGGCCCGCTCATCGCGGTGCGGCTGAACATCCTCACGCGCAAGACGCTCGGCGGGCTCGAGACCGACCTGTCCGGCCGCTGCCTGGCCCGATCGGGGAGGCCCGTCCCGGGGCTGTTCGCCGCGGGGGAGGCCGCCGGCTTCGGCGGCGGCGGCATGATGGGCTACAACGCGCTCGAGGGCACGTTCCTGGGGGGCTGCCTCTTCTCGGGGCTCGTGGCCGGGCGGGCCGCCGGGGCCTAGGAGAGCGCGACGGGGATGGACCGGTCCCCGGCGGGGAACCTGAATGTGAGGGTGAGGGACCGTGCGCTCGCGGGGACGACGAAGCGGACCACTCCCGTCTTGCTCGACTCCGCCGAGACGAGCTCGTCGAGGCCCGAAGTGGGCGAGTAGACGTCCGGACCGGCCGCGATGCGGAACGCCGCGTCCCAGAAGTTGGCGTCATACCGGCCGTAGTTGAAGCAGCGCACGGTGAACTCGAGCGCGCTCATGCCGTCGGCATCGGACCTGGCCGTTGCGCTCACCACGGTGTACTCGAGGTCCCCCACGCGCTGGGGCTGGTTCGTGACGTGGACGGCGGCAACGGGCTCTGAGGAGCTCGCTGCCCCAGCGGCGGAGCCTCCGCCGGCTGTGCGCTCCGGACTGGCGGCCGCTGCGGTCTTCACCGCCGTGGTGGTGGGTGCCGTCTGCGAGTTGAGCTGGACGAGGCCGAAGAACAGCCCGGCGAGGGCGGTGATCAGCGCGGCCACGCCGGTGAGAATCCCGGGGAGGGTGCTCCACCACGACGGCGGACGATGTTCTTCGGAGTCCGACATGCCGATCACCTGAGGAGGGAAGTCCCGCGATGGGGGCAGCCCCTCCCATGGTAGGCCTCCGGGCCGACGCAGACACAGGCTTGGCGGGTGCAGGCAGGCATGGAAAAGGCCCCCGGTCCGTGGGGACCGGGGGCCTTCGCGAGTTGCGGGGGCAGGATTTGAACCTACGACCTCTGGGTTATGAGCCCAGCGAGCTACCGAACTGCTCCACCCCGCGGCGCTTGATCTACTTTACACGCCCGGTGGGCCGGGACGAAATCGGTGGGCAGGACGCCCGATTGCTTCCCGGCCCACCGGGGTAAGGAGCGCGCATGACCGACCAGAACGCTGCCCAGACCGCGCAGAAGGAGTCGTCCGCTCCGGCGCCCGACGACGACGTGAAGCCGGAACGCATCCGCGACGTCACCAAGCCTTCCTGGAAGTACATCGCCCTCAAGACCTTCCGCGAATTCAGCAACGACGCCTGCCCCGACCTCGCGGCGTCGCTGACGTACTACGCGGTGCTCTCCCTGTTCCCGGCCCTCCTTGCCCTCGTCTCGATCCTCGGGCTCTTCGGCCAAGCGGAGACGACCGTGAACGGGATGATGGACATCGTCCAATCCGTGGCCCCGGGCGCCGCGGCGGACACCGTCCGCGGCCCGGTCGAGGAACTCGTGAAGAGCCCCGCCGCCGGCCTCGCCCTCATCGGCGGCATCCTCGGCGCCCTCTGGTCCGCGTCCGGCTACGTCGGCGCATTCGGACGGGCCATGAACCGCATCTATGAGGTCGGGGAGGGCCGGGGCTTCGTGCGGCTCCGCGGCACCATGCTCGCCGTGACCATCGCGTCGGTCATCCTCGTGGCGATCGTCTCGGCCATGCTGGTGCTGAGCGGGCCCATCGCCGAGGCCGTGGGCAACAAGATCGGGCTCGGCGACGTGGCCGTCATGGTCTGGAACATCGCGAAGTGGCCTGTCCTGCTGGCCCTCGTGATCGTCCTCATCGCGACCCTCTACTACTTCACCCCCAACGTGAAGCAGCCCAAGTTCCGCTGGGTGACCACAGGCTCGCTCATCGCCCTGCTCGTGCTGGCCGTGACGACCGCGGGCTTCGGGTTCTACGTGGCCAACTTCGGCCACTACAACAAGACCTACGGGGCGCTCGGCAGCGTCATCATCCTGCTGCTGTGGCTCTGGCTCGTGAACATGTCGCTGCTCTTCGGCGCCGAGTTCGACGCCGAGACCGAGCGCGGCCGCGAGCTCCAGGCCGGGATCGGGGCGGAGGAGTCGATCCAGCTGCCCCCGAAGGACACCGCCCAGATCGAGAAGAAGCAGAAGGTCGCCCAGGAGGACATCCGCAAGGCGCGCGAGCTGCGGCAGGGCCTCGCCCGCCCGAACGACTAGGCCGGGAGCCGCCTAGCCCCACAGACGCCGACGACGCGCCGACACCCCAGGGTGCCGGCGCGCCGTCGTGCGCGGAGCGGGCGCGAGCCTAGCCGAGGTGGTCGACGAGCCGGCCCGCGACCCCGTTGTACGTGGCGGGGGTGAGGGCCAGCAGGCGCGCCTCGGCGTCCGCGGAGAGGCCCAGGCCGGAGACGAACTCCTTCATGCGTGCGGCGTCCACGCGGTGGCCGCGGGTGAGGTCCTTGAGCCGCTCGTAGGGGTTGTCCATTCCGGGGACCCCGGCGATCGCCTCGGCGCGCATCACCATCTGGATGGCCTCGGCGAGGACCTCCCAGTTCGTGTCGAGGTCGGCGGCGAGCACGTCCTCGGCGACGTCGAGCCGCTCGAGGCCCTTGGCCACGTTCGAGATCGCCAGCAGGGAGTGGCCGAACGCCACCCCGATGTTGCGCTGCGAGGACGAGTCGGTCAGGTCGCGCTGCCAGCGCGAGGTCACGAGCGTCGCGCCGAGGGTGTCGAGCAGCGCCGAGGAGATCTCGAGGTTCGCCTCGGCGTTCTCGAAGCGGATCGGGTTCACCTTGTGGGGCATCGTCGAGGAGCCGGTGGCGCCGGCAACCGGGATCTGGATGAAGTAGCCGATCGAGATGTAGCTCCAGATGTCCGTGCACACGTTGTGCAGGATCCGGTTGAAGCGGGCCATGTCCGCGTACAGCTCGGCCTGCCAGTCGTGGCTCTCGATCTGCGTGGTCAGCGGGTTCCAGGTGAGGCCGAGCCCCTCCACGAAGGTCCGGGAGACCTGCTGCCAGTCCGCGCCGGGCACGGAGGCGTAGTGCGCGGCGTAGGTGCCGGTCGCGCCGTTGATCTTGCCCAGGTACTCGGTGCGGGCAACGCGGTCGAGCTGGCGGGTGAGCCGGTGGGCGACCACCGCGAGCTCCTTGCCCAGGGACGTGGGCGTGGCGGGCTGGCCGTGGGTGCGCGAGAGCATCGGCACGTCGCGGTTGGCCCTCGCCATCTGCGCGACCTGCTCCACGAGGGCGCGGGCGGCCGGCAGCCAGACGTCCTCCACGGCGCCCTTGATCCCGAGGGCGTAGGAGAGGTTGTTGATGTCCTCCGAGGTGCAGCCGAAGTGCACCATCGGGGTCAGGTCCTTGATGCCGAGGCCCTCGAGGCGGCGGCCGATATAGTACTCGACGGCCTTGACGTCGTGGACCGTGACGGCCTCGATCTCGGCCAGCTCGGACACGGAGGCGGCGTCGAACTCGGTGACGATCGCCCGCAGCCCGGCCTCCTGCTCGGCCGTGAGCGGGCCCGCTCCGGGCAGCACGGAGTTCTTCGTGAGGTGGATGAGCCACTCGACCTCGACGGCGACGCGGTCCCGGTTCAGGGCGGCCTCGGACAGGTAGTCGACCAGGGGCGCGACGGCGGGGCGGTAGCGGCCGTCGAGCGGCCCGAGGGCGATCGGCCTGCCGGCGTCCTCGCCGGCCACGGCCAGGGAGAGACGTCCGGACGGGATGCGCGAGGGGGAATCAGCCATGGCCTCCATTCTTCCATGCCGGGCACGGCGCCCCGCAGGCCGTGACGAGCGGTTGCGGGGCCCCTGCAGCCCCCGCGATGAGCCGGGCGCGTTGTCCACATACGACGCCGGCCGGTCGCCTCGGGAGATCCGGCGCGCCTAGCGTCGTGGCAGGCGGCGCCAGCGGAGCGCCGGAAGCGGGGGAGGGCCCATGGCGGGGACGACGGGCGGCGGCTTCAGCGGGTGGGGGTCCGCCTCGGGCCTCGGCGGGGGATCGGGATCCGACGGGCCGTCCGGCCCGGGCGGTCCGTGCGGGCACGACGAGGTGGAGCTCGGGGCCGCGACGGCCCAGCTCGCCGCCGCCCACGAGGAGTGCGAGGGGGCCCGCGCCGCTGTGGCCCGCGCGGGCGCCGCCGACTGGGAGGGCCCCGCCGCGGCCGCCTTCAAGGGGACCGCGGCCTCGCTCACGGCCCAGCTCGCGGCGATCGCTACCGCGCTGACGGGCCTCGCGCTGATCGCGTCGTCCCTGCAGTCCGAGGCCGGGGGCTGCCAGGGGGCTGCCTCGCCCCTCGTGTCCCCCGGTGTCGGGACGGCGCCGAGGGGCCTCGTCGTCGACGGACCGACAGGCCCCATCGCGCCCCTGCCCTCACGCGCCCCGGTTCTGCGGCTCCCGGTGCCGGAGGGGCCCGTGTTCGCGCGCGGTCTCCCGGACGGGGCCGCGGCGCCTGGTCCCGGAGAGGTCTGCCGATGAGCGGGGACGGAGCAGGCGGGGCGGCGCGCGATCCGTCCACATTCACGGTCACCGGCGGAGAGGCGTTCCGGGTGAACACCGCGGCGCTCGAGGAGGCCGCAGCCTCCCTCGCTGCCGCGGCGTCCTTCGCCGACGCCCTGGCGGCCCGGCTGGAGTCGGCGCGGGGCGCCGCGTGGCGCGGAGCGTGCGCCGGCAGCCCGGCTGCTGCCGCCTTCGACTCCCGCGCCGCCGAGCTCGTCGGCCAGACGATGCGCGCGGCGCTGGACCTCCGCGGAGCTAAGGAGGCGGTCGCCGCCGCGGAGGCCGGCTACCTCGCGGCAGAGGGGCGGGCCGCGGCCAGGACAGGGATCCTCCCCTGGGCCACGGGGACCCTCGTGGCAGGCCTCGGTTCGCCCGGCTCCCTCCTCGGCATCCCGCCGGGGACGTTCGGGCCACCCGGCAGGACCGGCGCGGCGGCCGTGCGCGCACTAGCCTCCGTGATGCCGGCCCTGCCGCTGGTCGGCCCCTGGGCAGCTCCCTGGGCGCCGGCGGGCACCGGCCGGGACCCGATCGGCGTCACCCGCACCGAGGTGGCCGCCGGCAGTACAGATGCCTCCACCTTCGCGTACGCAGGGGAGAGCCTGCGCCAGGCGCAGGGGGCGGCGCCGCTCGAGGACGGCACGCCGGTGCCGCCGTCCTCGCTCCTCGTGGAGCGCATCCCCCGGGGGGACGGCTCCACCGCCGTGGTGGTCACGGTCCCGGGCACCCAGTCGTGGTCCCCGGACGACCCCGGAGGCGGCGTCTTCGACATCGAGGGCAATCTGGACGGCATGACCGGCGGCGACAGCCATGCCCGGCAGCTGATCGAGCACGCCCTGGCCGACCAGAAGCTCGGGGCCGGGGACTCTTTGGTCTTCAACGCCCACAGCCAGGGCTCGCTGCACGTCCTCGGCCTCCTCGAGGACGAGGACTTCCGCTCCCGCTACCCCGTGGCCGCGGTGACCCTCCTCGGCGGGGTCCCCTCAGGGTTCCGGGTGCCGGACGACGTCGCGGTCCTGGCCGTGTCCAACGAGAACGACGTGGTCCCGTCCCTGTCGGGCATGCGGCCGGTGCCGCAGCCCAACGTGGTGGCGGTCCGCACCCCGCCGGCCGGCGGAGACTCGGGGCCGATCGCTGCCCACGACGTCACGCGCTACGCTGCGGACGCCCGGGCGCTCGATGCCTCCCAGGAGCCGTCCATCCGCGGCTATGCCCTGATGCTGGGCGCGACCATCGGAACAGGCGTGGTCGGTGTGGCGGGGGCCGCCGGGGCCGGGCGCAGGCGCGAACGCTTCATCTACACGGGCACCGATCCGAAGGTGCCCCAGGCCCCGTGGGCGCCCCGGGCGCCGTCGTCCGGGCCCGGCTAGCGCGGCGCGAGGAGGCGGATGTCGCGCCCCTCTAGTCCTTCCGCAGGCCCACGGCCCAGCCGGTGACGGCCGAGACGACGGCGACGATGATGGCCCCGAGGAGTGCGGTCACGAAGGAGTCCAGGGTGAGGTGCACCGGCGTGTAGCCCGAGATCCACGCGGTGAGCCCGAGCATCGCCGCATTGACCACGAGCGCGAACAGGCCCAGGGTCAGGCACGTGACCGGAAGCGACAGGAAGCTCACGATCGGCTTCACCACCGCGTTGACCAGCCCGAAGATGAGCCCGAGGAAGAGGTAGCCGAGCACGATCCCCACCGTGTTGCTCGCCGTGCCGGCCCCCGCATTCGCCGCCGCACCCGCGGCTGCCGTGGTGGTGATGTCCATGCCGGGCAGGACCCACGCCGCCACCCAGAGGGCCAGGGCGCTGACGATGACGTGCAGCAGGAAGCGCATCATGCGCCTATGCTCCCATAGCCCCGGCCCTCGCGCCGCGCACGTCAGGAGGGCGGCGGCTAGGCTGTAGGGCATGACTTCACCGCTGAACGAGCACGACGGCACCGACGCCGCCGCCGTCGCGGCCGGCACCACGGGCGTCACCCCCCGACCCGTCATGGACCGGCTCCCCAAGTACGCCGCTGGGCGCCCTCCCGCACCCGTGGAAGGCCTCACGAGCTACAAGCTGTCCTCCAACGAGAACCCGCTCGGCCCGCTTCCCGCGGTGGCCGAGGCGATCGCCCACGAGTCGGCGGTGAACCGCTACCCCGACGCCGTGTCCACGCGCCTGCGCACCGCGCTCGCCGGGTTCCTGGACGTCCCGGCCGATGACATCGTCACTGGGGGCGGCAGCCTCGGCGCCCTGAACCAGATCCTCGCGGCCTTCGCCGGCCAGCAGGACGACGGCACCCAGGACGAGGTCGTCTACGCGTGGCGCTCGTTCGAGGCCTATCCCATCTCGGTGGGCCTGGCCGGGGCGCGCAGCGTCCAGGTGCCAGTGCTCGCCGACGGCCGCCACGACCTGGACGCGATGGCTGCCGCGGTCACCGAGCGGACCAAGGTGGTGCTGCTGTGCACCCCCAACAACCCGACCGGTCCGGCCCTGCGCCGCGCCGAGACGGAGCGCTTCATCGAGTCGGTCCCGGGCAGCGTCCTGATCGTGGTGGACGAGGCCTACCAGGAGTTCGTCCGCGATCCGGAGGCCGTGGACGGGATCGAGCTCTACCGGAAGTACCCGAACGTCGTGGTGCTGCGGACGTTCTCCAAGGCCCATGGCCTCGCCGGGCTGCGGGTCGGCTACTCGATCTCGCGCCCGGAGGTGACCCAGTACCTGCGCGTCGCGGCCGTGCCCTTCGCCGTCTCGTCGATCGCCGAGGCCGCGGCCGTGGCCTCGCTCGAACACTTCGACGAGGTTGTAGGAAGGGTACAAACGCTTGTGGACGAGCGGGACCGTGTCACGGCGGGCCTGCGCGAGCTCGGCTGGGACGTCCCGGACGCCCAGGGCAACTTCGTCTGGCTCGCGCTCGGCGACGCGACGCCCGAGTTCTCCCAGCGTGCCGCGGCGCAGGCCCTCTCGGTGCGGGCCTTCGGGACCGAGGGCGTCCGGGTGAGCATCGGCGAGTCGGAGGCCAACTCGCGCTTCCTCGAGCTCTGTAGGGCATTCACAAAGGTGCCGCAGTCTTCCTAGAAGAATTCCACTTCGCGGCGGCCCAGCTCCTCTCGGTAGAGTGTCAGCTGGGCCGTCCCCTATATTCCGGCATGAGAATGCATTCCTGACGGGGAATATGTGCCGGCCTACCGCCCGGTGCTCCGGGATCGGTCCCCACGGCAGGCGAGGAGGCGGTATGGGAGTAGAACTTCCCACCACCGAGTTCAGCGACATCCCCGACGAGCTCGCGATGGAGCTCGAGGCCCACGCCCATGACGGCGCTGAGGGGCACGGCGCCATGGTCCAGCTCCTCGACGAGGACGGGCGCTTCCGGTCCGACTCGAAGCTCGCGGAGTCCATCAAGGACCTGAGCAAAGATTCCCTTCTGGGAATGTACCGGCAGATGGCGATGATCCGGCGCTTCGATACCGAGGCCACCGCGCTCCAGCGGCAGGGGCAGCTCGCGCTCTGGGTCCCGCTGCGCGGACAGGAGGGCGCCCAGATCGGCTCCGGCACGGCCACCCAGGCCCAGGACTACGTCTTCCCGACCTACCGCGAGCACGGGGTCGCCCTCACCCGCGGCGTGGACCTCGCCGAACTCCTGCGCCTCTTCCGTGGCCTCTCGAACGGCGGCTGGGACCCCCGCGCCACCGGCTTCCACCTGTACACGCTCGTCCTCGCCGCCCAGACGCCCCACGCAGTGGGCTACGCCATGGGCATGCAGCGCGACCAGGCCCGGGCCGCGGCCCGCGGCGAGCAGGGGGGCGACCCCGGGGCCGTCGTGGCCTACTTCGGCGACGGTGCGAGCTCCGAGGGGGACGTGCACGAGTCGATGGTCTTCGCCGCGAGCTTCAAGGCGCCCGTGGTCTTCTTCTGCCAGAACAACCAGTGGGCCATCTCCGTCCCCGCCGAGGTGCAGTCCCGGATCCCGCTCTTCAATCGAGCCAAGGGCTACGGCTTCCCGGGCGTGCGCGTGGACGGCAACGACGTGCTCGCCGTGTACGCGGTGACCCAATGGGCCCTCGAGCGGGCCCGCTCCGGCAAGGGGCCGGTGCTCATCGAGGCGTACACCTACCGCCAGGGCGCCCACACCACCGCGGACGACCCCACGAAGTACCGGCTCAGCGACGAGGAGCAGGCCTGGCTCGCCAAGGACCCGCTCGTCCGGTTCGAGAAGCACCTGCGCTCCGAGGGGATCGCCGACGAGGCGTTCTTCGAGCAGGTCGCCGCGGACGGCGACGCCCTCGCCACCAAGGCCCGGGCCGACATCCTCGGCTTCACCGCGCCCAACCTGGCGGACGCGTTCGCGAACGTCTATGCCGAGCCCCACCCGCTCGTGGAGCAGGAACTCGCGTGGCACCGCCAGTACGAGGCAGGCTTCGCGGACGCAGACGCCGAGGCGACGAGAGAAGGCGGCCGCTGATGCCCACCATGACCATCGCCAAGGCGATCAACGCGGGCCTGCGCGCCGCGCTCGAGCAGGACGAGAGCGTCCTGCTCATGGGCGAGGACATCGGCACCCTCGGCGGGGTGTACCGCGTGACCGAGGGCCTCAAGGCCGACTTCGGCCCCGACCGCGTGGTGGACAGCCCGCTGGCGGAGTCCGGCATCATCGGCACGAGCATCGGGCTGTCCCTGCGCGGCTACCGCCCCGTCGCCGAGATCCAGTTCGACGGGTTCGTGTTCCCCGGCTTCAACCAGATCACGACCCAGCTGGCCAAGATGCACGCCCGCAGCAACGGACAGCTCACGGTCCCGGTGACCATCCGCATCCCCTACGGCGGCGGCATCGGCTCGGTCGAGCACCACTCCGAGTCCCCCGAGGCGCTCTTCGCCCACACCGCCGGCCTGCGGATCGTCACCCCCTCCAACGCCCACGACGCCTACTGGATGACCCAGCAGGCCATCGCGTGCGAGGACCCGGTGATCGTGTTCGAGCCCAAGCGCCGCTACTGGCTCAAGGGCGAGGTGGACACCGAGGACCCCGGCGCGAGCGCGGACCCGTTCCGGGCCCACGTGGTCCGCGAGGGCACCGATGCGACCGTCGTCGCGTGGGGCCCGCTCGTCCCGGTGGCGCTCGCGGCGGCCGAGGCCTCCGCCGAGGACGGGCACAGCATCGAGGTCATCGACCTGCGCTCGATCTCGCCGATCGACTTCGATGCCATCCTCGCGTCCGTGACCAAGACCGGGCGGCTCATCGTCGCGCACGAGGCGCCGACGTTCGGCGGGATGGGCGGGGAGATCGCCTCGCGCGTGGCCGAGCTCGCCTTCCTCTCGCTCGAGGCCCCGGTCATCCGGGTCGGCGGCTTCCACATGCCCTACCCCGTGGCGAAGGTCGAGGAGCACTACCTCCCGGACATCGACCGCATCCTCGAAGCCCTCGACCGCGCCTTCGCGTACTAGGAGCAGCCCCGTGACGCAGCAGATCTTCTCCCTCCCCGACGTGGGCGAGGGCCTCACCGAGGCCGAGATCGTGTCCTGGAAGGTCCAGCCGGGCCAGACGGTCGCCATCAACGACGTCATCTGCGAGATCGAGACGGCGAAGAGCCTCGTCGAGCTCCCCAGCCCGTACGCCGGGACTGTGGTCCAGCTCCTCGCCCGCGAGCACGAGACCATCGAGGTGGGCACGCCGATCATCGCGATCGGCGACTCGGCCGCGCACGACGGCGGGACTGCACCGTCCGCGCCCGCGTCGCCGTCCGCTACGGTCCAGCCGGTCGAGTCCCCGGTACCGACCCTGCAGGAGCCCGGGGTGGAGAGCGGCCCGCTGGTCGGTTCCGGCCCGAAGGCGGACGCCGCCAAGCGCCGCCCCCGCCGCCAGACCCCTGCCGCCCAGCATGAGCCCACCACCCCCACGGTGGCGGCCCCCCGTTCCGCCGGAGCCGCAGAGGCGCCGTCGGCAGCGCAGGCGCCGAACGCCGTCGTCGGCCTCCTTTCCCGCGTCCTCGCCAAGCCGCCGGTCCGGCGGATCGCGAAGGAGCTCGGCATCAACCTCTCGGACGTGCCGGCCACCGGCGCGCGCGGCGAGGTGACCCGGGCCGACCTCGAGTCCTACCAGGCCCAGCGCGAGCGCGAGCAGGCCGCGGCGCCCACGTTCTGGGACCACACGAAGAGGCCGAGCGAGCGTCGGGTCGAGGTCGTCCCCGTCCGCGGCGTGCGCAAGGCGACGGCGAAGGCGATGGTCGACTCGGCCTTCAGCGCCCCGCACGTGAGCATCTTCGTCGACGTCGACGCGTCGCGGACCATGGAGTTCGTCCAGCGGCTCAAGAAGTCCCGTGACTTCGAGGGCGTCCGGGTCTCCCCGCTGCTCATCCTGGCCAAGGCGGTCATCTGGGCCGCGGCCCGCAACCCGAGCGTCAACTCGGAGTGGGTCACCGGCCCGGGCGGGGACGAGATCCACATCAAGCACTACATGAACCTCGGGATCGCGGCCGCGACGCCGCGGGGGCTGCTCGTGCCGAACATCAAGGACGCGCAGGACCTCTCGCTCCGCGAACTCGCGATCGCGCTCAATGAGCTCGCGACCACGGCCCGCGGCGGGAAGACCAAGCCCGCGGACATGCAGGGCGGCACGATGACCATCACGAACATCGGCGCCCTGGGGATCGACATCGGCACGCCGATCATCAATCCTGGCGAGGTGGCCATCGTGGCGTTCGGCACGATCCGGCAGAAGCCGTGGGTGGTCTCGGGCGAGGTCATCCCGCGCTGGATCACCACGCTCGGCGGCTCGTTCGACCACCGCGTGGTGGACGGCGACCTCTCGGCCCGGTTCATGGCCGACGTCGCGGCGATCATGGAGGAGCCGGCGCTCCTGCTCGACTGAGGGAGGCATCATGGCGCCAGCTGACCGCCCCGGGACCGGGCGCACGCTGAGGGTCGAGCTCGAGGACCCTCTGTCGGTGCCCTGGTGGGCGCGCGTCCTCTACACGCTCACGAGCCAGTACGGCCGTTCGCCGATGCGGTTCGTGGCGCGGGCCGACGACGGGCGGATCCTCTACCGCGGGGCGACCTTCGCCGGACCGGCGCTCGGCCGGACCGCGCCCCAGGAGGCCTGGACGCCGGGGCTGGAGGCGAGCCTGGCCGAGCTGCGGGCCGAGATCGTCCGGGACGGATGGGCCGAGTCCTCCCGCGGGCGGCGGCCGTGGGACCTCACCTACCGGCGGTCCGGCTCCGCGGAGGGCTGACAGCGGACCGCTGGCAGCGGGCGGCTCGCAGGGTGGCGCCCCCAGCCGGTCGATCGAGTGCTTGTGGCAACAGGCCGCCCGGCGCACCATGGAGGCGGCAGCCAGGGCAGTCTCTGGCGCAGCGAGCACCACCCCTGGGCTGCGGGAGGTTGATCCATGTGGCTGCATCCATGGACGCCGGATCCGTGAGCGCCGCCCCGACCGGACAGCAGATCATCGCCCGGCTCGAGCGGCTCGAGGTGTGGAGCCTCTCCTACCTCTTCATCGGGATCATCGGCCTCGGATTCCTGTTCACGTTCTACGACATCTTCGACATCAACGTCTCGTTCATCCAGACGTGCATCGAGCTCAACAAGGGCTGCACCCCGGAGACGGCGCTCGAGGCGCTGCCGCTGCCGGTGCTGCTCAACCTGGCCGGCTATGTGGTCGGCACGCTCGTGCTGAGCCCCATCGCCGACCGCATCGGCCGGCGGAACATGCTCATGATCACGATGCTCATCACGGGCCTGGGCTCGCTGTACAACGCGTTCGTGGGCGACTACGCCAACTTCAACATCGCCCGCACCGTCACCGGCATCGGGATCGGCGCGGACCTCGCGATCGTGAACACGTACATCAACGAGATGGCCCCGCGGCATGCGCGCGCCCGGTTCACCACGATCATCTTCATCATGTCCGCGCTCGGCGCCTTCGTGGGCATCTGGCTCGGCCTCATCCTTACGACGCCGGCCACCCCCTGGCCGCTCGGCCTCCCCTTCGCGGCGGCCGGCCCCGGGTTCGAGACCGGGTGGCGGTGGATGTACGGGGTCGGCGCGATCCTCGCCGCGGTCGCGGTGCTGCTGCGGTTCGAGCTCCCCGAATCGCCGCGCTGGCTCATCGGCCAGGGCCGCTTCGCCGAGGCCGATGCCGTGGTGAAGGACATGGAGGCGCGCGCCGCGAAGCACGGGCCCCTCGCCGAGCCCGTGGTGACGGACGTGCACGGGGCGACCAGGCCGCCGTCGCCCGTCCCGTACCGGGACCTCTTCACGAACCCGCTGTACGTGAAGCGGATGGTGCTGCTGTTCTTCGTCTGGTTCATCGGGTACATCACGGTCTACGCGTTCGCGGCCGGCTTCACCGTGGTCCTGGCTGCCCTGCACTACCCGCCGCCCGAGGCCGGGGTCATCGCCGCGGTCGGGACCCTCGGCTTCGTGGCCGAGGCTGCAGTCATGAGCGTGATCGTCGAGCGGCTCGAGCGTCGCTACTGGCTGCCCGTGGGCGCCGCGGTGACGGTCATCGGCTCGCTCGTCGTGGCCGCCGCGGGCACCAACGTGGGGATCGCGATGATCGGCGCCATCCTCATCTTCGCGGGCTTCAACCTGTGGGTCTCGCCGACCTACGCCCTCACCGCCGAGTCCTTCCCCACCCGGGCGCGGACCACGGGCTTCGCGGTGGTGGACGGCGCGGGGCACATCGGCGGCGGCATCGGCGTCATGGTCATCACCCCGATGCTGCCGATGCTGCCCGTGATCGGGGCGCTCGGGCTGATCTCGGTGTTCCTGGTGATCGCCGCCGTCCTGGTGCAGTTCGCCCCGCACACCCGCAACAGGCACCTCGACCACATCTCGCCCTGATCCGCGCGGCTGCCCGGGAGCAGCCGGGAGCGGAGCCGGGCATGGAAGACTGGAATCGTGCTAGCCAGCCATCGCCCGACGCCGCCGGCGCGGTCCCCGCGGGGGCCCGCAGCCGCCGTCGCGCGGGCGCTCAGCGAGGTCTTCCAGCCGCCGTTCACCGTCGCGGTCCAGCTCCTGCTGAGCCCGGCGGCGAGCCCCGGCTGGCCGGGGACGTGGTGGTACGGCGCGGTCGCGCTGGTGTTCACATCGGTGCTGCCCTTCGCGGTGCTCCTCGCGCTCGTGCGCGCGGGCAAGGTGGTCGACCACCACGTGAGCGAGAGGTCCCAGCGCGCGCCCGTGCTCGCCATGGCGATCGTCTGCGTGCTGCTCGGGCTCGGCGTCCTCATCTGGGCGGGCGCACCGGACTCCGTGGTCGCGATGGTCCTGGCGCTCATTGCTGGGATCGCCGTCCTCGCGATCGTGAGCATCTGGTGGAAGGTGAGCGGCCACGCCGCTGCTGTGTCCTCGGCCGCCGTCTCGGTGATCGTCCTGTTCGGGCCCGCATGGTGGCCGCTCCTCCTCGTGGTCCTCGCAGTCGGCTGGGCCCGCGTGGTGCTCCGCGCCCACACGCTCGCCCAGGTCGTCACCGGGACCCTGTTCGGGCCGGTCGTGATCGTGGGGCTGTGGCGGGCGTTCCTGGGGCTCGGCTGAGCGGGGGCGGCATCCACTGGGTCCTCCGCCTAGTCATCGGCGGTCCGGGCCCAACCCAAGGTCTGGGGTAGCCGTTCCAAGGACCGCCCGTTGCGAGATGAAGGAGCTCTCACCCACTCTTGATCGGCTCCCCTGCCAGCGCGGTCGCAGTGGCACGGGAATCCTGTGGAAGGATGGCGCTCAGATGCCCGACAGGAACGGTGGCGGGCGCGTCTCGAGGAGCTGGGATGGTCAAGCGGCGGACGTCGCTCACTGACGTCGCGCGAGCAGCAGGGGTCGGGCTGGCGACCGCGTCGCGGGCACTCACGGGCAGCGCCGAGGTCGGGGCCGCGACGCGTGCACGGATCCTGGAGACAGCCGCCGAACTCGGCTACAGGCCCAGCTCGACAGCCCAAGCCCTGCGGACGGGCCGCACGCGCCTGATCGAGCTCGTGGTCACCGGCCAACTCAGTCAGCCCGTGGTGACGGGCCTCTTCGAAGCCTGCGAGGACCGCGGATACCATCTGCTCCTCACTAGGCCGTCCGCGCCGGGGGAGGGCATGGTGGCACGGCCTGTCGTGGACGGGCGCATCCTGCTCGACCCCGGGGCCGGACAGGAGGAGCACCCATCGGAGGAGCCCTGTGCAGTGCTCCGCACCGGGGGACTGGACGAGGATGGCCTCGCGGCAACGGCTCGATCGATGGCCGACGCCCTCATCGACCGTGTGGAAGGCGTGCGCGTTTGACGTGACGGGAGTCTCGTGGGAAGCTTCCGGAAACGTTTCCGGAACGCTAAGGCAGCGTTCCGTCAGATACCCGGAGATGACCAATGACCGCTCACGCCTGGTTTCTCGTCGCTGTCCTCATAGCGGCCGTGGCCCTGCTGATCACCCTGATCAACAGCAGGCTCAAGCTCCACCCCTTCATCGCGCTCCTCGTCGTCTCGGTGCTCACCGGACTCGTGGCGGGTGAGAAGCTGACCGACATCCCCACCTCGATCATCAGCGGCGCCGGCGGCGTCCTGGGCAACGTCGGCATCACACTCGCCCTGGGCGCCATGCTCGGCCGTCTGCTCTCGGACGCGGGGGCGACGGACCGCCTCGCCGAGTTGATCGTCTCCCGGGGAACGGCCAGGTCCTTCCCCTGGATGATGACGCTGGCCGCCTTCGTGATCGGGATCCCGATGTTCTTCGAGGTCGGGCTCATCATCCTGCTCCCCTTCATCTTCGGAGTCGCCGAACGGATCAAGCGGACTCGTCCTGACAGCAAGCCCTACGTTCTCGTGGTGACCCCGGCCATCGCGGCCCTGGCCACCCTGCACGGCATGGTGCCCCCTCACCCCGGGCCCCTGACCTCGGTCAGCGGTCTGCACGCCGACCTGGGCAAGACGATCATCGTGGGCTTCGTCTGTGCCATCCCCACGGTGATCCTCTCGGGCCCGGTGTTCGCCCGCTGGCTCTCCCGCCGCATGACCGTCGAGCCGGATATGGCCCTCGTGGCCCAGTTCACCCATCCGGCCTCCGTCGAGGACTCCGCTGCGCCTGGGGCCGGCGTTGCCGTCTCCGGCTTCCATCGGGGCCCCGGCGCCACCGAACGCACCTCACCCATCGCCTGGGCCGTGGCCTGCATCCTCCTGCCGATCGTGCTGATGCTGGCCCAGTCCATCGGGCAGGTCTTCCTCGCGGCCAAGAGCCCGGCCCTGCAGGTGCTCGAGTTGCTGGGCAACCCCGTGGTGGCGATGATGTGCGGGGTGCTGCTCGCGCTCCTCACTCTGGCCCGCTTCAAGCCGGGCGAGCAGGTGCGCAGCGCGGTGGGCGAGAGCCTCAAGCCTGTGGTGGGCATCCTGCTGATCATCGGCGCCGGAGGAGCCTTCAACAAGATCCTCGTCGACTCCCACATCGGCGATGCGCTCTCCCAGGCTGCCCAGCACTGGCAGCTGAACGTGCTCATCCTCGGGTGGGTGCTTTCCCTCATCCTGTCCACCGCGACGGGGTCGGCGACCGTCGGCATCGTCTCCGCCACCGGCATGGTGGCCCAGATGCCCGCCGCAGGCGGGGACCCATGGCAGGTCGCGCTCCTGGTCATCGCCATCGGCGCCGGGTCGATCGGCCTGAATTACGTCAACCACGCGGGATTCTGGCTCGTGAAGGAGTCCTTCGGCATGACCCTCGGCCAAGCCACACGCCTCCACACCACCGTTCAGACGCTCGTCAGCGTCATCGCCCTCGGGATGGTGCTCCTGCTCTCCCTACTCGTCTAGGGGCCCTCGCCCCCGACAGGTGTCCCGGTGAAGAGGATTCACCGGGACACCCCTCTGAGCTGTAGAGGGCGAAGAACTTCGGCTGCCCGAGATTCCTCACGCTGTCCTAGAACGTCGCGTCCCTTCCGTACAGGTGATCTGCGACTACGCCGTCATGTACCAGCACATGGTCGACCAGCGCCCAGAACTCCGCGAGCATGGGGTGGGCGAGCGCTTCGTCGCGTGAGAGCTTGTGGCCGAACACTCGGGAGTTGCCCCAACCGCCCGCGGCTGGGACGAGCGAGGCCGCGGGTTCATCCTGGCCATCGACGCGGCCGACGCGGCAGCCGAACGTCAAGTGGTCGTCCGTGCCCTCGTCCCATGTCGGGGAGAAGACTGCGTCTATCCAGACCTCGTGTCCGGCGTGGTGATAGCAGGAGGCGTAGTAGACGGCGTAGGCGCACCCATCTCGATGCACGAAGCCGGTCACACGAGTCATGGGCTGCCCGCAGTGGTCGCAGGTTCCCTCGACGACTTTCGCCCCCGGCTCGATCTCCAGCATGCCCGAACCCTACGTCCTCGCGGCCAACCAGACCGTCAAGGTGGGCCCTGGATGCCAGTGCTGCTCCGGGTGCGGTGGCCGCTCGGCCTAGCGGTGCCGCTGGAGCCCTAGCCCTCGGGCTCGGGGCGGAGGTCTGCCCCGACCGGTCCGGTCGGCTCGGCCGGCTCGCTCGGCGCGCCGCGGCCGGTGAACGTCTTGATGATCGACCACGCCACGGCCGTGACCGGCACTGCGAGCAGGGCGCCGATGATGCCGGCCAGGATCGTCCCGGACGCGAGGGCGAGGATGATGGCCAGTCCGTGGATCGAGAGGACTCGGCCCATCAGGAGCGGCTGGAGGAGGTGGTGCTCGATCTGGTTGGCGGCCAGGACCACGATCAGGACGATGAGCGCGACGACGGGGCCGTTGGAGATGAGCGCGATCCCGACGGCCAGGAACCCCGCAAGGGTCGCGCCGAGGATCGGGATGAATCCGCCGATGAACACGAAGACGGCCAGGGGCAGGGCGAGCGGGACATGGAGGACCGCCAGCCCGGTGCCGACGATGACGGCGTCCGCGGCGGCGACCAGCACTGTGCCGCGCACGTAGCCCCCGAGGACGTGGGCACTGCGGTCGGCGGCGAGCCGGGCCTTGTCGCGGTGGGCCGGGGGCATGAACCACAGCACGAACTCGAGGATCTGGCGGCCGTCCTTGAGGAAGAAGAACAGGATGACGGCCATGAGGATGAGTGCCGTGAGGATTTCGCCCGCCGTGCGGGCGCCGGTGAGGGCCTCGGCGCCGATGCTGCCGGAGGTGAAGAACCGCTGGATCGAGTCGCGGGCCTGGGTGATCTGCTCGTCGCTGATCCGGGCAGGGCCGTTGTTGAGGAAGGCGTGGAGCTGCTCGAGGCCCGAGGTGAACCGGTCGGCGAGCTCGTGGGCCTGGGCCCGGATGAGGAAGACGATGCCTGTGATGATCCCGCCGAAGACGACGAGGATGGCCACGAACGAGGCGAGCACGGCCAGCGCACGGGGCCACCCGTGGGCGTAGAGCCAGCGGACGAGGGGCACGATCGCGCACGCGAGGATCGTCGCGATGATCACGGGGATGACCACGAGGGGGATCCTGAGCAGGATCCACACCACCGCCCAGAGGAGGGCGCCGACAGTGAGGGCCTGGACGGAGCGGATGCTGGCCCGGCCGAGCGTGTCGGACCAGAGGGCGGTGAGCTTCTTCCGGGCTGGGGGAGCGGGGGTCTCGGACATGCAGTCCTCATTCCGGTCGTTGGCGGGCCAGCTCAGGGTACCGCCGTCGGTCAGCGGCTCCCGGGAGCGCCGGGCGGTCGATTCAGCTCAGTGGAAGCCGATGGTTCACCTTCCCTGATGCCCAGTCCTAGCGTGGGGCAATCCGGACGTGATGCAGACCACAGACTCGGCCGCGCGGGCAACGGAGCCTCCGGCAGGAAGGCGCACGATGCCCCCTGATCAGCTGCTGCCCCCGGACGGCCGCAGCCGTCCCAGATCGCTGGCCTTCTCGACCCGCGGGATCCCTGCTGCGCAGCGCATGGAGCTCTGGTCCGTCCACAACGCGAGGGCCCTCATCGACCTGGACATCCGCACCATGGACGAGGCCCCGCTGGACGCGACGGAGGTCAACCTGCACTTCGGCTCGGTCAAGCTGGCGCAGGTGCGGGGGAGCGCCCAAGTGATCGAGCGGTCCGAGGCGTACATCCGCAAGCACCCCATGGAGGTCATCGGCGTGTTCTTCGCCCTGCGCGGGGAGGCCTTCTTCTACTACCCCGGGGGCTTCGAGGCCCTCCGGCCCGGGCAGGCGGTCATCTACGACGCCGACCGGCCCTTCATGCGGGGCTTCCACCGCGGAGTGGAGGAGATGGTCCTCACGATCCCGCGGGAGACCTACCTCGAGCTGTCCGGCGGCCGGCCGCTCCGCAGGCCCCTCGTGGTCGACTTCCAGGAGCCGGGTCCCGCGAACGGGCACATGCGCGCCCTTGCCCGGCTCGTCCGGGCCGCGCTCGCAGCCTGTCCGGGGGCCAGCGGTCCTCGCCAGGCTCCCGACCCGGGCCCCGCCCCGGACCCGGGCCCAGACCTGGGCGCGGTCGAGGGCTCGGCCCTGGAGCTCCTCCGCCTCCTCGTGGTGCGCACGGGCGAGGGCACCGCAGAGGGGTACCTCGCGGCTGCCCGCTGCTTCATCGACGAGCACCTCGGGGACCCTTGCCTCGGTCCCGCCCGGATTGCCGACGCCGTCGGCCTCAGCGAGCGCCACCTCACCCGCGTGTTCACCGAGGCAGGCGAGCCGCCGGGCGCCTATGTCCTCAGGCGCCGCCTCGAGCGCGCCGCCGGCCTCCTTGCCGACCCGCGCGAGGGCATGACGCCGATCTCCGCCATCGCCGCCCGCTGCGGCTTCTCCGCGCAGGCCTACTTCGCCCGGGCCTTCAAGGCGCGCTTCGGCCTCACGCCGCGCGAGGCCCGCCGGGACCGGCGGCCGGGGCGGCCCGACCCCCGAAGCTGACCGCGGCCCCGCCTTTTGCACTGCGGGGACGCGTTCTTGCACCTCACAGACAGGCGGGACGCGAAGGGCGCCGCCGCGGAGTGTGACTTGGAACACTCGGGCTATGACCACTGACTCAGTCCTCGACCCACGGGACCTGCGCCACGCCTTCGGGCGCTTCGGTACCGGCGTCACGGTCGTCACGACCCGCAATGATGCCGGCGAGGCCCACGGGGCCACGGTGAGCGCCTTCACCGCGGTCTCCCTCGATCCGCCGCTCGCCCAGGTCACGCTCATGCGCGACTCGAAGCTCGCGGCGTATGCCGCGGCCCGGCCGTTCGCGATCAACGTGCTCAGCCTCTCCCAGCAGGACACCTGCCTGCACTTCGCGGGCCGGCCCATGCGGGACGGACCAGCCTGGGGAACGAGCGCCACCGGAGTCCCGGTGCTCGCCGGCAACGCCGCCACCCTCGAGTGCCGCCCGTGGAACGTGTACGACGGCGGTGACCACCTGATCGTCATCGGTGAGGTCCTCGCGCTCGACATCACGCCCGTCCCGCCGCTGCTGTTCTTCGGCGGGAAGTTCCACCACCTCGGCGGCCTCGTCGGCGGGGCGCCGTGGGACTACTGCGGCGACGGCCACGCCGCCCAGCTCGCGTCCTTCCCGGCCCTCGCCCCCGCCTGAACCCGTTCGCCCCTCTCCCAGACCCGCCCACCGCAGTCCGCGGCAGCGCCGCCGTCGGCCGCCATGAAAGGAAACCCACGCCATGACCGAGATCCTCGACCAGCCCGCCACCCAGCTGCCGGACATGAGCACCCGCACCACCCCCGCCAACCCGCTCAAGCCGCAGACCGGCGACGAGTACATCGAGTCGCTGCGCGACGGGCGGGAGGTGTGGATCTACGGCGAACGCGTCAAGGACGTCACCACCCACCCGGCGTTCCGCAACTCGGTCCGGATGGTCGCCCGGCTCTACGACGGCTTCCACCGCGAGGAGACGGCCTCCAAGCTCCTGGTCCCCACTGACACCGGCTCCGGGGGACTCACCCACCCGTTCTTCAAGGCTGCCCGCGGAGTCGAGGACCTGAAGGCCTCGCGGACCGCGATTGAGACGTGGGCCCGGATGTCCTACGGCTGGCTCGGCCGCTCGCCGGACTACAAGGGCTCCTTCCTCGGCACGCTCGGCGGCATGCCCGAGTACTACGAGCCGTACCAGGACAACGCCGACCGCTGGTACAAGGAGTCGCAGGAGAAGGTCCTCTACTGGAACCACGCCATCGTGAACCCGCCGGTGGACCGCCACCTCCCGCCGGACCAGGCCGGGGATGTGTTCATGAAGGTCCAGAAGGAGACCGACGCCGGCCTCATCGTCTCGGGCGCCAAGGTGGTCGCGACCGGGTCCGCCATCACGCAGTACAACTTCATTGCGCACTACGGCCTGCCGATCAAGCGCAAGGAGTTCGCACTCATCTGCACGGTGCCCATGGATTCTCCGGGCGTGAAGCTCATCTCCCGGGCCTCGTACGCGCACCAGGCCGCCGTGATGGGCACGCCGTTCGACTACCCGCTCTCCTCCCGGCTGGACGAGAACGACGCCGTGTTCGTCTTCGACAACGTGCTCGTCCCCTGGGAGAACGTCTTCTCCTACGGCGACGTCGAGAAGATGAACAACTTCACCCCGGCCACCGGCTTCCTCAACCGCTTCTCCTTCCAGGGGGTGATCCGCCTGGCCGTGAAGCTCGACTTCATTGCCGGACTGCTGCTCAAGGCTCTCGAGATCACCGGCACCAAGGACTTCCGCGGGGTGCAGGCCCGCGCCGGCGAGGTGATCGCGTGGCGCAACATGTTCTACGGGCTGGCGGACGCCATGGCGCTCAACCCGGACGCTGGCCCCAACGGGACGGTGCTGCCGAAGGCGGACTACGCGATGTCCTACCGCGTGTTCATGTCGGTCGGCTACCCGCGGATCAAGGAGATCATCGAGCAGGACGTTGCCTCGGGCCTCATCTACCTCAACTCGAGCGCGCTCGACTTCAAGACGCCCGAGATCCGGCCCTACCTCGACAAGTACATCCGTGGCTCCGAGGGCGTGACGGCCGTGGAGCGGGTCAAGCTCATGAAGCTGCTCTGGGATGCGATCGGCACCGAGTTCGGCGGCCGGCACGAGCTCTACGAGCGCAACTACGCCGGCAACCACGAGGGCGTCCGGCTCGAGACGCTCATGGCGGCGCAGGCCAACGGCACCACCGCGGCGATGAAGGGCTTCGCGGACCAGTGCCTCGCCGAGTACGACCTCGACGGCTGGACGGCGCCGGACCTGATCGGCAACGAGGATGTCAGCGTCTTCCTCAACCGCTGACCCTCAGGACCTGACTCCCAGAAGGTGACCCTCAGGACCTGACTCCCAGAAGGTGACCCTTAGGACCTGACTCCCAGAAGGTGACTCTCAGACGGACGGGGACGGCTCCCCCTCCGTTTGGGGGTCACCTTCTGTCCGTCACGTTCTGGGGGTCACCTTCTGTCCGTCACGTTCTGGGGGTCACCTTCTGTCCGTCACGTTCTGGGGGTCACCTTCTGCGGGTGCGGCGGACGACGGCGGCCCGGCCCCTTTCCGCTCAGGGCTCCCGGATGGTCAGGGTGCCGGCCAGGTCGAGGTCGGCCTGGGTTCCCGGGTAGCCGGACTCGGCGATGAGGATCGCCCCGAACGCGGCGGACCAGAAGGTCTTGACCTCCTGCCGGGGGCTGCGGTCGATCACCCAGCCGCGCAGCGCCAGCATGGTCTCGAGGTACTGCTCGGAGATGCGGAACAGGAGGCTCAGGTGGCCCTTGACCACGGGGCTCAGCTTCGGCTTGGCCCGGGCGAGGGCGAGCGCGCTGATCACCACGGGCAGCGACGGGGTCACGAGGGCGGTCCGCGCCATGGCGCGCCGGAACGCCTCGGCCGACGAGAGCCGCGCGCCCACGCCCTCGAGCCGCCCGGCGTCCCGCAGCAGGAGCACGAAGGCGGCGTGGATGAAGAGGGAGTCCTTCGAGCCGAAGTGGTACGTGATCTGGTTCGGGAAGACCCGCGCCGCTGCGGCGATCTGGCTGACCGTCACGGAGTCCGCGGGGCGGGCGGCGAACAGCGCCGCCGCGGCGTCGACGATGCGCTGCCGCGTCTCCGCGCCCCGGCCCTTGCGCGGGGCGAGGAGGCGCCGTGCGGCGGCGGCAGCGCGTGTCTCGACGGGACCCATAGGTGAATTGTATGCTGTACAAACAACCTTCCCTCTTGTACGGCATACAACGCCTGTGCGGGGGCTCTTCCACACAGAGGACATCATGGGGACCGAGATCGTCATCACCGGAATGGGTGCCACGACGCCGCTGGGCGGCACCGTGCCCGAGCTCTGGGGGGGCGTCCTCTCCCTCCGGTCCGGCGTGCGCGCCCTCTCGGGGTTCGACCCCTCGCTGCCCGTCCACATCGCCGGCCGGCTCGCGGTCGAGCCGGAGCAGGCCATGCAGCCCGTCCAGGCGCGCCGCCTCGACCGCAGCCAGCAGGCCGCCGTCATCGCCGCGCGCGAGGCGTGGGCCGACGCCGGCGCCCCGGAGGTCGACGGCGACCGGCTCGCCGTTGTGATCGGCACCGGCATCGGCGGAGTCGAGACCCTCCTGGCCCAGGACGACGTCCTCGAGGCCGCCGGCTCCCGCAGGGTGTCCCCGCGCACGGTCCCCATGCTCATGGCCAACGCCGCCGCCGCGCAGCTGAGCATCGAGTACGGCGCCCGCGCCGCCGCCATGGCCCCGGCCTCCGCGTGCGCCTCGGGCGCCGAGGCGATCGTCCACGCGGCCCGGCTCATCGAGTGCGACGAGGCGGACATCGTCATCGCGGGCGGCGCCGAGGCCGCGATCACGCCGCTGACCATCGCCGGGTTCGCCCAGATCGGAGCCCTCTCGAAGGCCCAGGGCGACCCCGAGGCCGTCTCCCGCCCGTTCGACGCCGACCGCACCGGGTTCGTGCTCGGCGAGGGGGCCGGCGTCGTGGTCCTCGAGCGAGCTGAGCACGCCCGGGCGCGCCAAGCCCGCGTCCGCGCCGCACTCTCCGGCTACGGGGTCACGGCGGACGCGTTCCACATCACCGGCACCGACCCGGAGGGCGTCGGCCAGATCAAGGCGATCCGCAAGGCTCTGCGCCGTGCGGGCATCGACGGCGGCGACATCCAGCACGTCAACGCGCACGCCACCGGCACCCACGTCGGCGACATCAGCGAGGCCATCGCCGTGCGAAAGGCCCTCGGCGAGCAGGTGGCTGTGACCGCGCCGAAGGGGGCGCTCGGGCACCTCGTCGGCGCGGCCGGTGCGGTCGAGGCGATCCTCACGGCGCTCACCCTGGAATCCGGCATCATCCCGCCCACGCGCAACCTCGACCGCCTCGACCCGGCGATCGACCTCGACGTCGTCGCCGGCGCCCCGAGGGCGGCCCGCGTCGAGGCCGCCGTCTCGAACTCGTTCGGGTTCGGCGGCCACAACGTGAGTCTGCTGCTCACCCGCGCCTGAGCCCCGCCGTCCGGGAGGGCGGGGAGTTCACCACGGGCGCGGGCCGAGCATCGCCACGTCCCGGCGCACCTGCTCTCGCCGCTCGTCGAGCCCCTGCGTCCGCCGGTCCGCGCCCCGCCAAGCGCGGACCGCGCCTTCCCACCCGCGCGCCCACCCGCGGACGACGGCGCGCGCCACCTCGGGCACCCGGCCCGCCTCCCGCGCAGCCTCCTGCGCGTTCCCCCGCCCGGTCCACGCCGTACCGTGGAGCTGCTCGACGGTCCCCTGTGCAGCCATGACCACTCCTCTTCCCTGCCCGTTCCGGGGGCTTCCTGATGCCCCGGGACCAGTGTCGCGAGGGTGCAGGACAGGGTCGGTCCGCTGTCTGGCCCGCCAGCGAATCCGGCCGCGCCACCCCAGCTGAGGACAGCTCCTGTCCTCAGCAGGAGTCCATGATGGAGGCATGAACGACACGACGCAGCGCGTCCTGAGCCTGCTGAATCTGCTCCAGTCCCGCCCCGTGTGGACCGGCGCGGAGCTCGCCGAGCGGCTCGGGGTCACCACACGCAGCATCCGCCGCGACGTGGACCGCCTGCGCGAGCTCGGCTACCCCGTGCGCGCCGAGCACGGGACAGGGGGCGGCTACCAGCTCGGCGCAGGGAAGGCGCTGCCGCCGCTGCTGCTTGACGACGAGGAGGCCGTGGCGGTGGCCGTGAGCCTCCGGCTCGCCGCGGGTGGGACGGTCGCGGGGCTCGGCGAGGCCGCCGTCCGCTCCCTCGCCAAGCTCGACCAGGTGCTCCCGGCCAGGCTGCGCGCCGAGGTCAAGGGCGTCATCGAGGCGACCGTGAGCCTGGACAGCCCGGTGACGGCCGTGGACGCAGACATCCTCGTGGCCCTCGCGAGGGCCATCCGCACCCCGGAGCGGGCCACGTTCGACTACACGAAGTCCGGCGGCGAGCGGTCCGAGCGCCGGGTCGAGCCCTACCGCCTCGTGGCCGCCGCGCGCCGCTGGTACCTCATGGCGTGGGATCTGGACCGCGAGGACTGGAGGACCTTCCGGCTGGACCGGATGACGGCAGCGCGCGGCACCGGCTGGCGCTTCAGGCCCCGGGAGGCGCCGGACGCGGTCGAGTACGTCCAGTCCTCCATCACGCAGGCGCCGTACCAGTTCGTCGCCAAGGTCCGCATCCACGCCCCGGCCCACGAGGTCGCCGAGCGCGTCCCGTCCACCATGGCCGTGGTGGAGCCGGACGGCGAGGCCAGCATCCTCACCGCGGGCGCGGACGACCTCGACTACGTGGCCTACCATGTGGTCCGGCTCGGCTGGCCGGTCACCGTGATCGATCCGCCGGAGCTGCGCGACGCGATGCGGGAGCTCGCGGAGCGGCTCACCGCGGCCGGGTCCTGATCGGCGCCCTCCGGCCGCGGGAACCAGGGCAGGCCGGAGCGAGGGCTAGCTGAACTCGGCCCTGCGGTGCCGCAGCTCCCGGAGGGCCCGGTTGAGCGGCGAGCCCTCGAAGGGGAGCGCCGCGAGGTCCGCGCCGGCCGCGGCCCTGAGCGCGAGCGCGGTGGCGGACGCGGCGGCCCGCTCGGGCAGGCCGATCGCCGCTGCGAACTCGGCCCAGTGCCGGGCCCGCAGGCCCTTGGTCCTCCCGGCGATGGGCAGCGCCATGGTCATGTCGCCGTAGAGCACGGTGCTGGGAAGGTCGAAGGCCGGCGCGGGGGCCCGGTGCCCGGCCGGGCCGGTCAGGACCGCCACGTTCTTGGCGTGGAGGTCGCCGTTGCCGGTGAGCCAGGCGAACAGGAACTGCAGGTACAGGTTGCGGACGGCGACCGCCGGTGCCCGGCAGGCCGCTGCGACGGCGGCGACGAGGTCCTCGGCCGCCACCGAGTACTTCGCCGCGGGCAGCATGCCCAGGATCTGGGCTCCGTCCTCGAGCTCGAGCCGGCGCCAGCGGCCGTCGTCGTGCAGCCTGTCGAACCGGGAGACGAGGAGTCCCGGCACTCCTCCGGCGTCGCGCACCACGTGGGCGGAGGCAACGGGGATCCGCAGCGCGCGGGCGGCCGCGAGGTGCAGCGCCTCGTTGAGCACGAGGTGCGGGGTGCCGGGCGGGTCGAGCTTGAGGATCCACCGGTGGTGCGGGGAGGCCACGGGCGCGGAGAGCATCGAGGCGCTGACCTTGTCCTGGACGCCGGGCAGCCCGTGCAGGTCGAGGGCATCGGCGAGCCGCGAGAAGTCCGCGGGCGCCGCGTCGAGGTCGGCGAGCGGTTCCGGCTCGCCCGGCGCCGCGCCCGCGGGCACCACCTGCACATCGCCGGGAACGTCCGCCCCGACGGCGAGGAGCAGCGTGAGCTCGTCGTCGAGGCTCGTCTTCGCCGCGGACCGGAGCACGCTGAGCCGGTGGCCCTCGGGCAGGAGGCCGGCGAAGAACGCGGGGAGGCCATGCAGGGGGCCCACGGCCTCGGGCCCCAGCGGCAGGGTGCGGGCCACCGGCCGGCCCTGCGCCGCGATGTAGTCCTCCCGGTAGGCGAAGCTGATGCGCGCACGCTCGTCTCGCCAGAGCCTGCCGGCGAGGACGCCGGCCTTGTAGACGTCGGCCTCGTCGACGAACCTGAGCGCGGAGAGGTCCCGGGACATCAGCTCGCGCCGATCGTGAGGCCCACCGCCCGCGCGGCGGCGACGACGGCGCCGATGCTCGGGCTCGGCGAGCCGCGCTCGATGTCCCGCACCGTCCGCTCCGACGTCCCGGCGAGCTCGGCCAGGGTGGCCTGCGTGATGCCGGCGTCCTTGCGCGCGGCCCTGATGCTCGCGCCGAGCGCCGCCAGCGCCTCCCGCCCCGCCTCGTCCACCCCGCCTCCTCTCGGCAGGATCCTGCCGATTTCCTGAGCTCCAGTCCACAGTGTCTCCCGCGAGACGCAATCCGGCAAGATCCTGCCGCTCCTCTCGCCGAGGAGGCCCGTGGGCAGCCGCGCCGGCCCAGTCCGGCAGCATCCTGCCGTCCGCCGGGCACCCTTCCGGCCCCGAGCGCCGCTTCAGCCCTTGCTCCGGCCCCGGCGGCACCGCACGATGTCCACAGCGGCGAGTGCCGCCGTCGTGCGCCGATCCGTTGGATCCGAAGGAGAACCCATGTTCGCGAGCCCGTACCCGGACGTCGAGATCCCCGAGGTCCCCCTCCACGAGTACCTGTTCGGGGGCCTGACGGGGGAGGACCTGGAGCGGGTCGCGATGGTGGACGGCACGAGCGGGGCCGAGACCACCTATGGCGAGCTCGTGGCCCGCATCGACGCCCTCGCCGGCTGGCTTGCCGCCCACGGGGTGGGCCCGGGGACCACGCTCGGGATCATGTGCCCCAACATCCCCGCCTTCGCCGTGGTCTTCCACGGGATCCTGCGGACCGGGGCGGCGGTCACCACGGTCAACTCGCTCTACACCGCCGAGGAGACGGGGCGCCAGCTCGCCGACGCCGGCGCCGCATGGCTCTTCACAGTCTCCCCGTTCCTGGACCGCGCCGAGCCCGCCGCCGGGCAGGCCGGCATCCCGCCCGAGCGGATCGTGGTGCTCGACGGCGGCCCCTCGCCCTCCGGTGCGGCGCACCCCACGCTCGGGGAGGCGCTGTCTGGCGGGCTGCACGCGCCGGAGGTGGACGTGGACCCGCACGCGGTCGCGGTCCTGCCCTACTCCTCGGGCACCTCCGGCACGCCCAAGGGTGTGATGCTCAGCCACTACAACCTTGTGGCGAACGTGGCACAGGGCCGGCCGCTGCTGGGGGTGACGGCGGAGGACACGCTCCTGGCCGTCCTGCCGTTCTTCCACATCTACGGCCTCACGATGCTCGTCAACGCGGCCTTCCTGCAGCGGGCGCGGCTCGTGACGATGCCCAAGTTCGACCTCGCCGAGTTCCTGCGCATCACCCAGGACCACCGCTGCACGTACCTCTTCATCGCCCCGCCCATCGCCGTGGCGCTCGCCAAGCACCCGCTGGTGGGTCAGTACGACCTGACGAGCGTGCGGGTGGCGTTCTCCGGGGCCGCGCCGCTGGACGCCGGGCTCGGCGCCGCCGTCGCCGCGCGGCTCGGCTGCGCGATGCTGCAGGGCTACGGCATGACCGAGCTGAGCCCGGCTTCGCACATCATGCCGCTCTCGGAGGCCGGGCGGATGCCTCTGGACTCGGTCGGCGTGACGGTGCCCAACACGCAGTGCAGGCTGCTCGACCCCGCCACGGGCGAGGAGATCCCGCTGCCGCCCGCGGGCGAGGACCCGGAGGCGGTGAGCGCGCCCGGTCAGCTGCTGGTCCGCGGCCCGCAGGTGATGCTCGGCTACCTCAACCGCCCCGACGCGACCGCAGCGACCATCGACCCGGACGGGTTCCTGCGCACCGGGGACATCGCCACGGTCCGCGCGGACGGCGTAGTGACGATCGTGGACCGGCTCAAGGAGCTCATCAAGTACAAGGGCTACCAGATCGCCCCGGCGGAGCTCGAGGCGGTGCTGCTCACCCATCCGGAGATCGCGGACGCCGCGGTCATCGGCGTGCGGGCGGACGACGGCGAGGAGGTCCCCAAGGCGTTCGTCGTCCGCCAGCCAGGGGCCCAGCTGGGGGACGAAGATGTGATCGCCTTCGTCGCCGAGCACGTCGCCCCGTTCAAGAAGGTCCGCGTCGTCGAGTTCCTCGACGCGATCCCGAAATCGTCCTCCGGCAAGATTCTCCGGCGCGAGCTGCGGGCGGCCGAGCGGGCCTAGTGGCAGCCCTGCCTCCGAGGGCTACTTCCTCTCGATGAGCGAGCCGAGCCGCGTGATCGCCGCGACGATCTCCTCGCGCTCCGCCACGGTGACCTGCTGGAGGACGAGCCCGTCCAGCGCGGCGAACACGGCGCGGGCCGCGGCGCGCTCGGGCTCGTATCCGTACCGGACCAGAACGTCCTGGACCATGCTGATGTAGCTCTCGTAGAGGTTCCCTGCGATCCGGCGCAGCTCCGGGCTGCGCCGGGAGGCCAGGATCATGGAGTACTGGAAGACCTGCAGGTTCGGCTCCTCGCCGACAATGCGGGTGAGGGTCTCGGCGAAGTCGCGGTCGATGGCCGATGCCAGCGTGAGGTCCGCCCGCTGCTGGGTGCGCTGCACCGCCCAGACCGTCGCCGCCTCGAGCATGGCTTCCTTCGACCCGAAGTGGTGTGAGATCAGGGTGTTGTTCACATGCGCCCGCTGCGCCACCTTGCGGTAGCTCAGTCCGTCCAGGCCCTCTTCCGCCACGACATCGACCACCGCGCGGATGAGGGCCTCGCGCCCTGTGCCGTACCTGACCTCACTGACCGTCATAGATCGATGCTACCGGCGCACCCGCAAAAACTCTGCAGATGCAGAGCTTGACACTGAAAACTAAGCAAGTGCAGAGTAGTGGGCGTAGTGATACGGGCCACGTCCACCGATGGCCGGCCCTTCCCCTTCGCAAAGGAGCGATCCCATGAGTGCACCCATCTTCCACGCCGACACCGACCGGGAGCTGGCCGAGCCCTTCGCCGTCGGCACGGTCCAGTGGCTCCGCAAGCCGGGTGACGGCGATCGGCCCGCCCTCTCCGGCGGGATCTGGGCCGTGACGCCCGAGGACGCCCCGGAGACGTTCGACCTCGCCTTCGAGGAGGATGAGACCCTCTACATCGTTGAGGGCCACCTGCGCATCGAGGTGATCGGCGGCGAGACCTTCGACCTCACCGACGGGAGCATGGCCTCGTTCAACAAGGGGGCCAAGACACGCTGGACCGTGGTCAAGCCGACCACCGAGTTCTTCGTCTACAGCTGACGGGACCGGGCGACATGCAGAACACTTCAGACGTCATCGTCATCGGAGCCGGCTTCGCCGGCCTCGTCGCCGCCCGCGAGCTGAGCAGGAAGGGCCTGAGCGTCCAGATCCTCGAGGCCCGCAACCGCATCGCCGGCCGGACTTGGCTCGAGCCCCGGATGGGCCGCAACCTCGAACTCGGCGGGACCTGGATCCACTGGAGCCAGCCCCACGTCTGGGCCGAGCTCACCCGCTACGGCATCGGCGTGGTCACGGCCCCGGAGTTCGAGAAGGCCTACTGGCATGCCGACGGCAGGCTCCACGAGGGCGCGCCGGAGGAGCTCATGGCGATCCTCGATGGACCGAACCGCAGCTTCCTCGCCCCGTCCCGACGGCTCATCCCCCTGCCGTACGAGCCGCTCACCAACCCGGCGGTGAAGGAGGCGGACCAGCTGACCGTCGCCGAGAAGATCGACGAACTCGGCCTGGACACCGTCGCGGACGAGCTCATGCGCAGCTTCTGGGCCCTGAACTTCAATGGCCGCATCCAGGATGCCGCCTACACCCAGGCCCTCCGCTGGGCCGCCGCCGCGTTCCACGAGTGGCCGATCATGTTCGAGACCTGCGCGACCTACAAGGTCCAGGGCGGCACCCAAGCCCTCGCCCGGGCCATCCTCGCCGACTGCGGCGCGACGCTGACGCTCAACACCCCCGTCGCACACGTGCGCCACGACGAGAAGGGGGTCGTCGCCGTCGGACGCGACGCCACCGAGTACACCGCGCAGGCCATGGTCGTCACTGTGCCCCTGCACACCCTGGACGGCATCCGCTTCGAGCCGGAGCTGTCCGCGGGCAAGCGGGAGGCCGCCGAGCGCGGACAGCTCGGACTCGGGACCAAGCTCTGGATCAAGGTCAAGGGCCGCCACGAGCGCTTCGTGGCCATGGGCCCCCAGGAGTGGCCGCTGAACTTCGTCCAGGCCGAGTACCTCGATGCCGAGAGCACCACGCTCGTGGCCTTCGGCCCGGACGGACCCTCCGTCGACGTCGACGACGCCGCGGCCGCCCAGGAGATCCTGAGGCGGTGGATCCCCGAGATCGAGGTCCTCGAGGTCTCCGGCCACAGCTGGGTCGAGGACGAATTCGCCCGCGAGACCTGGCCCATGCACCGTGCAGGCTACCTCTCCGAGAGCCTGCCCGAGCTCCAGCGTCCCGAAGGCAGGATCCACCTCGCCGGGTCCGACTACGCCAACGGCTGGGGCGGATTCATCGACGGCGCCATCGAGAGCGGGTTCACCGCAGCCTGCAACATCACCGAGCAGCTCCACACCCGGCAATGGCCGCCGGCCGCCAACCCGGTCCGGCAGGCAGGCTAGCCGCGGGAACGGGACGGTGTGCCGACCGCGACCCCCAGCGCCTCGACCGCGTCGGAGAGCTGTTCGGCGGTGATCGCCCTGCAGAAGTACTGCAGGGTGAGGCCATCGAGCGCGGCGAACATGGCCAAGTTCAGGCCGGGGTTGTCCTCGGCTCCGAGGGCGGTGCGGCCGGCGGCCAGGGCGGCCACGTAGCGGCCGTAGAGCTCGCGGACGGCGTCCTGGAGCTCGGGCCGCCGCGTCGCCTCGATGACCATCTCGAACTGGAAGATCTCGATGTCGGGCTCTGACAGGACATTCCGGATGAGGGCCTCGCGGAAGGCGGTGGAGTCGGTCGCGTACTCGCTGAGGTCGGCACCCCCGATGGCGCGGTCCACGGTCCACTCCAGGGCCGCGGCGAGCAGCCGGTCCCGGGTGCCGAAGTGATGGGCGATGAGGCTGTTGTTCAGGCCTGCCTCCTCAGCCACGGCTCGGAAGGTCAGCCCGCGCAGGCCCTTGCGCGCGCCGACGCGGACGGCTGCTTCGAGGAGCGCCTCCCTGCCCTCGCCATGACTGGGCTGTCGTTTCTCGCGGCTCACAGGTTCAGCTTAGGCGCTCCCCAGAACCCGCCAGACGCCCTTGACACCCCGCCGCGAACGCTCGTAATCTCTATCACTAAGCAGATGCTCAATATGGGGCCAGGGATCCCATACTGCATCGGACGTCCAGCTCGCAGCCTCGGCACTCGCGCCCCACGAGGCGTCCCAAACTCTCCCCGCCCGCACAGGGCCATCGCAGTAGGTCCAAAGGAGGACCCGTGAGCAATACCCAGCACGAGGTCGTGGTGCCGCCGTCCGTCGGCGAGACACGACTGAAGTCCAACAGCCTCGGATTCATCGGAATCGCCTTCTTCGTGGTCTCCGCCGCAGCGCCAATGGCGGCGTTCGTGGGCGCGAGCCCGGTGATCTTCTCCGTCATGGGCCCGGGCGTCCCGCTCGTCTACGTCCTGGTCGCCCTCGTGATCGCAATCTTCGCGGTCGGCTACCTGAAGATGAGCCGCCACATCGTCAGTGCGGGAGGCTTCGTCGCCTACATCTCGCGCGGCCTTGGGCGGCACGCGGCCACGGGCGCGGCCGGGATCGTGATCGTCACCTACGTCTCGCTCCAGGTGGGCCTGTGGGCCCAATTCGCGGTGTTCGCACAGCAGCTCGCCTCGCGCCTGTTCGGCCTCGACCTCCCGGTCTGGGGGTGGGTGCTGGCATTCCTCATCATCACTACGGCGCTCACCATGCGCGGGGTGGACCTGAACCTGCGCATCCTCGGGGTGCTGCTGGTCCTGGAGATCATCGCCATCGCGGCCCTGGTCATCGGGATCATGGCGGGATCGGGGGGCAAGGACATGTCGCTGGTGAGCTTCGCCCCGTCACAGCTGGTCCAGCCCGGCCTCGGCGTGGCCGTGCTGTTCGTCTTCGCCTGCTTCACGACCTTCGAGGCCACAACCGTCTTCGCCGAGGAAGCCCGCGAGCCCCGCCGCACCATTCCCCGCGCGCTGTTCGCCGTGATCATCTTCGTCGGCGTCTTCTACACGGTGGCCACCTGGGCCATCAGCGTGGCGGTCGGCCCGGACAAGGTCCAGGACGCAGCGACGAACGACCTGGCCGGCATCATCTTCTCGGTCGCCGGCAAGTACGTCGGGCCGTGGCTGGACATCACGATGCAGGTCCTGGTCGTCTCGAGCTTCATCGCGATGCTCATCGGGGTGCAGAACATGTTCTCCCGCTACGTCTTCGCCCTCGCACGGGGAGGGGCACTGCCCAAGCCGCTCTCACGGGTCTCGAAGAAAGCCCAGGTCCCCGCCACTGCGGCACTGGTGAACGGCATCGTGATCGCCGTGATCCTCATGGCCTTCCTCTGGTCCGGTGCCGACCCGATCGTGATCGTCTTCTCCTGGTTCGTCGCCTTGGGCACTGTGGGCTTCATCGTCATGATGGGCTTCGCCTCCGTCTCCATCCTCGTCTTCTTCATCCGCGAGAAGCTCGAGCGCGGATTCTGGAGCACCCGGGTCGCCCCCGCCGCCGCGATCGTGCTCATGGTCACCGTCCTGACGATCGCCATCGCGAACTACGACGCGATGCTCTCGGGCGACGGCTCCATCGCCAGGCAGCTGCTGTGGTTCATCCCCGTCGCGTTCGCCGGCGGCGCAGTCCTTCCCCTGGTCAAGAAGGACATCGACTTCGACCGCATCACCACAGCCGGCGGCTGACCGGGCCTCGCGCCCTCATCCCACGCTCCTCTGCAGAACCACCAACGTAAGGAACCTCCATGTCGACCACCCCCCAGCAGCTCGCCCCGACCGAACAGGACTATGTCCCCACGGACCAGTGGCCCGATGTGACCGTGATGCTCGACGGCTTCGGCATGCCCACCCTGCCGGCCAGCGACAGCCTCGAGGGAGCACCCATCGAGGTCCGCTTCGAGAACGGCTGGACGATCGAGCACACCTTCGCCGACGGACAGATCACCTGGACGATCACCGACGGGGAGGGCGCCGGGCAGTCGGGAACCCACCCCTACCGCGCCGTCGAGGTCCGCCCGGGCATCTTCTTCGTCGACTTCGTCAAGGGCGAGGGCGCCCACTCCAACGATGTCTCCATGGTCATCGACCAGTCGGACGGACGGGTGACCGTCGCGGACTCCTCCTTCGTCGACCGCGACGGCAAGGTCCGCATGCACACCGAGATCCGCTCCGGCCGCGTCGCCGGCACCGGCGAGATCGAGCCCCGCCGGCGGACCAGCGAACTCGTCGGCAAGCGGATCTACTACCGCTACAGCCCCACCGAGCACTACGAGCACATCTACCTCAACTCCGGCACCTTCGCCTGGCACTGCGTCAAGGGCGGCGAAGTGGGCCTCGCCGACGCAGACCCGATCCAGGTCTTCGAGCTCGCCGACGGCATCGTCATCCTCCACTGGAGCGAAACCGTCATGCCCGTCGAGTCGATCGTCGTCATCGACCTGGCCAACAAGCGCTCCATCGGGCGGATGTTCTGCTGGGACGGCCCGACCCTGGACACCGTCCACCTGCCCTTCGACAGCCAGTTCACCATCCTCGAGGACACCGCCTACCCGGCCGAATGACCCGTAGACGGACCCCCACGAGAGCACCACAGGAGACCACCATGACCACTACGACGACGTCGATCCTCGACGCCATCACCGTCCCCGAAGGCCAGGGCCGGCCCATCCCCGATGCAGCGACCCGCGAGATCATCGGCCACGCCCCCGTCCACGGGCTCGACGACCTCGAGGCAGCGATCGCCGCCGCGCGGCAAGCCCAGCCGGCCTGGAACGCCCTCGGCCACGCCGAACGGTCCCGCATCCTCAACGCCATCGCGGACGACCTCGAGGCCAACCTCGAAGAGCTCGCCCACATCCTCTCCCGCGGGCAGGGCAAGCCCCTCGACGGGCCGAACGCCCGCTTCGAGGTCGGCGCGTGCGCAGTGTGGACCCGCAACGCGGCGAACACCGTCCTCGAACCCGAGGTCGTCTTCGAGGCAGGCGCCGCCCGCTCCGAGGTGCACTACGACGCCCTCGGCGTCGTCGGGGCCATCGGACCGTGGAACTGGCCGATGATGATCACGGTCTGGCAGATCGCCCCCTCCCTGCGCATGGGCAACACCGTGGTGGCCAAGCCGAGCAGCTTCACCCCCCTGTCCGTCCTGGCCCTCGCCGAGATCTTCAACCGCCACCTGCCCCAGGGCGTCCTCACCGTCGTCTCCGGCAACCGTGAGGTCGGCGCCGCGATCGCCGCCCACCGCGGCCTGGACAAGATCATGTTCACCGGCTCGACCGAGGCCGGCCGCAAGATCGTCGCCTCCTCCGCCCAGAACCTGGCCCGGCTCACCCTCGAACTCGGCGGCAACGACCCGGGCATCGTCCTTGCCGGCACCGACGCCACGGCGATCGCGGAGAACCTCTTCTGGGGCTGCTTCATCAACACCGGCCAGACGTGCGCCGCGCTCAAGCGCCTCTACGTCCACGACTCCGTCTACGACGACGTGGTCGAGGCCCTTGCCGAGCTCGCCCGCGCACTGCCCATGGGCCCGGGCCTGCAGGACGGCAACGTCCTCGGCCCGCTGCAGAACCAGAGCCAGTTCGACATCGTCAAGGACCTCGTCGACGACGCCCGCGCGCGCGGCGCCCGCATCGTCGCCGGCGGCGAGCCCGCCCCCGAACTCGGGCCACTCTTCTACAAGGCCACCGTCGTCGCCGACATCGAGGACGGCGCGCGCCTCGTGGACGAGGAGCAGTTCGGGCCGGCCATCCCCGTCATCAGGTACACCGACGTCGACGACGCCATCCGCCGCGCCAACGCCTCAGAGCAGGGACTCGGCGCCTCGGTCTGGTCCGACGACGTCGATGCCGCGGTCGCGGTCGCCAAGCTGATCCAGGCCGGAACCGTGTGGATCAACCAGCACGGCACCCTCAACCCGGACGTGCCCTTCGGCGGGACCAAGCAGTCCGGCTACGGCCAGGAGTTCGGCGTCGCCGGCCTCAAGGCCGTCGCAGCCCCCAAGGTCATCAGCCGCTGACTCGGGGGAGAGGCCTCCGCGCCGGGCCGCGCGCCGTCCTCGGACCGCGCCGGCCCGGTGTCCGAGGGCAGGATCCACCACCACCTGAATTCGGAGGAACCACACCATGGCCTACACCGGCTCCCACGTCGACGGGCACGTCGTCGTCGTCACCGGCGGCGGCACCGGGATCGGCGCTGCCATCGCCGAACGCTATGCGGCAGAGGGCGCCCACGTCGTCATCCTCGGCCGCAGACCCGGGCCGCTCGAGGCCGTGGCCGAGGAGATCGGCGCCCTGCCGCTCGTGGCCGACGCCGGCGACCCGGCAGCCGTGGAAGCGGCTCTCGCCGCCGTCCTCGAGCGATACGGCCGCGTCGACACCCTCGTCTGCAACGCAGGCGGCCCCGGCTTCACCTCAGTGGGCGAGACCAGCGACGCCGGCTGGGCCGAGGCGCTCCACTCCAACCTCACCACCTCGTTCGCCATCGTCCGCGGATTCCTCCCCGCGCTGATCGAAACGGCCGGCCGGATCGTGATCGTCTCCTCGCTCTCCGGACTCTTCGCTGGCCCCTCGATGGCCGGCTACGTCACGGCCAAGCACGCCCTGATCGGGCTCACCAAGTCCCTTGCCCGGGACTACGGCAGGCACGGCGTGCGAGTCAACGCCGTCTGCCCGGGGTGGGTCCGCACGCCCATGGCCGACGAGGAAATGGACGAGCTCGTCGAGGGCGCCGGCCTGCCCTCCCGCCAGGGCGCCTACGACGCCGTGACGGCCGATCTCCCACTCCGCCGCCCGGCCGCCCCAGCTGAGATCGCGGCCGCCGTCCGCTTCCTCGGCTCCGACGAGTCCTCCTACATCACCGGGGCCACCCTCGTCGTCGACGGCGGCGCCCACATCGTCGACCTGCCCACCCTCGCCTTCGAGAAGGCACGGGGCTAGCGGAGAGGAAGCCAGCACATGGATCTGAATCTGGACGGGCGCGTCGCCCTGGTCACAGGAGGCGCGTCGGGCATCGGCCGGGCCTGCGTCGACGCCTTCGTGTCCGAGGGAGCCCGCGTCGCCATCCTCGACCGCTCACCCGGAGGCCACCGCCTCGCTGAGGCCTACCGCGACCAGTGCGCGGACGTCGTCTTCGAGCAGGCCGACCTCACCGACGAGCACGACGTAGAACACGCCGTGCGCAGGATCGTCTCCATCCACGGGGGGATCGACACGGTGATTGGCTGTGCAGGCATTTCAGGCCCCGTGGGCGCCCGGGTGGATGAGATCGACGCCGGTGACTGGGAGAAGGTCATGGCCGTCAACGTCCGAGGCAGCTTCCTGATCACCAAGCACACCCTCGGACACCTGCAAGCCAGCGACGTCGGCACCATCGTCTATCTCGCCTCCGACTCGGCCTTCGTCGCCTACGAGGGCATGGCCCCCTACAGCGCCTCGAAGGGCGCCCTCGTCATGCTGACCAAGGCCGTCACCGCCGACTGCCCCCGGATCCGCGCCAACGCGCTGTGTCCGGGAATCGTCGACACCCCCATGTCCCGGTCCGACATGGGCCATCCCGACGGCTTCGAAGGCACCCGGCTCCCCGTCATCCCAGCCCGCCAAATCGCCCACCACGCCCTGTTCCTCGCCTCGCCCGCCAGCGCGCCGATCAACGGGACAACCCTTGTCTCCGACTTCGGCTACCTCGCCCGGCCTGCCCTCGGCTCCCTCGACTTCGCAGCCCAAGGGCAGTGACACCGCGCGGTGCCGTCCGTCAGCCCACAGAAGCCCTGCGGCAGCGGTCCCTGTTGGCGAAGACCCCGCTCCTGATGGATTACTAGAAGCACAGCGACCGAGAGACTCAGGAGCAGGCCATGGAATCGACCGACTACGCCGTCATCGGAGCCGGGCTGGCCGGTGCCTCGACAGCGTGGCACCTGGCGGCGCGGGGCCATCAGGTGACCCTCCTCGAGCGCACCACCCCGGCCAATGAGCTGGGGAGCTCCCACGGGTCCGCGCGCATCTTCCGCTACGCCTACGAGGACGAGTTCTACACGCGCCTCCTCCAGCGCTCCGAGGACGGCTGGGCGGAGCTGGCCCGGCTCAGCGGCCGCGAGCTCATCACCGCTACCGGGTCCGTCGACTACGGCGCCGAGCGCGACCCCGCGGCGCTCGCCGGGGTGCTCGCGGCCTGCGGGGTCGAGCACGAGCTGCTCGGCGCCGAGGAGGCCCGCGGGAGGTGGCCCCAGATCGCCTTCGACACCGACGTGCTGTGGCACCCCGGCGCGGGCGTCATCGACGCGCAGGAGACGGTGATGGCCCTGGTCCGCGCCGGCGCCGGCCATGGCGCCCGGGTCGAGACCGGCTGGGCGGCCCGATCCGTGGCCCGGGACGGGTCCGCGTTCGTCATCACGGCGGAGGACGGGCGGACTCTGCGCGCCGGCCGGGTCGTCGTCGCCGCGGGCGGTTGGCTGCCGCGGCTGCTCGCGGCGCTTCCCCTGCCGGAGGGGTTCCTTGGCGCCATGCCGCACCTCGAGGTCCGGCAGGAGCAGGCCTACCACTTCCCCTACGCCGAGTCGCCGGCCGAGGCGCCCGCGATGTGGCCCACGTTCATCCACATGCGCCGGGGCTGGACGGCGTACGGACTTCCGGGCGGGCGCGACGCAGGGTTCCGCGGGCAGAAGATCGCCGAGTTCAACGGCGGCAAGGTCCTTCCCTCGGCGGCGGACCAGGACGGAGTGATCGACCCGGAGAACCGGCGCCGCGTCGTCGAGTACGTGCGCGAGTACCTCCCGGGCCTGGTCCCCGAGCCCTACGCGGAGACCACATGCCTGTTCACGAACACGCCGACCGAGGACTTCGTTATCGACTCCGCCGGCGGCATCACGGTCGTGTCCCCCTGCTCCGTGCACGGGGCCAAGTTCGCGCCCGTGATCGGCGAACTCGCCGCGGATGTGGCCTCAGGCGCCGGAGGCGTCCCCGGGCGCTTCCGCGTGGCCCGATAGACCGCCCTCAGCGGCCCGCGTACTCGCGCGGCGTCATCCCGAGCACGGCGCGGAAGTCCCGGGTGAGGTGGGGTTGGTCGGCGTAGCCGAGGCTGTGGGCGAGCTCGGCGAGCGGCGTGCGGGGTTCGGCGCGCAGGCGCTCGGCCGCGAGCTGGATCCGCCGCCGGCGCATGAGCGCAGCAGGGCTCGGGCCCAGGAAGTCGGCGGCGAGCCGGTCGAGCGTGCGCTCGGAGGCCCCCATCGCGGCCGCGAGGTCTGCCACCTTCAGCAGCCCCGGCCGCGCGTCGGCGAGCTCGGCCATGCGGTTCGCCTCGAGCCCGCGCGGGTCCGCGGCCGGCAGCAGCCCCACGATCCAGCGCAGCACCGCCTCCGCCGCCTCCGCGTAGCGGTCCGCCGCAGGCCGCTCCGAGCCCATGGCGCGCACGACGGCGCGGTGCACCTCGGGCGCGTCGAGGTCGCGTTCGGCGTCGGCGAACTCCGCGGGCCGGCGGGCGAACAGCGGCGTGGCCGCGGGGCGCAGCAGCAGCCCCACACCCCATCCGCAGCCCGCGAGCGTGCGGGTGGAGGCCGACGTCGTGGGCCCGTAGACGGCGAACCTCTCCGGCTCGGCGACGATGTTCAGCGCGGGATAGCCGAGGACCAGCTGGCGGACGGCCTCGCCCGCGGGGAGGTCCCACTCGACGATCCAGAGGTGCCGCACGGCATGGCCGGCCCAGTCCGGCGGGGCGATCCTCGTGATCGGCGCGCGCGGGTCGGGGGTCAGCTCCCCGCGGGATGTGGGCTGCACAGGGCACAGCCTAGGCGGTGGCGGGATTCTTCAAGAGCGCCGATGCGGCCGGCGGCTAGCGTGGCCGCATGAGCGAAGAGACAGAAGAGACCCCCGCCGCCTCGCGCAGCCGCGCCGCCAACGGCGAGCACACCGTCAACGGGATGCCGCGCGGCTCGACCTCGCTGACGCCGTTCATCGTGGTCGACGGCGCCGAGGCGGCGATCGGCTTCTACGAGGCCGTGTTCGGTGCCCGGCTCCTCTCCCGGACGGACATGCCCGGCCCCGACGGCAGGCCCCTCGTGGCGCACGCCGTCCTCGACTTCCCCAGCGGCCGGCTTGAGCTCGGCGACGCGAACCCGCAGTACCACCTCGTGCTCCCGCCGGCGGGGGACGACGACTGCTACTCGCTGGCCGTCTACGTCCCGGATGTCGATGAGGCCCTGGAGCGTGCCGTGGCCGGCGGGGCGACGGTGCGGGAGCCCGCCACGGACTTCGTCTCGGGGGACCGTTTCGCGAGCATCCGCGACCCGTTCGGGATCCGCTGGTCCGTCATGACCCGGGTCGAGGACCTCTCCGACGACGAGGTGAAGGCCCGCATCGACGCGTGGGCCGCGTCCCTGGGCGGCTGACGCGGCTGACGCGGCCGACGCGCCTCAGGGCGCGCCGCTTGCAGGGATGCCGGCGAGGTAGGCGGGGAACTGCCAGCCGCCGAAGAAGCCCAGCGCCTCGATCCAGCTCGCCTCCGTCCGCGCATCGGCGGCCGCACCCGCAGCGGTCATCGAGCGCGCGAGCGCGGCGAGGCGCTGGGCGATCGACGCGAGCCGCTCCCTGGCATCGGCCAGCCGCGCTGCGGTCGCGGCCTCGTCCTCCGCCCCGGCACGCACCGCCTCGGCGAGGTGGAAGCGGCACAGGGGCACGCCGCCGTCGTCCGCGCCGGAGACCGGACCGCCGAGGCAGTCCGGGCAGGCGGAGGGGAGCCACTCCTCGGCCGTCGCCGCGCACCAGCGGCGGGTGTGGCGCAGGAGGTTCGCCTCCGCCGCGAGCGCTGCGCTGTTCGAATTCGCGTACCCCAGGGCGAACCCCTCCCGCGGAGTCCCCGCGAGCTGGGAGCAGAGGTAGCAGCGGCGCGAGGGCACGAGGGCGGCCTCGGCGCGGCGCCCCCAGCCACGGGGCCTGCCCAGCCGGTCGGACAGGGTGCGGGAGAGGTCCTCGTACAGCACGCACACGTCGAAGGGCTGGTGGCCGCCGCGGCCGCCGACCCCCGCCTCCCACAGCTCGATCTCCACCACCGCGTACGCCCAGGTGTGCCGGGGGCAGAAGCCCAGCGAGGCGCGCAGCCAGGACCGCACCGCGGCGTCCATGATGTCGCCGTGCACGAACGCCCACAGGAGGCGCGTCTCCTCCGTGGTGAGCAGCAGCGGCTCCGCAGGCAGCAGCCCGAAGCGGTCCGGAACAGCCATGCCGGCCTCCTCGCAGCGCGCTGGATGATGCGACTGTACTCCTCGGTAGCGTAGGATGCTGGGCGATGTTTGCCGCATCAAGCAGACTCAACACCCAACGGATTGGAGTCACCATGCCCACCGTCAACGCCTACGCAGCACCGGGCCCCGCAGAGCCGCTCGTCAAGACCACCATCGAGCGCCGCGAGCTTGGCCCGCAGGACGTCCTCATCGAGATCAAGTACGCGGGCATCTGCCACTCCGACATCCACACCGTCCGCGGGGACTGGGGCCCCCAGCAGTACCCGCTCACGCCCGGCCACGAGATCGCCGGCATCGTCACCGAGGTCGGCAGCGAGGTGACCAAGCACTCCGTCGGCGACCGCGTCGGCGTGGGCTGCATGGTCAACTCGTGCGGCCACTGCGTGAACTGCCAGAAGGGCAACGAGCAGTACTGCCTCGAGGGCAACGTCGGCACCTACGGTGCCGTGGACCGCGACGGCACCATCACCCAGGGCGGCTACTCGACCCACGTGGTGGTGACCGAGGACTTCGTCCTGCGGATCCCCGACGGCCTCGACCTCGACGTCGCGACCCCGCTCCTGTGCGCGGGCATCACCACCTACTCGCCGCTGAACCGCTGGGGCGCTGGCCCCGGCAAGAAGGTGGCCGTGGTGGGCCTGGGCGGCCTCGGCCACATGGGCGTCAAGATCGCCCACGCCATGGGCGCCGAGGTCACCGTGCTCTCGCAGTCGCTCAAGAAGAAGGAGGACGGGCTCCGGCTCGGTGCGGACCACTACTACGCCACGTCCGATCCCGAGACGTTCGAGAAGCTCGCGGGCACGTTCGACGTCATCCTCAACACCGTCAGCGCCCCGATCGACCTCAACGCCTACCTCGGCCTCCTCGCCGCGGGCGGCACCATGGTCAGCGTCGGCGCCCCGCCGGAGTCCCTCGCGGTCAACGCCTTCAGCCTGATCGGCGGCGGCAAGACCCTCGCCGGGTCGATGATCGGCGGCATCCGCGAGACCCAGGAGATGCTGGACTTCTGCGCCGAGCACGGCTTCGGCGCGGACATCGAGCTCATCCCCGCGGAGCAGATCAACGAGGCCTACGAGCGGGTCCTCGCCTCCGACGTCCGCTACCGCTTCGTCATCGACGCCGCGACGTTCTGACGCACCTCCCCGGAGCGGCCCGGGCCTGCTCCGGCGCACGACGGCGCGCCGCTGCACGGGGGCTAGTCGAACCGGACGGCGTTCCACTCGAGCACGCGCGGCTCGGCCAGGCCCTCGAGCACGAACGGGTCGCCGGCGATGAACCGTTCGGCGTCCTGGCGTGAGCTGAAGATCCCCATCGAGCCGGCCGCCGGGTCCGGCGTCAGGAAGGGGCCGAGCGCGAGGAGGCCGCCGCCGTCGGCCCTGAAGGCCTCGTAGTAGGCCTTGTGCCGCGGGTAGGCCCCGAGGACCCGCTCCCGGTCGGCACCGCCGCGGAGGGTGTAGAGCACCACGAATTCCATGCCGGGATCCTACGGCGCGGGAAAGGCTAGGCTGCGCGTCGGTCGCGCCCGGAGTCCGTGTCCTCTTGGTCCTGGCGGGACGGGCCACGCCGCGAGGGCTGGCTGCCCTGGGCGGATTCCCTCTCATCCCTCTGCCTGCGGATCCATTCCTGCCGGTGCTCATGGACGGTCACTCGCCGCTTCACTGTCCTGTCCTTCCTTCGGCTCTGCGTCCCCGTATCCATCACCACTACCCGCTCGTGCTGCCGCAAACCGCGCGAGGGAATGCGGCGGGGGCCGACGGCGTTGACTCAGCAAGGTAGTTGACGAGTCCACAAAATCGACGGGAGCACATCACCATGGGGCAGGGCGGCAGGAGCATCGGCATCCTCGGGGCGGGCCGCGTCGGAACCGCCGTGGCCCGGGAGGCCCTCAAGGCCGGGTACGAGGTGCGGATCGCCACCGCGAAGCCGGTCGAGGACATCGCCCTGATCGTGGAGATCATCACCCCCGGGGCGATGGCGGTGACGGCCGCGGAGGCGGCCCAGGCCGACCTCGTGGTCCTCGCCCTCCCGCTGCACAAGTACCGCACGCTCGACCGGGCCGCGCTCGCCGGCCGCGTGGTCATCGATGCCATGAACTACTGGGAGCCGACCGACGGCGCCATGCCCGAGCTGGGCGGCCGCGGCTCCTCCGAGGTGGTCCAGGACTTCCTCGCCGCATCGCACGTGGTCAAGACGCTCAACCACATCGGCTACCACGAGCTCGAGGCGGACGGCCGACCCGCTGGTGCCGCCGGGCGCCGCGCGCTCGCGGTCGCCGGGGACGACGCCTCCGCCCGCGAGCGCGTGCTCGCCTTCGTCGACGCGCTCGGCTACGACGCGGTCGACGCCGGCCCGCTCGCCGCCGGCCGCGCCCTCGAGCCGGGCACCGAGGCCTTCGCCGGGGCGCACGACGCCGCGGGGCTGGCCGAGGCGCTCGGGCGCCACGCCGCGTCAGCCGCCGAGAGCGCCGCGGCGTAGGCCCGGGACGCGGCCCGCGTCTTCACCGCAGCCGCTGCGCCTGCGCACAATGGCGGGATGACAGCTGCCGGTGCGGACGACAGGGCTCATGGCGCCCTCGGGGCGGGTGCGGTCGACACGGGCGCCCTGACCACGGCCATCGTGGCGGCGGGCGCGGCCTTCTTCGCCCAGCCCGGCGACTGGACCTTCCTCTCGGTGGTCCTGGGAATCGCCTTCCTGCTGGTCCTCCTGGCGTACCACCGCCCCCGCGAAGGGGCCCCGACCCTGCAGGCCGTCTTCGTGCGGGCCGCCTTCGCCGGGACCGTCGGCCTGTCGCTCTGCATCGCGGCGGGAGCCCCGCTGCAGCTCGCGGCCGAGGGCGCTGGAATGCCCAACGCCCATCACGAGGCGGCGGACGCGGTCACCGAGTGGGTCAGCTGGGCGTGGGTCCCGGTGACGCTGCTGGTATTCTGGCTGGAGCCGAGGATCACCCGGGCCCTGGTGCGGAGCGGACCGGCGCCGCGGGCAGACCCGTCGCATAATCCGGACCCCGACGGGGTATAGGCACCGCGGAGGCGTCGACGAGCGGAGGCCACGATGACAGCGGAGGCAGTGATGGCTACGGCACACGGTGTGGGAGCGGGACGCGTCAGGACGTGCAGGGAGCTCAGCCCCGGCATGGACATCGAGGCCCGAGTTGGCGGCGTGTGGCACTTCGCCGGACGTGTGCTGGAGATCCATCCGAGCATGGGCCTCTTCTGGGCTGAATCGGCGGCGGGCGAGCGCCGCATCATCGAGTTCGAGGAGTACGAGGTCCACCGGCGCGCCTCGGACCCCGCCGCTGCGTAGCGGCGGGGTCCGAGGGATCGGGCCACGTGATCAGTCGGTTTCCGGTCCGGAGCAGTAGATGCAGGCCCCGGCCTGGGGGCCGCCGGTGCAGAGGTCTTCCTCGAAGGTCTCGAGCTCGAGGCTCCCGATGTCATCGAGCGCTGTGGGCGCCATGGTTCTGTCCTTCGTGCTCGGATGGGTGGTGTCCCGGCGGCGGCTCCCCCGACCTTCGGGGTGCGTGTTGCGAGCTGCGCGAGCCGGCGCCGGGAGGCTTTCCCGGGTCAGTGGGCGGGGACGGCGGCGGCGAGGGCCTGCTTCTCGGTCTCGGTGGCGACGAAGCCGGAGGTCAGCTCGGCCCGGAGGACGTCCGTGTCCAGGGCCTTCTCCCAGCGGGCGACGGCGATGCAGGAGACGATGTTGCAGGCGGTGCTGGTGAGCGCGCGTGCCTCGCTCATGAAGCGGTCGATCCCGACGATCAGGGCGACGCCCGCGACCGGGAGGGTGGGCATGACGGTCAGGGTGGCGACGAGGGCGACGAAGCCGCTGCCGCTGACTCCGGCTGCGCCCTTGGAGGTCAGCAGCATCATGCCGAGCATGAGGAGGATCTGGCCCCAGCTGAGGTGGATGTCGCAGGCCTGCGCAATGAACATCGAGGCGAGCGTGAGGTACACGGCGGTGCCGGTGAGGTTGAAGGAGTAGCCGGTAGGGACGACAAGCCCGACGACGCCGCGCTCGCAGCCGATCCGCTCGAGCTTGGCGAGCAGGCGCGGCAGCACGGGCTCGCTCGAGGAGGTCGCGAGGACAATCAGGAACTCGTCCTTGAAGTAGCGCAGGAGCCGCCAGAGGCTGAATCCGGTGACCTTGGCGAGGAAGCCCAGGCCGATGATGACGAAGGCGATGCAGGCTGCGTAGAAGGCCAGGATCAGCATCCCGAGGTTGCCGATGGAGTGCGCGCCGTACTTGCCGACGGTGAAGGCCATGGCGCCGAAGGCGCCGATGGGGGCGACCTTCATGACGTAGCCGAAGACGACGAACAGGAGCTTGTTGAAGCTGTTGACGACGTCGAGGGCGAGCTTGCCCGGTGCGCCGAGCTTGGTGAACGCGAAGCCGCACAGGAGGGCGACCAGGAGCACGGGCAGGACCTCGCCGTTGGCGAACGCCCCCACGAGGGTGGCGGGGATGATGTTCAGCAGGAAGTCAGCCGGGTTGCTGCTGGGCAGCTGGCTCGTGTACTTCGACGCGACGGACGCGTTCAGGTGGGCCGGGTCGATGTGCATCCCGGCCCCGGGCTGGAAGAGGAGGACCGCGCCGAGGCCGAGGGCGAGCGCCAGGGCCGTGAGCGTGTAGAAGAGGCCGAGCGAGCGCAGCAGGGTCGGGCCGACCTTCTTGGTGTCCGTCAGGGAGGTGATGCCGCTGACGATCGTGCAGAAGACGATCGGGGCGATGAGGAACTTCACGAGCTTGACGAAGCCGTCGCCGAGGGGCTGGAGCGAGGACCCGAGGTCCGGCCAGAGGGCGCCGACCAGGATGCCGAGTGCTACGCCGACGAGGACTTGGACATAGAGGTGTCCGAGGATGGACTTGATCTTCATTGAACGTCTTCCTGGGTGGGGCCTGCAGCTGACGGCAGGGCCGGGGGGATGGTGGTCAGGCCGTCTGGGCCATGGGGCGCGCGACGTCGATGTCGGCGACGGCGAGCTGGCGGGCCGCCCGGTGGAGGGCGACTTCGCTGACCGCGCCCGAGCGGTCGGTGACGACCTCGGCGGTGATGACGCCGGCGGGTGTGCCGAGGCGCAGCAGCCGCCCGGTGTGGGCCGGGGGCAGCGCGCCGGCCACCACCGAGCCGGGCACCGCGGCAGCGAGGGAGACCGCGACCGCGGAGGTCAGGCCGATGGCGGGGTGCGGTGCGAGCATCGAGAGCATGCGCACGCGCAGGTCGTGGCTCTCGGCCGCGACGAGGGTGCCGTCGGCCGCGGTGTAGTCCGCCGCGGGCGCCACGACCCCGATCTTGGGGATGGCGTTCTGCGGCGGTTCCTCGGGCTTCCTCAGGCCCATCGCCAGGCCGGCGGCGGCCCGGACGGAGATGAGCTGGGGGAGGTGCGCGCCGAGGCCGGCGTCCATGGAGGACAGGTCGATCCCCAGCTCGTCGGCGCGGAGGAGGGCCGCGGGCGCGCCGGCGTCCACCATCGTCACGTTCAGCATGGCCCGTCCCACGGCGAGCGCGTCGGCCGGCCTCCCGGTCGGCAGCACGCTGCCGGTGGTCCCGCCCCACGGCGAGTGGAAGGACAGGCTCACGGGGACTCCGAGGGCGCTGCTGCCGGGCACCGTGGCCCGCCCCGAGGTCGGGACGTGGCGGCCGGGCGTCGCGATCGTCCCCGTGAGCACGGCTCCGGTGTTGAGGTTCCGCATCCTCACGCGGGTGGTGCCCTCCTGCGCGGCGACGATGCCGGACTGGACGGCGTAGAGGGCGATGGCGGTCGCGCAGTTGCCGCAGTTGGACCCCAGCTCGACGGTGGAGTCGCCGATCCCGACCTGCGCGAAGAGGTAGTCGAGGTCCGCTGGGCCGTCCGGGGTCGCGGTGATAACGGCGGCCTTCGAGGTGGTCGAGGTGCCCCCGCCGACGCCGTCGAGCTGCCGGGCGTCCGCCGCACCGAACGCGTCGGCCAGCAGGTGGAGCACCTCTTCCGGGGTGCCGGCGTGCCGGGCCACGTCCTGGGCGTCGAAGAGCCAGCACTTGCTCGTGCCGCCTCGATACCAATGGCCGCGGAGTTGCACGGTCCTCTCCTTCACGCTTGGTGGTGCGCCTCACAGCGCCTGCTCCTTCTACGATCGAGGCAGCGAAGGTTCAGCACAATCGCAGAAAAGTAGACATCCCTCTACTCTTGCTAAACTCGGGGCATGGCTGATCTCGACCTGCGGCGGCTCCATCTCCTGCGGGAAGTGGGGCGCCTGGGCTCCTTGACCTCGGCCGCGGCGGCCCTGTCCTTCACGACGTCCGCGGTCTCCCAGCAGATCTCCAAGCTCGAGCGTGAGATGGGGGTGGCGCTCGTGGAGCGGCACCCCCGGGGCGTCGTCCTGACCGAGGCGGGCACGGCGCTGCTGCGCTACGCGGACGAGATCGACAGGACGATCGAGGCGGCCCACGCCGAGATGGGCGAGTTCGCCGGCCTGCGACGGGGACAGCTGCGGCTGGGCACCTTCCCCACAGTCGGGGCCTCGCTGATGCCCGACGTCGTGCTCGCCTTCCGTGCGCGCCATCCAGGGGTCGCCGTCACGGTGGCGAGCGCCCGGCGCGACGGGCTCATCGAGCGGCTCAAACGCCGGGACATCGAGCTGGCGCTCCTGTGGGACTACCCGTGGGAGCGCATCAAGGACGAGGACCTGGCGATCACGCCGCTCATGGATGATCCCACCGTGCTCCTGGTGCCCCGCGAGCATGCCCTCGCCAGCGGCGGCCCCGTGCGCGTGGGCCGCCTGCGCGACCAGGAGTGGGTGGTCCGCGACGAGCACCCCGTGGCGGACGTGCTCAGCCGCCTCTGCCGCGGGGCGGGCTTCGAACCCCGCATCGCGCTGGCCGCCAACGACTACAACGAGACGCAGGGCATGGTCGCGGCGGGGATCGGGATCGCCCTGGCCCCCCGGCTCGCGCTCAGCGCTCTGCGGCCCGACATCTCGATCGTGCCGATCGAGAACTCGCCCACCCGGAGGATCCTGCTGGCCCAGCTCGCCGGCCGCCGCCTCAGCCCGGCCGCGCAGCAGGCCACCGAGGTCTTCCGCGCTATGGCCGAGCGGGCGCAGGGCTCCCTCCACGCGGCACGCTAGCCTCGGGGAACGCCCCTCAGGCGCGCGTCCCCCGCGGGGCGAGCCCCGCGACCGCCACCACGAGCGGCCGCCCCTGGCCCGGCTCGGGCTCCATGTCCACGAGCGCGAGCTGGCCCAGGTGCAGCGGCTGCCCCTCGTCCGCGGAGCCGCGCCGGGTCGCGGTGATGTGGGCGCGGTAGCCGTCGCCGGCGAAGTCGGGGCGGCGGAACGTCGGCACGTGGAGCTCCAGCGCCTCCACGAGGTCTCGGTGGAGGGCCCGGACCTCGGGCGAGTCGACGAGGGCCACCGGCGTGTCGTGCCGCGGGCCGAACAGTTCCCCCGGGCCGGCCACGGCCGTGATCGGGGCCGTCCGCCCGGCCACCGCGCCCATGTCCGCCGCGAGCTGCGCCGCACTCGCCCAGGTCGTGAAGACGGGCATCACCGTGATGTGCAGGGGCCAGTCCCGCACCGCGTACCGCTCGCCGACGGCCATGGGCGCCAGGGGCAGGACGATCGCGAAGCGGTGCACTCCACGATCGTAGGCGCCGCTAGTCTGGCCCTATGACCACACAGACCCCGTCCGCGCCCCTCCGCGTCGCCGTCCACGGCGAGCTGCTGCCGTTCATGACCGAGGCGATCGAGGCGGGAGGGGGCACCCTCGTCGGGCTCGACGGGGAGCCGGAGGTCCTCGCCCTCGACCACGGCAACCCGAAGCACGACCTCCTCGCCGTGCTCGACGGCACGCCCTCGATCCGCTGGGTCCAGCTGCCCTCGGCCGGGATCGAGGCCTACGCGGACGCCCTCGCCGCGCACCCCGGGAAGGTGTGGACCAGCGCCAAGGGCGCCTACGCCAAGCCCGTCGCCGAGCATGCCCTCGCCCTCTCCCTCGCGCTGCTGCGCCACCTGCCCGAACGGGCCCGCGCCCGCTCGTGGGGCCCGGCCACCGGCACCTCCCTGCACGGGATGCGCGCCCTCGTGATCGGCGCCGGCGGCGTGGGCCTGGAGATCCTGCGCCTCTTCCGGGTGTTCGACATGGAGGTCGACGTGGTACGCCGCACCCGCGCCTCGGTCCCGGGGGCCAGGAGCACGACGACGCCCGCCCACCTTGCCGAGCTGCTGCTGGAGGCCGACGTCGTGGTCGTCGCCGCAGCCCTCACCGCGGACACCTCCAAGCTCATCGGTGCCCCGGAGCTCGCCCTCATGAAGCCCACAGCGGTCCTCGTGAACATCGCCCGCGGCGGCCTGGTCGACACCGATGCGGTGGTGGCGGCGCTCCGGTCCGGGACGATCGCCGGCGCGGCGCTCGACGTCACGGATCCCGAGCCCCTTCCCGACGGCCATCCGCTCTGGGACGAGCCGCACGCGCTCATCACCCCCCACGCCGCGGACACCCTCGAGATGATCCGTCCGCTGCTCGGGGAGCGCCTCGCCGAGAACCTGCGCCGGTACTCGGCCGGTGCTGAGCTCGAGGGCCTCGTGGACGCCGCCGCCGGCTACTGAGAGGCGCCCCGCGCGGGAGGGCGCGCCCGGGGCGAGGATCAACCGAAAGGTGGAGGCGCGCCGTCGTGCGCGTGGGCGAGGATGGTCGGGTGACCACGATGAAGACCCTGGACCGGCCGCGCGCCTCCACCCCCCGCTCCCTCTACCGGGCGCTCGCCCTGGCCGAGATGGCCACCTGGACCCTGCTGATCCTCGGGATGGTGCTCAAGTATGCCGTCGCCCTCGGCGACTGGCCCGTGCAGGTGGCGGGCATGGTGCACGGCATCGTGTTCGTCTCCTACGCAGTGACGGCCGCGCTCGTGGGCGTCAACCAGCGCTGGCCGCTGGCCCGCATCGCGACCGCGGTCGCCACAGCCGTGGTGCCGTACGCGACCTACCCGTTCGACCGCCGGCTCGAGCGCCGCGGCCACCTCGAGGGCGCGTGGCGCCGCGAGCCCACCGAGGATCCCCGCGACCACACGCTCTCGAGCCGGGCCCTGCGGATGCTCCTCGCCCACCCCGTCGCGCTCGGTGCCGGCATGGTCGTGGCCGTCGCCGCGATCGTCTCCGCGCTGCTCGTCGTCGGGCCGCCCACGCAGTGGGGCCGCTGACGGCGCACGGCCCGACGGCGCAGGCCTGCCGGCGCAGGCCTCAGAACGACTGGCCGGTCAGAACGACTGGCCGCCCACATCGACCTGGCCGTGGTCCACGAGCCACCGCAGCGACTCCTTGAGCGCCTCGAGCGACGAATAGCGGGGCGCGTAGCCGAGCACCTCGCGGGCGCGGGCGGTGCTCGCGGCGATGCTCCGCTCGGTGTGCTCGTACGTGGCCCGGGCATGCTCGGCCCCGTACCGCCGCTCGAACTCAGCGGGGTCCACGAACTCGAGCACGGGCTCGCGCCCGAACCAGGCCGCAACCCCGGCGGCGAGCCCGTGCAGCGTCATCGCCTGCGCGGAGACCACGTGGAAGCTCGAGCCGACCGCGCCGGGCCGGCGCAGCGCGAGCTCGAAGGCCTGCGCCACGTCGTCGGCGTGGACGTGGTGCAGGATGCCGAGGCCCCGGTCCGGCAGCGCCTGCGGCTCGCCGGTGGCCAGACGCCGCCACACCTCGGGGTCGAGGTTGCCGGCGGGCGTGATGACCGGCCACCCGGGCCCGGAGATGTGACCGGGATGGAGCACGACCGCGGGCACCCCGCCGATGCGCGTCTCGCGGTGCAGCAGCTCCTCGATGTTGGCCTTGCCCGTCCCGTAGGGGCCGAACGGCGTGCGGGGCTCGTCCTCGGTGACCGGGACGCGAAGCGCGCGCCCGTGGACCCAGATGCTCCCGCAGTGGAGCAGGAGGGGCCGGGCGGGACGGAGGGCGTCGACGAGGTGCTGCGCCGAGTCGGGGGTGAAGCAGAGGAGGTCCACCACCGCATCTGCCCCCAGCTCGGCGATCCGGCGGCCGAACGTGCCGGCGGCCTCCTCGGCGTCCCGGTCCGCGGCGACCCGTTCCACCAGCGCCCACTCCGCGGTGGCGACGTAGGGCTCCCGGCTTCCGCGGCTCACCGCCACGACGTCGTGCCCCGCGCGCACCAGGCGCGGCACGAGGTAGGACCCGATGTGCCCGGTGGCACCGATGACGACGACGCGGCTCATGCAGCGAACCTACCCCACGCGCTCGCGGCGGGTCCCGGGGCACATCGCCGATTGCGCGCGGATCAGCCCTTCCGCGCGGATCACGGCCGGGCTTATCTTCTAGGAGTCATTGGGGGCGGGTCCGAAGGGCCCGGCAGGCTTCAACCCGGAAAGGGCGGCCACCATGGCTCAGGACGTCGTCACCCCTACCCACGGCGGGCATCCCCTCAAGCGCGTGGTCGGCTTCTGGGGACTCATGTTCGTCTCGCTCGGCTCCATCATCGGTTCGGGCTGGCTGCTCGGGGCCCTGGGCGCCGCGAAGTCGGCGGGCCCGGCCTCGATCATCTCGTGGCTCATCGCCGCAATCATGCTGATCGTGCTCGCCCTGATCCACGCGGACCTCGGGGCCGCCTACCCGGTGGCCGGCGGGACGGCGCGGTACCCCCTCTACGCCTTCGGTGCGCTCGCCGGGTTCTCCGCAGGCTGGGTGGGCTACCTGCAGGCCGTGACCATCGCGCCGATCGAGGTCGAGGGCGCGATCACCTACCTCGAGAGCGCACCGTGGGCGAAGGGCATCGATCTGGTCAACGCCGACTCGACGCTCACCCCGGTCGGCCTCCTCATCGCGGTGCTGGCGCTGGCCGTGTTCACGGTGGTGAACCTGCTCGGGGCCAAGTGGCTCTCCGACAGCAACATCGCCGTGGTCATCTGGAAGGCCGCCGTGCCCGTGCTGACGATCGTCGTGATCATCGCCCTGACCTTCCACCCGCAGAACTTCAGCCAGGGCGCGGGCGGCTTCGCGCCCCATGGGGTCCACGGGATCTTCGCCGCGCTCCCGCTCGGTGTCGTCTTCGCCCTGCAGGGCTTCGAGCAGGCCGCGCAGATGGCGGGCGAGGCGAGGAACCCGAAGAAGGACGTCGCCCGGGCCATCATCACGGCCATGCTGATCGGGGCTGCGGTCTACATCCTGCTCGAGGTAGCGTTCATCGGCGCGATCAACCCGGCCAACGTCGCCGCGAACTGGGACAACCCGCTGGGCGCCGGCGCCTTCGGCCCGTACTACGACCTCGCGCTCGCCGCGGGCGCGGGCTGGCTCGCCACCGTGCTCCTGATCGACGCGGTCATCTCCCCGTTCGGGACCGGGCTCGTGTACATCGGCACCTCGGCCCGCATCTCCTACGCGCTGGGGGAGGACGACGCCCTGCCGCCCTGGCTCACATCCGTCAGCAAGCGCGGGGTGCCGTTCGGATCGATCCTGCTCGCGTTCGTCATCGGCCTCATCGCCCTCCTGCCGTTCCCGAGCTGGCAGTCCCTCGTGGGCCTCGTCACGGACGCCACGGCCATCATGTATGCCTTCGCCCCGGTCTCCCTCGAGGCGCTCATCCGCCAGCACGCCGGCCGCGAGCACCCCTACCGGGTGCCGTGGCCGCAGGTCCTGACCCCGTTTGGGTTCGTCTCGGCCAATCTCATCATCTACTGGTCCGGGTTCGAGGCGATCTGGAAGATCCTCACGGCGATCCTGATCGGCCGCGTGATCTTCGAGATCGCGCTGCACCGCTCCAAGTCGCTGCGCTTCCGCCGGGACCTCGACTGGCGAGCGGCCTCGTGGATCTGGCCCTGGCTGATCGGCCTCGTCGTCCTGGGACTGCTGGGACGCTACGGGACCGGGTCGCTGAGCGTCCTCCCAGAGTGGGTCGACATCCTCTTCGTGGTCGGCTTCAGCCTCGTGATCTTCTACTACGCGGTGAGCCTCGCCATGAAGCCCGAGGACATCGCCGCCGCGGTCGGCGAGGACGAGTTCGAGTTCGCCACGATCGACTCTTCTGAGGCCGCCGAGGCCGCCGAGGCCGCCGAGGCCGGACCCGGCCCGGAGGGTACCCGGCCCGTCGAGGGCGGCGCCGCAGGCTAGGACGCGGGGGCCGCGCGCTAGGACGCGACCGTGAACTGCCCCATCATGCCCTGGTCCTCGTGGGTGAGCAGGTGGCAGTGGTACATGTACGGGTGCTCGGCGTCCGCGTAGCGGGGCATGCGGAACGCGATCCGGTTCCGCTCCCGGGGCAGCAGCGGGATGGTGTCCTTCCACCCCGCCCGCTCGGGCGGCGGCGGCGCGCCGTTGATGTCCAGGAGCCGGAACTGGACCCCGTGGACATGGACGTTGTGCTGGTAGGGATTGACGTTGTCCACGAACCACACCTCCGGCGCGCCCGGCGCAGCGGTGAAGTCGATCCGCTCCATGTCCATGGTCCGGCCGTTGATCTGCCGCCCGCTGAACGTGAACGAGCGCGACGTCGCGGTGCGGGCGTCCACGGGCTCCGGCAGCGCGCCGAACGCGGCTGGCAGGGGGGACGACGGCGCGAGGCTGGCCGCGGCGTCGAGCCTCACCACATCGAAGTCCCTGCCGCCGCCGAACGCGTCCGGCGGGCTCACCCGGCCCAGGTCCGGGGCGAACGAGCGCAGCATCACTGACTCGCCGGGCCTGAGCTCCACCACGATCTCGGCCCGTTCGGCGGGGGAGAGCTGCACGGCGTCGAGCTCGAGCGGCGCGGCGAGCAGCCCGCCGTCGGACGCCACCATGTGGAAGCGGCGGTGGTCCGCGAAGCCGAACTTGAACCACCGGCCGGCGCTCGCGTTGAGGATCCGCAGCCGCACGCGCTGGGTGGTCGCGGGCAGCACCGCCCCCAGGGTGCCGTTCGCGGCGATCGAGTTGCCGAGCGTGCCGAGCGAGTTGCCCGAGGGGTCGAACGCGACCTTGCCGCTGCCGTCCAGGCGTCGGTCCTGGACGATGAGCGGAATGTCGTCCACGCCGTACTCGTGCGGCAGCGAGGCGCCCGGGCCGTCCTGCGCCTCGTCGAGGAGGAACAGGCCCGCCAGCCCGAGCCCCACCTGCTTCTCGGTGCTCCCGTGCGGGTGAGGGTGGTACCAGAGGGTGGCGGCGGGCTGGTCGATGGTCCACTCCGGCGCCGCGGAACCGCCCGGATCGATCATGGCGTGCGGGCCCCCGTCCGCCGCCGCGGGCAGCATCATCCCGTGGAAGTGCACGGTGGTCGCCTCCGCGAGCCGGTTCTCGATGCTGACCCGGACCTTCTCGCCGCGGGCCGCGCGCAGGGTCGGGCCGAGGAGGGCGCCGTTGTAGCCCATCGACTCGGCGGCCTTGCCGGGGACGTACTCGTGCGTGCCCGCCTGCGGGGCGAGCCGGAAGGTGCGCACGGGGATGCCGCCCGAGGTCTCCACGGTGCCCCGGTCGAGCGGAGGGATGGGCAGCCTCGCACCGAACGGGACCGCGGGCACGTCCTCGGTCCCTGCGCAGCCTGCCAGCGCGGGGGCGGCGGGGGCGAGCACGGCAGCGGCGGAGAAGGCGCGGAGGAAGGCACGGCGGGTGAGGGGCACGTCTTCCAGCGTAGGCCTACAGTGGCGGTATGGATTCACCGATCGTGGGGCGCGCGGCCACCGTCGTCGTGGTGCGGGATGCGGACGCGGGGCTGGAGGTGCTGCTCCTCGAGAGGCCGGTGGCCGGATCCTTCGGCGGCGCCTGGGCGTTCCCCGGCGGCCGCGTCGACCCGGAGGATTCCCGCCCGGACGATCCCGAGGAGCCCTCCGCGCACGACGACGACCCCTCCACGGCCGCGCCGGCCGCCGTACGTCGGGCCGCGGTACGGGAGACCCGGGAGGAGACCGGGCTGGTCCTGGCGGAGTCGCACCTCGTGGAGCTCTCCCGGTGGGTGCCGCCGGCCCGCGCGCCCAAGAGGCTCACCACATGGTTCTTCCTCGCCCGCGACCCGGGCGGGGAGATGCTGCTGAGTGCCGACGAGCACGTGGACTCCGCGTGGCTCCGGCCGGCCGTGGCCCTCGAGCGGCACGCGGCGGGGGAGATGGTGCTGTTCCCGCCGACGTGGCTCACGCTGCACGGCCTGGCCCGGGCCGGCTCGGTCGAGGATGCCCTGGGGGGTGTGCCGCGGCCAGCGGCACGGTTCGCGAGCTACCAGCTCGTGGACGGCGAGGGGAGGATCGAGGCGGTCCTCTGGGCCGGTGACGCGCAGTACGGGGACCCCCGGGCGGCCGGAAGCGGGCGCCACCGGCTCACGATCTCACGCCTGCCGTGGGTCTATGAACGGACATGACGGGGGCATGACTGCATAACGTGCGCTAGTGGCAGCGGACTCTTCCCTTGCGGAAGCTCCCGTCGCTAGTCTTCGTCGCGGAGGTTCAGGCTGAAGCGTCGCCCGCACCCAGGCGTTCCAGCGGGACGAAAGGCACACGATGCGATCACGTACCTTCGCACGGTCTCTGGCCTGTGCGGGCCTCGCTGTAGGGCTCTCGGTCGCGGCGGCAGTCCCCGCAGCCCTCGCCGCGGGCACCTCCCCTGCCTCAGCGGCCGCCCAGTCGGCGACCACGGCTCCCGCCACCCAGCAGGCGCAGAGGGGCCAGAACTACCTCGTGCTCTACGCCGCCGGAGGGAAGGCCGCCGGCACCTCCCTCAGCGCGATTGCATCGGCCGGCGGCACGCTCGTCAAGGACTACCGCGCCATCGGCGTCGCCGTGGTGAGCTCGGCGGCGCCGGACTTCCCTGCGAGGCTCCGGGCGGTGGACCCGAGTGTCGACGCGGCCGCCGGCACGTCGGCGTTCGGCGTGGCGCTCCAGGCCGAGGCCGCCGGGGATGCGGCCGGCCCTGTTGCTCCTCCGGTCCCTGCACCGGGGTCGGACAGCCTCTCCGCCCTGCAATGGGACATGGACCAGATCCATGCTCCCGAGGCGCGGGCGGTCAACGGCGGCAGCCCATCGGTCGTGGTCGGCGACATCGACACCGGACTCGACTGGTCGCATCCGGACCTCGCGCCGAACGTCGACTTCTCGCGCTCAACCTCGTGCGTGGGCGGCGTCGAGAACACGGCGCCGAGCGCATGGTTGGACGACAACGGCCACGGGACCCATACGGCCGGCACGCTCGCGGCAGCCAGGAACGGCATCGGCATTGTGGGCATGGCCCCGAACGTGAAGCTCGCGGGCATCAAGGCCGGCAACGCGGCGGGCCTCTTCTATCCGGAGGCGATCGTCTGCGCGTTCATGTGGGCGGCTGACCATGGCATCCAGGTCACGAACAACAGCTACTTCGCTGACCCGTGGCTCTTCAACTGCAAGAACGATCCGGGCGAGAGGGCCATTTGGGAGGCCGAGCGGCGCGCCATCCGCTACGCCGAGCAGCAGGGAGTCACGGTGGTCGCGGCCGCGGACAACCAGTCCGACGACCTCGCCCATCCGACCCAGGACGCCACGAGCCCGGATGACACCACGCCCGTGACGCGCGACATCACCAACGCCTGCGCCGTCGTGCCGGCCGAGGTCCCTGGCGTCGTGACGGTCTCGGCCACGGGCAGCCTCGGCCTCAAGTCGTTCTTCTCGAACTACGGCGTCGGAGTTGTCGACGTCGCGGCCCCCGGCGGGGACTCCATCCTGCAGCGCACGGCCGCGGCCCCGAACGGGCGGGTGCTGTCGACGTGGCCGAAGGCCCTCATGGGCGGATGCCTGCGCCCGGTCGTCGACCCTTCGGGGGCGACGTACTGCTACCTGCAGGGGACCTCGATGGCCTCGCCGCATGTGGCTGGGCTCGCCGCGCTCATCGTGAGCTCGGGCGTGACGAGCCCCGGAGCGGTTGCGGCGAGGATCGCCAACACTGCGGACTCCACACCGTGTCCGGCGGACATGTCGGTCTACGCCGCGTTCCCCGCGTTCGACGGCGGCGCTCCCCAGGTGTGCCAGGGGGGCGCGGGAGCCACCTCGTTCTACGGGAAGGGCCAGGTGAACGCCCTCCGCGCGATCGGCGGGTAGTCCTCTCCCCGCGGCGGTCTGAGCCCCGGCGAGGGCAGGCTACGGGGCGCTCGCCTCGACGGCGGCCCGCACCACCGGGGCCAGGCGCCGCACGCCCTCGCGGATCTGCTCCGGTGCCACGCCGGAGAACGCGAGCCGGAGCCTGCTGCTCGGCGCGTCCGACGGTGTGAACGCGGCGCCGGGGATGAATACCACGCCCGCGTCGATCGCCTCGTGGAGGAGGGGGTAGGTGTCGACCCCCTCGGGGAGGGTCACCCAGACGAAGAAGCCGCCGCTCGGCGTCGTCCACGTCGCCTCGGACGGGAAGTGCTCGCCGAGCGCATGCAGCATGGCCGCGCACCGCTCGGCGTAGACGGCGCGGGATTCGGCGAGGTAGGCGCGCCAGTCGAAGCTGCGGAAGAACTCGGTGACGAGCATCTGGTTGAGCATGGACGGGCACAGCACCACCGCCTCGGCGGCGAGGTAGAAGCGCCGGTAGAGGTGCTTGGGGACGAGCGCCCAGCCGAGCCGCACCCCGGGGGAGAAGATCTTGGAGAACGAGCCGCAGTAGATGACGTCGTCGGGGTTGTCGGCCCGCAGGGGGGCGAGCGGCCGCCCGTCGAAGCGGAGCATGCCGTAGGGGTTGTCCTCGAGGACCAGGATGTTGTGCTCGCGGCAGATGTCCACGATCCGCTGGCGCCGCTCGGCGGCCAGGGTGATGCCCGAGGGGTTGTTGAAGCTCGGGATCGTGTAGAGGAGCTTGATGGTGTCCCCGGCGGCCTCGAGCTCGGCGATGCGCGCCTCGAGGAGCTCGGGCACGAGCCCGTCCTCGTCCATCCCGACCGGCTCGACGCGCACCTGGTAGGCCTCGAAGGTGTTCAGCGCCCCCACGTAGGTGGGGTCCTCGGCGAGCACCACGTCTCCCGGGTTGCAGAACACCTTCGCCGCGATGTCCTGCGCGGACTGCGACCCCGTGGTCACGACGACGTCCTCGGGCGAGGCGCCGAGGATGCCCTCCTCGGCCATGATCTCGCAGATGAGCTCGCGCAGCGCGAGGGTGCCCTTGCCGCCGCCGTAGTGCAGCGCCTCCATGCCGTGGTCCATGATGACCCGCTGGGCGGTCTCGGCGACGAGGCCGAGCGGGAGGCGCGTCAGGCTCGGGGATCCGCCCGCGAGGGAGACGAGGCCCGGGCGGATCGAGATGTCGAAGACGTCCCGCACCGCCGACTGCCGGATGTTGTGCGCCCGTTCGGAGAAGAGCGCCTCGTGCCGGTGCGCGGCGTCCGCGCGCTCGAGGGCGGTCTGGGTCTCTGCGGTCAGCTCAGTCTCGTGGGGTGTCACGCCCACATCCTAGCCCGAAAGTTGCCCAATATGCACCCAATGTTGTTTTCATCGCGTCCTGTGGCCCCAGCACGCACGACGGCGGCGGCCCGCCCGGATGGGCGAGCCGCCGCCGTCGAGGGTCGGCTACTGGACCTCAAGCCCTGCGGCGCGTGATGGCGCCGTAGATGCCCAGGACGACCAGCGAGCCGATGATCGCGACGATCCACGTCTGCAGGCTCCAGAAGTTGGCGAGCCCGACGCCGAAGATCGCGCTTCCAATCCATCCTCCGAGGAGGGCACCCACGACTCCCAAGAGCATGGTGATGAGGATGCCCCCGCCCTGACGGCCGGGGAGGATGGCCTTCGCGATCGCCCCGGCGATCAGGCCGAGGATGAGGAACGCGATGATGCCCATGGATTAGCTCCTTCTGAGGGGGACTCGATGTTCTCTGGACCGATCATCGGATCGGTCGGGCGAGGTGAACCGTTCGGCGGTGGGGCGGGCCTCAGTGGCCGGTGATGTCCTTGGCGGCATCCTTGATGTGCTCGCCGGCCTGCTTGACGCCGGCCTTCGCCTGGTCGCCCTTGCCCTCGGCCTGGAGGTCCGGGTTGTCCGTGGCCTCGCCGGCGCCTTCCTTGGCCTTGCCCTTGAGCTCTTCGGCCTTGTTCTCGAACTTGTCTCCGATACCCATGGCTTTCTCCTTCTGGGAAGCGAGAGGGGGCTGGAGTGCCCCTTCCCTCCGGTCCTTGCCGCGGGCTGCGGGGAGTGCCCCCGAGCCGCATGCCCTCCCGTTTCCCCTGGGCCCCGCTGGTCAAACATCGGCTCATGGAGAAGTCTCCCGACCCGGACTGTGTGAGGGCGGCTGCACGGGGAAGGAGGGAGGGATGAAGACCATCGAGGCCACCATCGATTCCACCGTCTGTGCCGTCGAGGTCAGCGCGGTCGCCGACAGCTCTGTGCTCTCCTCGTGCGCCCCCGCACTCGAGACGATGCCGCCCGAGCCGGCCCCGCCACACCGGCCGCCGGAGCCGGGCGTCCCTCCCGGACCGAGCATCCCGCCGGACCCCGGGCCGGACACGTTCCCGCCCTTCGACCCGGATGGCGCGCCGGAACCCGGCCTTCCGTCCCCGGGGCGGCCTGCCCCGGGGGAGCCCTTCCCTCCCGGCGGCCCCGTGCCCCCTGACTCGCGTCAGCCGTAGAGGATCAGCCTCGGGCGTTGTCGAGTCTCCGCACCGAGGCGGACTCCCCGAGCTCCCGGACGGGTGCCGGTTCCCTGCTTCCGGCCTTGTGCTGGGCCGATGCGCTGCCCGTCGTCTTCACCACGGGGCGGGCGGCCGGGCGGCGGTCCGGCCTGTGGAGGTCGATCAGCACCCGGGCCAGGTTGCGGGCGCGGAGGGCCGCGCGCTGGTCCCCTTCGATGGAGGCGACCATCGCGCCCTTGGTGAGGATGTGGAAGGACCAGGCGAACCCTTCGGGGTCATTGAGCCCCGCGGCCTCGGCGAGGGCGGCGAGGCGCTCGCGGATTGCCGCCAGATGTGCCATGGCGGCCTGACCGAGGGGGTGCTCGGCGCCGAATTCAATCATCACGTGGAGGAAGGTGTTGACCTCGGCCGCGCCGCGGCTGAACCACTCGTCCAGCACGGTGAATGCGGCGAGCAGGGCGTCGTCGGGGTTGTGCGCGTGGGCGATGGCCTCCTCGATCGCATCGTGGCGCGCTTGGTACCAGCGCTCCATGTACGCGAGGACGAGCGCTTCCTTCGAGGGGAAGTGCCGGTAGAACGTCGCCTTGGCGACCCCCGACCGGGCAATGATCTCGTCGATCCCCACGTCCCTCACGCCGCGCTTGGCGAAGAGCCCGTAGGCGGTCTCCAGGATCCGCTCGCGGGCAGGTTTGCGTGCCGCGGCCTCGGGGGCCCGGCCGTTGTCTCGACCGTTCATGCCGTCCATGGTAGCACTCTGGACAGACAGGTCTGTCTACCTATATAAACGTTGTAGACGGAACAGACAGGTCTGTCTCGTTGAAGACTTCGAGGTAGCCGGCATCAACACCGGGCACCGCCTGGCGGTGCAGGGAGGGTAGGTCGCTGTGGGCGAGTCAGCTGTGATGGAGCGGGAGAGCCGGTTGGCGGTCGTGGCCGGGGGCCGGGCCGGGGAGCCGGGCGTGGAGGCCGACGGCGGTGCTGCCGCCGGCGCTTCTGCTGGCGCTGCCGGTTCTGCTGGGGGTGCTGTGGATGCTGGGGCGGGGGCTCTGGTGGTGGAGCATCTGGGGCTGGCGGATGCGCTGGCGCGTCGGCACCGGGTGCCGGGGCATGATTTCGAGGATCTGCGGCAGGTGGCGCGGCTGGGGCTGGTGATGGCGGCGCAGCGGTACCGGGAGGGTGCCGGGCACGGGTTCGTGCAGTTCGCGGTGCCGACGATCTCGGGGACGATCAAGCGGTACCTGCGGGACCAGTCGTGGGTGGTGCGTCCGCCGCGGTCGCTGCAGGAGCTGCGGCTGGGGGTGAAGGAGGCCCGGGGGCGGCTGGTGCAGGAGCTGGGCCGGGAGCCGTCGCTGGCGGAGCTGGCCGAGGCGACCGGCGCCACGGCCGAGCAGGTCGCGGAGGCTCGGTCGGTGGAGTCGGCGATGACGGCGGCGGCGATCGAGCCGCTGGATGCTTCCTCGGATGCGGAGGGGGAGCGGACGGCGCATCTGGTGCCGGTGGTCGATGCGGGGTTCGAGCAGGTGGAGCTGCGGCAGATGGTCGCGTGCGCGCTGGAGGGGGCGAGCGAGCAGGAGCGGCGGCTGGTGCGGCTGCGGTTCGTGGAGGAGATGAGCCAGTCGGAGATCGCCGCGGAGCTGGGGGTGTCCCAGATGCAGGTCTCGCGCCTGCTGCGCCGGCTCCTGGACCGCATGCGCCGCAAGATGGCCGCCTGACACCCGACCAACCCGAGAACGGCCTGACAACAACCGACGCTTGCCCCACGGTCGCACCCGGGACTTGCCGGAGGCTCCACACCGGGCGCTGGACCCCACACAGCGGGGCAGCTCACCGGACCACAGCACCCGGCACGGCCCGTGGCCGCGCAGCCGCGCGTTACCGACGCGGTGCCGCGTGTTTCATCCTGCGCGAACCGGGAAACTGAGCGGCATGAACACTCTCTTGGTGATCGTGGGCATCATCGCCATCATCCTGCTGTTCGTCGGCGGCTTCGTGAAGGCGGTCAACTTCCTGCTCTGGGTGGGCATCATCCTGCTCATCCTGGCGCTCATCGGGTACATCCTCGGCCGTTCGCGGAGCGGCAGGCGCTAGCTAGCCGGCCCCGTCAGCCTCCGCGCTCGTCGGGCGTGTGCGCGCCCTCTCCTCGGGCGGGGGCGCGCCCGAACACCGCGCCCGCCTCTGCCGCGAGGGCGGCCGTGCCGCCTAGCATGGCCCCATGGCCGCCTACACGATCTCCCGCAGCGCCTTCATCCCCGCCCCGCCCGAGGCTGTCTACCCGCATGTGGTGGACTTCCACAAGTGGGCGGACTGGTCGCCGTGGGAGGCGCTCGATCCGGCGATGGAACGGACCTTCAGCGGTCCGGCCGCCGGGACCGGCGCCCAGTACTCCTGGCGCGGAAACCGCCGGGCGGGGGCTGGCTCGATGCAGATCCTCGAGGCCGAGGAGCCCAGGAGCATCCGGCTGCGCCTCGTGTTCGTCAAGCCGTTCAAGGCCGTCAATCCCACCGGCTTCACGTTCGAGCCGGATCGCGGGGGGACCCGCGTGACCTGGGTGATGAAGGGCGAGAACAAGGGCATCGCTGGCGTGTTCGCGAAGCTCATGAACCTCGACAGCATGGTGGGCAAGGACTTCGAGAAGGGTCTGGCGAACCTCGCCCACGTGGTCGCGGCGAGCCGGTGAGCCGGGCTACGGCAGCCTCCACGGACGCAGGACCCGCGCCGCTCCCGCAGCCGAGGCATCAAGCTCCACCGGGCTGAGCAGTACCGCGGGACCGCGTCGGAGCGTCCCACCGGTGACCGGGCGGCACCGGAGTCCGCCGCGTCCTCGCATCGCGGCATGTGCCCCCGGGGCCAGCACGCGGTCCATCCAGACGCAGGGGTGGGCCTGTCGGCCGGCATGGAGTCGGACGGTGGTATCGCCCTGGCAGAGCGAGAAGGAGCTGCCCACGAGGGGCGGCAGCTCCGCCCCGCTCAGGACCACATTCCGGCGGGTGAGGAGCGGATCGAACGGCGCCACACCCAGCTCGGCGGCCATCGCCTCGAGCCCCTCGACGGCCAGTACGGTCAGGGCAGCGTCCACATGTGCGGCCTTGCCGAAGAACCGGTCTCCCACGATCCCCTTGCCGGCCACGACCTCGATGGCGTGGGCATCCTCCGACGGCACCGCCGCGGCGCCGTCGCGCGCCCTGCCGAAGTAGGCGTGCGCAGGCGAGACGAAGAGGTGGAGCACCTCGACCTGGTACGGGTAGTCCATGGCCTCCACAGTACTGGAGGGCAGCAGGCGCGCTCAGTCCTCGTCGGGCCCCTCCGCTGCGTCCTCGGAATGGGCGCGGACTCCGCCGCCCTCGAGTTCGGTGTCGCCCTCGGCCGGTGCCTCGGTATGCACGCGCTCGTCGTCCTCAGGCTCGATTCCAGCCATGTCGTCCGCCTCGGTTCGGGAAGGGGGCCTGCCCCGCGGGCGGCGGGAACGCCACCGGCCCCACCTCCAGCGTAGGTCCGCCGGGCCGAGATGGCGACGGGTTCCGCCGCGCGTTCTGCCGCTACTTGAGGCTCAGCACGTCGGCCATCGGCCGGCCGTTGACGAACACCTCAGCCCGCTTCGCCCCTGCCGCGGCGATGGCCGTGAGGTTGATCTGCGCCTCGGCCCGCGGGATGTCGCACACACCGCCCAGGAAGAACGAGCCGGAGAGGTAGACCGTGATGGTCGTGCCGTCGAAGGAACTCCCCAGGTACTTCAGGGTCGACTGGTAGAGCACGTTGACGAGGCCGGACTCGCCGATCTCGCGGCTGCGGTTGGCGAACAGCCGCGTGAGGCTCGGCCCGACCTGGTCCCGGAAGGTCACCGGCTCGGTGTAGGTGGCCACGGCGGAGTCGCCGCATCCGACCTTCGGGCCGGACACGCCGCCGTCCTCGATGGCGATGTAGTAGAGGGTCAGCGGTGCCGTCTGCTCGGGCAGCTGCCCTTCGGCGGCGGGGGCCGAGGAGGAGGGGGGCGCCGGTGCCGTGGTGGGCTGCGGCGGGGCGGCCGGCGGGGTGGTCGGCGCCGGGGGCGAGGCGGAGGAGGACGACGGCGCGGGGGTGCCGCTCGCCGTCGTGCCCGCCGAAGCGGGGGGCGAGGTGGACGCGGGCGCGCTGCTCGCCGTCGTGCTCGGGGACGGCGCCGGCGACGGCGGCCCGAAGCAGGCTGCGAGGGTGAGCACCGCCGCGAGGGCGGCGGCCCCCAAGGCCGGTCGGATGGGCTTCATGGCATCCTCCTCGTGGGTTCGGCTGGTCAGCGTGGGGCGGTGAGGTCCACCCGCTCGAGGTGCTCCGGGACCCTGGCGCGCCAGCCGAGCTCGTGCTGGATCCGCCGGCGCAGGGTGTCCGAGGCCCCGATCTCCCCGTGGGTCACGTAGACCATCCGCGGCGGCCGCGGGCAGGTCCGCATCCACTGGAGGATGGCGTCGGCGTCCGCGTGCGCGGAGAGGTTGTCGAGGCTGACCACCTCGGCGCGGACCGGGACGTCGCGGCCGTAGATGCGCAGGCTCGTGGCCCCGTCGAGGAGCAGGGCGCCGCGGGTGCCCCCGGCCTGGTAGCCGCTGAGGACGATCGCGTTGCGCGGATCGGGGCCGTAGGCCTCGACGTGGTGCAGCACCCGGCCGCCCGTGAGCATGCCGGACGCGGAGATGACGACCATCGGCCCACCGCGCAGGTTCAGCAGCCGCGATTCGTCCGGGTCGCGCACCATCGTCGGGAGGGCGTACATCTCGCGGAACTCCCGGTCGCTGATCCTGTGCTCCTCGGGGTACCTCCGGTAGAGCTCCGTGGCGTCCACCGCCATGGGGCTGTTGAGGTAGACCGGAATGTCCGGGATCCGGTCCCGCCGTCGCAGGCGGGCGAGGTGCAGCATGAGCGTCTCGGCGCGGCCCACGGCGAAGGCCGCGATGACCACCACCCCATTGCGCTTCGCCACCCGGCGCACCACGTCGCCGAGCGCCTCGGTCGGGTCGTCGCGGGGATGGGCGCGGTCGCCGTAGGTGGACTCGGTGATGAGGACGTCCGTGGGCTCCAGGGGCGCAGGCGGGTTCATCAGCGGATCGTCCTCGCGCCCCAGATCGCCGGTGAAGTGCAGGGTGGTCCCGGAGGCCCCGCCGCCGTCGAGGCGGACGCGGACCTGGGCGGCGCCGAGGATGTGCCCGGCCGGGACGAAGCGCGCCTCGATCCCGGCCCCGAGGTCCAGCGGCTCCCGGAACGGCCGGGGACTGAAGCTCCCGAGGGACTCGACGGCGTCCCGGGCCGTGTAGAGGGGCTGCGGCATGCTGTGCCGCGACGACCCGCGGGCCCGGGCGGTCTCGGCCTCCTCCTCCTGGAGGTGGCCGCTGTCCGGCAGCAGGAGCGTGCACAGGTCCGTGGTCCCCGGGGTCGCGTAGACGGGGCCGCGGAACCCGCGCTTGACGAGGGCCGGGATGTAGCCCGAGTGGTCGAGGTGGGCGTGGGTCAGGACCACCGCGTCGATCGCCTCGGGCCGCACCGGGAGGGTTGCGCTCGCGCAGCTTCTTGTACCCCTGGAACAGCCCGCAGTCCACGAGGATCCGCCGGCCCCCGTGCTCGAGGAGGTAGCGGGAGCCGGTGACAGAGTCCGTGGCACCGAAGAAGCTCAGGTGCGTCCCGCCGTCGTCCCTCATGGCGGAAGCGTAGGAGCAGCGGGGCGCGGCGGCTACGGGCTTTGTGCCCCCCTAGAGACTTCTGAGGGTCATGTTCTGGAAGTCACCTGATGTGACCTCCAGAACATGACCCTCAGGAGGTGGCCTCCAGGAGGTGACTCCCAGACGGGGGGGCGAGATCAGCGGGCGGCAGCCTCGGCGAGCTCGGCCGGGGCGGTGGCGCCCGTGGTCCCGGCAAGCGCTGCGACGACCTTGGCGATGCCCTCGACGACCTCGGCATCGTCCTGGGGCTCGACCTCGGCGAAGCGCGAGTAGGAGGCGCCGATCGCGAGTGTGGCGTCCTCGACGACCTCGGCGCCGGCGACCTTGAGCGACTTGCGCACGTCGTCATGCGCCCAGACGCCGCCGTACTGGCCTGCGGAGGTGCCGATCACGGCCGCCTTCGTGCCGGTCGCGGAGGAGGCGCCGAAGGGCCGGGAGATCCAGTCGATCGCGTTGTTGATGACCGCGGGCATGGTCCCGTTGTACTCGGGGGTGACGAGCAGGAGGCCGTCCGCGGCGGCGACGGCGGCGCGGAGCTCGGCCGCCTTGGCGGGGACCTTGCCCTCGACGTCGAGGTCCTCGTTGTAGAAGGGGATCTCCTCGAGGCCCTCGAACGTGGTGACGGCGGTGCCCTCCGGGGCGGACGCGGCGGCGACCTGGGCGAACTTGCTGTTGACGGACTCGGTGCGGAGGCTGCCGACGAGGGTGAGGATCTCTGCCATGGGGGGCTCCTTGGGGTAGCGCGGTCCCCGCGGGGGAGCGGGGCTTCTGTGATGCGTCAACTACCTTGTCGCCCCGCGCATTCCACGAATCCGGAGTGCCCTTCACCACACTTCCTCCGGCGGAACGCCGCACGACGGCGGGCCGGCCCCCAAGGTGACCGGCCCGGCGTCGTGCGTCGGTTCCGACTCGGCTGCCGGCTGGCGGCTGCCGGGCCGCGCGTCGGAGTGCTAGGCGGCGACGGCCTCGCGCCAGTCGGCGACCAGCGGCAGGCCCAGCGCCTCGGACACCGAGCGGTGCGTGACCCGGCCCGCGGCGACGTTGAGCCCGCCGGCGAGGACCGCGTCCTTCTCGAGGGCGCCCTTCACGCCGAGGTCGGCGAGCAGGATCCCGTACCGCAGCGTCACGTTGGTGAGCGCGTAGGTCGAGGTGTTCGGCACGGCGCCGGGCATGTTGGCCACGCAGTAGAAGATCGAGTTGTGGACGCGGAACGTCGGGTCCTGGTGCGTGGTCGGGTGCGAGTCCTCGAAGCAGCCGCCCTGGTCGATCGCGATGTCCACGAGCACGCTGCCGGGCTTCATCCGGGCCACCAGCTCGTTGGGCACCAGCTTGGGGGCCTTCGCCCCCGGGATCAGGACCGAGCCGACCACGAGGTCCGCCTCGACGAGGGACTTCTCGATCTCGTACTTGTTCGACGCGACCGTCTTCAGCCGGCCGCCGTAGAGGGCGTCCAGCTCGGTGAGGCGCGCGATGTTGATGTCCAGGATGGTCACATCGGCGCCGAGGCCCATCGCGACGACCGCGGCGTTGGTGCCGGCCACGCCGGCGCCCAGGACCACGACCTTCGCCGGACGCACGCCCGGGACGCCGCCGAGGAGGATGCCCTTCCCGCCCGTCGGGGCGGTGAGGGCCTGCGCGCCCACCTGGACCGAGAGGCGGCCGGCCACCTCGGACATCGGGGCCAGCAGTGGCAGGCTGCGGCCGTCCTGGACCGTCTCGTAGGCGATCGCAGTGACGCCGGCGTCGAGCAGGGCGCGGGTGAGCTCCGGCTCGGCGGCGAGGTGGAGGTACGTGAACAGGATCAGGCCCGTGCGGAAGTGCCGGTACTCCGAGGCAATCGGCTCCTTCACCTTCATGACCATCTCGGCGCGGGCCCAGACGTCCGCGGCCTCCGTGACGAGCTCGGCGCCGGCCACGTGGTACTCGTCGTCGGTGATGCCGGAGGCCACGCCGGCGCCGCGCTCGATCAGCACCGTGTGGCCGTGCGACACGAACTCGTGCACGCCCGCTGCCGTGATGGCCACGCGGAACTCGTTGTTCTTGATCTCCTTGGGGACTCCGATGATCACTTTCGTCTCCATTGTGTTCGGCGGGGCCGGTGGGCCCTCGGGGTTCCCCGGTGGCGGGGAGCTTTCGGTGGTGTCTCCAGCGTAGGCCCGGTTGTGAGGCGCATTACATGGAACTGGAGGCTGCCGCTGGCGAGAACCGCGTCATTCCGGGGATCGCGCCGGTTCGCGTTCTACAGATGTCGCAGGATGGGCCGTCAGTTGTCTCCGCGTGGTTCACGCGGGGACGTATGCTGTGGCGTATGCGGCACGGCGTCGAAGATCTGGTGGAAGCGGCGGCGGCCAAGCTGGGCCGGGGGCTCAGCGTCGAGGACCTCGACGGGCTGCTGATCGCCTACTCGTCCAACCAGGCGCAGGCCGACCCCGTGCGCGTGAACTTCCTGCTCTCCAAGCGGCTCCCACCCGATGTGCAGGCGTGGCAGCTCTCGCACGGGATCGCCACCGCGGTGCGCCCGGTCACGGTCCCGGCCAATGCCGACCTCGGCATGTACGGGCGGGTGTGCGTCCCGCTGCTCGTGCGCGGCTTCCGGGTCGGATACCTGTGGGTGCAGCAGGCGGCCGACGAGGAGAGCTCCGCGGACGTCCTCGCCGCGCTGCCCGGCATCCGCCTCGAGCTGGACCTCATCGGCCAGCTCCTCCTGGAGTCCAACACCGCCGAGTCCGAACACCGCCGGCGCCGGGAGGCCGAGTTCCTCGCCGCTGCGGCCGGGGACAGGTCCGCGCTCGCGGCGATCGCCGGGTGGCGCGAGGTGCACGGGCACGCCCCGTGGCAGGTCGTGGTGCTGCTGGACCCCGACGGCGTCACCCCGCGGGACCCCCAGGCGGCGGTCGTGGCCACGAGCACCGCGGCGATGCAGGCGACCGCGGGCATCGACCCCGCCCTCTTCACCGCCGGGACCGAGACGCACGCCGTGGCCCTCTTCGCCGGGACCACCGCGCGCGCGAGCCACGCCGCCGTCCTGACCCATTACGAGCGGGAGCTCGCCAAGCGCTCGGGCCGCCCCGCCGGCCGCGTGCTCGTGGGGATCTCCGAGCCGTTCTCGGCGCTGCGGGACCTCGGCGCGGCGTACAGCCAGGCCAAGGTCGCAGCGCAGGCCGCGGCGGTCGACCCCGAGCTGGGCGAGCTGGTCGACGTGCGCTCCGTGGGCGCCTACCAGCTCATGGGGGCCCTCGCGGCCGAGCCGACGAGTGTGTTCTTCGCCGCACTCGAGGCCGAGGACCGCAACGGCGAGCTCCTGCCGGTGCTCGAGATGCTCTACGACTCCGACGGCGCCGTCCAGGCCGTGGCGGACAGGCTCCACGTGCACCGCTCCACGGTGTACCACCGGCTCGCGCGCGTGCGGAAGGTGATCCGCGCCGAGCCGCTCTCCGGGCGGGTGCGGCAGGAGCTCCACCTGGCGATCAAGGCCAGGCGGTGGGCGGGGCGCCCCCGGATCTGAGGCGCTCCCCGCGTTGAGGGGTCATGTCCCTAGGTTGAGGGGTCAGCTCCCGGCGCGCCCTTCTTCTGCGCCGAGACCCAGGCGAGCACGTCCTCGCGGCGGATGCGCCGGTGCGTGCCCCGGTACTGGACCGGCCACGTCCCGGCATCGGTCAGCTTGCGCACGTACGAGTGGCTGATGCCCGCGAGCTCGGCGGCCTGCGCGACGGTCAGGACCTCCTCCGCGCTGGTGACGGTGACTGCCTCGCCGCGGGACAGACGGGCGAGCAGGTCCCGGACGGCCTCGTCGACAGCACCCGAGAGCCGGTGTGCCGTCCCGTCGACGAACAGGGAGACGTCCTTGGCCGCGAGCGCCCTGCCGAGGGCTTCCGCTTCCGCCGGCTCGGGTGCGGGCGTGGTGCGCGGGGCGTAGCGGCTCATGGGCCCAGCGTAGCGGGGTCCCGGCGGCCTGGCTCAGGGTCTTAACCACGACGGCGGGTGGCCGGCTCGTGTGAGCCGGCCACCCGCCGTCGTGCGTACCCGAAACCCGGAAAGCGCGACGAGATGCGTACCAGGAAGCGCGATAACGCGGCGAGATGTGTACCCGAAACGGAGTCGGGGGGCTAGGCGTTGACCTTGGCCTCTTCGCGGAGGGTCTCCTGGTGGTTCGCGATCCGGGCCTGGTGGACCGGGGACTTCTTCACGAACTGCCACGCCACGAACAGGACCACGAACCAGATCGGCGTCACGCACAGGGCCATGAGCGTGTCCAGCTGGGTGGTCAGCGCCCAGACGAGGAAGGCGAAGAAGGCGTACACGACCCAGACCATCGCGCGGCCGCCGGGCATCTTGTACTTCGAGGCCGCGTGGAGCTCGGGGCGGCGCTTGAGGAACACGAGGTAGCTGGCGAGGATGATCGACCAGACGAACATGAAGCACACGGCCGAGACCGTGGTGACCATGTCGAAGGCCGCGCCGATGCTCTTGCCCGAGTAGAGCAGCACCACGCCGGAGAGCAGCAGCACGCACGAGAGGAACAGCGCGTTCTGCGGGACCTTGCGGGAGGAGAGCTTGCCGAAGGCCTTCGGGGCGTCGCCCTCGATCGCCAGGCCGAAGACCATGCGCGAGGTCGAGTAGATGCCCGAGTTGGCGCTCGACATGGCGGAGGTGAGGACCACGAGGTTGACCAGGGTCGCCGCCGCGCCGAGCCCGGCGAGCGAGAACATCCCGATGAACGGCGAGTGGCCCGCCTTGAACTCCATCCACGGCGTGACGGACATGAGGATCACGAGGGCGCCCACGTAGAACAGGCCGACGCGCACGGGGATCGCGTTGATGGCGCGGGGCAGGTTGTGCTCCGGGCTCTTCGTCTCGGCGGCGGCGGTGCCCACCAGCTCGATGCCCACGAACGCGAACACCGCGATCTGGAAGCCCGCCACGAAGCCCATGAACTCCTTGGGGAAGAACCCGCCGAACTGCCACAGGTTCGCGAACGAGGCGGTGCCGGCGCTCGAGGAGAAGCCGGTGAAGATCATGTACAGGCCGGTGATGATGAGGGCCAGGATCGCCACGATCTTGATGAGGGCGAACCAGAACTCGACCTCGCCGAACGCCTTCACGGTGGGCAGGTTGAGGGCCAGCAGGATCAGGATCGTGGCGATGCCGGGGATCCACAGCGGGATGCCGGGCCAGAGTTCGTTCGAGTACCCGGCGATCGCCACGACGTCCGCGACGCCCGTGACGACCCAGCAGAACCAGTAGGTCCAGCCGGTGAAGAAGCCGGCCCACGGGCCTAGGAGGTCCCCGGCGAAGTCGGAGAAGGACTTGTAGTTGAGGTTGCTCAGCAGCAGCTCGCCCATGGCGCGCATCACGAAGAAGAGCATGAAGCCGATGATCATGTAGACGAAGATCACCGAGGGGCCGGCTACGGAGATCGTCTTGCCGGAGCCCATGAACAGACCGGTGCCGATGGCGCCGCCGATGGCCAGGAGCTGGATGTGGCGGTTGGACAGGCCGCGGGAGAGGTGCGGCTCCTCGATGTGGCTCGACGCTGAGCCCGAGGGATTGGGCGTTGTCATAATGCGCAGACCTTCGCAGTAATGGCTTCAAATGTGACCCCTGCAACAGGGCCTTTCCAGCCTACCGCGCACTAGATGTGGTCCCGACCATACACAGTGTCTCGATGATCACATCAGACATGCGACAGATGTCGCGTCACCGGGCATGGGTGCAGAGATCTGCCGTTTTGTCCAGTCAAACTCTCGGGCCCTAAGATCCTGTCGTTTCCACCGTTTCGCCAGGAGATCCCATGTTTCACGGCAACCACGCCCACCGGTCGCTGACCGTCCACGTCGACTCTGCGCGCGAGCTCGATTCCGCACTCAGCAGCGCGATCGGCACCCTGCAGCAGCACGCCGTCGCCAACCCGTGCTGCGGCATCCTCGTCACCCGTGAGGCGGCGGGGGAGTACCGCGTCGCCGTCGACGAGAGCGTCCCCTTCGGCGTCACGCAGCAGCGCTGCGCCTGATCGGCGCCTGACCGCCCCGGCGGCGGCACTCTGGCGTACGACGCCGACCGCCCCCGCGGGCTGGCCGACTAGCGCTTGGCCCCTTTCGAGGCGCCCTTCGCGGGACGGACGAACAGGGTCTCCGCCTGCTCGAGGGACATCCCGTTGGTCTCGGGGACCTTCGCGAGCACGAACACGAAGGAGAGCACCGCGAACGCGGCGTACATCCCGTACGTGAGGGTCAGCGACCAGGCCGCCATCGGCGGGAACGAGACCGTGATCAGGAAGTTCGCGATCCACTGCGCTGCGGCCGCGATGCCCAGCCCCCGCGCGCGGATGGAGGGCGGGAAGATCTCGCCGAGCAGGACCCACACGACCGGGCCCCACGAGGCGCCGAAGCAGACCACGAAGACGTTCGCCGCGACGAGTGCGACCGGGCCCCACACGCCGCTGAGGGACGGCTCGCCGTTCACGAGCGTGGCGGTGGAGAACGCCACCGCCATCGCGGCCAGCGACACGGCCATGCCCGCCGAGCCCACGAGCAGGATCGGCTTGCGGCCGACCCTGTCCACGAGGGCAATGGCGATGAGCGTGACGAGGACGTTGGTCACCGAGGTGATGACGGAGATCTGGAGCGAGAACTGCTCGCCGAAGCCGACCGACTTCCACAGGGTGGTCGAGTAGTAGAAGATCACGTTGATGCCCACGAACTGCTGGAACACGGACAGTGCGATGCCGATCCACAGGACGGGCTTGAGGCCGAGCGCGCTGCCGCGGAGGGCGCCCTTGCGCTCGGAGAGCTTGTCCGCCTCGATCGCCTCGTGGATCTCCTTGAGCGCCCGGTCGATGCTCTCGTAGGGTGCCGTGGTCTCGAAGATCCGGCGTGCGCCGGCCTCGTCCCCCTTGAGGACCAGGAAGCGCGGCGACTCGGGGAGCGTGAAGGCGATCCACCCGTACACGGCCGCGGGGATTGCGCCGGCGATGAACATCCAGCGCCACGCCTCCACGCCGAAGAACAGCGCGTGGCTCGCGCCGCCGGCGATCGAGGCCAGCGCCGCGTCGCTGAGGAGCGCGGCGAAGATGCCCAGGGTGATGGCGAGCTGCTGGAAGGACGCGAGGCGGCCGCGGATCCTGCGCGGGGAGATCTCGGCGATGTACGCGGGGGCGACGACGGAGGCGAGGCCGATCCCGAGCCCGCCCACGAGCCGCCACAGGATGAGGTCCCACAGGCCCACGGCGAACCCTGCCCCGATGGCGCTCACCAGGAACAGCAGGGCGCCGAGCTTCATCGCGGGGATGCGGCCGTAGCGGTCGGCGAGGGCCCCGGCGAGCCACGCGCCGATGGCACAGCCGATGAGGGCGATCGCCACGGCGAGCCCGGTCACGGCGTGGGAGAGGCCGAGGGCGCCCTGGATCGAGTCGACGGCTCCGTTGACCACCGAGGAGTCGAATCCGAAGAGGAACCCGCCCACGGCCGCCGCGACGGCCAGGCCGGCGACCTTCGCCGCGGACTTCCTCTGCGGGGGCTGGGGGTCGTCCGGGGTTCTGGCTGGGTTGTTCGCCACGGTGGCTCCTGCTTCTGTGTCGGATGAGGAATGGCCCCTGGCGCCGGTGGGCCCCGCGAGCGCCGCCCAGTCTGGCACCGTCCGGCCGCTGTTCCCAAGGCCGACGCGCCAGCTCAGCCCGCTGCCGCCGTGATGCTCATCATCCTCCGGCCCCGTCGCCGCCGTCCACCGCCTCGCGCATCGCGGCGAGCAGGGAGGCGAACCTGGCGGTGGCCGGAAGGTCTTCGAGCAGGACCGCGGCGCCGTCGGGTCCCGTGAGCGGGATGCACCAGTTGGGGTACTCGCGGTTCGTGCCGGGCTGGTTCTGGGTGCGGCGGTCCCCGACCGCGTCGACGAGCGCGACGCCGAGCAGGCTCGACGGCGTGAGCGCCGTGAGCTCGTAGAGCGCCTCGATGATGTGCTGCTCATCAGCGCCGTCCTCCGACCCGTCCGCGGGCGGAGCAGGCAGGAGCCCGCGATCGCGGGCGAGGTCCAGGACGCCGGCGATCTCGGCGCTGGCCGCCTCGAGCTCCTCCTCGACGGGCCGCTCGAGAAGGCCGAGGGACTCGCGCAGCCGCACGTGCTCGCCTGCGAGGTAGCCCGCGGTCGGCGGGAGGTCATGGGTGTTCACGCTCGTGAGGCACGCCTGCCGGTACCTCTCCGGCGGAAGGGGGACGCCGGCCTCGCGCTCGAACCACAGGATCGAGGTGCCGAACACGCCCCGCTCGGCGAGGTAGTCCCGCACCCATGGCTCGAAGACGCCGAGGTCCTCGCCGATCACGATCGCGTCCGCCCGCTGGGCCTCGAGCGCGAGGATGCCCACGAGGGCCTCGTGGTCGTAGTGCACGTACGTGCCCTCGGCGGGGGAGGAGGAGCCCTCGGGGATCCACCAGAGCCGGAACAGGCCCAGGATGTGGTCCACGCGGATGCCGCCGGCGTGCCGGAGGATGGTGCGGAGCATGTCCCGGTAGGCCGCGTAGCCCGACTCGGCGAGCCGGGTGGGGTGCCACGGCGGCTGGCTCCAGTTCTGACCCTGCTGGTTGAAGACGTCCGGCGGGGCCCCCACCGACACGCCGCCGGCGAGGACGTCGGAGAGCGTCCACGCGTCCGCGCCGTCCGGACGCACGCCCACGGCGAGGTCGTGGAGCAGCCCGATCTCCATGCCCGCGGCGAGCGCGGTGCTCTGGGCGGCCTCGAGCTGCTCGTCGCAGACCCACTGGAGCCAGCGGTAGAACTCGACCCGGTCGGCGTATTCCTCGCGCAGGCCGGCGGCCTCCTGAGGCGTGGGAAGCGCCGGAGCCGGGGACCCGCCGTCGTCCGCCGCAGCCCCCGCGGCGCGGCCCTCGGCGAGCGCGGACCACAGTGCGAAGTCGGCGAGGCCCTGCCCGGCGCCCGCGCAGAACCGGGCATAGGCCTCCTCGCGGGCGGGGCTGCGGGGCACGTGCCACACCAGGTCGAGGGCGGCGAGCTTCGCGGCGTAGGAGGCGTCGCGGTCGAGCAGCGCGGCGGAGCCGTTGGCCGACTTCGGGCCCTGGGCGAGCTCCTCGATGCGGGCGCGGTCCTCCGGAGCGAGATAGCCGTACTCGGGGATGGCCTCGACGCGCACGTACAGCGGGTTCACGAAGCGCCGCGTCGAGGGCAGGTACGGGGAGTCCTCGAGGGGCGGCACCGGCGCCGACGCGTGCAGGGGATTGACGAGCACGAAGCTCGCGTCCTGCCCGGCGCCCACGGCGGCGAGGTCGGCGAGGTCGGCGAAGTCGCCGATGCCCCAGGAGCGCCGGGACCGCACGGAGTAGAGCTGGGCCATGAGCCCCCACCGCTGGCGGTCCGAGAGCCGGGCCGTGGTGGCGAGCCGGTCCGGAGTGACCACGAGGGTGGCCTCGGCGCTCCGGTCCTCGTTGCGGGCATGGAGGGTGTGCCACCCGAGGGGGAGGTCCGGCGGGAGGAGGAAGGAGGCGCGGCCCATCAGGACGCCGTCGACCCTGCGCGGCTCGGCCCAGTTCTCGGCCTGCTCCGCCGCGTACTCCGTGCCGTCCTCGGCCGTGACCCACACGGTGACGGCGCTGCCGTGCGGGACGTGCGCGTCGACGGTCGCGCCGGCGCCCTGGCGGACCACAGCGACGGGCGGCAGCAGCCGGCGCCAGGGCGCGGCCTCCATCTCCTCGAGGGCCGCGCGCATCGCCTCCGCTGAGTCCGTTGGCACCCCGAGGGCACCGAGCACCGCCCTGAGTGTCTCCGCCGAGACCTCCCGCCGGGTACCGTCCCAGCCCGCGTAGGAGGTCGCCACCTGGTGCCGTTCGGCCAGCTCGCGCAGGAGCCCCACTGCATCAGCCATGCCTTCACCCTATGCGTGCGGGGCGGCAGGGCAAGGGTGCCGGCCGCCCCGCGCGCGCCGGATGTCAGCCGACCGCGAAGACGTGCACGACGACGCGGTCCGGATGGCGCTCGCCGGTGCCCACGAACAGGGTGCGGTTCACCCAGTCCCACTGCGGCGCCGAGGAGCGCAGGCGAGGGGCGCAGCGGAAGTAGATCTCGCCCGGGTCCACCGGTTCTCCGCGCGCGATCCGGCCCAGCGCCTCGGCGGAGCCGGAGCGGATCGCGGCGTTGTCCACGGAGATGATGGCGCCGTCCTCGGTCTCGACAGCGTAGCGGGCGTCGAGCTGGGAGAGCTCCGGGGTGTGGAGGATCTGGAAGTCCGCCCCGCCCGGGAGCACGCGCCCGTTCAGACGGGGGCCGGACACGGTGCCACCGGTGATGGGGATGATCCGGCGGTGGCCCTCCGGCGTCGGGCCCACGTCGATCGGGTCGCCGATGAGGACCGAGAGGGTCCCGGCGTGCACCAGGGCGGGCGGCTGCGGCGTCTGCGTCATGGCTGGGACAGTACCCCTCTCACCCGAGGACCCCGAACGTGATCCGGCTCGGCGTGCCCGCCCCGAGGTGCACGCGCTGGTGGGCCACCGCCGTGTCCGAGGAGTCGAGCGCCCTCGCCCCGGTGTTGAGGTTCCTGTCCCACCGCGGATGGCAGCTCGAGGTGACCTGGATCCGGATCCGCTCGCCCGCGGCGAAGGTGCAGGCGGTGCTCCACAGGCTGATGGTGAACTCCTCGGCCGCCCCCGGCGTGAGGGGACGCCGCGGCACCCCGGCGCGGAAGGCGCCGTCCTCCGCGCACGCGTCCCGCCAGGAGGCGCGCACGATCCCGTCTGCCACCGCCAGTGAGCGCCCGTCCTGGGCCACGCGGCACAGCCGCACGACGAAGTCGGTGTCGACGGCCGACGACGACGCGAACAGTCGCGCCGTCACCTCGCCGAAGACGGTGAGCGGCTCCGCGAGGGGGTCCGTGGTGAACGTGAGGACGTCCGCGCGGTCCTCGACCCGCGACTGCTCGGCGGGCCCAGGGAAGTCGGCCCCGAGGTGCATCGTGGCACCGCCCGTTGAGGGGACGGGGTCGAGCGGGTCGTAGTCGTAGTCCTCCGCTGCCTCCTCGCCCGGCGTGTCGGAGAGTTTCCCGCCGGCTCCGAGGAAGAGCTCGCGCTGCCCCCTGGGTTCGGGCAGCTCCTCGAAGCCGCGCCACCGGTTCTCGCCGAGGACGTAGACAAGCACGGGGGGCATCTCCGGCTCGGGGCCGCCGGCGAGGACGTGGCGGAACCACCGGGCGTGGAGGGCGGAGAGGTCCCCGTAGGGGCCGAGTGCGGCAGCGGACCCGCCCGGGAACGCGGCGTCCGGGAACAGCCCGGTGAAGCTCGCGTGGCTCCACGGGCCGAGGACCAGGCGCGGCCGGGGCACAGTGGGATCTCGGCGGGAGGCCTCCAGCTGGAGGCGGTACTGGTCGAGCGTGTTCGGCAGGAAGATGTCGAACCAGCCGCCGATGTGGAGCGTGGCCAGCGGCACGGGCTCGGACGCCGGCCAGTTCCATGCCTCCGACGCCTCGCCGCCGGGATCCCCGCCGGCAGAGGGGACGATGAACGACTGCATGAAGGTGCACGCGCCGGACTTGAGCCCGTTCAGGGGCAGGGTGCCGTACGCCGAGCCGTCGGCGAACGCTGCGTCCAGCTCCCGCCAGGCGGCGGTCTCGCGGCCCAGACGGGCAGCGTCGGCGGCGAACTCGCGGCGGATCGTCTCGAGCGAGATGGAGCCGTGGCCCCAGCTCAGGCGTGAACCGAGCTCGAACGCACCGCCGCGGAAGAGGGCGCCGTGGTCCGCGTTGCCCGCGGCGCAGACGCCAGAGGCCAGCGCAGCGAGGCCCCGCGGGGTGCGCCGGGCGGCGCGCCACTGGGATTCGGCGAAGTACGAGCGGCCCCACATCCCGACCTTCCCCGAGGAGTACGGGAGGCGCGATGCCCAGGCGACCGTCTCGGCGCCGTCGTCCGCCTCCTGCTCGCTCGGGGCGAAGTCGCCGTCCGAGCCGAACCGCCCGCGCACGTCCTGGAGGACCACCACGAAGCCCTCCGCGGCCACGGTGGCGGGGTTGAAGTAGGCGGAGTTGACGGACAGGTCGCGCCCGTAGGGGGTGCGGGTCAGGAGGACGGGGAAGCGCTCGCCATCGGCGGCCGGCCGGTAGACCGTGGAGCGGAGGACGGCGCCGTCGCTGAGGGGGGTCTCGACGTCGTTCTCGACGAGGACGTTGTAGGCCATGCCTCAGGCACCCGCCCGCGCGCCGAGCTCGTGGGTGTCCACCTTGTACGTCTCCCGCACCCACACCAGGGTCACGAGGGCCGAGAGGCAGCAGCAGATGGCCGTGAAGACCGCGACCGGGATCCAGCCGTCGGGGCCGGGCCGCACCACGGCGGCGGCGATCGTGGGCGCGAAGCCGGTGACGATCAGCCCGAGCTGCGAGGAGATCGCGGCGCCGGAGTAGCGGATGCGGGTGGGGAACATCTCCGCGACGACCGCAGGGCCGAGCGGGTTCACCATGCCGTAGCCGACCACCATGACGAGGATCGAGGTGGCGAACACGAGCAGGACGTCCTTCTGCGAGATCGACCAGAAGAAGGCGAAGATCGAGGCCGCGCAGATCAGGTTGCCGGTGATGAAGACGGGCTTGCGGCCGATCCGGTCGGCGAGGATGCCGAACAGGGGCTGGGCGATGATGCCGAGGGCCGCCGTCACGATGGTGGTGGTGAGCATGACGCTGCTCGGGACGAAGTGGCCGTTCGTGGCGTAGGAGAGGCCGAAGGCCGAGACGATCGTGGACACGACGGCCCAGACACCGAAGAGGATGACCTTGATGACCGTGGGCCAGTAGTCGCGCAGCACGACCTTGAGGGGCAGTTCCCGCTCGGTCTCCCCGGCCTCCCGCACCTCCTCGAACACCTCGGCCTCGGGGATGCGGCGGCGGATCACGAATCCGGCCACGGCGACGACGATGCTCGCGAGGAAGGGCAGGCGCCAGCCCCACGCGATGAGGTCCGCCTGCGGCATGAAGGAGACGGCGAGGAAGGCGAGCGAGGCGAGCATGATCCCTGCCGCGGCGCCGGTGTTGACCCAGCTGGCGAAGAACGCGCGCCGGCCGGCCGGGGCGTGCTCGAGGGAGAGCGTGACGGCGCCGACAGACTCCCCCGCGGCCGAGATGCCCTGGACCACGCGCAGGAGCACGAGCAGGACCGGGGCGGCGGCGCCGATCGCGGCGGTGGACGGGAGGCAGCCGATGAGGAAGGTCGCCAGGCCCATCGAGACGAGCGTGAAGACGAGCATCTGCTTGCGGCCGATCCGGTCGCCGAAGTGGCCGATGAAGGCCGCTGCGAGCGGGCGGACCACGTAACCGATGCCCAAGGTGGCCATCGAGAGGAACTGCCCGAGGAGCGGGTCGATCCCGGGGAAGAAGATCTTGTTGAAGATCAGGGCCGAGGCGGAGCCGTAGATGAAGAAGTCGTAGTACTCGAGCGTGCTTCCGGCGAAGCTCGCCACGGCGGCTTTGCGCGCGTGCTGCCCGGGGACTCGGGCGGCTACGGCGCTGGCGGGGGAGGTTGGTCCGGCGGTCATGCGGATCTCCTGGAGGACGACGGTGTCAAGGATGTGGTGCGCGTCACCTGAAAGCCAATCGTTGCGTTAAAACTCGCGAGCGTCAATAAAACTGCAAAGTTACTTTCCGGCTGCAAGGATGAGAGGGTGCGCTATGACGGACAGGGGCGGCCTGGTGCTGCCATCGTCGACTTCCCTCGGCCCCAACGAGGGGGCACGAGCCAGCACCTCCTCGTGACCATGCTGGGCGAGTTCTGGCGGCACACCGACCTGTGGCTCCCCGCCCGGGCGATCGTCCGGCTCGCCGAGGACGTTGGGCTGAGCCGGTCCGCCGTCACCACTGCGTTGAGCCGGCTCGCTGCCCGCGGGGTCCTCGAGAACGACGGCGCCGGGCGGGCCTCGCGGTACCGCTTCACTGCCGCGGCGCGCGCCCGGCTCGCCATCGGGACACGGGAGGTGGGCCAGTTCGGCGATCCAGGCCTGAGCTGGGACCGGAGGTGGACTGCCGTGGCCTTCTCGGTGCCCGAGTCCGAACGGGAGATCCGCGAAGCCTTCCGGGCCCGGCTGAAGTGGTTGGGATTCGCCCCCGTCTACGGCGCCCTCTGGTTCTCGCCCAGAGAGCGGATGGCGCAGGTGCACGAGATCGCCGAGGCGTACGGGGTCGAGGACTACATGGCGTTCCGTGTCGAGGACAGCGCGTTCGAGGGGCGCCGGCCCTCCATCGTCAACACTGCCGAACCACCCCGCAGGTACGCCGAGTTCGCGGACGCCAACCGGGTCCGCCTCGAGAGGCTGCGCGCCGGGGAGGCCAGTCCGGCCGAGGGGTTCCGCGTGCGCGTCGAGGTCCTGGACGAGTGGCGCGCCTTCCCGTGGGACGATCCGGGGATGCCCTACGAGCTCCTTCCGGGCGACTGGCCGCTCCTGCGTGCGCGCGAGTCGTTCGTGGCGGTCTTCACGCAGACCGCACCCCTCGCGGAGCGCCATGTCCGCGACGTGCTCGGCGAGCTCGCGCCCGAGGCGCTGGCCGGCGTCCTCGTTCCCGCCGTCCCCTGACGGCTTGACCAAAATACCCCTCCGGGGTATGTTTGCAGTGCGCTGTCAGCGATGGACGCGGTCCGGGGCAGCCCGCTACCGCCGATCGCCCCACAGCCCGAACTGACCCCAGATGCGGAAAGAACGGGTAGAACGGTGAACCAGCACGGCCACGAGCACCAGCAGGGCGCAACCCTGCAGCACGCCCACGAGCGGCACTCCCACGACATGACGGCCCAGCTCCACGCGGGCCACGGCGACGCCCACACGATGCACACGCACGGCGAGCATGCCGGGCACTCCGTGGCGATGTTCCGCGACAGATTCTGGCTCACCCTGGGACTGTCCGTCGTCGTCGTGTTCTTCAGCCCCATGTTCTGGCACCTCTTCGGCGCCATGCCGCCCATGTTCCCCGGCAGCGAGTGGATCGGCCCCGTGCTCGGCACGGTGATCTTCGTCTACGGCGGCATGCCCTTCCTCAAGGGCGGCCTCGGCGAGGCACGCTCCCGCCAGCCCGGCATGATGCTGCTCATCGCGATGGCCATCACCGTCGCGTTCCTCGCCTCCTGGGCCACGAGCCTGCGGATCGGCGGATTCGACCTCGACTTCTGGTGGGAGCTCGCGCTCCTGGTCACCATCATGCTGCTCGGGCACTGGCTCGAGATGCGCGCCCTCGGCGCGTCCCAGGGGGCCCTCGCGGCGCTCGCCGCCCTGCTCCCCGACGAGGCGGAACGGGTGCTCGGCTCGGGCGCGACGGAGACGGTCCCAGCGGCCGATCTGGCACCCGGCGATCTGGTCCTCGTGCGCGCCGGCGGCCGGCTCCCGGCCGACGGCCGCATCGAATCCGGCACCGCCGAGCTGGACGAGTCCATGATCACCGGCGAGTCCAAGACGGTCAGCCGGAGCCCCGGCGACTCCGTGGTGGCCGGCACCGTCGCGACCGACACGAGCCTGCGGGTCCGGGTCGAGGCGGTCGGGGAGTCGACGGCGCTCGCCGGCATCCAGCGCATGGTCGCCGATGCGCAGTCCTCCTCGAGCCGGGCCCAGGCCCTGGCCGACCGCGCTGCGGCCTTCCTGTTCTACTTCGCCGCCGGCGCCGGCATCCTCACGTTCGCCGCATGGGCCCTCCTCGGTGAGCTTCCTACGGCAGTGACCGCCACCGTCACGGTCCTCGTCATCGCGTGCCCCCACGCCCTCGGACTCGCGATCCCCCTCGTCATCGCCATCTCGACCGAGCGCGCAGCCAAGGGCGGCGTCCTCGTGAAGGACCGGCTGGCCCTCGAGCGCATGCGCACGGTCACCGCCGTCCTGTTCGACAAGACCGGCACCCTCACCCAGGGCGCGCCGGACGTGGTCGCCGCCGCGGCGGTGCCGGGCGCAGCGGGCGCGGACAGCAGTGCGGGCGAGGGCGCGCTCCTCGCTCTCGCTGCCGCTGCCGAGTCGGACAGCGAGCACCCCGTGGCCCGCGCCATAGTCCGCGCGGCCCGGGATCGGCGCCTGGACGTTCCCGCTGCAGCCGGCTTCCAGTCCAGCTCCGGCCGCGGAGTCCAAGCGCGCGTCACCGATGCGGGCGGCGAGGCCCTGGTGCAGGTGGGCGGCCCGGCGCTGCTCACCGAGCTGGGGCTCACGAGCCCAGCGGGGCTCTCCGGGGAGGTCGAGTCGTGGACCGCGCGCGGCGCCTCCGTGCTCCACGTGGTCCGCGACGGCCGGATTGTCGGCGCGCTCGCGCTGGAGGATGCCGTCCGCGAGGAGTCCCGTGCTGCGGTCAGCGCGCTCCAGGGCCGCGGGATCCGGGTGGCGATGATCACCGGCGATGCCCAGCAGGTCGCCGACGCGGTGGCCCAGGACCTCGGAATCGACGAGGTCTTCGCCCAGGTCCTTCCGCAGGACAAGGACCGCAAGGTCGCCGAGCTCCAGGGCCGCGGGCTGAAGGTCGCCATGGTCGGCGACGGCGTCAACGACGCTCCCGCCCTCGCCCGCGCGGACGTGGGCATCGCGATCGGCGCCGGGACCGACGTGGCGATCGAGTCCGCCGGCGTGGTCCTGGCCGGCAACGACCCCCGCTCGGTGGTCTCCGTCGTCGAGCTCTCTCGGGCGAGCTACCGCAAGATGTGGCAGAACCTCGTGTGGGCCACCGGCTACAACCTGATCACGGTGCCCCTCGCCGCGGGCGTCCTCGCCTTCGCCGGGGTTGTGCTCTCGCCCGCGGTCGGCGCCGTGCTCATGTCCCTCTCCACGATCGTCGTGGCGCTCAACGCGCAGCTGCTGCGACGCCTCGACTTGGACCCCCGGCGCGTTGCCTAGCACGATGGGGGGCGTGCAGATCGACACAGCTGGGGCCGCCACCGGGGTCTTCAGGCGGCTTCCGGGCCCCGAGTCGTGGCGATCTGCCCGCGCGGTGCTCCTCGTGGCCGCGGTGATGGCCGGGCTGCTGGGCATGCACGTGCTCGGGGTGGACCACACCATGCCCATGCCGGGGTCCTCGGCCCCGACGGCAGCCGCGGCCCTGCCCGCCGTGGGGCACGCCCAGCACCCCGGGGCCGCCGCCTGCAACCCTGAGTCGCCGGCCCCGGCCGGGGCGATGGTCCACTGCACTCCGGCGCCCGGCGTGCTGCCCCCTGCACCTCCCGCCGCCGTCGTGCTTGGTCGGCCGGACGCACTCCAGCGGCCGGCCCGCGCCGCGGTGCCGGCCGCCGTGCAGCCGCGGGCGCCCACGCCAGACCTCGCGGAACTCTCGATCAGCAGGACGTGACGGCGGGCCCCAGCGCCCGTTCCCCTTGCATGCCCACTGATCGGAAGACACTGTGAACACCAAGACCCTTGCCCTGCCTGCTGCCGCCCTCCTCGCCCTCGCCGGATGCGGGACCGCAGCCCAGCCCACCCCGGCCGCCAGCGGCCCCCATGACGGCCACGCGATGCCCATGGCCTCGGCCGCCAGCACGTCCGGAACGGCCTTCAACGCCCAGGACGTGATGTTCGCGCAGATGATGATCCCCCACCACGAGCAGGCGGTGGAGATGAGCGACATCATGCTGGCCAAGCCCGGCCTCGACGGCCGTGTCAGTGCCCTCGCCCAGAAGATCAAGGGCGCCCAGGCGCCCGAGATCGCCACACTCAAGGGCTGGCTGGGTGCGTGGAATCAGCCCGGCGCCATGCCCGGCGACGCTGGCCACGGCATGGACGGCATGCTCAGCGGAGAGGACCTGGGGAAGCTGCGGGCCGCCGACGGCCGCCAGGCCTCCCGGCTGTTCCTGAGCCAGATGATCGCCCATCACGAGGGCGCCGTCGCGATGGCCCAGACCGAGAGGGCCGGCGGCTCGCACCGTGATGCCGTCGCCATGGCCAGCTCGATCGTGGACTCCCAGTCCGCCGAGATCGAGTCCATGAAGTCCCTTCTGAACACCCTCTGAGCGGGCGGGCACCGCCCGGCCGCCCGGCGCGCCCGGCGGTGCCCGCCCCGGTCCCTTGATCCCGGGCGGCGGGGCTGGGAGCGTAGGTGCATGGCCTACACGCTCACCACCCACGTCCAGCTCCCGTACGCAGAAGCGGTCGAGGCGGTGCGCGCCGCCCTCAAGGACCAGGGTTTCGGCGTCCTGACCGAGGTCGACATCCGGACCACCTTCGCCGCGAAGCTCGGCCCCGACGCCGCCAACGCGGTGGGCGACTACGTGATCCTCGGCGCCTGCAACCCGAACCTCGCCAGCCGCGCGCTGGCTGCCGAGCCCGAGATGGGGGCGCTGCTGCCCTGCAACGTGGTGGTGCGCCGCGGCGCGGGCGCGGACTCCACGACCGTCGAGGCTATCGATCCGCAGACCATGGTCCAGCTCAGCTCGAGCGAGCAGGTCCGCGAGGTGGCGGACGACGCCGGCACCCGGCTCCGCGCGGCCCTCGCCGCCGTGGCGGGGGACTAGGCAGCGCACGGTCCCGCCGCTGCTCGATCTTCTGTAACGTTGTTCCGTGGACATGGGGCCGGCGAGTCCGCCACGAGCCCGACGAAGCGGAGGAGCCGGTGATGAACGGGCACGACCATTCCCACGCCGGCGCGACGCAGGACCGCCGGCGCCTCCTCGCCGCGCTGTGCGTGACGGTGCTGATCCTGGCCGCCGAGATCGTCGGGGCGGCCGTGTCCGGGTCACTCGCCCTCCTCGCGGACGCCGGGCACATGTTCACCGACGCCTCCGGGCTCGTCATCGCGCTGATCGCCGCATCGCTGGCGCTGCGGCCCCGCACCCCCGAGCGCACGTGGGGCTACCGGCGCGCCGAGGTCCTGGCCGCCGCCCTGCAGGCCGGCCTCCTGCTCGTGGTCGGCACCCTCGTCCTCATCGAGGCGATCCGCCGCCTGATCGAACCGCCCGAGGTCGGCTCGTCCGCCATGCTCTGGTTCGGCGTGATCGGGCTCTGCGGCAACGCGATCGCCCTGCTGGTCCTCGCCGGTGGACGGCACAGCAGCTTCAACCTCCGCGCGGCGTTCCTCGAGGTGCTCAACGACGCGCTCGGCTCGGCCGCCGTCATCATCGCGGCGATCGTGATCGCCGCGACCGGGTTCACCCGCGCGGATGCCCTGGTCTCGCTCCTCATCGGCGCCCTCATCGTGCCCCGGACCCTGCGGCTGCTGAAGGAGACCACCGACGTCCTCCTCGCCTCCACCCCGAAGGGCCTCGACCTGCGGGCCGTGCGGGAGCACATGCTCGCCCTGCCCCACGTCCTCGACGTCCACGACCTCCACGCCACGCTGATCGGCACCGGCACACCGGTCATCACCGGGCACGTGACCCTCAAGGACGAATGCCTCGTCAACGGCCACTCGCAGCAGATCCTCGTGCAGCTCCAGGAATGCGTGGCCGAGCACTTCGACGTCCCCGTCGAGCACTCCACCTTCCAGCTCGAGAACGCCGCGCACCGGGACCGGGAGCACCTGCACCACTAGCCCGGCTTTGCCTCCCGGGACGCGGGGTGTCATTATCTGCGTATGAATGCAGATAAGAAGGTCTGCGGGCTCGACCCCGATTCGCAGTACGTGGACCTCGCGGTCGAGGTGTTCTCGATGCTCGCCGACGCGACCCGTGTCAGGATCATCCTGGCGCTGCGCGCCCAAGGGGAGCTCTCCGTGAACGACCTCGCCGAATCCGTCGGCAAGGCGCCGGCCGGGGTGTCACAGCACCTGGCCAAGCTGCGCCTCGCCCGCATCGTCACCGCCCGCCAGGAGGGGACGCGGGCCTTCTACCGACTGGCCAACGAGCATGCCTCGCAGATGGTCTCCGACGCGATCTTCCAGGCTGAGCACTCCCTCGACGGGGTCCCCCGCCATCACCATGCCCAGGTCGACATCGGCCAGAAGGAGAGCGCATGAGCGCCGAGCACGCCCCGCACTCCACCGGAGCGGACCAGCACCACGATCACGACCACGGGCACGCGCATGACCATGATCACGCCCACGCCCACGCCCACGGTCATGATCACGGGCACGGTCATGATCACGGGCACGACCACCACCACGGCTTCCTCGGCACGCTCAAGGAATTCTTCGTCCCGCACACCCATGACTCCTCGGATTCGATCGACGACGCGCTCGAGGCGAGCACCGAGGGCGTCCGAGCACTCAAGATCAGCCTCTTCGTCCTCCTGGGCACCACGGTCCTGCAGTTCCTCGTGGTGCTCATCAGCGGCTCGGTGGCGCTCCTTGCCGACACCGTGCACAACTTCTCGGACGCGCTCACGGCCGTCCCCCTCTGGGTGGCCTTCCTCCTGGCCCGCCGTCCCGCGACCCGCCGCTACACCTACGGCCTCGGCAAGGCCGAGGACCTCTCCGGCCTGTTCATCATCGCGGTCGTCGCCCTCTCAGCCATCGTGGCCGGCTGGCAGTCCATCGACCGGCTCTTCCACCCCCAGCCCCTCGAGAACCTCTGGTGGGTCGCCGCAGCCGGAGTCATCGGCTTCGCCGGCAACGAGGCCGTGGCCGTCTACCGCATCCGCGTGGGCCGCAAGATCGGCTCGGCCGCCCTGGTGGCCGACGGCGTCCACGCCCGCACCGACGGATTCACCTCGCTCGCCGTGGTCGTCGGGGCGGTCGGCGTCATGCTCGGCTTCCCGCTGGCGGATCCGATCGTCGGCCTCCTGATCAGCGTCGCGATCTTCGTGCTGCTGTGGGGCACCGTCCGCAGCCTGGGGCGCCGGCTGCTCGACGGCATCGAACCCGACCTCGTCGACCGCGCCGAGCACGCTCTGGCGCACACCCCCGGGGTGATCGGGGTAGAACGCGTCCAGCTGCGCTGGATCGGCCATCGTCTCCACGGCTCCGCCACCGTGCGCGTCGACGCCCTCACCACCGCCGCCCAGGCGGATGAGCTGCGATCTGCTGGCGCCCACCGGCTCGGGCATGCCCTGCCCAACCTCGAGGACGTCACGATCGCCGTCACGGCACAGGGCGCGGGGTAGGGCCCTCACCCCCGCGGTTCCGGGCCTGACGGCCCTGTCGCCCACGGCCGGCAGGGACCATGCTCGGTGACGTCGAGGGAGGACGCGATGATGTACGGCTGGTACGGCGGCGGCGGCATCTGGGGCTGGGTGGTGATGGGCGTCGTCATGCTCCTGTTCTGGGGAGGCGTGGCGGCCGTCGTCGTGCTCCTGATCCGCGGCTCCCGCGGCGGGGCAGGCCACTACCCGCCCGGGGCGCCCCCCGATGACCCCGAGCGGATCCTAGCCCAGCGGTTCGCGCGCGGCGAGATCGATGAGACGGAGTACAGGGCCCGCCTCGACGCCCTCAGGCGCAGGCCGTGACCACAAGGGGCCCGTCCACAGTCCTCATCGCCGCCCTCGCGGCCGTGCTGATGACGGCGGCGTCCCTGCTCGCCGTGGCCCTGCTCGGTCCGCCGCCCGGGGCCGTGATGGAACGAGCGCCCGCATGCGCCGCCCCCAGCCTGCCCGGCACCACGGTCAGGGTGACCGAGACGGACATGGGCGCCGGCATGAGGGGGCGGGGCATGAGGGGCCGGGGCATGCGGTTGGCCGCGGACAGGACCTCGGTCCCACGGGGGCAGGTGTCCTTCGCGGTCACCAACCTGGGCAGCGTCCCGCACGAGCTGCTGGTCCTGCCCCTGCCCGAGGGGCAGGCTCTCGGCGCCCGGGCGGTGGGGGCCGACGGGACCGCAAGCGAGGCCGGCAGCCTGGGCGAGGCCTCGGCGTCGTGCGGCGCGGGCAAGGGGGAGGGGATCGCCCCGGGGGCTGCCTCCTGGGTCACCCTCGACCTTCCCGCTGGCCACTACGAACTCCTGTGCAACGTCCCCGGCCACTACCTCGCCGGGATGTACGCCGAGCTCACGGTCACCTGAGGCCGGCTCGCCCTACCGCCGCCGGCGGCGACCGAGCGTGGTCACGGCGAGGTACCCCGTCAGGCCCGCGATCCCTGCGAGCCCCGTCCGCACGAGTGGCTCGCGCCACCCGCGCCAGCGCTTGTCGGAGGCGACGACCTCGCCCACGCCGCGGATGAATGCCGCCGCGATGACGCCGGCGAGCACCTTGTTCCCGATCCTCTCCGCCCGCGCCACGAGGGGCTCGAGCTCCGAGGCCCGCAGGTGCACCTCGAAGCCGCCCGAGTCCAGGACGCGGTTGAGGCTGTCCACGAGGTCGGGGACGTCCGAGGCGAGGTCCAGCGCCGAGAGGCCGGCGGCGCGGAGGCCCCGCAGGAGCGCCGCGGGGGAGTACTGCTCGATCAGCAGCCGGCGCACGTGGGGCTCGAGGACGCGGGAGAGCCGGAACCCCGGGTCCAGGACCCGGCCCAGGCCCTCGGCCATGACCATCATCTTGATGACGATCGCCGCCTCGGCGGGCATGAGCAGGCGGTGGCGCCGCACCACTCCCAGGAGCTTCTGGGCCATGCGGGCGATGTTCACGTCCGCGAGGTCCACGCCGTCGTACAGCTGGATGAATTCGGCCACGTCCGCCGCGAGGCGGGCCCGGTCGGCGACGGGGCCGGTCAGCGACATGCCCTCGAGCGCCCGCGCGAGCCGGCGGGCGTCCTTGCGGGCGAGCGCGATGAGGAGGTGCCCGAGGTCCCCGCGCAGCTTGTCGTCGATCTCCCCGACCATGCCGAAGTCGATGATGGAGATCCGCCCGTCCGGCTCCACGAACATGTTCCCGGGATGCGGGTCGGCGTGGAAGAACCCGTCCTCGAAGATCATCTGCGCGAGGGCCGCCGCCGAGTGGTCCGCGAGGGCGCGCCGGTCCAGCCCTGCCGCGTCGAGCGCCTGGACGTCGTTGATCTTCAGGCCCTCCATGAACTCGAGGGTGAGCACGCGGGACGTCGTCGTCTGCCAGAAGACCCGCGGGAAGCGGTAGCGGCCGTCCCCGGCGAAGTTCGCCGCGAACCGCTCGGCGTTGCGCCCCTCCTCGAGGTAGTCCAGCTCCTTGGTGAGCGTGCGCGAGAACTCGCCCACGAGCGCCACCACGTTGTACGACTCCAGCACCGGCCACGCCCGGCTGGCCCGGACCGCGACGTTGTGGAGGATCTCGAGGTCCTCCCGGATCCGCTCGACCGCGCCCGGCTTGCGGACCTTGACCACCACCTTCGTCCCGTCCGCGAGGCGCGCGGCGTGGACCTGGCCGATCGACGCGCTCGCGAGCGGAGCGTCGTCGAACGCGGAGAACGCCGCGAAGGCGTCCTCGCCGAGTTCCTCGCGCACGACGGCGCGGATCGCCTCCGCGGGGACGGGCGGCGCCGCGTCCTGCAGCTTCGCCAGCTCCGCCTGGTAGGCCTCGGGAATCAGGTCCGGCCGGGTCGAGAGGATCTGGCCGAGCTTCATGAAGGTGGGGCCGAGCTCCTCGAGGGCAAGGCGCACGTGCACGGGACCGCCCACGGGGCTCCCCGGCAGCGCCGCGCCGCCGCGCCCGCGGGGGACCAGCCGGCCGAAGCCTGCCCGGGAGAGCACCTGGCTCAGCCCGTGCCGGGCCAGCACGTCCGCGATCTCGCGGTAGCGCCGTGCATGGGTGGTCCAGGGACTCGCGGCCATGGGACGAGCCTACCGGGACTGCTGGTCCCGGACGGCGCTACCGGACCGGCTCGCCCAGCTGTTCCGCGAGCCCTTCCTGCACGGGTCGGCGGCCCGCCTCGACGTGGGCCTCGGACAGCGCCTGGGCGAGGTGGGGCTGGCCGGTGATGATGGCGTCGGCGAGCCCCTCGTGCTCGCGGGCGCTGACCTCGAGCGGCCGGTTGACGGACAGGCCGAAGACCCAGCGGTTCAGGCCCCGCAGCGGCCGGATGGACCGCTCGAGGAGCGCGTTGTCCGTGAGCGCGACGATCTGGTCGTGGAAGGACGCGTTGAGGTCGGAGGCGAGCTCGGTGTCCCCGGCCGCCAGCGCCGCGTGCGCGGCGGCGAGCGTGTCCCTGAGGACCGAGGCGTCCGCGCGGCCGTCGGCCACCCGTTCCGCGGCCCGGGCCGCGGCGAACGACTCGAGCAGCACCCGCAGGTCGAACAGCTCGTCCACGTCCTTGAGCGTCAGCTTCCGCACCACTGCGCCGCGGCGCGGGGCCGTGACCAGGAAGCCGTCCTGCTCGAGCCGGTGGATGGCCTCGCGGACCGGGATGCGGGAGACGCCGTACTGCTCCGAGAGCTCGCGCTCGCGCAGCCGCTGGCCCGGCTGGAGCTGGCCGGACACGATCGAGTTGATGATCTGCTGGTACACCTGAGCCGCCATCGCCTCGTCCGGCGCTGTCGCCGGGCTCTCTGCGTTGGCCGCGTTCGCCGCGTTCTCCACGTTCTCCACGGAGGCGACGATACCCGCTGTCCGGGCCGCACCCGCGCGCCTCCGGGGCGTCATGGAGGGCCCAGACGGGCCGTTCTGCCGTACCCTGAGGGCACCAGTCCAGCTCAGCCGGAGGTCCCCGTGGCCGTGCCCCACCGCCCCGCCGCCGCCCAGCCCGGCACGGCCGTCGCCGCCGAACCCACGGTCCCGGTCCGATTGCCCTGGATCCTGGGCGTGGTCCTGGTCAACGTGGGGATCAATGTCGCGTTCTTCGGCCCGCTCCAGGTGCTCCTGGCCCAGCAGGCGGCCGCGTTCGACCCGGGCGCGAAGGAGGCTATCTTCGCGCTGGTGACGGGCGCGGGGGCGGCGGTCTCCACGTTCGGGAACCCGCTGGCCGGGGCCCTCTCGGACCGGACCCCTGGCCGGTTCGGCCGGCGGCGGCCCTGGGTGCTCCTCGGGGCCGTGGCAGGGGCGCTCGGCCTCGTGGCCCTCGCCGGCGCGCCGAACGTTGCCGTCATGGCGGCGCTGTGGTGCCTCGTGCAGGCTGGCTGCAATGCCGCCTATGCGGCCATCACTGCGGCCATCCCGGACAAGGTGCCGGTGGCGCAGCGCGGCACCGTCGGCGGCCTGGCCGCGATGGGGATCACCGTGGGCATCCTCCTCGGCGCCGTGGTGGCCGCCGCCGTGGCCGGCAGCTTCTCCCTCGGCTACGTGGTCTGCGGGGCAGTGCTCGTCCTCGGGACCGTCGTCTACCTCGTCACCGCGGGGGACGCCGCCCTGCCGCGCGGCGCGTTCGGGGGCTTCTCGCTCCGCAGATTCCTCGCCTCGTTCTGGATCAGCCCCCGGCGCTACCCGGACTTCGGGTGGGCGTGGTTCACCAAGCTGCTCGTCAACGTGGGAAACCACATGATCCTGCTCTACCTCGTGTACTTCCTCACGGACGAGGTGCGGATCGAGCAGACCACCGGGATCGCCCCGGCCACCGGCGTGCTCATCCTCACCGGCATCTACGCGGTGCTCGTCATCGTGACCAGCGTGGTGGGCGGCCGACTCAGCGACCGCATGGGCCGGCGGAAGCCGCTCGTGATCATCTCCTCGTGCGTCATCGCCGTGGCCTCCCTGACCATTGGGCTGTTTCCGACCTGGGCCGGGGCGATCGCGGGCGCGAGCGTGCTCGGCATCGGGTACGGCGCCTACCAGGCGGTCGACTTCGCGCTCGTGACCCAGGTCCTCCCGCGCGCCGAGGACCGCGGCAAGGACCTCGGGGTCATCAACATCGCCAACTCGCTGCCGCAGGTCATCGCCCCGGCGATCGCGTACCCCTTCGTGGCGTTCCTCGGCGGGTACGTCTCGCTCTACATCGCCGCCGCCGTGATCGGCCTGCTCGGGGCCGTGTTCGTCACCCGCATCCGCAGCGTCGCCTGACCCCCCTGGACGTCCCGGACGCGGCTCCTCGAGGTCGCGGACGTGGCTCCTCCGCGGGAGGGGAGAGCAGGGGAAGGGGAGGGGTCAGCGGGCGCGGGCCACGCGCCGTCGTGCGACGATCTCGCACGCAGCCTTGAGCTGCTGCTCAGCCTCGTAGGGCATGAGGCGGCCGGTCCGCACCCCGGACACGAGCCCCGAGATGACGAGCACGATGCTCCGTCCCCGTTCCGCGTCCCCGGCCAGGCGCCCCAGCACCGACCAGGACAGCTCGTCCACCTCGCCGATGAGCGCGGCGAGCTCATGGTCGGCCGGGACCACGAGCTCGTCGAGGCACGAGTTGACGGCGGGCTGGGCCAGCCGCATGGCGAACAGCTCTCCGGCGGCGCCGGCGAGGGCGCTCGCCCGCTGCGCGTCCGTCCGGGAGGCGGCCACGCGGTCTTCGACACGGTTCCTCAGCTCGAGGAGCTGGCGCCGGTGCAGGCCCAGGAGCAGGTGCGCGGACGAGGGGAAGTACCGGTAGGCAGTGCTCGAGGAGACCCCGGCCTCGTGCGCCACCTCGGTAACGTCCACCTCGGGGTACTCGCGGGTCGCGAACTGCGCCGCCGTGTCCAGCAGCTGCTCGTACCGGGCAGCCATGCGGGGCGTCGCCGGCGGTGGAGCAGGGGTCACCAGATCGTGGGGCAATTCGAGCACTGCGAAGCAACCTCATTCCGGACGCTGGGGGGCCGTTCGGCACGCGGACAGAGAGGGGGACCGGGGGACTGTCCAACTATACGCCAGCGGCCGCGGACCGCCCGGGACCGCCCGGGACGGCGCGGTGCGGGCGCTGGCCCGGCCCGTCGGTCGGGTGACGACCCTGCGTCTTCCGCCTTGCGGAAGGCGGGCTCCATCCACCTATGATGTCCTTACCTCTTTCCCGAGGCCGGTGCCCGCGCGGTCATCCCCGCGCATGAGCCGGCTCCCGGAAGTGCCGAACCCGGCAATCACCCCGGATCCCACCAGGCTGAGCACGGGAGACCCGCGCCGACACAGCGGTCGGCCGTCTTCCCGCGCGAGGCCCGCCACGCCGTCGTGCGCCCCTCACTACCCGCGGCCCGAGCCGCGAGCGCGGCGGCACCTGACCCAGGAGACACTGCCGTGACTGCTCCCATCGACACCTTTGCCCCATCTTCTGACTCGCTCGCCGAGCCGATCAGCACCGAGGAGATCTTCGCCGCGCACGAGGGCGGGAAGCTCTCCGTCGCGGTGGAGCGCCCGCTCGTGACCAAGCGCGACCTCTCGATCGCCTACACGCCCGGGGTCGCGCAGGTGAGCCGTGTGATCGCCGCGGACCCGGCCCTGGCCCGCACGCACACGTGGGCCTCGCGGCTCGTGGCCGTGGTCTCGGACGGGACCGCGGTCCTGGGGCTGGGGGACATCGGCCCGTCCGCCTCGCTGCCCGTGATGGAGGGCAAGAGCGCCCTGTTCAAGACCTTCGGAGGGCTGGACTCGATCCCGATCGTGCTGGACACGACGGACGTGGACGAGATCGTTCAGACCCTGGTGCGGATCGCGCCCTCGTTCGGGGCGGTGAACCTCGAGGACGTCGCCGCGCCGCGCTGCTTCGAGCTCGAGGCCCGGCTGATCGAGGCCCTGGACATGCCCGTGATGCACGACGACCAGCACGGCACCGCCGTGGTGGTCCTGGCCGCGCTGACGAACGCCGCCGCCGTGGTGGGCAAGGAGCTGTCCTCGCTGCGGGCCGTGATCGCCGGTGCCGGGGCCGCGGGGATCGCCATCGCGGAGATCCTCCTGGCCTCCGGGCTGACGGACGTGGTCCTGCTCGACTCCAAGGGCGCCATCCACGCTGGGCGGCCCGGCCTGTCCGGGCTCAAGGCCGAGTACGCTGCCCGGACCAACCCGCGCGGGGTCGAAGGCGGAACGGCCGAGGCCCTCGCCGGGGCGGACGTCTTCATCGGCGTCTCCTCCTCGACCGTGCCGGAGGAGCGCCTGGCCGGGATGGCCGAGGGCGCGATCGTGTTCGCCCTGTCCAACCCCGACCCCGAGGTGGCCCCTGAGGTCGCTGCCCGGCATGCGGCCGTCGTGGCGACGGGGCGCAGCGACTTCCCGAACCAGATCAACAACGTCCTGGCCTTCCCGGGGATCTTCCGCGGGGCCCTGGACGCCGGGGCACGGCGGATCACCCCGGCGATGAAGATCGCCGCCGCCAGGGCCATCGCCGGGCTCGCCCACGACGGGCTTTCCGCGGACTACATCGTCCCGAGCCCCCTCGACCCCCGCGTCGCCCCCGCCGTCACCGCCGCGGTGGCCGCCGCCGTCGTCCCGGGCGAGTAGGCGCTCCCTCCCCGCTCCCGGCGTTCGCATGGGGGAGGATGGCCGCGTGGATACCAGCCTCCTCGCGGCCTTCCTGTGCGCGATCGCCCTCGCCGTCTCAGTGCTCGGCACGATCCTGCCGGTGCTCCCGGGCAGTGTCCTCGGGACTCTCGCCCTGCTCGAGTGGGCGCTCTTCGGCGGGGCCGGGGCCGGCGGATGGACGGTGTTCGCCATCGGCACGGTGCTGTTCACCGCCGGCATGGGTGCTTCCTATGTGCTCACGGGGCGAAGGCTCGCTGCCCGCCAGGTCCCCAACGGCTCCATTCTCGCCGCCACCGTTGTCGCCGTCATCGGCATGTTCGCGGTGCCAGTCGTCGGGCTGTTCCTGGGCTTCGCAGTGGGGCTGCTCGGGAGCGAATGGGTGAGGACCCGCGATCTGCGGGCGGCCGGGGCGTCCTCGTGGGCTGCGCTCAAGGCCTTGGGGCTGGGGCGCCTCGCCGAATTCGCGTTCGCCGCCGCGGCTGCGACCGTCTGGGTCATCGGGGCATGGGTGCACTTCGCGACCCGCTGACCCCCTGTCTCCCGTTCCGGGTACGCATCTAGTCGCCTCTTTCCCGTTCCGGGTACGCATCTAGTCGCCTCTGAGGGCTTACGGGTACGGCTGCCCCTGCGCGCCCGCGGCTGCCCCGCGCCGCCCCTCTGGCGGCCCTCGGCGCACGACGACGCGCAGCGCCGCCGTCGGCCGTCTCGCCGGGGCTTCCCCTCGGGGAAGGAACGGCCGGGCCGGTGGTGTACCCGGAATGCCGTTTCCCCAGCGAGATGCGTACCCGAAAGCCCGCCTGGGGGTGGGCGGGGCCGCGTCGCTAGCATGGTGGGCATGCCTTCCCGCGAATTGGGCGGCCGCCCCCCGTTCCACGACCCGCGCGACCTCACTCCCTTCCGCGGCGCGCAGGTCTATGCCCCTGTCCGCGGCATCAGACGCCGCCTCGCCCAGCGGGTCACTGGCCGGACCAGGGCTCCGCGCTTGCGGCCGTTCGCGTCCAAGGTGGAGAAGCAGGTCCACGCGGCCGTGTTCGCCCACGCGGAGCCGGAGCGGCTCGTGGTGATCGCCCGCGCCCACCCCAGCTGGTCCGGACTCTGCTACGTCATGGCAGGCCTCCAGGCCTACCGGTCCCACCACCACGCCCAGGCCGCCGAGCTCCTGGCCCGCGGACTCGCGGGCACGAGCGAGCCGGCCGCCGCCGCGTTCGCCACCGAGTACCTCGGGGGAGTGCGGCACTGGATCGAGGTCTCCGAAGGGGTCGAGGTCGAGGTCCTCTTCAGCGAGGAGGCCGTGTGCCTCGCGCTCGCCCACAGCCTCCGGGAGGTCGGCCGGCCGGATGAGGCGCTCGCCGTCCTCGCCCCGCTGCCGCCCTCGATGCCCACCGCCCTCGCCTCGTGCCGCCTCGCCGAGGTGCTAGGGCGCCCGCACGACATCGTGGCCTGGACCGAGGGCCTGGCCAACGCGAGCGACCTCGCCGCGGCCCTCCTCGTGCTCCGTGCCCGGGCCCTGCGCGAGCTCGGCCGCCGCGCCGACGCCCACACCGCCGTCCGCGAGGCCCTCCGGCGCCGCCGCACCGCGTTCGCGGTCAAGAACTCCGCGGCCACCGAGCGGGCGCTGCTCATGCTGGGCGTGTCCAGACGCCGGCGCGGCGCCGCAGCCTCCGCCCCCTCCTCGGCGTTCGAGGAGTTGCGCGCGCTCACGCAGGCCCGGCGCGCGCGGGACACTGAGGCCCGCGAGCTGTGGCTGAAGGACTTCGAGGACCTCGAGCGCCGGTCAGGGGAGTAGCCGGGCGTCCCGCCTGCGGACGACGGCGGGGGCGCGCCTGGCGTACCCGGAACGGCGAAAGGGCGACGAGATGCGTACCCGGAACGGCGAAAGGGCGACGAGATGCGTACCCGAAACGGTCAGGGGCGGCGGGACCTGGGCCGGGTCGCCGGGGGCGGGGCCGCGGACGACGGCGCGGGGGTGCCGCCGTCGTCGGCCTCGAGGAGCGCCGTGGTCCGGTACGGGATGACCGTGCGCAGGATCATCCGGGTCGACGTGCGCCGGATGCCTGGGCATAGGCGGATCTCCTCGGACACGCGGTAGAGGTCATCCGGGCTCGTGGCGACCGCCCGGATGAGGAGGTCGGTGTCCCCGGCCGGGGCCAGGCACTCAAGGACCTCGGGGATGCGGCCCAGCGCGGCCACGGCCTCGTTGATGTGGCTCTGGTCCAGCTCGGCGCTGACCTCGGCCAGGACGCCGCGGCCCAGCCCCTCGGGGTGCACGCGGGTACTGCTGGCGCGCAGCACGCCGCTCGCGCCCATGCGCTCGAGGCGGGACTGCACGGTGCCCCGTGCGAGGCCCAGGCGCTGCGCGAGGACCATGATGGGCGCGCGCGGGTCCTCGTCGAGCGCGAGGAGGATCCGGCGGTCGGTGCGGTCAAGCTGCTGCGTTCTGATCACTCTCCACGGCTCAAAGCGGGTTCTCTTGGTCAGATTGACCATCGATCAGCGGGACAGTTGTCGCTGGTGCCCGTGACTTGCTCTGATGGTAGCAGTCAGCCCGACGAGCCCACCGGCCCGGACGGCGCGGCGACGGCCAGCGCGGGACACCCACCGCCCCGGCCCGAGCGGTCCCACCAGACCCGGCCGCAGCAGGATGTCCGGGACTCCAGCAAGGGAGCCGGAACGCGGCGAGAGGCCCCACGGCAGATGCCGTGGGGCCTCTCGCGTGCGCGGGTCAGCGCGGGCGGCGCGGTGGCCGCGCGGGTGCTAATGCAGGCTGCTGGAGGTCTGCTCCTGCGCCGTGGCGTTGGTGTTCATGGTGCGCGAGGCGTCGCGCAGCTGCTCGACGAGCTTGGCCAGGGACTTCATGCCCGTGGACTGCCACTCGCCCTTGAACTGCTCGGCGTCGCGGCCGGCCCAGTTCGCCGGGATGTTGTTGTTGATCAGCGCATTGAGGTTGTTCTTGATCTGGTCCACCTCGTTGGCCTTCGCGTCGAACTGCTTCGCGACACCGCGGAGCTCGGCAACGTTGGCACCCTGCTGAATAGCCATGGTCTTCCCTTCCGTCCTGCCCCTCGGGCTTCCCCCGTGGACTTGGCTCCACGCTATACGCCGCCCCGCACCCGGCGCGATGGGGAGAACTCTCCACACAGGGAAGGGGCCCAACACCGCGGCTGGCGCGGCGTCGGGCCCCGTGGCGTGCCGTCCTGTCAGCTGGCCCGGCTGACCACCAGGATCGGCTGCGTCCCGGTGTGCGGGCCGGGTCGGGCGGGCATCGGCCGGGCAGGGCGCATGCGGGCGACGGCGGCGGGCTCGCTCGGGCGCGCCGGCGCCGCGTGGTCTTCGGACGACGGGGCAGGAGCCGGGGCGGGGGCCGCGGCGGAACTCAGGGCGGGCAGCAGGACCGGTATCGCGACCTCCTCGTCGGCAGGCTGCGCGTCCTCGGCGTCGACGGACCGCGGGGCGCGCGAGTCCGCGGCGGCCGAGGCGGCGGTGGCAGAGGCCCGCTTGGCGGCGAGGAGGGCATCCGCCTTGGCAATCACGGCCCGGCGGGCGTACTCGGCACGGGCCTCCTCGGTCTCGACCGCGGGCCCCTGGGCTGCGGCCTCGCGCCGGGCGAGCGCCCGCTGGACCAGTCCGCGCGCTGCCCGCAGAGCGGCCATGGCGGCCGACGCGACTCCCTGGCCAGCGCCGGCGATCACGAGCGTGATGACGGTGGCCACCGCGAGGAACAGCAGGAGCGCGCCCCCGATCATGAGCGTCCCGAAGTACACAAGGTTCGTCACCATCAACGCATCGTCCACAGCAGCTCCTCCCACGAGCTCGGGATGTTCCCCCGGCCGGCCACAACGCCTTCATTCTTTCCCGCTGGCCACGCTTGTAACACCCGGAATCGAGGACGTTGCTGAAACGCAATGGAGCTGTTATCCAACGTGACATCGGGCTCACACTTGTCTCGGGAACATCTCGGCCCGGGCACCGGTTGCCGCCCTTGTGACCGCACTTTCGATCCTTGACCTCGCCCCCATCGTGGAAGGCTCCGACGTGGCCGGCGCGCTGGCTGCCTCGACCCGCCTCGCGCGCCTCGCGGACGAAGCCGGCTACCGGCGGCTCTGGTACGCCGAGCACCACAACACGGACGCGCTCGCCTCGAGCGCCACGGCGCTCCTGATCGCCAATGCGGCAGCGAACACGTCCAGGCTGCGCGTCGGCTCGGGCGGGATCATGCTCCCGAACCACGCGCCGCTCGCCGTCGCCGAGGCGTTCGGCACGCTCGCCAACCTCTACGGCGACCGCATCGACCTCGGCCTGGGGCGCGCCCCCGGGACCGATCCGCGCACCGCTGCCCTCCTGCGCCGCGGGGCGCGCGACGACGGCGAGGCCGCCTTCGCTGCGAACATCCGGCTCCTCGCGTGGTTCTTCGGCGAGCAGGAGGACGACGCCGAGAGCGTCCAGCTCTCCCAGGGGGTCCACGCCGCCGTGGCCCGCGGGACCGAGGTCCCGCTGTGGATCCTCGGGAGCTCGACGGCCGGCGCAGCGATCGCGGGCCAGCTCGGTCTGCCGTACGCGGCCGCGAGCCACTTCGCCCCGTTCCAGCTTTCGGAGGCGATCTGGACCTACCGGCAGATGTTCAACCCGTCCGCGCCGACCGCGCAGATCTCCGAGCCGTACGTCATGGCCGGCGCCAACCTCATGGTCGCCCCGACGCGCGAGGAGGCGGAGTTCCTCTTCACCACCCACCAGCAGATGTTCGTGGCGATCCGCCGCGGCGCCCGGGGGCCGCTCCGTCCGCCGGTCCGCGAGATGGACTGGGCCCCCCACGAGGAGCAGATGGCCACCTCGGCGCTGCGCTTCTCCGCCGTCGGCACCCCCGGAGAGGCGGCCGAGTTCCTGCGGGTCTTCGCGGCCTCGTACGGCATCGACGAGATCATCCTCACCGGCTACGCCCACGATCCCGCGATGCGCGAGCGCTCCTACCGCCTCATGGCCGAGGAATGGGCCAAGGACGCCTCCGCGTCCGCCGCCGTCGGCTGAGCGCGGGCAGGCAGGACGCGCGCGGCCTCCAGCGCCGCGCGGAGGATTTCCTCGCCCGCCAGGACCCCCGCGCTATCCGTCACCTGCAGCCCGGGGTGGGTGTAGCACACGGCCTCGAGCTCGCCATGGCGGGGGCGCAGGGCCACGTCGGCCAGCTCGAGGAGCCCCCGGTCGAGCAGCGAGTCGCCGGCGGCGATGAGCCGCGCTGACCCCGTCCGGTCCATCACCTCGGCAACGGCGGCCTCCTTGGTCACTGCCGCCGGGACGCAGTAGAGCTTGCGCCCCTGGAGCGAGACGATCCAGCCGCGCCCGGCGCACCAGTCCGTGAGCTCGGCGAGCCACTCGTCCGGCAACGCTGCCCGGTTGACGATCGCGTAGGCGAACAGGTCCTCGGCCGTCCGGACCCGCTCCACCCACGGCGGATCGTTCTCGCACAGGCGTGCCAGAACCTCGCCGATGGGTGCCGAGCCGCGCCCGACGGCGCCGCGCACCCGCGCGGACCACGCGCCGTCGGGCGTCCCGTGGTGCAGGAGGACGCCTCCGTTGGTGGTGATCGCGTACGGGGTGGCGGGGAGCTGGACGCGGGCGAACTGGGCCTGGGTCCGGGTGGTCACCGGGACCAAAACGGCGTGGCCGTCCAGCTCGTGCAGGAGGTCCTCCGCCACGCGGGTCATGTAGCTCAGCGGGGCGTTCTCGTACACCTCGCTCACCACGAGCCGCGGAGCGTCCTGGTCGGGGCCGTCGAGGTGGAGCGCCTTCGCGGAGTAGATGAGGGTGCGGTCGAGGTCGCACGCCACGAGCGGCCTAGACATCGCGCACCGCCCTGCCGTCGGCCCCGGTCGCGCCGGGGGTGAAGCGCGGATGGATGATCCCCACGCAGCTGTACGGCAGGCCGTCCGACGGCTCCACCGGAACGCCCCGCTGGGCGGCGAGCAGGAGCACGTGGGCGAGGTCGCCGTGCAGGAGGCGGCCGGCGTCGTCCGTGGCCAGCAGCTCCGGGCGCGCGAGCACCTTCCAGGGGACCCGGCGCAGCAGCACGCGGGTGGTCTCCCCGACGCCGGGCTTGACGAGGTTGACCGCGTGCTCGAGTGGGCCGAGGCCCTGCTCCGCGGCAATCCGCTCGACGGCCGCCCAGCCGGCCCACGTGGGCTCGGCGAGGGGCCCGGGCAGCCGCGGACGGACGCCGGGGAAGTGCGCGGCCACCGCGTCGACGAACTCGTTCGAGACGTCCCGGGGGGCGAGCTCGCGGTAGAACTTGGCCCCGTGCGTCTCGTGCGGGCCGACCAGCGCGCGGTTGAACACCGTGCGGGACACGAGCCCCGAGACGGTCGAGTTGAGGCAGGCCGAGGGGATGAGGAAGTCGTCCCGGGTGCCGAACACCCGCACGCAGCGCCCCGGGTCCGCCAGGACGGCGAGCTCGGAGGAGAGGCGCACCCCGTCGGAGGCGGCGAAGTCCCCGAGCGCCGCGGCGAGCTCCCGCGCGATCGCGCCCTTGCCGGTCCAGCCGTCCACGAACATGATCTGCTCGGGCCGGTGGCGGGTGAGCAGCCAGCGCAGCGCGTTGGCGTCGATCCCGAGGCCGCGCACGATGCTCATCGTGTAGTGCGGCACGTCGAGCCCGTGGGCGTGCGCGGCCCAGCGGCGCATGAGCACCCCGACGGGAGTCCCTGCCCGGGCGAGCGAGACGAGCACCGGCTCCCGCCCGCGCAGGGCGAGGACCTGCTCGGTGACGTCCGCGACGGCCTGCGCGATGGGCTGCCCGGATGCCGCGAGGGCCTCGTGGAACAGCGCCTGGTACTCGGGGCTCGGCTCGTACTCCTGCGGCAGCGACTCGGCGTAGCTCGCCCGGCCGGACTGGATCGCGGCCTCGCGCTCGTGGGCCGGCGCCTCGAGGCGCGCGCCCGAGAGGTCCTTGAGCAGCCAGCCGACGTCCTCGGGCGGGTAGGAGCCGAAGCCCCCGGAATGGGCGCCGCCGCGCAGCGGCTCGGCGTACGGCGGCTCGGCGCCGAGGTGGAGCACGACGACGGTGCGCGCCGCCCGGGCGAGCGCCTCGTTGACGCCGGGCTCGCCGTGGGCCTCCGTTCCCGGGCTGCCCGGGGAGGCGAGGTCCTCAGGCTCGGTGCCGGGCTCGGGCACATAGACGATGGCGTCGAAGCGCTCCCCGGGGGGCAGGACGTTGTAGGCGTGCCGGCGGCCGGTGCCCGGCGCGCCGTCGAGGGCGTGGTCGTGGGAGGCGAACGTCAGCGCGGAGCGAACCGCGTAGCCGGGCTCGTCGTGGACGTGCACGGGCGAGCGGGTGGTCGAGGAGACGAGGACGCCGGGGACGTCGGCGGCGAGGGCGTCGGCGATGGCGAGGGGCAGCGCGAGGTGCTCCTCCGCGCCGAGCACGAGGACCCGGCCGTCCCGCGGGACCCCGGCCCGGGCGAGGGCCGCGGACGCGGCGCGCGCTGCGGGGGCGGCGAGTTCCGCGAGCCGGACCCCGTGGGGACCGGCGGTGTCGACGCCGAACCGCGCGCTCCGGACCGTGCCGAGGTCACCCCGTAGGTGCGCGAGGTCGCCCGGTGGGGGCGCGAGGTCGCCCGATGGGACCGCGGGGCCGGGGGACTCGGCCAGCCAGTGTGCGGCCCGCTCGAGGACACCGGCGGGCAGGCCCACCGATCCCTCCCCGAGCGCCACCACCGTCAGGGCGCACCCGAGCTCGTCGGCGAGCCGCTCGAACTCGGCGCGGTCCTCGGCCGAGCGAAGGTCAACCAGGGTGGCGACCACGTACCGCCGGCGAGGCGGGGTGCCGGCGGAGGGGCCGGCGTCGTGCGCGGCCTCCGGGAGCCAGGCGGCGTGCAGCTCGCGCACCGTGTTGAGGACGGTGCGGCCGGTAGAGAGCTCGTCGTCGACCAGCACCACGGTGGCGGCTCGGGCGAGGCGCGTGGGGTCGCTCGGCACGAGGGCGTGCCCCGTCGCATGCGAGTGCTCCTCCTCGAAGCCGCCGAAGGGACGCACGGGCGTGCTCAGCCGCGTCGAGTGGAGGTAGTACGAGCCGAGGTACTCGGCGACTACATGGCCGAGGCCCGTGGCGGTCTCGGCATAGCCGAGGGTCGCGATCTGCTCGCCGCCGGCGGGCGGCGCCGGCAGGGGGAGGGGCGGCGCGTCCGACGGCGCGTCCCCGGCGAGGCGGGCCAGGAGCGCCCGGGCGGCCTCCTCCAGCGGGGGCCCCGGGGCCGTGTGGTCTGCGGGAGTGAGCCCCAGCTCGCGGGCCACGGCCGCGCCGAGGAGCCGGGCGGCGCCGAGGGCGAGCGCCGGCGAGGTGGGCACGTGCTTGGCGAGGACGCGCGAGACGAGCAGCTGGGCCCGCTTCGGGTTGCGCCGCACCGCGAAGCCCACGAGGGCGGCGACGGGCAGGAGGCTGCCCGGCGCCGTCGCGAGCGTGATCCCCAGGCGGTCGCGGACCACCGTGCCGGGCCACTCGTCCTCCGGCGGGGTGACCTCGCGGTCCCACGGGGTGACCTCGGCGGTGCTTGTCACTTCATGCTCGCTTCCAGCAGGTCCACGAAGGTCACGTCCGGCCGGGCGACGCCGAAGGCGTCGGCGCGCAGGAGGGTGCGGCGGGCCCACGCCCGGTGGGGCTTGGCCTCGTTCATCCGCACGCCGGAGCGGGACGCGACCGCCCCGCCGCCCTCGGCCGCCATGATGTCCACGGCGTCGACGTACTCGTCGTGCGCCACGACGTGGAGCGCGTGCACGAGCGGGACGTGGGAGGGGTGGATCACCGTCTTGCCGAGCAGGCCGTTGGCCAGGTCGAGCTCGATCTCGCGCAGGAGCCCGTCGAGGTTCGCACCGAGCAGCTGCTCGCGCAGCACGCCCGAGTTCGCGGCATCGAACGGTGTGGCGCGCAGGAGGGGCCGCAGGATCCGCTCGGTGTTCGTGTAGTGCTCCCAGACGGGACCGGAGACGACCCACCCGCCGTCGGCCCGGCCGAGGATGCCCACCACGTCCGCGATCACCTCTGCGACCACGGCCACGTGGTAGATGGTCAGGTCGCGCGAGCGCCGCAGGCCGTAGGCGGAGGCGATGTCCGTGGCCCCGATCCGCACCGACAGGATGAGCTCGCGGTGGGCCTCGAGCAGGTCGCGGACGGCGAGCAGGGCCTCCGGCCGACTCTCCCGGTGCGTGGTCACCGGGTGCTCGATGATGGGCATGGCCCGCAGCGGCACCCGCGGCGAGAGCTCGGCGTTGAGCTGCCCGAGGGCCTCGAGGAACCGCTCGGCGCGGCCCGAGGAGTTCTCGAATTTGGGGAGCACGAAGCCCGTGAGGATCTCTGCGGCGTCCCCGAGCCGGCGGCCGAGGGCGAGCAGCTGCTCGGGCGAGCGGGGCCGCACAAACAGCAGCGGCAGCGTCCGCGCCCGGGCCGGCGCCTCGAGCCCCGCAAGCTCGGCCAGGGCCCCGGCCACGTTGTCCTCGGCGCTCTCCACCGCCGAGTCGGGGACGGCGTCCTCGAGGCACAGCACGGTGCTCGTGCAGCCGGAGCGGGCTCGGCGGAGGATCCCCTCGGCGAGGCCCGGCCGGGTGCCCGGCGTGTAGAGCGTGGCACCGAGGCCGACGGCGAGCGCCTCCGCGCCGCTGTCGGGACCCAGCTCCCGCGGCCGCCGGGCGAAGAGCCGCTCACGGGTGCTCGCGGTCAGGTACGAGTAGTGCAGCACGGGGTCCCCCAGGTGTCGGTGCGTGCAGGAACAGGGCGGCTCCGCGAGTCGCGGGGCCGAGTGGTCGGGACCGCCGGGTGCGCGGCCGGGCTAGCGCCGCAGGCCTCCCAGTCCCACGGTCATCGTGAAGGCGAACTCGCGCCAGATCTCGCCGTCGTCCCAGTCCTCGGGGACCGATTCGGCGCGCAGCTCGAGGAGCGCGCCGATGCGGGTCGCGGTCAGGACCGTGCGCTGGCCCGGGCCCAGGGTGCCCTGGACCGCGATGGCCGAGCCGTCGAAGGTCTGGACCGTCATGGTCCCGCCGGCCCCGATGAACAGGGCCCGGCGGAGCCTGCGCACATGGCGCAGCACCACGACGGCGTCCCGATTAACGAAGCCCACGAGCGGCCGGTTCCCGGGGGTCGGGATGGGGGTGCCGATCTGCTCCCGGTGCACGCTCTGTGCCCCCGTGGTGCGGTCCTCGCCCTCCCAGGCCGTGCCGCGCGCGCCGGTGACGAAGAGGGACCCGATCCCGGACTGGCGCGGGTTCAGGCGCACGACGGCGGCGCCCTCCGCGAGCTGGTGGAGCTCGCCGAACGCCGGTGCCGGGTACAGGCGGGACTCGAGCGTGGCCGGGCCGGGGTGGCGCGCCGCGACGGCGGACTGGCCCCCGGCGGCCGGGGCGGGGGAGAGGTCGAGGCCGGCGGACGGCACGCCGGCGGAGGGAGGTGGGGCGGGGACCGTGGGTTCGCCGAGCTCGAGGGGGTTTCGGCTGCGCTCAGCCACCGGTTCGGGGTTTCGCCGGGGCTCAGCCACCGGCGCGGGCGCCTTGACCCGCCGGGTCATGAACGGCACATCGGAGCCAGCCAGGCCCTTCATCAGAGGTCGAGCCCGAAGTCGCGGGAGACGCCGGCGAGGCCGTTCTCGTAGCCCTGGCCGAGGGCCCGGAACTTCCAGTCGTCGCGGTGCCGGTAGAGCTCGCCGAACATCATGGCCTTGATCCGGTCCCCGTGCAGCTCCGGGACGTCGAAGCGCAGGAGCTCCGAGCCGTCGGGCCGGGCGAGCCGGATGTAGGCGCTGCGCACGGCGCCGAAGGTCCCCGGGCCGCGCACCTCCGGGTCCACGTAGGCGAGGAACGCGATCTTGGCGACCTCGGCCGGGATGAGCCCGAACTCGACGTCGATCTGCTCCTGGTCGTGCGTCGCGCCGTGCGCGCCGTCCTCGCCGCCGGTGAAGCGGACGCCGCCGCCCGCCGTCGTGAGCTGATTGAAGAAGACGAGGTGCTCGGGAGAGAGGGCGTGCCCGTCCTCACCGCAGATGATCGCGAGCGAGGTGAGCTCGGACTGGGGGCCGTTGCTCGGCACGGTCTGCCAGCCCATCGCCACCATCACCCCGCCGAGCCCGGGGTTCTCCGCGGTGAGGGCGGCATTGCTGCCTGCGACCATCGTGGCCATCAGAGTGCGTCTCCTTCTCGGGATTGCGGAGCTGAGGTGAGGCGGATGCCGCCGACGTCGAACTTGTCCTGCAGGAAGCGCCCATGGACGCTGAGCTCGGCGAGGGCCCCGGTGCGGACCTGGTTGTCCAGGTCGAGGGCAGTCGAGTGCAGGATGTCCAGCTGCTCGAGCAGCTTCTCCGACTCGGGGCTCGAGTCCGTGTGGGTGGAGGGCGGCAGGGCGCGGTAGACGCGCAGCGACGTGGGGAGGTAGTCGGTGACGATCGCGTTGAGCAGGACCCGCTGCTCGGTGGAGGCGCCGTGCTCGGCGATGTAGTCGATGAGTCCTGCCAGGAGGTCGTCGGTCTGCCGGACCCGCGAGGACGCGAGCGTGGGCAGCACGGAACCCGCGCGGCGGATGGCGCTGCGCAGCGTCCCGAGGGCCCCGCGCGTCTGCTCGAGCTCCTGGGCCTGGGTGAGGGGCAGCTGCTCGTCGAGGCCATGCTCGGGCTCGCGCCCGGCCCCGCCGAACAGCGATCCGAAGAACTTCCCGACCATGGATTCACCTTAGCCGCTCGCGCTGTGATCGGCGCCGGGAAACCCTGAAGGAGGCTGTGCAGGTTCCTTCGCATGTGCTGGAATGGGCGGATGGAGACAGACCGCGCGGCCGGCCCCGAGGCTGCAGCCCTCGCCGGCGAGCTCCGGCCGGTGCTCGCCCGCCTCAGCCGCCGGCTGCGCCAGCAGGCGGACCCCGTGGACCTCACCGGGTCCCAGATCAACGTCCTCGTCCGGCTCGAGCGGGACGGCCCGGCCACCGTGAGCGGGCTCGCCCGCGCTGAAGGGGTGCGCCCGCAGTCCATGGGCGCCACCGTCGCGGCGCTCGAGGTTGCCGGGCTGCTGCGCCGCGATCCCGACCCCGCCGACGGGCGCAAGGCGCCCCTGTCCCTCACCCCGGAGGCCCGAGAGCAGTTCGCCGCCCACCGGCTCGCCAAGGAGGACTGGCTGCAGCGCACCCTGGCCCGCGAGCTGGACGCGGACGAGCTCGCCCGGCTCCGCGACGCCCTCGCCCTCCTGGCCCGCATCGCCGACGCCGGCTGAGCCCGGTCCGGACCGAACCCCGACCCCCCAAGGAGTCCAGCCATGGCCCTCACTGCCCTCGACCCTAGGACCGCCCTCGTGGTCATCGACCTGCAGAAGGGGATCACGGGCCGGCCCCAGGAGCCCTCGGGGACGCCACGCATCCCGGACGTCGTCGCCGCGTCGACGCGTCTCGCCGATGCGTTCCGGGCCGCCAGCCTGCCCGTGGTCCTCGTCAACGTCGCCGGCGCCCCGGCCGGCCGGACCGAACTGGGACGGCGGCTGCCGGCGGAGCTGCCCGAGGACTTCGCGGCCCTCGTCGAGGGCCTGCACACCGCCGACGACGACGTGCTGCTCACCAAGCGCAGCGTGGGCGCCTTCGCGACCACGGACCTCGACGCGGTCCTGCGCGGGCTCGGCGTGACCCAGATCGTCCTGGCCGGGATCTCCACGAGCATGGGCGTCGAGTCCACGGCCCGCGCCGCCCACGACCTCGGCTACTCGGTGGCACTCGCGGTCGATGCCATGACCGACTTCAGCCCCGGCGCGCACGAGTACGCCGTCTCGGCCGTGTTCCCGCGTCTGGGGGAGACCGGGACCGCCCAGGACGTCCTCGATCTGCTCGCCGCCCGGCAGCGGACCGGCAAGCCGACGGCGCCCTGACCCCTGCGCCGCTGGCGTCGCCCCCCGCACTGCCGAGGCCCCCGCCGGCGCAGGCAGGGGACCGCCGCCGTGTTGCGGGCGGCGTAGGCTCTTCTCATGCCGAAGAGCCGCACACGCAAGCCGAAGAACACCCGCCCGCGCACCACGACCTCGAGGAACGACTACGAGCGGCGGCGCCGCAGCATCGACCTCATGATCGACGGCCTCACCCCCGAGTACGTCGCCTGGGCCTCGCGGGAGGAGGCCGACCTCGCGGGCTTCGCGGCCGGCCAGCTTACCGTCGTGAAGATGTTCGTCACGATCGTCTCGAGCCTCGCCAAGGGCACGCCGTCCCTCCGGCTCGACCCCGACCACGTGGCCGGCTTCCTCCCGCCGTTCCTCGAGGACGTCGCCGCCGCCGCGGACAACGAGGACCAGTCGATCGACGACCAGCGCTACGTGATCGGCACCCTGATCGACTGGCTCACCTTCCTCGAGGAGACCGGCCGCTGGGAGGGGACCGCCGAGGAGCTCGAGGCCGTCGCCGAGGTGCTCGACGCGCAGGCCGAGGCGCTCGGCGGGATCGTCGACGAGGGGCCCCGGGCCAACCTGCCCCAGGCCAGCGAGGAGGAGGCCGCAGCCTTCGCCTCCGGTGCCCCGTTCGTGCAGCACGCCCGGGCACTGCTCGACTGGCTCGGCACCGGCCGCGAGGTCACCCCGGACGCGACCCTCCCGGCCGACGCGCTGGCGTCCGCCGCCGAGGTGGTCGGCTCCGAGGCCCGCGCCCAGAGGCTCTGGGAGGCCATGGTCAACGCCGAGCTCGTGGACACCGCCGGCGGCGTGGCCCGCGCCGGCGAGGGCGCCGCGGATCTGGGCGGCACCGACGGGCTCGGGCGGCTCGAGGCCCAGTTCCTCGGCACGGAGATCGTGGTCGCCGCGTGCACCGACGGTGCTCCCGGGACTCCGGACGGCGAGACCGCCGCCGTGCTCACGACGATCCTCACCGCCGCGGTCCACCAGCAGCCGTTCCCCCTCGAGGACGTCGCGTCCCTGGGCACCGGCCTCGCCGAGGACGGCGAGGCCGAGGAGGACGAGGATGAGCTCGGCCCCGGGGCCGCCCAGCAGCTCCAGGGCCTCTCGGAGGCCCTGCTGCGCGAGATCCGCGAGCTCGAGGCCCTCGGCCTCGCCGACACCTCGGACGGCATGGTCAACGTGCCCGTCCCCGCCCTCGACGCCGTGTACGACGCGGTCGTGGACTACGAGGAGGAGGCCGGGGACGAGGACGAGTTCGAGGAGGGCTTCGACGACGAGGACGAGGCCGGCGACCAGGCCTAGCCCGCGTTGCCCTCCTGCCGGCGCACGCGCTCGATGTACGGGCGCGACTTCTCGAGGCCCGTCTCGAGCGCCTGGACCGTGCTCTCCATGCTCTTGGCCGCCTGCGAGCGGAACGTGTCGATGGCATCCATCGTCTGGTAGATGTTCGCGAACGCCTTCTCGAGCGTCTGGACCGAGACGCCCGAGGAGGAGGCCTGCTGGTGGATGCGCGCGGTCTGGTCCTTCAGCATCTCCGAGGTGCGCAGGATCATGTTGTTCGTCGTCGTGTTGATCGCGTCGATCTGGTCCAGGACGAGCTTCTGGTTGGCGAGCGCCTGCGCGACGATCACGGCAGTGCGGAGGGCGCTGATCGTGGTGGTGCGGGCGCGGTCCACGCCCTTGATGAGCTCGGTGTTGTTCTTCCGGATCATGTCGATCGCGAGGTAGCCCTGCACCGAGACGGCGAGCTGGGTGAGGATGTCCTGGCGGCGCTGGCGCACCGGGAACAGCACGTCCGACTCGAGCTGCTGCGCGTGCTCGGTCTGGCCGCTGCGGCGGACCTCCTCGATCTTCTCGACCGTGGCCCTGTCCAGCTCCTGGGCGAAGACCGCGTACTCCGACAGCTGCTTCATCGTCTCCCAGAGGTTCGTCTTCTCCTGGGCAAGCGAGGCGTTGTCCTTCATGAGGGCGTCCTGGCCGGCCATGAGCGACTTGATGATCTTGTCCAGCTGGGTCTGGGCCGACTCGTAGCGCTGGAAGTAGCGGGCCAGCTTGTTCCCGCCCGGCACGAAGCCCAGGATCTTCCGGCCCGCACTGAGCTCCTGGCCCGGGGTGAGGTCCTCGACGGTGGAGCGCAGCTCGCCGAGCGTGGACGCGACGTACATCTGCGCACTGTTGTTCGACTTCTTGGCACTCGCGAGGGAGGTGCTCGAGCGGTCGAGCATCCTGCTCGAGGCGTCCGAGGACGCGACCATCTCCCGCCCGGCGAACCGGTTGAGGCCCTCGACCTTCTGCTGGAACTCCGGGCTGCGCGAGTCCATCGCGGCGATCTCGGCCACGTAGGCCTTCGCCTGGCTGGCGATCTCGGTCTGGCGCTCGGTGGGGACCGGGACCATGCCGGGGGCCTGCTCCTCCTGGATGACGGGGGCGGGCTCCGGCGCCTGCAGCACGAGGGCGTTCTCGGACTCGGTGGGATCCGGCGGGGTCAGGGAGATGGACATCGAGGTGCTCCTTGCAGAAGGTGGGTGGGAGGGCTGCGTCAGCCGAGGTTCACGCCGAAGTCGGTCGCGACGCCGGCGAGGCCGCTCGCGTAGCCCTGGCCGACAGCCTTGAACTTCCATTCGCCGGCGTTGCGGTAGAGCTCGGCGAAGATCATGCAGGTCTCGCTCGCGGCGTCCTCGGAGAGGTCGTAGCGGACCACCTCGGCGTTCGTGCCCTCGTTGACGATCCGGCAGTACGCCGAGCGGACCATGCCGAAGTTCTGCCGGCGGCCCTCGGCCTGGTCGATGCTCACCACCACGACGATGCGCTCGACGTCCGCCGCCACCTTGGTCAGGTCGACCTGGATCTGCTCGTCGTCGCCCTCGCCCTCGCCCGTGCGGTTGTCGCCCAGATGGGTCACCGCGCCGTCGGGGGACTGCTTCTGGTTGTAGAAGATGAAGTCCGCGTCGGAGCGGACCTTGCCGCTGGCTCCCACGAGCAGCGCCGACGCGTCGAGGTCGAAGGCGTCGCCCGTCGTCGTCCGCGGATCCCAGCCGAGCCCCACGATCGCCTTGGTGAGGCCGGGATCGGTCTTGGTCAGAGAGAGATTGCCGCCCTTGGTCAGGGTCAGTCCCGCCATGTGAAGTGCTCCTTCTTCTGTCTCGGATGCGGTGTCAGTCGAGGACGACGCCGAAGTCGGTGGCCAGCCCGGCCAGGCCGCTCGCGTAGCCCTGGCCGACCGCGCGGAACTTCCATTCGCCGCCGTGCCGGTAGATCTCGGCGAAGATCATGCAGGTCTCGCTCGCGGCGTCCTCGGTGAGGTCGTAGCGGACCACCTCCTGGCCGGTGACGTCGTTGACGACCCGGCAGAACGCGCCCCTGACCATGCCGAAGTTCTGGCGCCGCGCCTCCGCCTGGTCGATCGAGACCACGATGACGACCTTGTCGACGTCGCCAGCCACCTTCGTCAGGTCGATGAGGATCTGCTCGTCGTCGCCCTCGCCCTCGCCGGTGCGGTTGTCGCCCTGGTGGACCACCGAGCCGTCCTTGGCCTCGAGCTGGTTATAGAAGATGAAGTCGTCGTTGTTGCGGACCTTGCCGCGGGCCGAGACGAGCAGGGCGCTCGCGTCGAGGTCGAACATCTCGCCCGCGGTGGTGCGCGGGTCCCAGCCGAGGCCCACCATGGCGCGGGTGAGGCCGGGATCGGCCTTGGTCAGGGAGAGGTTGCTGCCCTTGCTGAGGGTGAGGCTTGCCACGGTGCTCCTTGTGATGTGCGGTGGTTCGGTGGTCTACAGGACGGCGGCCGACGGGCCGACGAGGTCGCCCACCGTGCGGCCGTTCGCAGGCTGCCCGATGGCCGTGAACTTCCAGCCTGCACCCTCGCGGGAGAGCTTGGCCATGATCATGCCCGTGGTGGGCCCCTGCTCGGTGAGCGTGTAGCGGGCCACCTCGGGGCTGCCGGCGGCGGAGTCGTCCACGATCCGGCAGAACGCATTGCGGACCTCGTTGAACGTCTGCTGCGAGTAGCTGGTGATGACGAAGACGATGTGCTCGACCGCGCCGTTGACGGACGGCAGGTTGACCATGATGGTCTCGTCGTCGCCCTCGCCGGCACCGGTGAGGTTGTCGCCCGTGTGCCGGATCGAGCCGTCCTTGCTCGTGAGCTGGTTGAAGAAGACCGTGTCGAGCGGCTGGCGGCCGGCGTTGTAGAGGATGGCTGAGGCATCCAGGTCGATCTCCGTGGCGCCGCCGCCGAAGAGGCTGCCGAAGAGTCCCTTGCGGGGCTGTTCGACAGCATCCCATCCCAGTCCGAGGCGGACCTGGGTCATGCCAGAGCCGTCCTTCTTGGTCAGCGAGAGGCCCTGCCCCTTCTGCAAGCTCAGTCCCACGGTGTGCTCCTTACGTTGTCCCTACAGGGTGCGGATGTCCTTCTCAGGCGGTGGCGGCGTGCTCGGGTTCGAGGGCCTTGCGCCGGTTGCGCATCACGGAGGCGACGAAGGCGGCCCCGATGAAGACCACGCCGATGAGGCCGGTGATGACCTCGCTGACCTCGACGCCGATCGTGATCAGGAGGATCACCGCGAGGGCGCCGATGGCCCAGTGCGCGCCGTGGTCGAGGTACTCGAATTCGTCGAGGGTGCCCTGGCGGACGAGGTAGACCGTGAGCGAGCGGACGAACATCGCGCCGATCAGGCCGAGGCCGAGCGCGATGATGATCGGGTCCGACGTGATGGCGAACGCGCCGATGACGCCGTCGAACGAGAACGAGGCGTCGATGACCTCGAGGTAGAGGAACAGCATGAACGCGGCCTTGCCGGCCACCTGGATCGCCTTGTTGGGGCGCGTCCCGGCCGCGGCCGCCGGCTCGGAGGGCTCGGCGTCCTCGTCCTCGTCTCCGGTGTCGAAGAGCTCGCCGAGGCCCTGGACCAGGAAGTACGTCACCATGCCGAAGATGCCGGCCATCAGGACGCTGCCCTGGAGCTCGGGGCCCGAGAGCTGGCCGATGAGGCCGAGGGCGAAGAGCCCGACCACGAGCGAGGCCCCGTTCATCCGGCCGATCCTCGCCAGCGGCGCCTCGAACCAGTGCAGCCACTTGAGTTCGCGGTCCTCGAACATGAAGTCGAGGAAGATCATGAGCAGGAAGATGCCGCCGAACGCGGCGATCTGCGGGTGGGCGTGGTGGAGGACGTAGGCGTAGGTGCCCGGCTCCTCGATGGGGCCCTTGGCCAGGGCGAGCTGGACCGCCTCGACCGGGTTGAGCTTCGCGGTGACGCCGACGATGAGCAGCGGGAACAGCACCCGCATGCCGAACACGGCGATGATGACGCCGACGGTGAGGAACATCCGCTGCCAGAACGGGTTCATGCGCTCGAGGATGCGGGCATTGACCACTGCGTTGTCGAAGCTCAGGCTCACCTCGAGGATGCCCAGGACCAGCGCGAGGAAGAGGGCCTGCGGGCCCCCGTAGACGAAGGCCACGACGAGCGCTACGGCGCTCACGCCGAAGGACCAACCGAACGTCTTCAGAAACACGTAGGGCGCAGAGCTCCTCGTTCAGGCCCGGGGTGCCGGGCGGCAATCAGTAGGCTGCACGAGCCGAGGAGCGGTTCCCCCCAGACCAGCCAAGGCCCATTATGTCCCGGGGCGCCGACAGTTCTGTATCCCCACGGTCCGAGCAGTCTCTCTCGTGTTCCAACGGGGGAACGGCCGGACGGGTTCCTGCCGTGCCGGTGGACGCCCGGTGGACGCCCGGTAGAGTGGTCAGCCGTGCCAGAACCCTCTCCGCGACCGCTGCCGGCCCCCTCGCTTGCACGTACCCCGGCGCGCGGCGAGGGACCCGCGCCGGCGGGGTCGCCGTCGTCCGCCATGCTGGTCCGCCTCGCCGAGCTCGAGTCGCTCCACCGCGGGCCGGCGTGGGCGCTCACCCGCTCGGCCCCGTGGACCATCGCCGCGCTGCAGACCGCGTTCTCGCGCAACCGCCCGCAGGTGGAGCTCGAACAGTTCCACGAGGAGCTCGACGCCTTCCTCGAGGACCTCCGCGCCCACGACGCCGCCTCCGGGGCCGCGCCCACCGCCGGCGCCGCGACCGGCCGCGCCGTGGCCGACGACTGGACCCGCCGCCGGTTCCTCGCCCGCCGCGCGCACGGCGGCCGGATCGTGTACGAGCTCACCGAGGCGACGGCGCGCGTGCTCGCGTTCCTCGACTCGCTCTCCTCCGAGCGGTCCACGCTGACCGGATCGCGCCTCGGCACACTCCTCGGCGACGTGGAGAGGCTCGCGCGCGAGACCAACCCGGACACGACCGCGAGGATCGAGGCCCTCGAGGCCGAGATCGAGGAGCGGCTCGAGCTCGTGCGGGCCATGCGCGCCGGGGAGCAGACCGGGAGCCTCGACGACGAGACGGCCCTCGAGGCCGCCGAGAACATCCTCGACCTTGCCGCCGGCGTCCCGGCCGACTTCAAGCGCATGCGGGACCGCATCGAGGACTCGGTGGGCCAGCTGCGCAACCAGATCATCGAGGAGTCGCTGACGAAGGGCGCCACGATGGCCCAGGTCCTCGAGGCGGACCGCCGGCTGCGCGCCTCCAGCGAGGGCCGCACCTTCCGCTCGTTCACGGCGTTCCTGGATGACCCCGAGCAGCAGATGCGCTTCCGGGGCGCCATCTCCGAGGTCCTCTCCCGGGACTTCGCCGACGGCCTCGGGCACGAGGAGCGCGAGACCCTCCGGCACCTCGTAGCGGAGCTGCGCGAGGCCAACGCCCAGATCCAGCGCATCTACGGCAAGCTCTCGGAGAGCCTGAACACCTATGTCCAGAGCGACGACTACCGCCAGTCCGTCCGGCTCCGCGACGCGATCCGGCGGGCGGAGCAGGCCGTCCGCCACCTCCCGTACGTCCGCGAGGAGTCGGGGTTCGCGCCGGCCCCCGAGCTGTTCGGCGCAGAGTTCGAGTCCCTGTCCATGGTCAAGCTCTTCGACCCGGACGAACTCGCGCCGCCGCCCCGGCTCGCCGACCCCATCTCCTTCGGCCGGGAGGACCGCGTCCGCTCCGCCCGCACGGGGAAGGCCAAGGCCGCGGCGCTGCGGGAAGCCGTGGATGTGGCCCTCGAGGCAGGTGGCGGCCGCGCCGAGCTGCCCGATATCTGGGCCCAGCTGCCCGCCGATGAGCAGCACATCAACTCGATCCGCGCGCTCCTCGGGCACCTGCTCAACCGGGGCGTGGGCTTCGGCCGGGACGCGTGGGCGCCGCTGGAATTCGAACAGGTCGACGGGACGCGGCGCACCGCCTTCGTCCCCAACACGACGGTGACCGTGGGACCGGCGGGGGCGCCGGCAGGCGTCCGGAGCACCATGGCCCCTGCGACCTCCCGGGAGGAGAACTGATGGAAACTGCTGCCGAGGTCGCCCCCTTGGACTCCGAGGTCGCCCCGGAGGAGCCGTTCGTGCCCGGCACGGCCCTGTACGACGGCGACACCGGCGTCCTCCCGCTGCGGGTCCGCCACGTCCTGGTCCGCCTCCTGAAGGGCCCGTACCTCGACGGCGGCCGGGACGAGAAGGCGTGGACCACGCTGCTGGACCACGAGGACGTGCTGCGCTCGCGGCTGTCCGAGCTCTTCCTCCGTCTCCACATCGACCACGAGCGCAAGGTCGCCGTGCTGCGGCCGGTGGACCCGGAGCTGCTGGGCACGGCCTCGCGCGCCACGGTCCTGCGCCAGCAGCGCGCGCTCAGCAGGGTCGAGACCATCCTCCTCCTGCGGCTCCGGCTGCTCCTGGACCGGCATGCCACGGCCCAGACGGAGCCGACCGTCACGCTCGAGGAGCTCGCCGACGTCGTGGCCCACTACCAGCCGGCCGAGGAGCAGGACGCGCTCCGTGACGCCGATACCGTCCACCGCGCGGTCGCCAAGCTCCAGGCCCGCCGCCTCCTCATCCCCACCCCGCTCGAGGACGTGTACCTCATCTCCAACGCGCTGCCGCTCGCCCTGCCGTTCGAGAACATCGGCGACGTCACCCGGCACCTCGAGGCCGTCGCCGCGGCGGGGCCCTCGCGGGATGGAGGTGCCGCGGACGACGCCGGCCAGGTCGCCTTGGGCGTGGACCTCGCCGGAGGAGGCGGGGACGGGCCAGACGAGGCCGAGGGCGCGCACAGCCCCGACGAGGCCGATCCTCTGGAAGAGGTCGGAAACCCTGACCTTGGGGACCCACAGGGTGACCTCGGCGATTCCGGCGAGACGGAGGGGCTCCTGTGAGCGTCGCGACCATGCTCCCGCTCGGGACGGACATCAACCCCGGACAGTACCGGCTCAGCCTCGTCCAGGTCGTCAACTGGGGCACCTTCCATGGGGCGCACACCATGCACGTGGACCGGGCCGGCACCATGCTCACGGGCAACTCGGGGGTGGGCAAGTCGACGCTGTTCGATGCGATCGCCCGCGTGTTCGACGCCCGCCCGCGCTCCAATGAGGCCGCAGCGGCCCGCGCCGGGCACAGCGAGGACCGCCGCACCACCTACACCTACATGCGGGGCAAGGTCGGCGACGTGGCCGTGGGGGAGGGCCGTGCGAGCGCATTCCAGCGCCCGGGGGCCACCTGGAGCGCCGTCGCCCTCACGTTCGACAACGCGGCCGGCACCTCCTACACGCTCACGGCGCTGTTCGACCTGCCCAAGAACGGCACGGAGTCCAGCCTCGGCCGCTTCTACCTCATCGACTCGGTGCCGCTGGACGTGGCCGCGGTCGAGGGGATCATCGGCCAGGCCCAGGGCCGGCGCTTCACCCGCAGCGGGCTCGAGGCCGTCTTCCCCGAGGCGCAGGTCTTCGACGTCCACAAGAACTTCGCCGAGCGCTTCCGCCGGCTCCTGGGCATCTCGAGCGACCAGGCGCTCCCGCTCCTGCGCGTGATCCAGGCAGGCAAGGGCCTCGGCGGCAGCGTCAACAGCTTCTTCCGGGACCAGGTCCTCGACCCGCCGGCCACGCTCGCGGCCGCCGACGAGGTGGTCGAGGAGTTCAGCAACCTCATGTCCATCCGGGCCCGGCTCGAGGACATCAGGCTCCAGCGCGACCAGCTCGCCCCGGTCCCCGGCCTGAATCAGGAGTACGAGGCCGCCCTGACCGAGGCGGCACGCCTGCGCGAGCTCGCCGACGAGCCCTTCGACGCCGTCCGCCAGTCGCACGCCGTCACCGTCCAGGAGCGGCTCATCGTCGGCATCCGGGACCGAGCCCAGGCCAAGGCGAAGGAGCTCTCCGCCGAGCGCCACCGCCGCGACGCCCTGGCCGCCGAGCTGCGCTCCCTCGAAGCCGAGTACAACAGCGCCGGCGGCAACCAGATCTCCGCCCTCGAGCAGGCCCGGGACAACGCGACGGTCGGCCTGCGCCTCCGCCGCGAGGTCGAGGCGGCCGCGAAGGAGGGCCTGCACGACGCCGGCCTCGACCTCCCGTTCTCGGCCGAGGGCTGGGAGGCTGCGCACCGCCGGGCCGCCGAGGCCCTCGCCGGGCTCGAGGGGGACACGGCGGCGCTGCGGGAGGCCCGCTTCGACGCGTTCGAGGCCCACGCGACCGCCAAGCGAGAGCTCGCCGAGGCCCGTTCGGAGCTCTCGGCCCTCGCGCAGAGCAAGAGCCTCCTGCCCCAGCACGCGGTCGAGAACCGCGCCGCGATCGCCGCGGCCCTCGGCCTCGACGAGGACGAGATGCCGTTCGGCGGGGAGCTGACCGACCTCGCCGAGGACGAGGAGCGGTGGCGCCCGGCCGCCGAGCGGGCCCTGCGCTCGCTGGCCACGACCCTGCTCGTCCCCGGGGAGCATTTCGCGGCGGTGACCCGGTGGCTCGACGCGAACCCGGTGCGCGGGGCGCTGCGCGCCGTCGACCTCTCCAGCCGCGTCCCCGGCGCCGAGGCCGCCCTGGCCTCCGCGGGGGAGCGGGACCTGCTCTCCAAGCTGGAGGTCGTCGAAGGCCCGGCCGGCGACTACCTCCGCGAGCGCATCGCGGTGGACTTCGCCTACACGTGCGTCGAGGATCCCGACGAGCTCGCCGGCCTCGAGCGCGGACTGAGCCTCGGCGGCGTGGTCAAGCGCGGCCGCGGCACCGTCGAGAAGGACGACCGCTTCGCGGCCCGCGCCGACTTCGTCCTCGGCTTCGACAACGCGGCCAAGGTCGAGCTCCTCGCCGCCCGGGTCCTCGAGCTCGAGGCCTCCCTCGCCGCCGCGGCCGAGGCCGCCCAGGCCAGCGAGGACTCCCACCAGGGGCTCTCCCGCCGGCTCGAGGCGCTGCGGCGCGTGGCCCGGGACGAGCGGGCGTGGGAGGAGGTCTCCTCCGCGGCGGCAGAGGAGGAGCTGCGCCGCATCGGCACCCGCCTCGAGGACGCGCTCGCGGCCCAGGGCGACCTCGAGCCGCTGCGCGCCAAGGTCGAGGCGGCCCGCGCCGAGCACCAGGCCTCCACCGAGGCCGCCGCGGTGCTCCAGAGCGAGTACCGCCAGCTCGATGCCCAGCTCGTGACCGCCGACCGCCTCCTCGAGGCCGCGCGGACCCGCCTCGCCGACGCCCCGCCGTCGGCCGCGGCGACCAGCACGCTCGGCCCGCTCTTCGACGAGTTCGGCCAGGCCGAGGACCAGCACGACCTCGAGCGGATCGCCGCCGAGGTCCACGGCCGCCTCGCCGCCCGCGTCCACGCCGCGGAGAGCCGTGCCCAGGCCGCCGCCGAGCGCCTCACCCGCATCTTCGAGCAGTTCCAGCGCGACTGGGGCCCCGTGGTCGCGGCGGACCACGGCGTCTCGATCGGGGCCGCGGCCGCGTTCGAGGCCCGCTACCGGCAGATCGTCTCGGAGGGCCTGCCCGCGCAGGAGGCGCAGTTCCGGGAGTTCTTCGCCCAGCGCACGCACGAGTCCTTCTCGACCCTGCTGCACCTGCTCGACGAGGAGCGCCGCGGCATCGCGGCCCGCATCCTGCCGCTGAACTCGATCCTCGCCGGGGTGGACTTCCATGACGGCTCCTACCTCGAGCTGGACATCCGCCAGACCGTCCCGGCGTCCGCGAAGCAGTTCAAGGAGGCGATCGTCTCCGCGCTCAGGGCGCGCCACGCGCCGTCGTCCGCGAATTCCGCTGCGGCGCACGACGCCGGCCCCGCCACCTCGGGCGGGAGCGGCACCGGCGAGGACCAGCTCACCGTTCGGTACAAGACGCTCGAGGCGCTCGTGAAGCGGCTCGCGTCCCAGACGCCCGAGGACCGGCGGTGGCGGTCCGACGTGCTCGACACGCGCTCGCACGTGTTCATCTCGTGCAAGGAGCACCGCGTCTCGCGCGACGCTGCCGCGGGCACGGCGCGGGACGAGGTGTTCGTGCACGCGGACACGGGCTCGATGTCCGGCGGCGAGCGGCAGCGCTTCACCGCGTTCATCATGGCCGCGGCGCTGAGCTATCAGCTGGGCATCGCCGAGCACGGGTTCACCGGCTACGGGACGGTCATGATGGACGAGGCGTTCGTGCTCGCGTCCGAGGAGTTCGCGGGCCAGGGCATCGCGGCCCTGCACGAGTTCGGCTTCCAGCTGCTCCTCGCGGCCCCGGAGAACGTGATCGACCTCTCGCGCTACCTCGGGTCCGTCACGGAGATCCTCCGGGACAAGCGCACCAACCGGTCGGGGCTCATCGAGGGCCCGGCGGTGCCCGGGGGGCCGGTCTCCCAGGCGAACCCGGTGGACATCGTGCTGCGCTGACGGGCCGCTTGGCCCGCTGCCGCCCCGGCGCGCTTCCAGCTGCCGTTGAGGCTCCGGCGCTAGCGTGGGGGCGCGTCCGGGCTGGGCGCGCCCCGAGTCCACCGAGAGGTACCCCGCATGCGCCGACCCGAGGACGCGTCCTTCCGCAACCTGTACCAGAAGTCGCTCGCGTACGACCGCCGGTGGACCTACCGCCGCCGCCGCGCGGCCGTGCTCGCCGGGGTCGTCGCGGTCGCGCTCGTCCTCGGGGCGGGAGTGTGGGCGGCGGCCACCTACTTCGGCTTCGAGAACGGGATCCGGCGCTCGGACGCCCTGACCGGCGGCAAGGGCCTGGACCAGGACGTCAACATCCTCCTCATGGGGCTGGACTCGCGCCTCGACGAGAACGGCAAGCCACTGAGCCAGGAGGAGTACGACGCGCTCCACTCGGGCAGCTCGGACGACGGCGGCTACAACAGCAACGTCCTCATGGTCCTGCACGTGCCCAAGGACGGCAGCCGGGCCACGATCATCTCCGTCCCCCGCGACGACTATGTGGACCTCGCGGGCTCGCCCGACGGCATCCAGCAGGGCAAGGTCAAGCAGGCCTACGGCTACGCGATGGACCAGGCCATGCGCGAGTTCGCCGCCAGCCCCAACGGCAAGAGCCAGGACGAGATCTACCAGGCCGCCAGGGACGCCGGCCGCAAGGCGGAGATCTCCACCGTCGAGAACTTCCTGAACATCAGGATCGACCACTTCGCCGAGGTCACCATGGCCGCCTTCCTCTCCGTCGCGAAGGCGGTCGCCCCCATCACGGTGTGCCTCCAGGAGGCCACGCAGGACTCCTACTCGGGGGCCGACTTCAAGGCTGGCGTCCAGCAGATCAACGCCCAGCAGGCGGTGGCGTTCGTCCGGCAGCGGCGCGACACCTCGGGCTCCGGGGTGGCGCTGAGCGACCTCGACCGCTCGCGCCGCCAGCAGGCATTCATCTCCTCGCTCGCGACCCAGCTCAAGCAGAAGGGCACGTTCACGGACCTCGGCAGGGTCACCGGGATCCTCGATGCCCTCAAGGACAAGATCGCCGTGGACCAAGGCCTGAACCTCATCGACTTCGGCCTCAAGGCCAAGCAGCTGACCGAGAACAAGACGAAGTTCGTGACCCTGCCGATCGTCCAGTTCGGCACGAGCGACACCGGCGAGTCTGTGAACATCGTGGACAAGCAGGCCATCCAGGCCCAGGTCGCCGACCTGCTGAACCCCAAGCCGGCACCCGCGTCCTCGGCCGCTGCCCAGCCCGCGCGGCCGGCGCCGGCGGCCCCGGCTGCGGGGTCCTCGGACGGCGCGGGCACCCAGGGATCTGGCGCGCAGGGGTCTGGCGCTGGACAGGACTCGTCCACGGGCCAGACGCCGGCCGGGCAGGGGTCTGGTGCCCAGGGGCAGGCCGGGCAGCCCGCGTCCGGGCAGGCTCCGCCGGCGGCCGCGTCGCCGTCGCCGTCCTCGACGTTCAACGCCGGCGACTGGTCCGACGCCCTCGTCGGCGGCGGGGTCCCCTGCGTCAAGTGACGGGCCGAGGGGTCACCTCCGTCGTCGGGTTGAGGGGTCACTTCCGTCGGGTTGAGGAATCACGTCTGTGGCCGTTGCCTCGCGTTCACCCTCCCGTCGGCCGCCGGTAGCACGCCGGCCCTAGGCTCGCCGGGTGGCAGGCAGTGTGCGCGGGAACCGGAAGAGGTTCGTCGCCCTGGGCGACTCCTTCACCGAAGGCGTGGGGGACTGGAACCCTGCCCTACCCAATGGCGTGCGCGGATGGGCCGACCGGGTGGCCGAGAAGCTCGCCAAGGCCGAGAAGGGCTGGGAGTACGCCAACCTCGCTGTCCGGTCGAAGCGGCTGCGGCAGATCGTCGCGGACCAGCTCGCGCCGGCGCTGGCCATGGAGCCGACGCTCGTGACCCTCTACGCGGGCGGCAACGACATCCTCGACCTCGGCACCGACATGGACCAGCTGCTCGGGCAGTACGAGGACCTCGTGCGCCAGCTCGCCGCGACCGGGGCGACCCTGGTGCTGTTCACGGGGTACGACGTGAAGGTCAACCCCCTGCTCGAGCCGCTCAAGCACCGGAACTGGCAGTACAACGAGCGCGTCCGGGGCCTCGCGCGCGAGCTCGGCGCCGTCCTCGTGGACTACTGGTGCTTCGACGAGTATGCCGACCGGAGGATGTGGGACACCGATCGCCTCCACATGTCCAAGGCCGGCCACAAGTTCCTCGCCCGCCAGGTGGTCGACCAGCTCGGGTACCCCCAGAGCGCGAAGCAGCGCGGGCGCGAGCCCCGGATGCGGCGCGGCCCGCGCGAGTGGGTCGCAGCCCAGAGGGCGTGGCTCGGCGACTGGGTCGTGCCCCTCATCGGTCGGAAGATCCGCGGCGTGACCCTCGGTGACGACCTGTCCCCCCGCTGGCCCGACCCGGTGAAGGTCCCCCGCAAGGGCGGCCTCCGCCGCTACGCCGAGGAGCATCCCGAGGTGCTCGAAGGCACGCCGGGCTGGGCCCAGAAGGCGCCCTAGCGCCAGCGGCCGACCCGCGCGGGAGGCGGCGTCACGCGGGAGGCGCGGGGGCGGCGTCGTACGTGCCGGGCGCGTAGTCTGGGCGGGTGCCTGACGTCTCAACCATCGCCGTGCCATGCCCCCGAAACCGCTGAACCGCAGCGAGGGGATCAGCGCGCCGTGGCTGCTGGTCCTCGCGTTCCTGTCCATGACTGCGCCGCTCTCGACCGATCTGTACCTGCCGAGCTTCCCGCGCGTGCAGCAGGAGTTCGCCGCAACGGCCTCCGGCGTGCAGCTCACGCTCACGGGGTTCCTGCTCGGGATGGCGGCGGGGCAGCTCGCGTTCGGCTCGATCTCGGACAAGTTCGGCCGGCTCAGGCCGCTGCTCATCGGGAACGTCGGCGCGATCCTCTCCTCGGTCGCGGCCGCGCTCGCGCCCAACCTCGAGGTGCTCATCGCCGCCCGGCTCGGGCAGGGGCTGTTCGGCGCTGCCGGGATCGTGATCGCCCGGGCCATCATCGTGGACCTCACCCGCGGGTCGGAGACGGCCCGCACCCTCAGCCTCCTCATGACCGTCAACGGCGTGGCGCCGGCGGTGGCGCCGTCGCTCGGGGCGCTGCTCGAGGGGCCCATCGGGTGGCGCGGGATCATGTGGACCCTCGCCGGGCTGTTCGCGCTCATGATGCTCAGCGTCTCGTCCGTGGTCCGCGAGACGCTCCCACCCGAGTCCCGCGGGGAGCACGGCATCCTCGGCGGCCTCGCCCAGCTGTTCAGGGTGCCCCGGTACCTCGGGTACGCGGGGCTCTTCGCGACCTCGTTCGCCGCGATGATGTCCTACATCCCCGCCTCGCCGTTCGTGTACCAGGTGGTGATGGGCCTGCCGCCGCTCGCGTACGGGGCGCTCTTCGGGCTCAACGCCGCCGGGCTCATCGCTGCCGGGTACATCTCGTCCCGGCTGGTCAAGCGCATTCCGGCGCAGCGGATCGTGGGCGTGGCGGCGCCACTGCTGCTGCTCTTCTGCGTGGCCATCCTCGCGCTCGCACTCGCGCCCGTGCCGCGATGGCTCCTCGCGATCCCGATCTGGTGCGCGGTGACGAGCGTGGGCTTCCTCATGGGCAACTCCTCCGCACTGGCCCTCGACGCCGTGCGGCACGTCTCGGGCAGCGGATCAGCCGTGCTCGGGGCCGTCCAGTTCGTGTTCGGCGCGATCGTGTCGCCGCTGTCCGGGCTCGCCGGAGACCGGACTGCCGTGCCGATGGCGGTGATCATGACGGTGGCGGCCGCGGTGGCCGCGGTGCTCGCCCTCGCACTGCGTCGCCGGCACAGCTGAGGCGGGCGCCCCTGAGGCGCGGCCGGGCGGCGGGGCTGCCGGGCTGGAGCCGCTCGGCGCGCGGAGCCGTCCGGCGCGCGGGGCCCGCGCCCGGCTGAAGGAAAGCGCCCTGCCCTTCGGTCAGAATCTCCGGCTGCAGACGGGGGCTCTGACCGAAACGCAGGGCCTTCCGAGCGACTGTTCGGCGGAGCCGGCCTACCGGCCGAGGTCCGCGGGCACGAAGCTCCACAGCTCGGCGGACATGCCCACCGGGCGCTGGCGCTCCCCGCCCTCGGCGCCTGCCTCTGCGCCCGCTGCGCCCTCGGCACCTGCACCCGCGCCCGCACCCTCGGGCCGGCCGTGTCCGCGCCCGAACGAGGCCGAGTTCTTCCACGCCTCGAAGCTGTCCTCGTCGGCCCAGCGCGTCACGACGAGCCAGACGTTCCGGCCGTCGGTCGGCTGCAGCAGTTCGAAGCCCTCGAAGCCGGGCTGGCCGTCCACCGCCCCGGCGCGGGCAGCGAAGCGGCGGGCAAGCTCGTCGCCGGAGTCGGCGGGAACGGTGATGGCGTTGATCTTCACGATGCTCATGCACGGATCCTGCCAGAGCAGTCTGGTCGCCGACTGGATGCCGCCTCGTCGCCGAGGCAACGCGGGCCCACGGGGGCAGGAGCGGACCCCGCCCGTGCAACCTCTCCGCCCGTGCAACCTCCCCGCCACGTGCCGTCGATAGACTCGCCCCAGCGGCCGAGAAGGGGCCCGCGGAGCGAAGGAGCACCGGCGATGACCACGTGGCGGATCAGGGACTTCCACCCCTCGGACCTGGACGGGATCCTGCACCTCTGGAGCGCGATGACGGCCTCGGGCATCGAACCGGTGTACTCGCTCTCCGAGGTCCTCGCGAGCTGCCAGAAGGATGTGGCCGTCGTGGCCCTGCACGGCGACGACGTGGTCGGGGCCGCGGTGGGCCGGGCAGCGCACGAGCAGGGCTGGATCGTGTTCCTCGCGACCCTCCCGGAGTGGCGCTCCCGTGGGATAGGCACCGCGCTCCTCGCCGCCCTCGAGAACCGTATGGCGCCCCTGGGCCTGGCCAAGCTGTCCGCGCTCATGCCGGACACCGAGACCCGCCTCGAGGCCTTCCTCTCCCGCGGGTTCAAGGACGTGCAGAACCTGCGCTTCTTCGAGCGGCAGATCCCGGTGCAGCGGACCGAGCTCGAGCCCCTGGCCCAGCTGGGCGGCCGGGTCCTCCCGCGCGACCTGTGGGACAAGGTCGCGGGCATGAAGCGGGAGAAGCAGCTCCTCGAGCGCCGGCTCGTGCTCCCGCTGGCCCAGGCCGAGCTCGCGGACGAGTTCGGCGTGGTCCCCCCGCGCGCCGTCGTGCTCTTCGGCCCGCCCGGGACGGGCAAGACGACGTTCGCGAAGGCGATCGCCTCCCGCCTCGAATGGCCGTTCGTCGAGGTGTTCCCGTCCCGGCTCGCCGCCGGGCCCGAGGGCCTCGCCGGGGCACTCCGCACCACGTTCCTGGAGATCTCCGAGCTCGAGCACGCGGTGGTGTTCCTCGACGAGGTCGAGGAGATCGCTTCCCACCGCGCCGGGGACCCGCCGAGCCCCAACCAGGGCGTCACCAACGAGTTGCTCAAGATCATCCCGGCGTTCCGCGAGCAGCCCGGCCGCCTCCTCGTGTGCGCGACCAACTTCATCCGAGCCCTCGACTCCGCCTTCCTGCGCCACGGCCGCTTCGACTACGTGATCCCGATCGGCCTCCCGGACGCCGAGGCGCGCCGGGCCATGTGGCAGCGCTTCATCCCCGAGGCGGTCCTGCCGGAGGTGGACGTGGAGCAGCTCGTGGCGCACACCGAGGGGTTCTCGCCGGCGGACATCGAGTTCGCGGCACGGTCCGCGTCGCAGCGCGCGCTCGAGAAGGCCGTGTACGCCGCGGAGCCGGTGCCGGAGCCGGTGCCCGTGGCGGGGATGGCGGGATCGCCCGCGGCAGGCGGGGCCGTCCACCGCGACGCCGGGGACCTCGCGCACGACGCCGGCCTGCCCTCCGGCGGCGCTGACCTCGCCGGCGGCTCCGCGCCGGATCAGGAGCCGAGGCCCGGGGGTACCCCCGAAGGCTCCGGCTCCGCGGCCGCCCCGGCCCGCCGGGGGCCCAGCACCCAGGACTACCTCGAGGCCATCGCCGAGACGAAGACGACCGTGAGCGAGGAGGTCGCGGCAGCGTTCCTCGAGGACATCGAACAGCTGGCGCGCGTCTGAGCAGGAGCCCCCGCCCGGCGTCCCCGTTGCAGCGGATCCGGGCCGGGCCGCGGACACGGGGCTGCCGCACGGGGCGGCCCGATGTGATGCGGCCCCCACCCTCGTGGGAGAGTTGGACCATGACCGCGCAGCACGCCCACGCCGTCTCCGGCCCGGACGGCCCCCGCACCGGCGGCGCCGGGCCCAGCGGCGGGGCGCCCGCCACCGCCACTGCCCCCGCAGCACGGCCCATCGCCGCTGCGCCGGTCCCGGAGTGCGCAGGAGCCTCGCCCCGCCTCAAGCCGCTATTCCGCCTCGCGCAGCGCGTCGCGCAAAGGTGGAACGACCTGCGCACCCGCCAGGCCCAGCGGGGGGACTACGTGGCCCAGGTGGTCGCCTACCGCGGGTACGGGTCCACCCGGCGGGTGCGGGTGCTCGGCCGCGTCATGTACTCGAGGCCGGGGCTCCACGGGGAGTCGGACGCGTTCAACAACTTCCGCGGCTGGGTCTCGTTCACCTCCGTGCCGATCCAGCACGCCGAGGTGACGGTAGAGATCGGGGTGACGCGCGCCGTCGTGCATGCCGACGCCGGCGGGGTGGTCGACGCGCTCGTGGACGTGGAGCTCGAGCCGGGCTGGCACGAGGTGCGGATGAGTGCGGACGGCGCCGAGCCGGACGTGGCGCAGGTGCTCGTGGTCGAGCCGGGGGCAGGCTTCGGGATCGTCTCCGACATCGACGACACCGTCATGGTCACCGCCCTCCCGCGGCCGTTCCTCGCCCTGTGGAACACCTTCGTGCTCAGCGAGCGGGCGCGCACGCCCACGCCGGGCATGGCGGTGCTGCTGGACCGGCTTGCGACCGAGCACCCGGAGGCGCCGGTCGTCTACCTCTCCACCGGTCCGTGGAACGCTGCGCCCACGCTCCAGCGGTTCCTGGGCCGCAATCTGTACCCGGCGGGCCCGCTCCTGCTCACGGACTGGGGGATGACTCCGGAGCGCTGGTTCCGCTCGGGCCGGGACCACAAGCGGGAGAACCTCGAGCGCCTCGCCGCGGAGTTCCCGGGCATCCGCTGGCTCCTCGTGGGCGACAACGGCCAGCACGACGAGTCCATCTACGCCGAATTCGCCGCAGAGCACCCCGACTCCGTGGCCGCGGTCGCGATCCGGGAGCTCTCGGCCAGCCAGGCGGTCTTCTCGGGCGGCACCACGCACGACGCCGCGGGGGGCGCCTCCCGCCCCGGCCTCACCTGGGCCTCGGCGCCCGACGGCGCGGGGCTCGCCCAGCAGCTCGAGTCCGCCGGCGTCCTCTGACCCGGCCCTGACGAGGCCCCTACCGGCTGAAGGTCACCTCCTGGGAGTCACCTCCTGAGGGTCACCACCTGAGGATCACCTTCTGGAGGTCACCTTCTGGAGGTCACCTCCTGCGGGCAGGCTCGCCCACCCCTTGTTTTCGCCCCCCGCCTCGGGGGAAGAATGGCCCATGACCGTCCTGGTGAGGTCCCTCGAGACCGCTGTCCCGTCCACCGTGCTCAAGCAGGCCGAGGCCCGCGACGTGTTCGCAGCGCAGGAGGGCCTCACCCGCCTCGGCCAGCGCCTCGTCACGACGTGCTTCGACGCCGCCGCGATCGACACCCGCTACTCGGCCCTCGCGGAGTTCTCATGGGACCGGCCGGACCACGATCCCGATTTCTTCGACCCCTCTACGGGCCGGCTCCTGAGCCCGAGCACCAAGACCCGCAACGACGTGTTCGTCCGCGAGGCCACGCCCCTGTTCACCGACACGGCGCGCCGGGCCCTCGACAACGCGGACGGGATCGCGCCCGAGGACGTCACCCACGTGGTCACCGTCTCGTGCACCGGGTTCTTCAACCCCGGCCCGGACTACCGCATTGTGCGCGACCTCGGCCTGAGCCCGTCCGTGCAGCGCTTCCACCTCGGCTTCATGGGCTGCTATGCCGCGTTCCCCGCCCTGCGCATGGCCAAGGCGTTCTGCGACGCGGACCCGAATGCCGTGGTCCTCGTGGCGATCGTCGAGCTGTGCACCCTGCACGTGCGCAGCTCCAACGACCCGGACACCATCCTCGGCGCCTCCCTCTTCGCGGACGGCGCGGCCGCCGCGGTGGTCACGGCCCGCGACCTGCCCCTGAGCCGCCCTGCGGTGAGCCTCGACGCGTTCGAGACCACGCTCACCCCGGTCGGCGAGGAGAACATGGCCTGGAACATCGGCGACCAGGGCTTCGAGATGGTCCTGGGCACCTACGTTCCCCACATCATCGACGACCACATCACCGGCGCCCTCGAACCCCTTCTCGCCCGCGACGCCTCGCTCGTGGGCCGCCCCCACGCCGAGATCGAGCACTGGGCCATCCACCCCGGCGGCCGCAGCATCGTGGACAAGGTCGTGGCCCGCCTCGGCCTCTCGCCGCAGCAGGGCGCGCCCGCCTACGAGACCCTGCGCGAATTCGGCAACATGTCCAGCGCCACCATCATGTTCGTCCTCGAGCGGATCCTCGCCCTCCCGGACGGGGACACGGACGACGCCGCGTCCTCGCCGAGCGCTGCAGCCTCGCCGGGGTCGGACCCCGGCTCGCCCGGGGCAGAACGGATCTGCGCCATGGCCTTCGGCCCCGGCCTGACCGTCGAGACGGCCCTCATGACCCGGAAACTCCCGTGAGCCGGGGCGCCTGAGGGCGGCGGGCCGAGCATGGGCGCCTGAGGATGGCCGCCGGGCGGCACGACGCGGTCGTGGTGGGCGCGGGCCCCGTGGGGCTCTGCTTCGCGGTGCTGCTCGCCGACCTCGGCCTCGACGTCGCGGTCCTGGAAGCCAGGCCCGAGCGCGGCCGGCACACCCGGGCGATCGGCGTCCACCCGCCCGGGCTGCGGGTCCTCGCGCGGGCCGGCGTCGCGGACCGGATCGCCGCCGTCGGCGTGCCCATCCACGAGGGCGCCGCACGCACCCGCGACTCCGGCACCGCCCATGCGGTGGCCCGGATCGCCTTCCGGCCGCCCGTGCTCGCCGTGCCCCAGTGGGCCACCGAGGAGGCGCTCGAGGACCGGCTCGCCGAGCTCGCACCCGGGGCCCTGCGTCGCGGCGTGCGGGCGGTGCGGGCCGAGCGCGAGGCGGGCGGCGCCGTCGTGCGCTGCGAGGACGGGCAGCGTGTGTCGGGCCGCTGGGTCGTCGCGGCCGACGGCGCCCGCTCGCCCCTGCGTGCGGGCCTCGGTGTCCCCGTGCGCACCCGCGCGCTGCCCGACGCGTACCTGATGGGCGACTTCGCCGACACGACCGGGGACGGGGCGGCCGCGGTGCTGCACCTCGAGGCCGCGGGGATCGTCGAGTCGTTCCCGCTCCCGAGGGGCGTGCGGCGCTGGGTCGCGCACGTGCCCGAGCCGGCCCTGGACCCGTCGGCCCGCGACCTCGCCCGGATCGTGGGGGAGCGGACCGGGGTGCGGCCGGACCCGTCCACGTGCAGCATGCTCAGCGCGTTCACGGTCACCGAGCGACTCGCGGCCCGGCTGCGCTCCGGCAGGGTCCTGCTCGCCGGCGACGCCGCGCACGAGGTGAGCCCGATCGGCGGGCAGGGGATGAACCTCGGCTGGCTCGACGCCGAGGCCCTCGTGCCCCTCATCGCCGCGGACATCCGGGCGCCCGGGGACGCCTCCGGTGACGGGTGGCCCGAGCTGTGGGCCGCGGCCGAGGCGGAGCGGCTCCGGGCCGCGCGCTTCGCGGCCCGGCAGGCGAGGGTCAACATGGCGCTCGGCCGCGCGCTGCCCGGGGGCGTCATGGCCGCCCGCAACGCGGCCTTCCGCACGCTCTACCGCGTGCCCTGGCTCGCTGAGCGCACGGCCGCGCGCTTCACGATGCAGGGCTGACGCCGCGCGACCCCGGCGCACGCCCGCAGGAGGTGACTCCCAGGACCTGACCCCCAGACCCAGTCTGGGAGTCACCTCCTGGGGGTCACCTCCTGGGAGTCACCTTCTGGGGGTCAGGTCCTGCGGGTCGAGCACCCACGGGTCGCGGGGGAGCGCGTCCGGATCGAAGGCCGCGAGCGCCTCGGTCAGCGTCGTGGGCAGCCCGAGGGATCCCAGGAGAAGCCCCGTCACCTCCTCGGGCCCGACGCCGGCCGCCGCCAGCGCGCCGAGTGTCACCGCGCCGTCGCGCTTGGCCAGCCGGCGGCCGGCGGGGTTGAGCACGAGCGGCACATGGGCGTACTCGGGCACGGGCACCCCGAGGAGCCCGGCGAGGTAGGCCTGCCGCGGGGCAGAGGGGAGCAGGTCGTCGCCGCGGACCACCTGGTCGACGCCCTGGGCCGCGTCGTCCACGACCACGGCCAGGTTGTACGCGACGACCCCGTCGTTGCGCCGCAGCACGAAGTCGTCCACCACGCCCGAGTACCGGCCGTGGAGCACGTCCGTGACGGCCCAGTCGGTGACCGAGGCGCGGAGGCGGATCGCGGCGGGACGCTCCGCGCGGCGCCGTGCGCGCTGCGCCTCGGTGAGGTCGCGGCAGGAGCCGGGGTACGCGCCCTGCGGGGCATGCGGCGCGCTCGGAGCCTCCTGGATCTCGCGGCGGGTGCAGTAGCACTCGTAGGTGAGGCCCGCCGCGGCCAGGCGCGCGATCGCGTCCTCGTAGAGCCTGCCCCGCTCGGTCTGGCGGACCACCTCGCCGTCCCAGTCGAGGCCGACGGCGGCGAGATCCCTCAGCTGGACCTCCTCGGCTCCCGCCCGGGCCCGGTCCAGGTCCTCGACGCGCAGGATGAACCGCCGGCCTGCCGACCGGGCGAAGAGCCACGCGAGCAGCGCCGTGCGGAGGTTCCCGAGGTGCAGCTCGCCGGAGGGGCTGGGGGCGAAGCGGCCGGCGCCGGAGGTCATGCCGTCTACGCTAGCGGGCTCAGCGCTCGCCGAGGGCCTTCTTCACCGCCGGCACAATCTCCGTGGCCAGCAGCTCCACGGACGCCGCGGTCTCCGCGAACGGGAGGGTCCCCAGGCCCACCTGGGCCATGAACCGGCTCGTGCCGAGGGCCTCGTGCGTGGCGAGGATGCGCTCCGTGACCTCGGCGGGGCTGCCCACGAGGAGGCCGCCGCCGGGGCCGGCCCACGCGTCGAAGTGCTCGCGCGGGAACGTGCCCGCGGGCCGCGGCATGTTCTGCTCGATGTACGCGGCGTAGTGGGGGTAGAACGCGTCGCGGGCCTCCTGGGAGGTGCGCGCGGCGTAGAAGTGGCTGCCCGTCCCGACCCTCAGGGACGACGCTGCGTGCCCGGCCTGGGGCCCGCCGTCCGGTAGAGCTCGACGAGCCGCACGAAGTGCTGGTGCCCGGACAGGAGCGCGAGGAACAGCGGGACTCCGGCCTGGCCGGCCCGGACGAAGCTCGAAGGGGTGCCGCCCACGCCCCGCCAGATCGGCAGCCGTTCCTGGAGCGGGCGCGGCGCGATGGCGGCCTCATGGAGGGCATGGTGCGCGCGCCGCCGGGTGCCGGCGCCCGGGGCGGGCCACGTGACGTCCGCCTGCTCGCGCATCTGCAGCAGGAGTTCGAGCTTGTCCTCGAAGAGGGCGTCGTAGTCGGCGGGGTCGTAGCCGAAGAGCGGGAAGGATTCGGGGAAGACGCCGCGTCCGGCGAGGATCTCCGCGCGGCCGCCGGAGACGATGTCGAGGGTGGCGAACTGCTCGAACACGCGCGCCGGGTCCGCGGTGGAGAGGACCGTGACGGCCGTGGTGAGGCGGATGCGGTGGGTCTCACGGGCGATCGCGGCGAGCACGATCTCCGGGGCAGAGAACGCGAAGTCGTGGCGGTGGTGCTCGCCGAGGCCGATCACGTCCAGCCCGGCCTCGTCCGCGAGCCGGGCCAGCCGGAGGGTCTCGTCGATGCGCTGGGCGGCTGAGCGCCCGGAGCCCGAGGGGCCCCGGGTGAGCTCGCCGAAGGTGAAGATGCCGAAGTCCATGGTCACTTGAACATTCAACCATCCCATGGCATTCCCCCGGCTGCGCGATTCTGCTCGCACCGGAGCGGGATGCCGGGTTCCCTCGGCGTGTCGCGCGGCGACGCGCCGAGGCGGACGCTGCAGCGTGAGCAGGACGGTACGCCCGCGGTCTAGGGGGTCTGCGCCGGGGCGAACCGCGCCATGAGCTCGTCCCGGACATCCGCGAGGTGCGAGGGCGTGGCAGCCAGGGCAGCGGGGACAGCGGGCGGCGGCGGCGCGGACACGCCGGCGAGGGGATCGTCGGTGCGGGCCGCCGCGAGCGTGAGGGCCCCGCCGACATCGGGCGCGGCCGCATCCCGGCGGGTGAGCGGCGGGAGCCCGAATCGGCGTTCCACGGTGGCCAGGATGCTCGTGTGGTCCAGCGGCGTGGATCCCGCGGGCACGCGGAACACGGTGCCGGCGGGGATGAGCGGGCTCACGAGCACCGTGGGAACGCGGGGCCCGAAGCGCGTGAAGTCGAACCCGAACTCGCCCGGGGATCCGTCCGGCGGAGTCGCGCCCGCGGGCGGCGGAACGTGGTCGTAGCACCCGCCGTGCTCGTCGTACGTCACCATCAGCAGGGTCTTGGCCCAGGTGGGGCCGGTGCGGAGCGCGGTGTAGGTGTCGAGGATGAGCTGCTCCCCGGCGGCCATGCTGTAGTTGGGGTGCTGGCTGTTGCCGGTGGAGCTCCAGGCCGGCTCCACGAAGGCGAAGCCGGGCAGGGTGCCGGCCGCGGCGTCGGCGCGGAAGTCTGCGAACCTGCCGATGTTCGCCGCCGGGGCCTTCTGCGTGTCCGGGAAGTTGAGGCGGGTGAGGGGCGGCTTGCTGTAGCCGTAGATCTTCCACGGCACCCCGTGCTGGCCGAGGAGGCCGAAGATGCTCGGCACGGTGAAGGACTTCGTGACATCGTCCATGTGGCCCTGGCTCGTCCCGGCGCAGGTGAAGGCCCGGTTGGGCATGGTCTCGGTCGGCACGGAGCTGAACCAGTGGTCGCACACGGCGAACCCGCGCGCGAGCCCGCTGAGGACGGGGAGCGTCTCCGGGGCGAAGCAGCCCATGATCCAGCCGGGCTCTGTGCCCGGCACCACGTACCACTTCTTGGCCTGGTTGTCCTTGATGGCCTGGGCGTAGTCGGCCACGAACCCGGTCATCGTGGGCACGGCTCCGGGAGCGGGCTTCGTGGTCCCGAAGAGCTGGTTGTTGGCCTTGGCGAAGCCCTCGCCGGGGTCGGCGCCAGGCATGAAGTACGCGTCCGGGGTGGTCGGGGTGATGGGGTAGACGCCGACGGGCCGGCCATCGGTCCCGGGGCAGCTCTCGGTCCCCGTCAGGCCCTCGAACGGCGCCCCGCCCGGCGAGACGTTCCCCTCGGCGTGGTAGAGGTACCCGAGGAGATGGTCGAACGAGCGGTTCTCGAGCATGAGCACCACGATGTGGTCGATTCCTGCGAGTCCTGCAGCCATGGCCTGTCCTCCGCTGGGATAACACCGGGGAGCGCCCCGGGGGCATCCGGAGCCCAACGGGGACAGGCTATGGCGCGGGCGCGCGGGACGGAACAGCCCGGGGCAGAGCTCGTCCTCCCGGGGTCAGGCGAGCAGTGCCTCGAACCCCGCGGCCGCGGCGGTCATGTCTGCCTCGATGACCTCGAACTCGGCCACGCCGTGCACCGAGAAGGGGTCCTCGGCGATCGCGGCCTCGAGCGCGTCCCGGTCCGCGAGGGAGAGGAGGATCCCGCCGGTGCGCGGATTCTTGCGCCCCGCGGCGACCACGAGCGCGCGGTCCACGGCGTCGCGGAGCCACGCCCGGTGGGCCCCGAGGTGGGCTTCGACGACGTCGAGGGGCACGGTGTAGGTGAGCGAAACGATGAGCATCCCCACAGCCTATGCTTGGTACCCGTGACGGAACCCCGCTGGCTTGACGCCCAGGAGCGCCGGGCGTGGCTTGCCCTGCTGAGCGTGACCACGCTCCTGCCGGCAGCCCTCGATGCGCACCTGACGCAGCTGAACAAGCTGTCCCTGTTCGACTACAACGTGCTCGCGATGCTCTCGGAGGCCGAGGGCCGCATGCTGCCGATGAAGGAGCTCGCCTCCCGCACCTCGGCCTCGCTCTCGCGCCTCTCGCACGTGGTGACGAAGCTCCAGGGGCGGGGGTGGATCGACCGCCGGCCCTCCCCGGACGACGCCCGCGTCACCACCGCGCACCTCACGGACGCCGGCTGGGAGACCATCGTGGACCTGGCCCCCGAGCACGTCGAGCGTGTGCGCAACCTCGTGTTCGACGCCCTCGGCGCGGAGGACGTGGCCCGGATGGCGGACATCGGCGAGAAGATCGTCGGCCGGCTCCAGGAGGAGAACTGGATCTTCCGGGACCCGTCCCGCGAGCGTCTCCTCGGCCCGGTGCACGACGGCGAGGTGGCACCGTGAGCGAGTCCTTCACCTCCCGCTTCGTGGCCCTCGGTGACTCGTTCACCGAGGGGGTCGGCGACGCCGACCCGTCGCGTCCCAACGGGGTGCGCGGCTGGGCCGACCGGGTGGCCGAGCAGCTCCAGCGCGCCGACCCGGGCCTGGGCTACGCGAACCTCGCGATCCGCGGGCGCAAGATCCGCCAGATCCTCGCTGAGCAGATCGACCCTGCCCTCGCGCTGCGCCCCACGCTCGTGACGCTCTACGCCGGGGCGAACGACATCCTCCGGCCCAAGGTGGACATCGACGCGCTCATGGAGGGCTACGACGCCGCGGTGGGCCGCCTCGTGGATGGGGGCGCGCGCGTGCTGCTCTTCACGGGCTTCGACGCGGGCTCGTCCAAGGTGTTCGGGGCCATGCGCGGCCGCACCGCGATCTACAACGAGCAGGTCCGCTGGATCGCCGACCGCCACGGGGCAACCCTCGTGGACTACTGGCGCTTCCACGATTTCCAGGACTGGCGCATGTGGGATGTCGACCGGATGCACATGTCCGCGCTCGGCCACGCGACGATGGCCAACCGGGTCCTCGAGCTGCTCGAGCACGAGGGCCTCGCCGAGGTGCCGGACGCCGTGCCGCTGCCGAAGCTGAGCCGCGTCGAGCAGTTCCGCGCCAACGCCGCGTGGACGCGGGAGTACGCCTGGCCGTGGGTCGTCCGGCGCATCACGGGCCGCTCCTCGGGCGACAGCCTGAGCCCGAAGTACCCCGAGCCCGTACGCCTCTGACGAGCCTGTACGCCGCTGACGAGCCGGTGCGCCGCGGACCCCGTCGCGCGGCAGGGCGGGCCGGGGAGCGGTGCTACGCCGCGCGCGGGGCGCGGAATCCCGGGGTGGCGAGCAGGCCGCCGTCGTCCGCCACGGCGAGCACGTCCACCTCCCAGCGGGCGGTGACCGCATCGAGGGTGGGCCGGCCGCCGGCCACGATCGCCGTGGCGAGCACGTCCGCGGTCACGATGTCCTGCGCCGCCACGCTCACCTGGGTGAACTCGGGCCGGCGGGGGCCGGAGGCGCCGCGCAGGCCCACGGTCCAGATGTGGTCGCCGCGCTCGGCCGAGCCCGAGGTCGCCAGCGCGAGCCGCGGGGATGGCCGGGCCCCCAGCGGACAGGCACCCAGCAGGGTGCGCCGGTCGGCGGGGTCCACGATCCCGGCGAGCCACGGGGAGGGCTCAGCGGACGACGGCGCGGGGGAACCGGAGACGAGCACGTCGCCGCCGGCGTTGAGGCACCAGTCGTGCACGCCGAGCGCCGCAAGGGAGCGCCCCGCCTCGGCGATCGCGTAGCCCTTGACGAGCCCGCTCAGGTCGAGCAGCCCGTCCGGGCGTTCGGGGGTGAAGGCGCCCTCGGTCCGGCGGCGCCACCGCACGGCGTCGGCGTACAGCTCCCGCATCAGGGGGCTGGCCTGCAGGAGGGTCAGCTCGCCGCGGGCAATCCGGCTCGCCTCCGAGTCGGGCCGGTACAGGCTGAACTGGGCGTCGAGGGCCGCGAACTGGTCCTCCACCGCGGCGGTCGCGGCCTCGAGCCGGGCGAGGTCGGCCTGCAGGCCCTCGCCGGGACCCACGGGCACGGTGAGGCTGACCACGGTGCCCATGCACACGAACGTGCGGGCGCGCAGTGCCGGGCCGGTCGGCGCCGGGTTGCCCGGTGCGGGCTCAGAGATGGGCTGCATCGAGGGCCGCCTGGAGGGACTGGAGGTAGGCGTCGGAGGTGATCGTGGCGCCGCTGACGGTCTGGATGTTGGCAGACTGGGCCTGGAGCACCTCGGAGCGCAGGATCGGCGCCGCGTTGGCGCTGATCATCTGGGAGCGCATCTCGGCGTCGGTCAGGTGCAGGGCTGTGACGTCGGTGATCTTGCCGTTCTGCACGGTGATCTGGACCTGGACGTCGCCGTAGCGGGTCGAGACGGCCTGCCCCGCGTAGGTGGTCTGGGCCTTGGCCTGCGCACCCGCGGTCGCCTGGGATGCGGTCCCCGAGCCCGAGGAACCCGAGCCCGACGCGGAGGATCCGGAGGCGCCCGAGCCGGAGGCCGCCGTCGTGCTTCCCGTGCCGTTCGCCGCACCGGGGGTCCCGGAGGTCCCGGCTGCGCCGGCTGCGGTGGGCTGGGCGGCCTCGAGGGCGTGCGCGCCGGCCTGCCAGCCGATGGCGAGGATGCCGAGGGAGGCGACGGAGGCGGAGAGTGCTGCGCGTTTTCTCACCAGTCGAACCTTTCGCGATGGAGGGTCTCGTCGCGGGAACCGGAGGCCTTCGCGTCGGCGAGGACGGCGTCGGACCACTCGCGGGGTCCGCAGACGTAGACGTCGGAGTCGGCCAGCGTGGGGGCGCCGGCGGGGAGGTAGTCGGTCAGGTGCAGCCCCGTCTGGTGCCGGGGGAGCCAGGAGCTGCCGCGGGCGCGACGGCCCACGAGCTCGTACAGCACCGCGCCACGGGCCTGGCACAGGGCGGCGATCTCCTCGCGCAGGTAGAGCTGGTGCGGGGCGCTGGCCCGCAGGATCACTGTCGCGTCGCCGGGGGCGAACTCGGCCCGCTCCAGCAGGGCGCGGATCGGGGTGATGCCGATCCCCGAGCCGACGAGCACCAGGCCCGGGCGGGTGCGGGAGGTGTGGGCGAAGTTGCCGTAGGGGCCGGCGAGGGCCACTTTGGTGCCCGGGCGGAGCCGCGCGAGGGCGGCGCTGCCGCGGCCGAGGCTGCGGACGGTGATGCGCAGGGCGTCGCCGCGCGGCTCGGCGGAGAGGCTGAACGGGTGCGCGTGCCACCACAGGCCGGGGGCCAGGAAGCGCCAGATGAAGAACCGGCCGCCCTCTCCGGTGAGCTCGTGCAGGCGCAGGCCCGTCATCTCGATGCTCACGACGCCGGCGCCCTCCTGGGCCACCTGGGTCACCGTGAGCTGGTGGCGCCACGTGCGCACCAGGGGGGTGACCACGCGGAACCAGACGAGCGCCACGACCACGCCCCAGTAGAAGACCTCCCAGTAGAGGCGCTGCCAGTGCCCCTCGGCGAAGAGGGCGCCGACGCTGAACTGGTGGGGAATGGCGGTCAGGACCGCCGCGTAGGTGAGGAGGTGGATTCCGTGCCAGAACTCGTACGGCATCTTCCGCCGCACCGCCACGAGGGAGGTCACGACGACCGCGATGAACAGCGCGATGGAGACGAAGGCGAGCCACATGTCCGGCACGAGGTTCCACAGGCTCACGGCCTCGGCGATCGGGTTGAGGCCCTCGGAGGCGCCGTAGCCGAGCAGGAGGAAGACCATGTGGGCCAGGAGCAGGTAGAGCGAGGGCTTGCCGAGGCTGCCGTGCACGGCCATGGCCCGGTCGTGGCCGATGGCCCGGTCGATCCAGGGCAGCCGCGCGGCGAGGAGGAGCATCACGAGCACGAGGTCCGTGCCGATGAGCCCGGCGATGATGCCGATGGCGGTGAGCGCCGAGGGGACCGAGCCGAACTGCCCGGCCCCGCCGTCCGCGAGGTAGAGGGCCACGGCGGCGGCCGCCGAGCTCCACGCGGCCACGCTGAGCAGGTCCGCGCCGATCAGGCGGCGCCGTCCGCGGGCCCGGAGCTCACGGCCCAGGGCGGCCCGCCGGGTTGCCCGGGGCAGTGCCTCCGTGCGGGGCTGGGGAGTGGGAAGTGTCGCCGTCATGCTTCAACAATCGGGCAGCACCCTGTCGATTTGCTGTGGCGGTCCTTGCCCTCAGCCGTGCGTTGGTTGAATTCTCAACCCTTGTGGCCGGTGCCACAGCAGCCCGGGCCGCCGGCTCCGGCCGGCGCTACTTCCCGGCGAACGCCGCCGTGCGCTTCTCGAGGAACGCCCCGGTGCCCTCGTGCATGTCCTCGGTGGTGAACGCCTCCCGGAACAGCTCGGCCTCGATCTCGAGGCCCTGGCCGGTGTGGCGCCCGTACGCGCGGGTGATGGACTGCTTGGCGAGCCCGACGGCGAGCGGGGCCTTCGGGGCGATCTCGCCGAGGGTGGCGCGCGCCGCCGCGAGGAGCTCCTCGCGGCTGGGGAGGACGCGGTTGACGAGCCCGAGGCGCAGGGCCTCGGCCGCGTCGATCCGGCGGCCGGTGTAGATGAGCTCGCGCGCGGGACCCAGTCCCACGCGCTGGGGCAGGCGCACCGAGCCGCCGAAGCCCGGCACGAGCCCGAGGTTGACCTCGGGCTGGCCGAACTGCGCCGCCTCGGAGGCGTAGATGAAGTCGCACGCGAGGGCCAGCTCGCAGCCGCCCCCGAGGGCGAACCCGTCCACTGCCGCGATGACCGGCACCGGCACCTTCTCGATCAGGAGCGTCACGCCCTGCGCCGAGCGCGCATACTCGGCGGCGTCGTCCGGATCCATCGACGCCATCTCGCGGATGTCCGCGCCCGCCACGAAGGCCTTGCCCCCCGCGCCGGTGACGATGACCCCGCGGACGGGCCACCCGGCGTCGTGCGTGCAGGAGTCCTCGATCGCGGTGAAGGCCTTCCACAGATCCGCGATGACCTGCTGGGAGAGGGCGTTGAGCGCCTTCGGGCGGTTCACGGTGAGGGTCAGGATGCCCTCCGTGAGCTCGAGCTCGAGCGTTGCGTAGCTGCCCAGGTCGATGCTGGCCGAATCGCTGCTGGTGGGGGCCATGGGTCACGTCCTCGCCGTCGATGGTGTGTTCCGACCCCCACGCTAGCGGTCCCCGCCGCGGTGGTGAAACCCAGTCTCACCGGGCGTGGTATTTCCGCTTCGCGACGGCGAGCCCGATCAGCGAGATCACGGCCACCGCCATGTAGTAGAAGCTCGGCGCGGCCAGGGCGCCCGTGAGGCCCAGGAGCCACGTGAGCACGAGCGGTGCGAGGCCGCCCATCACGGTGACGCCCACGTTGTAGGCCACGCCCACCCCGGTGGTGCGCACGTTGATCGGGAAGATCTCGGTGAGCAGGGTGGGCAGCGGGCCGAAGTAGAGCGCGCACAGGATGCCGAGTGCCGTGATGACGAGGATGAAGACCGGCAGCGTCGGGGTGCTGATGATCAGCTGGAAGAGCGGCCATGCGAGCACGAGGGCCGCCACGGCGGCCCAGAGCATGAGCCGCGCCGGGCCCACCCGGTCGGCGAGGCTGCCGACGAACGGCGTCCCGACGAGGATCACGAGGCCCGCGACCACGCCGCCCAGATAGGCGGCGCCCGCGGTGACATGCAGGCTCTTCACCGCGAAGGTGGGCATGTAGAGGATCAGGTAGATCGAGATGGTGGCGACGCCGATGCTCGCCGAGGCGGCCAGGAGCCTGCCGAGGTGGGTGGAGAAGACGGCGCGGATCGGCGCGGCGTGCTTCTCGCTCCGCTCGAACTCCTCCGTCTCGGTCAGGCGCGAGCGGATGTAGAGGCCCACCGGGCCGATGAAGATCCCCAGGATGAACGGGATGCGCCAGCCCCACGAGTACAGCTGGTCCTTCGTCAGCCAGCTGAACAGCGCGAACCCGAACGCGGAGGCCAGGAACATCGAGATGCCCTGGGCCGCGACCTGCCACGAGGCGTAGTAGGCCTTGCGGTGCGGGGCGGTCTCGACGAGGAAGGTCGTGGCGGTGCCGAACTCGCCGCCGGCAGAGAAGCCCTGGATGAGCCGCGAGATGAGGATGATGATCCCCGCCCACGCCCCGATGAGCGCATGGGTCGGGGCGATGGCCATGATGAGGGTCCCGAGCATCATGAGCGCGAGGGTGACGGTCAGGGCCTTCTTGCGGCCGTGCCGGTCGCCGTACGAGCCCAGGAACATGCCGCCGAGGGGCCGGACCAGGTAGGAGATGGCGAACGTCGCGAAGGTCAGGATAAGACCGAGGGTGCTGTCGCCCTCCGGGAAGAAGTTCTCGGCGATCACGATCGCGAACGAGGCGTAGACGATGATGTCGAACCACTCGAGCGCGGCGCCGATCGAGCTGCTGACGACGGCCCGGCGGGCCGCGGCGAGCCGTTCCGGGGTGACCCCGGCGGTGGCGGGGATGGCTGGCATGGCGCTCCTTCGGGTGGGTCCGGGCCGGTCAGGCCTTCAGGTGGGCGATGACGCGGTCGAGGAAGGCCTCGCAGCGCGCCAGCTGGGGCAGGTCGACGTACTCGTCGGCGGAGTGGGCCTGGGCGATGTCCCCGGGGCCGCATACGACCGTGGGGATGCCGCCCTGGTCGAACAGGCCGGCCTCGGTGCCGTACGCGACCTTCTCGGTGCTCGGCTCGCCGCCGAACTCGGCGGCGAGGCGGACCACCTCGGCGTCCGCTGCCGTCTCGAGGCCCGGTGCGGCGGCGACGATGGTCACGTCGAGGCCCGCCTGCGGGTGCTCCGCCCTCATCTTTCCCTCGATGCGCGTGAGTTCAGCCCGGAAGCGCTCGAGGAGGGCGCGGGAGTCGACGCCGCCGATGGACCGGAACTCGAAGTGGAGGCTGCAGTCCGCCGGGATCGTGTTGACGGCGATTCCGCCCTCGATGAGGTTGACGGTGCAGGTCGTGTACGGGACATCGAACGCGTCGTCGTACGGGCCCTGCTCGCGGAACTCGTCGGCCACCGAGCGGACGAACCGGGCGAACGCCGCGGCGTGCTCGATCGCGTTCACGCCCCGCGGCGTGAGCGAGGAGTGGGCGGCGACGCCGTGGAAGTCCACGCGGACGAGGTTGATGGACTTGTGGCCGCGGATCACCCGCATGCCCGTGGGCTCGCCGACGATGCACGCCCTCGGGCGGAGCCCGCGCCCCACCATGTCCTTGACGAGGTCCTCGGCACCGAGGCAGCCGATCTCCTCGTCGTAGGAGAACGCGAGATGGAGCGGCTCGCGCAGGTCCGAGGCGGCGATCTGCCCAATCCGGGCGACGACGGCTCCCACGAACCCCTTCATGTCGCACGCCCCCCGGCCGTACAGGCGCCCGTCGCGGACCTGGGGCGTGAACGGTGCGCTCGACCACTCCTGGCCGTCCACGGGGACCACGTCGGTGTGGCCGGAGAGGACGATCCCGCCGTGGACCGAGCCGTCCGAGGCCGGGAACGTGGCGACCAGGTTGGCCTTACTCCCGTCCGCATTCGGGACCAGGACGGGCTCGACGCCGTGGCGGCGCACCTCCGCGGCCACGAGGTCGATGAGCGGCAGGTTCGTGTCCCGGCTCGTCGTGTCGAGCTCGATCAGCCGCGTGATCCACTCCATCGTCTCCGGCGAGACAGCTGGTTCGGTCGCTTCCAGGTCCACGTCCACGTGCACGTCCTAGCGTTCGGAGGGTCTGGGGATTTTCACAGTAGTCCCACGTTTCCCGCGGCGCACCTGCGTGCGTGACGGAAATCATGCTTAGACTGGCGAATCGTAGATCGTCGAGGGGCCTCGGCCCCGCCATTGGACGGCCCGCGCTCGCGGGCCAGACGTCATGGAGGTACACCCATGGAACGCATCGAGATCGCCGGGCTCCAGCTCAGCAGGAGGAAGCTCCTCGGCATCGGCCTGGGGACCCTGGGCGCAGGTGCGCTGGCCGCGTGCTCGAGCAGCCCCTCGCTCCCGGCGCCGTCCGGGTCGGGTTCGGCGGGTGCCTCCGGATCGGTGATCGACCTCGCGGCGTACGACGCCGTGCTGTCGAAGGGCAAGGTCGCGGACGCCTCGCTCGTGGACGGGAACGCGTGGGCCAAGGCCATCAAGGCCCGGGGCATGATCAACCGGGGCGGCACCGACACGTCCTCGCTGTTCTCGCTGCGGGACCCGGCCACCGGGAAGGTCGCGGGCTTCGACGCCGGCATCTCCCAGCTGCTCGCGAAGTACATCACCGGCCAGCCCAAGGAGAACCTCAGCCAGGTCACGGTGGACACCCGTGAGACCCTGCTGCAGAACCAGTCCGTGGACCTCGTCATCGCGACCTACTCGATCACGCCGGCACGCCAGCAGAAGGTCGACTTCGCCGGGCCGTACTACGAGTCGAAGTCGGCCATCCTCGTGAAGTCGACGAACTCGAGCATCAACTCCGTCGATGACCTCGCCGGCAAGAACGTCGCCACCCAGGCGGCGAGCACCGGCGTCGCCCTCCTGCAGAAGTACGCGCCGAAGGCGAACGTGCAGACGTTCGACGACAACCCCAAGTGCCTCGCCGCCGTCCAGCAGGGCCGCGTGGACGCCTACGTGATCGACCAGTCGATCCTGCTCTCGGACGTGGCCAAGAACAAGGACGTCAAGATCGTCGGCGACCCGTTCGGCAACTCCGACCCGTACGGGATCGGGCTGCACAAGGGCAGCGACGCGCTCGCGTTCGTCAACGCCTGGCTCAAGTCCATCGAGGAGGACGGCACCTGGGCCGCGCTCTGGAAGGCCACCGTGGGCCAGGTCGTCAAGACGGATCCGCCCAAGCCGCCGGCCATCGCCTCCTGACCCGGCCGCCATGCAGGAGCTGTTCACCACCTACCTCCCGGAGCTGCTCGACGGGCTGTGGATGACGGTCAGGCTCACCGCGGTGAGCTTTCTGGGCTCGCTCGTGCTCGGCACCGTGATGGCCGCCTTCCGGATCAGCCCCATCGTGCCGCTGCGCGCGGTGGGGCGGGTGTACGTGGAGCTGTTCGTCAACATCCCGCTGATCAGCCTCCTCGTCGTGGTGACGTTCGGGCTGCCGGACATCGGGCTGACGTTCGACCTCTTCACGTGCGCGGCGCTGTCCATGACCCTGCTCGGGGGCGCCTTCACCTGCGAGGCGATCCGCACCGGCATCAACGCCGTCTCTGTCGGGCAGATCGAGGCCGCGCGCTCGATCGGCCTGGACTTCTTCGGGGTGCTCCGCCACGTCCTGTTCCCGCAGGCCTACCGGAGCGTGGTCCAGCCGCTCGTGAACGTGTTCATCGGGATCCTGCTGAGCTCCTCGCTCGCGGGCGTCATCGGTGTCAAGGACCTCACCCTGCAGGTCTCCGAGATCAACAACCAGGCAGCCCTGGGCCTCACGGCGTACGGCATCGTCGCGTTCGCCTACGTGATCATCTCGCTGCTCGCAGGCGGGGTGGGGGCGCGGCTCGAGAAGCGGTGGAGGGTCCAGCGGTGAGCACCCAGGAGCACATCTTCGACGCCGCGGGCCCCCGCGGCCGGCGCACGATCCGGATCGTCACGGTGCTGAGCGTCCTCGCGATCCTCGCCGTGGCCTTCCTCGTCGTGCAGCGCTTCGGCCAGGCCGGGCAGCTCGCCTCCGACCGCTGGGCCGAGTTCACCCAGTGGCCCTACATCCAGTTCCTCCTGGCCGGCCTCGGCAACACCGCGCTCGCGGCGGCCGCGTCGGCGCTGTTCGCGATCCCGACGGCGCTCCTCATGGCCCTCGGCCGCACCTCGCACCGTCCGTGGCTGCGCTGGCCCGCGACGGCGTACATCGAGTTCTTCCGGTCGGTGCCCCTGCTGCTCGTGGTGTACATCTTCGTCAGCGGCCTGCCGAACTACGGGATCAACCCTGACATCTTCTGGAAGCTCGTCATCCCCATCACGCTGTGCAGCTCGGCGGTGATGGCCGAGATCTTCCGCGCCGGGATCCTCGCCCTTCCGGCCGGCCAGGTCGAGGCGGCCCTGAGCCTGGGGATGCGGAACTCGCAGGCGACCCGGTTCGTGGTGCTGCCGCAGGCCGTCCGGATCGTCGTGCCGTCCATGGTGGCCCAGCTCGTGGTGCTCCTGAAGGACACGACCCTCGGCTACGCCGTCAGCTATCCCGAGCTGATGAAGACTGCGAACAACCTCACCGCGTACACCAACCACCTCATCCAGACCTTCCTCGTCATCGCCGCGGTGTACGTGGTCACGAACATCCTCATCTCGCACTTCGCCCGGTACCTCGAGCGGCGTGTTTCGGGGAGGACCGCCCGCGCGGGGAAGGCCGCCGCAGAGCCGGAGCGGGAGCCGGCACCGGCCGGCATCGGCTGACGCGGCGCCGCCCGCGCACGCAGGAAGCAGCCCTCGCTGTCGGAGGCGCGCGCTAGGCTGGCGGCATGGCCGGCAGCGAAGCATTCAGCACCAGGGGCGCCTACGTGCACACGGGCGAGGAGTTCACCCGGGACACGAGCTACATCGAGGACCGCGTCACGCGGGACGGCGAGTTCCCGCCCGGCAGTCCCGCGCCGGACGGCGCGAAGGCCTGGCCGGCCGAGAGCGGCCGCTACCGCCTCGTCGCCGCCCGCGCCTGCCCGTGGGCCAACCGGACCGTGATCGTGCGCCGGCTGCTCGGCCTCGAGGACGTGATCTCGCTCGGCCTCCCGGGGCCGACCCATGATTCACGCTCGTGGACCTTCGACCTCGACCCTGACGGCCGGGACCCCGTCCTCGGCATCGAGCGGCTCCAGGAGGCCTACTTCCGGCGCTTCCCGGACTACCCCCGCGGCATCACCGTCCCCGCGATCGTGGACGTCTCCAGCGGGGCCGTCGTCACCAACGACTACCCGCAGATCACCCTCGACTTCGAGCTCGAGTGGACCGCGTTCCACCGCAAGGGCGCCCCGGACCTGTACCCCGAGGCCCTCCGCGCCGAGATCGACGAGGTCAACGCGCGGGTCTTCAAGGACGTCAACAACGGCGTCTACCGCTGCGGCTTCGCCGGGTCCCAGGCCTCCTACAACCGCGCGTACGCCCGCCTGTGGGACGCCATGGACTGGCTCGAGGACCGCCTCAGCCGCCAGCGCTACCTCGTCGGGGACACCATCACCGAGGCCGATGTGCGCCTCTTCACCACCCTCGCGCGCTTCGACCCCGTGTACCACGGCCACTTCAAGTGCAACCGGAACAAGCTCACCGAGATGCCGGCCCTGTGGGGCTACGCCCGGGACCTGTTCCAGACGCCCGGTTTCGGCGACACGATCGACTTCGTGCAGATCAAGCAGCATTACTACATCGTCCACGAGGACATCAATCCGACCGGGATCGTCCCCGAGGGTCCGGACCTGTCGAACTGGCTCAGCCCGCACGGCCGCGAGGAACTCGGCGGCCGGCCCTTCGGCGACGGCACCCCGCCCGGGCCGCCGCCCGAGGCCGAGCGCGTTGCCGCCGGCCACAACCCGCTCTACCCGGCTGATCCCGCGGCCGGCGGCGCATGAGCGCGCCGGCCGTCGGGGCCCCGCGGGTGGCGGTGACCTGGGCGGACAGCGCACCCTCGCACGAGCCGTGGTTCCACGCCGAACTCGCGGGCCTCACCGCGAGCGCGGCCGCCGCGCTGGAGGCCGCCGGGGCACGGGCCGTCGTGCTCGACGCGGCCGCCGGCGCCCTGCCAGCGGCCGAGGACTTCGACGGCGTCGTGGTCATGGGCGGCGGCGACGTGGACCCGGCCCTGTACGGCGGGGACGCCGCACACCCGACGATCGACGGGGTGGACCGCGCCGCGGACGCCGCCGAGGCGCACCTCGTGCGCGGCGCCCTCGCCGCCGCCCGTCCGGTCCTCGGCATCTGCCGGGGGCTGCAGCTGGTCAATGTGGTGCTCGGCGGTTCCCTGCACGAGGACCTGCCCCGGACCACTGTGGACGGCGCCCCCGGGATGCACCTCAACCAGGCCGACCCGACCGGACCGATGGTCCTCCACGACGTGGCGATCGAGCCCGGAACCCGCCTCGCCGGCGTGCTCGGCGACCGGGCCAGGGTGGTCTCGGGCCACCACCAGGCCGCTGCGGTGCTCGGGGCCGGCCTGCGCGTGAGCGCCACCGCATCCGACGGCGTGATCGAGGCGGTCGAGGCGGCGGACCCCGACGTCTGGCTCGTCGCCGTCCAGTGGCACCCGGAGGATCCCCAGACCGTCCGCGCCGCGCCCGGCCAGCTCGAGGCCATCATGGGCGCCTTCGTCGCGGCCTGCCGCGACGCGCCCCGGACCCGCAGCCGGCAGCCCGCCGCCACCGCTCCTGTCGTCGAGGAGCCGCGTCCGTCGCCGCGAGGAGTCACCCCCGCGCGCTGAGGGGCCACATCCGTCCGTTCGAGAAGCCACGTCCACCAGGAGGAGCGCCCATGGCCGAGCAGCACCTTCCCACCAGCGAGTACGTCCGCGCCGAGACCCGGGGAGCCTTGGGCATCCTCACCCTGGACAGGGCCCGCGCCCTCAACTCCCTCGACCGGGACATGGTCCTGGCGATGGAGGACGCCCTCGAGCGGTGGGCCGAGGAGCCCGGGGTGCGTGCCGTCGTCGTGCGCGGCGAGGGCCGCGGGCTCTGCGCGGGCGGGGACGTCCGCGCCCTGCGGGACGGCCCCGACGAGGCGGCCGTCGGGTTCTGGGCGGACGAATACCGCCTCAACGCCCTCATCGCGGCGTACCCGAAGCCGTACGTGGCGCTCATGGACGGCATCACGATGGGCGGCGGTCTCGGCATCTCGGCCCACGGCTCGGTGCGGGTCGTGACCGAGCGGACGTCCGTGGCGATGCCCGAGACGCGGATCGGGTTCACCCCGGACGTCGGCATGGCCGCGCTGCTCGCCCGCGCCCCGGGCGAGCTCGGAACCCACCTCGCGCTCACCTCCTCGACCGCGACCGGCGCCGACGCCGTGTACCTCGGCTGGGCCGACCACCTCGTGCCCTCCGAGCGGCTCGGCGGGCTCCTGGACCTCCTGGACGCAAGGCTCGGCGCCCCTGAGGTATCCGAGGAGACGGCGCTCACCATCGCGCACGACGCCGTGCGCTCGCTCGCGCTGCCGGCCTCCGAGGCACCGCTCGCCGCCGAGCGGGACTGGGTGGACGAGGCCTATGCCGGCGACGACGCCCAGACGATCCTGGACCGGCTCGTCGAGCTCGCCGCCGAGGGGCACGAGGGTGCCCGCGCTGCCGAGGAGGCGGTCCGTTCCGTCTGCCCGTTCTCCGCCGTGGTCACGCTCGAGGCGCTGCGGCGTGCGGCCGTCATGGACGTGGTCGACGTGCTCGCCCAGGACCTCCAGCTCGGCGCGGCGCTCGTGGCCCGCGGCGACATGCGCGAGGGCATCCGGGCGCTCCTGGTCGACAAGGATGGCGCGCCCCGGTGGAACCCGGCCAGGATCGAGGACGTCGACCCGCACGAGGTCGAGGCCGCGTTCGGCGGGGACTGAGCGCGCCGGCGGCGGGACCTCCGGTGGTTGAGCGGAGTCGAAACCAGCCGCCGATCGGCCTTGTCTCCGCTCGTTAGAGTGTTCCCGTGACCAAACCCCAGCTCGCCCGGAGGCTCGGGCTGTTCGATGCCGTGGTGATCGGCCTCGGCTCCATGATCGGTGCGGGGGTGTTCGCCGCGTTCGGCCCCGCCTCCCGCGCGGCCGGTTCGTGGCTGCTCGTGGGCCTCGCGATCGCGGCGTTCGTCGCGTACTGCAACGCGACGGCGTCCGCCCAGCTGGCCGCCGCCTACCCGACCTCGGGCGGCACCTACGTCTACGGCCGCGAGCGACTCGGCCCGTGGTGGGGGTTCACCGCCGGGTGGGGGTTCGTGGTCGGCAAGACGGCCTCGTGCGCGGCGATGGCCCTGACCTTCGCGAGCTACGCGGTGCCCGCGTCGGTCCCCGGGTCCGGGTGGATCCAGCGGCTCGTCGCGGTGGCCGCAGTCCTCGCCCTCGCGGGGCTGAACTACCGCGGCGTGACCCGGACCGCCCAGCTCACGCGCGTCCTCGTCACCATCACCCTCGCTGCCCTGGCCGTGCTCGTCGTCGGGCTCTGGGCGAGCGGCCACGCGGGCCCGGGAACCCTCGCGGCGGACCAGCCCGCGGGCTCCGGCGGGGTCTACGGCGTGCTGCAGGCCGCGGGCCTGCTGTTCTTCGCCTTCGCCGGCTATGCCCGCATCGCCACCATGGGGGAGGAGGTCCGCGACCCTAGGACCACGATTCCCCGGGCCATCCCGCTCGCGCTGGGGATCGCGGTCGTGGTCTACGCGATCGTCGGCGTCACGGCGCTCGCCGCGGCCGACCCGGGCGTCCTCGCCGGTTCCTCCGCGCCGTTGGCCGACGCCGCCCACGCCGTGGGCCTGGACGGGCTCGGTCCCGTGGTGCGCATCGGCGGCGCAGTCGCGAGCCTCGGAGCGCTGCTCGCGCTCATCGCCGGGATCGGGCGCACCAGCCTCGCGATGGCCCGCGAGCGCGACCTCCCCGCGTGGCTCGGCGCGGTCCACCCCGTGCACCGGGTCCCGCACCACGCCGAGCTGGCCCTCGCCGTGGTGGTCAGCCTCCTCGTCCTGACCACGGACCTGCGCGGGGTCATCGGCTTCTCGTCCTTCGGCGTGCTGGTGTACTACGCGGTCGCGAACGCCTCCGCCTTCACCCAGCCGGCCGCGGACCGCCGCTGGCCGCGCACCCTCAACGTCCTCGGGGCGATCGGCTGCCTCGTCCTCGTCGCGACCCTGCCATGGCAGGCGGTGGTCGCGGGCGTGGTGATGTTCGCCGTCGGGCTGGCGGGGCGCGCCGTCATCCTCCGGCGGCGGAGGAGGACGACGGCCGCCTGAGCCCTACCCCCGCAGGTAGACCGTGGTGGTGTGGGTGAAGAACTCCCGCGCCGCCGCGCCCTGCTCCTTGGGCCCGTACCCGGACTTCTTAGCCCCGCCGAAGGGCACATGCGGGTCAGCCCCCGCCGACTCCGAGTTGACGTGCAGGATGCCCACATCGAGTGCGTCGACCGCCTCGAGCGCCGTGGCGATGCCCCGCGTGAACAGCGCCGCGGACAGCCCGAACTCCGAGTCCTCGGCGAGCGCGAACGCCTCCTCCGTCGAGGCCGCGCGGCGCATCGCGAGCACCGGGCCGAACAGCTCCTCGCGCCATGCCGTGTTCCCGCACGGGACGCAGGACGCCGGCCGCTCGCCGGCCGCCGCATGGTCGCCGACCGGGGAGCCGGCGCCGACCTCGAGGACTGTCGGCGGGACGAACGCGGACGGCGCGTCCCCGCCGTCGGACGCGGTGGGGGAGGGGCCACAGTAGGCGACCCGCGCCCCCTCGGCCTCGGCGGCGGCGATCGCTGCCCGCACTCCCTCGGCCGCGGCCGGGGTGACGAGCGGGCCCATGTGCACGGACGGGTCGGTGGGATCGCCCAGGCGCCACGCGTCGAGCCGGGCCGTCAGGAGTGCGAGGAACTCGTCCGCGACCTCGTCGGCGACGATGAGCCGGGACGTCGCGGTGCACTTCTGACCGCTCGAGCGGAACGCGCCGAAGAGCACCTGCTCCGCGGCGAGGTCGAGGTCGGCGTCGGCGAGGACGATCGCGGCGTTCTTCCCGCCCATCTCGCCCTGGAACGGCACCCCTCGGGAGGCGGCCTCACCGGCGAGCATGCGGCCCACCCCGGTGGAGCCGGTGAAGGAGAGCCCGTCGAGTCCGGGCTGCCGCACGAGCGCCGTGCCCAGGGCGCCGGGCCCGATCAGGAGGTTGAGCGTCCCGGCGGGCAGGCCGGCGCCGTCGAGCGCCTCGGCGAGCCGCATCGCGAGCAGCGGCACGGTCGAGGCCGGCTTCCAGACCACCGTGTTCCCGTAGACGAGCGCCGGCGCGATCTTCCAGGCCGGGATGGCGATGGGGAAGTTGAAGGGGGTCACGATCCCGACGACGCCGAGGGGCCTGCGGGTCACGAGGATCCGTTCGCCGCGGCGCGGGGACGCGAAGTGCTCGCCGGCCACGCGGTCGCCCTCGCCCGCGTAGTAGCGCAGGATCTGCGCCGCGCGCAGCACCTCCCCGGTGCCCTCGGCGAGCGTCTTGCCCTCCTCGCGCGCGAGCTCGAGGCCGAGCTGGTCCGCGCGCTCCTCGAGCGCGGCCGCCGCGCGGGCCAGGACGGCGCCGCGGGCGTGGATCGGGGTGCGGGCCCACTCGCGGGCGGTGGCGCGGGCCGCGCGGACCGCGCGGTCGACGTCGGCGGGCACGGCCTGGGTGCCCTCGGCGACGACCTCGTCCGGGCGGGCCGGGTTGCGAGAGGCGAGCGGCGCGCCGTCGCCCGCGACCCACGCGCCGCCGATCAGGAGGCGCAGCGGGACGGGGAGTGCCGCCCCCGGGGTGGCCAGAGCTCCGTCGTGCGCCGTGTCCGTGCCCGCGCTCACCGGAAGGCCGCCTCTCCGGTGAGCTGCTGGCCGAGGATGAGGGTATGGACCTCGTCGGTGCCCTCGTAGGTGCGCACCGACTCGAGGTTGTTGGCGTGGCGCAGGGGCGAGTGCTCGAGGGTGATGCCGTTGCCGCCGAGGATGGTGCGGGCCTCGCGGCAGATCTCGATGGCCTCGCGGCAGTTGTTGAGCTTGCCGACGGAGATCTGGTGGTGGGCGAGCTTCCCGGCGTCCTTGAGCCGGCCGAGGTGGAGGGCGAGGAGGAAGCCCTTGTTGATCTCCAGTGCCATGTCCACGAGCTTGGCCTGGGTGAGCTGGTAGCCGGCGAGCGGTCGGCCGAACTGGAGGCGCTCCTTGGAGTAGGCGAGGGCATCCTCGAACGCATCGCGGGCGGCGCCCATGGCGCCCCAGATGATGCCGTAGCGGGCTTCGTTCAGGCACGAGAACGGGCCCTTGAGCCCGGTGACGTTGGGCAGGACCGCGTCGTGGGGGAGGCGGACCTCGTCGAGCTCGATCTCGCACTGGATGGAGGCGCGCATCGAGAGCTTGGGCTGGATCGGGGTGGCGGTGTAGCCGGGGGTCGCGGTGGGGACCACGAAGCCGCGCACGCCGGCGTCGGTCATGGCCCAGACGACGGCGACCTTGGCCACGTTCGCGAGGCCGATCCAGCGCTTGGTGCCGGTGAGGACCCAGTCCGCGGTGGGGCTCTCGCCGTCGCGGCGGGCGAAGGTGGTCATGGATCCGGGGTCGGAGCCGGCGGTGGGCTCGGTGAGGCCGAAGCAGCCGATCGCCTCGCCGGCGGCCATCTGCGGCAGCCATTCCTGCTTCTGGGCCTCGGAGCCGTGCTTGTGGATGGCGGACATGGCGAGGGAGCCCTGGACGGAGACGAACGTGCGCAGGCCGGAGTCGCCGGCCTCGAGCTCGGCACCGGCGAGGCCGTACTCGACGGCCGAGCGGCCGGCGCAGCCGTACCCGTGCAGGTGCATGCCCAGCAGGCCCAGCTTGGCGAGTTCGGGGACGATCTCGAGCGGGAAGTGCGCGTCCTCGTACCAGCGGGCGATGTTCGGCCTGATCTCCGCGCGGACGAACTCGCGGACCGTGTCGCGCAGGGCGAGTTCCTCGGGCGTGAGGAGGGAGTCGAAGGAGATCAGGTCCGCGGGGTCAGGGACGCGGTCGGGCGAGCTGGCGGTGCCTGCGGCGGTGTCCATGCCCGAAAGGCTAGCGGTGGCAGTCATGGCGGTGGGTTCCTTTCAGGAGTTGTGGGGTCTCTGGCGGGCGGTTGCGGGGTCTCTGGTCACTGCCAGAGACCCCACAACCCGCCGCCAAGGACCCCTCACGGGGTCGGGGAGTCGGGTCCGTCGGGTTGGGGAGTCAGGTGCGGAGCCAGCGGACGACGTCGGCCGTGTCGGCGCCCAGCGCGGGCGGCGCCTGGATGCGCGGCGGCAGCGGCGGCGTCCAGGTGATGGGGTGGCGCACCTGCCGGCCCACGGCGGCGCCGCTGCGGTCGCAGACCTCGACCGTGGGCGACAGCCCGAGCGATTCGGCGTACTCGAGGCCCTCCCCGATGTCGGCCACGCGCCCGCACGGGATGCCGAGCGCGGTCAGCTTGTCCTGCCAGACCTCGGCGGAGGCACTGGAGAGCCCGGCCTCGAGCAGCGGGACGAGCTCGGCCCGGTGGGCCACCCGGGCCCTGTTCGTGGCGAAACGCGGGTCTTCGGCGAGCTCAGGGGCGCCGGCCGCGTCGCACAGCCGCGCGAACTGCCCGTCGTTCCCAGCCGCGACGGCGAGGGGTGCGTCGGCGGTCGCGAGCAGCTGGTACGGCACGATCGAGGGGTGCTCGTTGCCCATCCGGCGCGGCACCACGCCGGCACCGAGGTACGCCTGGGCCTGGTTCGCCAGCGCGCCCTGGAGCGAGGAGAGCAGGTTCACCTCCACGCGCCGCCCCCGCCCGGTCCGGGCCCGTTCGGCGAGGGCCGCGAGGATGCCGATCGTGGCGTCCTTGGCGGTGAGCACGTCCACGAGCGCCACGCCGGCCTTCATCGGGCCGGCCCCGGGCGAGCCGTCCGGGGCACCGGTGATGGACATGAGGCCGCCGAGGGCCTGGACGATGAAGTCGTACCCCGGGAGGTCGCGCCCGCCCGCCGCGCCGAATCCGGAGATCGACGCGTACACCAGCCCCGGGTTCTCCGCCGCGAGCGAGGCATACCCGAGCCCGAGCCTCTCCAGTCCGCCGGGCTTGAAGTTCTCCACGAGCACGTCGGCCCGCAGCGCGAGCTCCCGCGCGAGCGCGAGGCCTTCGGGATCGCCGAGGTCCAGCTCGACCGACTCCTTGTTCCGGTTCACGCTCTCGAAGTACGTCGAGCCCGTCTCGGAGAACGGCGGCCCCCAGTGCCGGGTGTCGTCCCCGGACCCGGGCCGCTCCACCTTCACCACCCGCGCCCCCAGGTCCGCGAGCGTCATCGTGGCGAGGGGCCCGGCGAGCACCCGGGAGAAGTCGGCGACCAGCACCCCCTCGAGCGGGGCGGTCGCGGCGGAAACGCCCTGCACTTCGGTCGTTGCCCGGCGCTCCGGACGGGGGTCCTGTCCGAAGGTGGGGGCACCTTCAGCTGTGGTTCGGGCGGACGACGTCGCGTGGCCGCCTCCCGCCGGCGCGGTCACCGCGGGCTCCGGGGCGCGGCCCGCGCCGCCCCCCTCGGCCGCGGTCACGAGAGCGCCCCGCGGATCGCGGCCTCGAGCACTGCCAGGCCTTCCTCGAGGACCTCGGGCTCGATGCCGAGCGGGGGAAGGAGCCGGATCACGTTGCCGTGCGTCCCGCACGTGAGGGTCAGGACCCCGGCGGCGTTGGCCGCGGCGGCCGCGGCCTTCGCGATGTCGGCGCGGGGGCCGGAGGCGTCGGCGAACTCGACCGCCATCATGGCGCCGCGGCCGCGGACGGAGGCCACGCCGTCGCGCGCGAGGAGCGGCTCGAAGCGCGCCCGCACCGCGGCCTCGACGGCCCGCGCCCCGGCGAGCAGCGAGCCGTCCTCGAGGAGCTCGAAGACGGCGAGCGCAGCCTCGCACGCGACCGGGTTGCCCGCGTAGGTCCCGCCGAGGCCGCCCGGGTGGACGGCGTTCATGAGCTCGGCGCGGCCGGTGACGGCCGAGAGGGGCAGGCCCGCGCCGAGGGCCTTGGCGGAGAGGGTGATGTCCCCGGCCACGCCGTCGTGCTCGGAGGCGAACAGCACGCCCGTGCGGCCCATGCCGGCCTGGATCTCGTCGACCACGAGCACGATCCCATGCCGCGTCGCGATCTCGCGCAGCCCCGGCAGGAAGCCCGGCGCGTGCACCACGAAGCCGCCCTCGCCCTGGAGGGGCTCGACGACCATCGCCGCGAATGTCTCGGCCCCGGCCGCGGCGAGGACCGCCTCGACCCCCGCGAGGGCCTCGGCGACGTACGCCGTGGACCCCGCAGGATCGGCAGGCGCCAGGTGCGCGGGCGCCGTCGGGCCCCGGAACACTGCGCCGGGGAGCGGGCCGAAGTTGAGGCGGTACGGGTTCTCCTTGGCGGTCATGGCCATGGTCAGCTGCGTGCGGCCGTGGTAGGCCTCGTCGAAGACGAGGACATTCGGGCGCCGGGTCGCCGAACGGGCGACCTTGACCGCGTTCTCGACCGCCTCCGCGCCCGTCGAGAAGAGGGCGGTGCGCTTGTCGAAGTCGCCCGGCGTGTGCTCGTTGAGCCAGCGGCACACGTCCACGAAGGAGGAGTACTCCGTGACCATGAAGCACGTGTGCGTGAAGCGGGCCAGCTGGGCGGCTGCGCGCTCGGCCACGCGCGGGTTCGCTGCGCCCACGCTCGTCACCGCGATGCCCGAGGCGAAGTCGATGATCCGGTTCCCGTCCACGTCCACGAGCAGCGCGCCCTCGGCCCGGTCGATGAACACCGGCAGCGTGATGCCGAAGCCCTCGGTGACGTGGCGGCGGCGCTCGGCCTCGAGCTCGCGCGAGCGCGGGCCCGGCAACTCGGTGGCGAGGCGGCGGGCGCGCTGCGGGACGGCGGCCGGATCGGCGGAGGGGGCAACGGGTGCGGCGGTCATGGGTCCTCCCGGCGTTGAGTTCATGTGGTTGAGACCACAGTAGGGAGGGGGCCGTGGGCACGTCTCTGGACGTTCTGGCCCATACTTGGTTCCCATGAGACTGAATGCACAACGGGGTGCGCGAGGGGCCAGGGCGCAGCGGCACCCGAGCGCGGCCTTCAGGCCGGTGATCCCGCCCAGCGCGTGCCATCCTGCCCACCTTGCCCCTCGAGCGGCGCTCCCCACCGGCGTGTCCTGCCGCGACACGCCGGTTCGGGCCGGCCACGGTGGGCAGGAACGGACACCGGGGCCCGCGACCCCGGAGCAGCGGCGATGATCACGCTCGCCCAGCTCGCCGACGCGGCCCGGGGCGACCTGGTCCCGTATTGGCCCGTGCCCCTGCCGCGCGTGGAGCTCACGGGCGTGCACGTGTCCGAGCTCGAGGACCCCACGGTGTTCCTCGACGGCGGGGAACTGCTGCTCACGGTCGGCATGCAGCTGGCCGGCCGGGACGGCGCCGGGCGCGCCGAGGCGGCCCGCGCCTATGTGGCGCGGCTCGTGGCCGGCCGCGTCGCTGCCCTCGGGCTGGGCCTCGGATCGGGGCACAGCATGGTGCCCGACGAGCTGCGCACCGCGTGCGCGGAGGCAGGGCTGCCGCTGCTGACCGTCCCGCGCGAGTCGCCGTTCCTCGCCGTCTCCCGCGCATACTGGGAGCTCGTCCGCCGCGGTGGCGAGGCCGAGCTCACCGCCCTGCTCGGTCTCCAGGTAGCCCTCACGCGGGCGGCCTCGAGGGACGACGCCGAGCCCGCCATCGTGCGCGAGCTCGCCCACGCGCTGGGCACCTGGGTGGCCTACCTGCCGGGAGACGGCAGGGCGGCCTCGTGCGCGGGGGCCGACGGTGCGACCGCGGCCCTCCTCGATGACCTGCGCCGGGAGGCGGCCGCGCTGCGCGCAGCGGGGCGGGGCGCCACCGCGACGGTGCAGCTCGCGGCGGGCCCTGCCGCGCTGTACCCCGTGGAGCCGGGGGCGGGCGCCTACCTCGCCGTGGGCCGCGGTGGGCAGCTCGCCCCCGCCGAGCGTCACCTGTTCCTCACCGCGTCGACCCTCCTGGCCCACCGGGCCGCGGGGCTGCGCCGGGCGGAGGAGGAGCGCGCCCGCGGGGACGGCATGCTCGTGGCCCTGGTCCTCTCCGGGCACGACGACGCCGCCCGTCTCCTCGCGGGACAGATGGGCGCCGCGCTGCCCGAGTCGGTGTTCCTCGCGGTGCTGGTCCCGGGCCAGGGTCGGTACAGACTGCGGACCGGTGCGCTCGCCACCGAGGATGGGGGCCTGCAGCACGTGCTCCTGGCGGCCGATGCGCCGAGGCCGTCGCTTCCCGACGGCGCGCACGGGGCCTGGGGCGGCCCGGTGCCGCTGCGGCGCGTGCGGGAGATCGCAGCCCAGGTGGCAGAGGCCGCCGGACATACCCCCGCCGGGACGGTGGTCCGGGTGGGGCACGGGCTCGAGCTGCCCGCCGACGAGTGGGCGGAGGCGCTCGCGGGCGCGGGCGGGGAGCTGCTGCCCACGGTGCGCGCCTATCTGAAGCACCGCGGCCACTGGGAGGCCACGGCCCGGGAGCTCGGTGTGCACCGCAACTCCGTGCGCCACCGGATGGCCCGCGTCGGGGAGCTGCTCGGCGTCGACGTCGACGACCCGGATGTGGCCGCGCACCTCTGGCTCGCGCTGCGAGCCTGAGGGCCTAAGTGGGGCGGGCCCATAGCCAGCAGCTGTGTGACGGACCAGACTTGGCACGGGACGGCAACGCGCTGGGAGCCGCCGGACCACCGTGCAATAGTTGAAAAGTCAACTAAAACATGGATGTCGGTTTCCCTGAGGAGCTGTCATGGCAAGCACCACCCCCGTCCCTGCCCGGACGACGTTCCAAGGCAACGACAGGCTGCTCTTGGGCATTGTGCTCGGCGTCGTCACCTTCTGGCTGTTCGCCGGTTCAATGGGAACTGTGGCGCCGAACGTCCTGAACGAGATCAACGGGGCGTACTCGGACCCTGCCAAGAAGGTCTGGGACCATCCGCTCATCTCACCGGACGCGATGAACCTCGCCGTGTCGATCACCGCGCTGTTCTCGGGCATGTTCATCGTGATCGCCGGCGGCCTGGCGGACCGGATCGGCAGGGTCCGCATCAGCCTGCTCGGCAACGGCCTGAGCATCCTCGGGGCCCTCCTGATCGTGTTCGCCGCGGGTCCGGTGGCACTCCCGCTCATGCTCGCCGGCCGCGCGGTCCAAGGCCTCTCGGCCGCCTGCATCATGCCGGCCACCATGGCCCTCGTGAAGACGTACTGGGACGGTCCGGGCCGCCAGCGCGCCGTGTCGATGTGGTCGATCGGCTCGTGGGGCGGCTCCGGGCTGGCCTCGATCCTGGGCGGCTACGTCGCCACGTTCGCCGGGTGGCGGTGGATCTTCATCGCCGCGATCGTCGTCTCCGCGCTCTCGATCATGCTCATGTGGGGGACGCCGGAGAGCAGGGTCGTCCAGGCCGGACCGCGCAGGTTCGACCTGCCGGGCGTCCTCGTCTTCGTCGTCGCCATCCTCTCCCTGATGATCGTGCTCATCTTCGGCTCGAAGATCGGCTGGGGGAGCCCGGTCACCCTCGGCCTGCTCGTCGTCGCCGTCGTCGGGATCATCGCGCTCGTGGGGCTCGAGCGGCGGTCCGCGAACCCGTTCATTGACCTCGCGCTGTTCAAGAACCGCACCTTCACGGGCGCGACCGTCTCCAACTTCCTGCTCAACGGCAACATCGGCATGCTCCTGGTGACGCAGCAGCTCCTGCAGCTGGCTGGCGGGATGAAGGCGTCCGACGCCGGCCTGCTCACCTTGGGCTACGCGGTCACCATCATCGCCTTCATCCGGGTCGGCGAGAAGCTCCTGCAGCGGTTCGGGCCGCGCCTGCCGATGATCTGGGGCAGCGGGATCGTGGGCATCGCCGTCATCCTGCTCATGCCGACCAACCTGCTGCTCGGCCAGTACCAGTGGTTCGCCATCGTCGCGTACGCGCTGTTCGGGCTCGGCCTCGCCTTCTACGCCACCCCCTCGACGGACGCGGCACTGGCCAACCTACCCGCGGACAAGGCCGGCACCGGCTCCGGCATCTACAAGATGGCCTCCTCGCTCGGCAGCGCGATCGGCGCCGCGATCTCCCTGGCGGTGTTCACCGCGCTGGGCAGCACGGGCGCCCAGTTCGTCGGCGACGTCCTGACGAACCACGGCCGCACCGACAACATCGACCTGCGTCAAGCGGCCGTCGTGGCGCTCGTCTTCAACCTGCTCATGGTCGTCGTGGCGATCGCCTCGATCATGATGACCGTGCCGAAGGGCCGGGAAGACTCCAGCACAGGGAAGTAAGCTTCGCCCCTACCTCAAGGATCACCCCTCAAGGATCACCGAAGGAGCACGTCATGACCTCCACCGCATCCGCCCGAAGGATCCTGTCCGGCCAGGACGCACTCCGCGACTGGCAGGAGGCGCTCTACAAGGACTTCCACGTCCATCCCGAGCTGAGCCACCAGGAGGAGCGCACCTCGGGGATCGTCGCCGAGCAGCTCACCGGCCTGGGGTACGAGGTCCACTCCAAGGTGGGCGGCACCGGCGTCGTCGGTGTCCTCGCGAACGGGGACGGACCCACGGCCCTGCTCCGCGCGGACATGGATGCCCTGCCGGTCAAGGAGGCGACCGGCCTCGACTACGCGAGCACCGCCGTCGCCACCGACGACGCCGGCAACCAGACCCCGGTGATGCACGCCTGCGGCCACGATGTCCACGTCAGCACCCTCCTCGGCGCGGCGAGGCTGTTCGCCGAGCAGCGCGACGCCTGGGCCGGGACCCTCATCGCGCTGTTCCAGCCCGCGGAGGAGCTCGGGGACGGTGCGAAGACGATGGTCGACGGCGGGCTCGCCGGCCTGATCCCCACGCCGGACGTCGCCCTCGCCCAGCACGTCCTCGTGCATCCGGCGGGCACGGTGGGCCCGCACCCGGGCCCGTTCCTGTCGATGGCGGACAGCGTCCGCATCACGCTCTACGGCCGCGGCAGCCACGGCTCGATGCCGCACCTGTCCATCGACCCTGCGGTGCTGGCCTCCATGGTCGTGGTGCGGCTCCAGGGCGTCGTGGCGCGCGAGGTCCAGCCCGGGGAGTTCGCCGTCCTCACGGTGGGCAGGATCGCGGTCGGCGCCAAGAGCAACATCATCGACGACCACGCCGTCCTCGAGCTCAACATCCGCACCTACAGCCAGCCCATCCGGGACCAGCTCCTGGCCGCGATCGAGCGGATCGCGAAGGCCGAGTCGGCGGCGTCGGGCTCGCCCAAGGAGCCGGAGATCGAGATCTACAACAGCTACCCGCTCACGGACAACGACGCCGACGCGACCGCGAGGATCACCACCGCGTTCGAGGACTTCTTCCCGGCCGGCACGGTCCAGGACTTCGGCCGCCAGACGGCCAGCGAGGACTTCAGCGACGTCCCCACCGCGCTCGGTGTGCCCTACACCTACTGGGGTGTGGGCGGCACCGATGCCGCGGTGTATGCGGCGGCCGAGGCCGACGGGACGGTCAGCTCGCTGCCTGCGAACCACTCGCCGATGTTCGCCCCCGTCCTGCAGCCGACGCTGTCCGCGGGGACCGCCGCGCTCGTGGTCGCGGCCTCGGCGTGGCTGGGCAGGGCCTGAGTCCCACCCACCGCCGGGACGCACGACGCCGGGGCCGCGCCTTCCGGGGCGCGGCCCCGGTCCGCGACGGGGCAGGCAGGATGAAGCGCACAGCGATGTCCCGCTCCCCAGTGCAGTTCATCCATCGCGCCTGCCCGCCCGCTCGCGCATCCTGACGGGGCACTGTGATCGGCGCCACGCCGGTCGCCCCGGATGGAACGGAGATCCGCATGCAGGCACCAGACAACTTGGCTGCGCCCACCCGACCAGAGGCGGAGGCGGGTGCGGACCGGACAACGGAGTCCGGCCGCGCGAGCCTCAGGCCACGTCACCTGACGATGATCGCCCTCGGCGGCATCATTGGGGCGAGCCTCTTCGTGGGCTCCGGCTCGGTGATCCGCAGCGTGGGCCCGGCCGCCCTGCTCTCGTACGCGATCGGCGGGGCGCTCGTGGTCCTCGTGATGCGCATGCTCGGGGAGATGTCCACGAACCGCCCCGTCGTCGGCTCCTTCATGGAGTACGCCCGAGAGGGGCTCGGCAACTGGGCCGGGTTCACGATCGGCTGGCTCTACTGGTACTTCTGGGTCGGAGTGGTCGCCTTCGAGGCGGTCGTCGTCGGCCGGATCTTCCACGAGTGGTTCCCGGCGGTGCCGGACTGGACGTTCGCGCTCGCCGGCATGCTCGTCTTCACCGCCACGAACCTGATGTCCCTGCGCTCCTTCGGGGAGACGGAGTTCTGGCTCGCATCGATCAAGGTGATCACCATCGTGGTGTTCCTCGGAGTGGGCGCACTCTACGTCTTCGGCGTCATCCCCGGCTCCACCGGCTCGGTCGCCCACCTGACGGACCATGGCTTCATGCCGCACGGCTGGACGGCGGTGTTCAACGGCGTCGCCGTCGTCATCTTCAGCTACTTCGGCACCGAGATCGTCACCATGGCCGCCGCCGAGTCCGACCAGCCCGCCCGCGCCGTGGCACGGTCGACCAACACGGTGGTCTGGCGCATCCTGCTCTTCTACGTCGGCTCGGTGGCAATCCTGCTCATGGTGGTCCCCTGGGACGAAATCCCCGCGAAGGCCAGCCCGTTCGCGTTCGCCTTCGGCCGGTTCGGGCTCCCCGGCGCCGAGCAGGTCATGAACGCCGTGGTGCTCACCGCCGCGCTCTCGGTGCTCAACTCCGGTCTCTACTCGGGCTCGCGCATGCTGTTCGCCCTCGCGCGGCACGGCTACGCCCCGCGCTGGGTCGAGGACCGGAACGGGGCGGGTGTGCCGTGGAAGGCCATCCTCCTCTCCACGGTGGTGGGCTACGGGGCGATCGCCGCGAACTACGCCGCGCCAAAGGACGTCTTCGACTTCATCATGAACTCCGCCGGCTGCGTGGCCCTCTTCGTCTACGCCTTCGTGGCGCTCACGCAGTGGCGCCTGCGCAACCGGATGAGCGCCCAGGAGCGCGCCGGCCTTGCCCTGAAGATGTGGCTGCACCCGTGGCTCAACGCGGTGGTCCTGGCAGCAGTCGGGCTCATCGTGGTCCTCATGGCCCTCGACCCGGACGCCGCACCCCAGGTCTGGCTGAGCCTCGGCGCGCTCGCGCTGCTGCTGGTCGTCTACCCGTTCGTGCGGCGGCGGGCCAAGACCCGCTCGGCTGGCACCCGCTCGGCCGGTGCCGCGGCGCACGACGGCGAGGAGTCGCCGTCGGCGGCCCCGCCCGCCTGAGTCCCCGGCGGCCTCCAAAGAGGAGGCCACCCTAGGCCGCGGCGGGGATCCTCCCGCCCAGGAGCCGGGTGGCTTCCTCCGCGGCCGCGAGCAGGGGCTCGACCCAGGACTCGCACACGTCCCGCGGCATCCGCGCGGTGGGGCCCATGACGCTGAGGGCACCGAAGAGTTCCGCCTGGGGGCCGAAGATGGGCGCGGAGAGGCCGCTCGCGCTCGTGACGCGCTCGCCGATGGTGATGGCGTAGCCCTCGGCCCGCGTCTGAGCGACCGCCCGCTTGAGTTCGTCCGGGCTGGTGATCGTCTGGTCGGTGATCGCGCTCAGCCCGGACGCGTAGACCTCATCGGCGAGCTGCGGGCTCCACGCGAGGAGGACCCGGCCCGCCGATCCGACGTGGAGCGGCATGATGCTCCCCACTTCGACAGCGCGCCGGAGGATATGCCGGGTCTCCGCCAGTGCCACGCACACCCGCTGGCGCTCGGAGGCCCTGAAGACGCACACGGTCTCGGTGAGCTGGTCCCGGAGCCGCTGCAGCACGGGCGTGATGAGCTCGAGGTAGTCGAGGCCCTGGGTGGCGGGGGCGGCCCAGTGCGCGACCCGGAGGCCTACCCGGTACTTGTCGCCGTGCCGGTCCAGGAGCCCTTCCTGGGCCATGTTCGCCACGAGGCGCTGCACGGTCGAGTGCGGGATGCCGGTGATCGAACGGATCTCGGCCAGTCCCAGCTCAGGGCGCGCCAGCGAGAAGGAGCTCAGGATCGCCGTGATCTTCTTCAGCACCAGGAGCGGCGTCGCCCCGGTGTCGCGGTCGGTCATGGCTTGAGTGTAGGGGGAGGCCGGGGGCCCGTCGATTCGGCCGCGAGGGGTTGAGCGTGACGCCGGTCACTGTTATCGTCGGCCCATAATCTGAACTAGATCCCACGATGTGGTGGGCCCGGGGGGAATGGGATGGATCAGCAGACTGCGCTCGACGAGTATGCCGTGGACCTCGAGGGCTGCTCGAAGGAGTTCACGACCCCGGGGGGAGAGACCTACGTCGCGGTGCGCGACATCAGCCTGAAGGTCCGGCCCGGACGCTTCGTGTCCGTGGTCGGCCCCACCGGCTCGGGCAAGTCCACCATCCTGAACATGGCCGCAGGCCTCCTGGCCCCCTCGGAAGGGACCGCGAAGAGCTTCGGCCAGCCCGTCAAGGGCGTGAACCGGCGCGCGGCGTACATGTTCCAGCAGGACGCGCTCCTGCCGTGGAAGACGGTGGTCGACAACGTCAGCCTCGGGCTCACCATGGCCGGCGCCGGCAAGGCCGAGGCCCGGACCGAGGCGCAGAGGTGGCTCGAGAAGGTGGGGCTCAAGGACTTCGCCGACCGCTACCCCCACCAGCTCAGCGGCGGCATGCGCAAGCGCACCGCCGTCGCGCAGGCGTGGATCGTGAACCCGGACATCCTGCTCATGGACGAGCCGTTCTCAGCGCTGGACGTGCAGACCCGCCAGATCATGGAGAACGAGCTCCTGGCCCTCTGGCAGGAGTCCGGCAAGGCCGTCGTCTTCATCACCCACGACCTGGACGAGGCCATCGCCCTCTCCGACGAGGTCGTCATCCTCGGCGCGGGGCCGGGCAGCACCGTGGTGGGCTCGTACGAGATCACCATTCCCAGACCCAGGGACCTCCTCGAGATCCGCGACGACCCGCAGTTCATCGAGCTCCACCGGGAGATCTGGGGGCGGCTGCGCATCGAGGTCTCCAAGACGTACCAGACCTCGGCCCTGGGAGGGGGAGCGGAATGACCGTCGCCGACGTCAACCGGCAGGGGGCCGCACCCCGCACCGAGTCCGCGCGGCAGCGCCGCGCCGCCCGCGGCCGTGCCCGGATGACCCCCGCCATGCGGCTGCTCCAGCTGGGCCTGACCGTCGCGGTGCTCGCGGCATGGGAGGTGCTGGTCCGGGTCCACGTCATCGACGAGTTCTTCTTCCCGCGGCCGTCGGAGATCTTCTCCACGATGTGGCTCTGGATCTCCTCCGGCTACGTGTTCCCGCACCTGTGGGTCACCATCCAGGAGTCCCTGCTGGCCTTCATCGTCGGCGCCGCGGCCGGCCTGCTCCTCGGGTTCGCGCTCGCCCGGATCGGTTTCCTCGAGCGGCTGTTCCAGCCGTTCCTGCAGATGTTCAACGCCCTCCCGCGCGTGGTCCTCGCCCCGATCTTCCTCCTGTGGTTCGGCCTCGGGATCTGGTCCAAGGTCGCCTTCGGGTTCACCCTCGTGTTCTTCATCGTCTTCTTCAACACCCTCGAGGGCGTCAAGAGCGTCGACCGCGTGCTCATCGACAATGCCCGCATGCTGGGCGCCACCGAGCGCCAGCTCCTGCGGCACGTCTTCATCCCGAGCGCGCTCACGTGGATCTTCTCGAGCCTCCACATCAGCGTCGGCTTCGCGATCACGGGCGCCGTGGTCGGCGAGTACCTCGGCGCCTCGGCCGGCGTCGGCTACGCAATCGCCCAGGCACAGGGCGTCTTCGACACCAAGGGCGTCTTCGCAGGGATGTTCATCCTCATGATCGTGGTCCTGATCGTCGATCTCGCGGTCAACCGCATCGAGCACCGGCTCCTGCGCTGGCGCCCCACCCAGTCCGCCTGACCCCAGCCTCCCCACCGACATCTCCGGAAGGACCACCTCCATGACCTCGTCTCCCGACCCGCACCAGAACCCGGCCGTCTCCGAGGGCTGGACCCGCCGCCGCGTCCTCTCGGTGGCAGGCATCACTGCCGCCGGCCTCGCGCTCGCTGCCTGCGGCGCGCCCTCCTCGGCGCCGCCCGGGCAGGCAGGCACCGGCGGGGCCTCCGGCGCGGCGGGCGGGGGTTCCGGCGCGAAGGTGATCATCGGCGTCGGCGGCCAGACCCTCCTGACCTACCTGCCGACGACCCTCGCCCAGCAGCTCGGCTACTACAAGGAGGAGGGCGTCGAGGTCGAGCTCCAGGACCTCCAGGGCGGCTCGAAGGCCCTCACTGCGATGATCGGCGGCAGCACCCAGGTGACAAGCGGCTACTACGAGCACACCATCCAGATGCAGGCCAAGAACCAGAGCATCGAGGCCTTTGTCGACATGGGCCTCTCCTCCGGCCTCGCGCTGGTCGTGGCGCCCAAGAACGAGGGCTCCATCAAGGGCATCGCGGACCTGAAGGGCAAGAACGTCGGAGTGACCGCGCCCGGGTCGTCGACGGACATGTTCGTCAAGTACCTCCTCTCCAAGAACGGCTTCCAGCCCACGGACGCCGCCGTCTCCGCGATCGGGGCCGGCTCGAGCGCGGTGGCCGCGGTCCAGAACAACCAGGTCGACGCGGCGGTCATGCTCGAGCCGGACATCTCGGTCCTGGCCAAGCGGCTGGGGAAGGCGCCCGTCATCCTCCAGGACGTGCGGACGGTCGACGGGCTCAAGGCGGTCTTCGGCACCGAGTCGTGGCCGTCCGCCTGCCTGTACGCCAAGTCGGACTGGATCTCGAAGAACCAGGACACCGTGGGCAAGCTCGCCAAGGCGATCGAGCGCACGCTCGGGTACATCAGCGAGCACTCGGGCCAGGAGATCGCGGCCAAGATGCCCGAGAAGTTCGCGGGCGGCGACAAGGTCCAGTACGCCAAGGTGATCGACGACCTCAAGAAGACCCTCAGCAAGGACGGCAAGTTCACCGAGGACGGCACCCAGGCGGTCCTCAAGACCCAGCGCGTGGCCAACCCCGAGATCGGGGACAAGGCCATCGACCTGAGCAAGACGTACACCAATGACTACGTCAAGGCCTGAGACGGGCTCGGCAGAGGCCCCCCGGGCGTTCGCGCCCCTCGCCGGGATCCGCGTCCTCGAACTCGGGAACTACATCGCCGCGCCAACGGCGGGCCGGCTCCTCGCCGACTTCGGTGCCGAGGTCATCAAGGTCGAGCGTCCGGGCACGGGGGACGAGCTGCGCAACTGGCGGCTCTACGAGGGCAGCACCTCGATGCTGTACCGGACCATCAACCGCAACAAGAAGTCGGTGGTCCTGGACCTGCGCTCGGAGACGGGGCGAGACCTGGTCCTCGACCTCGTGCGGCACTGCGACATCCTGCTCGAGAACTTCCGCCCGGGCACCCTCGAGCGGTGGGGGCTGGGACCCGAGGTCCTCAGCGCCGCCAACCCGGACCTGATCATCACCCGGCTGTCCGCCTACGGCCAGACCGGACCGCTGTCGGACCGCCCCGGCTTCGCCGCCGTCGCCGAGGCCGTGGGCGGCTTCCGCGAACTCGTGGGCGACCCGGACAGGCCGCCCGTGCGGGTGGGGATCTCCATCGGAGACTCGATCGCGGGCCTCTACGCCGCCTTCGGGTCCATGATGCTGCTGTTCCAGCGCGAGCGTTCCCAGGGGGCCCGCGCGCCCCTCGCCGAGAGGGTCGTCGATGTGGCCCTCAACGAGGCCATCTTCTCGATGATGGAATCGCTCATCCCCGACTACGAGGCCTACGGCGTCCGCAGGACCCGCACCGGGGGCCGGATGGAGGGCATCGCCCCCAGCAACGCCTACGTGTGCGCGGGCGGCGGGAGCATCGTGATCGCGGGCAACGGGGACTCCATCTTCGCCCGGCTCATGCAGATCATCGGCCGTCCGGACCTCGCGGCGGACCCGGAGCTGGCCGGCAACGCCGGCCGCTGGGAGCGGCGGGACGAGCTCGACGCCGCGATCGGCGTCTGGACCGCCACCCTCCCGCCGGCGGAGGCGCTCGACGTCCTCGACCGTGCCGGGGTGCCCTCCGGCCCGATCTACACCGCAGAGGACATCTGCGCCGACCCGCAGTACGCCGCCCGGCACATGATCCAGAAGTTCGACGTCTCCACGGGCGAGCGGACCATCACCGACGTGGGCTTCCCGGGGATCGTGCCGGTCCTCGGAGAGGCCTCGCTCCCGGTCCGCTCCCTGGGCCCCGACCTCGGCGAGCACACGGAAGAAGTCTGCCGCGATCTGCTGGGGCGGTCCGAGGAGGAGATCCACGCGGTCCTCCGCGCAGCGCAGGGGGTGACGGCGTGAGCCACTCCTTCACCCCGGCGGCCAGGCTTCGCGACGTGACCCTCCGCGACGGGCTGCAGCTCACGGGCAAGGTCCTGCCCGCCGACCGGAAGGTCGCGCTCGCCCGACGGCTGCTCGCCCTGGGCGTGCCCGCACTCGAGATCGGCTCCCTCGCCCGCCCAGACAAGGTCCCGCCGATGGCCAACACGCTGGAGGTCGTCCGCGCGCTCACCGCCGAGGAGCTGGCCGCATGCTGGCTCTGGGTGGCCACCCCCAAGCACGTGGAGCTCGCCCTGGAGGCGGGCGCCCGGAACCTGCAGTACTGCTTCTCGGCGAGCGATGCCCACAACCTGGCCAACATCGGACGGACCACGGAGGCCAGCCTCGAGGCGATGCCGCGGTCGCTCGCCCTGGCCCGGGAGGCGGGAGCATCCGTGGAGCTGTGCATCGCGACCTCCTTCACCTGCCCCTTCGAGGGCCCCGTCCCGCCCGAGCGCGTCCTCGGCATCGCCAACGACCCCCGCACCGAGGGCGCCCAGGGCATCGTCATCTGCGACACCCTCGGCCAGGCCGTGCCCGCCCAGGTCGCGGACCTCGTCGCGCGGGTGGGGAAGGAGACCCCCGAGCGCGAGATCGTCTACCACGGGCACGACACGTGGGGCCTCGGCGTCGCCAACACGCTCGCCGCGATCCAGGCCGGTGCCACCATGGTCGACGGCGCGCTGGGCGGCCTCGGCGGGTGCCCCTTCGCCCCCGGAGCGAGCGGCAACACCTCGAGCGAGGACATCCTCTTCGCGACGCGCCCGGAGTGGTTCACGCCCGCGACCCTCGCCGAGCTCGTCGGCATCTCCGAATCGCTCCTCGTCGACCTCGGGGAGCCGAACCGCTCGCGGGCGTCCCAGGGTGCCCGGTCGCGGGCCCTGGCCTTCGAGTGGGTCATCGGCGGGCAGACGCACGACGGCGAGGCCTCGCCGTCGGCCTCCCCGCTCACCTGAGCGCACGCCCCCGACCGCGCCGACCGCCAGCATGGAAAAATGCTCCTGAGGCGAAGGGGGCCCATGGAATTTCTGCTGCTGGTGGTCGGCCTGCTGTTCGGGACGGTCCTCATCGTGGGGATCGGGGAGCGGATCCGCCTGCCCTATCCGATCCTCATGCTCGTGTTCTCGGCGCTCGCCGCGTCCCTGCCGTTCGTCCCGAACGTCCACATCGACCCCGAGCTGATCCTGCCGCTCTTCCTGCCGCCGCTGCTGTTCGCGGCGGCGCAGCGGTCCTCCTGGTCCGTGTTCAGGCTGCGCTGGCGCTCACTCGTGCTCCTGGCGGTGCTGCTGGTCGCGGCGACGGTGGCGGCGGTCGCGGCGGTGACGTGGTGGCTGGTCCCCGCGGTCGGGCTGCCGCTCGCGCTGGCGCTCGGGGCGATCGTCGCCCCGCCGGACCCCGTGGCCGTCGAGGCGATCGCGGGCAAGGTCAGCATGCAGCGCCGGCTGCTGACGGTGCTCCAGACCGAGGGCCTGTTCAACGACGCAATGGCCATCGTGATCTTCCAGGCCGCGGTGTCCGCGACCGTCAGCCACGGCCGCGTGGGCTGGAGCGTGGTCCCGCAGTTCCTCGTCGGGGCCGCCGGTGCGGCCCTGCTCGGCTTCGCGGTGGCCTGGGTCGTCGGGACCCTCACCCGCTTCGTCCCCGACCTCGTGGCCCGCAGCGCCGCCTCCCTCGTGGCGCCGTACGCCGTGTACCTGCTGGCTGAGCTGGTGCACTGCTCGGGGGTCGTCGCGGTGGTCGTGACCGCGGTCGAGCTCGGACGGCGGGCGCGGCCCCAGGATTCGGGGGAGCGGCTCACCCGCTCGGCCTTCTGGGACGTCCTCGAACTGCTGACCACGGGGGTGGCGTTCGGGCTCGTGGGCATCGAGATGCGCTCGGTCATCGAGGCCGAGGGGGCGAACCTGCTGACCTTCGTCCCCGGGCTCGCGGGGATCTGCGCGACCGTCATCGTCGTGCGCTTCGTGTGGATGTACGCGATGTACTGGATCGGCGGGGCCGAGCGGCGGGAGAAGACGCCCGGCTCGCTCAGGGAGGTGGTGGTCCTGACCTGGTGCGGCATGCGCGGCCTGGCCACCCTCGCGCTCGCGCTGGCCCTGCCGACCACGCTCGCGGACGGCTCCCCGACGCCGGGGCGCAACTTCGCCGTCGCGGCGGCGGCGTCGGTGCTCGTGGTCACGCTCGTGCTGCCCGGCCTGACCCTGCCCTGGCTCATGCGCATGCTGCACCTCCCCGACGACCGCGCCGCCGAGCAGCGCGCGCAGCGGGCCCTCGCGCGCCGCGCCGAGCGGGTGGCGCTCGAGGCCCTGCGCACCTCGCCGGCGGCGCAGAAGCTCCCGGAGGGGCGCCGGCGGGCCCTGGCCCGGCGCATGTCCTCGCTCCACACGATCCTCCAGGCCGACTACGCAGAGGATCCCGAGAAGATGCGCCGGATCCAGGCCGTGCTCGCCGCGATGGAGCGCGCCCAGCGCGACGCCCTGGCCGCGGCCCGGCGTGAGATGCTCGCGGCGCGCAACGAGCCCGGCAACGACCCCGAGCTGGTCGACCGTGTGCTGCGGCGTCTCGACCTGCGCACCGTCACCCTCGACCGCTGACCGACGCTCCCGGCGCACGACGCCGGCCGGCCGCCTCCCGCGCCCCGGCCGCCGCACGCCGAGGTCCAGCCAGGACCCGGTTCGGCCCTGCCCTCCGCGGGTAGGCTCCATGACGTGACCGAGACCACGGGGACCGTCCGCCTGCCCGACCACCTCCGCCCGGTGACCTCGCCGCGCCCCCGGGCCGCCGCCGTCGTGCGCGGCCCCCGTTACAGGATCACGGTGCTGACCTCGCGCCTGCTGCGCCTCGAGTACTCCCCGGACGGGGAGTTCGAGGACCGCGCCTCGCAGGCGGTCCTGCACCGGGACCTGGAGCCGCCGGAGTTCACGGTCCTCGACTCGGACAGCCGGCTCGAGATCCTCACGGCGCACCTCCACCTCGTCTACGACAAGGGCCCGTTCGCCCCGCACGGGCTCTCGGTCAAGGTCTTGGGCGGGGTGAGCAACTACCACAGCGTCTGGCACTACGGCGAGGAAGGCGAGCGGAACCTCGGCGGCACCGCCCGCACCCTCGACGGGGTGGACGGCGCGTGCGAGCTCGAGCCCGGCCTGATGTCCCGCTACGGCTTCTCGGTCCTCGACGACAGCAGCACGCTCGTCTTCGACGATGACGGCTGGCTCGCTCCCCGCGCCCGGCCGGGTGCAGGCGCCGCAGCAGGCCACGGCGGCAGCGCCGCCGGGCGGGTGGACCTGTACTTCTTCGGCTACGGGCGCGACTACCGCGCCTGCCTGCGCGACTTCTACCGCATCTCCGGCCCCACCCCGCTCGTGCCCCGCTTCGCGCTCGGGAACTGGTGGAGCCGCTACCACCGGTACTCCGAGCAGGAGTACCGGGGCGTGGTCGAGCGCTTCGCGGCGGAGGAGGTCCCCCTCTCCGTCGCCGTCCTGGACATGGACTGGCACCTCACCGAGATCGATCCGGCGCACGGATCGGGCTGGACCGGCTACACCTGGAACCGGGAGCTGTTCCCCGACCCGGAGGGCTTCGCCCGGTGGCTGCACGGCAGGGGCCTCGCGCTGACCCTCAACGTCCACCCCGCGGACGGGATCGCGGCCCACGAGGAGGCGTACGAGCGCACCGCGCTGGCCCTCGGCCTCGACCCGGCGGCCGGGGAGTCGATCGCGTTCGATCCGGCAGACCCGCAGTTCCTCGGCGCCTACCTGCGCGAGGTCCACCACCCGCTCGAGGAGGCGGGAGTGGACTTCTGGTGGCTCGACTGGCAGTCAGGGCCGTACTCGCGCCTGCGCGGACTCGACCCGCTGTGGGTGCTGAACCACGTGCACTTCCTCGACTCGGCGCGCGGGGGGCGCCTGCCGCTGACCTTCTCCCGCTACGCCGGACCCGGCAGCCACCGGTACCCGATCGGGTTCTCCGGGGACACGATCGTCACGTGGGAGTCCCTCGCGTTCCAGCCCTACTTCACGGCGACCGCCTCGAACGTCGGTTACGGCTGGTGGAGCCACGACATCGGCGGCCACATGGGCGGCTACAAGGACGACGACCTCGCCGCCCGGTGGGTCCAGCTCGGCGTCTTCTCGCCGATCACCCGCCTGCACAGCTCGTCGATGCCGTTCACGGGGAAGGAGCCCTGGCGGTTCCGGCCGGACGCGGAGGCGGCGATGGAGGAGTTCCTGCGCCTGCGGCACCGGCTCGTGCCCTACCTCCACACGATGAACCACCGCGCCGCCGCCGAGGGACGGCCCCTCGTGGAGCCGCTCTACTACGAGCACCCCGAGGCCGCCGAGGCGTACGAGGCCCCCAACCAGTTCCTCTTCGGATCCGAGCTCATGGTCGCGCCGATCGTCACGCCCCGGGACCGGGCGCTCAACCGCGCAAGCGTCACGGCGTGGCTCCCGCCGGGGGACTGGTTCGACGTCTTCACGGGAACCCGCTACCGGGGCGGCCGGTGGGTGCGGATGTTCCGCACCCTCGAGTCGATCCCGGTCCTGGCCCGGGCCGGCGCGATCCTGCCGCTCGCCGCCGGTGCGGTGGCGAACGGGACCGCCTGCCCGGAACGGGTCGGCGTGCGCGTCTTCGCGGGCGCCTCCGGCGCGTTCGAGGTCATCGAGGACGACGGCACCGGCACCGCCGGGCTGCGCGAGCACCAGGTGTGGACCCCCATCGCATTCGACTGGGAGGCCGGCAGCCTGCGGGTCGGACCGGCGCGGGGCACCGCCGGCGGCGTGCCGCGGACACGGGCCTGGGAGCTCGCCATCGAGGGGATCGCCCGCCCCGGCACCGTCCGCGTCGCGGCGGGCGGCCGGGAGCTGGACGCCGTGGCCGAGTACGACGGGCAGGCCGCGGCCCTGCGCGTGACGGCCGAGGGAATCGACGCTGCCGAGGCCCTCACCCTCACGGCCGCCGGCGGCTTCAGCCTCGCGCCCAACCGGACCGTCTCCGCCGTCGAGCGTCTCCTGACCGACGTGCACGCGGAGTTCGCCGTCAAGGGCGAGGTCTACGCCCGGGCCGCCTCGGGCGCCCCTCCCGCCGCGATCGTGGCCGCGCTCGCGGGCCTCGGGCTGGACGACGGCCTCTTCGGCGCCCTCGTGGAGCTCATCCTCGCCGATGCGGGGTGAGGCCCGGCGCACGACGCCGGCCGCGCGCCTGCCGCGCCGGGCTCACCGCACGTCGCGGTGCAGGTCGGGCCGCGTGCCCGGGTCCTCCGAGCGCGGCGCGATCCACGGCCCGGTGCCCTCGGAGGGGTCGAGCACACCGTCCTCGACCCAGGTGAACTCCCCGTCCAGCACGCGGCGCGCGAGGCGCCGGTCGGCGTCGTCCGTGTTGTCCCACAGCGCCGCGAAGAGCGCCTCGACGCGCCGCCGCGCCTGCTCGCAGAACGCCTCGCCAAGGTCCCGGGCGCTCTCCGCCCCGTCCGCCCCCGTGGCCCGCAGGTGCTCGGACCAGGCGCAGACGGCGGCCATGGCGAAGAGCTCGGCGCCGATGTCCACGACGCGGCCGAGGAACGCCTGGCGGTGCTCGAGGGCGGCCTGCCAGCGGCCCATGCCGGCGAACGTGTGCCGGGCCAGGCGGCGCGAGGCCCGCTCGACGTAGCGGAGGTGCCTGGCGAGCGTGCCGAATCCGCGGTAGGCGCGCGGGTCATTGCCCTCGCCGGCGAGGAGCCGGGGCAGCCACTTGGCGTAGAAGCCCGAGGCGTCCCTCGCGGCACGGGCCTTCTCCGACAGGGTCGCGTCGGCGCGCGCGAGGTCCCCGGCGGCCGCGAGGTGGGCGTCCACGGCCTCGCGGGCGATCAGGAGGTGCATGATCTCGGTGGAGCCTTCGAAGATGCGGTTGATGCGGAGGTCGCGCAGGAGCTGCTCGGCCGGCACGGCCCGCTCGCCCCGGGCCCGCAGGGACGCGGCCGTCTCGTAGCCGCGGCCGCCACGGATCTGCACGAGTTCGTCGGCGACCCGGTAGGCCATCTCGGAGGACCAGAGCTTGGCGAGCGCCGCCTCGATGCGCACGTCCTTCATGCCCGCGTCCGCGAGCGCGGCGGAGACCTCGAAGACGGCCTCGAGCGCGAACGCGGTCGTGGCCATGAAGGCGATCTTCGTGGCGACGGCCTCGTGCTCGCCGATCGGGCGCCCCCACTGCACCCGGGCCGCCGACCAGCCGCGGGCGATCTTCAGGGACCACTTCGCCCCCGCGGCGCACATGGCCGGGATCGAGAGCCGGCCGGTGTTGAGGGTGGTGAGCGCGATCTTGAGGCCCTGCCCCTCGCGGCCCACGCGGTTCGCGGCGGGCACGCGGACCCCGTCGAAGCGGGTCACACCGTTCTCAAGGCCCTTGAGCCCCATGAAGGAGTTGCGGTTCTCGACCGTGATCCCGGGGGTGTCCATCTCCACCACGAACGCGGTGATGCCGCCCTTGCCCGCCGGGACGTCCCCGGCCGCTCCGTGGGGCAGGACTGCGGCCATGATGACCACGAGTTCGGCGATCACCCCGTTGGTGGTCCACAGCTTGGACCCGTCCAGCACATAGCTGAGGCCGTCGTCGGAGAGCCGCGCGGTCGTGGTGAGCCGGGCGGGGTCTGAGCCGACGTCCGGTTCCGTGAGGAGGAAGGCCGTCACCGCGCCGGCCGCGCAGCGCGGGAGGAACTGCCGCTTCTGCTCCGCCGAGCCGAACATCTTCACCGGCTCGGGCACGCCGATGGACTGGTGCGCGGACAGGAGCGCGCCGATCGAGGGGTGGAGGGAGCCCACGAGCATGAGCGCGCGCCCGTAGTAGGCGAGGGAGAGGCCGAGCCCGCCGTACTCGGCGGGGATCTTCATCCCGAAGGCGCCGATGTCCGCGAGGGAGCGGAGGTACTCGTCGGGGATGCGGTCCTCGGCCTCGATGCGGGCTCCGTCCATGGTCGCCAGCACGCCGCGGAGCCGGGCAAGGAACGCCTCGCCGCGCTCGGCGTCCTCCGGCGTGGGCTCGGCGACGGGGTGCATGAGGTCCCACTGGAAGTCGCCGAGGTAGAGGGCCTTGGCGAAGCTCGGCCGCTCCCAGTCGGTCTGCCGGCTCGCCTCGGCGACGGCGCGGGATTCCTCCCAGCCGGGCGCCTTCCCCTCGGCGGCGCTGGCCGTGGTGATGCTGGCCGCCTCGGCAGTGGCTGCTGCAGCACTGGCGGGGTCGATGTCCGTGCTCATGGCGGTTCCCCTAGCGTCCGGGGGCCGCCGCGGGCCGGAGGCCCTTCAGCTGTGGATTCATCGTACGCCGCACTCCTACTGGCGGGTAAGGGGGCCGAAGGTCCCGCGGTGAGCGGGCGGGGCGCGAGGATGTGCAGGAGTCCGGCGGCGGCGGCCACGAACTGGGACCCGGCTCTCGGCCACCGCTGCACATCCGTGCACATGACGTGGATCACTCTTGCGACACGCGCGGGAGCTACCGGAGGGTAACTTGCAGCCCGCGGGCAACGAAGCCCGCGGCCCGAGACACTGGAGGCCGCCGATGCGCCGAATCCACCTCACCGCCCTGCTCTCCGCCGCCCTGCTGGCCCTCGGCCTCGTCGCGGCGCCCGCCGCCCAGGCCGACTCGGTCTCGCCCGACCCGCCCGGGGCGAACGACTTCACGTGCAAGCCCTCTGCGGTGCACCCGTATCCGGTGGTGCTCGTCCCGGGGACCTTCGAGACCATGGCCAAGAACTGGTCGCTGCTCTCGCCGGTGCTCAAGGATCAGGGCTACTGCGTCTTCTCGCTCAACTACGGCGTGGTCAACGGCGTGCCCGCGAGCGGCCCGGTCGCGGACTCCGCGGCCGAGCTCGGGCAGTTCGTCCAGTCCGTGCTCGGCGCGACCGGCGCGAAGCAGGTCGACCTCGTGGGGCACAGCCAGGGCGGCATGATGCCGCGCTACTACCTGGGCTTCCTCGGCGGGGCCAAGTACGTGCACCAGCTGATCGGCATCGCCCCGTCCAACCACGGGACGCAGGGCCTCATCGCCCCGTCGCCGGCCGGCATGGTCCTCGACACGACCGCCACCAGCACGGCGTGCCAGGCCTGTGCCGACCAGTACGCAGGCTCGGCCTTCATGGCCCAGCTCAACTCCATCGGCGACACCGTGGCCGGGCCGGCGTACACCGTCATCTCCACGCGCTATGACGAGGTGGTCACCCCGTACACGTCCCAGGCGCTGGCGGGTTCGTCCAAGCAGGTCACCAACCTCGTGCTCCAGGACTACTGCCCGCTGGACACCATCGAGCACGACCAGTCGCCCAACGACCCGAACGTCTGGGCCCTCGTCTCCAACGCGCTCCTGCAGGCAGGCCCCGCGGACCCGTCCTACCGGCCGGTCTGCGCCTAGTCCGGGCCTGTCACCAGCCCCGTTCCGCGGCTGCGCACGACGCCGGCCCCGCGCCTGCGGCTCCTCGCGAGCGGCGGGTGCGGGGCCGGCGTCGTCCGCACTGCCTTCCGCGGGCCGGTGCGGACTGGTTGACTGGCGCCATGACTGATTCCTCCTCCGCAGAGTCCCGCGTGGTGAGCGCCGAGCGCGCCATCGCGGCCCCCAGCGCCGCCATCTTCGACCTCATCGCCGATCCGGCCGCCCAGCCCCGCTGGGATGGCAACGACAACCTCGGCGAGGCCGCCGCCGGCCAGCGTGTCGGGGGCGTGGGCGATGTCTTCCGGATGACCCTGACCAAGGGGGCGGTCCGCGAGAACCACGTTGTGGAATTCGAGGAGGGCCGCCGCATCGCATGGATGCCGGCGGAGCAGGGCCAGGCGCCGATCGGCCAGCTGTGGCGCTGGGAGCTCGAGCCGCAGGGGGAGGGGCGCACGCTCGTGCGGCACACCTACGACTGGACCCGGCTCGAGGACCCGCAGCGCCTTCCCCGTGCCCGTGCCACCACGGCGGAGAAGCTCCGGGCCTCAATCGACCGGCTGGCCGAGCTCGTTGAGGGCGCCTAGGGCCGCCGTTCCAGAGCACCGCAGGGGACCACGCCCACGGGGCGTGGTCCCCTGCGTCACGTGCGGGGCCGGATCAGACGGCCGGGAGGAACTTCAGCGCCGAGTTCCACTGGTACTCGGGGAGCGAGTCGCTGGCAGAGAGCAGGATGTTCAGGAAGCCGGTCTGCTCCAGCTGCTGGGCGCGGCGGAGCGGGCCGACCACGACGGCGTTGAGGCTCGCCGCGGAGACGAAGTCGGCGACAGCCCCGACGGCGGCCTCGTCGTCCCCTGCGATGAGCACGTCCAGCTCCTGGCCGGACACGGCGCCCGAGATGAGCGTCCCGCCGAAGGTCGTGTTGAAGGCCTTGACGACCTTGGCCGGAGTCAGCTTCTGGATCTCCTCGGCGGCCGAGGTGCCCGCCGCGACCGCGAGGCCGTCGAAGGTCGAGAAGTCCACCGGGTTGGTGATGTCCACGTAGACCTTGCCGGTCAGGGCGTCGCCGTACTGGGCCGCGATCGCCTTCGAGGCGTCGAAGTACACGGCGGGGATCACGATGGCGCCCGTGACCTCGTCGCCGAGCACGCCCGTGGTGACGGTGCCGCCGAGCTCCGAGGCCAGCGCCTCGGCCTTGGCCTTGTCCTCGTGGGCGAGGAGCTGGACGCTCTTGCCCGCTGCGACCGCGCGGGACGCGATGCCGCGGGCCATGCTGCCGGTTCCGATGATGGTGATGTCACTCATAATGGTCTTCTTTCCAAAGAGGCGGGATAGGAAGCTCATGGCGGGCTTTCGTCGTGATGCTGGCCTTGAGGCCCTTACTTGAAGCTACAACTAAAGAGTAGGCCGATCTATTCCATGTGGTCAACGCCCGCGCAGTCAGCTTGACGTGTAGGAAATTTCCTACGTATCCCTGACGGCGTGCCTCGCCAGAGCCGGGAGACCCCCACCGACCACGTGTTCGCGGCCCTCGCGCACCCGGTGCGGAGGGACCTCCTCGCCGCGCTGCTCGAGGGGGCGCAGACGGCGCAGGCGCTCGCGGACCGGTACGAGATGGCCCGCCCGAGCGTCGCCGAGCACCTCAGGGTGCTGCGCGGCGTCGGCCTCGTCGCCGAGCGCCAGGCGGGCCGGAACCGCTACTACTCGCTCACGCCGGAGCCCCTCGCCCTGCTGCGGGCCTGGCTGGAGCCCTACGAGGACTTCTGGCGCGGCCGCATCCCGCGGCTCGCCGCACTCCTGGAGAAAGAGGAACCATGACGGACGCCACCGCAGACCGCACCCTGGTCCGCGTCGAGGACTTCCTGCCGCAGCCGCCCACCGCGGTGTGGCACGCCCTCACCACGCCGGAGCTGCTCGCCCAGTGGCTCATGCCCAACGACTTCGCCCCCGTGGTGGGCCGCCGCTTCCACTTCCGCACCGAGCCGATCCCGGCCGCGCGCTTCTCAGGGGTCATCGCGTGCGAGGTCCTCGAGCTCCGCGAGCCGGAGCTGCTCGTCATCTCCTGGGCGGACGAGGGGGAGGGAAACGACATGGACACGACCGTCACCTTCCGCCTCGAGGCGCACGACGGCGGCACTCGCCTCACGATCGTCCAGGCCGGCTACCGCCCGGACCACCCGGGGGACCAGATGGCGCGTACCATCATGGGCGGCGGCTGGGCCGGCCGCATCCTCGGCAGGCTCACGGAGGTGCTCGGCGGAGCGGGCTGATTTGCGGCACCCGGGCGCGGCGCCTAGTATTTAACGCTGTCGTATGCAGTGGTTTCCACTATCGGCACTGAAGTCACCGTCAAACCGCGGCGAGGGAACTTCGGCTGGCTCTCACCCCGCCTGGTTCACCCTCCGGAAAGCTGCAGGCGAACGGTGCATCGAGGTGGCGGGACGCTCATGCGGAACGCCATTTTTACTGCAACTGTTTGACTACACCTTGGAGGAGCGAACATGGCAGCGCATTGCCAGGTGACCGGGGCATCGCCCTCGTTCGGTCACAGCATTTCCCACTCGCACCGCCGCACCAAGCGTCGGTTCGACCCCAACATCCAGAAGAAGCGCTACTGGGTCCCGTCCCTGCGCCGCAACGTCACCCTGACGCTGTCGGCCCGTGGCATCAAGACCATCGACGTCCGCGGCATTGACGCGGTCGTCTCGGAGCTGCTTGCGAAGGGTGTGAAGCTCTGATGGCCAAGAAGGACAAGGACGCTCGTCCCATCATCAAGCTCAAGTCCACGGCGGGCACCGGGTACACCTACGTGACCCGCAAGAACCGCCGCAACGACCCCGACCGTCTGGTCATGAAGAAGTACGACCCGGTCGTCCGCAAGCACGTCGACTTCCGAGAGGAGCGCTAAACATGGCCAAGAAGTCCAAGATTGCCCGCAACGAGCAGCGCAAGGCCATCGTTGAGCACTACGCCGCGAAGCGCGCCGAGCTGAAGAAGACCCTGGTCGACGAGAACGCGACGGACGAGGCCCGCGAGGCCGCCCGCCTCGGTCTCCAGAAGCTCCCGCGCAACGCCTCGCCGGTGCGCCTGCGCAACCGCGACCAGATCGACGGCCGCCCCCGCGGCACGTTCCAGAAGTTCGGCATCTCGCGCGTCCGTTTCCGCGAGATGGCCCACAAGGGCGAGCTTCCTGGCGTCACCAAGTCGTCCTGGTAGGAACTCCGCCATCGTGGCGAAGGCCTGACCCGTGCGAAGGGCGGCACCCCCACAGGGGTGCCGCCCTTCGGCGTTCTCGGGCTCGGCGTGCTGCGACACCAGCGCAGGCGCCGACGACACGCCCGGGATGCAGCCGATTTGCCCGGTGCGCGCGCCGCCGGTAATGTTTTCGGAGTCGTCGGGGGTTGCCGCGGAAACGCGGAGGACACAGACGGCCAAACCCCACCAGAAGAACCGGAAACGGAAGCGATCAGTCGCGACCGGAAATACGGTTCGGAGGGCTTTCCACGAAGTGAATCCGAAACAGACGGATTTGCGCCGGGAAAGACGCTCTGGTAGGTTAGAGAAGTTGCTCCGGGAGGGCCTGGCCGGTTTGGCTGGTGTGGTTGTTACCGGGTGCGGCGTGTTGTTTGAGAACTCAATAGTGTG